>JAFEBS010000051.1 GCA_018242525.1 Planctomycetota bacterium | reverse complement strand
TGGCGACTATGTTGTAGCTGGTCAGTCGTGGCTTCCACCGACACGGGGTCGGTGGAGAGTTGAACAACCGGATGGCGGATCTGTTGTAGCTGGTCACTCGTGGCTTCCACCGACACGGGGTCGGTGGAGAGCCGGAAATCATGCCAGGATGGGGCGGATGATCTCTCCGTGGACGTCGGTCAGGCGATAGTGTCGGCCCTGGAATTTGAATGTTAACTGGTGATGATCGATTCCCAGGCAATGCAGGATGGTCGCGTTCAGGTCGTGGACATGCACGGGATCGCGGGCGATGTTGTAGCTGTAGTCGTCCGTTTCGCCGTGAGTCATCCCTCCCTTGATGCCACCGCCTGCCATCCAGATCGTGAAGCATCGGGGATGATGGTCGCGACCGTAATTCGTGGCGCTCAGGTTGCCCTGGCAATAGACCGTGCGGCCAAACTCACCGCTCCAGACGATCAGGGTGTCGTCCAGCAATCCCCGTTGTTTCAAGTCATGAATCAGAGCGGCACACGGCTGGTCGATATCACGGGCCTGGTGGGGGATTTGCGCCGGCAGATTCGTGTGCTGGTCCCAACCCATGTGGAACAGTTGAATGAACCGGACACCGCGTTCGGCCAGGCGGCGAGCCAAGAGACAATTGGCGGCAAACGTTCCTGGTTTGCGCGAGTCGGGTCCGTACAGATTGAACGTGTCGGCCGTCTCATGGGAGACATCTGCCAGTTCCGGGACCGATGTCTGCATGCGATACGCCAGTTCGTATTGGGCGATGCGCGTTTCAATTTCGGGATCGTGGACCCGTTCCAACTGGATCCGATTGAGCGCAGCCTGATCGTCGAGCATGTCTCGTCGCAACGACGCATCGATCCCCGGGGGATTCGACAGATACAGGACAGGATCACCGCCGCTGCGCAATTTCACTCCCTGGTGTCGAGATGGCAGGAAGCCGGATCCCCAGAGCCGATCGTAGAGGGGTTGATCGTTTGGACGACCGGTCCCGCGGGACAGCATCACCACGAACGCCGGCAGGTCCTTGTTTTCTGAACCCAGACCGTACGAGAGCCACGATCCGAGACTTGGTCGACCCGCCAACTGGGCTCCCGTGGTCAGGAACGTGACGGCAGGATCGTGGTTGATTGCTTCGGTGTGCAGAGACTTGATGAAGCAGATGTCATCGGCGACTGTTCCCAGGTGCGGAAGCAACTCACTGAGTGTTGCGCCGCTCTGTCCGTGCCGGGCGAACTTGTACATTGAGGGAACGACCGGAAACTTGTTCTGACCGGCAGTCATGTTGGTCAGTCGCTGTCCGCGTCGGATTGATTCCGGCAGATCTTCACCGCGACGCTGTTCCAGTTCCGGCTTGTGGTCGAACAGTTCGATCTGCGACGGGGCACCGGATTGGAACAGGAAAATGACTCGTTTTGCCTTGGGGGCAATTCTGGACAGGGTCTGTTGGCCGGCGGTAGCGCGCGCGCCAGAGTTGAAGTCTTCGGCCATTAGTGAACCGAGCGCTGTCAGGCCGAGTGAACCGGCGGTGGTACCCAGGAACGCACGACGCGAATGAGCCTGAAACAATTCGGGGATGGATTTGATCACGGCAGGGTTCTCGGAAGTTTCAGAACACCAGCCCGACTCGCGCGTCGGGCCAATGTTTGTTATGGCTTGGCGACGAATTCGTCGAGGTTAAACATGACACTGGTGGTGGCGGTATACGCAGCCAGTTCGGCAGGAACCAGCGACGTGTCGACAGGGGTTTCGCCCAGTTTCAGCAGTTGTTCCGCATCCTGGGGATGTTGTTGATAGGCCTGTCGGCGTCGTTCCAAACCGTCGACCAGAAGTTTCAATTCACCTTCGCTCGGATCACGAGCCAGGATTCGGCGGAATGCCCACGTCAGTCGTGATGGAGCAGAAGCCCCTCCTTCTTTGATCGCCTGTTCGGCGAGCACGCGGGCCGCTTCGACGTAGGTGATGTCGTTCATCAGGTTCAGGGCCTGCAACGGAGTGTTCGTGCGGGGCAGGCTGACGCGACACGCCTCACGCGGTGACGCGTCGAAGATGGACAGCGACGGCGGCGGCACGGTGCGCTTCCGGAATGTATAGATGCCGCGTCGATACAGGTTCGGTCCATGATCCTGCACGTAGACGGCGAACGGACCGGGGACGGTCTCCGCACTCAATTCCTCCCACAGTCCGGCAGGCTGGTACGGTTTGACACTGGGGCCGCCGATCGTCTCGACCAGCAGTCCACTGGCAGCCAGGGCGGCATCGCGAATCATTTCGGCGGGCAGGCGGAACCGCGGTCCGCGCGTGAGCCAGCGGTTATCGGGATCGCGCGCCAACAACGATTCATTCGCATGGGAAGACTGTCGATAGGTTGCCGATGTCAGGATCTGCCGCAATGTTCGTTTCACGTCCCAGTTTCCTCGCGGATTTGTGCTGGTTCCCCCGAATTCAATGGCGAGCCAGTCAAGCAATTCGGGGTGAGTGGGGGATTCTCCCTGTGTTCCGAAGTCTTCCGCAGTCTTGACCAGTCCGACTCCGAACAGCGATTGCCAGATGCGGTTTACGGTGACACGAGCGGTTAACGGATTCTCGGGTGAAACGAGCCATTGAGCGAGCGCCAGCCGGTCCAGTTTCTGCCCGGTCCGCTGCAGTTCGGGCAGTGCGGCAGGAAGTCCGGCTGCGACAACATCACCCGGTTTGTCATATTCGCCGCGCTTCAGCAGGCGTGTTTCACGGGGTTGAGTCTGATCCTGCATCACCATAGTTGTCGGGATTGTGGCCAGGTAGGCACGGTACTGGTCCCGGGCGTCCAGCAACTGCTGTCGGGTCTGCTTCAGTGACTGCGGAGCGTATTCAGCCATGTAGTACTCCCGCAACTTTTCCAGGTGCGTGACGGGCAATTGATCGAGCGGTCGTAAGACGATCTGCGAAATGGTCTCCCCCGCGGCCAGGGATTGAATCTCGGGGGACGTCAAGCGGCCCCGATAGCAGCGGACTTCATCGATCAACCCCACGAACGGCGCGGCACTCCCCCCTGCCCCGATGTACAGTGGCAGCTTGACGCGGATGGGATTGCTGAGCAGATCCGTGATCACGGTCAACTCGGCTGGCTCGCCATTGATTCGAACCGCCACGCCACGCGCAGCACTCGATCCGTCATACGATACGTAGATGTGCGACCATTGATTCAACGGCAGTTCGGTCCTGGATTCGACGCGAATCAAGTCGTCCAGGATTCGGCCGGAGAACAGGGCTTGCAGGCGACCGTTGGCTTCACGGCGCAGTTCGTATCCGCGCGACGCATTGTCATGATCCATGCGTGCCAGGATCGTGGTGGCGGTGCGGCTGGCGGGTTTGACCCAGCAGGAAATCGCGAATGATTCATCGTCTCCAAAGTCTCCCGCCTCGGCTGCTTCGATACTGCGGCGGCCGTCGAATTCTGCGGCGTTGCCGATGCGGCCAGGAGCGAACGCGGCGGACCCGTCTTTCCAGACAAAACTCGCGGTTGCAGGACCAGCCGGCGCAGCAGGCTTCGACGACGGCAGAAGTGTGTAGTGTTCGCCTTCATCAAGGGAAAAGTGAGAGTCAAGATTCCGGGGGACGCTCCAATCCACGTGCTTTCCTGCCGCCTGGATTTTGGCGGCGAGTCCCTTCATTCCTTCCAGAATGGCGGGTTCCATCGCCTGCCAGGCACGTTCCGCCGCCGTGCGATTCATTTCCAGGGCGGTCAGTTTGAGTTGCTGGTCGGCCGTGGGAGCGGGCAGATACGGCATGGAATTGTCGTTTCGAATGTACTTTCCTGGTTCCGGAACCTGGTTGAAAAAGGCGAACAACTGGTAGAACTCGCGCTGGCTGATCGGGTCGTATTTGTGATCGTGGCAACGGGCACAACCGACCGTCAGGCCCAGCCAGACGGCTGCAGTCGTTTCGACGCGGTCGACAACGTATTCGACGCGAAACTCTTCCGGGATGATCCCCCCTTCCGCGTTGCCGCGATGGTTGCGATTGAAGCCAGTGGCAATCAGGCGGCTGTTGGCAATCGCCGAGGACTGGCCGGAAACAGGTGGTTTCTCAAGCAGATCGCCAGCAAGTTGATCAATCGTGAATTGATCAAACGGCTCATTCTGATTGAACGCGTCGATCACCCAGTCCCGCCAGCGCCACATGAAGCGCGGGCCATCGGTCTGGTAGCCGTTGGTATCAGCGAAGCGAGCGGCGTCGAGCCAGTTGGAAGCCATGCGTTCGCCGAAGCGGGGAGACGCCAACAGTCGATCAATCAGGCGTTCGAACGCATCCGGGGACGCGTCGGCGGCAAACTCGGCCACTTCGTCAGGCGATGGCGGCAGGCCGAGCAGATCGAAGCTGACGCGACGAATCAGTGTCGACTTGTCCGCTTCTGATGCCGCGGTCAGTCCTTCGCGATCCAGTCGTGCGCGAACAAAAGCGTCGATGGGACTTCTGAGCGTTGCCGACTGTTGAGTCTCTGGCGGTGTTTTCGACAGGGGTGGCAGAAACGCCCAATGACGCTGATATTCGGCTCCCTGATCGATCCATTGTTTCAGCAGTTCAATCTCGGCGGCCGTTAGCCTGAGATTGGAATTGGCGGGGGGCATTTGCAGTTCGGGATCTGTCGACGTAATCCGGCGATACGCTTCACTCTTGACGGCACTGCCTGGAACGATGGCAGGCGCGTCGTCTCGATCCGCCGTGGCCGATTCTGCCTGATCCAACCGCAATCCGGCTTTGCGTTTCCCCGAGTCGGGGCCGTGGCAGACGAAGCATTTGTCGGACAGGATCGTCCGGATGTCCCGATTGTACTCGACCTTCGCCGACCCCGGATCGGCGGCAGAAAGCGAACCGACGTGAATGAGGCCGGCGGCCAGCAGCGTCAGGCAGGGAAATCGCAGGGGAAGGAGGCTCATCAGGGAATTCCGTGCAGGGCGGGAAATTCTGGTCTGTCCAAAGAAGCTAGCCGTATGAGTTCCCTGTCGCAATCGGAAAGGCGAATTCGTGTGAACGCCCCGGATTGAGGATCGTAATTCAAAGGGTTCGCGTGCCACCGAATGCGAAGGCGATCATGCCATTCAGTCAACCGCAAGTCCGTCGCGTGTGCTTCAATTCTGCGCCGGTCAGAACAGTCGCGGAAAAAAACGGCCGGTTCGCTGGATGTAGTGGCGGTAGTCCTCGCCAAACCGTTCGATCAGCATCTTTTCTTCGTTCACTGACCGGATTGCCAGCAGGCCGATGACCGACAGTCCCGACAGGCCCACCAGCCAGTTCGCGGTCAGCAATGTGCTGCCCAGCATCATCAAAAACGTGAATACGTAATACGGGTGTCGAATGAAACGGTACGGCCCCGTGGTGACGAGCGTATGATTGATTCGGGTGACCACGGTATCCGTCAGGTTTGTGCCAAGCGCGTTCAGGGTCCATGCGACCAGAGGAGCTGCCGTCATTCCGATTGTAAAGCCAAACCAGCGTCCGGCGGGCGACAGGGGAAAGGACGACCAGTTCATCCAGGCCGGGTTGATCAGGAAAGCCATGACGCTCAGCATCATTATGAATCCTGACAGGCGCAGCGACACAAACATCAAACGGCCTTCGGCCCGGTGTGAGATCGGTTCTCCCGAGGCATTCGCGCGCAGCCGGTGGTATGCGGCGATCGGCAGGCTGGTCCCAAAGATGATCAGCAGCGGGATTCGGAACGACTCATCACCGGGCATCTGTGTCGACCTATTGACGTTCGTAGGTGCCCGTGAGTTCCGCCGTGGCGAGGACATGTTCGGAGATCGCTTCCAGCAACTGCGCCTTGTCGAGGCCGGGGGCCAGATTCAGCGGAGTATCGAGGGCGTACAGGCGGAAGTGGTAGTGGTGCAACCCGTGACGACGCGGCGGCATTGGACCCAGGTAACCCAGGTTTTCACCCTGCGGCCAGGAATTGCGGCCCTGTTTGGCGCAGATTGGCCGTTCGATCTGACCGTGCCGGGGGATTCCTTCCGGCAGCGATTGCGTGTCTGACGGAAGATTGTAAATCAGCCAATGGACCCACGGTTCGGAGCAAGGGGCATCCGGGTCGTCGCAGATCAGGGCGAATTCCCGTGTTACCTGGGGAACACCTTCCCACCTGAGCGGCGGAGAAAGATCCTGTCCTTCACCGGTGTACTGGCAGGGGATCCGTTCTCCACTCTCAAACGCACTGGAATGAATTGTCATCACCATGATGTTCTCCTTCTGGGGCCGAGTTGGTCGGCCAACCGGCGGAACCTGAGTGCGATTATACCGCAAATCATCCAGGAGAATGACGACAAATGAGAAATCCGTGACGCGTCCGCCAGGGTCGGCAGGAAATCGGGGGGGGTAGATCGCTCTCTACGTGGTTACCTGCCTGGGAGTCAGTTCCAGTGTATCCGTATCGAACGTGGCAAAACTCCCTTCACACAAGGCGCCGATGACGACGAAGTAACGACCGTCCGTCAACCGAATGGAATGATCTGCAGTCCAAGGCTGAATGTCATTTGGCCGGGTCAACAGCCAGCAATGGTAATGGCCGCCGAACATGATTTCGTGAGGAACCGCTGCGAAGATGCGATCCCGCTTGTGTTGTTCATCCGGCAGCCCCTCAAAGTACCACAGGTCTTCGAGTTGCTCTGGATTCAACCACGGCTCGACATGGGAAAAGTGACAACCCCACTGGATCATGCGTGGTTGCAGGGATTCCATGAAGCGGAGGGTATCCGCCGAGTATCTCTGACGACTTTCATCGGTGGGGGCCACACAGAGTCCGTAGTCGTGATTCCCCCACACGCCGATGGCTGCAACGCTGGACAGTAGTTGACACGTTTCATCCAGATATCGACCATGTTCAAACACGTCACCCAGTATGACGATTTGATCAACCCGCTCCTGTTCCAGTTGAATGAGCGCGGCACGCAGGTATCCGACGTGTTCGTGGATGTCGGTGATCAGTCCGAGTTTCATCGAACCTCCCGCGCGTATCAGGGGGCTCAGGCCCCCGCTCACATGTGCGCGGCCTGCATGAGTTGATCAACAAGGGCAATAACATTGTCTCGCAGTTCCGGAATGGCGATTTCCGGTTCCGCGTAGTCTATATCATCGACCGTCCAGAACTCCACACGGTCGAGCCACGCGGGGAAGAATTGCTGGATCAGCGGACGGTGCTCCGCCTCCTTGACCGCCACCACGCGGTGCGATTGTTCGAAGTCCCGGGCCAAAACGGGCATGGGGTATCGGATCGGATCTTCGAGGCGAATTCCCATCTCATTCAGTGCGGTCAGCGTGAATCGGGAAATCGGACCGGGATTGAGCGGTTCAAGCCGCAAGCCGCGAGAATCGGCGACCCAGTCGAGCTTGCGTTCGCGAGCGAGCGTATTGAACAGGATCTCGGCAAACCGGCTGCGATAGTAGTTGCCGGTACACAGGAACAGGATGGTATTTGGCATGTGATATCTGAGGAAGAGAGTTGGAAAACTGGTTTCAGCAGCGGTGTGTGAGTCGCGTCAGGTCCGCCAGGCGATTCCTGAGTTCATCAGTCAGTACGCCTGGCAGGTATTTCCAACGCCAGTTGGTGGATTGATCGCCCGATGTTCCTGGCGTGTTCATCCGGGCCGACGAATCCAGCGACAGTACGTCCTGCAACGGGGCGATTGCCAGATTCGACCCGCACCGCCACGCGAATTCGATGAACTCCCAGGGGAATCTGGATTCTTCACACGGGACATAATTTCGCAACCGTGCCAACAAGTCCGGGTGCGGCATGATCTTCTCGCGGAACCAGCCCAGAGAAGTGTCGTTGTCGTGCGTGCCTGTGTAGACGACGGAATTCGCGTCAAAGTCTTCGGGACGGGTGTTGTCCCACGATTCGCCGGGAAGCATGAATTGCAGCACCTTCATCCCCGGTAGTCCAAATCGCTGACGCAGGGCATGCACTTCGTCTGTGATCATCCCCAGATCTTCCGCGATGATCGGCACATTCGGACGGTCTGAAGTCGATGACCGCAGGGAATTGGCAAACGCCTGCAACAGGGAATCACGTGGACCTGGAACCCACTCACCATTCATCGCTGTCGGTTCCCCCGCGGGGACAGACCAGAACGCTTCGAAACCACGGAAGTGGTCCAGGCGAACGTAATCGACCAGGGCCAGCGATGCTTTCAGACGACGAATCCACCAGGCGTATCCGTCCGCTTCCATCGCCTGCCAGTCGTACAGCGGATTGTTCCACAACTGGCCCGTGGCGGCGAAATAGTCTGGAGGGACACCGGCAACGCGGGTCGAATTCCCCTTGGCATCCAGTTGAAACAGGTGTCGATTGGCCCAGACATCGGCGCTGTCGTGGGAAACGTAAATGGGAATGTCGCCGACAATTCGAATTCCGAGGTTCCGGGCATGATCTCGCAATTGCTGCCATTGGCGAAAGAATAGAAACTGGAAGACCAGATGCACGGCGAACCGGGCGGCCAGTTCGGATGGAATCATCGGTGGCTTCAAGTCGGAATACCGGGTCCACAACTGCCACGGTAGATTGTGATTGGCCTCACGGGCGGCCATGAACAGGGCATGTGCTTCGACCCAATGCCGATGCTCGTCCACAAACTGATGCAATTCCTCAGACCATTGACCGGTCACGGCCTGACCGTGGAATCGTTCGACCGCCTGTTCCAGCAATCGACCCTTGCGAGCATTGGCGAGCGCGAAGTCCACTTTCGACGCCGATTCGGTGTCAGGCAGTTCGGCGGCGGCAAGTTCCTCGACGGTCACCAGCCCGTCGCGCGCCAGCAGTTCCGGGCTGATTAACAGTGGGTTTCCCGCATAACTCGATGCGGACTGATACGGGGAACCGCCCGCATCTGCCGGGCACAGCGGGAGCACCTGCCAGTACCGCTGTCCGGCGGAGCCAAGCCATTCGACGAACTCGTACGCCCGTGGGCCCAGGTCGCCGATGCCGAATCGAGTGGGAATGGAGGTGGGATGAAGCAGGAGGCCGCTGGCTCGTTCCGTCAGCATGAAACTCTTCCGTGGTTTGTTCGGGGAATCGACTCGGAGCGGCGTGAACGCGGCTGGCAGTCACACGTGTCGCGGGTCGATGTTTCTGTAGTGCGCCATCCGTGAGCGAGCGGTTGTACTCTGAATTGGACATTCGTGCTTGCGAAAACATTTCTGACGAAGACCACGCGCCGCCGTCCTCCATCCTGTGGAGTCATGCAGTTTCGTCACAGCGACCACCCTAATGGCGATCCCCCGTCCGTGTCCAGAGACTTGCTGATTGCACGCATCTAAGATTGCCGATAAGATTCGGGGAGCCGAAGTGGACTCTGCCCGACAGGAATCCTGCCTGATGTTAACCCTTTTGGATGCCAATCGCCGTTATAACCGTCGGGAGATGCTGCGCGTCGGAGCATTCGGTGCGGGCGCGTTCGGTGTGGTCAACGGGTTTTCGACCCCAGGTTTTGCTGCGGCCCGAGGGGTGCCGATCACGAATAAGTCGGTCATTCTGTTGTTTCTACATGGCGGTCCGAGCCAGATTGAAACGTTTGACCCGAAGATGACCGCGCCGCCGGGCATTCAAAGTGTCACTGGCGAGATCCAGACGGCAATTCCGGGGATCACGTTCGGTTCGTCGTTCCCGTTATTGGCTCAGCGCGCCAACCAGTTGAGCATTGTTCGGTCGTACGCCAGCGGCGACGGGAATCACGACATCAAGCCTGTGGTGTGCAAGGAAACCGCCGGAGCCAACATCGGGGCGCTGTATGCCCGGGTCGCGGGTGCGAACCGACCCGAGTCGGGAATGCCGACCAATGCCCTGCTGTTTCCCCAGTCGGTCGACCCGACGACTGGTCCCGCCATCACTTCGTTTGGCAAGTTTGAATCGGTTGGCCAGATGGGATCTGGATATGCCCCCTTCGTGCCGGGGGCTGGCGGTGACCAACAGCAGAATCTGGAATTGCGGGTGCCCGTGGATCGGCTGGGCGATCGGCGAACCCTGCTTGCAGAACTCGACCGCCAGCGATACCGGCTGGATGAACAGGGCCGCGTCGAAAGCGTCGATCCACTGCGCGAGCAGGCCTTCAGCACATTGCTCGGGGGAGTTGCCGGCGCGTTTGATCTTTCCCGGGAAGATCCCGCCACGATTGCCCGGTATGACACGGCTCCGCTGGTCCGTCCCGATCAGATCAACAAGAAATGGAACAACTACAACCACTATGTCGACAACGCGAAAGGACTGGGAAAACTCTTGCTGCTGGCCCGTCGGCTGTGCGAAGCAGGTTGCGGATTTGTCACGGTGACCACGAGCTTCGTGTGGGACATGCATGCCGACGTGAACAATGCGACTGTCGAAGAAGGGATGCGATACATGGGCCCGCCACTGGACCATGCGGTGTCCGCGTTCCTGGACGACGTGGCGGCTCGCGGATTGAGCGACAAGATCATGCTGGTGACGACCGGTGAAATGGGACGCACTCCTCGAGTCAACAAGAACGGCGGCCGCGATCACTGGGGCAACCTGACTCCGTTGCTGTTGGCCGGTGGGGGCGCCAAGCCCGGCCGTGTGATCGGTCAATCCAGTCGTGACGCAGGCGAACCCGGTTCCGAACCGATCCGCGTCAAGAATCTGGTGGCGACCATGCTGCAAACGCTGACCGATCCGACGGAGCTGCGTCTGATCCCCAGCCTGCCCCGTGAATTGATCAACGCCGCCAACGCCGATCCGATTCCCGGACTGTGCTGAATTCGATGCGGCTTCAATTCCTGCCAGGCGCGTCAGACGGCAGTGTTAACGCAAGAACCTCGCGGGAGCGCGTGATGCTCCACAATCAAAGCGGCATTCAGTAACATGTTCGCTTTCGCACAGAATACGTGCCAACCCGCATGGAGGAAACGATCCGGTGGCCAAGCAAAAAACTCTTCCCTACGAAACACCAGATCTTCTTACGTTGACGGGGGATAGCCGCACGATATTGCCGACTTTGGCTGCCGAATCAATTCAGTGTTGCGTGACCTCGCCGCCGTATTGGGGATTGAGGGATTACGACCATCCCGCACAGATCGGTGCCGAATCGTCACCAGACCTATATGTCGCAAGCCTGGTCGAAATATTTCGGGAAGTTCGCCGTGTCTTGCGTCAAGACGGAACCTTATGGCTTAATGTCGGCGATGGATACGCAAGAAATGGTGGAACTGGGAATTGCGGCCCAAATGCGGTTGTCGGCAATACTCGTAAACTGATCCAAAAGCGAAATTGTAAAGTTCCTGAGGTTTGGGGCCTCAAGGACAGAGACTTGATGGGGCTGCCTTGGCGTGTTGCGTTTGCCCTGCAAGCCGATGGATGGATCCTGCGATCAAAAATCACCTGGATCAAAAAGACGGCAATGCCGGAGAGCGTCAAGAATCGACCGACAAATGCAACGGAAGAGGTATTCCTGTTCGCCAAATCACCCTCATATTTTTATGATCCACAGGGCGTGCGTGAACCGACGGGAGCTAACCTTCGCAATTACTGGATTCTCGGTCCAGACCCGAGCAACTATGGACACCCCGCGGCTTTTCCCCGTGAACTTGCTCGAAGATGCATCCTACTGGGATCGCGACCAGGGGACTGTGTTCTTGATCCCTTTGGTGGTTGTGGTACAACTGGGCTGGCGGCGAGCGAAGTGAATCGCAAAGCGGTCTTAATTGAGTTGAATCCCGAATACGTCGCCATGCGAAGTCTGCTTCCTGTACCCGGCGAACGAAAAACACGGGCCAAATCTGCCAATTCGTGAGTATTTATACCAATGGCCAGACCCGCGGGCTTCGTTCAAGACCGAATTGACTATCATGCGATGTTGCTGAAGAACGTACTCAGCATCGACAGCAATGGTGTCCCCAGTAATGCAGACAAGCATAATGCAAACAGCGTCAGAATCTCATTGGGGATTGCGCAACGATTGAGATCCGAAGTTGAGTCCGAACGATTGGCGGGGCAGACGTCGGGTAGCCGGTTTGAAGATGCGTGTGCTGATTTCGTCAAAACGACGTTCTTGAAGCTCAAGCATCTCCGGCCAGGAGAATGGGATATTCACAAAGTTGGGAATCGCGATTCGTTGGCAATTGCCAAATTCGAGCAATATGCTCATTTGATCGCGCTAGACCGTGCGACACGTGACAATCCGGAACTCGCCGCAGCGCTCGGAAGTGATTACACAATCACGCCAGATATCGTTGTCGTTCGAGACACGGTAACAGACAAACAGATTAACAGTCCCAAGCCCCTGGTTGACGAGACAGTCGCGAATCTGGCAAGCATCAGAAAACAAAATGGAGGAAGCGCGCTTTTGCATGCCAGCATTTCGTGCAAGTGGACCATTCGTAGCGACCGCGCTCAGAATTCCCGATCCGAGGCTCTCAACCTGATCCGAAATCGCAAAGGTCGATTACCGCATATTATGGTCGTGACGGCCGAACCGATTCCCGCCCGTCTGGCTTCGATTGCACTTGGGACAGGCGATATTGACTGTGTCTATCATTTCGCTTTGCACGAACTTCGAGACACGGTGGTCGAATTGGGTCTGCATGACGCATTCGAGCTTCTTTCGATCATGATTGACGGGAAAAGATTGAAGGATATTTCTGACCTGCCGCTGGATCTTGCGGTTTAGGAGTGAAGCGATGTGAATGGTACGGTTTCCTCCGAGCAGCCGCCCCGTGAGTGGTCGGCGTGGATCCGAATCTGAACAACCTTGAAGGACTGAACAATGATGCGGTTGACGGCTTCGTGGGTATTGCTGGCGACGGTGGCGGGATTGACAGGCTTCGTGCAGGCAGACGAGCCGCCAGCGATCGCATTGAAGTCGGGAGATCGCATCGTGTTCCTGGGGGATTCGATCACTCAGGGTGGTGACAGTCACGACAAAGGTTACGTGCGGATCATCCGCAAGGCCCTGACAGAAAAGCATCCTGATCTGAAGCTGGAAGTGATTGGTGCCGGGATCAGCGGCAACAAGGTTCCTGATTTGCAGCGGCGGCTGGAACGGGACGTCATCGCCAGGAAGCCAACGCTGGTCGTGATCTACATCGGCATCAACGACGTCTGGCACGGAGAGAAAGATCCCGCGCGCGGGACAATGCCTGATGCCTTCAAGGAAGGTCTGAAGGATGTGGTTGGCAAGTGCCAGACCGCCGGAGCAGCCGTGGTCCTGTGTACGCCGACAGTCATCGGTGAAAAGACAGATGGTCAGAACGGGCTGGACGAAAAACTGGATGCCTATTCCGATATCACCCGCGGTCTCGCCAAGGAACTCAAGCTACCACTGTGCGACCTGCGCAAGGCGTTCGTGGACTACCTGGCGGAACACAACAAGGAGAATCATCCGAAGGGCATCCTGACGGGTGACCGGGTTCACCTGAACGAGACTGGTAACAAGTTTGTGGCCGATCAGATGCTGTTGGTGATTGACAAGTAATCGAGGAGGCTGCCAAGGTCTTCCGCTCAGGATGACAGTTGCTGTTCCGCCACTTCGATCGCTTTGAGCAGCCCCCGGGCCTTGTTGAGCGTTTCTTCGTATTCGCTGGCGGGGACGCTGTCCGCCACGATTCCAGCTCCCGCCTGCAGGTAGGCGGTTTGACCGGTCATCACAATCGTACGCAGGGCGATGCAGGTATCCATGTGACCGGTGAAATCGATGTAGCCCACGGCCCCCCCGTACGGGCCGCGTCGGTGAGGCTCGAATTCGTCAATGATCTGCATCGCCCGCACCTTGGGAGCACCCGACAACGTTCCGGCCGGCAAGCCGGCTCGCAGGGCGTCCAGCGATGTCTTGTCTTTCGCGAGCCGTCCCACCACTTCTGAACTGATGTGCATGACATGGCTGTAACGCTCGACCACGAACTGCTTCGTGACCGCCACGGAACCATATTCGGCGACCCGGCCGACGTCGTTGCGGGCCAGGTCAACCAGCATCACGTGTTCGGCGATTTCCTTTTCGTCGGCCAATAACTCCTGTTCCAGCGCCAGGTCTTCGGCCTCGGTCTTACCCCGTCGGCGCGTTCCTGCCAGCGGGCGGATTGTGGTCATCCCCTCGTCAACGCGAACCATGATTTCGGGCGAACTGCCAATCAGGGTCGCAGTCGGGGTCCGGACGAGGAACATGTAGGGGCTGGGATTCACGACTCGCAGCGCGCGGTAGATGTCCGTCGGCCGGGCTTTGGTTTCCAGTTCCAGACGCTGACTGAGGACCACCTGGAAGATGTCCCCGGCGCGAATGTATTCTTTACATTTTTCAACGGCGGTTTCGTACCCCTCGCGCGTGAAGTTCGAGCGAAAAGGGAGTTGCGGATCGCCCGTCAGCGAAATGTCGGTCAATTGCAGGTTGTCGGTCGGTTGCGACAGTTGATGACAGACATCATCCACACGGCGGCAGGCGACCTCGTAGGCTGCCGCCAGATTGCCCTGGCGAACGTCGGCAAATGCCACCACCAGGATTGTCTTCTGGATGTGGTCGAAGACCACCATCCGATCGTAGAACGCAAACGACATGTCCGGTAGTTTGCGATCGTCTTCCGGGGGATTTGGCAGATTCTCCGTGTAGCGGACGGTGTCGTAACCGGCATACCCGACTGCGCCACCGCAGAAACGAGGCAGGCCGGGAACATGAGGAGCCCGGTAGGAATTCAGCAGGTCGTGCAGATACTGCAGCGGATCTTCGACGGTCTTCCGTTCTGACTGGCCATCGCGGGTGACGACGACTTCGCGATCGTAGGCGTCAACCTGCATCAGCGGGCCGGCCCCCAGGAAACTGTAGCGGCCGATTCGCTCCCCCCCGACGACGCTCTCAAACAGGAACGAATTCGTTCCCCCTTCCAACCGGCAATAGGCACTGACCGGCGTCAACGTGTCGCTGACCAACCGGCGGTAAACCGGGACCAGATCCACGTCGGTGGCCAGGGGTTGAAACGTCGCAAAGTCGGGAAAGTGTGCAGTCATGTCGTGGCTGATTACTCGTTGGTGTGACAAAAACCCGACATGTCACCATGCCGGGTGCGTTTCACGAAACCGAATCGCGTTACACGCTGACGTCGATTTCGTACCCCTTACGCTGCTCGCGGCCAATCCACGGAGCGGCATCCTTGTCATTGACAATCTGTTCGCTCTCCGGGTTCCATTCAATTTTTCGACCCAACCGGATGGCGATGTTGGCCAGGTGGCAGGTGGTCATTGCCCGGTGGTGCGAATAGACATCGCTGACCGGCAGACCGCGATCCTTGACGCAGTTGAAGAAGTTTTCCATGTGTGCATTGCCACTGCCGGTGGGAGTCTTCCCCTTGTACAATTCCTTCAGCAGATCTTCCGGCAGCGGATTATCAGCCAATTCCTCCACAGGGGCACCGCTCAACTTGCCTCGGCTGACAAATATGCGGCCCTTGGTCCCTTCGATTAACACGCCGTTGTCTGTGTCGTGCCGGATGATCAGTTCCGCCCCGGTCGCGAACTTGGCCGTGACCAGGAATTCGGTGGCGGCGTTGTAGCGGTTGCTGACGGTCGGCATCCCATTCTCGAACGGGACCGGATGCTTGGCCGTTCCTTCGACCGAAATGGGACCGCTGTTGTCCATCCCCAGAGCCCACATGGCGATGTCGACATGGTGAGCCCCCCAGTCGGTCATCTTGCCCCCCGAGTACTCATACCACCAGCGGAATTCGTAGTGAGTCCTCGATTCGGGATAGTTTTTGTTGTTGCCGAATCCTCCCTGCAGATAGTCCGTCATCGGGGCCTGCCCAAGCCACATGTCCCAGTTCAGGTTCTGAGGGACATCCGCCTTCGGGATTTCACCACTCGATGGTGCGCCACCGATGGCACAGGTCACCTTCTTGATGTCTCCCAGACGTCCGCTGCGAGCGATGGCGACCGCCTTCAGAAACTGGTTCTTGATCGGTCCGGCCGACATTTCGGATCGCTGCTGGGTTCCGACCTGGAAGACCCGCTTGGTCTCATTCAGCACCTTGATGATCTGCTTCCCCTCCTGAATGGTCAGGGTCAGCGGCTTTTCGCAATAGACGTCCTTGCCCGCGCGCATGGCATCGATGGCGATCTTCGAGTGCCAGTGGTCCGGGGTCACGATCGTGACGACATCAATGTCCTTCCGATCCAGCAGCTTGCGATAGTCCTCATACTTTTCGACATCGCGGGCGCGCGACTTCTGGATGTCGGTGACTCGCTTAAAGCCTTTTTCCAGGTGATCACTGTCGACATCGCAGACGGCAACGCAGTCCGACAGATGCAACGCATTGGGACCAACGGCATTCCAGCGATCGCCGGTCCCGATGCAGCCCAGCACGGGGCGATCATTCACACTTTGAAAACCGAGTGCCCGGTTGCTCTCCGTAGTAAACCAGTACGGCAGAGTGGCACCCGCCATGGCGGCGGTGGAAGTTTTCAGAAAGTCGCGACGATGAGGGCGTTGAGTCATGGGGATGCTCCAGGGTGATTCTTCATCATTGAAATCGAGCTTGCAGGTCTGGCTAGCCGCGATTTACTGTACCGATCGTTAATGTGGCCGTAAAACGTGGCCGCAGGAATGGTTTGCAAAGAAGTGTCGCTTCGATCCGCAGTGCTCGATACACTTGGCCGAGTCCAATTCTGTCGAAAGCAACGATTCTGCCGCCTCGGATCCGTTTCAGTGGTCTGTGGCGAGACCAGGCAATAGCCCAACACATTGTGACGGAGGCTCGATCATGAACCGAATCACGAATCTGCTGTTCCTGCTCGCCGGAGATCGCGTCGCTCGGCGCAGCACTCTCAACCTTGCTGAAACCCATCAACTCGCTCGGCGCAAGTCTCCTGACCTCGCCGAAACCCTGCTCGCCGCTCGGCGCAGGTCTCCTGACCTCGCCGAAACCGCCGACCGCAGGTCTCCTCACCGATTCGTTCCCGTTACAATTGCGACCGTCGTGGTCTCGATGCTGTTTCTCTCCGCTGTCTCCGTTGAAGCGGACGAACCGGTTCCTGCACCAGTCCCCGAAGTCGAAATGCTGGTGGACGAAGTCACCGGCGACGATGATGCGGCCCGCAGAACCGCGTCCGAAAAGCTGGTTCAACTGGGAGAAACCGCCGTCAGACCTCTGGCCGAGGCGGCGGAAGTTGATAACGCGGAAGTGGCTGAGCACTGTTTTGATGTGCTGGGACGTCTGATGGTCTCGAACGATCCCAAGACGGCGACTGCCGCCAAGGAAGCTCTTCAGAAGCTGTCCAAATCGGAAATTGATATCGTTGGGATCAAGGCTCGGAATACGCTGCGATTGGAGCAGGTTCTCAAAGCACGAGAACGGCTCCTGAAGATCGCTCCTGCAGTTCCCGGACCAGCGGGTGGCGTGATGCGGATGACAGCCACGGAGAACGGCAAATCAATCCAATTGCGGCGAGCGGCCGACGGTTCATTCGAAGGTAAAGTTTCGGAAACGGTTGATGGGAAGAAACAGATTACCGAGATCAAGGCCGCGTCGGAAAAAGAGCTGGAAGAGAAATTCCCCGAGGCGCACAAGGCATTTCAGAAGCAGCAAAAGGCTCAACCGCCCTTGGGACTGCAGCCAGCACCGGCAGTTCCGTTCGGAGCCCAGGCGCAGGTCCAGATTTTCGGCGCTGCGGGGCCGGCGAATTCCACCAAGTTTTCCCGCGACGCCAATGGCAATCGAACGATTGAAGTTCAGAACGGGGACGAGAAGATCGAGATCAAAGATGTCAACGGCAAGAAGATCGAACTGAAACACACGCGTCCGGTGGACGGAAAATCGAAAACCGACGAATACAAAGCGGATGATCTGGATGATCTGAAAAAGAAGCACCCCGAGGCTGCCAAGCTTTATGAAAAGCACTCGGGTGCGGGCAATCTGATTCCCGGCGCCGGAGGAATCCGGTTCCAGATCAACGGCGGCGGCGGATTCCTGCAGGTCCAACCGGGGTTGCCCGTGGAGTTCGCACCGCGCCAAACAGGGCCTCGGACCATTCGTTCCGAACTGGATGGCCGCAAGATTGAAGTCAGTGACGAAAACGGTCAGAAGATCCGCGTCAAGCTGACCAAGGTCGTCGACGGCAAGGACGTATCGCAGGAATTCTCCGCTGACGACTTGAAGACCCTGCAAGCCGAGCATCCTGAAGCCGCCCGCCTGTATGAGCAGTTGACGGGCCGCAAGGACTAGAATTCCCAACGGAACTGGTTGATGCTTGCCCGGCATTTTTCTCGTTCCCAAGCTCCCGCTTGGGAACGAGCGTCTTGGAAGCTCCGCTTCACGGTCTCAGCCACACCCCTACATCCAGTCAGTCACACGTCAACCAGCCCAGGTTGGCGAGCATTGGTTTGGGTACTTGAGTATCTCCAATGCACGGATCGTCGACGTCGCCGTGTGCAACCGGCACATTCCAGCAACTGTGACATCATTTCGTCGCTCTGCACCGTCGTAGAGTGATCTCCAGCCGAATACNNCTTCGAAGACGGGCGTTCCCAAGCAGGAGCTTGGGAACGAGAAAAATAGGAAGATCCCAACGGAACTGGTTGATGCTTGTCAGGCGTTTTCTGATCGTTGATCTTCCCAGAAAGAAAGGTTTCGATTAAAAGCCGCCCGGAAAACTCCGTCATCGGTCGTTCCAGGGATTCGGGCGACAACCCATGAAGTGTCCGCGTTGCAAGTGCGGCGACGTCTATGTCAGTCACTGTGGTCGTGAAAAGCACGGCATACTGTCACTCATTACCACAGCCGTCCGGTGCCACTTCTGCAGCTATCAGTTTTCCGTTCCCCGCTGGACGCAAGTCCCGAAGAAGTCCGCCCAGGATGACGAACGCCGGGCGGCGTGATCGGCGTTATGGCCTGGCTCCCAACGGTGCAGCCAGACGTAGTTCATCCAACAGAGCGTACTGGATGATGTTCGTCGCCAGCTTGACTGCTTCCTCGGGAAGATAGCCTTCACAGTTCCCGGCAGCCTGACGCTCCAGCGCACAACTGATGTCGTACTTGCTGTAGATCACTGCCAGACGACCATCGATTTCCAAAGCTTCGATGTACGGTTCGAGGTCGCGAACGACCGAGCCGTTGTCCCCTTCGCTGATCCGGCGTTTCAGCTTGCGGATATCCGTGCCATACTTGGCGGAGAACAGGTCGTGACTGACTGCGACTTTAACCAGCTTTTTCCCGGGATACAGCGACTCGATGAATTCCCGGAAGCTCTTGTCAAATGGCTTGGCTCCACAGCAGGAATCGGCGAACAGGACGCCGCCCCGTTCCAGATATTTGCGGACCTGTTTGCTCTCCGCCTCCTTGATCGAAAACTTGTTGCGGCCATGCATGTACAGCATCGGGTACTGGAAGATGTTCGGGTCGGAGAATTCCAGGTCGACGGACTTCGTCGATGCGGCCAGTCCGGCAGACTGGTTCAGCGATTGCAACAGCCGGCGCAAGGCCCGGGGAGCGGCATTCCAGCCGCCGTCGTGCCGGATCTGGGCGATCTGCAGCAAACCTCGTTCGACATTGTCCAGTTCCGTGTTGTCCACGACCTGCCGCGGGACATCGATCTTGGTGGGTGGTTCCCGACCCGTGGCATAAGCCATGACATTGGTCCCAATTTTCGTGGCGCGCAGGATCCGGGCCTTCAGCGACACATTGCGATGGGGAGGGTCGATCTTGGACCAATAATCCCACAGGCAACCCAGGTCTTCAGGCGAATACATGATTGAGGTTCGACAACCAACGTCCGTTCCAAACAGCGGGACCGAATCCGCTGCCAGCGGGAATTCGCTTTGAAAGACCGGATGGTCCTGGGTCAATCGCTTCAGTTCCCCCTCACCGGGGGGCATCAGTTGCTGGACCGTGGCCCGGAACCCGGCTTCAAATCTGGCGGACGTACAGGTCGGGGTTGCCAGGATGAATCCACCCGCCTGCAGGTAGCCCTTCAGCAGATTCAATTCGGCCGCGTTGAACGACGGCGCTTCCTCGCCCGTAATGAACAGCACGGAACCCTGCAGCATCGCATCGATTCCCTTGGCCTCGCCCAATTCGACGGCGCGCGCTAAATCCAGATCCTGCGTCGTCAATAGTTTTTGCCATTTGGGCAGGCTGCTGATGTGATCCGCCAGGTTGCGCACGTCACGGCGGTGCCGATTCCAGTCATTGCCCAGAACCTCCCCCTTGCGCCGGGGATCGGGGGGACCATATTTCAACTTGTTGATCAGCACCGGTGCCAGTCCCTTCGACAGGAACAGCAGTGCCATGCTGGTGGCAATCACGGGGTTATCCTCGCCGTGTCCGCTGCCGACCCAATGACCGGGGGCATGTTGAATTGCCAGCAGGTATTCGGCTCCTTCGCGGTACCAGTCGTGATCACCGAAGAAACGCAGACCGGTCAATCGGCCCGCTCGTTCCACCCCGTAGGTGTAATAGAGTACGGAGGAACCGTATCCGGGGTTTTGCCCCACTTTGAAGGTGCGGCCGAAAAAGCTGATGCCGCGCGCCAGCGGGGCATTGGGTTCCGTCCCCTGACAACACGGGGGAGTTCCATCCGGGGTCACGCCAGCATCCGACCGCAGCATCTGTTCGCAAATGACCAGGGACGTGATTCCGGCCACGGTCATGCTGCCATGACTTCCGCCGGCACTGCCGACGCTCTGGTAGCTCCAGCCCCCGTCTCCATTCTGGGCGGCCTCCCAATAGCGCTGCACTCGCTTCCACGTTTCGGCACTGACAGGAACGCCGACTTCCACAGCCTCGCGCAAGGCCAAGACTGCAAACTGCGCGTTGCTGTTATCGGAACTCCCCTGCCCTTCCCCCAGCGAATATCCCCATCCGCCAGTGGCGACGCCTTGTTTCACCTGACCTGCCTCGAGCTTTTGGGCGTTTTCGGCCATCCGGCGGTAGTCCGTATTCCCGTCATGGGCGGCGGCGAAGGCCATCAATTCCAGGGCAATCTGGTACGTTGCATAGTGACCAATATCATCGTGAAGATTGCGGTTGTCGTGCGAACGACGCAGAAAATCCAGGGCCGCCTTGACCGTCGGGTCCTGGGGAGTCGCTCCCGAGTTCACCAGCGCCATCACGGCCATGCTGGTGGCGCCAATGCTGACCGGATTCGTGCCGACGGCCGCTTCCCAGACCCCGTTGGGTCTCTGCTGCGTCGCCAGAAACCGCTTGCCCCGGTCGATCGATTCCTTGACCGCTTCGCTGGTCAATTCTGCGGCCCGGATGGATCCGATCGACTGCAGCAAAGTGACTGCGAGCACAATGCACAGCTTTCCTGTCGATTGACCGCAACTTGGCATTTCGAATCCTTGGTCTCTCGCCCTGCTTCACGTCCTGCGGATATAGTATCGCCGTGACGCAACGCCGACTATCGGGAATTGAATCCGAAGTTTCATTGACATCCTGACACGAAAGAATCGCCATGGCCGTTCATCCCCTGGCCGGTAGGCCTGCTCCCGCCCAGATGCTGATTGACACCGGTCGATTGATCGCTGACTACCACGATCAGAAGCCTGACCCGGGCAACAAGGCTCAGCAGGTCAGTTTCGGAACCAGCGGCCATCGAGGGACCTCGTCCAACGGCACGTTCACGGAAGCTCACATTGGCGCCATTACGCAGGCGCTGGTTGAATACCGGCAGTTAAAAAAGATTGATGGTCCGGTGTTCCTGGGGAAAGACACGCATGCCTTGTCGGCTCCCGCCGAACAGACGGCTCTGGAAGTGCTGGCGGCCAATGGTGTGGACGTGGGGATTCAGAACGGCAACGGGTTTACTCCGACACCGACCATTTCCCGGGCGATCCTGTGCTACAACAAGGGACGCTCGGACCATCTGGCCGACGGGATCGTGATTACTCCGTCACACAATCCCCCCGAGGACGGTGGATTCAAATACAATCCCCCCAACGGCGGTCCGGCTGACACTGATGTCACGGGCTGGGTGCAGAATCGTGCCAACGAAATCCTGAAGGGGGACAATGCGGCTGTGAAACGGATTCCGTTTGCCGCCGCCATGAATGCCGCCACGACGCATTCCCAGGACTTTGCCCGGGACTACATCGATGATTTGAAAAACATTGTGGATCTGGATGTCATCCGCGCCGCCG
Source organism: Planctomycetota bacterium (assembly GCA_018242525.1). Taxonomy (GTDB): domain Bacteria; phylum Planctomycetota; class Planctomycetia; order Planctomycetales; family Planctomycetaceae; genus Schlesneria. The sequence goes on along the minus strand of JAFEBS010000051.1, from coordinate 115,106 downwards.
GCCTGCGACTGGGGGTTGACCCGCTTGGCGGAGCCGGGGTCGGCTATTGGGAACCGATTGCCGAGCAGTATGGGCTGAATATCACGGTCGTCAACGACAAGGTGGATCCACAATTCGGGTTCATGACGGTCGATCACGATGGCAAGATCCGGATGGATTGTTCCAGCCCCTTTGCGATGGCCAGCCTGGTTCACTTGAAGGACCGGTTTGACATCGCATTTGGCAACGATCCCGACACCGACCGCCATGGGATTGTCACCAGATCCGCGGGGCTGTTGAATCCCAATCATTACCTGTCGGTCGCGATCCAGTACCTGTTCACTCATCGGCCAACCTGGAGTTCCGCGGCGGGTGTCGGCAAGACGTGTGTCAGCAGTCACATGATCGATTGCGTGGCTCAGTCCATTGGCCGACGCCTGTACGAAGTTCCAGTCGGCTTCAAATGGTTCGTGGACGGCCTGTTTGACGGATCACTCGGATTTGGGGGTGAAGAGAGTGCCGGGGCGAGCTTCCTGCGTCGGGACGGATCGGTCTGGTCGACGGACAAGGATGGAATCATTCTGGCATTGTTGTCGGCGGAAATCACCGCGAAAACCGGCCGGGATCCGGGTGAACATTACCAGGATCTGGTCAAACAGTTTGGAGATCACCGATACGTTCGCATTGATCAGCCGATTTCCCTGGCGGAAAAGGAACGCTTCAAATCGCTGACCCCCGCGGCGATCACCGCCCCGATTCTGGCGGGGGATCCGATTCGGGAAAAACTGAGCGAAGCCCCGGGGAATCACAAAGCGATCGGCGGAGTCAAAGTCACCACCGACGCGGGGTGGTTTGCAGCTCGCCCCTCAGGGACGGAAGCGATTTACAAGCTGTATGCCGAAAGCTTCCGTGACGATGCTCATCTGAATGCGCTGGTGACCGAGGCGAGAGCGATAGTTGCCGCGGCGCTGGCCGGTGGGTGATTCAGTCTCGATGCCCCTGCTGCAGCCAGGCCCAGCGGAACAGGTTGCGAGTGTCGACGTAGCGGGCCTCATTCGAGGAACAGCCAAGTACGACGACGATCAGTTCTTCGTCCTTATGTTTCCCCACCGAGACCAGGCACGACCCTGCAGCGTCAGTGGTTCCGGTTTTAACTCCGGTGTAACCAGCAATCTCCAGCAGCTTATTTGTGTTTTTCCAGACAACATTGCGTGACGATCCGCTGGGGTTCTGCACTTTGACGGCATGCTGACGGGTTTGCACGTAGTTTCGGAATTGCTCGTTCTGCATCACCCTCGCCGTCAGCACGACCTGGTCGTTGGCCGTCGACAGATGTGAATTGTCCGGCAACCCGTGCGGGTTGGCATAGCGAGTCTGCTTCAGCCCCAGTTCCTTCGCGGTCCGGTTCATTTCCGCAACGAAGCGGGCGAAGGGACGCCTGGCGTCGGCAGTATCACCGTCCGGGGCGAACCGCGGTCCGGCGAATTCGGCAAACGCGGTGGCGGCATCGTTTCCGGACGGCAGCATCAAGCCATACAGCAGTTCGCGGACGGCGATCTTTTCGCCCGCCTTCAGGCCGGACGTACTGCCGGGAGTTCGATCGGCCGAGACCGGGAACGAAATCGTTTCGTCCAACAGCTTCGGATCGCGCGCGGCTTCCCGCAGGATCAGCCACGCGGTCATTGTCTTGGTCGTGCTGGCGAAGTCGCGGCGCTCGTCTCCCTTGTCGTGCCACAGGATGCGACCGGTCCTGGCTTCGCCGATCGCCCACGCGTTCGCCGTGACAAACGGCGGACCGGCGATCGGGTCCGGTGGTGCCAAGGGCAGCACTTCCTTGTTGATCGCTTCAGGATCGATCTGGGTTTCCTCGTCGGCAACGACAAGCGGCCCCAGTGCTTTCCAGGTTTCGGGCGAGACTTCTCCGGTGGGGGGCAGGTTGTTCGCTCGTTGAAACGCGATGACAACCTGCCGCGTGCCTGGCCCAAAATCGCCGTCCACAGAGAGCTGAGTGCTCCCCATCCGCTTGTTCAACGTCCGTTGCAGCGTCTCCACCAGTTCGCCGGACGCTCCCTGAGCCAGTGGCTTTGGACCGGATTCCGGCGGTGCTTCGCTGGTGGATTCAAAATACTCAAATGTCCGCTTGGCGATTTCGGCCGAGAGCAGAACGGCAGCGTTATCGTCCGTCCAGCGCTGATCCTTGTTGCCCGATGTCAGAACACAAATGGCGATGTGTCCCGACCGCGCTTCCAGGATGCCTGCGACGGTTCGGGCGTTGGAAACCGATCCGGTCTTGAGGGCGACCTTGGTCTCTTTCGGCAGATACTTCGCCAGGCGGGGTTTGTCATCGCAGGCCAGCAGGTGATCGTACATCTGCTGACTTGCGTCCGCCGAAACCAACTCTCGCTTGTCGAGCTTGACGAGCAGCCGAATCATTTCAGCCGCGGTGGTACTGCCCAGTCCAAACTGCTTGCTACGTTCCGGCGCAATCGATGTATCGCCGCGATAGACCTTGGAATGCAGGCGTGTGTTGGGGTATTCCCACCGGCCCATCAGTTCGGTCGTGGCGGGCAGGCCGATCTGATCGACAACCAGATTGGTGGCGGTATTGTCGGAATAGACGATCATCAGGCGAATGGCATCGCGGATCGACAGTTTCATTCCCGGTGAGAAATGCTGAGTCAGGATGCCCGACCCGGGGACCTTGTCTCCGGCCTTCAGTTCGATCGGGGTTGTCAGATCGATCTTGCCATCGGCCGCCAACTGGTAGGCGGCAATCATCACCGGAAACTTGATCAGGCTGGCTGTCGACATCGGTTCGTCGGCGCGATGCGTAAATGTCGCCCCCAATGACAGGTGTTTGATGGAGACCGCAACAGTCCCCTCATGAGCCATGATGACCGGTTTCAGCAACTCGGCCAACCTGGGATCGTCGTCGGCCAGCACCGCACCGCACAGGTTCAGGAAGAGAACGACACCAATCAACCATCGCCTGTGAGGTGGGATGTGACGCATGGAATCCCGATTCAAGAACGACTTGGGAATGGTCTTGCTAACTGCGTTTCAGCCCAACTTTGTGCCAGCCGTTGAACTGATAACCCTTGTAGTTCCAGGGGCAGATTTGCGGCTGGACTTCGCCGCTGGTATCGGTGGCCCGGACGATGAGACTGTCGGACTTGTCGGTCAATGCGACGTCGGCCGACCACAGGACCCAGCAGTAATCTCGCAGAGGCGAAGTCACCTTGGCGGCGGACCAGGTCTGGCCTCCGTCTGCCGAAACTTCGATCTGCTGCACGCTGCGACCCGTCGTACCGTTGGTCAGGGCAAACCCTTTGACGGTCAACCGGTCACCGCTGACAGCCGCGCCCGCGGAAGGAACGCAGATGGCCGAATTCAGTGTGAACTCATAAATTGGCGCTGTCCTGGCAATCAGATCCGCATTTTCTTCAGGGACCAGCTTGTAGACATCCGCCACGAAGTGATTGGGGGAAGGACGATCGGCCACGGTGATCTTGTGCAGCCATTTGACACTGCGAGCCCCGATATACCCTGGCACCACGGTGCGCAGCGGAAATCCGTGGCTGGGTGTGAGCGGCTGGCCGTTCATTTGCGTGGCCAGCAGGGTCGTCCCGGTCGCCGCGGTCGCCAGGCCCTTTTCCAGCGGAATCGATCCTCCAAAAGGAAACGTCACGTTCTTCTCGGTGACCTGGTCGCGACCTTCAAACCAGACATGCTTGGCTTCTGCCTTCACCCCGGCTGCTTTAAGGACGTCGGTCAGTCGCACCCCCTGCCATTCGGCATTCCCGATTGCTCCGGCGTCCCATTGCACACCGCCGACTTTTTTAACCGCTGCAAACTCGCTGCGGCGATTACCGGCACACGTCAAAGTGGCGGTGGTTCCGACCGATGGAAATCGCTCGACAAGGTCCGCCAGCTTCAGGGTCAGCGGCTTGTCCACCAGACCGTCCACGGTCAGTGTGAAGTCTTTCACATCCAATTCCGGAACATCTCCGTGGCTGCGAACGAAAAATGAATTGACCGGAGTGATCCATTTTTCGATCAAGCGATCCAACGGCGGTTCCGCATTGAAGGGAGACGCCTGACGGGTGATCAAGTCCGCCGAGACATCTGGATCCGCCGACCATACACGTGAGGAAGTTCCTCGAGAGCCAAATGCCAGGGTCAGGATGCCCACTGCGCTGCGTCCAAGCAGGCTTCGTCGAGTCAGGTGTTGAAATGACATGGAAATGACCTTGTCGAGTTGTCGGTGAAGTGGACTGTTCTAGTTGGCTTTGCCCCTTTTATGGGCAAAGCCTGTCCGGCTACTCTACCCCAGCCGGAGAAAACTTTGCCATCGGTTTACGGTGGACCATTGGATCCGTGTGACCCTGGATTTCCTTGACGCGATTATGCAATTGTCGAACGGCAACCTCCGTATCGACGATTTCCAGGATCAATTCACTGTTGTACGACTGCCCCGGCTTGACGATCGGCAATCGACCGTGCCGACGTTCGAACCCGCGGAAATTCGGAAAGCTGGTCCCCGGTTCCAGACCAGTCACATAGCCGTCGGCTTCAGCAATCGTGTTTTTCCAGACGGTGAAGGCGGGCAGGTCCCGGGTCTGAAAGTGGACGGCGAATGCCGCGTTGTTGGTGGAATTCGCCAGGACTGCCGTGGACCAGCCTTTGGGGTCTGCCAGCGGGACATGATAATACGCCTGCTCAGCGAAACCGGGAACAGGTGCTCCATAGACATAACACGCATCGATCCCCTCGGCGGCCCGGGCATCGCGCGGGGCGATGTCGCGACACGGGACGGCGTACGTGGCACAGGGTTCCAGAAAGGGACGGCCGACGTTGATGTGGTACAGCAGCGACAACTCTGCCGACTGACCTCCCAGATTTGTAATCTCATCAAAAATCGAACACTGGTTGGAACCTGCCTGCATGCGCAAAGTCGACGTCAGCCGCCAGCGAGTTCCAAACATCGAACATTCGTCGACGACACCAATCAGGTCGATTGAGCCGGTGCCGGTCGTGTCGATCTGAACTTCGACCCGGTGAGCGGGCAGATTGGCAATTCTGCCGTGCAGCGTCAGTGGTTCGCCGCGATCGTCGCCTGGAGGACCCATGAAGCCAAGTCCGCAGCGGCACAGGAGTTCGTTGAATCCATTGAGCCAGCCCAGTCCCCCTCGATCCTGCAGATTCACAAAAGATGGATGAACCGGACGTTCGACGGGTGCCTTCCATTCCAGCGGCAAATCTCCCAGTCGCCCCTTCCAGATTCCCATGCCGCGCGTGGGGAGGATCGACAGAGACAATCGCCCATTATCGATTTCCACGACCTGAACACCCTCGGAAACACCTCCCCGCAGGGTTTTCCAGCGGACGGACCAGCGATTTGATCCAGACATGCGTAAGGCAGGCCCAGGCAGGATCTCACCGCGCTCGGTATGGGTCCCGGAATCAACATCGGTCAGCAGGAATGAGGCGGCAGCCATCAGAACCTCGCAAGAGAAGTCAGTCGGACGGGTGACAGCATGTCAGCCAGAATGTACAACATCGGTCGCCACATCGCGAGCGGTCGCAGTCGCTTCGCGGATTGAAGATTCCGGCACCGGAGTTCCGGTGCGTCAAAACGTATTAAAACCGAACGGGAGCGGAATGAGCCTCGACGGACTGGATGCCATTGCCCGGCCGTACTCGAAAGAGTGGTATGAGGCTTTGAAACGGACGCTGGGTGAGGTCGGATGCCGACAATTGGGCCTGTACGCCATGCCAGATGACTGGCTGCTGTCCGTTGTCATCCCCGTCTACAACGAAGAAAAGACGTTGCGAATCCTGATCGACCGCGTCCGGGCGGTTCCAATTCGCAAAGAACTGGTGCTGGTGGAAGATTGCAGCAAGGATGGCACCCGCAACGTGTTGCAGCAGTTGGAAGCGGAGGCGGCCGCCAATCCGGATCCGATGAATGCCATCAGCGTGACGTATCACGAGAAAAACAAGGGCAAGGGAGCCGCCGTTCGAACCGGGTTCTCCAAGGCCCAGGGCGATGTGATCCTGATCCAGGATGCCGACCTGGAATACAACCCGGCCGAATATCCGCGTTTGCTGCGTCCGATTGTCGAAGGAAACGCCGATGTGGTTTATGGCAGCCGTTTCCTGGGGGATCAGGAACGTCGCGTCCTGTACTACTGGCACTCCCTGGGGAACTCAGTGCTGACAACGGTTTCCAACTGTCTGACCAATTTGAACCTGACGGACATGGAAACCTGCTATAAAGTCTTCACCCGCGATGCCCTCGCCAGCATCTGGCCGACACTGAAACAGAACCGGTTTGGAATCGAACCGGAATTGACGGCCAAAATTGCCCGGCGACGATTGCGGGTGTTCGAACTGGCCATCAGTTACCATGGTCGCACCTACAAGGAAGGCAAGCACATCGGCTGGAAGGATGGCGTGCAGGCTTTGTGGTGTATCGTGCGATATTGGTGGAAAGATTGACGAGATTCACGCACAACCCAGCGCTGCCAGGATTCGAGCGCGATCGATGTGGGATCGCCGGTCCAGTCCAGATCTGTTGGGGTTTCCAGAGTTTTTTGGGTATTCACACGCTCCGCAAGGTGTTTTTTGAATGAGTAGTCCGTCGCCAAATGGTTCCGAAAACGATTCCGGGGATTCCCGCCGTTCCGGCGGCTCACGTCCCGCGTTTTCGCCGCAGTGGATCGTGTTTGCCATGATTGCGGTCATCATGGCGTTTATGCTGTCGTCGATGTTCAACGAGTCATCACAACCGGTTGACTATGGCTTTCTGTGGAAGCAGATCGAAGCGGGAAATGTCAAAAGCGCCACGTTCCAGGGCGAAGTGGTGCGCGGCAAATGGAAGAAGATTCCTGAACCTGCCACCAAAGATGCCAAACCCCTGCGAGAAGATTTTGTCGCCTTCCTGCCGGTCCCCCTGGACCATGAGCTGAAGGACCACATGCGCAAAAATGGGGTGGATCTCGAGGGAAAACCGGACGGCCTGTTTGGTACGAACGGCGTCATGCTGTTGATCAATGGGTTGTCCCTGCTGGCGTTCATCTGGTTCATGTGGTTTATCCTGCGTCGCAACAGCGACCCGTTCAGTTCGGGGATGCTGGGCAGCTTCATCCGCAGTCCGGCCAAACGCGTCAAAACTTCCGATCATCCCACGACGTTTGATGACGTGGCCGCCATGGAACAGGCCAAGTTCGAATTGCAGGAAATCGTCGAGTTTCTGAAGACCCCCGCCAAATTCCTGCGACTGGGTGCCCAGATTCCCAAGGGAGTGCTGCTGATGGGCCCGCCTGGGACCGGTAAGACCCTGCTGGCCCGCGCCACCGCCGGGGAAGCCGGAGTCCCGTTCTTTACGATCAACGGGTCCGAGTTCATCCAGATGTTCGTCGGCGTCGGTGCCAGCCGCGTCCGTGACATGTTCAAGACCGCCAAGGAAAACGCACCCTGCATCCTGTTCATCGACGAAATCGACGCCGTCGGCCGGATCCGCGGGGCGGGACTGGGTGGCGGTCACGATGAACGTGAGCAGACGCTGAATCAGATCCTGAGTGAAATGGACGGTTTCCAGCAGACTGAGGCGGTGATCGTTGTCGCCGCCACGAATCGCCCGGACGTACTGGACCCCGCCCTGCTCCGCCCCGGTCGTTTTGACCGGCATGTCACCGTCGATCGTCCCACCAAAACCGGTCGCGCGGCGATCCTGAAGATTCATTCGCGAAAGGTCCCGTTGTCGGACGATGTCGACCTGGACGCTGTTGCTGCCGGGACGATCGGGTTTTCCGGGGCCGAGTTGAAGAACCTGGTCAACGAAGCGGCCCTGTATGCCGCCCGCACCAATCGCGACACCGTCCGCGCATCGGACTTCGACGCGGCCCGCGACAAGATCCTGATGGGCCCCAAGCGTGAAGAAGTCCTGAACGAACGCGAACGCCTGATGACCGCCTACCACGAATCGGGGCATGCCCTGCTGGCCTGGCTCTTGTCCGATGTCGACCATGTGCACAAGGTCACGATCATCCCCCGTGGCCGGGCGTTGGGTGTGACTCAACTGCTGCCGGATGAAGATCGCTACAACGTGGGCGAAGCCCGGTTGCATTCGCAACTGGCGTTCATGCTGGGCGGTCGCGCTGCCGAGAAGCTGGTCTTTGACGAGTACTCTGCCGGTGCTGAAGATGACCTGAAACGCTCGACGCAACTGGCGCGTCGGATGGTCACCCGCTGGGGGATGAGCACCGTGGTCGGGCCGGTCGCCTTCCGCGACAGCGAAGAACACCCGTTCCTCGGCAAGGAAATGCACGAATCACGTGACTACAGCGAAGAAACCGCCCGGATCATCGACCAGGAAGTTCAACGCTTCATGTCCCTGGCTGACCAGCGTGCCGTCCAGGTCCTGACCGAAAACCGCGACAAGTTGGACGCGATGACCAAGGCCCTGGTTGAAAAGGAATCCCTCGACCAGAACGAAATCGCCGAAATCATCGGCATCCCTGTCAAGCGGGGTGAGTGAAGACATGGTTACCGCGGGGCACCAAAAGTCGCCTTCATCGCTCCGCGTGAAGAGAAGCCGAACGTGAAGTCGACGTGTTGCGGTCTTGTTGCCGACATTCCAAGGACCGGATCTGGCACTGCGGGTCCCAGAGCGGCCAAGCAGTGGCAATGCCACCCAATATGCACGCTCAAACCGGATAGGCACCTACTTCGTTTCTGGTTTTGATCGCTCGTGGAACCTCGCGAACCTTGCCGAGTCAACCTTCAACGTTGGCAGTGTGTTGTCACCTCTCGTGACGGTAATCGTCCTCGACTTTTCAATCCAGCCAATCTCTTTCGCTTTCCGGACCAAGGGTCCAGCAGATCCTCCAGCCAGGGCCCTTTGGCCCTGGTAGCAAGTACAAGAGCAGATTTCTAAGCCCCAACGGGGCGACCGATCAATCCCACGCGTAATGTTCATCGAGATCAAGTTCATGACGCTGACAAAGTTCGCGAAATTCGTCCTGAAATGTCCGTTGCCGATGATGCGTCGCCTGATTGTCGACATAGTCAATGACGATCGGCAGATTGGACTGACTTATCGAAAACGCTCCATAGCCTGCTTGCCATGAAAACGTCGACACTCCGTTTGTGGCATCTTTCGCCCATCGAGACGTCTCCACCTTAACCTTCTCGATCAACGTCGCCAATGCCACCGTTCGCGACAACCCACAGACAAAATGAATGTGATCGTGCCAACCGCCTGCTCGCACGGCAATGCATCCCGCTTCATTGACGTAATGTCCGATCATCCGGAACATTTCCGTTCGAAACCCCTCATGCTGCAGGTACGCGCGACGGTCCTTGGTACTGAACACAACATGAACCCAAATTCGGGCGAGCGATTGAGGCATATGGTCTCGCTTTCGATCTGTCGACCTTTCAGGCCTCCCAAGATTCTTGATCTCAACGATCCCAGGGCCGAAGGGCCCTGGCTGGATGATCGGCTGGCCCCTTGGGCCGTTAGACCGAAAACACGACGTTCAGCGTTGATGTCCTGCCGAACCAAGGTAACTTGCCCGCGATTGATGACGGGCTTGCGATCAACACGACTGCACATTGAACCACAAGCGACTGCGGGTCAAATTGACCACCGCGTTCGGCTTCCTAGAGCTCGGCTGACGTGACCGGATTGACTGCCGTGAGCGACGGAATTTGTTGAACATCCGCATGCGCTGGGATCAAGGTCATAATCAAACGCTTCATGGCGATTAGGCTCGCGTTCATAATATCCTCTTCATGGCAGTTGAGGATCCGCGAGGGCTTATCGATATCAGTGCGTGAATACGTACCGTCGATTCGCAGAGCGTCGCCGTCTTGGACGGAATTCAAGTACTTTACCACCGACAGAAGGGTATTGATCGACTCGTTCGCAACACGATGGCGCTCAGTCTCCTGCCGCTGGGCTCGGAGTCGAAGTAACCGGCTTTGCAATCGGCGCTCCTGTAACGCGGTGCTTGTCGGATTTGATTCATCGGGCATGATTCACATCTCCTTGGAGTCAAACCGCCTTTTATCACGATGATCGCGGGTATTCCGCGCCTGGAGGGATTATCCGCGATCATCGTGTGCTTTCAACCAGAACCTTATGATCATCGTGGATAATCCCATAACGGACGCGTCCTGCTATGGCAGGACTTTCGACAAAGAATTGGGACACGAAAAGCGCCGCGCCGGGTTCAGTTCTCATTCGCCGCTAAAAACCTCTTCACCAATTCAAGCCTCCGGTCATCAAAGAATTCCGCCCCTCCGTGTTTACCTTCGTGGACGACACGGAATTCGCACGGGCGGTTGACGGACTCGTAGCGGCCCTGCAACTCGTGCGACTGGTTGATGGGAGCCTGCGGATCCTGGTCACCGTGGATCAGCAGCAGCGGTGGGTCGCTGGCATCGACGTGAAAGACCGGGCTGGCCAGGCGGGCGAGTTCCGGCTTCTCTTCAGGCTGGCCTTCCAACAACAATTGCAACGCCGGGACGCGGACTTTCAAGCCGTGCGGTGTGGATTGAGACAGAATCGTCGTCAGATTGGACATCCCGTAAAAGCTGACGATCGCCTGCACGTCGGAGGATTGATCCAGATGTTCGCCGACGTTGCCTTCCAATTCGTGATGTCCGTTGGTCACGCCCACGAGTGCTGCCAGATGTCCTCCCGCCGAAGCGCCGGCAATGACGATGCGTTCACTGTCGAAGCCATAGTCCGTTCGCTTGGCACGCAGGAACCGGATCGCCCCTTTGATGTCATGCACTTGAGCGGGAAACGGTGCCTGCGGTGACAGCCGATAATCGACACTCGCCACCGCATAACCCGCCTCCAACAGTTTTCCGAGGGGCATATCCTTCTTGGACCCCGCCCGCCAGGCACCCCCATGAACCCAGACGATCAGCTTTGGCCTTTCCTTTCCTGCGGGGAGATGCAGATCCAACTTCAGGACATGTCCGTTCACAGTGGCATATGGAATGTCGAGAGTCACGTCGGACCCGTCAGCGATCGATGTGATCGACACGAATCCCAGCAGGAACAACGGGAGCAGGACCCGCGGGCGATTCAACGGTCGTTCAAAGCTTGTTTTCATACCGAATCCCAATGAGGGTAGTGCCGGGGAAGGAACCAATGCTACTCGGCAAACGCATCCAGCACTCGTGCAAAGGCCGCGAAACTGCCTGCATCGAACAAGACAAAACGCACTGCCAGGCTGGTCGAGTTGCCGAGCAGAAACTGCCGGGTTTCATCGAGCGAGTTTTCTGCGGCCAGATCTACAGGAAAGCTGTAGATTCCGGTGCTGATCGCCGGAAACGCCAGACTGGCACAGCCGTGCTGCACGGCCAGTTCCAGGCAGCGTCGATAGGCGGAACGTAACAAGCCCGGCTCTCCTTCGCGACCGCCGCGCCAAACCGGCCCGACGGCATGAAAGATGAACCTGGCTGCCAGGTTCCCCGCGGCACTTGGAACCGCATCCCCGGTGGGACAGCCGAGTGGATACCGTTGGCTGGTTTCCGCATGAACCGTGGGACCGGCTGCTCGATGAATCGCACCGTCGACTCCACCCCCGACGATCAACTGGGAATTCGCCGCATTGACGATTGCATCCACCTGTTGCCGGGTAATGTCGCCCTGCACCAGTTCAATGCATCCCGTTCCAAATTGAACTTTCATCATCGACTCCGTACCCGACGCTGCCAGCGTCGGTCGAGTTTCTGCCTCGCACCTGCATTGTGAGCCGCAAGGCGCTAGCCGCGGGTGTTTCCCAATCGTACCCAAATAACGACCGACTCGTTGAGAATACCAGATTCTTGATACGCATCCGACCTGCACATGGCTCGTCGGCAGTGCCATCGCCGTTTTCAAATTTGGGGGCCACGGCCTGATCGTCTTCGGGAAGGCCGTGCGAATGCTCAACCGGCACGGCCTTGTCGCGGACTCCAAGACCGTGGCACCCGAATCGCAATTGGAAAAGCGGCGATGACCCTGTACCCGTCGGGCCACTCATCCCGCGGAAATTCTGACACCAACCCTTGGCGATTTCGATGCGAACTGGCACTCTGATGCACAATCGTCATCGGTTTCAGACAGGGGGCTTGTTCATGCGAGTTGTTACAGGCTGGATGCTCGGACTCTCGGTCTTCCTGGGGCCCGTCGCGGTTTACGCTCAGGAACCGACGCAACTGGAAAGTTACATCCGGCTGCATTACATGAAGTCCGAGCACATGATTCCGATGCGGGACGGAGTCAAACTGTTTACCTCGGTGTTTGTTCCGACGGACACCACGAAGACGTATCCGTTCCTCATCAAGCGGACTCCGTACAACGTTGCGCCCTACGGCGAAGACAAATACCCCGCCAAATTGGGGCCGAATGAATTGTTTGTGAAGGCGGGATACATTTTCGTCAATCAGGATGTGCGCGGTCGTTTCGCATCGGAGGGTGAATTCGTCCAGGTCACGCCACATGTGACGGTGAAGTCGAAGCCAACGGATGTGGATGAAAGTACCGATACACACGATACGATCGACTGGCTGGTCAAGAACATCCCGCACAACAACGGTCGCGCGGGGATGTACGGGATCTCGTACCCCGGCTTCTACGCCGCGGCCGGGATGATTGACGCTCATCCCGCCCTGAAGGCGGTTTCCCCCCAGGCCCCCGTGGGCGACTGGTATTTCGACGACTTCCTGCACCACGGATCGTTCTTCCTGGCCCATGCGTTTCGCTGGCTCACCAGCAATGCCACGGAACGCCCCAAGCCAACAACCGAACCGACCAAGCCGTATGTTTATCCCACTCCGGACGGCTACAAGTTGTTCCTGGAAGCCGGGTCCGTTGAAAACATCGACAAGCTGTACCTGAAGGGATCGATCCCGTTCTGGAAGGAGATGATGGAGCATCCCAACCGGGACGAGTTCTGGCAGAAACGCGCGCTGATTCCTCACCTGAAAAATGTCGCTCCAGCGGTGATGACCGTCACCGGCTGGTACGACGCCGAAGACCTGTACGGCTCGTTCAAGACCTATCAATCCATCGAAGCCCAGAATCCGAAGATCAAAAACGTGCTGGTTGTCGGACCGTGGCATCACGGAGGTTGGGCCTCGGTGGATGGTGACAAGCTGGGCAATGTGAATTTCGGCTCGAAGACCAGCGCGTTTTATCGGGCGGAAATCGAGCTGCCATTCTTCGAGAAGTATCTGAAAGACAAGGAGATCCCGGCCCCGCCCGAGGCGATCGTGTTTGAAACCGGTTCCAATGCCTGGCGCACGTTCGATCACTGGCCGCCTTCCAAGACCGAGTCGAAACGACTGTACGTGCAGGCTGGTGGCAAGCTGACCTGGGACGCGCCGACACCGGCAGCCGCCAAATCGTCCACCGGTGAGGCGAACGATGAGTTTGTCAGCGATCCCAACAAGCCGGTCCCGTACTGCGAGATCATCACGCCCAAGATGACGATTGAATACATGGTGGATGACCAGCGGTTCGCCTCGCGCCGCCCGGATGTCCTGACCTACCAGACGGAACCATTCGAGGAGGATTTGATTGTGGCCGGACCGCTGGAAGCGGACCTGTGGGTGTCGACCACGGGAACGGACGCGGACTGGGTCGTGAAGCTGATCGACGTCCGGCCGGATGCCCCCGAATCCACTCCACTGGCGGGCTACCAGATGCTGGTCCGCAGCGAAGTCATCCGCGGCCGCTTTCGCAACGACTACGCCAGGCCGGAACCGTTCCAACCGGGCGAGGTGACCCATGTGAAGTTTGAGCTACTGGACGTCCTGCACCGGTTCCAGAAAGGTCACCGGTTGATGGTGCAGATCCAGAGCACCTGGTTTCCACTGGTCGACCGCAATCCGCAGACGTTTGTCCCCAACATCTATTTCGCCAAGCCCGAGGATTTTCAGCGGGCAACGCACCGTGTCTTCCGATCGGTGGATCACCCCACCAGCCTGAAGATCGGCATTCTGCCAACGCCGAAGCCCGTCCGTTCCAAATAGGTCGTGTTCCCTATTTGAGCCCGGTGCCGTCAGGCCCGGGACATGGCCACTGACTTTGTGAGCCGCAAGGCGCTAGCCGCGGGTGTATTTTCATTCGTCCCTCGCAGAACCGGCGGCTAGCGCCTTGCCGCTCACGAATTCGAATCCGTGGCCAATAGCGCAGGCAGGTGAGCCCGGGGCCGTCAGGCCCGGACTCTGACTCTTCGCAGCCTCAGCGATATTGGGACCTACAGTTCGGCGATTCTTTCCCGAACGGCAGCGGCCAGTCGACGGATTCCTTCGGCGATCCCCAGTTCGTTTTGAACGCCAAAGCTCAATCGCATTTCGTTTTTGTGCTGGCGTGGTGAGCCGCCTGGATAACAGAGTTCACCGGGGACGTACATCACCTGATGAGTCTTCGCTGCCAGTTGAAACATGCGGCTGGCGAAGCCGGTTTCGATTGGTTCGGGGACCGAGAACCAGACGTAGAGCCCCCCTTCCGGACGCAACCATTTGACTCCGGGAATCCCCGCAAACTCCCGGTCCAGAGCCTGCAGCATGGCGTCTCGTTTCGAACGGTAGGCAGCGCGGACTTGATCGACGTGCGGGACATACCGGCCCGAGGTCAAGACGGCATTCAGAAGGTGCTGATTCATGTTGGCTGAGCCGAAGTCTTCATTCCCCTTCAAGTCACAGACGGGACCGACCAGGTCGCGGGGGAGGACTCCATAGCCGACACGAACCCCGGGCGAAAAGCTTTTCGAGAATGTCTGGGCCAGGATGACGGTGTTTCGCTCGTTGTCGAAGCTCCAGGCACTCGGACGCTCTTCGCCGTCATAGCGCAATTCGCGATAGGCTGCGTCTTCGAGCACAAACAGTCGCTGGTGTTGCGACCACTGTTTGGCGATCTGCACCACTTCGCGCCGCCGTTCGGTTGCCAGGCTGACGCCGCTGGGATTCTCGTAGTAACTGACCAGGTAGATCAATTTGACGCGTGGCAATTCGCCAGCGGCCTGCAACCGCGCCAGCTCTGCCGCCAACGCGTCGGTTTTCATGCCGTATTCGTCGGTATCGATCGCGATCGCGCGGGCACCCACGCCGTTTAACACACCCAGGAACACAAAGTACGTGGGAGCGGCGACCAGGCAGATGTCGCCGGGATCGAACAGGGCATCCGCCACCAGCGCCAGCAGTTGCTGGGAGCCTGTCGTCAGCACAAATTGATGGGCCCCCACCTTCAATTCATCGACCGGGCAGTGTTCCTGCCGAGCCAGATGGATTCGCAACTGTTCGCGCAGCGCATCGGCCCCGGCGGTCGTTCCGTATTGCAACGCCAACCGACCGCGGGCGTCATCGCTGAAGATCCCGTCGAGAGATTGTCGGCATTCGGCGACCGGTAAACTCGCCTCATCCACCAAACCCGCCGCCAGCGAAATGACGTCCCGGTTTTCGACCGCCTGCTGCATCAGGAAACTGATCGCCTGGTCTTTGGCCCACTGGGATCGCTGACTGAACCGGGGAGTGACAGAGTCTGGCATGGCGGATTCCGAAAATAGAAACAGAAACGGCCCGACGGACCGAAGCGGGCCGCTGACGGCTGATCGACACCGGCCGCTTCATTCGGGTTCGGGGAAAGTCTACCCGGCATGGCACAGTAAAACACTAGCCCGACGCGCCAGCGAGGGATCCATCGCCCGTAACTGAGCTCGCCAACCTGTACTGGTCGACGTGGGGTGTGCCTGGGACCGAGAAGCAGAGCTTCAAAGACTGGTGTTCCCAAGCGGGAGCTTGGGAACGAGAAAGAAGAAAAAACAGGACAACTTCAGAATTCACACCAGACCGACGCGTCGGACACCTGAGCGTGCGTATCAGGTTCAGGTCGGATTCAACGCAACAACACCTGTGAATGCGTGTCGTGGTTCAGGAATCTGCGGCGATTGATCCTTAACAGCGACGGGGGATTTCCGGTACAAATCCGAAACCGTCGCCGACCGATTCCGGTATCTACACTGCCAACCTGCGCATTCGCGAGGGTGTCTGACGAAGACGGCTGCGGGTCGTCACGCGGGTTTGCATCCCATCTTGATTCAAAAAGGATTCCCATGTCGATTTCACGACGAACATTGCTGTTGTTGTCATTGGTGCTGGTGGTACCGAATCTGGCCGTGGCGGATGACGCGGAATTGCGCGCGATCGTTGAGAAGGCGATCGCCAAGGTGGGCGAAAAGCCCTTGAAGGACAACAAGGGGAGTACCTCCACCATCAAAGGCTCGGTCTCGGTGAACGGCATTCCGGTCGTCTTCACGGGGCAGATTTCATCCCAGAATGGAACTCAGCAGCACATTTCGATCATGTTGACCGTGGATGGACAGCAGATTGTCTTCTCCAGCGTCCTTAACGGCGACAAGGGCTGGCGCAAGATTGGCGACAATGCGGTCGACATGACGGCCGAGGAGCTGACCGAGGCCAAGGAATCAACCTATTCGGCCTGGGTCTCCACGTTGATGCCGCTGCGCGACAAGGCCTTCAAGCTGGCTCCGTTTGGCGAAATTGAAATTGCCGGGCGCAAAGTGGTCGGGATCAATGTCACTCGCGATGGACACCGGTCCGTCAACCTGTTCTTCGACAAGGAAACGAATCAACTGGTCCGCACCGAAAGTGTCGTCCGTGACGAAGTCTCGTCCAACGAAGTGACCGAAGAGTCGACGCTGAGTAACTACAAAGACTTCAACGGAGTGCAGCATCCCACGAAGATTGTGATCAAGCGGAACGGGATGACCTTCGCTGATATTGAAGTGGAAGATTACAAATTGTCCGAGAAGCTCGACGACAGTGTCTTTGCCAAACCGTAGTTGATCGCCGGTTAAGCGGAGGAATCCATTGACCTCCGCTTGGGCCTTTAAAACAAATCCTTAGAACTCGCCGACAACTTCTCCACCGGCCCGGGTGGCGATCGCCTTGAAGACATTGGTGTCGACATTCTGAGTAATGAATCGGACTCGACCGTCCCCAAACAACAAGTGGACACCACCCGTGTGCCAACTGCTGAAATCGTCGATATGCAGGGCCGGGTGGTTTGGTGTGTGATCGGAGACCGCCAGGATGCGTGCGATTTCTTCTTCACCCTGGGGGATGACCCCGACCCAGGTGCTGTTCCATCTCAGGGCGGCATTGGAACGATGTTCGCCCAGGAAGACCGTGTTACTGGTCCCATCGATGGCATCGCGCATCCGGGTGGAACTGTTGTGGAAGAACATCCCATTGCTGACGCATTGAGCGGCCGGAAATGGCGGGTTGGCACAGATGTCCTCAAAACCCAGCGTCCCGAAACTGGCAACATAGTTCGCGCTCGGCAGCGTCGCCAGAATGTTCGACGGATTGCCTTCCTGACCCAGCGACCAGACATTGGGAGACGGATCCGTCGGACACCGAAAGCTCGCCAGGACCGTTTGCCGGGCCAACGCATTGCTGGCGTCAGTGCAGGATCCGTTGAAGTTCAAACGATTGTAAAGCGGCGCTTGATCGATGTACGGCAGGATGTGACTCCCCCAGGCAAATCCCGAGGGACCGTCCATGTTGGAGTTTCCACCCTGCACACCGATCCAACCGGGCGGGAAGACATTCATGCTGTCGTGGTATGTATGCAGCGCCAGTCCCAATTGCTTCAGGTTGTTGATGCATTGTGAGCGACGGGCCGCTTCGCGCGCCTGTTGAACGGCGGGCAACAGCAGGGCGATCAAGACGGCGATGATCGCAATGACGACCAAAAGCTCGATCAGCGTAAAACCACGCCGCGCGCGGCGATTCCAAGAACACATTTGCGGATCCCCTCGAAAACCGTCCTGCCTGAAGATCGGCAGAGAATGAATGCGGAAAACCATGCTGTCTGCAGCGATGGCGGCGACATGCCACCCTGCTTTGCAAGACGCATCACAACGACCGGTCGTCCAGAGAATTTCTGGAAATCACCAGAGTCAGCATTTGGCGACGGGTCGTATCGGTCATCTCTGGCATTGCTGGCTCAATGTGGCCAGGCAGTTGCGCATCAATGCACTTCTAAGACAGAACCATCGCTGCTGCGATTTTCCCGGTCAGAGACATTCAGGCCAAGGGAGGGCCGCGAGAATCGAACGGCCGCAGTAAACTCGTCGTTGGCACATTCTGGCACGGTCGCACAAACTGGTCGACCGGGGTGGCCGCTTCGGAGAGGTGGACCGAGTCCGCCGGGCAACCGGCCTGCTGGGCGATCATGCACAGACCGCAATGCTGGTCGTCATCAGGGCACTGCTCTGGCGCGTCGTGCCGGTGTGGATTGGATTCGGCACGCTGCGACGCGGAATGGTGGTGATGTCCGCAGCAGCGTGTCTGGCAAGTCGCAACAGGTTCAGACGTTGCGACCGAAATGTGCGAATGATGCAGGAGCCGGTGAGCTGGCGCGTAGAAACCCCAGACGCCAAGCTGAGCCAGCGTCAACAGGACTCCACAAATCCGCATCGACCGCGAAAACATCGAGATTGCCAAGAGTACTGCGAATACCGAACAAACCAGTTCTATCGGTCACTACGCGATGTTAGGTCACTTCGTTTGGTTTCGCAATCGTTTTTTCGGACTGGTTCGGACTGGTGGAGGGTCAAGTGGTTCAAAGTTCAATTTTGGCGGGTCAGGTTTTCACCAAAATATCAAGCTGGGGACCCGCGAAAAATGAACTTTGAATCACTTGCCCCCTGCAGTGTCACAAATTGTGGGTGTCATCCGTCTTTCGTGGTGGCGGGCAATTTCCGTGGACCAGGAGGACCGACCATGAATCACACAGAAGAGAATTCCGATATCCGATTTGATGTTGCTGTTGTTGGTGGTGGATTGGCGGGACTGATCGCCGCGACGCTGATTGGGCGACAGGGGCGATCGGTCGTTCTGTTTGAACAGGCGAAGCAACCCGGCGGACGGGCTCAGACGACCGTCAAGAACGATGTCCGGTTCAACCTGGGTCCCCGGGCACTTTATCAATCGGGCGATGCACTGCGATTGCTCAGGAAATTGAACGTTGCTGTGCAGGGTGCCCCACCGAATGCGGGAATCCCACTCGGATATTATCAGGGCCGTGAATATCGACTTCCCACCAGTTTAGGCAGCCTGCTGACAACGCACTTGCTCTCGATTCGCGACAAATGGAAACTGACCCGATTTCTGAAATCGTTACCGTCGCTCAAGACAGAATCACTGCATCGGATTTCCAGTCTCGAATGGCTGACCGATCACTTTGGAACCGGTGCCCTGGCCAGTTTCCTGGGTGCGCTGTTTCGATTGACGACCTACGCTGGCGATCTGAGCCGGCTGTCGGCGAGTGCCGCGATTGAACAGTTGCAAATCGCACTCGGCGGCAACGTCCTGTATATCGATGGGGGCTGGCAATCGCTGGTCGACGGCCTGCGTGAGCAGGCACACCAGGCGGGAGTCACCATTCGTTCCAGTTCGCACGTCACAGCAGTCGAATCTGTGTCGGGAGAAGTGATGCTGACGACATCCAGGGGTTTTGTGGAAACCGTGACATCTGCCATCCTGGCGGTTGGTCCGGATGCCGCGTGTTCATTGCTTCGCCTGCCGGCGGACCACGAACTGGTTTTGTGGG
The DNA here is from genome assembly GCA_018242525.1 of Planctomycetota bacterium. Classification (GTDB taxonomy): domain Bacteria; phylum Planctomycetota; class Planctomycetia; order Planctomycetales; family Planctomycetaceae; genus Schlesneria. The sequence continues at coordinate 95,476 of JAFEBS010000051.1, read as the reverse complement.
CGGACCGACGTCAACCCGTTCGTGCTGCCTGCCTGGATGTGGCGTTGACTCAACTACCGCGGCCCGGCCATCGATTTGCCCTGGGACTCGATCGGCCACTGTACTTGTCCGTTCATTCGGCGGCCGCGCACCTGGCCCCGGAAGGGGTTGCAGTGATTCATGTCATGAAATACCTGGCGTCCAATACGATTGAATCGGCGGGTGGAGTTGAGCAGGAACTGGAACTGATGCTCGATCGGGTTCAGCCCGGTTGGCGAACCCACTTGCTGACAAGGCGAACGTTGCCTTTAATGACGGTTGCCCACAGTCATCCGGAACCTCGCGAGGGAGGTATCAATGGACGTCCCGCGGTGACCGTGGAAGGGTATCCGGGAATCTATGTGGCCGGGGATTGGGTGGGCGGTCGTAGCCAATTGGCGGATGCGGCAGCGGCCAGCGCCGAGACGGCAGCGCAACTTCTGCTGCAATCGATGGACTCGGCACCACGGAGTGACCACCAATATGTCTGATCCAACTCGTGAATTCGAAGACCTGCGTCCCGAACTGCAGCGCCTGGCCTATCGCATGCTCGGAACACTTTCCGATGCTGATGACGTGATGCAGGAGTCGTACCTGCGCTGGATCAGTGCGGATCGAACAACGGTTCAGTCCGCGAGGGCGTACATCAGTTCAATCGTCACGCGACTGTGCATTGACCAGCGCCGTGCCATCGAGACGCGGAAGGAAACCTATATCGGGCCCTGGCTGCCGGAGCCGATTGTGGAGGCGGAGTCCATGTCGGGTGAACCGGTCGAAGTGGCCGAATCGGTCTCGCTCGCCCTGATGCATGTGCTGGAAACTTTGACACCGGTTGAACGTGCCGCCTATCTGTTGCGCAAAGTCTTTGACTACGACTATGCCGAAATCAGCGAGATCCTTGGGAAATCGGAAGCGAATTGCCGGCAACTGGTCAGTCGCTCGGAATCGCATGTCCTGGCCGAGCGACCGCGGTTCGAGGCAGGCCCGGAGGATGTGCAACGGATCTCGAACCAGTTCCTGCACGCCTGCTCGACGGGGGACCTGGGCGGCCTGGTGAATCTGCTGTCCGAAGACGTCGTGATCTACAGTGATGGCGGCGGCAAAGTAACGGCGGCGCTGCGTCCGCTGGAGGGAATCGATCGTGCCTCGCGTTTCCTGCTGGGACTGTTCAAGAAGGCCGGACCGACCGTGGAGATCGTGCCGATCCGCGTCAACGGTCAAGCTGGCTACGCTGCCTTCGATGCCGGACGATTGGTCACCGTCTGGACGATGGACATTGCCGACAATCGCATCCGTCGCTGCTTCCTGATTCGCAACCCGGACAAACTCGCGCGGGTGACGATTCGGACGTAATCTACGGCTTCGCGGGCAGTTCGGTTTCGCGCGTCGGGTAGCGGTAGCAGGTTTCTGCCTCGTAGGCTGCCAGGCGCGGCTGCCAGGCAATCTTTTCGGAGTCACTTCCCAGGGCCATTGCCATCTTGATCGAGCCGATGGCCCCGCTGAAGTCTCCCATTTCCGCTTGCGCGGCCGCCAGTGCAGCCAATGCCCGGGGATGCTTCAGTTGCTGGGAATTGAGGGCCATTCTCGCGACGTTCAGAGCAATTCTGCCGTTGCGCGACGATGCATCATTGGTCATCGCCTGGAGTTCTGCCAGGGTCGACAACACTTCAGGGTCATCGCGCAGATCGCCCCCGGAACATTCCCGCAGAATGGCCAGTGCGCCGGCTTCGTCGTGTCGGCCGATGAGAATGGCGCGCGCCTTCCAGACTTGCACGTCATTGATTCCCGGATGCGTTTCCGTCAAGCGGTCGACCAGCGAAACCACATCTTCAAACCGTCCCTGTTCAAAGCGGAGTCGGCAGAGATGTGCCTGCGCGATGAGATCATCCCCGTTGGCAGCGTGACGTACTTCCCAGTATTTCAGCCGATCTTCTAGTGGTTCTGATTCCCGCGGCGGTGGCGGTTCATTCAGTTTGCGAATTCGAATTTGACTGAGCCGAACGCTTCCTTCCACGCCCGACTGCAAGTTCGTCCCGAAACACAGGATGCTGCCCTGGTTCCATTCGTTGTCCAGTGGCAGGGTAGACCAGACCGTGTTATCGACGCGTACTTCCGCGAGTTCGGGCCACTGTTTCAGCGTGATTCGATGGGCCCCGATCGACTTCAGCGGGTATCGACCTGCAGACTGCGAGACACCGCTGATGTTGAACAGATCGCGGCGGGGTTGCTTGAGCCACGGGACCGAATCGATCGCGAATTTTGGCAGCCGGACGGACCGCAGTTCCTCAGCCGTACCTTCCCGGCACCAGCCGATTCCCAAGCCGGTGGGATACGGTGCCGGATCCAGCATCTCGATCGTCACCTCGACTTCCAGGGGGGGCTGAAAGTTCGCCATCGGCCGCAGATTCAACTGCTTTGCGTCGCTGTATCGGCTGGAGAGCTGGATACGTCCATCGTCATCGACGGACCAATGATCGCAGTACGGTTCCCAGCCATGCAGTTCCTTGTCGAACCGAACGTCGATCCATTCTGCTGACGAGAACTGCCGTCGCTGCTCCAGGATGACAGCGGCATGGGCAAAGTAGGCATCATCCGCCGGCGCATGACTCTGCAGTTCCTGCAACTCGTGCGACAGCGCCGTCAATTGATCCGACTCCGTATCGGGTTCCCAATTCTGGCGCAGTCTTACGTCGAAGGGGATCACATACTTTTCGCCTTCCCGCTGGGCGGCGATCAGTCGGGCTGCCAGGTATCGTGCTGGATGGAAACCACGACGAAGCGAGGTCCAATTGATGTTGTCACCCGCCAGACGGTATTCGGCGGCGGCAAGATCCAGCAGTTCACATTCCTCCAGCAACGTCACCAGATCGGCGCGATAGGCTCCGCCATCCTCGTACAACCGGGTTTCAGGATGGGACGCTCGATAGGCGTTTCGTTTGGCGCACAGGTCGCGCAGCAACTGGATGGCGTCCGGATGATCCACCAGGTTTTCGTTCTCAGAGTTCCGCAGTTCCTTCAAGACATCGAGGACAACATAGGGAACGGTGGTGTCGAATCGTTCGGTACCGATGCAGTTGCGGGCGAAGGTCAGCATCTGTGAATGGCTGCCACCCCAGCGCGGTAACAGTGACGACATCAGTGACGTATAGGCACCGTAGTGGTCGAATCGAGCTTCGATGGATCGCAGGTACCAGAAATACGGCTTCTCCCTGGTTCCTTCACCCGCCATGGCCAACGTGATCAGTGACCGGGGGGCGTACGGCAGTTCCGGGTGAAGCAGCCACGCGTATTGCAGATGTTCAGCCGATCGCGTTGCATAGTTTCGGAACTGCTGATATTGCGTGTTGGACACATTGTTGATGGTTCCATTTCCCCGGTGACGCCAGGCCACGTCGGTGTAATGGACCCCTGCAAACAAGTGCCCGATGTACGGATCGATGGACTTGGATTGCAGGCAGGCCTTCAACAGTTCTTCGCGGTCCTTCAGTGGAGCTGCATCCCAGGTGGTCCACAACCGTTCGACAATGCAATCAAGCCATTCACTGCCAACTCCGTCTTCTTCCAGAGACTGGACGATGTTCGGCACGGGAATCTGCCGATACTTTTGCAGGCTTTGATTGCGCTGATCGTTGCCGATCGCGTCGCGCAGGAAGGTCCGCGCGTACAATTCGATCTTTCGCGGATACTTCGTTTGCGGCAATTCGTCGATGACTTCGACCCAGGTTTTGATGGAATCGACCGCGTCGGCAGTCGCCATCCGGCGGGAGAATGCATGATAGGTTCGGACGATCGGATCCCGGCTGCCTGCTTCCAGCGCCGCTTGCCCCAATTGATCCAATTGAACATAGTCCGGATCCTTGACCTCATACTCTGCGGCCTGTTGCAGATAGGACTGCAGGAATCGTTCACCCGCAGCGCGCGCGTCCGGAGAATCGGTGGTCAGGTCTTGATACGCCTTCAACTCGCGCAGGCGAAAGCGCGAACTCGTCTCGTGAAATGTCCGGCGGGTGGAGGCCGCCTTGATGACGGGAACACCCAGCGTCGGGTACCTGTCGGTCTTTGCCCGTTCCTGGCGAAGCGCCGTGATTTCCGCAGACTTCGCACGAGCGGTCTGCAGTCCCTGGTCACTGACCTGGTCCAAATAGGCCGCTGCCGGCGTCATCAGCATTTGCTGCCTGGGGGAATTGAATGCGGGGGCCTTCCATTTGAAGTTACGCCATTGCCAGGCCAGGGCACCGCACAACACACCCAACACGCCAAGCAGACTGCCAAATCGAACCCAGAATCCCGATGACTTGAGCTTTGGCATTTTTTACAGGCTCCGCACCCGTTATTTGCCGATTCCCGCCACCGCCTCTGCTCGAGTGGCGTAAAGCGGCCAGAGCTTGTCCAGGTGAGTGACCTCCATGACCTCGCGACAGTGCTCCTGCAAGCCACAAATGGCAAACTTGGCGGCGGGAGCATTGCCGTCGGCGCGGGAATTCAATCGCTTCCAGACCCGGAATAGGATTTCAATAAAGGAGGAACCGAAGAATTCCGTGACCGTCAAATCCAGGACGAGCAATGGCGGATTCGCGTCCTGGGCAACTGCGATCAACTGGTTGCCAATTGCTTCCAGTCCAACTTCGTCCAAATGACGTTGACCCGGGCCGAAGACGACCACGGTGACTGGACCTTCCATCACGACACTCAATGGCCCGGGTGTACTCATCGACATTACCTGGAAGCTGGCGGATTGACGTTTTTAACAGGACTTCTGCGGGGAATGGCGCCTGGAGCGATGTCCCATTCGGCACAGTTCCAGGCAACGATCTTACCAAGACGATCCGATTTCGTCGCACTATCCGTCCGGGTGTTTATCCCCGGAAATTCAGATTTGCGGAGCAGCAGCCTGCAGTTCCACGGTCATCGAAACGCGTTTTCCCCGGCGATCGACCACCACCGACACCTGATCGCCCGGCTTTCGGCCGTCCATGCATTTCGCGACATCGGCCAGCCTGCGAACGGTTCGGCCGCCAATTTCCACGATCACATCCCCCAAAACCAGGTATCCTTCATCATCAATGTAGGTCGGCTCCAGCCCGGCTGCAGCCGCGCCGCTTCCGTCAGTCACACTGCGCACGAGCACCCCGGAGCGTACGCCCAATCGACGAGACAACGAATCCTCGAACAGACTGACACCCAGGCTGACCTGCTCAATTCGGCCGTCCTGGATCAATTGCGGGACGACTTGATTCACGATGTCGACGGGGACCGCAAAGCCGATCCCGGCGTAGGCCCCGGAAGGGCTGTAAATCATCGTGTTGATTCCGATCAGTCGGCCTGCACTATCGAGCAGCGGTCCGCCCGAATTGCCGGGATTGATGGCCGCATCGGTCTGAATCACCCCTTCGATCGGTCGCCCGCCGATCGACGTGATTTCCCGTCCCAGTCCACTGATGACGCCTGTCGTCAAGGTTTGATCGAGCCCGAAGGGACAGCCGATCGCAAACACCTTCTGACCCACCTGCAGGTCACTGGACTGCCCGATGTCGATCTTGCGCAGCTTGTCCTTGGGGGCATCGATCCTCAGGACCGCCAGATCCTTGTTTGGTTCGTAACCGACCAGTCTGGCGCTCCAGACAGAATTGTCTGCCAGTGAGACTCGGGCCGCCTGGGCGCCGCGAATGACGTGAAAATTCGTCACGACGTGCCCTGCTTCGTCATACAGGAAACCCGTGCCGGTCCCTTCAGGGATTTCCGTCACATTCAAATTCAGCCGATCACGACGATGAATCAGCGTGGTGATGTGGACCACGCTGGGGGATGCATTGCGGAAGATTTCGATTGTCGATTTTTCATCGTCCGCCAGATTGCCGCGCGGTGTCACCGGCCGGGGTTGAGTCGCACCCTGAGGGGAAAGCCCGGGGATGAATCCGGAATTCCGCAGCATTAACACGGACACCATGATCAGCAACACGGCCACCAGCCACGCTGGGACGGTCGGACCCGGCCGGGGTTCGCCCCCCGTCAGGCCGAGTCGGGAGTCACTCCTGAAGCCCGAGCCCAACAATCGGTCCAAATTGGGCGGAATCTCTTCTGGCTGATGTTCATTCATGTTGGCGATCCGCGCTGGCGTGACCCGTCAGGAAACCACGCCAGAATTCTACAGCGGCGCAGCATCCACGCCAGCGCCGAGAACTCGCAGGGCCATCGCCGTTTTCAAATTGGGAATCGGGTGCCACGGTTATGGACTTCCTCGACATGGCCGTGCCGATTGAGCACTCGCACGGCCTTCCCGAAGACGGTCAGACCGTGGCACCACAAATTGAAAAAGGCAATGGCCCTGAACGTGTCCGGTCTACTTGCGGATTCGCTTGCGGCGCAGGGTGACTTCGTTCCCCTGGCTGTTGTACACCACGTCGTCCATGAACGCCCGCATCAGCATCACGCCCCGGCCGCACGGACGGTCCAGGTTTTCGGGGTCGGTTGGATCAGGCAGCTTGGTCGGATCGAATCCGGGCCCTTCGTCACGGATCGCAACTTCGATCTCGTCCGGGGACAGGCGGACCGAAACGTGAACTCGTCGGTCACGCCAGGGAGACAGATTGCGACGTTCTTCCACCAGCTTGTAAAACGCGGCGTGATCGACTTCCTTCAGGTCGGAACTGACTTCCAGGTTCCCGTGGTACAGTGCGTTGAGCAGCGCTTCTTCAAAGGCGGTCCCCGATCGCAGACGGTCGGTGCGGTCGCTGCTCCATGAATCCCCCAGCATCTGCTGCAGGTGTCGCGACAGGGACAGCAGCAGATTGACGTCGTTTTCAATGTGAAACGTTTCCATGCGCAGATCGACACGCTTCAACAGTTCTGCCCGATGTCGATCATCCTGGAAAGCCGACAAAACCCGGCGCGACGTTTCGACCAGCATGCTGGCCAGGGCTCGCTTGGGGACATAGCTGGAGGCACCGGCATGAAGCGCTTCGACAGCGATCTCTTCGCTTCCCTTCCCGGTCATCAGGATGACAGGGACCTGCGAAAACGCCTTGCGGATGGCCGCCACCAACTCCAACCCGTTCAGTCCTGGCATCTGCATGTCCGTCACGACCAGGTCGGGCGGGCTCTTTTGAATCTGTTCCAGAGCCATGGCACCATCTTCGGCGAAAAGAACGACCCAATCGGTATCCTGCCGCAGCAGGCCTCCGACCAGTTGTCGATCTATCGGCGAATCGTCCACGACAAGAACAGTCGGCATTCCCTGAACCTCCTGGCTCCTCCACCTGACTCGGCCGTACCGCGAGCGCCTCGCAAGATACGGAACTTGCCGCCCAACTTGCAACCAGCCTGCGATACAATCTTTCTCGCAAATCTGATACGAATAATTGATTAACGCTCACCGTTTACACCATCTCACTTGTGAGGAGCATTCCTGATGCGGTCCATCAAGCAACGTCTGGCGGCCGGAGAACTCGTGATGATCTGCGGTGTCGGCCGCGTCTGGCATCACAACCTGGTTCACGTCATCGGGATCAGCGGCGGTTTCCATGGGTTGTGGTTCGACATGGAACATGTGGGGATGTCGACCCGCGAACTGGAACTGGCGACTGCCGTGGCTCGCAATCACAATCTCGATACATTTTGCCGGGTGGCCCCCACAGATTACGCCACGGTGACTCGTTGTTTCGAGGCCGGCTCCAGCGGAATCATGGCGGCGCAGATCTTTACGGCCAGCCAGGCGGAGGAATTCGTGAAGTGGTCCAAGTTCGCGCCGCGGGGATATCGCGGCCTGAATACCGGTGGGTGGGACGCACAGTTCACGACAATCCCGGCAGCGGAATTCACGCGCCGTGCCAACGAACAGACGTTCGTCGCGATTCAGATCGAGACATTGCAGTCTGTGGAGGAATGTGAAGCGATCGCCGCGATTGACGGAGTCGACGCCCTGTTCGTCGGCCCAGCCGACCTGAGCCAAAGCCTGGGAGTCACCGGGCAGTTCTTCGACGAAAAATGCCTGGCAGCCATCGACAAGGTTGCTGCCGCGTGCCGAAACACGGGCAAGCAATGGGCGGCCGTGGCCTTCAACCCGCAGCATGCTGACATGCTGTACGAGAAGGGCTGCCGCATGCTGTCGCCGACCAACGACACGCGGATCGTGGTCGCTGGAGTCGCATCGGCCAAAAAGGATTTCGGGAAGTTCTTTGGAATGTAGGTCGAGGGCCACGATGATTGATTAACCCGACCAGAGCCTGGGCACACATCAACCGACGGTGGCGATCCTGGGAGCCAGCCGTAATACCGCGAAATTCGGGTATCGATCCGTGCAATCCCATTTGCGACACGGGTTTGCCAGCGCCATCACCGAAACAACTGCGTCCGGGAGGCACCGCGTAAGACATCGATTCGAGTGTTTCCATCGCCGGAGACCGCCACGCGTGTTTCGGGTGTTTTTTCCTCCATTGGCAAGTGATTCAACCGGGGACGAAACGTGACGACCAGCATCAACGGCAGGTACCACAGCACATACACCCCGCCTTGATGCGGATACCAGAACTGGGTCGCCACGACAACCGCCGTGGAATGAGCCAGCAGATGTTCCAGATTCTTCCGTGTCGGCCAGATGGTGAGTGCGATCAACATGATCAGGAAGGTGGCAAACACGGGAATCCGGTATGCCGGATTGTAAAGACTCCAAAATCCAACGCCCCCCTCCGCCTCAAATTTCAAAACGCTCCACTGAATCGATCCAAGTGTCTGCTGCTTGAAGGACATTTTATCAGCCGAAGTCAGGATCAGGCTCCCCAGCAGGACTGCTCCGGTCAACACCAGCGCTGTGCCGAACTTCAACGCTCCCCGCTTCCAGTAGAACGCCATCCAGATGGGCAATAGGAAGATCGGAAAGAAGACCGTGCCGCAGGCCAGTCCCAGTAACACTCCGGCGATCATTGGACGGCGATGGACCGCCACCGCCCAGACAATCAGCGCGGCCGGCAACAAATGGTTGACCTTGCTGACATCGTAGGCGGTACAGGGCAGCAGCAAATAGAGCGCCGCCATGGAAAGGCCGAGATTCGTATCGCTGAAGTGCCAGCGGCCCACGGCGATCAGACCCAGAATGACGGCCACATGTGACAGGAACGCCATGGTTCGAGCCGCCGCGACTTCTGCTCCGCCAGCCAGTCGCACTACCGGTGTCGCCAGCAATCGTCCTGCGGGACCCGTTTCCGACTTGGGATCCGTCGTTTCCTGAGGCGACACATCCTGCCGATTCAGCAACTCGTCGGCGCCCCGAACTGTCTTTACGGCGGCCAGATCCGGTTGCTCGGTCATGATCTTGGTCGTCTGAAACAGCAGAGCCGATGCGCACAAAAACGCCATCCCTGCCGGATTCAGATTCTGTTCCAGACGAGGACGTCGAGTGAACGTGGCGTCGAGCATCAGCCGGACCAGCAGCAATCCGCTGACGGCGAACAGAAAATAATATCCCAACGAGGAAAACTGCGCGCGGACCAGTAAAATTCCGGGCGCAAGCGACAACAGCAACATCAGGTCCAGATTCCGCACCGACCAAACCCGGCCAAATTTGAAGAAGACGGCCAGGATCAGCAGCAGTGACAGATAGAACCAGGTTGGTTCGTTGACGTGATATCCGCGAAGAATCTCTTCCATGCCGCAACTCCACAAGGCTGGCGACTCGAGTTTGGATTCAAACCAGTCCAACTCGCCGCACCCAATTTCCAGCGACAAGGCTGCTGCACAGCATACGCCGCGCCGCCCCCGTTGAAAACTCCCGAAGTGACTGGCAGGGGCCCGAACCCACAAAACGACCCACCCCCGACTCCACGCAGATGCTCCATTCCGATGACCTTGACTTGTCGGAATCTCTTGCCCAATCGGATCTTTCGTCGCAATGAGTCAGCTCGGTCGATCTGGGATCGATCGATTCCGAAAGCCGCCTGCAGGATGGATACCTCGTCGGTCTGAACCCGCCAGATCTGCGTATCGATTGTCTCCGACCGTCATGCCGATTCCCAATTTCGATTGATCTGCATCGGGCGCGGCCGCGTTCTGCGTTGGAGATTCGGGTATGCTGATTCACATCCGTTCGACGTCATTTCACCGGATCCATTCATGAGTCGCTACATTTCCCTGGGTGTGCTGCTGGCCTTGATCCTGCTGCTGGGCAGCATGTTCTATCGAGTGATCTCGCCATTCCTGTTGCCACTGTTCCTGGCGGCGGTCCTGGCGGTGATCTGTCAACCATTGCAAAAGTACTTCCTCAGGAAGACCGGCGGCAGAACTTCGTGGGCCGCCGCGCTGACGACCGCAACGGTCACGCTGATGATTGTGGGGCCACTCACCGTCGGAACATTCGTGGCCGCCATGAATCTGTATACGCTGGCAGACCAGCATCTGGGAGGAGACTGGCGCAATGGGTTGGATGTCGTCTGGCGACAGGCCCTGATGCCCGCCCTGGATAAGGTCGCTCCGTTTGTCCCGGGTGGAGTGTCTGATGAACGGTTACTGGAGTTGAAGGCCGAGTTGACGGAGAATCTCAAGACACTGGCAACGCAGATGGCGGGTACGACATTCAGCATCGCCTCCTCCACCGTCGGCATGTTTGTCTCACTGGCGGTTGCCGGCGGCATGTTTCTGACCGCACTCTATTATTTCCTCGCGGATGGCCCCGCGATCCTGCTCGCCGCCGAGGAACTGATTCCGTTGCCGGTGGATCACCAGCGCCAGTTGCGCGAGAGATTTGCCAGTGTGGTTCGAGCGGTGGTCACGGCCACATTTGCCGCTGCGTTCGCGCAGGGACTGGCGACCGCCCTGGCCTTGCAGGTGGTGGGGATTCAACACTTTTTTATTTTTCTGGTCGTGGGATCCATCGCATCACTGATTCCGCTGGCCGGTGCCTGGATGGTCTGGGGTCCGTGTGCCGCCTGGCTGGCGCTGCAGGGCCACTGGGGTGCGGCGATCGGTCTGACTCTCTGGGGACTGGCCGTTGTCGGCATGTTGGACAATCTCGTCAAAATGTATGTGCTGCAAAGCGAAGCCGATCTGCACCCGCTGATCGCGTTCATCAGTGTGATTGGCGCACTGCAGGTCATGGGCCTGTGGGGAATCTTCATCGGTCCGATCGTCGCCTCGTGCCTGTTCGCGCTGGTCCAGATTTTCAACGTTGAATTGAAGGAAGCGGCAAAGGGACGGGATGCATCACCGGAGAGTGCGGGCGCTCAACCGGTGCTGGCACCGACGGGTTTACCGACCATCTCTCCTGTGGCGGACACGACCGCCAATCAAGTGGCGGGATCATCAGCCAGCAACACAGCGTCACGAATCGCCGGCAACAACTGATCGCCCGATGTTGTCTCCCGAGCAGGTTTAGAACTCACGAAACCTGGTTTGAAGTGCCGTCGGTCCCCGCGGCTTGACACGTCATCGCTAGCCCGTACACTGTACTACTACACATAGTACAAGGAGTGCGGCCATGAGTGGTTGGCGGGTTCAGATTGCGACGGGTTCGGGGACGCCAATCTATCGGCAGATTGTGGAGCAGGTGCGGCTGGCAGCGGCGACGGGGGCATTGGTTGCCGGGCAGGGTGTCCCCAGCGTTCGCAGCCTCGCCGAGCAGTTGTTAATCAATGCGAATACGGTCGCCAAGGCATACGGCGAACTGGTCCGCGATGGCGTCCTGGAGTCTCGACAGAGCCTTGGATACTTCGTGGCGGAAAAAAGGCAGGTCTTCAGCAGGGGCGAACGGTTACGCAGATTGCGTCAGGCCGTCGATGACTTCGTTCAAGAAGCGATCTTCCTTGACTTTACGGCGGACGAGATTCAACGGGCCGTCGAAAAGAGTCTGACAGCGCTCGAATGGTGCGAAAAAGCAACGGAGGCCGGGCAATGATTTCGAGCGACGAAGTTGACGTTGCTTCACTCCCCGATCCAGGTCAGAGCGTGATTCGTGCACATGCCCTGACACGGTACTTCGGTAACAAATGCGCCGTGAACGGAGTCTCGTTCAGCGTACCACGAGGCAGCGTGTGTGCGTTCATTGGCCGCAACGGAGCAGGGAAGTCCACCACGATCCGGATGCTCCTTGGACTGCTCGCTCCGACTCGAGGACGCTCAATGATTCTCGGCCACGACAGCCTGGAACTCCCCCCCGAAACGCGGGCTCGAATCGGATACATGGCCGAAGGGCATCCCGTTTATCCGTGGATGCGGGTCAGCCAGTATGGGACGTTTCAGAAGGGGTTTTACCGGCGGTGGAACCAGGGAATGTTCTCGTCGATCATTGATTACTTTGCGATTGCCCCGCGAACGAAAGCAGGTGAGCTTTCGCATGGACAGCGGGCCGGTTTGCATCTGGCGATGACGCTGGCCAGTGAACCCGAGTTACTTGTACTCGATGAACCCGACACGGGACTGGATCCGGCCGCGCGTCGCTCATTGCTGGAAGCGATGATTCATTTCACGCGGAATCGCGAGCGGACGATCTTGTTTTCGACGCACCTGCTCGATGACGTGGAACGGATGGCGGACCATGTAATGGTCCTCGATTACAGCGTCTTGAGGGTCGCCTGCAGCGTGGATCTGTTCCGCGATCACGTGCGACGGGTGCTCGCACAGTTCTCCGGGCCGCCGCCGCGCGAACTTCCTGACATTCGCGGTTTGTTGCGTGCAACGGCTGGCGAAAATGATCTGACATTGATTGTGGCGAATTACTCGGGACACACAGAGCGGCTGCTCGAATCTGTCGGGGCTCAGACCGTCGTCGAGCAACCGCTGAGTCTGGAAGACGCATTGGTGGCCTACATCGGTCGACATGGGAAGAAGGATCTCTTCAGTGCCGGGAGAGTTGAATCATGAAACCGCTGATCTGGAAAGAGCTTCAGGAGAACGCCCGGTGGGCGGCAATGATCGTCCTCCTGTTCGGCGGATACGCAGTGTCGTACGGCCGGTTCTGCATGTGCGATTCGTTTTTTGCGTTCGTAAGTTTTGTCGGAGCATTGTTTGGCGGAGGACTGGGCATTCTGCAGATCATGTACGAGTCGCGCGGGGATCGGCTGGCCCATCTGCTGCATCGACCTCTCAGCAGATCTCGGATCTTTCTGGCGAAGGCGTTTGCCGGTACGGGACTTTATCTGACTGCGATGGGGATTCCGTTCGTCCTGTTCGTCATTCGGGTCTCAACAACGCACCTGGCCCTTCCGTTTCGCTGGGAGACGTTGCTTCCATGGCTGGCCGATATTCTGACGGGTCTGGTCTATTACTTTGCAGGCATACTCGCGGCAGAGCGTCAAGGGCGTTGGTTTGGCAGCCGCGGCCTGGGCTTTTCCGTCGCACTTTTGTGCTCGTTTCTGGTGTGGAACGTATCACAATTCTGGCACGCTGTCTTCGTGATCCTGGCTCTTGGCGGACTGGTTGCTGTTGCGGCGTGGGGAGTGTTTCTGACGGGCGGCGACAACGAGCAACGCATGCCTTTATTCGCCAAAGCAACTCTGGCGATCACCGTCTTAATCGGCCTGATGGTCTTGAGTGTCGAAGGAAAGGTGATCGCATTCGAATCGATCGTTCCACGCGATGCCCGCATCAGCGGTAAGAGCTACCTGCTGAACCGCGCCGGGCGACTCTTGGTCCTGGACCGCAGCGCGAATCAGGTCGCGAAAGTGACGGAGCTTGACGGTCGCGAGATTGACCAGTTCTCACGGTCCAATCACGATTTGAACACAAGGCTGTATTTACTTTTTGCTCCAGCAGTGAGCGGCGGCTTCCCCAAGGAAGGCAGTTACCGAATCTTCGGCCGGATGTACATCGAATACGAACACAAATCGATTCCGCGCGGTGAACGCTGGTTCTATGTCGCTGAGCATGGACGGCTGGTGGGATTTGATATCGTTTTGAATCGACTGCTCGGAAGCATCGGCCCGGACGGGTTCTCGCCAGGCGAACCGTCAAAGAAGGTGCGGTTTGAAGGCGAGTTGTACTTTCGCACCAACGGTCGATTCGTTGTCCCACCAGATTGCGTGGCGTTCACAAGCGGAGTTTACGCGGTGGACTTTGGGCGCCGCGAAATCACGAGTCTGTTTATTCCAACGGCGGGGGAAACTCTCTTGTGGGCAGGTCCGCTTCAAGACAATACGCAGGATTCGGCGAACGTGGTCGCCGTGACGAACCGGTCAGTCCATATCGTGAGCAACTCGACGGGAGATGTCATCGCCTTACCCCTGGCTTACGATCGCGGGGACTACGAACTCCTGACCGTCTACCAGGTCGAAAAGCCGCAACGATGGGTTGTCCGGTACGAACCATCGTTTCACCAGGGACTGGCAGCGCGAGATACACTGCCGCAGCACTTTGTCGAATACAGTGCCACAGGACAGGAAATCAGCCGCACGACGGTTCGGCCGTTTGCCTGGCACGAACCCACGAATTATCAGCCTTGGTTTGGTGCGGTGACGGCCCCAGCAGAAGCGTTCCTGCTGCTGGGAACAATTCGCCACGAATTCATTGGAACAAGTTCGCCGAGCGGGGCATTTGGTACGAACGGCGTTTGCGGAGCACTCTGCAGCTTCGTACTGGGGAGCCGTATGAATGATCCTGGCGATCTGAGTCCGCTTGCGATTTGCCTGGTGGATATGCTCTACGGCATCTTGCCGCATCCCATCGACCTCTGTTTCGGCATCAGTAACCGACGCATTTTGAATTATGCCGCCGGTGTTCTGCTAAATGGAATGCTCGGTGCCACATGCTGTTTACTGCTGGCCCGTCAATACGCTTATTCTCTGCGCCAGTGTCTCATCTGGACATCTGCCGGCTTCCTGTTCGGTCCGATTGGCGTATTGGTGATGCTGGCCATACAGCATTGGCCGGCACGACTCCCCTGCCCCGCCTGCGGCAAACTCCGCCAGGTGACGCACGAGATTTGTGAATCGTGCGGTGCCCACCAGGCTCCACCACCATTGGATGGTACTGAGGTCTTCGAGTCGGGCACCGATACGGTCGAACCAGCTTTTCTGACGAAATACTGAGGGGTTTCGCATCCCGGCAGTCGCTAATACGACCGCTGATCAGCAGACAGCGAAACCGCGTCACGCATCTACCAAAGCACCTGATCACGTCAAATACCGCTTCGGGATCTCGGCTCCCGCAACGTGTTCCAGTCGTCGGATCTTGCACATCTGGTAGACATTGATGCGAAAGTCCGGACAGGTGCTGACCAGGCAGTACGCGTCCGTCGGCGTGAATCCATAATCCGCAATCAACCAGTCCATCAGCATGATCGTGGCGGTTTCGACCGCGACTTCCAGGGGTCGTGACGCGTGAATCGCCACGATCGACTCGGGCTTCTCGATTCGCATCCACGGAGTCTTGCGGCCCTTGATCAATTCCAGCTTCAAGCGGGTCGTCGCCTTGGTTTCAGCCGCCGTTCCAGTGAACTCGGTATCCCCCTGGCTGGCATGAACGTCTCCCATGCAGAACAAGGCTCCGGGATGAAAGACGGGCAACAGGATCCGATTCCCGGGTGCGACGTCACGAATGTCCAGGTTGCCACCCCATTCCCCCTGGCCGTCCAGGCTGGTCGTGACTTCGCGATCCGGGCAAACTCCCAGCGTGCCGATAAACGGAGTGATGGGCCACCGGATTTTGTCGCTAAAATGCAGCGTCCCGTCGCGATTGGTCCCGCTCGGACCCGCCGTATGCTGGAAGATCTTGGTCGTGTATTCCCCGGAAAGTTCCGGCCACCGAGTGGACTCGCCCAGCGGCCCGCGTCGTGGCCCTGTCGCGATCCATGAATAGTCGTCGACCAGGATGTCTTCGACAGTCACCGCCAGAGTGTCACCCCGTTCGGCCCCCGCCACATGAATCGGCCCCGCGATCGGGTTCGCCAATGGCGGAGTCCGATCGAACCCCGGGCGGTTTGCGGGGATGGCCTTGTTGGACGGCGACGTGAAGAATCCTGTGCTGGCGTCATACGTCTCGATTTCGACGCTTTCGCCCGACTGGATCTTCAGCAGCGGCTCGTCACGGAAATCAAAGGCGTATTTACGAGCTTGCTCACGATGAATGCGCTGCATGATCGAAGACTCCTGGGGCTTCCTCGGGGCTGTCGTACGGATGCTTTCAAAACACCGACACCATCAGTGCCTGTGCCATGCGAACCAACCAGACCCTGTCGTCCGCGGTCATTTTGTTCGCATCCATGATTTTTTGGGAACGGTTGTGGACATTTGTG
Source organism: Planctomycetota bacterium (assembly GCA_018242525.1). Classification (GTDB taxonomy): domain Bacteria; phylum Planctomycetota; class Planctomycetia; order Planctomycetales; family Planctomycetaceae; genus Schlesneria. Next base: position 79,245 of record JAFEBS010000051.1, on the reverse strand, counting down.
ACAAAAAACCGTTGAGTCGGCGTGAGGGGTTTCTGTGAATCGGCCTCCAGCAGTAATGTTGTGATCCGATGCAGCACGCGCGGTTCTTCCATCCGCAGGTTGTCGGGATCACTCCACACGGGCGGCTGCTCTGCATCGGCGATCTGTCGGGTCACCTTCAACATCAGGCTCGCAATCAGAGCGGCCTTGTCGTAATTGATCTTGTCCGCAGTATCACGAGGAGTGTGGTAGTCTGGATGTTCGCCGGTCGAAAAGAACAAGAACGGAATCTCCCGATCGCGAAACGGTCCGTAATCACTGCGGGTCCCGACGATGTCGACGCCCAATCGACAGACCTCCAGGCCGGCAGGCGTACCAACTTCATCCAGCGCGGCGCGCAATTGTGGAGCACGTTCACTCCCCATCACAAACACGGCTGGCAGCGGCAGATCCCCCAGCGATCGGCCGATCATGTCGGCCGTCATGAAGAACTTCACCCGCTCGATTGGCCAGGGAGGGTGCGCGGCGAACCACCGGGAACCCCACAACATCCGTTCTTCCAGATCAAATGCGATCAAGGCCACACTGCGACGCGGAGCGACCTTGTCGGCGCTCATTTGCCGGGCAGCCTCGATCAACATGGCGACCCCGGACGCGTTGTCGTCCGCCCCGGCGAACACCGAGTCGTCACGCGTTCCCAAGTGGTCATAGTGAGCGCTGAGAATCACAATCTCGTCGGCCAGTTGCGGATCGCCGCCGGGCAGCCAGGCCCCGATGTTGTGTCCCAGCAAAGGAGTCGACCCGTCTTCGGCGACCGGACCGGGGATCGCCTGTTCAAACGTTTCGGCAGGCTCGTTTTCCGGCAGATCCGACAATGGTTTTCCAAACAGCGGCTGCAGCCCCATCGATTTCCACTGGTTGACGATGTAGCGCCGCGATTCGGCTTTGGCGGTTCCCGCACGACCCGACCGCTGGGGGCTGGCGAGGAATTCAATATGCGGACGCATCTGGTCGGCACGAATCACAGGATCAAGCCTGACGACATTCGGCGACTCTTCCCCGCGGACGACCGCCCCCAGCAGGAACACCCATGCGTGGAACGCCAGTAAACCGGAGTGGCGTGAAACGAAAGTCAGTGATACTGAAAGGCGCACTTCTGTCTCCGCGATACCTTGATCAGGCGATCTCGCATCGGTCGGATGTTGCCTCCGATCCCGGTACCAGAACGGAAAGTGAATCGACGGCACGGAATCCCATTGAGAGGATACAAATCCCTCCGGCGCGGGGCGAGTCAAGTCCATCGTTTCCTTGCCGCCAGCGGTGCGAGCCCGCATTTGAAATCGGGCACTGTGAGGTTTCCGAGGTAACGCCTGAATTGACGAACCGGCAGGGACGAAGATTTCGCTTTTGGCGCAGATTTACTATCGTGTGGCGATTGTGAATCGAAAGATCCGTCACTCGCCAGAATGTAATGATTGATGAATGTCATTGCGACAGAATTACCCGGCCTTTTGATCGTCGAACCAAAAGTGTTTGGCGATGCCCGTGGGTTCTTCTTTGAAGGGTACCATCGGGAGCGGTATCGGGCGGCCGGGATCGATGTGGAATTCGTCCAGGACAATTATTCACGATCCTGCCGCGGGACGTTGCGCGGCCTGCACTATCAGATCACGCAACCGCAGGGGAAGCTGGTTCAGGTGACTCGGGGTGAAGTCTTCGATGTCGCCGTCGACCTGCGACGTTCGTCCCCGACGTTCGGGCGCGCGGCGTGGATCCTGCTGAACGAGGAGAACCATCGACAGTTGTATGTCCCGCCGGGATTCGCCCATGGGTTTTGTGTGACCACTGAGACGGCCGACTTCGCTTACAAGTGCACAACGTTTTACAATCCCGGCGATGAACGAACGCTCTTGTGGAACGATCCCACCCTGAACATTCCCTGGCCCGACCTTGAACCCCGGATTCTGTCGGCGAAGGATGAGCGGGGTGTTTCACTCAGCCATGTGGAAACGTATCCGTAAGTGATCGTCTTCTGACAGCCAGGCATCAAGCGGGCCCACGGTCGACTGAGAGCAGCCTTCATGATTCCCCGCATTGCGTTGACGTTGGGCGACGTGGCCGGCATCGGCCCCGAGATCGTCGCGCGCGCTGTCATCGATGGGCGGTTGAGTCGATGTTGCCAGCCCGTCGTTGTCGGACACCCGAAGGTCTTTCGCCGCGCGATGCACCTGATCGGTGCGGTCCGTGAAACCGTCACCGTTGCATCACTGAACGAGATCGACTGGTCCTCATCCGCGATCCCCGTTTGGAATCCATCCACGACTGATGCCAGTACCGTGCCGATCGGAGAAATTCATCCCCGGGCGGGGCAGGCCGCCTACGACTATCTGGTGGCATCGACCCGTGCCACGCTGGCGGGTGAACTGCAGGCGATCACCACGGCACCGTTGAACAAGGCCGCTCTCCATGCCGCGGGACTCGATTTTCCCGGTCATACCGAGATCCTGGCCAGGGAATGCGGCGTTGCCGAATATGCGATGATGCTGTTTCTGCCCCCCGGCGAACCGCTGCGCGGTCCGTTCGGCCTGGGAGTCGCGCATGTGACGCTGCATACGTCGATCCGCAGCGTCCCAGGATTGCTGACGTCCGCCCGGATTCAAGAAACCATTCAGCTGATCGACCGATTCCTGAAACGGATCGGTTGCCAGGCTCCCCGAGTCGGAGTGTGTGCCTTGAATCCGCACGGCGGCGAAGGGGGGCTGTTTGGAGATGAAGAAGGAACGCTGATCGCTCCGGCTGTCGAGGCGGCGCGACGCAACGGTATTGACGCCACTGGCCCCATTCCCGCAGATGCGCTGTTGCGTCGAGCGGTATACGGCGAGTTCGATGGCGTTGCCGCGATGTATCACGACCAGGGGCACATCGCCTTGAAACTGATTGGCTTTGAACGGGCGGTCAATGTGACCCTGGGACTGCCGATCGTCCGCTGCAGTCCCAGCCACGGCACGGCGTTCGACATTGCCTGGCAGGGCAAGGCACGCGCCGACGGTTTTTTGGAAGCGGTCCAAACGGCAGCCGAGCTGGCCAGACACGCGCCCGACGAGCCAGCGAGGGATTCTTCAGTTGGACAACCGTAGTCCCATCAATTCCGCTGGCACGTTTTGATGTTGCAATGCTTTACTCGCGATTCCTAACGACCAGTAAACTTGCCCGCGATGTACGACGGGCTTACAATCAACACGGCAACACTTTGAAGCGCAACCGACTGCGTTCAAGCTGACCGCCGTGTATGGCATTTCACCACGAAGGACAGTAGATCCACGAAGGGAAGAAAGGAAGGTCGCTTTGTTTTCCTTCGTGGATCTACTGACCTTCGTGGTGCATGTCCTATGTTTGATTTCTTCACCTTCCTCACAAGAAATGCGGATCCGCCGCCGCTTTCAAGGCGAGTTTCAGATTTGCCTGCGTCCATAGCAAGGGACAAATGTCGTTTGGAACGAATCGCCCCTGCTCGCAGAAGTACGACTCGGGGCAGCGATATGCGCCGTGAGTCGACTCTGGAGGCGTCAATTGTCGCAGTGATCGCTGCAAATGATGAATCTGCCTTCGCCGGTCTTCCTTGTCTCCACTCTGCCGGAACCGGAGAGCAAAGTGAATCGATACGATCGGATCGAACAGGCACCATTGTGCTTCCAGGCCCACTGGCAGCAGTCGATCCCGTTCAGACAGGTTGTCGCTGAAGTCGACGGTTCGTTGATCAGCCGCCAGTTTTTGCTTGTAGTCGGCACACCAGTACGAATCGCCGCGATATCGCCGAATCCCATGATCGCCCCGCAGGTGAGTGATCACGTTCGAGACGATCTGGTCGGCGATTTCCTGACTGACGAGCCGGTAAGGGTAGATCAGGAACAGAAGCGCCGCGTCGTGTGCCCGGTATTTGGCCGGGTCGGACTGGATGCATTCGGCAGGCAGGATGGCATCGATTGCCTGCCGGCCCCGCTCCAGCAGCTCGTCGACATCGGACAACTTGATCCCGCGACCGTATCGAATCTCTTGCTTGTCGATCAGGATTCGTCGCAATTGTTTGAGTCCGGCGACCGCCACACCGATGCTTGAGGCGGCCACCTTGCGAACTTCTTCCCAGTGTCCACTGTCTTCGTCCTGTCAGTACCGGATGGTTTTAAAAAAGTGCACGAACTCGGCCAGCAGGCACCATTCTTCGGGCCTCGGTTCCATTGGAAGAGTTTTGCAGTACAGCCAGAGAAACGCACCGAGGGCATCGTTTTGGGCATGCGACCATTTCTCAGGAAGCTCCAGCAGGCGATTGCCGTCGAAGCGGATATGTGGCCGATGCATCGGATCACTCGCGTCGCTGCGACCTTCAATCACGTTGGAAAAGCGGTGCCTGTGCTGCTGGAAGTATTGGCTTAATGCCTTCAGAACGGTTCTGGCTTGATCAGGCTCACCCCAAGCCAGATGAGCGTGGGCGATGTGGATATTGTCGCGCACCCAGACCGACTGGTACCCGGTCAATTCGAAGTCGTGACCTTCCCCGGCCGCCGCGGAAAACAGTCCTGTGGTGAGGGTTGGAAACCGAAAGGTCCCCCGTTTCTCAAGAAAGCTCAGAATGCGATTCGCATCGTCGCAGAATGTGGCCTCGTGAAGTACCAATATGTCATCGTCAGAACCGGTCACATCAACCTCCTTGTTGGTTCAAAACAGACGCATCTTCCGATGAACCTGGTGGCGATGCAATCAACGTCGCTTCAGAAACGAAGAGTACCTGCAGGCTCGCAAATTCCTGGAACGACTGTCGCTGGAAGGGCGGTTTCCCGTCGGTTAACCGATCAAACCGGGACTTCTGTAAACGCGTGCTGGGCACCTGCCAACACGATGCACCCGTCGCACGCGTTGATCAGCCGTGAGACCTCGATCTCTGATTCCAGTGGCGTCATGAATGTTTCTTCCACCAGTTGCGACGGCAATTGACTGAGCAGATAAACGGATGCCCAATCGGCCGCTGCTGCAATTTGAGAGGCGGCCACCAGATCCGGGGGAGATTGCCGTCTCAGGGGCTGCAGGGCGGCTTTGGCGGAGCGACAGGATTGTAGCAACTGGATTCCCGGCCCTGGATCAGCGGCCAGGTCAGAGAGGACGATGATTCGACCTTCGCGGACAACCAGCCGACTGGCTGCTTCCAGGGCATTGCCGAGTTGTTCCCAGCCGGTCGGTTCGTCGGGAGCCGCCGGAATGGAGACGATGGCAGTCTCGCCGCGTTGATCGAATATCACACGCCAACTGGCATCCAGGATCGTCCGTCCTCGCTGAGTCACGGAATCAGGGTGTCCGGAGAGTACTGCGGCGGCTCCACCATGTCCGGCGGAAGGCATGATCTGGATGGTGAACTGGACGCCCAGCAGCCAGCCGATTTCCTGGATCCGCTGACTCATCGGTCGTTCTTCGTCCGGCCCGAGTTCGCTGTGGCCCTGTCCCCGCGACTTTGCAAACGCTTCGGTATTCGACAGTCCGGGATAGAAGGAACTGAGCGCGCTCCGGCGACCCTGGACCGGATCGAACCCCAGTCGGCCGATCGGCAGCACGAAGTCCGCGTTCAACACTTCGCGGGCCAGGTAGATTCGCTCACCATCGGCACTGGACGCCAGGTACCCAATTTCCGGGTCATTCGTGGGATCATGCACTTTCCAAACCACGGCCTGACGCACCGCATCTGGCAGCAGGCGCCGCGGATCGGCAGGGGTGACACCGGTCAACGAAATCGGCTGCAGGATCAGCACATCTTCTGGAGCAACACCAGACACAAGGCAGTTTTGCCAGACCGCAGCAATGATTTCCGCCGCGGAAGGGACATTTCGGTCCAGGACTACGACGACCTTGTCGCCCGGCACCAAGGCCTGCCTCAGGGCGGGAAAATCGAGTGGCTGAGCGAGGGCGTCGGCAATGGCGGTCGAGACGTCCAACAGGGCGGGCGGGCCGCCAAACTGCCACAACAAATGGGCCTCCGGGATTTCGCCGGTCCAGCACCCGGCAATTCCATATTCCAGCGAGATCGACGCCATCACCGTTTGTCCTTGTTCGTTGCTGCAGATTGTCCGGCAATGCCGAACGGCTGAACATAACGACTTCGCGGACATCGGCCAAGTTGGTGGGTTAAGTGACGACATGCATCAGTAGATTCGTTGCGGAAGTGTCGACAGACACTGATCCAACACCCCATCTCGCGGTAGTCAAGACCGGACGAGTCCATTACATTGTGTACGTTTCCCGGAATGTCTGATTTCTCCAACGGGCCGACGATCCTTCCATGCACGATGAAGACGACGAACTGATGCTGAGACTGCAGGGTGGCGATGAAGCCGCCTTTGAGCAGTTGGTGTCTCGTCATCAGTCGCCGCTGATCGGTTTCTTCCATCGACAACTGAGAGACTGGCAATTGGCCGAGGATTTGTCGCAGGAAACATTGCTTCGCATCCACGGAACGGCATGGGATTACCTTCCACGCGGAATCTTCAAGGCGTGGATGTACCGGATTGCCAGAAACCTGTTGATTGATACGACCCGCCGCCGAGCTCACGATTGCCTGGTCCACGCCGCCAAGGGCCGGCATTCTGACGACGATCGCGAAGAAATGATCTCGCGATTATCCGGTGAATTGCCGTTGCCGGACGAGCAGATCGAACGTCGCGAGTTCGCTCAGGTCGTGGACGGTTTGCTGCAACATATTCCCGAGGATCAGCGATTGACGTTTATCCTGCACATTTATGCCGGTTTGAGTCTGCCGGAAGTGGCCGAAGCGATGGAATCCAACCTGCCAACCACAAAGAGCCGCCTGCGACTGGCCCGGGAGAAACTTCGCGAAAAACTTGCTGCCCGGGGAATTGTTGACCCCAGTATTGCCGGATAACCAAAGTTGATTCATCCAGAGAGACAGAAACTGCGTTCTGACGAAAATGCCCATTCCACGGACCGCCACGTTTTTGGTGCGACCGAGTTTACGAGTTCGAGTTCAAATCGAAGGAGACTCTGATGAGTTACTTCAGCCGCCTGACTGATATTGTGACCTGCAACCTGACCCAGATTCTGAATGAGGCGACCGACCCCCGCACGGCGATCGCTGAAATCATCACGGAAATGCAGGAAGGACTGGCGGGTGCCCAGCGTAGCGTCAACACAGCCAACAGTTCGGAACAGCGTCTGAAGCGTGAAATCGACGAACACCGCCGTTCGATCGAGTCCTGGACCAGCAAGGCCCGTGAGCAACTGTCGGCCGGTTCGGAGCAGGAAGCCCGTCAAAGCCTGATGCGCAAGCGGGAAATCGAAGATCTGATCGCCGGACTGGAACAGCAGCATCGGGCCGCAATCAGCACCAGGCAGAACCTGGCCACCATGCAACGCGCCCTGGAAGCCCGCCTGTCCGAAGCCTTGCGCAAACGCGAAGACCTCGGGGGCAGTGCCGAATCCGCCCCCCTCGCCTCGACGGCCCGGTTCTCTGTCCCCGCTCCGACGGTCGTCGATGATCGTCAAAATCAGATCGACGCCGAACTGGAGGCCCTCAAACGCGAACTGGGAACGTGACGACGTCCATGACGCGCACTCACATGTGAGCCGCAAGGCGCTAGCCGCGGATGTATTTGCCATGTTGCCCGAAGCGTCAGGTGACGCGACTTGCACGTATAACAAGGCAGATCAACACAACTTGCCCGCACGGATGATTCGCCACGGATTTTCACGGATGTCACACGGATAAATTCAGTGGGCCGACACTTCGACTTCGTGGCATGACGTTCCGGCCAACCTATGCCTTGCGAATCTTCTCGCGACCAGCCACCACGTTCTTCGTGGCATTGCGCGTATCCAGCACCAGTCGAGCGTGCTTCACGATGTGGTTGAAGTCGTAGGCGGTGTGGTCGGTCGAGACCAGGATGCAGTCTTGCGAGGCCAGGTATTCGGGAGTCAGTTCCTGGCTGTCCATCGCGGGCAGGTCCGGATAGTGGCGCATCTTCGGCAATGAGGGGACGTGCGGATCGTTGTAGCTCAACACGGCTCCACGCTTGATCAGCAGCTTCATCAGTTCAAACGACGGGCTTTCGCGGGGGTCATCGACATCCTTCTTGTACGCGGCACCCAGGATACAGACTTTGCTTCCCTTGATCGGCTTGCCGTCATCATTCAGGAAGGCGGCCAACTGGTTGACCACGTAGTGCGGCATGTGAGTGTTGATCTCGCCGGCCAGTTCGATGAACCGGGTCTGCTCGCCCCATTTGCGGGCCAGCCACGTCAGGTAGAACGGGTCAATCGGAATGCAGTGACCACCCAGGCCCGGGCCAGGATAGAACGCCTGGAACCCGAACGGCTTCGTCTTGGCCGCATCAATGACTTCCCAGACATCGATTCCCATCTTGTCGTACAGCATTTTCAATTCGTTGACGAGGGCGATGTTGACCGCGCGATAGGTATTCTCCAGGATCTTGCAGGCTTCGGCGATTTCCATGCTCGACACCCGCACGACCTTGACCACGGCATGACCGTACATGGCACAGGCCAGGTCGCCGCTGGTGGGATCAAACCCGCCAACAACCTTGGGAATTGTCGACGCCTCAAAATTCGGGTTGCCGGGATCCTCCCGTTCCGGACTGAACGCCAGGTAATAGTCGCTCCCCGCCTTCAGTCCGGTTGCTTCCAGCACAGGCAGAACGTTTTCCCGTGTCGTGGTGGGGTGTGTCGTACTTTCGAGGACGATCAACTGACCTGGTCGCAGGGACTTGGCGATCGAGTGTGCCGTCCCTTCAATGAAGCTCAGATCGGGATCACGGCTTTCGTTCAGCGGAGTCGGCACACAGATGATGATGCAATCCGCTTCTTTCAGGCGACTCATGTCCGACGTCGGCTCGAATTGCCCTTCGTGAATCAGCTTGGAAATGGCGCCGCTATCAATGTGCTTGATGTAGCTTTTGCCGGCGTTCAGCTTGTCGACCTTGGACTGGTCCACATCGAAGCCCATCGTCTTGAACCCGGCGCGGGTGAATGCGCGGATCAAGGGCAGTCCAACGTACCCCAAACCAATGACACCGATGATGGCGCGCTTGTCTGAGATCTTTTCCTGAAGTCCATGAGTCGTCGACATCGTGAAGCCTTTTCGCGGTCCCGGGTCTGACAAAAGCATTAAAAACGACGCATCCCACTGCTGTGTCTACGATTGCGATCGTTTTGATGGCAGCTTGCGCAAGCGAGTTGCCGCCATACCTATGGGAGTATACATCAAAAAATCGGGTTTACGTTTCACTTTTTGAACATCAACCGGCAGTCGGAATGCCCAAAAGCATTCGGAAACGCTTACTTTGGCAGGACGGCGAATCGGACTTTACTGACCCCGATGCGAGCTGCGGCAAGAAGTAAAGGTTCCACCACGGAATACGGGACGCTGCGATCCGCTCGGATCCGAATTTCCGTGTCCGAGGCACCGTGTTCCTCTGCCACGAACTGAATTCGGCGTTCAATTTCGTCGAGCGTCGCTTCCTTGGAGCCCAGCATCAGTCGCTGGTCGGTCGCCACCGTAATCACAATGCGGTTGGCGGCGTCTTCATCATCCTTGCCCTGCGTCGCGACCGGAAGTTCCACCTGTTCGACCTGCTCGTTTCGAATAAAATGGCTGGCGACCAGGAAGAAAATGATCAACAGGAACACCACATCGATCAGCGGCGTAATGTTGAACTGCAGACCGCGCTGGGTGTTTTGGGTGGGAAGCCGCATGGGAACTCGTGATCGTTGAATTCGTCCAGATGGAATAACTCTCGGTCGCGCGTCGTAGCCCAGCAAAGGGGTCAGACCCCTGCTCACAGCAGGTACGTTGATCGAATGTCGACGCCAGGCAGGGGGTCAGCCCCCTTTGTTGGGCAAAGCCGGTCAGACGCTTATGCGCGGGGGTCCTTCTTTGCTGCGGGGGTTTCGGTGCTGTGAGCACGGCGTTCTTCACGTTTGCGTAACAGGATGCTGCGTTTGTACTCCGCGAATACCTGCTCGGCGGTTAATGCGGTTTGAGCGACCAGTTCATCAATCCGGTTCCGGAAGAAGCCGAAGGCCGAGATAGCAGGGATCGCCACGATCAGGCCGAACAGGGTGGTCACCAGGGCTTTGTAGATTCCAGGGGCCAGTTCACTCACTTGCGGATTCGCCTTGCGCTCGAATTCCATGAACGCCAGGATCATCCCCCAGACGGTTCCCATCAGACCCAGCATCGGTGCGACCGTACTGATCATCGACAGATATTCGATCTTGCGCATCAGACGGGCCGACTGTTCGGCGGTGGCATCTTCCATCGCCTTTTCCACTGCCGAATAGCCCAGTTCGATTTCTGACAATCCTGCTCCCAGGATATAGCCCAGCAGGCTGACGCTGGCCTGGCAGCGATCTTCGGCAATTTTGAACTGTCCGGCCAGGATCAGACGTTGAATGTCCTCAGCCATTCCACGGGGCATCAATGTGCCACGGCGGATCGTGATCAGGTGTTCAAAGACCAGGGCCAGCATGATCAGGCTCAGTCCGACGATGATGTAGCCAATGGCACCGCCGTCTTTAAACATCTCTCGGACGTCGACGGTCGGGGCGGCCGGTCGCTCTGCACCCACGGCCGGACCATCGCCATCGGCCGCGCGAACTCCGGCGGGCAAACCGCACCAGAGAATTGTGATGAACGCCACGATCATCAGCAGCATCCGTGATCTGTCTCGAGTCATCGTCCGGCGAACTCCTCAGGCCGAAAATCGGCTTCTTCAGCGAAGTGGTTCCTTGCGATCCGCGTCTGGTTCTTCGGGGCCATCGCGCAGTTTTTTCCATCGGGCGGCGGCTCGTGGACCGAGCGGGGTATCACCAAACCGGAAGGCGACTTCACTATACAAGTTCGTCGCCTGACCCTGGTCCCCGAACGACTCCACCAATTCCGCCGCATCATAGCAGGCCCGGGCCGCCAGGTAGCGGTCCGCATCATACACCAATGGCAACCACAGCAATGCTGCCGCGGCTCGTTCGGGAGCCTGCTGACGCCGGAAGGTCTGGCCCAGCACGAAATAACCTCCGGACCGCAATTCCTCGGGCAGTTCATCGACGGCTGTTTCCCAGCGAGCCAGTTCCCCCGGTGTGGCGGTCCCATTGAGTGATCGAACTCGCCAGTACTGCATCTGGGCCAGTCGCTGCAGCTTGACATTCGGTTCGCGCGCCAACCGGCGCAGGACGGTTTCCGCCTGGTCATTCAGTTCGCGATCAAACAGCAGATGACTGGCCCCAATTAACTGTGACACGACCGATCGGTCGGTCATCCAGCTACGGGCCTCAAGTTTGACATCCGACTCCGACGAAGTATCGGTCCAGGCGAGTGGTGCCAGACCGTAATGCATTGTTTCTGGATCGGATTCCACGATCGACAGGAACAACGGGGTTGCCGACCGATAGTTTCCGTTCCATAACGCACAGCGCACCAGTTGTGCCAGGATTTCACGTCGAACCCACGCCCGGTCTTCTTCCTTCAAGGCCTGATTCAGCTCGGTCCTGGCTTCGACAGGCTGGCCCCGGGCCAGCAACTGTCGGCCCTTTTCGTGGTGGGATGTGTAGGCCGTCTGGACTTCCACCACTTCCTCGCGGGGATACCTCCGCGGTGGTTCGCCTGATCGCACGATAAGTTTCAATTCGCGTCCCGTATAGTCTTCGACGATTCCCGAGATCGGAAATCGACTTCCCCCAGGCTGCTGAATGATCACTCGATCCTGAGCCGCGGCGAAAACCGTGAACACCGCATTCGAAACCAGGATGAGGGCGAAGGACGCAATCGGCAATCCCACGCGCGAGCGAGGGATCTGACGATCGACGTCCAATTGGCAAATCCCTCGCTCGTGCGCCGGGCTAATGTGTGGGGAGATGTTCTGCAAAACTGCTCCAGGTTTCCGTCACTCGATTCAGGGGGCCTTAAATCGCGTCACGTCATGATACCGATAGGTTCCGCCATTCGCTCGAGCCAGCTTCCGCAGGAAGTTGCCCAAGTCACTGCCTGCGGCCAGTTCCGGGCCCTGGCCGAATTCAATGCTGTGGATTCGCACCCGGCCTCCGTTCAACGACTTGATCTTGTCCAGATCCTTGGGCCACAGTGGCGGTTCCAGTGCATCCGTCAGGAAAAAGATGACATCGGGGCTCATGCGCAGTGCCATCTCCAGAGGTGGCAGGTGGTCGGTTCCAGATCCGGGCTGAATCCCCGAAATCTTCTGCCGCGCCAGAGTCTTGTTCAGATCGGTGGCGTACGCCAGCGTAGGCTTGGATTCGTCCTGAAGCTTGATGACGTGCGGCTTGTCGTCGTAGAAAATAATCAGGAATTGTTGCCGTTCGTCCAGTGCCTGCAAGCTGGATAATAAGGCGCCCTTGGCAACCTGCATGGCGTTATGACTGGTCATGCTGCCCGACGCGTCAATCACGAACACGACCTTCATCCCATCGTCTCGTGTTCCCATAAACGATGTCCCGGGAACTCCGCCAGTCATCCCCCGGGCAGGTCGAGCACCTCCATTCGATTTGACAGGTTCTCGCGGATCCAACACCTGCGCACCCGCCGGTAGATTGACCGCCCCGGCACCAATGGTCGACGCCGTATCAGCAGTTGGTAACACCACGTCCGCCGGAGGAGTGTCGGACGTCGCCTGAGTCGGAGTCAATTGATCGGCAATGGATTCGGCAGTCGACTCAGACGGCGGAGCGTCGTTCACTTCGCCGGCAACCTGGGCATCTTCCCGATCCCCTTCGCGCTCGACAAAAATGCCGACTTCGCGCATCGGCTCATCCGAGAATCCGACGGGGGACTGCTGACAACTGCGCAGCGTACTTGCAAACAGAATTAGCAGGCAGGCGTGGGCAACCAATGAAAGAACGTACGGCAGAACCGTGCTGCGTGGCAGCCAGTCTGGAAGCGAAAAGCGATCGCGCGTGGGTGTTTTAACGATACTCATCGAAGGCGTCCGAAATCGAGTCTTCGGCAGAGCGGAGTCACGTTTCAACCGGCACGAAAGAACGAACAGCCATGCGAACTCTATGCCTGTCAGCGGATTCCGTCAATTCGAGACTTTTGCGGCAGCGAACTTTATCCGATCAATTCCCGATTGACCTTGCCGTCGCCGGCAATGGGATGGGGTCGTCCCTGCTGATCGGGGATCGTCGTCGCTTCGTCGTAGCCCAACAAGTGGTATGTCGTGGCCTGCATATCCTTTGGGGAAATCGGCGACTCGACAACGTCACCAGCAATGGCGTCTGTCCGGCCCACAACTTTGCCTCGAGACACGCCGCCTCCGGCAAAAACGGAGGAATAGGCCCGCGACCAATGGTGACGTGCAGCCCCAATCGGTTTGGAGTCGATTTGCGGAGTTCGGCCATGTTCGCTGGTACAAACTACCAGTGTCTCGTCCAACAGGCCCCGGGAGTCCAAGTCGGTAATCAGAGCGGAATAGCTCTGGTCGAAAACGGGCAACAGATAATTCTTCAGGCGGGGGAAGTGATTGGAATGTGTATCCCAGACCGAGGCCCCGTGCGGGCCAAACGGATCCCAAAAGACCGAAACAAACTTGGCCCCCGCTTCCACCAGTCGTCGCGCAGCCAGGCACGACTGACCAAACAGAGTCATTCCGTACCGCTCGCGCAGCAGGGGAGATTCGCGATGTACGTCCAGGGCTTCCCGAATCTGGTTCGATCCGATCAACGACAACGCCCGCTGCTGATGAGCATCGTAATTCCCCAACTCAGCGGCCCGGTCGATCAAAGGTCGTGATGAGTCAAACTGTTGCAGCAGATGAACTCGCGAATCAAATCTCTGTGACGACAATTCCTGCGGCAACTGGCATCCAGGCGAAAGTTGAAAACGGGAACTGCCGTCGATGCCGCCATGCGGATCGCGAACCTGTTCAGTCTGACCATCAGCCAGCTTCGGAACGACGACGGTTCCCTGGCCGGTGAAATCCGTCCAGAACGGGTCGTAGCCATTTCCCAGAAAGGCCGCGTAGGGGCCGGCCTGATCGGACGAACTGCCTCGCGAACAGAATCGCCAGGGCAAGCCGATGTTTCGGGGGAGTGCCGGTGATTTCACACCCGACTGACGACCGTCCAGGTAATCGACGATCGACCCCATGAACGGCCAGTGTTCGGGGGCGCGCGGTGCGGTTTCCAACGGAATGCTGTAGGTCGGCATCCCCGTCATGACGTAGGCGCAACAATGAATGGGGTACTCGTGCGTCATCGACCGAACGACGGTCAACCGGTCGGCAATCCGAGCGATCTGCGGCAATCCCTCGCCAATCTGCAGCCCGGGAACGGCCGTGTCGATCGCTTTCATCTCCCCCTGAATCTCCGCAGCCGCCAACGGCTTCGGATCGAAGGTCTCGTGCTGTGGGGGGGAACCAAACAGGAATACAAAGATACAGGCCTTGGCACTGGGCTTGTGACTCATAACTGGCCCCGGCGACGCTCGAAGTGGTCGCGGATTGGCCATTCCCAATCCAAAGGCACTGATGCCACCAATCTGCAGCAGGTCACGTCGCGTGACACCGTTGCACAGCCGTTTGGAACTTCCCAAGATGCGTAACATTCATGATTCTCCGTGTGAGGATTCATTTTCACATGAAGAGCCGCTGATGACTAGTGGGAATTGAAAAATGCATGGTCCATACTGGTTTGCCGGGCTACAACAGGCTCATCTGATGAAGTCGATGACTGTTGTATTGACGCTGTTTTGCACTGTGGCAGCCGTTGGTCAGGATTTTCCGAAATCGGCGATCGTCAAGGTTTTGCCGAAAGGAAATGGATGGCAACTGACCCGCGACGGTCGGCCGTACATCATCAAAGGGGTTGGAGGCAATCAGCACTTGGACACGCTGGCGGCCTGTGGCGGCAATTCCATTCGGACCTGGTCCGTCGAAAACCTGGAACCAATCCTGGACGAAGCCCAGAAGCAGGGACTGACAGTCACCGTCGGTTTGTGGTTGGGCCATGAACGACATGGATTCGACTACAACAACGCCGATCAGGTCGCCGCCCAGTTTCAGGCAGCGCAGCAGGCGATCGAGCGGTTCAAGGATCATCCGGCCGTGCTGATGTGGGGACTTGGAAATGAAATGGAAGGGTATGCCGCCGGTGACAACGCCGCGATCTGGTCTGCGATCAACAGCCTGGCAGTGATGGCCAAACGCGTTGACCCGCATCATCCCACGATGACCGTGGTCGCGGAAATTGGTGGAGACCGGGTCAAGAACATTCATCGCCTGTGCCCCGAGATCGATGTCGTGGGGATCAACAGTTACGGCGGTGCCGCGACGCTGCCCAAACGCTATCGTGACGCGGGCGGAACGAAGCCGTACGTCATCACCGAGTTTGGTCCGCCAGGAATGTGGGAAATTGAAAAGACAGGTTGGGGTGCCGCGCCCGAACCGACGAGCACACAGAAGGCAGAGTTCTACAAGGCGACTTACGTGGCCAACGTAACGGGCAACTCAGAACAGTGCCTGGGAAGCTACGCCTTTTTGTGGGGTCAGAAGCAGGAGGCGACAGCCACCTGGTTTGGCCTGTTGCTGCCGGATGGATCCCGTTTGGCGGCTGTCGATGCGTTGAGTGAACTTTGGACCGGTCAGCCGGTTTCCAATCGCTGCCCCGCGATCACGTCGCTGACGCTGGTGGGTGATGCCAGGGTCAAGCCGCACGCAAATCTCACTGTTCGACTGGAGGTTCAGGACGCCGAACGGGATCCTTTGACAGTCCAATGGATCCTGCAGGCCGAACCGCAGGAATTCAGCGTCGGCGGTGATGCCGAAGCCGTGCCACCCACGTTTCCTGAAGCGCTCGTGAAATCGGATCTATCGTCGGCAGAACTCAAGTTGCCGGACGGTGGCGGTGGATATCGATTGTTCGCATATGTCCGCGATACCAAAGGGGGCGCTGCGGTGGCCAATCTTCCGTTGTACGTCGATGCCCCGGTCAGAGTCCCGATGGCTCAAGCCGCATCGTTGCCGTTCGTCGTTTACAACGACGGAGGACGCGACAAGCCCCCTTATGTTCCCACCGGTTGGATGGGAAATGCCAAGGCGATGAAACTGGACGAATCCTGCCAGACCAATCCACATTCCGGAAAATCCTGCCTGAAGTTTCAGTTCAACGCCGCTGACGGTTGGGGTGGTATCGTCTGGCAGAGTCCGCCGAATGATTGGGGTGACAAGCCCGGCGGGTGGGATGTCACGGGAGCCAAGCATCTTTCGTTCTGGGCTCGCGGAGAAAGGGGAGGCGAAGTGGCCTCGTTTCAACTCGGCATTCTGGGAGCCGACAAAAAGTTCTCGGATTCGGGTTCTGCGAAACTCGAAAATGTCCGCATGACCACTGAGTGGCAGCAGTATCGGATCGATCTGGCAGGCAAAAAACTGAACCGGATCAAAACCGGATTCGTCATCAACGTTGCTTCATCAGGGACCCCCCTGACGATTTATCTCGATGACATTCAGTACGAAGGCCGACCAAAACAGGAAGAATCTCCATGAGCAAAATCGCCCAGCCGGATCATCCAATTCATGAACTGATCGCACAGCGTTGGAGCCCCTATTGTTTCGAGCCGCGGGCGGTTGAACCCGACAAGCTGGCCTCGTGCCTGGAAGCCGCCCGCTGGGCTGCATCCAGTTACAATGAACAGCCGTGGACATATATCATGGCCACACGTGACGATCAGGCCGAGTTCACGAAATTGCTGGGATGCCTGCTGGAAGCGAATCAAGTCTGGGCACAGCACGCCGGGGTCCTGCTCCTCGGGATTGTCTCAAACTCATTTTCCCGCAACGGGAATCCGAACCGGGTCGCTCAACATGACCTGGGGCTGGCGGCCGGGAACCTGTCGTTGCAGGCCACGGCGCTGGGATTGAGCGTTCACCAGATGGCGGGGATCAATCCGGACAAGTGCCGGGTGACCTATGGAATCCCGGAGTCGCAGACGATCGTCACTGCGATCGCCATCGGCTATGCCGCCTCGCCTGACGCCAGCGACCCGCAGCTTGCCGAGCGGGATCGAGCGGGTCGGGGTCGAAAGACTTTGAGCGAGTTCGTCTACCGCGGCCAGTGGGGACAATCAGCGTATTAATCGGAAGGCGCAACTTCGATGATGATTTCCGGGCGCGGGAGGATTGCCGCGGCGAACGGAACACGTTCCGTTCTATGGCAAGTCCCCCGGTGTTCTCTGATTGTGATCGGTCTGCTGTTCGCAGTCCCATTGGTCGGCATTTCCGAGGAGCCTTCGCCACCGCTCCCGTCCGGGGATGCGGTGATCCGGGCAGGGACTGTCGATTCCGAAATCGTGATCACGACAACCTCCCGACTGGCTGGGGCCATTCATTCATTGACCTGGAAGGGCAGGGAATTCGTCGATAGCACGGACCATGGTCGTCAGATCCAGTCCGCAGCGAATTTCGATGCCGGTGGTCCGTTCTTGCCGGAGACGTTCAATCCGACCGAAGCGGGGTCGGTCGATGATGGAGCGGGGCCGACGTCGTCGAGTGTGTTGCTGCATCTGCTCGCCAAGGATAATGTCCTGCAGACCACGAATCGAATGGCGTTCTGGCTGTCGCCCAACGGACAGTCCGCGGGACATCCGGCCCGAAATACGACTGTAGTTTCCAATCATCTGCTGACCAAGCGAGTCACGATTGGATACAAGAATCTGCCGCAGGTCATCCAATACGATGTGACGTTTGGCGTGCCAGTCGGCGAAAAGCACACGTCGGCACAGTTCGAAGTTGTCACTGGTTACATGCCTGCCGAATTCCAATCATTCTGGTGTTACCACCCTGAAACACGGGAACTGATTCCACTCAGCGATGGACCGGGGGAACAGCCGTTCCCCGTGGTCCTGGCGACTGCTGATGGTTCGCACGCGATGGGAATTCTCGCGCGCGATCCGCCACCCGGGGGAATGGTTGGACCGGGATACGGTCGATTTCACTTTCAGACCGAGAAGGTCGTGAAATGGAATTGCGTCTACCGAAGGCGTGATCCGGAAAACGGGATTCCCGCAACCGACTACTTGTTCCGCTCATTTGTCATTGTTGGGAATCTGGCCTCCGTGAAAGCGTCCCTGATTCAACTGGCCCGGAAATAGCGGTACCGCCTTCACAATCATCAGGCGGGCGATTTCAGGCTTCGCTCAGCCATCCGAATAAATATAACTTTTTCGTAATTTTTAACATTGACTCGCGCCGCCACATGCTTACGATTTCGTTATATTCCAGTGATTGCCATCAAGCGCCAGCCGGCTGACAGCCAATCGGATCGATCACAAGATACTATTTGGTAAATGTTTGCGAGTTTACCCAAGACCAGGAAGAGGAACTGCACATGCAGAAGCTGATTGAAGGAATCCATCAATTTCAATCCGAGGGTTTTCTGCCGCTTCAGGGATTGTTTCAACAGTTGGCAAAAGGCCAGCACCCGGAAACCCTCTTTATCACATGCTCCGACTCGCGAATTGATCCGAGCCTGCTGACTCAGACTCAGCCTGGTGAATTGTTTATTCTGCGCAACGCCGGAAATATTATTCCGCCGCATGGCGCGGGAATCGGGGGCGAAGCCGCGACGATTGAATTCGCGGTTGCGATGCTTGGCGTCAAAGACATCATTGTCTGCGGTCATTCGCATTGCGGAGCCATGCAGGGGCTTTTGCAACCGGAACAGGTTGCCACGCTTCCGGCGGTTTCATCGTGGTTGTCACATGCGGAAACGACACGCCGAATCATTCGTGACAATTACGGACATCTTCAGGGACCATCCTTGTTGACGGCCACGATCGAGGAGAACGTGCTGGTTCAACTGGAGAATCTGCGCACACTTCCCGCCGTCGCATCTCGTATGGTCCGGGGCGATCTGAACCTGCATGGTTGGGTCTACAAAATCGAAACCGGCGAAGTGTTCGCCTACGATGTCCATCAGTCCCAGTTCGTAAAACTTGCTGAATACCAGTCACGAACGGAATCCAATGCCTGGCGACGAACGTCTCACATGATCTGAATCGGGCCGGTTGCCGTTGAGGGATCGAACATGATGAATCGTCAGCGACGGCAAGGATTCTGGCAGGAAGCCTTCGCATTACGAGGGTCGGTCACTCCCCAGATCTTGCCGCTCGTCGTGGTGTTTGGCCTGATCTCCAGTGGCATATGCTCAGTCACCTGGATTGTGGAACGCAGGTTTAACGTACGACTCGGGTTGGAAGTCGCACCGTTTGAAATCGCCGGAGTCGCCCTGGGGCTTCTGCTCGTCCTGAGGACAAATGCAGGGTACGACCGATGGTGGGAAGCCCGCAAGCAGTGGGGAGCCATCGTCAACCAATCGCGGAATTTCGTAATTGGAGCACTGTCTTATGGGCCCGCCGAACCGGGTTGGCAGGAACAGGCGGTTCGATGGACTGCAGTCTTTTCACATGTGACGCGTTGCAGCCTCCGCGGTGAACCACTTTCGATGGAAATCACGAGACTGGTCGGAGAAGAGTCAGCGGCTCAGATTGCGGCAGCAGATCATATGCCGAGTTTTGTCGCCATGAAGCTGAGCAACTTCCTGAGAACTGCCTGTGACGAATCGAAGATGGATCGGTTCACATTCCTGCAAATCGAGCGCGAACGGTCATTGCTGATCGATCATGTGGGAGCCTGCGAACGAATCCTGAATACACCACTCCCACGGGTCTATTCCATCAAGACTCGTCGGTTCATTGTCCTGCTACTACTGACGCTTCCGCTCGTTCTGCTTCATCGACTCAGCACCGATTGGCTCGTGCCATTCATCACCATGCTTGTGGCGTACCCACTGCTGTGTCTGGACCAGATTGGAGTCGAAATGGAAAACCCATTCTCCAAAGACAGCTTGAGCCACCTGCCTCTGGATGGACTCACAGCCACGATTGAACGGAACGTTTTGGGACTCTTGAAGTCAGCCAGCGACTTCGTTCCACGACCGGCAGAAACTGCCTTAGACTGCACACCCGGATTCTCCTCGCCGCCTGCGCAAACACACTGATCGGAAAAGTCACCGAAATCCTCAAGGTTTACGCCGCGGCATCCGATTCATCCGATACGCCATCCCAGACTGGCCGATTTCCGTGCGTCTTTGTACCGGAAAGTGGTTGTCAGATTGAGGTAACACAGTCGTGAACATCAAGAAAATCGCACTTTTGGGAGGAGTTGGGCTCGCCTCGGCTGCGGCTGGCATCGCCATTCCCCAGATGATGCAGGGGAAGAGCCACGAAGGGGCCGATCCCGCGAAAGCGGAAGCGGCTGGGCATGAAGCAGGCCACGACAAGAAAAAGGCCAAAGCCGATGATCACGGTGCCGGTGGACACGGTGCCACGGATGCCCACGGGAAAGAAGGAACACCCAAGGTGGTCGTGAATGGCCCCACCTTCATTCCGTTTGGTCGCACGGTTGTCAACTTGAACGATCCGGCACTGGCGCGATACCTGTCGCTGGAAGTGACCATGCAGGCCGACGGCCAGGACGAAGAGGAAGTGAAGACTGCGCTGGAATCGCGCAAACCGATCCTGCAGACCTGGCTCACAAGTCATCTGGCCGACAAGTCGCTGGAAGACATCCGCGGAAAGGTCGGGGTCAATCGCCTGCGTCGCGAAATCCAGGACAATTTTAATGCCCTGCTGTTCACCGATGGACGCGAACGAATCCAGGATATCCTATTCGAAGAATTCTATATCCAATGAACGTCATTCGCTACGACTTCACCCGCCCGCCACCGCTTGCCCCCAATTTGCGAGCCAAACTGGCTCAATGGTTGGGTCGTTCGAATACATTGCTGGCCGAGTTGTTCGCGGGAATGTCGGTACCGGTGGAATTACGATTGGATGAGATCACGACGCTTTATCCGACCGAAGCATTGGCTCAATGGACTGACAAAACGCTGGCGATTCAAGTGAAACTGACGGGCCGCGAATCCCAGTCCGTGGTGGCGCTGCCCAATCCCCTGGTTCAGGACCTGGTGACTCGTTTGCTGGGCGATTCTCCTGAGGAATCGCTCACGGAACGAGACCTGACTCCGGCGGAGCAATCCGTGGCAGAATTCGCGGTCGAAACCATTGTTCGGGGATTAAAAGAAAGCTGGCAGGGAGAGTCGGGAATCGGATTGAGTGTCGGTGAAACCGAAACGAATCTGCGCCGGACGAAACGATTTCGGCTGACAGAGCCAATCCTCGTCTGCCGTTCGTCCGCCAAGACATCCATCGGTGATTCCTCGTGGACCTGGCTGCTGACAAACGAATTCCTGGCTCACCTGTTTGACCTGCCAATTCGTCCTCAGCGCCCCGTCGATGACCACACCAGTCGCAGACATCTGGAAGAACTGGTTCGCGGGATGCAGAGCGAGTTGGAAGTTCGACTGGGTGGAGTGCAACTGACGGGACCCGAATTGGCAGCGCTGAGGGTCGGGGATGTGGTTGTGCTGGATCAGCGAGTTGGTGAACCGTTGCAAGCCTCGGTACGGGGAGAGCCCAAATACCTTGGCTGGGCAGGTCGAGTCGGGAACCGACAGGGATTCGAGATAGCTTTGGGAAATCCGCAGGCGCGGTTCGGAACGGACCCGTCTGATGCCGCCTGATCGAAATCGGACAAAATCGTGGAACAGGGAGTCGATATGTCGGAAACACTGGATGCCGTAATGGCGACGGTTGACCGCGAATTGAATGGCGACAGTGACAGTGTAGCTGCGGACATTGCGGCGCGCGCCCCGGTTTTTTCCAACTTGACTCCCGGAAAACCCTCGCCCGCCAAATCACTCGATCACCTGTATGGCGTCCGCCTGGATGCGGAAGCCGTGCTGGGCCGGGCGGATTTCGCTGTCGAAGACCTGCTGAAGCTGGACATTGGTTCGGTCGTCACCCTCGATCGTCTGATTTCAGACCCGGTTGACCTGATCGTTCAAAACGTGCGGGTTGCACGTGGCGAAGTCGTGGTGGTCAACGACCAGTTCGCAATTCGTATCACGGAAATCACGGATACATCCGGATCGGGCGGCTGAATCGCCGCAAACGCTGACATCAGCCAGGGAGGGCGGTGTCCGATGAGACGTTGGTCGCAACTGTTGTTTTGGGGTCTGCTCGCGTTCATGGTTTCATGGACGGTTGAGTCGTGTGCTGCCGATCCGCAACCGCAACCCGCTGATGCCCCCGTTACCAGCGTTCAGGGCGACGAACCCGCCACCAGCGCCAGCCCGGGTGATTCTCTGGTATATTCGCCGAACTGGCCCGAGCCACCCAACACAGGTGCCATGTTGTTGCGACTGGTCCTGGGTACGGTCTTCGTTCTGACACTCTGTGTGGTGTCGCTGTGGCTGGGTAAGCCCTGGCTGTTGAAACTGCAGGGGGTTACCGCGACGGGAGGGCAGGCACTGCAGATTGAAGGGAGTGTCACCCTGGGAAATCGCGCGGTCCTGTACCTGATCAAAGTTGGCGATACCCAACTGGTTGCCGGGACGGATCCGACGGGATTGAAATCGTTGATCACCCTGCCATCCTCATTCAAGGACGTACTTGAGGAACAAGTTGGCGGAAACGACGCTGCAGATCAGCCTGCCGCTGACGCGGTGACTCCTGACAACTTTGAGTTGCGGTTATCCACCGCGGCCGCGGCATAGGAGCAGCCGATGACCAACTTTGATCAACTGGCGGAACGGATGGGCGAATCTGGATTTCTCCAGAACCTGTCTCCGCCGCTGCAGATGGCAATCTTCCTGGGCAGCCTGGTGCTGTTGCCCGCGGCGCTGTCCTGCCTGACCTGTTTTACCCGCATTGCGATCGTATTGTCATTCGTTCGTCGCGGGCTGTCGACTCAGGAAATTCCACCGAACACGGTCCTGATCGGGCTGGCACTGTTTCTGACCGTCTTCATCATGGAGCCGACGCTGTCGCGGTTGAATAACGAAGCGGTGCTGCCCTACATGAATGATCAGATTACGGGGATCGAAGCGTTTCGCCGCGGCACCGAGATCCACAAGCAATTCATGCTGCGACAGACGCGCAAGCACGACCTGGCGCTGTTCGTTCACATGTCGAAGTCGGAACCGATTTCGCAGGCCAGTGAAACGCCGATCAGCGTGCTGATCCCCGCCTTCATCATCAGCGAATTGAAGACCGCCTTCTTTATGGGATTCTGCATTTATGTCCCGTTCCTGCTGGTCGACATGGTGGTCGCCACGGTGCTGATGTCGATGGGGATGATGATGATGCCCCCCGTGATTGTCTCCACGCCCTTCAAGGTGTTGCTGTTCGTCCTGGCGGATGGGTGGCACCTGGTCGCCCTGTCACTCAACCAGAGTTTTGGATAGGGGAGATCAACCAATGAATGAACTGGATGCGGTGTCGATGGGCCGCGATTTCTTCTATCACGCCGTCCTGCTGACGCTGCCGGCGCTGGTGGTCAGTCTGGTCGTCGGATTGGTGGTCAGCATCTTTCAGGCGGTGACCAACATCCAGGAACAGACGCTGAGTTTTGCACCCAGGATCCTGGCCCTGGCCGGGTTGTTCGTCGTCACGATGCCGTGGTTGCTGCAGATGTCGATTTACTTCACGGTCCAGATGTTTTCGCGCGCGGCGCAGATAGGTCATTGATGGACGCGCTGCTCGACACATGGGTGATGACATTCGGGTTGATCCTGACCCGCGTGTCGGCTTTCGTTGCCACCATCCCGTATCTGGGTGGCCGCTTTGTGCCCCGGGTGGTCAAGGCGGGGACGGCACTGGCGCTGGCCTGCTTCTGGTTCAATGTTTCAGGAGCAAGCTCGCTGAAAGTGGCGATGCAGATGAGTGACCAGCCGTGGCTGGCGTTCACGCTGGCTGTCGCGCGGGAGGCAATCATCGGCTGCGCCCTGGGGTATGTCTTCGGACTGTTCCTGGTGCCGTTTCGAGTGGCCGGTGAATACCTGAGCCAGGAAATGGGGCTGACCCTGGGAACAATCACCGATCCCACGCGTCCGGCCATGTCCACTGTGATGGGGGAAGTGTTTGAACTGCTGGGGGTCGTCGTCTTTTTCTCGCAGAACGTGCATCATCTCTTTATCTACGCCCTGCATGGATCATTTGCCCGCCAGCCGATCGGTGGTTCGATCCTGGCAGTCCCCGTCGCCATTCAGATGAAGGCAATGTCCTCCGCCACCGAATGGGGCTTGCTGCTGGTGGCACCGATCGCCTCGTGCCTGTTTATCACGTCGTTGATCCTGGGGATCATGGCCCGCGCAGCTCCGCAATTGAACCTGATGTCGATCGGGTACGCACTGCGAATTGTCGTGGGGTTGATCGCGACATTGATCCTGTGGCCCGATATCGCCCCGCAAATGGGCATTGTCCTGCAGCGTTTCTCCAGTTTGCTAAATGGCCGGTAATTCATGTCTGAAGACAATTCTGACAAGACAGAACTGCCAACACAGCGCCGGCGCGAGGAAGCCCGGGCGCAGGGCCAGTTCGCGTACAGCCACGAGTTGCTCAACGGGCTGCTCCTGATGACGGGAACCGTCGGCCTGTGGTGGTGCGGCACAGCACTGGCAGGCGGACTCGGCCAGGAATTGCAACTCCATCTGCGGACACCGCGAATGGAACTGACCGTCAGCGATATTCCCTCGTACGTCACCGGCATGCTGCATCGCGGACTGCAATTGATCGGCGGTCTGGTGGTGGGAATCTTCGCCGTCAGCCTGGCCGCGAATCTCGCCCAAGCCGGGCTGCATATCAACACCGAATCGCTGGGCCCGAAGTGGGACAAGATCAATCCCGCGATGAACTGGAACCGCCTGTTTTCGACCGAGGGCCTGATGCGCGGCGGCCTGGCACTCTGCAAGGTCTCGTTCGTCGGGGTCGCGGCATGGTGGGTGCTAAGCGACCGTGGAGTGCAGATCGCCCAATTGAGTGACGGACTGCTGACCACGAGTGTTTCGATCGCCTGGGGGATCGCGACAGAATTGATGATTGCCGCCGCGTCTGTACTGCTGCTGATTGGCGCGCTGGACTATGGCTGGCAATGGTGGCGCAACGAACAGATGCTGCGCATGTCGCGCGAAGAATTAAAGCGGGAACAAAAGGACGACACCGGTGATCCGGCAATTCTTTCCCGTCGCCGTCAACGCGCCCGCGAACTGGTGTCCCAGCGCCGCATGCTGGAAGAAGTACCGAAGGCGACGCTGGTCATCACAAATCCCACGCACCTGGCAGTCGCCCTGCGCTACGAGCGGGGGGTCACGGGCGCTCCGGTCGTGATCGCGAAAGGAAAAGATCAATTCGCACTGCAGATTGCTGCCAGGGCCCGCCGCCACGGCATTGCCGTCGTCGAGCGAAAACCGGTGGCGCGAGCATTATTCAAGATGGTCAAAGTCGGTCAGGAAATCCCCCAGGCCTTGTACGTTGCGGTCAGCGAAGTCCTGGGCTACGTCTATCGATTGCGAGGGCTGTCTGGATGACCTCCCCCGCTGACCTCTTGACGATCGAGGCACGCATAGTGATTTCAGTGAGCCGGGTGCCGTCAGGCCCCGGACTCTTCGTTCGGAGTGATTGACCAGGAATAACTCTTCATGTCGAGCGTGGTGACAAAACCACTGGGCATCAATCAACGCAGCGAGCTGGTGTTTCCACTGGCCGTGATGGCGGTGTTGGTTGTTTTGATCGTCCCGCTGCCGACGGCCCTGCTGGATGTCCTGCTGACGCTGAATCTGAGCATCACGATCCTGCTGTTGCTGGTCACGTTGAGCGTCCAGCAGCCGCTGGAATTGTCCGTTTTTCCCTCGGCGCTGTTGCTGCTGACGCTGGGCCGACTGTCGCTCAACGTCGCCACGACCCGACTGATCTTGCTGCAGGCGGATGCCGGCCGGATTGTTGAGACATTCGGAAACTTCGTCGTCGGTGGCAACCTGGTCGTGGGGTTGGTCGTGTTCCTGATCCTGGTGATCATCCAGTTCGTTGTCATCACCAAGGGGGCGACGCGTATTTCGGAAGTCGGTGCCCGATTTGTCCTGGACGCGATGCCCGGTAAACAAATGGCGATCGACGCGGATTTAAATGCCGGTTCGATCAACGATGGCGAGGCCAAGCGCCGCCGGGCTCATCTGCTGCAGGAAGCCGAGTTCTACGGGGCGATGGACGGGGCCAGCAAATTCGTGCGCGGCGATGCCGTCGCCGGGATGGTGATTACCGGGATCAATCTGCTGGGCGGCGTCATCATCGGATTGATGAACGGGATGCCGATCATGCAGGCCGTTCAGACCTATTCGATCCTGTCGGTCGGAGACGGCCTGGTCTCACAGATCCCCGCCCTGATCGTCGCCACGTCCGCCGGTATGCTGGTCACCAAGTCTTCAAATTCACTCGGATTGGGAACGGAAATCGGCGGCCAGTTCTTTACGAAGGCGCGACCCATGCAGATCGGTGCCGGGCTGCTGGCGCTGCTGGCCGTCACACCCGGCATGCCAATGTTGCCATTCCTGGTCATGTCCGGTGTGTTGTGGTACGGCGCGCGACAACTGTCGAATGCCGCCAGCGCTCCCGAAAAGTCCGAACCGGAACGGCAGGCGGTCCCGCTGTCACCCATGGAAGAGCATCTGTCCGAATTCCTGGAAACGGATCGCGCCTGCATCGAAATTGGTCGACAACTGATTCCGCTGGTGGACCCGAAGCGCGACCTGGGCCTGTTGCAGCGAATCGCGACTGTACGGAAGGATCTCGCGAAACGTTGCGGATTGTGGATTCCGCTGGTGCGTGTTCGCGACAACGGTCAGCTCAACGACCAGGACTACCGGATCATGGTCGGCGGCCAGGAAGTTGGACGCGGCACATTGAAACTGCATCACGTCCTGGCAATCGACCCATCCGGCAACCGCATTCCGTTTCCGGGTGTCGAAACGAAGGATCCGGCATTCGGTCTGCCCGCGAAATGGATTGTCGAAAGTGATCGCTCGCAGGCGGAATTGACGGGTTGCACGGTCGTCGATGCTCCCGGGGTCATTACCACTCACCTGCGGGAGGTCTTGCGGCGACATGCGGGTGAACTGTTGAGTCGAGAAGACCTGACAAAACTGATCGACAAGGCGCGTGAGACATCCGCAGCGGTGATTGATGAGCTGATCCCGAACATGCTGTCCATGGGGGCCGTCCATCGCGTACTGACCTTGCTGCTGGACGAACGGGTGCCGATCACCAATCTGACCCGCATCCTGGAGAGCCTGGCCCACAACGCCCCCACCACGAAGGAACCGACCGAACTGGCCGAGCGGGCTCGCACTTACTTGTCTCGGGCGATCTGCGATCCGTTTGTTGACACCCAGGGTCGGATCCATGGAGTGCTGTTTGAACCGTCCCTGGAACTGGAAATGCGGCGGGTCCTGCAGGACAAGAAGCTGGCCATCAACCCCGATGCGCTGGAGGCACTCATCGTCAAGCTGGCCAACGTGCTGCGGGACGCCGGCCAGAAAGGACTCGAGGTTGCCCTGCTGGTCGATTCGACACTGCGACGCCCGGTCCGCCAACTGCTGCAGCGGGGCCTGTCAGACCTGACAGTGATCGCATTCACCGAAGTGCCCAATGAACTGATGCTGGAAGCCGAAGCGATCATCAAACGTGATGAAATCTTCGCAACACGTGCCGCGACGCCCGAAGCAGGCAAGTCGTCGAACTTGTGAGAGCTCGGACGTTCCTGTAGCCGAATTCGTGAGAATTCGGACGCCAATACCGAGGATTGACGAAGCATTCCTAACAGCCCGTGGAAAAAGGTGTTTGACCCTTTGGAGGGTATTGAATTCACCTCGAACATCGTGTGCCCGGAGAGGGTCAGACACCTATTGCCACGGGCTGCTAACCACGTCCCAGATAGACCTGATCACGGGGCAGGACGATTGCTTCCAGGAAGTTGACGTCGGCGGGCAATGTCATCATCGCCAGCGCGGCGCGGGCAATCGTTTCCGGGGACATCATCGGTTCGTCATCCGAGATCTGGCCCGAATCGATGCGGCGTTCCACCTGGACGTTGCCCGGATGCAGGCACGAACAGACGATACCGTGCGGACGACCGTCCAGAGCGATCGCCTGAGTCAGTCCCCAGACGCCAAACTTGGCCGCCGAGTAGGGAGCACTCCCTTCACGCGGTCGTTGGGCCGAGATCGAACCGATGTTCAGGATCTTGCCGGATCGTCGGGGTTTCATCATCCGAAAGGCGGCGCGACTGCACAGGAATGTCCCGGTCAGGCACGAGCCGATCACGTTGTTCCATGCCTCCAGTGACACCTCGTCCAAAGGGCCTCCGTCGAACGCCCCCGCGTTGTTCACCAGCAGATCCACCCGCCCATGCTTCTTCTGGACCGCCGCGAACAGATTCTCGACGTCCGCTTCGCAGGAGACATCGCACGGCTGAGCCAGAACATCCGTCCCGGCCGCTCGAAACCCGTCCGCCACGCTGGCCAGCTTTTCTGCATTACGGGCACACAGCACCAGGGACGCCCCCTCTTGAGCGAAGGCCGTGGCGATCGCCTTGCCAATTCCCTGGTTGGCTCCGGTGATCACGGCAACTTGATTGGCGAGTTGTGGCATCTGGCATTCTTTCGAGTCGCGAGGCAGACAGGTCCAAATTGAATGATTGAGATTACCGGCATTCCGTTCGCGCCGCCACGAATGCGCAAACAGACTTACGAATCGATCCGATTCACGATCATCTCCTGAGCATCGTACAGGGCGACCGTCACGATCTCCGTCAGCGTTTTCTCTTTGCCGGAAATCTCCAATAGTTCCCCGATCCGTTTCACGGTTTCTGCAACAAGTCCGGCTTCTGCGGATTCAGGGACGAAAGTCTTGCTGAAGGCATCCTGCAGGATTGGCCCGTCTCAGAATTGTGGGTCATCGGCATCGACATGATCTTCAACGCTCTGATCATGCTTGGAATCGCGGCCAAGAAACTGACGATGGCTACCCCTTCAAGGTTGGGCGATACCTTCATCGACGACATCGAATACTCATCGGGGTTGGGTGGGGTCCTGAATTGGTATTGTCAGTCGGCGGCGTTAGTGAGCGTGACTCCTGGAACCGCTGCCAATACGATAGAATCGCCAACTTCTTTCCAGTTGCCGAACGCGGCTGTACCGCGCCCCCAAGAGTTATACATGCAACACGATGGTTCCAAAACACCGCTGAATATGGAAGTTGTGTCGGGCAGAGTCAGCCCCGTTTTTCGTTCACGCGACGATCGCATCGCCGCCGGTAAGGCGTTGCGTACAAATGTGCCGCGTCAAAGTCACGCGGGTTGGAAAGCGCCAGCGAACCGGCGGGATCCGATCGAAATCCTGAAGGAATCGAATCAAGATCGACTGGCTCGACTCGTCCCGATCCGTTACGGACGAATGTTGCCGAGTCCGTTCACTTTTCTACGTGGATCCGCGACGTTGATGGCCTCCGATTTGGCCAACACGCCGACCACAGGCTTGCGGGTCCAGGCCTGTGGCGATTGCCACCTGTTGAATTTTGGCCTGTTTGCGACACCCGAACGCAATCTGATCTTCGATATCAATGATTTCGACGAAACACTCCCCGCGCCGTGGGAGTGGGACGTCAAACGTCTGGCAGTCAGTTTTGTCGTCGCTGTACGCGATATCAAACTCAGTGACACGCAAGCCCAGGCTGCCGCCGTTGACTGCGTTCGCGCTTACCGCGAGCGATTGCGGGAATACTCGAAGATGAGTCCGTTGGACATCTGGTATGACCGCCTGGATGCTCAAACGATCATCGACATGGCGCCCGATGCCACGATCAGGAAAAATCGAGAAGAGATCGTTGCCAAGGCCCGGCAGCGGATCAGCGATTATCTTTATCCGCGGATCAGCGAAGAGGTCGCAGGGCGTCGACGTCTGATCGACCAACCGCCGGCATTGTTTCATGTCACCAGAGAAGTCGATCCTGAGCATGAGACAATCGTTCATGAGGCACTGGAAGATTACCGGTTATCCCTGCCTGATGAACGCCGAATTCTCTTTGATCGATACAGCCTGGAGGATGTTGTTGTCAAAGCCGTGGGCATCGGTAGCGTCGGCACCGCCTGCTTTGTCGGGTTGTTTTTCTCTGCGGAGAATCACCCTCTGCTGCTGCAATTCAAACAGGCCTGCCCCTCCGTGCTGGAACCCTACGCAGGTAAAAGTCTGTATGAAAACCACGGCCAGCGTGTCGTTGTGGGTCAGCGGTTGATGCAATCCGCCAGCGACATCTTTCTTGGCTGGATGCGGGGTCGGCGAGGTCGCGATTTCTTCGTTCGCCAGCTCAGAGACATGAAGATGTCGGCTCGAATCGAAGAAGGTGCATCGGCCCAGCAAGCGATGCTGTACGCCGAGTTATGCGGTCGGACCCTCGCGCACGCTCATGCCAAATCGGGTGATGCCGCATTGATCAGCGGATACCTCGGCAAATCGGATGACTTCGACCAGGCGATTGGTGAGTTTGCATTGGCTTACGCGGACCAGAACGAGAAAGATCACGCAGCACTTGTGGCCTCGGTGAACGCCGGTGTGATCGAGGCGCTGGTCGAAGATGATTCATAATTCTCTCACGCATAGCGCCGGCAGCCAACCAGATCGAATGTGCATGCGAAGAAACTGGTAGTGCCTGTGGACGTTGAATCGCCACACCCAGCGTGTTGACCGGGAAATGTCGTTATGAGTCGTTTGGAAGCTCCGTCACCGAATGAAAGGACTCCGATGGAAACGGATGCGTTGTTGCATCGAATCCTGACAGCGGTGGAAAAAGACCGTCGTAATCATTGGGTGGAGATCACCTGTGCTGTCGTGCTGTCCCTGGCCACCATGTCTTCGGCGTGGTGTGCCTATCAATCGACCCGTTGGAGCGGTGTCCAGACATTTCGCCTGGCGGCGGTCAACAAGGCCAGCCGCGCCAGTTCGGCGGCGAATCTGGCGGCCTTGCAGTTGCAGGCTTTCGACGCATCGATGGGCATCAGCTGGATGCAAGCCAAACACGAAGGCAATGACCTTCAGGAGAAATTCCTGTTTGATCGCTTTCGTCCTGAAATGAAGAAGGCCGTTGAAGCATGGCTAAAAACGGACCCATTCAGCAACCCGACGGCACCGCTGGGTCCCATGAAGATGACGGAATATGCTCAGCCCGAGCTGGCTGAGGCAAAACGGCAGGACGAACTCTCCTCGCGAGAATATGACGCGGCCATGCAGGCGAATCAGACATCCGATGCTTACGTGCTGCTGACCGTCCTCTTCGCATCCGTGCTGTTCTTTGGCGGCATTGCAGGGACGCTCGAATCGCGTCGCCTGCGCATCATCATCCTGGCAATTGCCCTGGTCCTCTTCGTGGTCACGGTGGCCTTCCTGGGAACCATGCCCATCTGCCAGGAATGATGGCGCGACTACGATGTCCGCTTTTGCTGTCCTCCCGCGATGTGGAAACGAGCCATGACCACGATACCGACTGAACTTCGCACACCGCCGGTGCCCCCGCGCGGAGTTGCCATCAGCGGCATCATCTTTTCTGTGCTGTTTACTGCCGGTCTGGTGCTGATTCGGCTTGCCGTCCCGGCCGACCCGATCGATCCGGGGGAGTGGATTGCAGTCGCCAGCCTTCGCGCCATGGTCCGCCTGGGGTTGAACCTGGTTCCGTTTGCCGGGATTGCGTTTCTCTGGTTCATCGCGGCGCTGCGCAATCGGGTCGGTTTGATGGAGGATCGGTTCCTCGCGACGGTGTTCCTTGGCAGCGGGCTGCTCTTCGTTGCGATGCTGTTCACTGCCACTGCCGTCTCCAGCTCCATGCTGGAAAGTGTGGTGGAAGGTCGGATGTCCGCCCGGAGCGACACGTATGTAGTCGCTCGGAGATTGAGCTATATTCTCATTAACACCTTTGGGATCAAGATGGCGGCGGTCTTCACGTTCGTCACGTCTACAATTGGACTGCGCACGGCCTTCCTGCCGCGCTGGCTTGCATTCAGCGGTTTCGCCGTTGGCCTGACGTTATTGGCGGTCATCACAGATTTTGCGTGGATCGCTCTGCTCTTTCCATTTTGGGTATTTCTGGTCAGCGCATACCTCCTGGTCACCGAGTATCACCAGCAGGTAAGTTCTTCCCGTCACGTGTCCTCGTCAGGCGAGGATATCCCATAATAGGAAGGCCAGAGTCGGCGATGTCCTCTTCACACAAGTCCGGCAGAGTTGCCACGATGATGTAAGGTGCCCGGAGTACGAATACGACAACCGCCTGACGGAGTTTTTTCATTTCGCGGATCGCGCAGGCGGTTGTCGCCAATACTCGTCGAGTAGTTTCTTGATCTTCTTGTAGTCCGCTCCGATACCTCGATAGTTCTTAAGTGCGAAGCCGGATCCGGCACCAGCACCGCCATCGGCATCACCCGTAAATGGCCCGCGAAACAAATCGGTCGCCGCGACGGCCGTACCGGCGGAACCGTCGTTGGTGAATGTATTCGACACCTGTACGAGGGCTTTCAGCGAAGTCTGTAATTCGCGCGGCCCGCCGTCATTCAGGAGAAGTGCCGCGGCACCCATCCCGCCGCTCACCGAGTTCTTCTCGATCACAATTCGTACGGCCTGCGGATTCTTGAATGTCTGGTAGACCCGAATCCCTGCCCCGTTCTGCACAGACCAGACGATGTTGTTGCGGAGTATTGCGTTGCCGTGGCCCAGACCGATTCCGGCCACGCTGTGCTCTAGTTTCTTCACATCCCAGACCAGGTTGCTTTCGATCAGATAGTTTCCGTTTCCGGAAGACACGCCTTCGACGGCCACCGTGATCGCCGCATTGTATCTGTGATGCGTGTTGAATATGCAGTTGCCGCGGACGACGAGGTCGTGTGTGCCCGGTTTCAGCTCGATGCCTTCTGCCGAGATGTCGCCGAGGATGTTTCCCTCGATGAGCACGTCGTGCGTGTCATCGCCACCAAACGCACCGGTACCAATGTAAATCCCTTCGCCGTATTGTTCTTTGTCCTTGCCCGTACCTTGGATTTTGTTGCCCAGTACTTGCACATGATGCGAAGCGGGGCCGGTAA
Source organism: Planctomycetota bacterium (assembly GCA_018242525.1). Classification (GTDB taxonomy): domain Bacteria; phylum Planctomycetota; class Planctomycetia; order Planctomycetales; family Planctomycetaceae; genus Schlesneria. The sequence goes on along the minus strand of JAFEBS010000051.1, from coordinate 46,174 downwards.
ACTGCTTCGTGCCATCGTTAGTGTGCTTCCGGCCAACGTGGATCGCTTCCTGGCCGAGTTGCTCCAGGAGATTCCCTCGCACGGCGCAATTGGACACGCTCCAGCAATCGATTCCCTTTTGAGACTCTGTGACGCGGAGGTTCCGCACTTCGACGTATTCACACGACTCGACGGAGATTCCCGTACCAGCGGATCGTCTGCCGGACGAAAAGGTCGCGGCTCGTTCCTTTCCCGGAAATGATTGGAACACAATCGGCTTCTCGCGGGTGCCCTTCTTGTCGACGATTCGCAAGGGGGGATAGGTGCCGGCATCGAAACACACGACGTCTCCCGGGCGGGCTCGCTGAACTGCAGTGAGAAGTGACTTGAGCGATTTTTCAGGCGAATCACCTGAATTCTGGTCGTTGCCCTTGAGAGAAACAAAGATCGTGCCAGTTCCCGTTGAACGCGATTGAGATTCCCAGTCGGCCGGCGAGCCGGCTTCCAGTAATCCACACATTGTCGCCCAGACGCTGACAACGAGAAATTGACGTGACGAAGACCATCGGTTGTCAGCGTTTTGCAACTTTCGAATCCGACGCACCACTGCACCTCCGGCTGCACGATGTTGGGAGTCACGCTTGCACCAGTTCCAATTTGCCCTTTGGTACTGCCGCACCAGGCCTACAATGTCCCCTTTGACGATGGCACGCCGGACTGACGGGGATCGATTGTTGTCGCCTGTCGCAAGGCACGCGCGGTCGCTTTGAACAAGCCCTCTGAAATATGATGACTGTTCGTCCCATGGTGCAGGACCAGATGCAGATTCATCAACGCGTTGGAAGAAACGGCCTGCCAGAATTCCTCGACCAGTTCGGAATCAAACTCCCCTATCTTTTCCGTTGGGAAGTCGACCTTGTAAATGAATTTCATCCGGCCGCTCAAGTCGAGTGCCGATGTGACCAGAGTCTCTTCCATGGGCAGTGTCATCGATCCGTAGCGTGTCAATCCCTGCTTGTCGCCCACGGCCTGCAGCAAGGCCTTGCCCAGACAAATGCCGACATCTTCGGTCGTGTGATGGGCATCGATATGCAGATCCCCCTTGGCAACGACATCCAGGTCGAACAGGCCATGCTTGGCAAACAGGGTCAGCATGTGATCGAGGAATCCGACCCCGGTTTCAATCCGGGCAGCGCCGGTGCCGTCCAGGTTCAGCGACAACACGATCTGTGTTTCGGCGGTACTGCGATCGATCTTGGCGGTGCGGGCCATCGGACGAATTCCTGTCTGTTCGAGCCTGTCTGTTCATTGATCCGGGTTCAGACGATTTCTCGCAACGCCATCAACAGTGCGTCAATTTCCGGATCGGTACCAATCGTAATCCGCAGTCCCTCCAGTTTCTGGTCCGGTGCCCACGCCACGTCTGGAAAGGACATGTAACGGACCAGAATCTTCTTCGCTTTCAACGCTTCGTACTGCGTCTTGTGCTGCCCGGTGGGATGAGTCGCCCAGACAAAGTTGGTCTGGCTGGGGACCACATGGAAACCCAGGGCCGTCAGGGCCGTCGTCAGCCGCTGACGGGTCGAACGGATGCGGGCGGTGTTCTGCAGCATCCAGTCCTGATCTTCGATGGCGGCGGTTGCGGCCGCCAGGGACAGCGAATCGCAATTGTAACTGTCTTTCATCTTGCGCATGCCGGCAATCAGATCGGGATGGGCCAGGGCAAATCCAAACCGGATTCCTGCCAGGCTGTAGCTCTTGCTGAATGTCCGGGTGACGACGACCTGCCGACCGACGCTGCTGTTGAGCAGTTCGCCCCGATGAGGCGTGTCGCAGAAGTCGCCGTAGGCTTCGTCCAGAACCAGGATCCCGTGCGGCGGAGTCAGTGTCAACAGGTCGTCCCAGGTCCAGCGATTTCCCGAGGGGGAGTTGGGATTCGGGACAAAGATCAACTTGCTCCGTTCGATTTGAGGACTGATCTTGTCGAAGTCCCACGACCAGTCCGGTTCCAGCAGCAGCCGCTCGTGACGGGCACCCTGCAGGTCGGACAACGTTTCGTACAGGATGTAGCTCGGATACGGATACGCGATCTGGTCGGTCGATCCGGCGAACGAGCGCGTCAGGATCGTCAGGACTTCGTCACTGCCATTGCCAGGCAGGATCCAGTCGGGATCAAATCCCAGCACATTGGCCGCCGCCTTGCGGAACCGGGTTCCCAGTGGGTCCGGGTACATGTTCAACTTTCCTCGCGCCGCCTCCACGATGGCTTCGACAACGTGCGGCGACGGGGGGTACGGATTCTCGTTGGTGTTCAATTTGGTCCAGCCGGAATCCTGGGGCTGTTCCCCCGGCACATAGCCGGCAATGCGATCGATCTCTGGTCGGAATAGGCTCATCGGCACAATTGCTTTCGCAGCGGAAGTCGTGGACTCAATGGCAGCTCTGGGGACACGAATTGTCGGAGGAGGTTCAGAGAACTGCAACCGAGTTCCAAACCTCAAAATCGGCCGGCGGCCGGGAACTTCTGATTTGGGATTTGATCCGATCAGTTTACCGCTATGATTGGGGAACTCCCAAGTGGGGCAAAGCCCGACAAATCACTTCTGGCCACGCAACCGAGAGTCACCAGCGCATGGCGAAATCGCTGTTCGAGTACGCGGAATGGCTGACAGAACGAAACTTACGGTGGCCGGCAGCCCCGAAGGTGGAATCCGCCAAGGCCACACCGTATCTGAAACCGCTGTCAGGAATTAGAGCGGTTACCTGGAACGTCTACGGAACGCTGCTGCGGATTTCGGACGGCGATTTGCTCTTTCAACACCCGCAAGCGATCCGCATGGAGATTGCCCTGGATAAGACCATCCAGGAATTCAACATGTGGAACAGTATGACGCGCAAACCCGGCAAGCCGTTTGAATACATGCAGCAGAAATACCTGCATGTCTTCGATGAACTCAAAATGGCCAGCTCGGGACGCAAGGGAGACATTACCGAAGTCAATTCGGCCCACCTCTGGAAACGCCTGCTGGCGATGCTCGACAAGAAGGATTACGAGTACGACGCGGACTTTTACGGCGATCTGGACGACTTGTCTGAAAAGGTCGCCTACTTTTTCCACTGTTCCCTGCAAGGAGTGGAAGCGGTTGAGGGAGCGTTGCCGGCACTGCTGGCGGTACAGGGGGGCGGGCTGCGCCAGTCGCTGCTGACGGACGGACAGCCGTTCACCATCGTTCAGGTCTTCCGAGCCCTGCTGACACAGGGAACGATTCCGCGTCCCGATGCCCTGTTTACGCCGTCGCTGAATACCTTTTCCTACGTGGAGGGAGTCCGCAAGCCTTCCAAGACGCTCTTTTTGCGCGCAGTCGATCGATTCGTGAAGATCGGCATTGAGCCCGAGCAGATCCTGCATGTCAGTTCGCGGGTCGCCGACGATCTGGCGGTGGCCAAATCGCTGGGTATGCGAACGGCTCTATACGCAGCCGAAAAACTGGGGCTGCAGGTGACGCCAGACGAACTGAAAGATCCTGCCACCAAACCAGATCGGTTGTTGACCAACTTGACACAGATCCGTGATCTGCTCAGTTTATAGCAACGACCGCTGATGACACCCAAGACGTTTGCAGGAAACCAGATCCGGCCGAAAATGAGGTGAAAACTTCAATCCGGGCCGCAGGATGGTAAAGTCAACTTGATCTTTCCGACAGCTTCCTTCATTCTTCGCCTCCGAATATCCGCGAGACAAGGAGACGCTGATGCCACCCCAGACACTGTATGACTTCAATTCCTTCGACGAATCCAAGCCGCTGTTCAATCTTGACGACATCCGTGAGATCAATCCTCAACGGTTCGAGATGGAGCAACTGACGGCGATTCTTACCGTCGATCGCGAAGGTCATGGGTTGGTCGGCTACAAGGACATCACTCCCAATGAATTCTGGGTCCGTGGACACATGCCAGGATTCCCGTTGATGCCGGGCGTCGTCCTGTGCGAATGCGCTGCCCAACTGGCTGGCTTTTATGCCCGCAAGTACAAGCTGCTGGGGGGCGATTTCCTGGGGTTCGGCGGGATGGAGGAAGTCCGTTTTCGCAGCCCGGTGTTCATCGGCGACCGGCTGATCATCATGGCCCGTCTGCATCGTATGCGCGCCGGTCAACGAGCCGAATTCAATTTCCAGGGTTTCGTCAAAGACAAGATGGTCTACAGCGGCCAGATGATCGGGGTTCCGATTCACATTGACCGCCAGACAGTCGATGCTGTGTCCGAGTGACCAGCGTTGTTGACCACGCGATGCGGAGCATTGCGGTACCATGAGCCGGCGACACGAAGGAACCTTCGCCGATCTCGCTCAATGACGAGCCCGCGTCCATTTCGGGTTACAAAGTCAGCGCCATGCCCGCACCGATTGTTGATCTGCATCCGTATTTTGTGGCCCTCGACGAAATCGAAGGAGTCATCGACTGGACCACGTTCTTCGGGAACGATCATCCAGTCGAGATGGACATCGGTTGCGGACGGGGGAAATTCCTGTTCGAATCCACGGTGGCTCATCCCGAAATCAACTGGCTGGGTGTGGAACTGGATTACTCCGAAGGCCGACGTGGTGCCACTCGAATCTCCAAGCGTGCACTCCCCAATGGCCGCGTCATCGGTGGGGACGCGAAAGATCTGCTGACGAAGCACATCGAACCTCATTCCGTCCAGGCGGCGCGGGTTTACTTCCCAGATCCCTGGTGGAAGACCAAGCACAAAAAGCGCCGGCTGTTCACCGACGAATTCGCGGATCTGCTGGCCCGTGTCGTGATGCACGGCGGTCATGTCCATTCATGGACCGATGTTGAAGATTATTTCACTGTCATTTCAGCATTGATGAATAACCACGCCGAATTCGAACCCCGGATCCCGCCCCCGGAACCGGAGGGGAAAGACGATCTCGACTATCTGACCGGCTTCCACCGCCGCCGAAAACTGGCAGGTTGCAACATCTACCGAGGTCTGTGGCTGCGCAAGTGATCCTGACAATCCCGCCAACTCCAGAACAGTCTTAAACTGTTCGAATGTCATCCACCCTGGAATAGTCTCATCCATTACGATCCGTCAACATCGGGGTGGCCGCAGGCACTTTGCAGATTGCGTTTCTGAAAGGTGGAGATCTCTCAGCCAAAAAGTTTGCATTTCAGCCATTTCGTCAGCCATTTTGGCGATTGCAAATACAGGTTGCTGGCGATCCTGAACAGACCTTTCGATCATCGTTGGGCGGAACACGAATTGCTCAATTTGAAGGAGACAACAAGCGGACCAAAGAACGACTCTGACCTCTTTAGAAGGTGAGCTTTCGATGGCGACGCGATTGAGAACATTGAGTGGGTTTGGCGTAATTCTGGTGGCTGTCATGTCGCTGACGGCACTGGTTGTCTTCCGGGAAGGATCGGCAGACACGCAGGCAGGTCAGCCGGCGTCCTCCAAAAAGACATCTCAAGCAGATCCACTCGTTAAGGTCAGGGTTGGTCACCCGACTGTAGGAGGATATCAGCGGACAACCGAACAGCCTGGTCTCGTGGCGGCATTCGAGAAGGCTGACTTGTATGCGCAGGTCTCGGGAATCCTGAAGACTCAGTCTGTGGATATTGGCGATGAAGTCCACGAAGGTCAGGTTCTCGCCGAGATTGATGCCCCGGAACGATTGAGGGAGATGGAACACGCCGAGGCGCTGCTGAAGCAGGCGCAGTCGACGGTTGAATTGATGACAGCCCGCGTCTCCAAGGCCGAGGCCGATCTGGAAGCCCTGAAAATCGACGTGGGCACGTCCGAGGCCAATCTGGAACGGGCAGAGTCGTTACTGAGTCTCCGTCAAAAGCAATACGAACGACTGAAGTCGCTCCTGGAATTGAAATCGATCGACGAGCGTGTTGTCGACGAGAAACTGGATCAGCAGGAAGCCGCTGCGTCCGATGTCCATGCCTCCAAAGTGGCCATCGAAACGTCCAAAGCCAAAGTCAGATCCGCTGCCGCGGGTGTGGCAGAAGCCAATGCCAACCTGGTTGAAGCTCGCGCCGAAGTCGATGTTGCACAGGCGCAACTTGCGAAAACAAAAGTCTATGTGGCCTACACAAAAATCGTCAGTCCCTATAACGGCATCGTCACGCAGCGGAATTTTGACCGTGGAGATTTCATTCGCGATGCTTCCAGTGGCGGTCAGATTCCAATGTTGTCTGTTGCCCGGCGCGATCTGATGCGGGTCGTCATTCAGATTCCCAATTCCGACGTACCTCATACACATGTTGGCAATCAGGCTTCAGTCGTCATCCAAACGCTGCCGGGCAAGACCTTTGACGGACAGGTCTCGCGGATTGCCCGATCTGAGGATCGCCGTAATCTCACAATGCGCGCGGAAGTCGATCTTAAGAATGACGAAAACCTGTTACTCGACGGGATGTATGGCAAGGTTCTCATTCATTTTGATTCGGCAAAGTCCGCTCTGGCTATCCCCACCTCCTCGCTGGTCTCGACGTCTGCGGATGAGCAGGGCGTCTACGTCGTCCACGACGGGAAGGCACATTTGACTCCGCTCCACCTGGGGGACAGCGATGGCATCCACACCGAAGTGCTGTCAGGCCTCGACGCTGACGATCTTCTCGTCCTGAGTCCCGGGCAAGAGCTATCGGATGGAACTGCAGTGGCACCGATTGAAGCCACCCGTCAATCAGGATCCGAACACTCGCAGGCAAAATCGTCGGGGACTGGCCAATGATCGAATCGAGCGTCATCCATGGAACAGTTTCAGAACATTCTGGTCGGGGTCGACATCACACGTCTCGAGCAACCTGACAGTGTGAACTTTTCCCGGCCCGTTGAAGAGGCGATTCATCGAGGTCTGTGGCTGGCGGAAAAGACCGGGGCGCAATTGACCTTTCTGGCGGTGCTGGACGGGTCGGAACACGGTTTCGAGGTCCTGTCGGATGGCGACCAGAAGCAGGTCCTGCAGGCGATGCACACGGCGGCCAGGAGAGCACTGAATCTGCTGGTCGAACGCGCGAAAGCCGTTTCCGTCAATGCCCGTGCTGTGGTGCGGTTGGGGAAGGCGGCTGTCGAAATCATCCGCCAGGTACTTGATGAGCATCATGATCTGGTCATCGTTGGCACTCGTGACCTGCGAACGATCCAGCGATTGCTCGTGGGCAGCACGGCAATGAAGCTGCTGCGAAAATGCCCCAGTACAGTCTGGGTCACGAAACCGACGCCCGCTTCTTGCGAAGCATTGATGGAAATTGCCGTCGCCAGCGATTTCTCCCCGGTCGCCGATCGCGCCCTGCAGGCGGCACTCAGTCTGGCGAAACAGACAGGAGCCCGCATCCACCTGATCAACTCTGTCGATTTTCCGTTGGACCGAACTTGGACCACCGGCCTGCCTGACGCGGTCATGGATCAATATCACCAGAAACTCCGCACACGTGCCGCGGACGGACTGCAACACCAGTTGTCACTCGTTGAAACCCGTGATCCGGTGGTCTCGATTGAAACTCAAATCCTTGATGGAAGCCTCAATACAGATGCCGCCATTCTGCGATTTGTCGATGAGTGCCGGATCGATCTTCTGGCCATCGGCATCATCGGTCGAAGCGGAATCGCCGGCGTCCTTGTCGGCAACACCGCAGAGCGACTGCTGCCTCAGTTGACCTGTTCGGTGCTTGCCGTCAAGCCCGTGGATTTTGATTCTCCGATAACAGTAGCGACACTGTCCTGAGAATTGTCGCGGAGATCACCCATCATGCAAGGATTCATTCGCTCGTGCCTGGAACATCCTCGCAGCGTCACTGTCGTGCTGCTGGTCCTGGTCGTCATCGGACTTTTGTGCACTACGGTTGTGCCCGTGGATATCCTGCCGGTCTTCAACAGCCCGGCGGTTCAAGTGCTGACGTTCTATGGCGGAATGCCAGCCGACAACGTCGCCAAGGATATCACGAACCGGATGGAGCGCTGGACGGGGCAATCGGCCGGCCTGCGTCGTCAGGAATCGAGGTCGATCCTGGGAGCCAGCATTGTCACAAACTTTTACCGCGATGACGTGGACCCGAACGGGGCACTGACGCAAGTGAACTCTCTGGCATCCGCGGCGATCCCCAACCTGCCGCCCGGCACGCTGCCGCCGGTCATTCTGCCGTATGATCCGACCGCAACTGTGCCAGCGTGCCTGGTCGCCGTCGACAGCAAGACTCAGGGCGAATCGATCCTGTACGACGTTGGACGATACGAAGTCCGGAACATGATCATGAATTCTCCAGGTGCCGTCGCCCCCGTGGTGTACGGTGGAAAGCTGCGCGCCGTGCTGGCGTATATCGATCGAATTGCGCTCGAAGCCCGCAAGCTTTCCCCCCTGGACGTCATGAAGGCCATGGACAACTTCAACATCTTCCTGCCAACCGGCGACGTGAAACTCGGCAGCCTGGACTACGCGCTGGATTCCAACTCGATGTACAAGCAGGTCGACCACATGCGGGACATCCCCCTGCGCGTCGGTCCGGACAGTGCGGAATTCCTGGGTGATGTCGCAGTCCCCAGGGATTCAAGCCTGATCCAGCAGAACATCGTCCGCGTGGATGGGAAGCGTGAAGTTTACATTCCCGTCTTTCGCCAGCATGGTTCCAGCACTCTGAAAGTCGTGGAAGACCTGCGGGGCGAACTACCCAAGATGGAGGATCGCCTCAGCCGGCCCGGAATCAATCTGAAAATGGTCATGGATCAATCCATCTATGTCCGGCAGTCACTGAAAAGCCTGATCGTCGAAGGACTGCTGGGGGCCGGCCTGTGCTCGCTCGTGATCCTGATCTTTCTTGGACAATGGCGCATGACTGTGATCGCGATGTTCATGATTCCGTTCTCGGTCATGGCAGCCGTGATCGGCTTGTATGCGACCGGAAACACTATAAATGTCATGACGCTGGCCGGGCTGGCACTTTCCATCGGTCCACTGGTCGACATCGCCATCGTCTGCCTGGAAAACACGCATCGGCACCTGTCGTCCGGAATCGCTCCACGTCAGGCCGCGTATAACGGTGCCCGGGAAGTCGTGATGCCGGAACTGGTTGCCACCTGCAGTACCTTGCTGGTGCTGGCTCCGCTGGCACTGATGCCGGGAACAGGCCAGTTCCTGTTCCGACCGATGGCCTTTGCCGTGACATTTGCCATGATCGCGGCGTTTCTGCTGGGAATGTCGTTTGTTCCCGTACGGTGTGCTGCCTGGCTGAAGCATTCCAAACACGATTCTGCAGGCGACGGAATCGAAATGCCGCGCCCTGGATTGTTGGGACGGGTGGCAATGGCGATTCAGAAAGGAATCGATGCGGGACTGAAATGGTACGTGGGCCTGCTGAACCGCGCGATGCGCCATCGGATCGCCACGGTCGTCGCCGCGGTGGCCGTTTTGCTGCTGGTGATCATCACGATGGGAACCAGATTGCGGCGCGAGTTTTTCCCGGACGTCGATGCGGGTGCCTTTGAAATGTATGTGCGTGCCAACACCGGAACGCGTATCGAATTGACGGAGAAACAGGTCGGCGATCTGGAGCAATTGATTCGCAACACGCTGCATCAGGATCTGGAACTGATCGTCAGCGAATTGGGAGTCCGAGCGGACTGGTCTGCCGCATACACCCCCAACTCCGGCCCGATGGATGCCGTCATCAAAGTTCAGTTGATTCCCGAGCGGCAGCAGTCGTCACAGGCCTACGTGGAACAGATGAGACAGGCGATTTCCGAAGACGACCGGTTTGCAGGATTGGAAGTGGCCTTCAATTCCGGGGGGACAATCCGCAGCGCCCTCAACGAAGGTCGCGTCACACCGATCAACATCAGTGTCCACGGAAAGGACCTGCATCAGTCACGCCAGATTGCCGAGAAGATCCGGAAGGAAGTGGAAACCGTCGACGGGGTTGTCGACGTCCGCATTCTGCAACGGCTGGATTATCCCGAGTACATGATGGACGTTGATCGTACCGTTGCCGCCCAATTGGGACTGGATCAGCAGGAGGTCATTCGCAATGTCGTGGCGGCCATGAATTCCAGCATTCAATTCAACAAGAAAAACTTCTGGATCGACCCCATCAGCCACAATCAGTATTACGTGGGTGTGCAATACCCGGAAAAAGATATCAAGTCGTTGAAGACACTGCTGGACATTCCCATCACCGGCCCCTTGCAGCGAGACCCGATCCCACTCAGCAACGTTGTTTCACTGAAGCCGGTTCGCGTCCCGGCCGAAATTTCGCATTACAACCTGCGTTCAACAATCGACATCAATCTGTCCGTACACCGTCGTGATCTCGGTCACGTCGCCGCCGAGATTGAAAGCCGACTGGCTGCCGTCGGTCAGCCAGGCGGTCATGGCGAATGGCTGCCGTTTGATCCCGCAACCGATGATCATACGATCTTACCAGGGAGCGAAATCGTCATGAGTGGCGAGTATGCCCGCATGAAAGAGACCTTTCGCAACTTCGGGCTCGGGCTGTTACTGGCGATGCTGCTGGTCTACTGCCTGATGGTCATGTTGCTGGATTCGTACGTGATCCCTCTGATCGTCCTGTCAGCCGTCCCCGTGGGACTGGCAGGTGTGATCCCGGCGCTGTACTTCACGGAGACCGCCATCAACGTGCAGTCGTTGCTGGGGGTGATCTTCATGGTGGGAATCGTTGTTGCCAACACGGTCCTGCTCACAGACTTCGCTCAACGCTTGCGCACCAGTGAAGACATGTCCCCGACCGAAGCGATCGTCAAGGCTGCAGAAATCCGGGCCCGTCCCGTCATCATGACGGCGCTGGCGGCCTTGTTTGCCCTGGTTCCAATGGCCCTGGCCCTTGAACGCGGCAGTGAAGCGAATGCTCCGCTGGGACGAGCGGTGATCGGCGGCCTGCTGGCAGGTCTGGTCACGACACTGGTGGTAGTCCCCGCGCTGTATTCCCTGGCTGTTAAAGATGATCGCGGTGTCGCAAAACCAGAACCGCTGATCGACCATGCGTAAACTCCCTGTTCCACAGGGTCTCCCGATCCCTCCGACATCTCACACAAACCATTTAACCGGTGCAATCGCATCAATATGTTCCTTCCCCGCCGTCGGATCAGGTTGACAGAGTGAGGTTCATGCCGCAGGATTGAGAGGTGGCGAAGGACGATGGAGTAAATACCCTTTGCCTGATGTGTCCGGTGCGAGACCCCTCCTGTGCGCGATGCAAACTCATTGCAACGTCGACGTCGTTTGATGTTGCTCCAGCAGAATGATTCTGGCCCCGCAGCCGGCAGGGACGTCGCACATCCTGGTCGCGGCCACGTACAGACCGATCCAGTCGTCGCCAGGCGGTCGCTGTTCGCAGAGTGCCGGGGGCAATCGGGTCTGCAACTCGTGCTGGAAGTGACCGGCGAAGCACACGCCCGCAAGATTTCGCTGGATCAACCGTTCCTGATCCTTGGTGCCGGTTCGTGGTGCGATGTTCAAATCGACCATCCAGACGTGCAACCGTGTCATGTCTGTGTCCAGTGGATCGACGGTCGGCTGTTTGGATGCAGTCTGGATTCTGCCAAACCGGTGACTCACTGGATCGGGCGAAAGCCCGTCAAGTTCGGGCCGTTTCGGTTGTCGGTGCCGGACATCGACACCGTCGAAGGAATCGCGGATCCACAATCTCGAAACCCAGGACTGGCGGACGAAGTTCCGCAGGTTCAACTGAAGTTTGACGGAGTCGAACAGCAAGACAACCTGTGGCCGGTCGACCGTAACCTGACCCTGATCGGTCGGGGTTCGCATTGCAAATTGCGGCTGGACCATCCGGAAATCCCGTGCGTACTGGCCAGCCTGATTCGTACGGAGTCCGGCTGCTGGCTGATTAATCTCTGCCGTCACGATTCGCTGCGCGTCAACGAGCAAAAGTTGCTGCTGGAATCCCTGGACCTGGGTGATGTCGTGCAACTGGGGGCGTTTCGTGCGGAAGTCAGCGCAGCTCCGTTCGAGTCAAAGTCCACGCTCGCACCACCGGTCGAGAAGACTGGAAACACGATTCAGGAACTGGCCACGGAACATCGCCAGCGGTTGGGGGAGCTGAATCAGTCCCTCGACACGGTCCAGGTCTATCTGGATTCAGAACATCTGAATGCCGTCCCCGATTTGAAGATCGCTTTGCAGAAATACATCCTGCACGCGCAGCGGCATCATCGCGAGATGCAAGCGGCCCTGGAACGATTGTCGGCACGCTGATCATTCCAATCGCCCACTAGTAAGCACGCGGGTGCCTCATCAGGGAAAGATCTGTCGCACCGCATCGTTCACGGATTGCGTGTGACGTGCCAGGTCGTTTTGCAGGCGCTGCCAGTTGCCGCCATATTCCATTCGGCGGGCCAGGGATTCGAAGTCGGCCGACTTCGGTGCTGGAACGGCGAGATCCCGTGCGTCGCCCCGGACCATTCGAAGCGATTCGATCACGTTTCGCAGAAAGGCATACGCGGCGGTCAAGCGTTGATACGTGTCTTCATCGATCAACTTCAACTGCGATAACAACTGCAGGGCATCGCGTGTATTCGTGGTTCGCAGTCCGGGCAGACGATTGCCGTGGCAAATCTGCAGGGCCTGGACCAGGTATTCCAGGTCGACCAGTCCGCCAGGACTGAGCTTGGCATTGAATGTCGCGGCCCCCACCAGATGCCGCACCTGTCGTTCACGCATGGCGCGAATGGCAGCGAAGTCCACAGGTTGGCCGGTATAGACGATTTCGTCCCGCAACTGGACCAGTGTCTTGCCAAACTCCGCATCGCCCGCGATCGGCCGCAGCTTGACGAGGCTCTGTCGCTCATACGGCCATGCGGGACCGTCCAGGTGAAAGTATTGACGGAAGGCATCGCGACTGACCGCCAGGCTGCCTGCCCTCCCATACGGTCGCAGTCGCAGGTCGATTCGGAACACTCCCTCGGTGCGCGATCGAATCGAGTGATTGACACCGTCGACTAATCGGGCAAAGTAACTGGCGTTGGCAATCGATTCCCGACCGTCGGTCACCCCCTCGTCTTCGTACACATACATCAATTCGATGTCCGATGCGAAGCCCAGCTCACGACCGCCACATTTTCCCAGTGCACAGACGGACAAGCGACAGGGGCGGCCATCCGGTGCCCGCGGACTGCCAAACCGTTCGACCAGTTCGGACTGACAAAGCTGGACGCTGGTGGAGACGATGACTTCCGCCAGATCCGTCATCTCGCGGCCGAACGATTCAATACCGCTGCTGCGTCCCAGGATATAGCGCATGTCGATGCGAAACAGTTCGCGATCCTTGAATTCATTCAAACGACGCCGGCGGTCATCGTTGTTTGTGGCGGAGCTCAACTCATCCTTCAGCTCTTGGTCGAGTTGCGATGCCGACTTGGTGTGCTCTAAACCGGCCATGTCCCGCAAGACCGGGAACAGGTTGGCGTACTGCAACCGCAGAAAGTCCTCCCACAGGAAGTCACTGACTCCCAGCAGGCGGGCCAGTGCCGACAGCACTTCAGGTCGCTCCAGCGACGACAGTTGTTCAAACCAGTCGGGACGCTGGAACAAATCACGCAGGAAGCTGCGGAAGTGCAGCAGCGCGGCGGTTGGATCCGGAGCGCCGGGCAGCAGGTGAGTGAAGTGCTTGATCAGGACCACGGCCGCCTGCAGTTCCTGCAGCCGACTCGGTTCCAGAATCTTGCCTCCCCGTCGGGCGTCGGTGACCAGCAGCGTGTCCAGCGCCAGCCCCTGTTCGACACTGATCTGGACCTGCTCGATATTCACTTCGCTCAGGGTCAGTGCGTTGGACAACTCATACAGAAATCCGATGGTGTCATCGCCGCGAATGTAGAGGACCGTGGCAGTCTCGTGTGCATCATTGTCGATCCGCACATCCAGTGGCGACGGGCGGGTGGTGGTGGCGGGCGATCCTTCCAGAGCATCGGCGACTCGTTTGGCGAGTCGTCCCTGCGCTTCGTCCGCGAGACCCGACTGTGCCATGCGAACCAGGTCGCACAGATCATCCTCATACCGCTGCCAGGCCTCCGGCAGGACGACATCCAGTTCGGTTCGCACGTGAAAGACATCGACAAAACCACACGGGGCACGATCACCGCTGAGTGCAGTCCGGGGTTCGGTCGATACAAACCCGGTCACGATGTCAAATCCATAGGCGAACATCAGTCCGCACATCATCGACAGTTCCCCGGGACAGTCGTGCCCCAGAATTGTGACCCGCCACAATCCCCCCGCGACCGCGTCGGCCAGGACCCGGACTGGCTGATCCGGTTCGATCTGGGCAAACAGTCCCCGATGCCGCCGCTGTTCGTCCTTCGTAAACACCGTTTCATACGTGGCAATGGAGGCCCGGTTCTGGGGCGGCGGTGGCGACAAAAGTGTCGCCGGGGCAGACGTCAGAGCCCGTTCGTCGGAAAGATACTTTTCGAAGATCGACCGGATTGATGCCCGATGCCCTTCGTAGTGCAACAGCAGTTGATCCGTGTCGGCGAAGTCCAAGCGATGCGCCAGCGACGACAGTTCGCGCGGGTCGGTGGGCATCGCGTGTTCCTGGCGATTGTGCATCAGTTGCAGTGAATGTTCGATCGTTCGCAGGAAGACGTATCCGTCCGTCAGTCGGCGGTACTCATCGGCGTGCAGAACTCCCGCATCCGTCAACCGCACCAAGCCGTCGAGGGTGTTGGGCGAGCGAACATGGCGGGACGCGGCACCGTGGACCAGTTGCAATGCCTGCACGACGAACTCCACGTCGCGGATCGAGCCGGTTCCCAGCTTGACCTCACCCCATTCCCGTCCCCGTCTTCGTAATTCGGCTTCGATGCGGTCCTTGGCCTGCCGCACCGCCGCCAGGACGTCGCGGGGGGCTCCGGCGTAGATCACAGGATCAGCCCGCTTCAACAGTTCGACTCCCACCGATCTTTTGCCGGCCACAATCCGCGCTTTCAGCAATGCCTGTTTTTCCCACAACTCGGCATTCGTCTGAATGTATTCCAGATAGGAAGGGATCGTGGTCACCAGTTCCCCGGATCGACCCCACGGACGCAGACGGACATCCACTCGATACAGAAAGCCTTCGGACGTCGCGTCCTGCATCGCCTTGATCAGGCGTTGAGCCAGTGGCATGACGTCGGCCGGTTTGCGATCGGTCAGAAAGACCAGATCGATGTCGGAACTGTAATTCAGCTCTTCGCCCCCCAGCTTTCCCAGACCGACGACGGTGAGCGATGACGGATCGACGCTCAATTCGCGCGCCGACAGGACCAGGCAGGCCTGAACCAGGCTGTCGGCCAGCAGGCTCAGTTGCACCGTGGCGGCGCGCAGGTCGATCAAACCGAACAGATCGCACGCGCCGATTCGCAGGATTTCGTACCGCTGAAAACGTCGCAGTGCGTCGAAGTGTGCCGCCGAGCCGACGGTGGTCGCCGTGGCAGCCATCGCGTTTTCCAGGAACTCCTCGCGACTTTTCAGGTCTGCCAGGCGGCGATGTTGAGTCAGCTCGCGCAGGCCGTCGGGATTGCGGAGCAAGGTTTCCGTCAGATAACGGCTGCTGGTAAACAACCGGACCAGCATCTCAATCGCGCGCGGGTTCGCGCTCAGGAATCGAAACAGATCACCGCGATCGCCAACCCGTTGCACAAACCGCTCAAAGTCACCCAGACCCGCGGCGGGATCCGCGGAATCAGACAGCAGGGTAATCAGCTTGCACAGACACTCGGAGGCTTCGTCGACATCGACGCCGGTGCCGACAAGTGCGCGCGTCCGCTGGGCGATGGAGACGGGATCACGAAACCCCAGGATCGCCAGTTGTTCTTGAATGGCGACGTTGTCCGATTCGTCATTCGCCAACATCCGGCGGAGCGAGTTCAACATTCCGAAGTAGTCTCCTGAGTTCAAAATCGTTTCCGTGCACAGGAATCCTTGAACCGTGACGATTGTACGGGTTCGTCGTGCCAGGTGTCAGGCAACGTCGGGGAAAGGGATGATGAGACCTTCGGGATTTACGATTGCGGATGGCATCGGACGCCAGATCGCTTCATACTGGTGGCAACTCATGCTTGCCGAACCGGAATCCGTCAATCCGCATCCTGATTCACCCCTTGAGACTGTCCATGAAAATCACCTTCCTGGGTGCTGCCGGCGAAGTGACCGGCAGCCAGCATCTAATCGAAACGGAGACGCTGCGAGTCCTGCTGGATTGCGGATTCTTTCAAGGACACCGGGCCGAAGCACGCCGGAAGAATGAGCAATTCCTCTGTCGGCCGAAGGAACTGAGCGGTGTCATACTGTCGCACGCACATGCCGACCACTGCGGCAACCTGCCCGGACTGTACAAGGCGGGGTTTCGCGGACCCGTTTTCTGCACTCCGGCGACGCAGGACATCGCCCATGTGATGCTGCTCGACAGTTCGCACATTCAGCAGGAAGACGCGAAATACCTGCAACAGCGGTTGGGGCCGGATCATCCTCCCATCGAACCGCTGTATGACGACGATGACGTCGCCGGGATCATCGATTGCATCGAAACCATACCGTATGGTGAATGGCACGAGCTTTCCAAGGACTTTCGATTGCGGTTTTCCGATGCCGGTCACATTTTGGGATCGGCGATCACTGAAATGGAGATCCGCGAGAAAGGCGAGTGGAAACGGGTCGTCTTTACGGGCGACCTGGGTCGGCGCGGTCTGCCGTTGTTGAATGATCCGCAGCGGGTGGCAGGCTGCGATGTGCTGATCACTGAATCCACGTATGGAAACCGGATTCACCCGCCGACCGATGACATCAAGCAGAACTTGAAGCGGATCCTGACCGCCGCTGCGAATCGCCGCAGCAAAGTGGTGATTCCTGCATTCAGCCTGGGACGGACCCAGACGCTGGTTTATTTTCTGAACGAAATGTTCAACGCCGGTGAACTGCCCTCGATCCCCGTGTTCGTCGACAGCCCGCTGTCGCGGGAAATCACCGGCGTTTACAAACGGCATTCAGACATCATGGATGTCGAGTTTCAGCGAGTGTTGCAGACAGACAGGGATCCGTTCGCCTTTCCCGGGCTGAAGTACGTGGCGACTCAGCAGGAAAGCGTCAACCTGAATCATCGGAAGGGGCCCTTTGTGGTGATTGCCGCCAGCGGCATGTGTGAAGCCGGCCGGGTGGTTCACCACCTGCGGCATTCGATCGAGGATCCGAACAACACGATCGTCCTGATCGGATTCCAGGCAGAGAACACCCTGGGCCGCAAGCTGCACGACAAGTGGCGCACGGTTCGGATCTTTGACCGGTTGGTGGAATTGAATGCCGAGGTCGAATCCTTGCAGGGATTGTCCGCTCATGCGGATGCCGAAGACTTCAAATGGTGGTTTGAAGGCCTGGCCGCGGACCGCGGCGTCGGCCGGGCATTTGTGGTCCATGGAGAACCCGACTCGGCGCAGGCGTTGGCTCATTTGCTGGAACACGTTTGCGATGAACCCGTGACTGTTCCACAATTCGGGCAATCGTTTGAAGTGTAAGCACGCCAGGCCGACGCGTCAGCGTGGGAATTCCCTCGCGCGTCGGGCGATTCTGTATTCCGCAGATCAGAATTAACAGGAGAACAAGCATGGAATATCGACGATTGGGTGGATCGGGTTTGCAGGTCCCGGCGTTGACGCTGGGGACGGGAACATTTGGCGGGACGACCGAATTCTTCAAGGCCTGGGGGCAGACGGAAGTTTCCGAAGCGACGCGACTGGTCGACATCTGCCTGGAAGCCGGACTGACGATGTTCGATTCCGCAGATATCTATTCAGGTGGTGCCGCCGAGTCGATTCTGGGCAAGGCGATCGCGGGGCGTCGCGATCAGGTCCTGATTTCCACCAAGGCCACATTTCGCGCGGGAGAAGGCCCGAATAATGTCGGTTCGTCACGATTTCATCTGATCAAGGCCGTGGAAGGATCATTGCAGCGATTGGGAACGGACTACATCGACCTGTTCCAGTTGCATGGCTTCGACGCGTCGACCCCGGTGGAAGAGACCCTGGCCACGCTGGAACAACTGGTCCGCGCGGGCAAGATCCGTTACATCGGTTGCTCGAACTTTTCCGGTTGGCACCTGATGAAGTCGCTGGCGACCTCGGATCGATACGGCTGGCCGCGGTATGTGGCTCACCAGGCCTATTACTCGCTGGTCGGTCGCGACTACGAATGGGAATTGATGCCGCTGGGAGTGGACCAGCAGGTTGGCGCGGTCATCTGGAGCCCCCTGGGTTGGGGCCGATTGACCGGCAAGATCCGTCGCGGTCAGCCATTGCCAGTCACCAGCCGCCTGCAAAGTCAACGTGTGCGTGAACTGGGACCACAGATCGACGATGAGTACCTGTACCAGGTCGTCGACGCACTAGACGAGGTGGCTCAGGAGACTGGCAAGACGGTGCCCCAGGTCGCACTGAACTGGCTGTTGCAGCGTCCGACCGTCTCCTCGGTGATCATTGGAGCCCGCAACGAAGAGCAACTGCGTCAGAACCTGGGAGCCGTCGGCTGGAACCTGACTAAAGATCAGGTTGCCAGACTTGACGCCGCCAGCATCCGCCGGTTCGCCTATCCCTACTGGCACCAGCAGGGGTTTGCTGAACGGAATCCGTTTCCTGTGTAACAATCACAAACGTGGCCGCAGAGGCCTGTCGTCTTTATTCATCCGGTTCGATCACTCGCGGGCTGATGACCTGCATATTCAGTTGCCCATTGTCATCGCGAACGAGCGGTACCAGCAGCAGGGATTCATCGGGACCAAGCGTGACGTTGGCCGTGATGACTTCGCTGCGAATTGACGGAACCTGAATCTTCACGTCCATCGTTGGCGATTTCAGTTTCCGCTGAAGCACATCATCAATTCTTGTGGAGTGACAGACAATTCGCATTTGAATTCTGTCGGAATCCGTCAACGCGAGGAATTCGAGGCCGAATCCATCCTGAGGCGACGATACCAGTGGAGTGATGACGCCGTTTTCTTCGCGGTGGTATCCGGTCACAAATGGGCGAATCGCGCCCGTGGATATCTTCGCAATTTCCCCTTCGGATGCAGTCACCTTTGGAATAAACAGGGAGATGCGTCTGTTTCCAATGATACGATTCGCGAATTCGACGAATTCGGAATCCGTCAACAGTCGGACGAACACTGGGAGTGGCCGTTGGACGATTGAAGTCGTGGCGATTCCGGACACAGGCACCGTTTGTTGGGACGGGCTTCCTGGAACGATTTGCGAATTGACAAGGAAGCCTCCCTGCGACGGAAGGAGGTCGCGCAGTTCAATCTCTGTGGAAAGCCATCGAGTTTCAATGCAGACACTGCGACGGGAACGGAGTTCCCAGTCCTGGATCAGTCGTGCAATCCGGGCATGACGCTTTTCAGTTGTGCGGACGATCAGCTTGCCGTCCTCGATCCAAACTGGCCCAGCGTCGGCCGGTACCTGCGGCGATCGCTCGCGATGTTGCAGCGAGATGAACTGTCGGACCAGGCGAGCAATCGTGTCTTCGGTTGCGGCGGGATCGTCGGATTGCAGCCTTGAGACACAACGCGCAATGTCATATTCGCGCTGCTCGTATTCTGTGCCGTCTTCCGGATCTGTCGGTGCTTCCTCCCAGGTCGTACCCGAAGGCAACTGAATCGGCAGATCCTTCAACGAAACTGGTGCCGGATCGGTCAGCCCGATACCGGCCAGGATTCCGATCAGGCACCACGAAGCCCAGTATCTCCAACGACTTTCACTTGTCATGGCCAAGTTCAGTATCGTCGTGCGTCGAGATGTGATCGAGGGGCATGTTGCCGATGTGACAAGTCCTGGAGGATCGATCCACAGCGTCTGCCAATGTCCGCGAGACGGGTAATGAGAAATCGAAAGGTATTGGAAGTAATCCTGCAACGCATCGGGATTCATCCGTTCGATCACCAGATTGTCGCAGGCCAAAAGTCGCTCGGTCTGCCAGGCTCGATGAGTCCACCAGAATAGCGGATTCCACCACTGAAGGACTCGGACCACGGATGCCAGCAGGCTGGCAACAGAATCACCGCGGCGAATGGTTGCCAAGCAGTGCCACACCGCACATCGCTGTTGTGCCGTCGACAACGATGTAAATGTTTCGGGCAACAGGATCCAGGGACAGAACCCGTCAAAAACAGCAGGATGTTCGAGTTCGTGGACTTTCAGAACACGAATGCTGGCACGGATTCCAAACTGTCTGCGCGCTTCTTCAATTAATCTAAGGCAGGTCGGATCGCTCAGCTTCTCGCCAAATCTGAGCCATCCGACCAGTCGATGGAACGAGATGAGAGTTGCGACCGCGAACAGCATCGTTGCCGCGACAAACAACGCCTGGACGGACTGCACCAAAGTTGTTGTTGAAACCCAGTCCAGCCAATCGATGAATGAATGCGCCCGACGCGACGGAGGAAAAACTGTCGGAGGGGACACGTCTGATGTTGCCAGCTGTTCGATGGTCAACGTGGGCAGCGGCTTGTCGGCAATAGCGTGAGCTGCCAGAGGCCATGCAATCTGCGCGCTGACCGGACTGGTCAGAGAGATCGGGAGAATCATTCGAATCAACACCAGGGTCCACAGTGCGCATCGAGCCCAAGGCGCAAGCCCTCGTCGTCCCAGCGAGGTGATCAGAAGAACGAGTACAAAAAGGGGCACTGTTGCAGCGATGGTGTTCGTGGTCCAAAACACCAGGTCGAAGGCGAATTCTTGAATGCCCTGACCAGTGTCGATGGCTGCTTCCATGACTTCGCCGATGTCAGCGGTGAACCAGGTGGTCGCATCCATGCGTTGATTTTCGCAACTGAAGTTCGGGGACTTTTACTGTTCGAGTTGTACTTATCGGGAATCAGTTCCTCAATGACGTCAGTTTGGCATTCGGGGAGTCAAGTGACATCAGTTCGTATACCTTGGTCACGCTTCGCTCTTGTTCGGCGAGTGGGGGACCGGAATCTGTACCGTTTCGAGATTCGATGATCGGATTCCAACGTTATCCGCCGTCGTTGTGCAAAGCGCTTCACCAACGTGACGCCGTCTAAAACAACTCGGCGATCGGCTGGCCGGACTCGAGGATCGGAATCGGGCGGTTTTGGCGATCACGAATGGTGCTTTGCGGATCGATTCCCAACACTTGATAGATGCTGGCCAGCAGATCACCGGGGCCCAGGGGGCGGTTGATCGGAGTGGCTCCGGTCGCGTCTGTCGCGCCGATCACCTGGCCGCCCCGGATTCCGCCACCGGCCAGAACGGCACTCATCGCGCCCGGCCAATGACCGCGGCCTGCTCCAGCGTCGATGCGCGGGGCACGACCGAACTCGCCAAATGCCGCAACAAGGACATTGCCGAGTTGACCTCGTTGCTGCAGATCACGGATCAACGTGGAAACGGCTTGATCGAACGGTGGCAGTCGCTTCCGCAGGTTCTTTTCGATCGTCGTGTGATCGTCCCACCAGTCGATGTCCTTTTCGTACAGGTTGATCGTCACGAACGACACCCCCGCCTCGACCAATCGCCGAGCGAGCAAGGCGGATTGTCCGTAGGCATGCTTGCCATAGGCGGCGCGCAATTCGGTTGGTTCCTGAGACAGGTCAAAGGCGTTTCTGGCGGTGGAACCGGAGGTTAATTCCAGGGCCTGGCGCTGCACTTCGTCGAGTGATCCGTATTCAAGACTGGCGTCGACACGTCGGGCCAGTCGATCCAGGTGCTGATGCAAAGCGCGCCTGTCTTCCAGACGCGGCATGGTCACATCCGCTGGCAATGAAAATCCCGGCGCACGATAGTTGCCCAGGCTGGGATCGCCGCCAGCATCGAGTGCGTTGTGGCGTGCACTCAGGAAGGCTGCGTGTTCGTAAAAGCCCATGTGACGCCGATAGTCTTCCGGGATGCAGACGTAGGCCGGCAATCCGGGTGAATGGCTTCCCTGCAATGCCGACACAATCGAGCCCTGAGAGGGATGTTGCTGTCCCTGCTGGCGGGCATTCAGCAATGGATAGCCCGTCTGCAGCCAGTGAGTCGCGTCGTCGTGAACCGACAGATGATGCTTGATGGAACGAATCACGGCCAGTTTGTCGGCGACTTCGGCGTGACCGGGCATCAGTTCGCAGACCGAAAAACCCGGAAGGCGGGTCTCGATGGTCGAAAACGGTCCGCGCACCTCCGCCGTCATGGCCGGTTTCATGTCGACCGTATCAATGTGAGATGCCCCACCTGCCTGAAAAAAGAAGATGACGCTTGTGTTCCGACGAGTCTGGCTGGCCTGAGCCTGCCGCGCGCGAATGAGATCGGCCAGGGTCAATCCTCCGGCGGCCAATCCCCCAACGGAAAGAAACCCACGTCGACCGATTCGGGCCGAACCAACCGAATGTCCAATCACATTGAGCATCACCAATCTCCCGCAAATCCAAAGGGGCTGAAGAAATGGTATCGGTGGATGCACGTTCGCAAAAGCCCATTCTGATGCGATCGCCGATTTGACGGGCACAAACGAAAAAACCGCAGGCGGTCGTGATAACCGCCTGCGGTTGTGATTTGTCAGCGATTGAGACCGAACTCACTGAGTGCAGGTCCCGGGAGCGGCACAGCCGGGCTGGGCACAGGGATCCGTTGGGCAGCAGGTCTGGACCGGAACCCGGCGGCAAACCGTGCGTGGCACGCAGCGAACTTTGGTTTCGGTGATCTGGCGGGGAACGCAGGTGGTCTTGGTGACCATCTTCGTTTCGCAGACCTGACGGCAGGTGGTGTACGGAACCCGGCGGGTCCGAACTTCCTGGGTCATGCTGCAGGTGGTGTAGGGAACTCGCTTGGTGATCGTTTCACAGGTCCACGAACAGGTCGTGTAAGGAACTCGCTTGGTGATCTGTTCACAGGTCCACGAGCAAGTGGTGTAGGGAACTCGCTTGGTGATCGTTTCGCAGGTCCACGAACAGGTCGTGTACGGGACTCGCTTGGTGATGCACTGTTGTTCGTAGCGGACACAGGTGTAGGGAACCTGCTTCACACAGGTGACGGGCACCCGGCGGCAGACGGTGTAGGGCTGTTGACAGTGACGGACTTCCTGAACCATTCGAGTGCAGCAGACCGTGCGGGTTTCCGTACGGGGAACCCACCGACGGCAGCAGACGGTGCGGAAGGTCTGGCACGGGGCAACGCTGGTGCAGGAATCACCGGTCGAGCAGGTTTGCGGACAGACTGGGCAGGGGATCTGCTTCGTTTCCGTCACCCAATCACCGGTGCAGACTTCGATCTGACGCGATTCGGTGACCGGCTTGCAGACCGTATAGCAGACGTCACGGTAACAGGTTTCCGTTTCGGTCTTGTAGCTGGTGCAGCAGACTTCGCGGCACTTGGTTTCGTAAATCGGCTTGCAGATCGTGCAGCAGACGTCGCGGTAGCAGGTCTGGAAGCAGGGCTTGCGGACCGTGCAGCAGACATCGCGGTAGCAGGTCTGATAGCAGGGCTTGCGAACGGTACAGCAGACGTCGCGGTAACAGGTCTGGAAGCACGGTTTGCGAACGGTGCAGCAGACATCGCGATAGCAGGTCTGATAGCAGGGCTTGCAGACCGTGTAACATTCATCACGGTAGCACGTTTCGTGAATGGTCCGGGTACAGGTCACGGGAACCTGTTCGCAGCACTGTTCGTAAACGGTCCGGCAGCAGTTGTACGTTTGTGGTTCCCAGACGGTTTCGCGGATGGTCTGGTAACGGGTGCCGCAGCATCGCTTGGCAGCGCAATAGGTACCACCTGGTGCGCAGGCGTCCGAGGGGCAGCACTTGGCACTGGCGGCACCACAGTAAAACGCGTTGGCTTGTGAGTCGCAGGCCAGGGCCATTAACCCCGCGGCGAGGACCATCCAGGCTGTGTATCTCATGAGTAGATCCTTGTCCCTGTCAGAACGGGCGAATTCAAGCTGGTCAATCAGGTGTCTTCAATAATTGCGCGCAGAACTCGATCCCTCATCCTAAGAGATCGGCCCGCAAACCCATCCTGCTTGAGCCAAAGCGCGCATTTTCGCGCCGCAATCCTTCGCTGCGTCCTCCAGTGACCGAATTCGGCACCCCCGACTGCAGGGGGTGCCATGAACGGAACTCCCTTACACGAAAGGGTTCCGCTTACGAGATCGGCAGGTCTGGCACTGCACTTTTCAACATTCCTTTCGAATTGGCGATCCGACGTAAACCGCCTTAAAGTTACCACCGGCATGCGCGGAAAAATCGGACCACCTCTGGAGGTTTCGGCTGATTCTGCCGGGTGCTGGAACTGGGAAGGCGGATTTCGTGGTCGACGCCGCTCGAATGCCACCTGTCGGTCATCAGAGTCGTGTGTCAGGGGGTCTGACCCCACCTAGTTGTCCGCTCTTGCGCGGGCCGCATGGGCAACGGCGGAAACTGCCGGTTCCTTCCGACCCCTTCCGGCCCTTCGTCCGCTCGACACCGTCGACGAAACTGCTCACGATATTCATCCGGTCACGTTTTCGATTCGCTTGCGGGAGAAACCGAATGAAGTTTGCGATCTGCCAGGAACTGTTTG
Organism: Planctomycetota bacterium; assembly: GCA_018242525.1. Lineage (GTDB taxonomy): Bacteria > Planctomycetota > Planctomycetia > Planctomycetales > Planctomycetaceae > Schlesneria. The sequence continues at coordinate 21,639 of JAFEBS010000051.1, read as the reverse complement.
AAGGATGGGAATGGGAGCGGCAGTGCCAGGCGATCGCCTCGATCGGGTATACCGGGATCGAACTGGCTCCATTTACACTGGCCAGTCGGATTGGGGACGTCAGTCCGCAGCGCCGGCGTGACTTGAAGTCCGTGGCGGAATCCCACGGTCTGACGATCTGTGGCCTGCACTGGTTGCTGGCGAAGACCGAGGGGTTGCATCTGACGACGGCAGATATTGCCGTCCGCCGGGCCACGTCACAATACATCACCGAACTGGCGCACGCCTGCGCGGACCTGGGCGGATCGATCATGGTCTTCGGATCGCCGGGTCAGCGCAATCTTCAACCCGGAGTGTCGCGTGAACAGGCATACGCGCACGCGGCCGAAGTCTTCCGCGCAGTCACACCTGTCCTCGCCGATCGTGGCGTGACCATTGCCATGGAACCGCTGACACCAAAGGAAACGAACTTTGTGAACTCATGCGCTGACGCCGTGGAGTTGATGGCACTCGTCGATCATCCCAACTTCGCGCTGCATCAGGACGTGAAAGCGATGTTGAGCGAGTCGACACCGATCCCCGACTTGATCGCGCAGTACGCCGCGCAGACATGCCACTTCCATGTCAACGACGACAATCTGCTGGGTCCGGGCATGGGCCGCACCGACTATCATCCAATTCTTCAAGCGCTGCGTACGACCGGTTACTCAGGGTGGGTGTCAGTGGAAGTCTTCGACTATCAACCCGGTGCCGAGTTCATTGCGCGCGAGAGTCTGCAGTACATGCAACGAGTGCTGCGCGACCTTGATGGTCACTCAGCAACATGATTGATGATGGCCTCGTGACTGGTGCGCGAAGTACATGACTCGCGCATCACTCCTGCGACTGTGATGAGACACTGAAGCCAAGAAAACCCCTGAAAAACAGGGGTTTTCTCATTGATGCGAAGATACAGCGTTGTTGCCAATCAATCCACATCGCATGACTGATGACGTCGTTCATCAGACCGCAGGACGACTGGATCATCATCATCATCGGGCAGGTGATGAATGAACGATGGATCTGATTTCATCTCTTTTCCAAGCAGAAAACAGCGCGTGAAAGCGAGCCTCTTCAGTACGGAAGAATCACGTTGATGTCCGGCGTGTGCTGCGCGAGTGCGCGCGAATCTTTTACAAAACGTCAATTTTCTCATGTTCATTGCACAGAATTGGCTTGAAGTATTTCATGAAATTCGTAGGATGACGCCCAGTTTGGTGTCAGGACATTTGGTTCACATGCTGTCAAGTCAACGTCTACGAATTGCTGCCGCGATTCAAGATGCACTTAACAGACCCCAAATGGATTGACACGCGACCTGTCAAGGTTGACGGGTCGAATGGATTCGGATGGTGACTTGTCTGCCGATTAGCGAAGCCCGGTGTGCCAACGGCAATGACCAGTCACGGTATTCTCTTGGAAGGAGAAGCTACAGTGGCAAAGAAGAAGGCAGCTGCGAAGAAGGCCGTCAAGAAGGTCGCGAAGAAGGCCCCTGCAAAGAAGGCCCCAGCGAAGAAGGCCGCCAAGAAGGCCGCCAAGAAGAAGGCCGCCTCGCCAGCCTGAAGTCTGACCCTCGGGTCTGACTCGATTGCTACAACGAAGGAAAGAGGCGAGTGGTTTACCACCCGCCTCTTTCCTTTCTTTGTGCCCGGTGCCGACGTTGTCTTGTGGTCACATCCAGTCAGCGCGCGACCTTGTAGCCGATCTCCACAAGTAATTTTCGCAGTCGGTCCAGATGGTCCCCCTGGATCTCCAGACAATCGCCATCCACAGCGCCTCCCGCACCGCAGGAATTCTTCAGTCGCGACAACAGTGCGGTCAAATCGTTGGACTCGGCTGATAGTCCACGAACCACCGTCACCAGTTTCCCTTTCTTCCGCTTCTCGACCCCCAGTTGCGCAGTCTGCTGATCGGGGGGGACCAATCGAAGCGGCGGTGGTGCAGGCGGACACGAACACTCCGACTGCGGTTTCCCGCAGACCTCGCACGTTGGGGGGCGATCCCAGGCGGTTCCTTCAAACAAGCGCATGTCGGCGTGACTTTCCGTTCCTTGGGGAAGTTTGGGGCTCTGCCGTCCGAATTCCAGAGCCCGACAGCCATCCCAACCGTTACAGATTGATGGCTGATTCGTCTTCAGGAGCGTCGGGGAGATTGCTACGGGTTTTTCCACGGAGTACGATTAAACGGATGCCGATCTGAGTAACGGATCGTCGAGTTGCGCCAATACTTAATGGACGCAGCTCGAATCCATCCGTTCGCGTTCGGTTGCCGGCATAGTACCGATTGCGAATTGCCGCCGAAAGATCCTGCCTACAAGCAAGCCCGCCATGCATTTGACGCCGACACGAATTGTAAACCTCCTGCTTTCCACAGCCGTAGTTCTGTTGGGGACTGACCTGGGTGCGGCGGAATTGCAGGTGGAGCCTGCACGGGTCGAATTGCGAGATGCGTTTGCCAGGCGACAGTTGCTCGTCAGCAATGGCGGACATGACGTCACTCGCCGGGCAACGTATCTCAGCCGCCAGCCTTCCATCGTCTCGGTGGATGCGACCGGATATCTGGTGCCTCATTCTAGCGGAACCACCGACGTCGAAGTCACCTTGAATGGTCAGCACCGGCTGGTTCCCGTCGAGGTGACCGGGTTCGACAGCCTGCGTCCCGTCGACTTTGCCACCGAAGTCGAACCGTTGCTCAGTCGGTTTGGCTGCAATTCGGGTGGATGTCACGGCAAGGCCAGCGGTCAAAACGGCTTTAAACTCTCGCTGTTCGGCTTCGACACCGAGTTCGATTATCACACGTTGGTGAGCGAAGGACGCGGACGACGGGTGATGGTGTCGGCACCAGAACAGAGTCTGCTGCTGCTCAAGGGGTCCGGGGCAGTTCCACACGGTGGCGGTCGGCGCCTGGAATTGGGATCTGAACCGTATCGACTGATCCTTTCCTGGATCCAGTCGGGCGCGCCCGCTTCCGCCGCGAATGTCCCTCACGTGGTCAAGCTGTCGATGGTTCCCGCCGAACGGGTGATGGACGCGAATGAACAGCAGCAGTTGGCTGTCCTGGCGGATTACTCGGACGGCACTCGCCGTGATGTGACGCGCGCCGCCCAGTATTCAACCAATTTGGATGTTGTGGCCATCGTCAACGACGACGGACTTGTGACCGCCAACGAACCGACGGGTGAAGCGGCGATCATGACCCGTTACATGGGACAGGTGGCGGTGTGTCGAGTGCTTCGTCCACAAGGAGCCCCGCTGGCGAGTTTGCCGGATTTCACTCCACGGAGTTTTGTCGATCAACGGGCGGCCGAAAAATGGAAGAAGCTGGGACTGAAACCCTCTGGATCCTGCAGCGATCCTGTCTTCCTGCGCCGTGTGACGATTGATCTGTGTGGCCGACTGCCAACCGTCGATGAAACTCGCTCGTTCCTGGCGGATTCCGACAAAGACAAGCGTGACAAGGCAATCGAACGATTGCTGGCGGCGCCCGATTACCCCGCCTACTTCGCGTTAAAGTGGGGATCGATCCTGCGGAATTCCAATCTGGCAGGTGCCGACCGCGCTTCGTATGCATTCCACAACTGGCTCAAGGACATGATCGCGCGCAATCGTCCCTATGACGAATTCGTCCGCGGAATTGTGGCCGCCAGTGGTGAATGGGCCGATGCCCCGGCCATCAACTGGTTCTGGCAGTCCCGTGATGATCAATTGCATCAGGTCACCGCCGACACCGCCCAGGTGTTCCTGGGACTGCGACTGCAATGCGCCAAATGCCACCACCATCCGTATGAACGGTTCACACAAGACGACTATTACGGGCTGGCGGGCTTTTACACGCGGTTGGGACGCAAGTCGTTTGGCGAGCCTCCTCCGTATTTCACTTCGCCCAGCGTGACGATTGGCGAGCGGCATCCCGTCACCGGGCAGCCGATTGAGCCCAAGTACCTGGATGGCACCATCGCCAAATTCACGGCTGAAGAAGATCCACGACATGCGCTGGTCGACTGGATGGCCCGGCCGGAGAATCCGTTCTTCTCCAAGGCCCTGGTCAACCGGCTGTGGGGCCACTTCTTCGGACGCGGGCTTGTTCAGGAAGTCGACGATCTGCGGGAAACGAATCCCCCCTCCAATCCCGAACTGCTGGAAGCCCTGGCCCGCGAGTTCCGGGACCACAAGTTCGACATCAAGCACATGATCCGTCTGATGGTGCAGAGCCATGCTTATCAGCTCTCTTCGGATCCAACTGACGACAATCGCAAGGACCAGCAGAACTTCGCCCGCTTTTATGCGCGACGCCTTCCGGCTGAGGTCGCGCATGATGCGGTCGAGCAGGCCACCGGCTTCAAAACAAACTTCAGCAACATGAGTGCGGATTCGCGGGCCATCGACCTGCCGCACGAACGGTTCGGTTCGTACTTCCTGGACACGTTTGACAGGCCCAAGCGAGTCAGCGGCTGCGAATGCGAACGGTCCACCAGCGCCACGCTGTCTCAAGTCCTGCTGCTGTCGAATTCCGACGAGATCGAAGGAAAGCTGCAAAACGGCAACGCCCGCATCGCAAAATTGTTTGAGGCAAAGCGGTCTACCCCGGAAATGATCGAAGAGCTATACCTCGCGACGTTTTCCCGGTATCCAACTCCGCCGGAAGTGACCAACGCCACCAGCTACATTGAACGCGATTCCGAGCCGCGCAAAGCCGTCGAAGATTTGCTCTGGACGCTTCTCAATTCGCGAGAATTCCTGTTCAATCATTGATCCACACGTTTGACCTGGCAACGGGATGACAACATGTTCGACATTCTTGGTTCCACGAATCGTACCTGCGATGGTGTGTCTCGCCGCAACTTCCTGCGGGTTGGCAGCCTGGCCGTCGGCGGATTGACACTGCCGAATCTGCTGCGGGGTGAAGCACTGGCCAAGGAGTCCGGGACGTCCGCCCGGCGCAAAGCAGTCATCCTGGTCTGGCAGGCCGGTGGCCCCAGCCATCTCGACATGTACGACCTGAAGCCCACGGCACCGGCGGAATACCGGGGCGAATTCAAGCCGATTCCGACGAATGTCCCCGGGATCGAAGTCGGCGAGCATCTGCCGCTGCAGGCCGCGATGTTCGACAAGTTCTCGGTGGTTCGTTCCGCATTCCATACCAATGCCGGACACGGCATGGGATCCCAGTGGATGCTGACTGGCTATCAGCCAACGATTGAAGTCAACGACAACATCTATCCTTCGTGCGGCTCCGTCGTCGCGGCCCTGCGAGGTCCGAATGAGCCCGGGATGCCCGCCTATTGCAATGTCCCCAACCGGCTGGACCTGGGGAAGGCAGCCTACCTGGGTGCCTCGTTCAATCCGTTTTCACCCGACAGCAACCCGAATGATCAGGGGTTCCAGGTCCGCAACATGAAGTTGCCGGGTAATCTGTCGCTCAGTCGACTGGAACGCCGCCAGCAATTGCTCGGCCAGGTCGACACGATCCGCCGTGACATCGACACCAAGGGGGATATTGTCGGTCTCGACAAGTTCTATCTCGATGCGTTCGAGATGGTGACGAACGAAAAGGCCCTGCGGGCGTTTGACATCCACAAGGAAGATCCCCGTCTGCGTGAAAAGTATGGCCGTAACGACCTGGGACAAAGCTGCCTGCTGGCCCGCCGACTGGTGGAATCAGGAGTGACCTACGTCACCGTGCAGGCGGGGGGCGGTTGGGATACGCACGGCAACAACTTCGCCGAACTGAAGAACCGATTGCTGCCCCAGTTTGACCGTGCCGTTGCTGCATTGGTCGATGATCTGTTCGTCCGGGGCCTGCAGGAGGAAGTCCTGGTGATGGCCATGGGCGAATTTGGTCGCACCCCGCGCATCAATCCCCAGGCTGGCCGCGATCACTGGCCGGGTGCAATGAGTGTCCTGTTCGCCGGCGGGGGATTGCAGATGGGCCAGGCGATCGGCACCACCGATTCCAAGGCGGAATATCCCACCAGCAAACCGTATACGCCCGGGTGCGTATTGTCGACCATGTATCATACACTGGGGATCGACCATCACCATGTCTTCTATGATCAAGGTCGTCGTCCCCTGCCTGTCCTGAATGAAGGGCAACCGATCCCCGAACTGGTTGGTTGAACTGACGAATGCCGAACGCCCTGCCACGCTGCCAGATTGAACCGCTGCCCGATGACCAGGCGTCGTTTCGGGTGGATGGCCACGAGCGATTGCGGTGGCATTTTGGATCGCACTATCCCCGGCCATTCCTCTATCCGTTGAACGGTCCCGGGGGAACCAGTCTGACTCGGATGGGTCATCCGGGTGCGCCCAATCATGACCATCATCAATCAGTCTGGTTTGCGCACCACAAGGTGCTGGGGATCGACTTCTGGGCCAACAACCTGCCGCCGCGCATTCGCCAGAAGGAATGGCTGGCCTATGTCGACAGCGATGCCGAAGCCATCATGGCCGTCAAGCTGGGCTGGTACGATGGCCACGATCCCAAGGAACTGCTCAATCAGGAACTGATGATCGTTGTCCGGCCTGGCGGCCCCGCAGGTTCAGAGACCGCCACGGAAACTCTGGTGGAACTGCAGTCCACGTTTCATCCCACTGCGGACATGCTGGAGTTCGGCAAGACGAACTTCGGGTTTCTGGCCGTGCGAGTGGCGAAGAGCCTGTCTGCTCATTTTGGGGGTGGCGTGATCACCGACAGTGAAGGCCGCGTTGGTGAGCCGGCGATCTTCGGCAACCGAGCCCGCTGGATGGATTACAGCGGTCCTGTACCGGGGGATCGGATCGAAGGGATCACGTATCACGATCATCCCACCAATCCCGGTTTTCCGACGCACTGGCACGTTCGCGAAGATGGCTGGATGGGGGCTTCGGCCTGTTTTGCGGAACCGCTGGTCACAACCAAAGCTCAGCCCCTGGTCTTGCGATACTTGTTACATGTACATTCGTCCAAACTGAATGTCACGCGTGCCACGGAAGTCTCCGATCAATTCGCCGCTCTGCCCGCACTGACTGTCTCGAAAGCAACGGCCAGACACGAAACCTGGTCCGTCAAGCGGTCGACTTGAACGCTGCACAAACTGGCTCGTGACGTTGTCTGACTGGCTGGCGGCGATCCTCTTGATCAACGCGGCCCGGGAGTTCCCGCTGATGCAGATGTTTGTCGCCGGTCAATGGCAGGATCGTGTGCAATCGATCAACGTGGTGAATCCGTTCAATGGTGAAGTGATTGACACGGTTCCACGCGGATCGGCCGCGGATGTCGATGTCGCGCTCGGGACACTGGTGGAAGGGGCGCGCCTGATGCGTGCGATGCCGGCTGCCGAACGGAGTCGAATCCTGCGGGCTGCCGTTGGGCTGCTCCAGCAGCGTGCGGAACAGATTGCCCGGACCATCACTCTCGAAGAAGGCAAGATCCTGGCGGAAAGCACGCTGGAAGTCAGTCGGGCTGCAGAAACATTGGAGGTCTCGGCCGAAGAAGCGAAACGGATCTCGGGTGAGGTGCTTCCCCTGGACGCGGCACCGGGTGGTGCGGGCAAGCTGGGTTTCACGATGCGAGTCCCATGTGGGATCGTGGCGGCGATCTGTCCCTTCAACTTCCCGCTCAATCTGGTGATGCACAAGGTGGGGCCGGCACTGGCGGCGGGAAACGCGGTCTTGATCAAGCCCGCCGGGAACACTCCACTGTCCGCCCTGCGGCTGGTGCAGGTGCTGCTCGATGCCGGGATTCCGCCCCAGGCGATTGCCTGTGTGACTGGACCGGGCGCGGAACTGGGCCGGGCGATCTGCACCGATCCTCGAGTGCGCAAGATCAGTTTCACCGGCAGTCATGCCGTGGGAGAGGAGATCTGTCGCATGGCCGGGGTGAAGCGGGTGACGATGGAACTGGGAAGCAACTGCCCGGTGATCATCATGGACGACGCGGATCTCGAAAAAGCATCGACGCTGGTCGCGGCGTCCGGATACGGGAATGCCGGCCAGGTCTGCATTTCGGCTCAACGGATTCTGGCATCACACTCGCGGTACGGAGACTTCCTGGATGCACTGAAACCAAAGGTCCAGGCGATTGCTGTCGGTGATCCGCTCGACCCGGCGACCGCGATGGGGCCGATGATCCGCGACGCGGACGCCGAACGGGTGAAGTTGTGGGTGGACGAAGCGATCTCGGGCGGGGCGACACTGGTGACTGGTGGAACTCGTCAGGGGACACTGCACACCCCCACGATCCTCTGCGACGTCGATCCCGCGCAGCGAATCAGCCGCGAAGAACTGTTCGGTCCCGCGGTCGCGGTCACGTCGTTTCAGTCATTCGACGAAGCCCTGATGCTGGCGAACAGCACGAACTACGGTCTGGCCGCGAGCATCTTTACCCAGGACATCGACCGCGCCCTGAGGTTTGCCCGCGAGGTGGATGCGGGCAATCTGCACATCAACTGGGGCACCCAGTGGCGTGCAGACCTGATGCCTTATGGCGGGCTGAAGGACAGCGGACTGGGCAAGGAAGGCCCACGGTATGCCATTCGTGAAATGACCGAAGAGAAGATGGTCGTGATCCACTGATCGACCAATCATCGCCGATCAATGCACCGACTGGTCCGAAGTCTCTGCTCGCTTATGAATCATGCCCAGAGCCCTCAGCTTGGACCGCAGGGTCATCCGCGAGATTCCCAGGCGGGCCGCCGCTTGAAGCTGGTTGCCGCGGCAGTGCCGCATGACTTCACCCAGCATGTGTCGATCCACTTCCTGAATCACCTGGCGATAGATTTCAGGCTGCCCCTCGGTCAACAGTCTGGCGACAAAATCGGTCAGCGTTCCGAACGCATTTGCAGGCTCGCCCACCGGTGTGAACTCAGGTGCAGACATCAATTCGCCTCCATTACATTACTGGAACGGCCCCGGACCGTCGTCTCTCAACGCTGAATACCCAAGTCGCCCCCCCAAAGTTCGAAGAAATCTGGAGAATTGAGATTGCCTCCGAATCTAACGAGGCAGTAAGGTGGGATTTCGCAGCAACAAAAAGACTCTCAGCGCTAGGCCGCTCAACAAAAATAGGTTTTTAATGCGGCCCGACTGTTGTGACTGCTGGCTCGCGACCCATGGCCGCTGGCTGGCGGTGAATACGCCCAACTCAACGTGAAGATTCTACCATCGCGTAAGACGTTTGCAACACTTCTGACCCGCCAGTCACAAAAGCGAAAGGAATTGACTAGAAACATGCCACGCAGATCTGCGGACATCTTGCCGCCTGCGATGATTACTACATTAATTCTCGCAAGTGGTAATGGTGCTTCCCCAGCTTTCCACCATAGTTTCCGGCAGTGATCCGAATGACGCCTGCAACAGTAGCGGCGGTCTGCAGTCCCCGCCGCATCGCAGCCTGCACATCATCAAAGCTCAGTCCATCGATCACAATTTCGTAGACGGCCTGACAACTCGCAGGAAGCTCGCTCGCCGTGATGCCTCGCAATGTCGGGCAATAGGCGTCATTCGTGCTGGCCTTCAGCTTCGGGTACTTCGATCCCACTTTACTACCAGATCGCACGAGACCGCCAGGAAACGGCAGCGCCACATTCGGCTCCCGACGAATGGCGTCCACTGCTGCTTCCGCCGCCAGTAATGCGGTGGCGGAGTTCGTACCGCAGATCAAGAGATTGCCACCGGCCACGCCTGTCACTGTTCCGAAATAGTCTTCACACAGGAACTCGCCATCCATCACCGGGATCCGCCAGAAACGGCGATCACCCAGCTTCTTGGACTTTTGAAAGGTGTCCCCAAAGTAACGGATTCCGCCACCAATGCGAATTCGCTTTTCCCGGGGACAGTCCAGGATCCCGTTGTAACAGGCCGTCGTGGGACAGGTCAGAATGCATTGTCCAACACGCCCCTGCAGCGACTTGGCCAGGCTGTCCGTGCTGAATCCAAACACGAGCACTGACACACCCGGACGTCCATCGGGTGTCTGATCCCCATCCAGCGTACGCTCGATGGCGGCTTCGACATCGCAGGCGATCACGCTGGTGGCATTCCCGCACAGGACGGTCGCGGCCGTTTCCGCCCATTTCGGACTGACCGCGGTGATGATCAGCCGGGCCGCCTTGATCGGAAACGCTTCCGCAAACGTGTCGACCACTTCGACGCCGTTCAGGTTGAGCAGGACTGGTGCTGGAGTGGGATCCGACGTCATCGGGTGATCCGAATGGAAATGTGGTTGGATGGAAACTTGGCTGTTGTGAACGGCATTGCGGATGACTGTGATCGCCAACCGCTACTTCACCACGCACGATTCATGCATGTAACTGCTGTCGACCGGGTAATTTCGCCAGCGGATGGAGTAATACTTCTCGAACCATTCCTGGATGCTACCCTCCAGGTCATGATCGTAATCGGGTTGGACGTGCAGCGTCTTTCCAATCAGCGGATCGCGGATTTCTCCCTGTTCGACGACGATCCGACCGGACTTGATCACCAGTCGCGGCAGCTCGAACATCGTTTCCTTGTTTTCATGAGGCGTGTAGATGGTGATGTCGGCGTCCGCCCCGATTCCCAGGTGCCCCTTGTCCTTCAGGCCCAGGATTCTCGCCGGTCCCGCCCGGGTGATGATTGCGATCTCGTTCAGCGTATACTCGCGGGTCAGATCGCCCAAAGTCGATCGCTGCAGGATCTCCGGTGGACATGTCTTCAGGACATCCTGCCGGTAGGTCCGGTCCATCAACAGGCGGATGATTTGCGGATACGCCAGGAACGAACCGCCGTTCGGATGGTCGGTACTCATGACAACACGCCAGGGATCGTTCACCAGCAGGTACCACTCCAGCCCGATCGCCCATTGCAGCGAATGGACCAGCGACTTGTTCTTGTACTTGATCGGAGTGATCCCGCAACCCGATTCCATCTCGGTATCGCCGCTGAACCACTTTCCGCCGTAGATCTTGGACAGGAAGTAACCCAGCGGCCCGTCGCCCGTCATGCTGGTGGTTTCACCAAACAGAACCTGGCCCACGTCGATGGTGATGTTGGAGTGCGAATTGACATAATCCGCCAGCGGCAGCACTTTGCTGTTGAACGTGTTCTCGTCACCATTACCACCGCCATAGCTGTGAAACTGCGCGTGAGTGATATGGCCGCGATGACCTTCCAGCGACTGCATCGTATCCAGCGTGGTATGCCAATTGCCGGGCATCCCCAGGTTATTGCAGTGGATGTGGACCGGATGTGGCAACCCCAGTTCACCAGCCGCCTGGGCAACACCGCGAATGATCTGTCGGGGCGTGACGTGGAAGTGATCGACATCGGAATCCAGCCCGCTGACGTTGCCCGCCTGGTGTGACTTCCAGACTTCGACACCACCGGGATTGACCAGCTTCGGTGCAAACCCCTTGGTCGCGGTCAGCAGCCAGCCGATGAATGCCTTCAGCTTCTGCGGTTCATTCTGCTGAATGGACTGCATGACAAAGTGATTGTTCCCCATCAGGACATAGAAGCCCTTGTCCAGGCAGGGTGTGTCGTCGAATTCCTCGTGGGCATGGCGAGCACCCAGCGGCGGGATGGCGGCATCAAACGCAGTCGTGTACCCCAGCCCCGCATATTTGTAACCGGTGGCAAACGTGCTCGGAACACTTCCCATGGTGCCGCTATGCGCGATACTGGTGCGGGGCATCGGCACGCCGCGGCGCTTTTCCTCGGGTCGCATCTTGCGGGCGACATTGACCTTGGGCCCCGCGATGTGGCAATGCATGTCGATGCCCCCCGGCATCACGACCAGTCCGGCAGCATCAATCGTTCGCGAAGGTCGGACCGAGGGATCGGTGGGTGCATCGACAATCCGTCCCTCGGCAATCCACAAGTCACGGATTTCGCCATCAATGCCGTTGGCCGGGTCGTACACGGTCCCTTGGGAGATCTTGAGATAGTCGAGGTTGGGCATCAGGTGGTGCGTCTTTGTTTCGGAAGGGATGGGACCGAGTCTTGACCCAGGGGCGTTATCTGCACACCAACGACGCACGAGTATGGAACCCTGTGACGTTTCTCTCGCAGGTGCGTCGGGCTCGTGTTTTCTTTCAGCTCGTGATTCCGACAATCTTCTTGACCCGGCGTTCGATCTGCGTCAACACTTCAAAATCGCTGGGGTGTGGCGAATCAAACGCGGGACGCAACGGAATCGGCACGTCATCCATCCTGTAGACAGTTCCACCCGTATTGATCCCATAAGTGGCAACCGTAAAGGCGACCGCGGCGGCACGGGTTGTCGGCGTCTCTTTCGTGTCCAGGGCGATGTACGGAATGGAGCTGAGATGCTGGCGGGCGGGTTGCGAAAAGTTCGCCATCGGATCGCAGGCGATGGTCATGCCACAGTCCGCTTCGCCGTTGGCCAGTGTGTCCGATGTGGTGTATTCACCCGGATTGAACCGGGGATATCCGCGTGAATGATTGACGCCAAACGGATATCCCGTTCGCCACGCCACGACGTTGTCCGCTCCGGTCACGTTGCCGTGTCCGCGGTTCGGCTTGGCGACGAACCGCGTGTAGGCATTCATGTCACGGGTCAATGCCAGCAATGCTTCGCTGTTGGCATGCTTGCCGCGGGTCATGGTGACTCCCATGCCGAAGAAGATGACACCAAACTTGGCAGCCTTCATCCGGGCCATCAGGTCCGTCCACACAGCCAGTTCGACTCCCGTATCCCGCAGGACGACTTTCGGATCCAGGTCGATCCCCTTGGCGAGAGCTCGCAACGTCCACAGGCCTTCAAAGTCGGCGCGGGGCTTGATCTGGACGAAGATGTCGGCGGCCTTGGCACTCTTCGTACGGCGCACATCCACGATCACGCAAGTGCGGTCCTTGCGTCCGTTGGGCAGGAACATCCCTTTCGGCATCAGGCTGTACTTGGTGAAGTGACGCGGATGACTTTCGGCCGGGTTCGATCCCCAGAACATGATCAGATCGCCACGGTTGGCCACTTCACCCAGTGAACAGGTGACTTCCCCGACTCCCTGGAACGCCATGCCGGACGGTCCGTGACAGACACTGGTGGTCGTGTCGATCGTCCCGTTGATCCAGTCCACGATGCTGACCGCCACCCGCTGTGCTTCACAGGGCGAATCGCTCAGTCCGTAGATGATCGGATATTTGCCGGTCGTCAGGATCTGGGCTGCGCGATCATAACCCGCTTCCAGCGTGGCGGGCTTGCCGTCCACCAGGCAACTGGGGCGGTCTTCGATGCTGTGATTCAGGAACCAGGCCTTGCCAAGCACGCAGGCGCGCTTGGCTTCGGTAATATGATTGTCCTGAACCGTCAGATCGATGTCGTCGCACACGCACCCGCAGAACGTGCAGGTCGCGTCTTGGACAATTTTCAATTCCCCTGGGGGAGTGGCAGTGGATTCGGTGGTCGCGGCCATCTGAAACCTCAGTCTGTGGAATCGACTATCGACTCGCCGTAACTTTCCCCAGCCAAAGGGGAAACGACTTCCTGCGAAGCCCCATTCTGGTCCAGCGGGACTCCCGACGCAACCGCACAGCGTGCGTCGTCAAACCTTCTCCAAACGAACGTCCATCCCCTTGCTGGTTGGCATTCCCGATCCGTGCGTGTCTCCACCCATCAGGCGGCTGGAAATGTCGCCATAGGCGATGAACAGCATCCCCTCTGGAAGCTCGTCCTTTTTTGCCGGAGTGATATTCACTTCGACCACCTGTCCGTCTTCACCCGTCAACCGGACGCGGTCGCCATCGACCAGTCCCAGGCGGGCCATATCGCCGGGCGGAACCTGCAGGGTGTTGATCTCCCGCTGGTATTTCTCCAGGAATTTTCCCTCGCTGATCCCACAGCCCTGATCGCTGGTCCGGCCCGGGATAAGAATGAATGTTTCAGGCATGCAGTGGTCTCAAGCTGTAGAAGAAATCAAACGAAGCGTAAGCCGGGGCGTTTCCGCAATGTTGGAACTGAATACCCTACTCGAATTCCAGATCGCTGCCGAGTTCACTTTCGGGCAGCCACCCCTCGGGACTCCAGCCCCGTCCGAGATTGTACGCTTTTACCAGGGCCGACAACCGTTCCGGCGACAATTCCGCGCGTGCATCCTCTGGCAAAGCCTGCCGAAGCATCCGGTCCGGCAGCGTATCCTCCTGTGGAGTCCAGCCGGCCAGGATGTTGAACTGCTTTCGGGCCGTCACGATCCGCCGGGCGGTTCGCCGCAATTCCCCGGCGGAAACGTCCCAACCGGTGACCAGTCGCAGCATTTCGGCGGATTCGGCAAAGAATTCCGCGAAGACACCCCGCAGGAACTTGCACAGGATCAGCGAGTCCATCAGGGCCGCCTTGTCCTCGGTTTCGATCGCCAGGAGCGCCGATTCGGGCCCGACGTTCCGCCGATCCACCGCCTCGGAAAAGTCGACTTCATACGCTCCCGACCGGTTATGGTCCGCCCCGCGGGTTCCGACGGCGAATCCCAACGCCATCGTCTGCAACCCGCGAGGATCATAACCGGGAATCTCCAAACCTTTCACCTGCGGCGCGAAATCGATCGTCCCCCGACCGATTTCCAGCGCCAGACTGCGGCTTCCCAGTGCCAGCGACTTCCCCAGTCCCTCGCCGCTGCTGATCAGATCCAGCGCCTGCAGCAACGCCTGACCATCACCAAAGCGCAACCAGGGTTCGTCCAGAAATCCCCGCTCAGCGCACTCCATGGCAAACGCAATCGTTCCCCCGGCGCTGATGGTGTCGATCCCCAGCTTGTCGCAACGGCGCGAGGCCTCCAACACCACTTCCGGATCATCGATGCCGCACAACGGACCCAGCGCGAACAGGTTTTCGTATTCCAGCCGGACCGACCCCTGACCACTGTTCAAACTGTACAGGTGTTCACAGCCAATCGTGCACGCGACACACGACGCGCGGGTCCGCTCGCGCGCCACTCCCAATTGCTCGGGAGAAATCGCGATCGCCCCGTCAAAACTTCCCTGCTGAAAGTTGCGGGTCGGCAGCACATTCAATCGATTGAACGTCAACAGGTTGGAAGCGGTTCCCAGTTCACGATACTTGGCTGTCGCCGGACCAAACGATTTCTCGGACAACTGCTTCGCCAGTGCGACCAGTTCGGCCGGGGCTGACCAATCACAGCGGCGTGAACCGCGCACGGCGATCGCCTTGATGTTCTTCGAACCCAGGACCGCGCCGCTGCCCCCGCGTCCCGCATGACGACCATCGTGTGAAATCGTGGCGTACCGGACCAGACTCTCTCCCGCCGGGCCGATCGTCGCGCATTGAAAGTCCGCCCCCAATCGCTCGCGGATCCGGTGTTGAGTCTCCTGGTTGGACAGGCCCGCCAGATCTTCCGCCGGTTCCAGACGGACCTGATCATCGTCCACGACCAGGATGGAAAGGCGCGCCGCCCGGCCAACCACCAGGATCGCATCGTGACCGGTCTTCTTGCCTGCCAGTGCAAACCCGCTGCTGGCCAGGGAATCATTGATCCGGTTTGTCAGCGGACTTTTGCTGACGACCGCGAACTTTGCCGATGTCGTCAGCGGACTCCCCACCAGTGGGCTGAACACAAACGCCAGCGCCGCGGCAGGCGCCAGTGGATCCACGGTCGCAGTTCTCTCTTTCAAGAGCAGGGCCACACCCAGGCCGCTGCCCCCGAGAAATCGTCGCAACGTCCGCTCCGGCAGCGTCCGCTTCTGGGCCAGACCGGTCGTCACATCGATTCGCAGGTAGCCGCTGTGATATCCGGGGACGTTTGGTGTCATTTCATCGCACGCACATGCTTGAATGCCGCTTCCTGCATGAACTTCGAGGCACCCGGCGTGTTTGTGTGGCCGGCCAGGACATCAGCGTGAATTTCTTTCGGAACCGGCAGTGCATTGTAAGCGACATAAACGCCAGTGGGAGGACAGGTCGTATCGATGAAACCGACCGTCACAGCGGCGCCCTTGCATCGGGCTCGTGTGGCGAAGTTGACGCAATCGATATACCGCGAGGCCTGCAGCACAGCGGCGTCCGGTTTCCCCTGGTCGTCGTTGGGAACAATCTTGGGCCAGCCGTTGATTCGATTGACGGCGATCCCGGTGTGGTCGCATCCGGCGGGCACCCCCGCACAAATGAAGGTCACACGAGAGTCCAACCCCGCAGCGGCCAGAGCCTGGAAGCCCCCCTGGCTGCTGCCATAGACAATCATCGTCTTCCCATCCCACTCGGGCTGTTCCGCCAGGAAGTCGATGGCCCGGATCAACCTTAGAAACATTCCCGTGAAATAGCATTCTTCGCGATTCTGGCGACCCACGCTGCGATAATCCTTCAGGTCCCCGGCGGCCAGGTCGGTGTAGAATTCCGCGGGCTTGCCATTGGGAATTCCATGTGCGTTGATATCCAGCGCCAGCATTCCCCCTTCATTGGCCGCCCAGTGAGTGCTCGCCAGGTTGGCACTGCGAACGCCCGCACCATGCACAAACAGGATCGCGGGGAGCGACTTTGGTTTCGCATCCAGTGGACGACCGTAGTACCCAGAGACCGGCTTGCCCAGGCAATCGACCTGCACATCAAACGCTTCGATCCCTTTCGCCGGAGGCGTAACGGATGTCAGCGTCGACTTCACCAGGACCTTGGCGAGGGCTGCTTTCTGAGCAGACCAGAACTCATCGAAATCCTCCGGCACCGACAGGCTCGGCTTCAGTTGCAGCGGATCGTACGCCGCCGCTGCCAGTGCCGAGGTCTTTCCCAACGTGGCCTTCAGCATCAGGAAACCCGGCTCGTCCAGTTTGCCCGTCAACGTCCCCTTGCCATCCTTCAACGCCACGGTCTGTGGCGATTGAGGCTTCCAGCCATCCCTGGAGAAAACGCAGACCACGTTCCCTTCTGGCAAAGCTTGATCTCCCCGCAAAGCTTCGATGGAGAACGTCGCCGCCTCACCCGCGTGATAAATGGCATCCGCTCGATCGACGAAAACCTTCAGTGTGACCGCGGGCACATTCTCCTGCGCCAGCGCGGCCGAGAACGGTGCCAGCACAAGAGCCAGAATCACGAATGGCCGACGAGTCAGAGTCGATGTCACGGTAGAACCTTCCAGCACGTTGAGAAACAGGAGTTCATATTCAAAAGTATTGGAGATTCGCTCAATCGACGCAACCAACCGTAACCGATGCTGCAGGTCCATCGGCTTTTTCAATTGGGGTGCCACGGTCTTACCGTCTTCGGGAAGGCCGTGCGAGTGCTCAACCAGCACGGCTATGTCGAGGACTCAAGAACTTGGCACACGATCCCCAATTTGAAAGAGGCGATGGACCTGCCCGACGCTGCCAGCGT
Source organism: Planctomycetota bacterium (assembly GCA_018242525.1). Lineage (GTDB taxonomy): Bacteria > Planctomycetota > Planctomycetia > Planctomycetales > Planctomycetaceae > Schlesneria. The sequence goes on along the minus strand of JAFEBS010000051.1, from coordinate 4,332 downwards.
CAAAGTCCGTTTGTTCCCAGGGGCTGCATGGACCACACTGGGGCATGACTCAGCGTTCCGACCTCGACTACACACTGAAATCACATTCCCTCACCATTGCAACCCGAAATTGTGGTAGAATTCTCGCAGGCAACAGCCCCCAAGGACCAACCCCATGTCACTCTGGATCTTCCTTCTCAGTTACAGCCTGGCCGGTGCCGACAGCGATCCGGACCTTCAAGTCCAGATGGAATCCGCCGCCAAGCGGTATTCGCGATTCTCCACCAGTGAAATCGTGAAAAACCAGAGTCAGTCCGAACGGCGGTGGCCCCGGGAAATGCTCCGGGAACAGGCTGATCTGCGCGCCGATCTGCTGTGCTGGTCGAAACAACCCGCAGCGGTCCGCACCCTGATTCGTCACCCGGATCCCAAGGTGCGGACACTGGTGCTCGGCACACTCTGCGTGCTTGAAGAACCCCATGACCTGCCCCTGATCAATGCGCTCGTCGACGACAAATCGCCCACGTTCATTCACATTCACCAGTCCCTGAACAGTGCCCCCGTCGTCACAGACCTGACCGAGTTTGAATCGCCTCAGACCGTGGGTGAGGTCGCTCGGGCCATCCTCGCCCCGTATCTGGCGACAGCCACGAGTGACCAGTCGGGTACTGTCGCGGAGCAATTTGACCGCTATTGGTCTGCGCGAAGGGATCGTCAGACCTGCGCCGGCTGGTTCCTCGTGAAGACACAGCGTGCCACGCGAAACGTGTCACCCCTGCAACCCGAATTCCAGGCCGACCTCGCGCGCGTCCTGAAACAACTGGACCCGTTGTCTGTCGAAGATCGTGCCTGGACTCAGGTTTATCTGCGCTGCCTGAGTTTTACCGCTCTGGATTCCCTGCTGACAGATACCCGTTGTCTCGCCGACCTGAAGCAGGTGGGGTCGAGGGCGATTGTGCAGTTCCTGCAGCGCCAACGAGTCTGCGCCGATCCCGACCTGCAATTCGAGCAACTCAATTTACAGAACGGCCGAACCTATTCGTGGATGGCTCATTTCATCCTGGAGCATGCCGATGAGTTACTGACGGCAGACGACGCCCCGAGGCTGCTCGACTGCGAACGAGATCAACAGTCGAATCGCGCCGCCACCCTGATCGGCCCTTCCCCCGCCTGGGCCGCCGCGGCAGCACGACTGGTGGGAAAAACCGACCGGGCCGCCGCCAGCCAGATCATCAACGCCGCGGTAGAACGATTCCCACTCGACGCCATCCAGGGCGGCCCGCAGCAGGCCGTCCTGCTGACCAGCTACTGGCAGATCCACGGAATCCAGGAACAGCAACGAGTGGTCGATTGGTTTTATCAATTGCAAGCCAGAGCCATTCAGGCATCCCATGATGAATCCAACAACGGCGCCGTCGACTTCCTGGATTTCCTCCGTTCGAATAAACGCGAGGATAAAAAGGACCTGATGACCGCACTCATCGCCGACCCTCGCCTGGACCAGACCGACTGGCCAACCCTGAAACGCCTGATCCAGATCGCCAGCGAAGGCCTGCCCCATCCCCTGGTGAGCGATCAAGACCTGTACCGTGCCAGGCGGGATCCCCAATCGGCAAAGATCCTGACCGATTGGCGGACCCTGTTGAGACACCATTACCAGTCACCACCAACACGGTCGAACCCCTCGTAACCCTGACTTCGCAACGGCCGCGTTCAAACCGGTGCCAAGAGCCCCCAATCCCCTACAATCGTCAAGCACTGCCACGACAGGCATCAAACAATCCGAATCCGAGTCATCCAGATCCCACGAAATCCTTGCCGTCCCCTGAGGAAGGCGATACAAATTGAACTCTGACGGTTCCGCACCCCGAAACCAACAGCCCCGGGCGATTAACTCAGCGGCTAGAGTGCCATCTTCACACGGTGGAAGTCACTGGTTCGAATCCAGTATCGCCCAATTTCCGCTTCTGAATGCTCACGTAACGGGCAGTAAGCTCCTGAATTTCAGGGGCTTTTTTCTTGTCTGCCTGTTCCGGTTGCAGTCCCTTGCCTGCCAATTGAACGCCATTCTGCATACAGGCGTGCATACAATCTGCAGTTGCGGCCTTCTCGAAATGAGAATCGAGAACCTGCAGGTAATGCTTCTCGGCGATTCGTTCACTGTTGCCGAGCCACGCAGTAACGACGTGACTGGGGAATCGCTCCGTCAGTTCCGTCTGGCAGGAACTTCGCAGGTTGTGCCACAGACGGGGCCAAGGGACCAGACTTGCCCGTTTGATAATCTTGGTAAACTGGGTTCTGAAGTTTACGGCTCGCCAGTTGTTGACCGATGCCCCGTGCCGTTGGAGACTTGGCAGGACAAACTCGGACCGTTGGGCGTTCAGTTCCTGCAGGTCATCGAGATACGGACGCAGTTCGGCGAAAATCGGAACAACCCGCGTCGCGTGGCCAGCATGATGTTCGGTCTTGGGACTGTGGACGATCATTCGGCCGGATTCAAAATTGATGTCCTGCCAACGGAGCAGCAGGGCCTCAGACGGGACGCGCAAACCGGCGTATCTCGACAAGGCGACGAGTGTCTTCCATTCTGTACTGGGGCAGGCGTCAATCACCTTTTCGATGGTTGCCCGGTCAATGAATCGCTGTCGTTCCGGATTCGCGGTTGACCCCTTTCCAACTCCGTCAAACGGATTCGAGTCGATCAGCTTGCGCCGGACTGCGTCCTTGAAGAAAGTTCGGGCCAGAGCACACCGACGAACGACAGTTGCGGCCGAAAGCTTCTCGGTCTTCTGCAGATTGCGTCGAAAGTCGTCCGCGTCGCCAGCATTGATGTCATCCAGTCGCCGTTCCAATCCGAAGAATTCTTTCAAATTGCGAACGGTATGCCCGTAGAAAGTCAGCGTCCCGCCCTTCACGTCACCTCCACGACGTGACAGGTACGCGGTCAGAAAGGCGTCGACCGTGACAACCTCTGCCGGAATGCGTGGTTCGATAAGTCCCAACTCGGCAAGACGGGCTGCCAGGTCATCCGGAATCTTGGCGACCCATGCGGCAAGATCCTGAGGAATCGATAGCCCAAACGACTGACACTTCACCAAGTCTTCGACCTTGTCCCGAAGCCGCCCGGCGTTCCGTTCGGAGATTTCGCCAAGCCAGAGGGACGACCGTCGTTTGTTGACGGTCACTTGGATGTACTTTGTACCGTTCGGTCGCGTGATGATACTGGCCATTGTATTCGAACCTTTCTGAGGAAACCGGTCATCTGCCGGTCGATGTGCTGTTGAGAATATCACCGGTCGAAGGAGCGCGCAATCCGTAAACACTCGTAAAGCTTCGCAACGTGATGATTGACAAGGATTGAAAAACGTACGAATGAAACGAACTAAACGAACTGGCGAGGGCGAAGATCACAGTCAAAGACCGCTTTCTTCGTCAATTTCGTACTTTCGTCGCCTCATGCGGTCGAGTACCACATTTCGATACCACGTCCAGAAGTCGGTATCGTCTCTCGCCGGGCCATCTTTTCGGAGACCAAAAGTTGCAGTGCCGTGTCGAGTTCAGGCTTGGGCTTGTTCCGATTGAACAGTTCGGAGATTTCTGTCCGAGACAATCCGGCAGTCCCACGTTCCTTCAAGGCGGAAATGATGGTGTCTGCGGTTCGGTTTCCCAGACTTTGGCCGAAGATGTGTTTGACCGATAATTCGCAGTATTCCCAGACCGCAATAGCCGCGCGCAGATGTTCAATGGTCACGACGGGCGACATATCCAGAACGGCATACAACAGAGACAGTCGAACAACTTGAGCAGGAGCACGGTTGCAGACGGCCCCTACGGGTCCAGGGCGTTCGGCAGTCAGGTCAGGATAGAGTCGACACCATTCTGTGACTGCGTCGCCATCGCGTATGATCTGCCGCTCTTCAGAAGCGAATTCAACAGCCCCCCGCAGCTTCGCGAGTTCCAGGTCAAAGTTTACTTGGTGAATCTCTCCTCCTTCCGGGAGCAGCTTCGACCGGCGGACACAACACCACAGAAACCGATTGGCCAGACCGTTGGTCATGTCCACTTCCGCCGACACTTCTCGAAGTTCGCCCGGTGTGATGTGGCCAATCAGGGAGACATGAGCGTCGGTCGACTTCGCCGGGCAGGTTTTGGCAGCAGTTCGCAAACGTCCGGAATCCCATGCCTGCCGCAAGACTTCGGACAGTGAGTTCTTTTCGCGAGACTTCGCTTTCAGAAGTGCCGAGAATTCGCTTTCAAAGGCGAGCAAACGTTTGTCGCTAACCCCCGGATCATTCACCACGTCCTGATAGCCGATCACCTTTCCGTCTTTCCGTAAGCGCACGGTGAACCGCA
>JAFEBS010000050.1:66478-106180 GCA_018242525.1 Planctomycetota bacterium | reverse complement strand
CTATTGCGCCAGAGACGACTCGTGTCGAACAACCTGAGGGGGAACCCAACGGTGACGCGATGCGGGAAGACTCGAAAAGATAATAAACTCACAGACCGCTTCGGTCAGCAAAGTCTCTCAGAACCTCCAGCCATTTTATAACCAACAGCCCACGAGCAATCGTGGGCTGTTGGCGTTTCTTTGATTGCGGTCAATCCGACCGGGTCAGGCACATCGGAATTCCGAACTGCCAGGCCCCTCTTCGCCAGACTCCGTCGGTTACGCTCCCGGCGATCTGGTGCCGCTTTTGAACCGGGGTTCTTCGCCGCGCAGCAGTCGTTTCAGGTTCGACCGATGTTGAACGATGATCAACACGGGAACGGCGGCGCTGAACAGGCCCAAGCTGGGTCCGCCTGGCGAATATGGTGTCAGAGAGAAGAGCCCGAAGCTGACTGCCGCCAGCATCGAACTGAGGGAGACGATCCGAAAGATCGCGAACGACCCAAAAAACGCGATCGCACCCACCAGCAACCCCCACGGACTGAGGATGGCGACGACACCCAGCGACGTTGCCACTCCTTTGCCCCCCCGGAATCCGAGCCAGCAGGGAAACATGTGGCCTACGATGGTTGTGACTCCAGTCAGCACCGACAGGTCCGGCAACGACGCATGATCGGAACCACAAAATAACACGGGAAAAAATGCGACCGGCAACAGACCTTTCAGGGCATCCAGCGCCAGACAGATCAGGCCCCACTTCTTACCCAGGACACGGCCAACATTGGTTGCGCCAATGTTGCCACTGCCTTCGGATCGCAGATCGATCCCCTTTACGAACCGGCCGATCATCAGTCCGAACGGAATCGACCCTGCCAGGTAACTGGAAACAACAAGCAGAATAATGGACAGGGGCACGGCGGGAATCTCGAAAGGGCTCTACAAACCGTTCTTGCGTGAATGGCGGGCGATGGACGCCGTCTTGGCAGCGATCCTGGCGATCAGCTTCCGGTCGGCAGCACCGGGCTTGTGCCCCAGGTACTCGCGCAGGAAGCGAAGTCGATCGGTGAGGCTGACATGTTGTGCCGAGTAATTCAATTGAGCCAGATCCTTGACAATCCAACGTTGCGACAGGGGTTGCTGCCTGCGAACCCGGCCGAGATCGATAATGTAAATCCGATTCGAATCCGATCCGCGGGCCGTCCGGGAATTCGGCAGCAGCAGGTGTCCCAGATAGTAATCCTGATGGTGCAGGCCCGCATTGTGCATCCGCTGAGTCATTTGTGCGATGCGGGTCACCAGGGATCTGCGGCTGGATCGTGTGTGGGCTGCGTCGACTCGATAGTTCACGCCCGCGGCTGACTGGTCCGGTGGGAACTGCAGTTCCGACAGCTTCGTGCAGTTCTCCAGCGCTTCGGTGATCAGGAATGAATTCCCGCCATGCTGGCCATAAGCAACGGGCGTCATCGTGGGGAGTCCCGCCTCGTGGAAGGCGAGCAGCGCGTTCCATTCGTTCCTGGCACCCAGGATCGGCCAACGCAGGCTGAGCAGCGGCTTGAGGTATTCTTTCAGAGACGAACGTCCGTGCCGCTTGATGTAGAACGCCCGTTCCCGTCCCCCGTCGTCCAGTGTGAAACGCAGGGTGACTCGATCCGTTCGCAACTTCTTGGCGATCGACGCGTCCGCAGTTCGCGACCAGATCACCGCAAACGTGGTCCAATGCTGACGGCGCAGCAGGTTGCTGAAGCCATGGTTCACCACCAGCTTGCCATGGTCCCAGGTATCCAGTTCAAACCGACTCACCAGTGTCATCCTGCAGTGTTCCGAAAGACCGTCCCGCCATACTGGCATCGCGGCTGCGCGGAGTTTCCCGAACGGTGCGAAAACTGTCGAGAGGAGTTCTCGACGGGTTTCACCGGGATCGCGAAATCCTCAGGAAATGTCACGGATTCTCCGCATCCAGATAGACGTCGATTTGCTGACCGACGTACAGGGGCCGGTCGATTGGTTCAACGGCGTAAATGACTTGCAGCACTCGAGTATCGACACGTTCGGTGCCGGAACCGGTCAGGGATTTCTTCGGCTGTGCGTACGGTTCGACCCGCACGAATGACAGCGAAATCGGTTGCTGGGCATCTCCCCGGACGAACCCGCGGCCGGACAGGCCGGCGCGGAACCGGGGCAGATCCTGTTCGTCGATGTCGACCCGCACATGCAGTACGTCCACATCCCCCATGACCATCAATTCCTGACCCGGCGGAGCCCCCACGAATTCGCCCGGCCGGACGTCCACTTTCAGGATGGCGCCGCTGATCGGTGCCTTCACCTGCAGCCGGTCCAGTTCCACGCGCGTTTGCTGGACTTGCGATTTCATCCGTTCAACCTGGGCTCGGGCGACGGCGATGTCTTCCACCCACGCTCCGGACTTCAGTTTCGTGTCCTCGGCTTCCGCCTGCAGTAACAGAGCCTTGGCGGCCGCAAACGACTGCTGGCGCTGGACCATGTCTTCAGCGCTGGTCACCTTGCGGGCAAATAATTCCTCGGATCGGTTCATCTGATCCTGTTGAGCCTTCATATCCGCGCGAGCCTTTTCGACATTCGCGGCCGAAACAGGCAGGTCTTCCGCGCGGGGCATCGATTGCAGTCGATGCAGATCAGCGATCGACGCGTCCAATTGCGCCTGGCGGGCGGCCAGTTCCGCACGCTGTTGCCGATCATCAATCTGGAACAGCGGAGTCCCCTTGTCGACGCGGTCGCCGACGTTCACGAAGACTTCGGTGACAATCCCGGGCAGATGGGCTCCGACGGCGATGTTTTCGGAGCGAGGTTCCACGATTCCCGCACCGGCCAGCGTCGAGTTGTACGGAGAACGGCTGGGATCCAGCGGCGGGTTCTGAGGCGGAATCTCGCGCTGTGCCTTCACGATGTGGAACGACATGAAACTGAAGGCGACGACGGCCAGCAGGGGCAGGATCAGCTTGTTCGACATTTGGTTACTCCCCGGGGTTCGGGTCAGAGGTTGTGCGATTTCTGAGTGGAGTCGGCATCGGCCATCCGTCCGTCGGCCATCTCCAGGATCCGGTCTCCATAGGTCAGGACTCGCGAATCGTGTGTGACCACGATCACCGCCCGGCCGGCCTGGACTGCGACCCGCTTCAACAGGTCCATCACCACCTGGCCCGAGTGGCCATCGAGTGCCGCGGTTGGTTCGTCACAGACCAGCAGCCTGGGTTCATGGACCAGGGCCCGGGCGATCGCGACCCGCTGCTGCTGACCGCCCGAAAGCTGGGATGGCAGCTGATTCAGACGCGAACCCAGGCCAACGGCATCCAGCACTTCGCGTGCTTTTAACAGGGCTTTCGGTCGCGATTGTCCCTGGATCAACAGCGGGATGGCCACGTTTTCGGCCGCCGTCAGGGACGGCAACAGGTTGTACTGTTGAAACACAAAGCCAACGTTTTCTGCCCGGAACTGTACCAGTCGACTTCCCTGCAGCTGGGATTGCGGAGTCCCGAACAGGATCACATCCCCGTTTGTCGGATACAGCAGTCCGGCAATGATCGAGATCAACGTCGTCTTGCCACAACCGCTGGGACCCACCAGCAGCGTTAATTCGCTGCCGTGGATATTCGCGTCAATCCCATGTAGCACGCGAATGCGGCTGTCCCCATCGCCGAACTCCTTGACAACGCTCTGGCACGACACGCAGATCTCATTGGCAGAGAGGACGGGAGCCGCCGCTGGCGTGTCAATTGTTGCTGATTGAAGCATCATTTCATGGTCTTCCGAGCGGGACAGGCCGCTGCGTGTGGATCTTTTGCTTAACCACGGAACACGACGGCCGGTTCCAGGATCAAAACCTTTCGCAAGCTGATCAGGCTCGCCAGGACAATGATCAGGGCCACCGCCCCGGCAGCGAGCCCGGCCACCTGCCACGGGAGATAGAATCCCATCAGTGCGGTCACATTCTGAGTCGACTCGAAGAACACGGCGGTCATGCCGATCCCCAGTCCGTAACCGATGCAGCCCACGATCGTCGCCTGCAGCAGGATCATTCCGACCAGCCGCCAGTTGCTGACACCCATCGCCTTGAGTGCCCCGAACTGTTTCAGATTCTCCAGCGTGAACAGGTAAAACGTCTGGCCGGCGATGGCCGTTCCAACGATGAAGCCGAGGGCAATCGTGATCCCGAAGTTGACCGGAATCCCCGTGGATTCCAGGTAAAACTTGATGACGAACCAGATCATGTCCGGACGGGTGCGCGCCGCCAGACCTGTCTCGGAACGGATCGACTGACAGACCTGCTGTGGATCCAATCCGTCCTTCTGATGGGCCAGCACAAACGAGAGCTGGTTCCGTTCGCGCGGTGCAAAGCCGAGTGCCTGGGAATACCGGGTGTAGATCACGGGAAATGTCTGAAACGGCGGAGTGGTATCGCAGACGCCGACCACAACCGCACGATGATCATTCATCTCCAGAGTCTTTCCCAGCTCGATTGGTCCCGTGCCCCAGAACAGTCGATAGCCGGGCTGATCGATGATGATCGCATCGGGACGCCTGAGGTCTGCCAGCGACCCGGCAACCAGTCGTACCGGGGCTCCGACCAGAGTGTGGTCATCAATTCCCAGCAGGATCGATTGACGGAATTCTCCGTTGTCGATGCGGGCCCGCGCCAGGCTCTTGTACAGTCGCACCGCCCAGTCGACTCCCTCGACACCACGCACGCGATAGAGATCGCTGTCCGAGAGCGGTTTGACTTCGTCGGCGTTCTTCCCTTCCGGATCCATGACCCAGATCGAAGCATCGCGGACATCGATGGCGGCGTGCGCCGTACGGCGCATCAGCCCCACGAAGATCGCCATTTGCTGCGAAATCAACAGGACCCCAAACGCGACGCCAAACACCGTGCCCAGGTATTTCGCGCGATCCCCCGTCAGCATCTTCCAGGCGACCCAGTTCATGATGTCGCCTCCGATTGCACGGGGACTGCGGCAGCCGCGTGTCCCGGTGCGGGTCCCAGGCCCATCCCCGCCAGGCTGAAGTTCGTGATCTGATCGGCCAGAGTCTGGACCGTCAGCTTGTCATACGCTTCGTTGCCAATCAGCAGCCGGATGATCGGCTGGTGGATGTAATAGAACAGTACCTGGCCGACGATGCTGAAGCCGATCAGGTTCCCCTGGTCTTCCGGATAATCCTGTCCGAGCAGATCCCGCAGGATTTCGCGCAAGCCGTTGGCCATCGGCCGTACGTAGTCCTCGACAACGGCGGCACAGGCTTCGGTGGGATGCGCCATCTCGCGCAGCATAATCCCCAGGTGCCAGTGCGGTTTGCTGGTATCCAGCTTTCGTTCCAGCATCGTCCGGATGAATTCCCGCAGTCGTTCTGCCGGAGGCATTTCGGCCGGCCAGACCACTTCCGGATTCTCGCTGTCGGCGCACGATTGAGCGTGTCGGACGGCGGCAACGTACAGGGATTTCTTGTCGCCAAAGTGGTAATTGACGGCAGCGATATTCGCGGACGCCTGCTGGCAGATATCCCGGACACTGGCCGCTTCATACCCCTTTTCGGAGAAAATGGCACCAGCGGCGTCGATCAGTCGTTGGCGGGTATCGTCAATCATGTCGTCCGTCCAATCCCTTCGGAAACCCGAATCAAACGTTTGTTTGAATTAGATTCTAGGTTAAACATCGGATTAAAACAAGCGTTTGATTGATGGAATCTGCGTTTTTTTGTCGGCAGCAATCTATTGAGTGGTGGCAGTCGTCTTGGAAATTCAGAATTGGGCGGGCAGTGAAGCTTTGTGACGATTGGGTATCGCAAGGCGACCGGCGATCTCGCCGGGACCGTGGACTTGATGCTGACCTATGTCGAAGCAGGCACGGAATTCACCTGCAACTTCGGCGACATCGATGAGAGGTTCTTTGATAGCCTCCTGTTCGATCCTGCGAGGACTGTTGTTCGGCGCGGCTCGGGAATGCTATCCTGCCGTCGCCCCGCGGTTGGCCTTGCTCGACAACATTTCCAGGCGCATTGGCTGGGGCCACGGTGACTTCGTGAGCGAGGTCGTTTTTGAATTGTCGAGACGACTTGCCCCGGACTCAGTCTGCTAGTCAGGGAGGTGCCATGAATCGGAGGACTGCTGCGGTTCGAACGGAGGAGGCGTCATGTTCAATCATCTGTGGCACCTGTTTGTCCTGATACCGGCTGTGGCATGTGTGGTGGCAGCCCAGGACGTTGCCCCTCAAAAGCCGCTGGTGGATGTTCCCAGCTTAGACGGACTGTGGTCCGGATCGTGGGGAGGCGGTCAGCGGGATGGCGTTGTATTTCAACCGGTCCTGGCTGAAATGGCCGTGCAGGGGGAACTGGTGGAACTGCGGCATTTCCGGAATGCTGACCGAGGCCGCGGACGGTTTCAATTGGATCAGGCGGCCAGACGAATTCGGATTTCGCTGGAAGCCGAGAACAAGTCTCCGCCCAGGATCGTCGAGTTTCAATATCAGTGGAACGGCGACAAGCTGACACTCACCGACAACGATCAGGTGCCGGTGGTCCTGTCCAGGCAACCTGCGCAGAAGAACGCGCATGCCAACGTCGCTGTCCAACTGGTGATTGCCAACGCGATCAAAGAGACAGGGGATCTTTCGATTACGGAATTCTCCGTGCTCCAGAGCAAGGGGGTGGCTGTCACAGTCCATCAACCCGTTACTCGTTCGTTGAGCACGAAGGACTCGGTGATCCTGCAACTGCAGGAAACCGGCGTCAAGAAGATCACGCTGGACGAGGCTCGGGGACTGCTGTCCGCAGCAACGCCTGTCGTTATTACCTATCGAAATGCGAGAAACACCGGGGCGTATCAATCGCACGAACTATGGACGAACCTGGGATTGGCATTGCCCGACAGCGAGGCGGCTTTGCGGACCTACGCTCGCCTGTTACGACCGGGAACATTGATTTTCGTTCTGCCCGAAGAAGCGAGCGTTCCCGTGCCGTAACGTTGATCCCGAACACGCAGTGAATGGTTCATGAACCGTTACCGACGATTCTCAATGCTCTGGATCATCGGACTGGTTCCGATCTGCCTGATCGTCTGGAATTGGACTGTGTTATTGGTCGGAACCACGTTGGAAATCGGACCTGACACAACGTTCGTGACCGAGCCACTCACCGCAGACGGCCGGATCGACTATCCCGCAGCGATCCATCAACGGTATTCCAAGGGAGTGACACCGGAGAACAATGCCGCGGTGTTGATTGATCAGGCGTTCGGCGTCAGCACGATCGCACCGGAATTACGGGATCAGTACTTTCAATGGCTGGGGATCGATCCACTTCCTGAACAGGGCGACTATGTGGTAACGCAGGTCAAGTTCGTCCATCAGGCTTGTCGTCGACTCGCGCGGCACCATCAGCCAGTCCGTCAGCGACACACTTGTCCGGTTGCTGATGCCCATGTATTTGCAGGCCGATGTGGCCCAGAGCCGGGTTCAAGTCCGCCGCGACCTCGTGCGAACTGGATTTGCGCTGGCGGCCTGTCGCGCTGAGCAGGGAAGCTATCCGAAGAACCTGGACGAACTGGTGCCCGAGTTTCTGACGGCCGTGCCGCTCGATAAATACACGGACAAGCCGCTGATCTACACGCCACTTGAAAACGGATTCCTCGTTTACAGCGTCGGGGCCAATGGGATGGATGACGGCGGCCAGGAATCGAATGGAAGGAAAGTCGACGATATCGGACTGCAGGTTCCGATTCCGCCCGACGCGAAACCGTGAGTCTCAGCGCGAAAAGAACAGACAAGAAGATCAGGAATGTCGTCATTTCCAGGATTGATGTCCTGTCGCCGTTGGCTCGGCCTTAACCGAGGCGGCCAAATCGACGCTTTTGACTGGCATCTGCAGGGCAGATTCTGAAGGATATTGTCATCTTCGACCCAGATGAGTTGGAGCCGCCAATGCTGTTTCCAGGGACCACCCGATGACTCGCCCCTTGCGTCTCCTTGCGACAACCGTGTTGGGCGCAATTCCGAATGATTTGATCTTTCAAAACGACTTCTAGACAGTCTGCCCATGGACCAACCAATTGCCACGCATCGTATCGAGCTGCTCGATCCCGAGGTCGTTGCGATGTTGAAAATGAAGACTCCTGCGCAAAGGCTGCAGATCGCTTTTGCCATGCAGCGATTCGCGAGAGCGGTGCTGTTCAGCCGGATTCGCAGCCAACATTCCGGCTGGACGGATGAGGAAATTGATACTGCCGTGGCAAAGAGGATGAGTCGTGGAGAACTTTGAACTCCTGCGGATCGCACTGGCGACTGCGGAGTCGTTACAGATCCCACACATGCTGGTCGGGTCCATCGCCAGTATGCGTTACGGGGAACCCCGTTTGACGCTCGACTTCGATATCGTTGTGGATCTCACATTTGCTACGGCGGAACTTTTGTGTCAAGCATTTCCAGACCCCGACTGATATCTGGCAGGCAATAATGGCACGTGTGGATTCCTCAGAAGCGTAGGACAGGTTCGGAATGCGAAAAGATCGCCTGTCCTACCTTGCGGTTGCCCTGTCACCGAAGCCACTCACCGCTGGCTCAGGGTCAAACGAGAACGTGCAAACGACGTTACTGGCTGGCATCCTGCAGGCAAATCCTCAACGATGATAGTATCACGGCCCATGACCGGTCTTCCGCCAATGCTGTTTCCAGGGAGCACCCGATGACTCGCCTCTTGCTGATTGGAATCTGTCTCGTTGCGACGACCGCCTTTGCGCAGGATTTTCCCGACCAACTGCCCGAGACGGAAGAACTCGCCGTGGAGGGGGATCTGGCAGATCTGATGATGGAGGGGCTGCACAAGTTCACCGATCGAAAGATCGCCGACGCCATCGAAGGCAGGGACTTGCAGTGGCAGCGTGACACTTCCAGCCCTGAAGCCTACGAACGGTCGATCGCCTCCAATCGACAGCGATTCCGTAAGATCATTGGCCTGGTCGATCCGCGGGTCCCCGCTCACCTGGAACGGATCGCCGAAGACGACAAACCGGCCATGATCGCCGAACGTCCGAATGGGCGGGTCTTTCGAGTGCGCTGGACGGTACTCGACGGCGTCACCGCGGAAGGATTGCTGATTGAACCGCTGCAGGCTCCGGTGGCACATGTGATCGTATTGCCGGATGCGGGACAGAACCCGGAAGACCTGGTGTTGAACCAGTTCCACCGGTTTGTCTGGGATCTGGTCGCGGCGCGAGTCCAGGTGATGATCCCGGTCCTGATCGACCGGACCGATCGCTGGTCGGGGAACGATAAAGTCGCGTTTACGAATCAGCCGCATCGCGAATGGATCTGGCGTCAGTCGTACCACATGGGTCGGCACATCATCGGCTTCGAAGTCCACAAGGCTCTCGCGGCGGTGGACTGGATTGAAAGTCGCTATGGTCAGACATCCAAAGTGGCCGTCGCCGGGTACGGCGAAGGAGGCCTGATCGCGCTCTATTCCGCAGCGCTCGATCCCCGGCTGAAAGGCTGTCTGGTGAGCGGCTATTTCGAGGCCCGGACACGTCCGTGGGAAGAACCGATCTACCGGCATGTCTGGGCCTTGACCCGCGAATTCGGAGATGCCGAACTGGGAGCGATGGTGGCCCCGCGTTCGTTGATCGTCGAGTTCAGTGCGTCACCACGCGTTGACGGTCCACCCCCTGCGGTCGGTGGGAAGAAACTGAGTGCCGCGGCCGGACGGATCACGACTCCCGCGTGGGAATCAGTCAAAGGAGAGTTTCAGAGGATCAATCAACTGGTCCCGGGGGGATTCCAGGAACGGACACTGATTTCTCATCCCACCAAGCCAGAACAGCCGGTCGAGCCGTTCGGAAGTCAGGCGGCCGCTCAATTGCTGAAATCCGTCGGAGTCTCGGGGTCACTCACGACCAGCCCGGTCCAGCCGGGGCGTGCCACAGACTTCAAGCCGGACGCGGCCGAACGCCAGCGGCGACAGGTGGTGGAACTGGAACGATTTGTACAGCGGCTGGTCCGCGAATCGGATGCGGTTCGCGAAAAGTATTTTCCAATTCCCACGCTGTCGCAGCCGCGACTGGCCGATTCGTTCGCCGAATCGGTGGACAAGTATCGCGACTACTTTCGCGACGAAGTTTTGGGAAGCTTTGGAGATCGGCTGCAATCGGCCAATCCGAAGACGCGCAAGATCTATGACCGGGAAAAGTGGGTCGGCTACGACGTGACTCTGGATGTCTTTCCCGACGTGTTCGCCTGGGGAGTGCTGTTGTTGCCGAAGGATTTGAAACCGGGCGAACAGCGACCGGTTGTCGTCTGCCAGCACGGCCGGAATGGTCTTCCCAGGAACGTGATCGAAGGAAATGAGAAGGCTTATCACGACTATGCCGCCAAACTGGCTGACCGGGGATTCATCGTCTTCGCTCCACACAATCCGTATCGCGGCGAGGACAAGTACCGGTTTCTCAGCCGCAAAGCGAACTCGGTGAAAGCCTCGCTGTTTTCCTTCATCCTGGTGCAGCACCAGCAGATTCTGAACTGGCTCTCTTCGCTGCCGCAGGTGGATCGGACCCGGATCGCGTTTTATGGACTCAGCTACGGCGGCGAAACGGCCGTTCGGATCCCGCCATTGCTCGATCGGTATTGCCTGTCCATCTGCTCGGCCGACTTCAACGACTGGGCTCGCAAGGTGGCTTCGACGGATGCCAAATACAGCTTCATGTTCACGATCGAATGGGAAATGCCGTATTTCGACATGGGCTCGACCTATAACTACAACGAGATGGTGGCGCTGCTGGCACCGAAGCCATTCATGGTGGAACGGGGCCACGGTGACGGCGTCGCGCCGGATGAATGGGTCGCCTACGAATACGCCAAGGTGCGCCGCCTGTACGACGCTCTGCGGGTGGGTGACCGCACTGAAATGGAAGTCTTCGACGGGCTTCACGAAATCAACGGCCAGGGGACGTTTGAGTTCCTGGAGAAGCACCTGCAGTGGCCGAAACCATAAGCGTCGAGCTGATGCGCCCGCGTCGTCGGAGCGGGGGACATGGTTTTCTCGTTCCCAAGCTCCCGCTTGGGAACGCCCGTCTTCGAAGCTCCGCTTCGCGGTCGGTATTCGGCTGGAGATCACTCTACTACGGTCCAGAGCGACGAAATGATGTCGCAGTCGCTGGAATGTGCCGGTCGCACGCAGCGATGTCGACGATCCATGCATTGGAGATACTCCAGCGCCCGAACCTGTGCTCGGCAATCTGGACTGGTCGATGTGGTGACTGACTTGATGTACGGTTGTGTCTGGGACCATGAAGCGGAGCTTCAAAGACGCGCGTTCCCAAGCGGGAGCTTGGGAACGATGAAATGTTCCAAGTTCATGCAACGATAAAAAAGGCGGAAACCTACCGTCGACGAGTCTGGCTTTCGCGTGCGGCGTCTTCCAGCCCGCCAATCCGGAATCGCTGGACGCGCAAGATATCCCGGCCGGGTCGAAAGTGATTCCTTGAGGGGATCGACGGAGCGGTGGCGGGAAATTGATTCTGTGCGGTTGGCTGAGTCTCCGCGGGCTGTGGATCCGATGGTAATCGTTCCGGCGGCTGCGCTCCTCCAGATTGCGTCGGGACATATCCGTCCGACAGCGTTTCGAGGAACGCCACGACATCATCTTCTTCAATGTCCGTCAGTCCAAGCTTGCCGAGTTCCTCGTGATTGACGTTTTCAATCACATCGGGTTCCCCGAATTCCTCGGGGGTCTTGTCACGCAGGTTGTAAAACGAAACGACGTCTTTCAACGATTTGAAGACTCCATTATGCAGGTACGATTTGACGAACTGCGGATGCGGCTTCTTGGCCACATTGCGCAGTGTCGGCACCTTGACCTTGCCAAATTGTGTCTGGTCCTTGAGTACTGCTCCCAAGCCCAGGTCGCGGTACCGGGTTCCGTCGGGGTTCACCGACCCGTCGGCACGATAGAACGGGTTCCGCGGATTCCGGGGGGTGCCAACGTTGTCGTACGAATAGTCGGTGAACAGGGGGGCGGATCCATCGGGCTCCGGCGTATGCGGATGACAGGAACTGCACCCTGCTTTGCCGCCAAATAACTTCAGTCCGCGTTCTTCCTGCGGAGTCAGCCTGGCCTGACCGGCAAGGTAGTAGTCGTACTTGGAACTGAAGGCGTTGACTTCGCGTGACGATTCATACGCTGTGATCGCTTTCGCGATCAGATCGAACACTTCTTCGGCCCCAGAATCGTCCAGCGTTCTGGGACCGAAGACCTTGTCGAACAGATGCCGGTATTTGGATTGTCGTACTTTGTCGACCACCTCCTGGGACGAAGCGTTGTTCATTTCCAGGGGATTCAGAAACGGCCCCTTCGCCTGGGCGACGAGGTCATCGCTGCGTCCATCCCAGAACTGCCCTCCCACCCATGTCTCGTCCTTCGCGTTGTATTCCCGCTTGGGACTGAAGGCCACGTAGGCAGCACTGGGCGGCTTGCGATTCCCAAATCTTCCGGGGGCTGCTCCCGGATAGACCCCGGTTTGCTGGTTGATGGCAGAGTCCGGTCCCGTGAATCCCACTTCCGGTGCATGACAACTGGCACAGGCCTGCCCCGGCGGCGACGACAGGTTCTTGTCAAAAAAGATCTGTTTGCCGAGCTGTTCAATGGGCGAAAGATCAGCCGCGAGCACCGCTGCAAACGGCAGGCACATCCATCCGGTCACCAGCAGTGCGCGCACGCACAACTTCGAAGGGGCGACCTGTCGATGACTCGACATGACACGATAGTTTTGCAGGCCCGGCATCGCGATCCCCTCTGGCGGCGAGGATTTCCCAACAGCACTGGATTTCATGCCAAGTTCTATTGCAAGACGGGATTTGCGGCAACATGGGATGCAACGCGTTACAGGGGTGCATGTTGTGCCGAGTTTGTGCGCGAGAGTATTGTTGTGGTCGTATCTTAGGGGCGACTCGGCTTCGACAAGTTGATGTGACCCCGATTGGCGGCATTTGAGGGTGGGGCGGTCCGACTACGGAAGCCAGCAGGCGTGCCAGTGCCCTCGCGGCCGCTGGTTCATGATCACTCGTCGTCGACCTCAATCGATTTCACCTCGCTGATCATGCTCCCGCGGGCCAGCAGGGTCGAGATCTGGTCGCCAATGGCAACGGTCCCGGCGTCGTCGATCAGTTCGCCATCCGCCACGCGTTTGGTGAGCGAGTACCCGCGATCCAGAACGGCCAGGGGACTGAGTGCATTCAGTGACGACGCCAGCGCGTGCAGTTGTTGTCGAGCAGTTGCAACCGATTGACGCACGCCGCGGTTCAATCGACCTTCCAGTTCGTCCAACCGTCGCGACAGATCGTGCAGACGATCCAGCGGACGGGTGAAACAGCGCCGGTCGGCGAGCGAATCCAGGCGCACGCGAGCGCGCTGGGTCTGCTGCCGCAGGGACGACACCAGTCGCTGCCTCATCAGATTCAATTCCATCCGGACATCCGATTCCAGGGGCACCACCAGTTCGGCCGCTTCACTGGGAGTCAACGCGCGCCGGTCGGCGACCAGGTCGGCGATAGTGACATCGACTTCATGTCCGACCGCACTGATGACAGGGACGCGGCAGGCATGAATTGCGCGAGCGACGACTTCTTCATTAAAGGCCCACAAGTCTTCCAGGCTGCCGCCGCCTCGGCCGCAGATGACGACATCAACGCCAGGAATCAAGTGGACTCGTCGCAGCGCCGCCGCAATTTGCCCAGCCGCCGGATCCCCCTGGACCGCCACTGGTACGATGACAATATCCACCCGAGGCCAGCGACGGGTCATCACCTGAATCATGTCTCGCACCGCGGCGCCCGTCGGGCTGGTCACCAGGGCGACCCGCCGGGGATAACGCGGCAGCGGACGTTTTCGTTCCGGCGCGAACAATCCTTCGGCCGCCAGCTTCTGCTGCAGTTGGCGAAACGCCAGTTCCAGCGGTCCGATCCCCTTGGGCTGCATCTGTTCGACGACGATTTGATGCTGACCCCGTGCCTCGTAGACCTGGATCGCCCCGGCGACGATGACATCCATCCCGTCGCGCAGGTCAAACCGCAGCCGCTGAGCCGCGCTTCGCCACATCACCCCCTTCAACTGGGCGGCGTCATCCTTCAGGGTGAAATAGACGTGACCGGATCCGGCACGCATCAAGTTGGAAATCTCGCCGCTGACCCACACATGCGGGAACGACGTTTCAACCACTTCCTTCAGGACAAACGTCAACGCGCTGACGGTCAGAACGGGAACAGTTTCGGTGGGAACGCGCGGCATGAATCAACCACCCACCAACAGGCGTCCGACATGTTTCACCGCCTGGGCGATGTCGTTGGCCCGGTCGTCTCCCTGGTTGCGAATGGCCGTCAACCATCCGCAGTAGTCGGTCTCGCCCAGCACCGCCAGCAATTCCACCCAGTCGACAACACCACTTCCCACCGTCGATTCCTGTCCACCGCCGTCGAACCCCTTGAATCCGTCCCGCAGTTGAACATGCATGGTGACGGCATGCAGCACTCGCAGGGCCTGGGCATTGGAGCGGCCGGTCAAGGCAAAGTGTGCGGGGTCGAAATCGATGCCGATCGGGCCGGACTTCACGTCGTTGACCAACGCCAGCAGATTTTCGGCGGAATCGTTCGTCGGGGTGATGCACAGGACCGTACCGACTCGATTCGCGTGCGCGGCCAGGTCGTTCAGCACCTCGACCAGCAGCAACCGGGATTTCGACGCCGGGTCCTCGGGAATGCGTCCCACCTTGCAGCACAGGGTTTTGGCCTTCAGCGAATAGGCGAACGTCATGGCGTCGCGCAACTCGTTCACGCGCCGGTCAATTTCCTGTTCCTCCGTCAGCGGACGCGACAACGGATACGACGCTCCTGCGACTGTCAGATTCAGTTCACTGATCCGATGCAGAAACTGACGCCGACCGGTCTCCGTCAATTCGGCCGCGATCACTTCGTTCCGCAGGTCAAACTGAACTCCTGCGACTCCCAGCCTGGTGGCGGAAAGCAACGAATCCATCAGCGGCTGACGAAAGCAGCGGGTGGCGACGGCAAGGCGAAATTGAAGCATGGTGGACTGGAGTATCCCGGATTCAACGAGGGCCGAACAGAACGCACAGCGCATTGTGAGGAGTGGCCGTCGGGAGAGCAAGGGGGGAGAAACGGGCGGACTTGATTGCAGGTTGGCGTCTGGCCAATGGGACTGGTCTTGTGAGCCGCACGGCGCTAGCTGTCATCCATCGGGTGGTGAACGGACGATGACAAGAAATCAACGCCAAGACGCGGAGACGCAAGGACGCAAAGATAGGGGCGGGAATCTCCTGCGACTTCGCGTCATTGCGCCTTTGCGTTGAATGCCGCCCTGATCTCGCTGGCCGCACCATGAAAACCCGTCGCGCATTCTTCGGGTGACTCGCCCGAGGCCTCGAACGTCTTTTCGCTCTCGATGCCACTCGTCCGGGAAACCGTCAATTCCGGTTTGTTGACCGCAGCACTTTTTATACTTCCGCCCGCTCCCACACTGCATCCTGTGGCTCCCTGTGTCACGTGCCCTGAAAATGCGGCCAGACCGTATCGTTCATTGAACCACAAGATTCCATCCGGATCGGTCAACAGCCCCTAACGCTTGGCTCTCAGTCGCCATTGCAGTTAACATCTGAGTCCAACTGCCCGCACATTGGGGAACACGTTTGAATCAGGTGAGCCGGGCGTCGTCAGGACAATGGCACTGATCTTGTGAGCCGCAAGGCGCTAGCCGCGGGTGTATTCTCCGTTGTCCCTCGCGGAACCGGCGGCTAGCGCCGGCTAGCGCCTTGCCGCTCACATTACCAACGCGAAGCGTCACGCTTCGGGTTAGTACATTAAGTGCCATTGGCCTGACGGCACCCGGCTCACCTGGAGCTGTTCCCGGATTTCCGGGGAGACTTACTGAGTCCTTCGCCTTCAGTGTTTGGCCCTCCCATGACTACGATCCATGATGTTTGCCGATATCTGCATGAGGTTGCACCGTTGTCGCTGGCAGAGGATTGGGACAACGTCGGACTACTGCTGGGAGATGAATCCGCCGATGTCGTCCGGGCTCTGACCTGCCTGACACTCACGCCCGATGTGGCCGATGAAGCGGTGACCGTCGGGGCACGGTTGATCGTGACGCATCACCCGATCCTGTTCAAACCGGTCAAGCGCCTGACCGCGTCCGGCAGCGAGGGACGGATGCTGCTGAAGCTGATGCGGCACGGCATCGCGGTCTACAGTCCGCATACGGCGTATGACAACTCGGCGACAGGCATCAATCAACAACTCGCCGAACTGCTGGAATTGACGGACATTCAACCGTTGCGCCCGCGTGTGGCGGGTGACCAATTCAAGCTGGTGACGTTTGTCCCCGAAGGACAATTGGATCAGGTTCGCCGCGCGGTCTGGGATGCCGGGGCGGGTGTGATCGGAAATTATCGCGAATGCAGTTTCAACCTGCGCGGCGTCGGAACGTTTTTTGGCTCGGATGAGACCAATCCCACCGTGGGTCAGTCGGGGCGCCTGGAACAGATCGAAGAAGTCCGCGTGGAATTCGTCTGCCCGGCTGGTCGACTGGATCGAGCGATGGAAGAACTGCGGAATGCGCATCCGTATGAAGAACCAGCGATCGACGTGACCGTGTTGAAGTCGTTTGCCGATGGATCCGGAGCAGGGCGGTCTGGAAACCTGCCGCAGCCAATGCCGCTGGCGAAACTGATTCACATCGTTCGGGATCGCCTGAATCAGCCACACACCCAGTTTATTGGCGATCCCTCCAGCCGCATGGAAACCGTTGGAATCGCCTGCGGTGCCGCCGCCGAGTTCCTGCGCGATGCCCATCGAGCCGGCTGTCAGGTTCTGTTGACCGGGGAGGCGCGATTTCACGCTTGCCTGGAAGCCCGAGACCTGCAGATGGCAATGATCCTGCCCGGACATTACGCGACCGAGCGCCCCGCGATGGAAACTCTGGCCGCACGCCTGACAGACCAGTTCCCCGGCCTGATCGCAACCGCCAGCGACAAGGAACGAGATCCGGTTCGGTACTGCTGATTGTGGGCCATAGCCGAAATCGTGAGAATTCGGACTGGACCGTAGCCGAAATCGTGAGATTTCGGACGACCACGGAGTTGGCGTCCAACGCACCGAAGTCTCACGACTCCGGCTACAACAACTCGCGGATCGGCTCGCCCTGCGGCAGGATCGTCATTGGCCGGCCGGATTGGTCCGGAAACGCGTGCCTGGGATCGATGCCGAACCGGGAATACAGCGTGGCCAGCAGGCAATTGCTGTCCATCGGACGCAGGACTGGTTCTTCCGCCTTCGAGTTGGTGCTGCCAATCACCTGGCCCATTTTCAGACCACCGCCGGACAGGAAGACGCTCATGGCACTGGCCCAGTGATCGCGGCCGGGACGCTTGCTGGCGTCCTGGTAATAGATCCGAGGTGTCCGGCCAAATTCTCCACAGAAGATAAACAGGACTCGTTGATTCAGTCCCCGTTCGTAAAGATCGCCGATCAACGCGCTGACGGATTGATCCAGTGACGGCAGCTTCAGGCGATACGAATCAAAAATGTGCGAATTCACGGAGTGGTCGTCCCAGTTGCTGGTCACTCCGACCCCTTCCGGCAGACGGAATTCCGCCTGACACTGCACGAAGCGAACCCCTGCCTCCACCAACCGGCGACAGGTGAGCAAACTTCGTCCCCAATGAGTTTCCCCGTAACGCCGCCGGGTGGCTTCCGTTTCGAGGCTCAGATTAAACGCTGTCCGCGTTCGCGAACTGGTCAGCATGGCGAGGGCCTGCTGCTGAAACGTATCCATGGCGGCAAACGTCGCTGCGGACTCCAGGCGTTTCGGGAGTGCATCCAGCGACTGCATCAGGCTGCGACGTCGACGGAGTGACAGGGCACCGTCGGGAGTCAACGACAGGTCATCGTTTCCCCCGGTCGAATAGATCGGAATGGGATCGTACCGGTTATTGCCCGTCGATGACTGAGGGTTGGGATTGGGCATGTACGGCGCATACCCCGGTCCCAGATAGGCGGGACCACTACCATAGAGCTTTGTATTGGCCACAAAGATCGGCACGTCGCGATCGGGGTGCGCGAGTTGACGGGCGACCACCGATCCAATTTCGGGGTACTCGGCATCATTCAGGTTCGCCGCGCGCGACGAGTACCCGGTCAAGAACCGGTGCGTCCCGCCGGAATGTTCATTCCGTTGATGATGCAGGCTGCGGATCAGTGAGAACCGGTCCGCCATCCCGGCCAGTGTCGGCAGCAGTTCATTGATCTCCATCCCTGGGACAGAGGTCGCGATCGGCCGAAACGGCCCGCGGTATTCCAGCGGAGCGTTCGGCTTCAGATCAAACAGATCAATGTGACTCGGCCCGCCATTGGCCCAGAAGAGGATGACCGAGAACTGCGAATCGACCTGCGAAGCACGCGATTCCGCCGCAACAAGTTCCGCCAGACTCGGAGCGCCGACAGTCGCCAGCGCCCCCAGACTCAAGCCACCAACCCGCAGCCACTCCCGCCGGGATTGCGGTCCGGAGCACGCAAACGGTTTTCGTAAAGGTCGATCCGGCGGCATGGCAGGGACTTCGATGAGGCAGTCGTCAAGTTGGCAAAGACTCGGCGCGGCCAATATCATATCAACGGAAGTCGATTCCGGGCAAGAACCAAGGTACGCGACGCTGCCAGCGTCGGAGTCCTAGCAGCCTGTTTCTGGATCGCCTAGACTTGCGGCCATGACTCCAGAAATCATGAATCTGATCCTGCTGTGTGGTTCCGCCCTGCTGGCGGGGATTGTTAATTCCGTTGCTGGCGGGGGCACGCTGCTGACGTTTCCGGTCCTGGTCTGGACGCTGGGAACATCGGTGGGGGCGAATGCGACCAGTACGACGTGCCTGTTTCCCGGGTCGCTGGCCGCGGCGTGGGGGTACCGGCGGGAACTGGCGGAGCAGCGCAAGTGGATTATGCCGCTGTTGATCCCGTCGTTGATTGGTGGATTGCTGGGGACCTGGCTGGTCGTCAGTCAGCCGGAAAAAGTGTTCGAGACACTGGTTCCCTGGCTGATCCTGGTCGCGACCGCATTGTTCCTTTTGCAGCCGATGATCACCAGGTGGACGGGGATTGGCCAGCCGCATCAGCAGCCTTCGCCGATCGTTCTGGCCGGGATTATTGGATTCCAGTTTCTGGTGGCGTTGTATGGGGGCTACTTCGGGGCCGGGATCGGGATCCTGATGCTCAGTAGTCTGGCGCTGATGGGGGTGGGGGACATCCATCGGATGAACGCGTTGAAAAGTCTGTTTGCCTCGGCCATCAATGGCATGTCCGTGGTGCTGTTCATCGCCAACGGCAAGGTCGACTGGATGTTTGCCATCCCGATGATTGGGTCGGCGATTGCCGGCGGTTTCCTGGGGGCCAGTGTCGCTCGGCGCCTGAACAAGAACGTGGTCCGGTATTCCGTCATTGCGATCGGGGTCTTGCTGTCGACGTATTACTTCGCCCGGCCGTTTCTTTCGAGATAGGACGTTCATGTCCAGTGAGAAGGCCGAAGGGCTGATTTTGCGAGTGACCGACTTCAGTGAAACCAGCCGGATCGTGGTGGTGTTTACGCGTGAATTCGGCAAGTTGTCGGCCCTGGCCAAGGGGGGCCGCCGCCTGAAAGGGCCGTTTGAATCCGCTCTTGACCTGCTTGCGACATGTCAGATAGTGTTCCTGCGTAAAAGCACGTCTGGTCTTGATCTCCTCACCGAAGCCAAGCTTGTTCACCGTTTTCACCCGCAGGAACGGGATCTGACCTGCCTTTACGCCGGTTACTATGTGGCCGAACTGCTGCTGGGACTGACTGAGGATTACGACCCTCATCCCGGACTGTACTCGGCCGCGCAGGATGCCTTGCAATCGTTTACCAGCAGTCAGACCACGTCGACCGCACAGTTGCGGTTCGAATTGGTCTTGCTGCGAGAAATCGGACAACTTCCCGACTTTGAAACGTGTGCCGCCTGCGGCGCACAACTGACCGACGCAAAATCATTTGGATTCTGGGTTTCTCAAGGTGGACTGATCTGCCCTGAGTGCCAGCACGAGGAATACAGTCAGATCAGCATTCATGCCGGAACCGCCGCCGCCCTGAGGCTGCTGTCCGGTGAGAATGAACAGGCATGGAGACGCCTGAACCTGTCACCGCAGCAGTTCAAGGAATCACGTCAGATCGCGACAACCGCCATCTCGCATGTGCTGGGGCGGCGGCCCAAGATGTTGAAGTATTTGAGTTGACTCTGTTCGGCCTACCACCTTCGGTCACGGATGACCATGCAACACGGCACTGCCAGTCAGAATGAAATTCACCCGCGGAGACGTTCGTCCCGACAGGTGCTGGCCGCGCTGGTCCTGTCCAGCGCATTGTCGGGGTGTGTCACGCCGTGGGAAAAATCCGCGCTGCTGAAGGATACTACCCCCAACATCGAAAAGGTGCAGGGGCCGACCGAGCGCCGGATGCGGCTGATGTTCTGGAAACGCGATCAGGAAGCCCTGGCGGACGATTCCAATTCGCTGAAGCCGCTGGCTGGAACGGATGAATTCGCCGCGGCCACGGAGCTTTACAAAGACGAAGAGTTCGCGGAAGCCCAGAAGGCGTTCAAACAGGTTGCGAAGAAATTCAAGAAGAGTGAAATCCGCGAGGATGCGCTGTTCATGGAGGGCGAGGCGGCCTTTCAGCAGGAACATTACTCGAAGGCACATGATTCCTATGCCACGTTGCTGAAGGAGTATCCTTCGACCCGTCACCTGGACGTCGTCTCGGAACGCCTGTTCAAGATTGGACGCCTGTGGCTGGAGATGCCGGATGTCGCCAAACTCGGTGAAATTCAGCAGGTCAACTTCGAGGATCCCAAGCGCAAGCTGCCCGCCGAAGAACCGGTCAAACCGAATAAGACCCCGGTGTTCGTACCGAATTTCCGGGATAAGACACGGCCGCTGTTCGATACCCCGGGCAATGGCGTCGGTGCCTTGCAGGCCATCTGGATGAACGATCCAACGGGCCCCCTGGCCGATGATGCCATGATGCTGGTCGCCAGCCATCATGCCCGTCGCGGGAACTACATTGAAGCCGATCGTTATTTTCGCATGTTGCGCGAAACGTTCCCCAGCAGCCCGCATCTGCGGGATGCGTTCCTGCTCGGCTCGCATGTCAAGCTGATGTCGTACCAGGGTGCTGACTACGACGGCAAGACTTTGAACGATGCAGAAATGCTGAAGAAAAGTACGTTGCGGCTGTTCCCGGACATCGGTGAATCGGAACGGTTGACCGACGAACTGGCCAAGATCGAAGCGGCCAAGGCGGAACGTGAGTGGCAGCAGGTGGCACTTTGGTTGCGGAAGGGCAACAAGCGCGCGGCAGCCGTCATGTGTCATCAATTGATCAGTCATTACCCGGATTCGGCCCAGGCAGATCAAGCCCGCGCGAAACTCGAAAAGCTGGGCCCCGAATACGCCAGCGGCGCGGTCTTGCTGACCCCCATCGATCCGCCCAAGCCAACGGTCTGGCAACGCATCAATCCGCTGGCCAGACAGCCTGGCGATCTGCCGAAGCAGCCCGTCCCGGCAACGTCCAACGAGCCAGATTACGCCGATGATGAGGCGACCGAAGAATCACCGTCGCGCTGGATGCCCAATCCGTTCCGCAAGAAGAACCCCCAAACCACGGATCCCGTTGAAGAAGAACCAGAAACGGAAACGGAATCCGCCGAGGATGGTCCAGCCGCCGGGAAAGCAGCACCCCGCAAACGCAGTTGGTGGCCCATTCCCCGCAAGCTGCCCGAAGAAATCGACACCGATGCCAAAAAACTGGAACCTGTCGACACCAGTGGCCACGTCAAGCTGTAAGACAGAGTCCGAACCCCTCCGCAATCCTGTGACGGCCATGCCGTATGTGTTCTGAAACGCCATTCATCGAGCCTGTTCGTCAGTTACCGAAACGACTGCCCGGGCCGAAGGTGTGGACGTGTTCGCTGCCAGCCCTCTTGAGTCTCCTGGTCTTGGCGTTGTCGGGATGTGGATACATGGTGGGCAACGGGTTCAACCCGGACATCAAAACGGTGTCGGTCCCGATTTTCGAAAACGACACCTTCCGCCGAGGTTTGGAGTACCAACTGACGGAAGCGGTTCAAAAACGGATTCAGACAGGTTCCCCCTATCGGTTGGCGCGGGGAAACGACGCGGACACCCGTTTGACGGGACGCATCGTCCAAACTCGCAAGGATGTGCTGGGCGAAAACGCCAACGACGATCCGCGTCAGTTGCAGTTTTCGATCATGGTCCGGGTCACGTGGGAGAATTTGCGAACGGGCGAGATCATCGCGCAAAATGAGATCCCGGTGGCTCCTGAAGCCGTTCCGCTGATCGCCCAGGCGGGTTTCGCCCCCGAACTTGGACAATCGCAGGCCACGGCCATCCAGACCGTTGTCAATCAGTTGGCAAAACAGGTCGTCAACATGATGGAAGTGACTTGGTAGCAGTAGGTTATGCTTCAGAGAATGTCAGACAGGTCAGCAAGTCCACGCAGGATGAATAAACTCCCGGAAATTGCCCAACTCTTATAGGCACGATTGGCTGCACTTTCCTTCCGAGTGGTCCTGAGGTAAGTCGGGTCACGTGGGACGAAATCCGTGCCGAAAAATGGTGCTGACGCCACTTGTGGGGAAGGCTGGATGAGTCCGCCCGGGAGTTTTACCCATCCGCCAGCGTCAAGCTATTTTTACCCGTTGGCTGCAGATTTTCGCAGAAAACCGCCGGCGGCCGGATTTTTTGTTTGCCTCCGAAACACTCTCGGATACCATCGACGGTGCGGAAGTGGTGGACGTCCCTGATCGCTTCCGCGGGGTTCTTTCACAAGTGGATTTGGTACCGTGACGCGGTGGAGGAGGAATTGTGAACTCGCTGGCTGTCTTGGAACAGGAACGCTCGTTCGACGTTGATGCGGTCGAAGAAATGCGTATGAGAACCTGGGCCCGTCGTCACTACACTCCGGCGGAAGACCGAAGCGTGGAATTGCATCCCATTGTTCTGGACGAAATGCTGCGCAAGGATCAGGAACGGGGCTATCTGAAGCATCCCAAATGACTTTGTCCGGTCCCCGTCGACTTGACCCACACCCGCCGTATAACAACCAAGCCCGCAGCCGAATGGCGTGCGGGCTTTGTCGTTTTTATTGGTCGTTGCCCATCAAATGGGGTCTGACCCCCTCCCAATGGATATCTACTCAAATCAGATCCCTGTGGCAGGGGGCTGACCCCATTTGATGGGCGTGTGATTGGCGGTCGACGCTATTTCTTCGTCGCCGAATTGAACTTGGAATCATTGACTGCGGACTTCAAGGTTTGTCGACCGGCGGTGCCGGAGCCTGAAGTCGCTGTCTGAGTGGTGGCCGGGCGAACGGGAGCAGCCGACGCGCCTGACTGCGGCGCACTTCCCCGAACCTGAGTTCCCGTGCGACTGGCGGCCGCCGGATCTTCACTCGTTGACGAGGCCCAGTTGCTGACGGACCAGTGTGCGTGTGTCGAAACGACCGACTGACCCAGGTCATCCAAGGCACCACGGAACGAGGCGGCGGTCATGTTTTCGTTGGGAATCACCCGCTGCAACACGAACCGGCGGTTCGAAGCGATATACGCAAAGAACTTTCCTTTGCCCAGTTTGTCGTTGTCCGACAGCAATCGTAGCAGGGCCGTGCGGGGAACGTCGGCGGCCGATTTCGGCAGTTCATCCAGCCAGGCCATGATCCATACGGAACCTCCGTCCTGGCTCAGCACCGCCGACATCGACAATTCCCATTCGTTATCTTCGATCGTCGCCTTAAAGGCGAAGTCATACCGTTGTTCGGCTGCGGTTGCGTCGAGTCCCATCGCCTTCAGGAGATTTCCCAGCGATTGATCGGTCAGTTTCCCCTTGACCGCAGGTGCAACTGCGGTTGCCGCCTTGTCTTGAGCCGAGGCCACTCCCATCGCCGCGGGAGCCGCCACTGCTGACAACGCCGCACCCACCACTGCCCGTCGAGTCCACTGCATGTCCATCGCTGGTCACTCCTTTGATTGCGATTCGCCAAACTCCGCTGGCCGCCCGTCGAAATGGCAAAACTCACCCCTTTCCAAAGAGATGATCCAGGCAGATCTGCGACCAGGTTTCAAACTGGTCGCGTGCCTGGAGCAACTCTGCGGGTTGTGCGAATCCTGTCTCTAAGATCGACTCTTCCCGCGGTAGAACTTTTGCCGAGTCGAGGTCAAAAATGTGGACAATCCCCAGATGAACCCGTCCTACGGGTGTTTCGTCGTCGTTGATCAAGCCGACGCAGCGATCGCTAAACCCTGCCTCCAGAATCACTTCCTCAGAGATTTCCCGATGCATCGCCTCGTTGTAGCGGCGATCTCCCTGCATTCGGTCCGTTGAGGAAATATGTCCCCCGATCCCGATCGATCGCTTGCTGTGCAATCGCCCCTCTCCGCCTGCCTTGCCACGGCGGTAGCTAAACACCTGACCGGCGTGCATGAAAATACAGTAGGGAATCAACTGCTTGTAACTGGGGTCTTCTTCCACCTCATTCCGCGGACGGAAGCTGGTATGAGCGGGATCGAGCAGCGTCTGCAGGTACCGGTCCACATGCGCATTGAAGCCCTGAAAATACCCCAGTTCGTGAAACAACAAGGTTGGTACGCACAGGACATGTTCAACGGTCGGGTCGGTCATCGAAATCTCACTGTTCAAAGTTTTGGCAAATCCATCATTTATCCGAATAACATCATATTGCGAATCTGCTGCTGGCAACCGGGCGGAATGTCCGACGTGAACTTCATCCGCACGCGTTTGCCCGGCATTGCCGTGATGGTTCCTGACTTCACGGAATTCTGTCGGCAGATCTCATCAATGGCATTCAACGTCGCATCCGTCAATCGGCCGCGGACCACCTTGGGAATTCCCCGGCGATAGCGGATTTGAAAAACCACATTCGGTCGAGCCAGCCAGCCGACCCAAGCCAGGAAGGTGGCCGCACACACGATTGGTAAAATGAAGTCCATCAATCCACCGCGATTGGTTGTGTCTCAACGTCGCTGGTCCCTGCCGTTGTCCTTTCTTCCGTGAACCGTGCCCACCGAGGGCTTTGCCCATAAAATGGGGTCTGACCCCCTCCCAGTGCGGAACCAATTCAAATCCGATATCTGTGGTCGGGGTCTGACCCCATTTTAGGGGCCGACACCATGATTGATATCAGCGAATTCCCATCAATTCATCCACTGCCTGACCAATGTCTGCCGAACGCATCAAGGTTTCGCCGACCAGAATGGCGCGCGCACCACCCGCCTGCAGGCGATCCACATCCGCTTGAGTCTTGATGCCACTCTCGCTCACCAGCAACGTCGCCGGTGCCAGTCGCGGTGCCAGTCGGATGGTGTGGTCCAGGTCGGTCACGAACGAACGCAGGTCGCGATTGTTCACTCCCACCAGCGCCGGGTCCAGTTTCAGCACCCGATCGAGGTTTTCGGGATCGTAGATTTCAATCAGCGACTCCATCCCCAGTTCGCTGGCGTAAAAATACAGATCTCGCAGATGACAGTCATCCAGGCACTCGGCGATCAGCAGGATGCAGTCGGCCCCGGCGGCACGGGCTTCCAGCACCTGGTATCGATCGATGATGAAATCCTTCCGGAGCACGGGAATCTGCACTGCACGTCGGACCGCTCGCAGATAATCCAGATGCCCCTGGAAGAAGTTTTCGTCGGTCAAGACACTCAGGCAGGCGGCACCATGCTGTTCGTAGATCCGGGCGATGGCGACCGGATCAAAGTCGGCGCGGATGACCCCTGCCGACGGAGACGCCTTCTTCACTTCGGCGATGAGCGCCATATCGTGCTTTGATCGCAACGCACCCACGAAATCGCGGACGGGCGGCGCCTCGACAAGTTGCTCCTGCAAGCTCTCAGCAGGCCGCAACCGCTTGGCGTCCGCAATCTCGCCCCGCTTGTGGTCGATGATTTGATTCAGCACATTTTCAACGGAACGAGTCTCAGACATCCGCAATCACGATTTCCACAGTATTTCGTTGGACCGGCAGCTCACCGGTCAGACCTTTTTTCATCCTGAACGGCCATCCTATCGCCCCGCCGTCCAACCGAAAACCCTCCCTCAACGGCCATCGTGCCCGGTTATCCCGAATGAGTCACTGAGAGCCACGGATCAAACACAGATTCACCGAGTGCCGTCGCCCGCACACTTTGCAACTTGGGCTGACCAGGGAATCGTAGCGGTCTCCGCATGGCAGGACTTCCTGCAATGGAATCTGGACACGGAAAACTCGGACAGAATCCCACGAATACCAGAGAAATCGCTGCCACGTCCGGAAGCACATTGCGACCCCAAGTTGTCTCTTTCTTCGATTCCTTCTCCGAGTCGTCCGCGTTTTTTCCGTGTCCCCTCAAAGTCCCCTGAACGACTGGTCGACCACGGTCTCGCCCTGGCGGAGTTGCAGTCGAATCGGTTCGACTCCAGACAATGATTGAATGGCCTCGGTGAGCACCGTGGAATGTGTGCAGACGCAGACTTGGGTGACCTTCGATGTCTCCACGATCAACTTGGCCAGCGGGGGGAGTAAATCGGGATGCAAACTCGCTTCCGGTTCGTTCAGGGCGATCAGCGGAGGCGGGCAGGGACTGGACAGGCAGGCGGCCAGGCACAGGAACTTCAACGTTCCGTCGGAAAGCTCACGCGCCAGGAGCGGTCGCGCACAGCCTTCGGTCGTCAGTCCGACCGACAGCTCCGTGCAGTGTGGCGACTTGGTCCACGGCTCTTCGACGCTCGACACAATCTGCAGGGAGCGCCCCGGAAAGGCCGCGGTCAGGATGTCATTGAATGCGGCGCCACCGCCCGTCTCGCGGATGGTCTGCAGCGCAGCCGCCAGATCGCTGCCATCGTGACTCAGGACGCAGGTTCTCACGCTGACCTGCGGGAACCGCAAGGGAGCCTCATCGTCGGTGCGAAACGTATGATAGAACCGCCAGCTTCGGACCGCCTCGCGAATCGAAAACAGTTCCGGATAACGATGCGGTTCTCGAAGTTGTGACAGGACCGATTCATTGGCATCCAGAGTTAACGGGTATTCGACGCGATTCCCTTCCGTGTCTCGAATCCAGGTCATTCCGACCGAGCGTTCCAGCAGGGTTGTTGTTGGTTTCTGATGCGGCCCGAACCAGACAAGTTCCTCTTTGATCTGGGGATCATAGACAAACAGGGAATTCGACGGTGTCGGAAATCCGCAGCTGATCTGGAAGTGAAAATCATCGTGGCGGAAGCCCAGCGTCATCCGCAGTCCCTTTTTGGCGTTCGTCCTGGGGCCGGCCCACATGGCCGACAGCAGCCCGCCTTCCCGACAGATCGACGCTGCAAACTGGCCTTCGCAAATCCGGGCGATCAACCACAGGGATCGATAGAGATTCGACTTTCCCGACCCGTTCGGCCCCGTGATCACATTCAACTGCTGAAGCGGCAATTGAATGTTGCGGAGCGACCGATATCCCTGAATGTCGATTTCAGTCAGCGGCATGGGACAGCACCCGCAGTGTTGGGAAGTTTTTGGAGGGATTCGTCAGTATACTAAACAGGACTGCTGAATGTTGGGACGGAATCGCCGAGATCTCCAAACACTAGCCCGAACGTGCGAGCGAGGGATTCGTCGATGCTTTCCAACCTGATTAACCCTCGCTGGCGCGTTTGCGCGACGAAAACCAGTTCGGCTGTTGAGAGTTCTCCGAAAAGCCCACTACTTTGACAAATTCCGAATTCTATCTGCTGCTCGCGCTTGCGCTGGTGATGTTGCTGCTGAGTGGCAGTGTCTGGGTGTGGATTCAGTTGATGCTGTCGCTCTACCATCAGACGCCTTGGATGGAGCCGATCGACGAACCGCGTGCCGACTGGACTCGATTTCCCGAAGTGACGGCCATGTTTCTGGTGGCTCTGTTGATCGCCCTGCATCTGATTCCCCGCTTTGATACGGCCCCCTCCCCCGATACCGAACTGACTTTGGGACGACTGACTTCCCACCTGATCTTCACTGCTTCCGTTTCCCTGCTGCTGCCGGCAATCCTGATCTGCGGGCGGCCACCGGCGGAGTTTGGCTTCAAGGTTCGGCCCGTACGGACTCAGATCCTTGATGGATTGCGCGGGTTTCTGCTGGCGCTGGTCCCCACGGGCCTGCTGATGCTGGCGACCGCCCCGTTTCGAAACCGTCAAACCCAGAATCCGCTACTGACACTGCTGTCGGACACGAATGACCCGGCCATTGTGGCCTTGATCTGCCTGGCTGCCGCCGTGGTCGCTCCGTTGTACGAAGAGCTGATGTTTCGCGTGATTCTGCAGGGTTGGCTGGGATCGGTTCTGCGACCGCGCACTGCCATCGTGCTGACGGCGGCCCTGTTTGCGGCCATTCACGGTGCCATTGATGGAGTGGCCCTGGTTCCTCTGGCACTGGTTCTGGGATTTGTCTTCCAGCAACGCCACAGTTACCTGTCGGTGGTCGTGATTCACGGACTGTTCAACGGTACCATGCTGGTGCTGGCCCTGTTGACTCAGAATCTGATCTGATCGGCCGTGCGTACTGGGATGATGTCCCGATTCCAATTCGCCCGCCGAATACTGTTTCCTGATGATTGAATTCAAAAAGAGATCCATGACGTTTCCACCTGTCGAAGAACAATTGTCGATCATCCGCCGCGGCGTCGAAAAGATCGTTCCCGAAGAAGAACTGGCGGCCCGGTTGGCCAAAAGTCGCGAGACGGGAACTCCCTTGCGCGTGAAATACGGGATCGATCCCACCGGCATCGACGTCCACCTGGGCCATACGGTTCCGCTCCGCAAGCTGCGTCAATTTCAGGAACTGGGGCACCAGGCGGTCATCATCATCGGGAATTACACGGCTCTGGTGGGCGACCCCAGCGGCCGCGATCACGCCCGCAGCAAGAAGCTGACCGCCGACGATGTCGAAGCCAACGCCCGCGATTACCTGGCCCAGGTCGGGAAGGTCGTCGACATGTCTCGTGCGGAAGTTCACCGCAACGGAGACTGGTTCGGCAAGATGAGCTTTGCCGATGTCATCCAGCTTTGTGGCAAGGTGACCGTCGCCCAGATGCTGACTCGTGATGACTTTGCCAAACGACACGGCGCCGGCACACCGATCTTCATGCATGAATGCCTGTACCCAATCATGCAGGCCTGGGACTCGGTCGTCATCAAGTCGGACATCGAACTGGGGGGGACCGAACAACTTTACAGTTTCATGCTGGCCCGCGACCTGCAGCGGGATCAGGGCCTGCCGCAACAGATCGGTGTCATGTCCCCCATCCTGGTTGGCCTGGACGGCGAACGCCGCATGGGAAAGAGCCTGGGAAATTACATCGGGATTGGCGAGTCCCCGTATGACATGATGAAAAAGTTCATGCAGGTTCCTGATGCGGTGATGAAGATGTACTTCGAACTGCTGACCTCCGTCAGCCTGGATGAAGTCGAAACCATCCTGGCCGGGCATCCGAAGGACGCCAAGCTGCGACTGGCTCGAGCGGTCATCGGCGGATATCACCCGGCCGAGCAGGCCGAGGAAGCCGTCGCTCGCTGGCAGCGCGAAGTGAGCGGCGGCGAACTGCCCGCCGACATTCCCGTGGTCACGCTCAGCCTGTCAGGATTGGCGACACAACTACCCCAGTGTGCGGCGGATCTGGGCCAGCGCAAACTGGCGGCAGTCCAACTGCTGAAAGTTACCGGCCTCGCCCCGTCCACGAGTGAAGGGGCGCGACTGATCGCTCAAGGGGGCGTTTCCCTCTACATCAACGATCAACCGACACCCGTCACCGATGCCAAGGCCGCGCTCGCTCTGGAAGACAACATGCTGTTAAAAGTCGGCAAGAAGAAAATCGCCCGTTTAAGCATTCAACCCTGAATGCGGTGCCCTCAACCCGATTCAAGCGACCGCTCGAAGCCGATCATCGCCGCTCCCGTTGGTCGATCGGCGAATTATTTCTCGTTTCTCGTTCCCAAGCTCCCGCTTGGGAACGCCCGTCTTCGAAGCTCCGCTTCGCGTTCGGTATTCGGCCGGAGACCACTCGATGACGCTCCAGAGCGACGAAATGATGAGGCAGTCACGGGAATTTACGCACAACAATCCAGTTGCACGCGATTCTGTCGACGATCCAGTGCATTGGAGAGACTCCAACGCCCGCAACTGTGCTCGCCAACCTAGGCTGGTCGATGTGGTGACTGACTGTACGGGTGTGCTTGGGACCGTGAAGCGGAGCTTCAAAAACGGGCGTTCCCAAGCAGGAGCTTGGGAACGATGAAAACGGAAAACGACGCCACGCGAATTGAGATTGTGGGTCCAACGTGTCGGTCCCTCGCTGGCGCGCGGACTGAGGCAAAACGCGCGGGCGTCGCACGCCGGTCGCGATCCCGTTATCCTTGCTTCGCGAAATTCAAAACTTTACTCAACGAATCAAATTGTCCAGGAGAACACCATGGAACGCCGCACATTCCTGCAGACCACTCTTGCCGCCGGAGGGATCGCTGCCATTCCCACTCTTACCAATGCCCAGGACGCCACGACCGGGCCCGTTCGCGAATTCTTCGAGCTGCGGACGTATCTCCTGAAGCCGGGCAAGCAACCGTTGCTCGATGCCTATTTGCGCGACGCGCTGATTCCAGCGCTCAATCGATCGGGGATCAAGCAGGTCGGTGTTTTCACCGAAACGCCGGCTCCGGAAACGCCGGCAGTGTATCTGTTGATTGCCTACCACAGTCTCGATCAGATGACCGCTGCGGCGGCGAGTCTGGAAACCGACGCGGTCTATCTGAAAGCCGCCGCGGAGTACCTCGCGATCCCGGCGACCGACGCCGTTTATGACCGCATCGAAAGTTCGCTGCTGCACGCCTTCGAAACGATGCCCACGCTGGAATCCCCCGACAAGCGGGGCCGATTGTTCAACCTGCGCATTTACGAAAGCCACAACGAAGCGGC
The DNA here is from genome assembly GCA_018242525.1 of Planctomycetota bacterium. Lineage (GTDB taxonomy): Bacteria > Planctomycetota > Planctomycetia > Planctomycetales > Planctomycetaceae > Schlesneria. The sequence goes on along the minus strand of JAFEBS010000050.1, from coordinate 75,112 downwards.
CAGCAAGAAAAAGATCGAAATGTTCAACAAGGGAGAAATCGCCATCTTCCGCCGGACCGGCCTGACGCCAGTCCTGTTCGGTGAAGCAATCCTGGGAACCCGCATTCCCAACCTGACCTATCTGCTGGCCTTCGACGACGACACCGCCCGCACTGAAGCCTGGAACAAGTTCCGCGTCGATCCAGAATGGTTGAAACTGAAGTCGATCCCCGAATACGAAGACAAACGGATCGTCTCCAAGATCACCAACAAACTGCTCAAGCCGACGGACTATTCGCAGATTTGATGGTGCGGTGGAGTCCTGCTGAGCAGGTCGATCGGTCACTGAGTTTCCCGATTTGTGATAGAACCAACTCATCCACTGTCGCTCCAGGGAACGATCGTTGACGCCATCCAATTCGCCGCCGGGTCAGCCGCAGAGCGCCACGCCGTCGCGACTGGCGGTGGTGATCCGCCAGCTCACGCGGAACACCGTGCTGGATGCGTTGGAATCCGGTTGCCTGGCGGTGCGCCGGGTGGCGACGGAATGGCTGACGAGGATACCGCCGGAAGACGCGACGGGGATCCTGACGCGGGGCATCGAACGCAGCGATTCCCGGTGTCTCGCAATCCTGCGGGCACTCAAACATCCTGAACTGGAATTGTCCGAGTCGTTATGGCAGCGGATCGTCGCCCGGCTCGATCGATCTGACGAAGTGATTCGCCGCGCGATTGCCGAACTGGTGGTCCTGCGTCGGCCGGAAGAAGCGACACGATTGTTGCTCGATTCCGCCTGTCGGCAAGACATGGAAGTCTTGCGAACTCTTTGCCGGGCGGACGACCCCGCCTTGATCCTGCCCTTGATGATGGCGTTTGGATTTCCTCAACGCCGCCCGCCACCGACGATCGGATTCCTGGTGACGCCGGCCTGGTTGGGCGAACATCATTCGCAGCATCCGGCCGAAGTGGAATGGTTGATCCGTGAATGTGGGTATTGCGATGAACCCGTGACGCCAGACGTGCTCGACCTGCTGTCACTGGGCTTGTGGCTGGTGGCGACTCCGATGTCGTCGACGGGCCCCGCCGACATCTGGCTCCAGCGGCAGCAGACGCTGGTGTGGCGGCTGTTGCCCGAGTCCGACGATGCCACTCGACGTGACACCGAACCGGTGAACCTGCAGGACCCGATCGACACAGCGTTGTTCCTGTCGGCTGTTCGCGAGACCGACAGGCACTTGTTTGTCGAACGCCAATCGAGGCCGCCTCACGCCCTGTTCACACAAACCGGTGCGCCATCCCCGGTTTGTTTTCATGCGCACGCGCGCCATGTTCGTCGGTTGTTTCTCACCGAAGCAAAAGTTCTGGCGCAGGAATTGGGACTTGCCGACGCGGATCTGGCGTCATTCGTTGTCGACTACGCCCGAGTCACCCTCGAAACCGTGTCGGAAGTCAGAATTGCCGCCGATCGCCGTTTGAGAACCAAGTGGTTGATTCATCGTTCGTGGCCGACGCAGCCTGCGTCGGTTTCAGAGACGCGCGGCAACCGTCGGCCATCCCGATTCACGCCGGTCGTCAAACCTGTTCCCGCTCGTCGCCTTGTGATCGGCGATTTCGTTGCCACCCCACCCGATCCAACGCTTTCCCCAGGAGCGCAATCGATCTGTCAACTGGCAACTCTGGCCGGGCTCGACTCGGATCGTCTCGGCGAATGGTTGACGACCTGCGAGCGCCGCTGGTCGGGGCTGGTCGCACCGGTTGGTATTGAATTGCAGATCCCCAAGGTCGATCCAAACAGATTCGGAGGCTGGAAGGATGCGTTACCGTACCTGGGGATCTCGTCGCCCGATCGACCGGAATTTGGCGGCATGGTGGAAGCCGCATTGCGACCGGCGAGATCGTTTCATGCCGTGTTGCTTGCGCCGGTGCTGCTGCGTCGTCTGGGCCTGATTTCCCCATCGGAACCGCAGGACATTGCCATGCACATTTCGCTGCAGGGAGACCTGGGAAACCCGTCCCGATACATCGCATTCCCGCAACTGTGCATTCATCCTTCCCAACGATTGAAGAACCGCCCCGACTCGGCCATGACCCGCGTGATGAGCAAGGGATTCATCCATTGCAATCGCGACATCGAACACCTGGATCACGATGGCCATACGGACGATGGAGCCAACGTTCGTACCGAGTTCCGGATGTTTCGAGTTTTCAGCGACGATGGCGATTCGGCGACGAAGATCTCAGCCAGTTACGTGGAAGATCTCGTCGCGACGCAACTGATGGGATCGGCGATGATCGCGTCGTGCCAAACCTGTCGAGACCTGGCGGCAGATTATTGCCGGGAGATCGACGATCGGATCGCCCAGCTTCCTGCCGCGTTTGCGCAACTGCTGCACGGGAATTTCTACGAATCGACCGGCGACCCGCGTGACGAACTGCTGATGCAGCAACTGCCGATTTTTCGAGCCTGGTCAGATGTCCGTCACCACGTCCGCGACCACAATCAACAGGCGGAACTGGATCAGACATTTCGCGGCTTGCGCAGTCGGCATGTCGAGGCCTTGTCGAACCATTTGCGAGCAGATCATGGCGTCGACGTGTCTGAAGACTTGAAGCAATGTGCCGACTGGGGCTGCCCAACCAAGGGGTAGGACCCAACTCGGTACGGCACTCACCGCACTCTCGGAATCGGAGAAAAGATCTTCACCACGGAGGACACGGTGAAGATTCAGGAATCTCAAACAGATCGCCGGAGAGTCAGGGTCGCACGCCCGTGGGGACAGGTTCGCTTGCTGGTAACCGCAGCCGATCCGTGCGGTCGATCTGCATGACGCGACCATCCTGCACAATCACGGTCACCTGCCCATAACGCAGACCGCTGAGAGCCTGAAGAATGGCCTGTACCGTCGGTGCGGGGATTGCGAGTTCCGTCATCGAGGGCGGAGATGCTTCAGAGTTCATGGTTCATCTCCAGAGCAATCGGAATGTGCCGGATGGGTTGGGGGCGGGTAAAAAGCGATGTGCTTCAGGCTGAGGTCAAATGGCATAATCTTCGGGCAGGAAGACCCGGACTCGCTTGGGAGTTGCAAACACCTGGTCTCCCGGCCGCAAGGCAAGTTCGTGATAGCGGCCGGGTGAGAGATCCACGTTCAGGGCGGCTCCGAAGACGTCCGACAACAGACGCACTCGAGTCACCGGTCCCGCCGGGTTCACATGGACAACTCGCACCGGCAGGCTGGTCTCGCCCTGTGGAGTCCGATTCAGTTCCACCTCATGCGGTCGCACGTACGCAGTGGCGTCCCGTGATTGGGTCTGCTGGTATTCCGGGTATTCCATGGCAAAGCCCGACATGTGCATCTGGCCTGACTCCAGGCGCCCGTGAAAGACGTTGACGTGCCCCAGGAAGTCCATGACGAATGGAGTGGCCGGATGATCGAAGACGTCCTGTGGAGTCCCCGATTGCTCGATGTTCCCCTGTCGCATCACCACCACCTGGTCTGCGACTTCAAACGCCTCTTCCTGGTCATGAGTCACGAACACCGTCGTAACCTGCATTTCTTCGTGCAGGTTCCGCAACCACGTGCGCAGTTCCTGACGAACCTTGGCATCCAGGGCTCCGAACGGTTCATCCAGCAGCAGCAACCGCGGCTTCACGGCCAGAGCCCGAGCCAGGGCGACTCGTTGACGCTGTCCGCCTGACAGTTCCGAGGGGTAGCGGTTTCCCAGTCCTTCCAGTCTGACCAGGTGCAGCAGTTCGTTCACTCGCGTTCGCACTTCTGCTGCGGCGACATGTCGGACTCGCATGCCAAACGCCACGTTTTCAAACACGCTCATCTGCTTGAACAGGGCATAGTGCTGAAACACGAATCCTACCTCGCGGTCACGCGCCGATTGCTGCGACACGTCTTCATCCTCGACCAGGATGCTTCCCGCATCCGCCTGTTCCAACCCGGCGATGATGCGGAGCAGTGTCGTTTTGCCGGAGCCCGATGGCCCCAGCAAGGCCAGCAACGAACCCGATGGAACGTCCAGGCTCACATTCTTCAAAGCGGTGAAGTCACCAAACTGTTTTGTGATATTGCGAATACGGATGCTCATGATCGCTCCTGCGTGCGCCCTTCAAGGCGACTGTGCTTCTTGTTGTGCTGCAGCCATCTGACGTTCGAGAAATCGTTCCAACAGAGATTTGCCCAGCAATGTGAGCAGGGCCATCAGGGTCAGGACCGACGCCACGGCGTACGATCCGGGGTTGTTGTATTCCTGGAACAGCTTTTCGACGCGCAATGGCATCGTGTCGGTCTGGCCGGCGATGTGTCCGGACACCACATACACGGCTCCGAACTCACCAATCGCCCGGGCATGACATTGGATCAGGCCGTAGACCAGTCCCCATTTGATATTCGGCAGTGTGATTCGCCAGAACAGTTGCCACGGATTGGCACCCAGGCTGACGGCGGCGATTTCTTCCTCGGCACCCAGGGATTCCATCAGTGGAATCAGTTCCCGCGCCACGAAGGGAAGGGTGACGAATGTTGTGGCAAGCAGCAGGCCGGGCCAGGCAAAGATCACCTTGATGCCGTGGTCGCGCAGCAGCGGTCCGAAGTACCCCTGCATCCCGAACAACAGGACAAACATCAATCCCACGACGACAGGCGAAATCGCGAAGGGGACATCCAGCAGAGTCGTCAGCAGGGTTCGGCCGGGAAACTGGAACCGGGTGATCGTCCAGGCGGCCGCCAAACCAAACACGGTGTTCAGGGCCACGGCCAACGGGGCCACGGACAGTGTCAGCCAGATCGAATGACGAGTATCCGGGTCGTTCCACAAGTTCTTGATGAGGCCGCTCCATCCGTCCGCCAATGCCTGAACGAAGACATAGACCAGGGGAATCAGGATCAACAGGCCAATCACGGTGAATGCCGAACCGATCAGTAGGACACGCAACCACAGGGGTTCGTCGGCCACCAGGCCCCCCGCTGACTTCCTGGTCCGCAGAGTACTGGCCGCCCGTGGAGCAAGGGGGCTGATCTTCGCCTGGCACGCGATATTCAATGTGGAATCAGTGACCTCCAACGGGCCTGACACCTTGTTCCACGGGTGGCTAGGGTGCATAACGGCGACTCCTTCGTTCCAGCCAGTTCACGAATGCCAGCGACACCAGCGACATGGCCATGAGCACCAAGGCAATTGCGGTCGCCTCGGCGTACTTGAATTCTTCCAGTTGAGCGACAATCAGGACCGGCGCGATTTCGGTCTTGTAGGGAATGTTGGCGGAAATGAATACGACCGAACCGTACTCGCCCAGACCACGCGCGAACGACAGCGCGAAACCTGTCATCAGGCTGGGACGCAGAGCGGGCAGTAACACCCGCCACAGGGTCTGCCAACGGCTGGCGCCCAGCATTGCGGCTGCTTCTTCCGTGTCGCCTTCAAGGCTTTCAAGCACCGGTTGAACCGTCCGGACCACGAAGGGAAGTCCCACGAACACCAGGACGATGACGATTCCCAGTCGCGAATAGGCGGCGGAAATTCCCAGTGGCACCAGGAGCTGGCCGTACCAGCCCTTCTTGACCAGCAGACTCGAAAAGACGAGGCCGGCGACCGAGGTCGGCAGCGCAAACGGCAGGTCGATCAGCGAATCCAGCAGGCGTCGCCCCCAGAATTCATACCGCACCAGCACCCACGCCAGCAGCAGTCCAATGCCGACATTGATCACGGCGGCTACGAACGATGCTCCGAAACTCAGGACGTACGTCGCGATTGCCCGCCTGGTCCCCACCGCCGCAAAAAACTGGGCGGGACTGAGTGCTGCGGCCTTGAACAGGCAGGCGGCCAGGGGCAGCAGCAGCAACAACGTGAGGACCGTCAACGTGTAGCCCAGGCTGGTTTTGAAGCCGGGCAGAACACGCTGCGTTTTTTTCGAGAACCACATGAAGAGCCTCCCGTGGACGGGTCAGCAGAAACGTTCGTGTATCAGGTCCTGCGCAGACTCATTTGGACTGATAAATGGTGTCGAAGATGGCCCCATCACTGAAGAACCTGGCTTGTGCCTCGTTCCAGCTTGCGGCGAGCCGCGTTATCGGGAACAGGCTCACGTCCGGAAACTGTTTTGCATGTTTGGCGAGGGTCTCCGCGTCCGCAGGCCGATAGAAATGGCGGGCGATGATCTCCTGCCCCTGGGCGGTGTACAGGAACTTCAGATAGGCTTCGGCCGCAATGCGGGTGTGCTTGCGATCGACGTTGGCATCGACGACCGCCACATGCGGTTCCGCCAGGATGCTGACACTGGGGTAAACCAGTTCCAGCGCCCCCTTGGCTTCCTGGACTTCCAGGTGCGCTTCATTCTCCCACGTCAGGTGAACGTCACCAATTTCCTTCTGCGAGAACGTAGTCGTCGCGCCGCGGGCACCGGTATCCAGCACCGGAACCTGCTTGTAGAGCCGGGTGACAAACTTCCGGGCCTGATCCTCGGTCCCGCCACCCACGATCACGCTGCCCCATGCCGCCATGAACGCCAACTTGCCGTTGCCCGACGTTTTGGGGTTTGGCGTAATGATTTGAACGCCGGGCTTGGACAGGTCCGACCAATCGTAGATCTGTTTCGGATTCCCCTGGCGAACGACAAACACAATCGTTGACGTGTAGGGCAGGCTGCGGTTGGGAAGTCGCTCTTCCCAATCGTCCTTGATCAGGTTCTTCTGGCGGATTTGATCGGTATCCAGCCACAGGGCCAATGAGACTACATCTGCATCCAATCCATCAACGACGGCCCGGGCCTGACTGCTTGAGCCACCATGGGACTGTTTGATTGTGACGACGTTCCCCGTTTCCTGTTGGTAACTCTCTGCAAAAGCCGCGTTGAGGTCCTTCCACAATTCCCGAGTTGGGTCGTAGGAGACATTCAGCAATTCGACGGTTTCGGATTCCGTCCTGAGCCCTGAATCTGTGGACTCGCCAGAAGTTCCGGACGAGCAACCCGCCAGGAAAATCGACAGGAAGAGCAGTGCTGATGGGAATCGCATGGGTGGTTTTCCTAAATAAATATTATTACGTAACATGTATATTAAGCGAACGAAAAAGAACGGTCACGATGTTCGCAACAAACGAGTGCAAAACGTCATACGTCGCGAATGTGGTCAACTGGACAAGCCGACAACGAGTCATGCCAGTGTTATCGACCGTTCGATCCCGGTTCCCGCACAAATGTATACTAACTCGGTCGGTATTTTATTGTCCGGCGGAGTTTTGTCAATCCACGCTGGCAGAATCTGCAGAAGAGCCGGACCGGCTTCGCAAGCAACTCGTCGGCGAAGCGACGAGTCCAAGGCCGCCCTGTCGCTCCGAGACAGGGACCGCGATGACGCAAAACGCGTTCATTGTAATACAGCGGGAAATGAATCGAGGGGACTATCCTCATCGCGCGACCTGTCTCGAAGCGACAGGGCCACCTTCCCCCGCGTGCGTTCACCCGATTCACCGATTAGAATCCCCGACCGGGCACCGATTTCCTTGTCTCTCTCCAGGGTTCAACGTATGGCAACGACCGGATTTGGAATTGTCGGCTGTGGCATGATCGCCAGTTTTCATGCGGAAGCAGTCAAGCACATCAAGGGTGCGAAAATCGTCGCCTGTTTCGATTCCCGGCGGGAAGCGGCCGATCGGTTTGCGGCAGCGAATCCGGGCGTCAAAGTGTATTACGAACTGGACGCGATGCTGGCCGATCCCGATGTTCACATCGTGACGATCTGTACCCCCAGCGGGGCGCATATGGAACCGGCCGTGAAGGCTGCCAACGCCAAAAAGCATGTGGTCGTTGAGAAGCCGATGGAGATCACGCTCAAGCGGTGCGATGCCATCCTGGATGCCTGCCAGAAGAATGGGGTCATGGTCTGCCCCATCTTCCCGTCGCGTTTCAGCCCGGCGAACATCGCCCTGAAGAGCGCCGTCGAAGAAGGCCGATTCGGCAAACTGACCCTGGGTGACACCTACGTCAAATGGTGGCGAACCCAGGAATACTACGACCAGGGTGGCTGGCGCGGCACATGGGCTCTGGACGGTGGCGGAGCGTTCATGAACCAGGGGATCCACAACGTGGACCTGCTGTACTGGTTCATGGGAGAAGTGGCCGAGGTCTGTGCAGTGACATCCACGCTCGCACACGAACGGATTGAAGTCGAAGACGTCGGCGTGGCGGCGATCAAATTCAAAAGCGGAGCGGTGGGGACCATTGAATGTACCACCAGCGCCTGGCCCGGCCATCTCAAGAAAACCGAGATCCATGGGACATCAGGCTCGGTGATCGTCGAGCAGGATGATGTCCTGATGTGGCAGTTCGAGAAATCGAAAGCCAAGGACCAGGCGATCCTGGAGAAATTCGCCAGGAAGGTGGGTGGTACCGGCGGGGCCAGCGATCCCAAGGCGATCAGTTATGTCGGTCACATGGAGCAGTTGAAAGACTTCGTCAAGTCAATCCAGACCGGCAAGTCGCCAAGAATTACCGGCAGCGAAGGACGCAAGGCGGTGGAAATCATCCTGGCGATCTACCAGTCGGCCTGGACCGGCAAACGCGTCAGCCTGCCACTCGCCAAGGACCCCAAGCGCCCCGGTTGATCAAGGAACCCTCCCTCGCTGTCGCTTCGGGTTGGTCATGTGAGCGGC
>JAFEBS010000050.1:0-66381 GCA_018242525.1 Planctomycetota bacterium | reverse complement strand
CCGCCGGTTCTGCGGTTGCGATTAAGAAGACACCCGCGGCTAGCGCCGTGCGGCTAGCGCCGTGCGGCTCACACGTTAAACGTATTTCCACCATTCAGAAAACAGGAGTCGCATGTCGTTCCGCCGTTACATACTGGCGTCACGTTCACCCCGGCGGTTGGATCTGCTGCGGCAGATTGTGCATCCTGAACTGATTGAAGTTCGACCTCCGCTCATCGCTCAGGAGGCGGGTTTCGGGGATTGTGACGACATCACCGGAATTCGTTTGCGCCTGAAGCAGATTGCACAAACCAAGGCAGAACAAGTTCGCACGGCACTCAATGCCGAGGAAGCGGAGTTGCACGAAATTCCTCGAACCCTGTTGATCTCGGCCGACACCACGGTCGTGATCGATGATCGTCCGGGGGCTCCTGTCGTGCTGGAGCAACCCCCCGAGACCGACGAATGGCGGGAAGTCGTCGCTGACTGGTTTCGACATCATTACGCCGGTCGGACTCATTCGGTCATCACCGCCGTTTTTGTGACGACTCCCGACGGTCGTCACGCCGAACAGTTGGTGGAAACCAAGGTGACATTCCGCGCGGACATCGAACGCTGGCTGAACTGGTACCTGCTAACGGGGGAGCCGCGCGGCAAAGCTGGCGGCTACGCGCTGCAGGGTGCTGGCAGTGTCTTCATCGAGCATGTCGCAGGCAGCCTGAGTAATGTCGTGGGCCTGCCCCTGGAAGCCTTGCTGGAACTCTTCGCCGATGTCCGTCTGAAATAACTTGGAAAGCCTGGAGCCATGTCAGCCAGCGTCAGGGTGGGAATGTGGACTTTCGGCAACATCTCTGACCAATCGTCAATTCTCGGCGATTGGGAGGTCGATCGCAGAAAATCCGGGGTTGGGGAAATCGCCAATTGACCGTGGTTTCAGGCGACTCCCATAATCAAAGCGACCCGTGACAAACTCCAACCGCAGGTGAATCATGTCCCGACTTCCGTGGATCGCAGTGGTGATCGCCATTGGAAGTGCGTCCGGCGCGACCGGTCAACAAGTCACGCTCAGCACCGTTCCCACGCAGGCGGTCTACGAGTTCCAGTTGAATTACCAGCTTCCGTGGCAACGCTGGTACGGTGGGCCCGGCCTGTCGCTGGGGGGGACGATGCCGACTCAGGGGGCGTTCGGCTATTCGACATTGAACGGCATCCCGCTGCCTGTTCCGTTGGGTGCAGGTGTTTACGTGAACTCCCCCGCCCCCAACGCGATCAATGCACCGGGCCTGAATCTGGCGGGTCCCATGATGCCCGGGGTCATGCCGCCGGGGATGATGGGTTCCATGTCACCATACGGACAGATGGGACCGAACGGGTCGGGAATGCCGTCACCGGGAATGGGTCAACCACCGAGCGGAACTTTCTCGCAGACCAAGCGTGCCCATCACAAGCGGTCCTCTGCCTCGTCACCGGCCGCCCGACGGGCCAGCGTGGAATACCAGAAGGCGGGCGACCAGAAGCTGCAGCAACAGTTGTGGGGGCAGGCGTACGTCCAGTACCGCAATTCGGTCGACCTGGCGCCAGAACGTCCGGAAGCTCACTTTCGACTCGGTCTGTCCTACGCCGCGCTGAAGCAATTCAGTTCGGCGGTTCGTGAATTCAATCGCAGCGTGGAACTGGATCCGACGCTGCCCGAGTCCGGCGAAACACTCCCGACAATTTTCGGCGCGGACAGCAAGTCCGTCCAGTCGCTGATCCTGCCCCCGGTGGCGGATTGGACGCGTGAGGACCTGCGGGACCCGGATCGTCTGTTTCTGCTGGGACTGCTGCTGCATTTCAACAACGATGCGCGTGGCAATGAAATCCTGGAAGCGGCCCTGCGAGTCGGCGGGCCCAACGATCACATCCTGGCGTTTGTCGGGGCCCCCAGCGACGATCGACGACCGCTGAGGACTCCGACCGAATCAACCGAACCGGCTCCCACAGGGGACATTGACCCGCTGCAACTGGAACTGCCTCCGTCACCATTGCCGCTGCCAGATCTGGCTCCGTCGCCCCCAAGTCCGATGCCGCCGCCCACGTAGCCTCACTCCGGAACTCTGGGGGGGCGTTTACAGCGGAACGACTTGTGGGGGGCTGCGTCGTAACCGCGAGACTTCAGCGTCGCCACGAATTCGTCAATGTAACCGTGAGTCACGAGCACTCGTTCTGCTTCCGTGGCGGCGATGGCGGCCAGCAGTTCGCTGTAGTCCGCATGATCGGACAATGCAAAGCCACGTTCCACCCCGCGCTTGGCGGGTTCGCCCGGCAGGACCATCCAACCGGACGCAAACGCCGTCGAATAGTGTCCGTGAAAGTGCAGCCCCTTTTCCCAACGCGACGCGGGCGGCATCAGGATCAGCGATCGTGACCATTCGGACGGTGACATTTCGCCCTTGGGGCTGCGAGTGGCCGGCAGGTCGATCCCTGATTGCCGGTAGAAGACGTTCATTTCCTCAACGGATGGATGCGCGTGTATCGGTCCGATGCCGGAATCCAGGCCCGCCAGCAGTCGCTGGGCTTTTCCCAGCGAATAGGCATACAGCAGGCTGGCACGGTCCTGCGCCTGATTGTCGCGCCACCAGTCATGGATCTCCGCAAACGTGACCGATTGCGGTTCCCAGTGATAATTCGGATGGCCAAACGTGGACTCCGTAATGAACGTGTGACACTTCACCGGCTCAAACGCCGCGCAGGTGGTATCCGGTGCCACTTTGTAATCGCCCGACACGACCCAGACTTCGCCCTTGTGTTCCACTCGAACCTGGGAACTGCCCAGGATGTGTCCGGCCGGATGCAACGAAACCTGCACCCCGTCCAGATCGATCGCCTGTCCGAACGGCAGCGTCTGGATCTGAGCCCGCGGGCCCATCCGGTGCTGCAGGATCAAACTGCCGGACTCGGCCGCCAGATACTTGCGGGATCCTCGCACCGCATGATCGCCGTGAGCGTGCGTGACCACTGCGCACGCCACCGGGTTCCAGGGGTCGATGTGAAAGCCCCCGCGCGAACAATAAAGTCCGGCGGAAGTCAGTCGCAGCAGTGGTTCTCGCGACATTGCGCAGCCAGGGAGGAAGGAGAAAGACAGGGAATCCGCCTACGCAGCGCCTTCGTCAAGGATGCTGGGGGGACGAATGCGGTCCGGCAGGTGGCCCAGGTTTCGATGGGCGACCAGTTCTGCCACGATGCTGACGGCGATCTCGGGCACCGTCTGCGAACCGATGTCGAATCCCAGCGGAGCCGAGACCTTTCGCAGCGATTCGCGCGTGATGCCATCACGCAGCAGATCATCAAAAATCAGCTTGATCTTGCGGCGGCTGCCAATCATCCCGACGTAGCGAGCCTTCGTTTCCGCCAGGTGAAACAACGCCTGTTCGTCGTGATTGTGGCCCCGGGTCACGATGATGCAGTAGGTACTGGAATCGATCTGCAGCCCACCGAGGGCGGTGTCGAAGGCGTCCACAATCAGCCGTCGCGCCCGTGGAAACCGTTCCGGATTGCAGTATTCCTGTCGATCATCCACAACCCACACATCAAAGCCGACATCGGTCGCCAGTTCGGCAACGCGTTGGCCGACATGACCCGCTCCGACAATCACCAGTCGACAGCGCTTCAGAGTCGGCAGGTACGAGATCCCGGCATCGATATACGGACGGGGGCGGTCGTCCAGCGATCTCAAGTGAGGCAATACGACGGAAGGCAGCGGCCCGACAGCGCGGGCACACAGCACCTCACCGCGTTCATCGAGCAACCATCGATCGGCAACGGTCCCGCCGCCCGACTGCGCGGCCTCAATCACCACCGCTTCCGTGGCGCCGTGGCCCGCAGAAATCGTGTCGAGCAGGACGCGATAATAGGATGCATCGGCCGCGGAACGGACGGGATCGACCAGCATTTTCATCCGGCCGCCGCAGATCAGTCCGTCATCCCAGCCGTAATCACTGTCCAGTTGAAACGTCAGTAATTCCGTGGATCCGTCCGGCAGCAATTGCAGAGCCCGGCGCTTGACCTCGGCTTCTACGCAGCCGCCACCCAGCGTTCCGACCTGTGATCCATCGGGAAAGACGAGCATCGCGGCCCCCGCCTTCTGCGGAGTGGATCCACGTGTTTCCACCAGGGCCGTATAACAGACCGAGCGGCCTGAGCGGACGGCGGTATCGAGTTCCTGAATCAAGGACTGCATGGTGAACATGTCTGAAAAGAGGCAAGGAAACAGATGCGCTGGTGAGGGTGCATCCAGGCGCTGCGGACACTCCGAACGACCTCGCTGACGCCGCCGATGACCGGGAGAGGAAATCGACGGTTTACTTCACCGCGGCCTTCGGATGCAGGATCACCTGGAGACCCTGAGACTTGGTCGATCGCATGTATTCGGTCACCCGTTCCACCTTGGGCTCCAGGCGTCCGTTTTCCAGCTTGGCGACGATCGTGATTGAGTTGTCGATCGATTGTCGAGCTCCCGAGGCACGTTGAACTTCCGGCCGACCGGTGCGGTTGCCGATTTCCAGGATGCGAAACGGACCGACGATCTCGTTATTCGAAGTGACGGGCGGAGCACCATTAGGAGTCGCTTCGGCCGGGGCCAGAGTTGGTCCGCCCATCCGCGGCAGGATGAACGAGATCTCATCATCAGGGTTGACGCGGGCGGAATTGAACGTGCGCATGTCGACGGGAATCCACAACGCCACTTCGTTCTTGCCGATTTTTTCGTTCAGGTCCTTGGCACCCGGCGTGCGAATGTCCTGTTGCAGCACCAGTTCGCCGCCACGATAGCTGCGGGTGGAGGGCCAGCCGACCACCAGCGTCCGATCGGACCAGCGCGGGGCGACCTGATCCAGGTTCCCGACGGCACTCTTGGGAATGTCGATCTTGACCAGTTGATCTTCACGCAGAACATCGCCGATGTTGATCAGGACGTCCGCACGGATGGCGATGAACGACACGCGGGCTTCGTGCCCCGCCAGACGTTCCAGGTACATCCAGTTGCAAACGGCTCCTGCGAGCCCCAATCCCAGTGAAAGCAGAATCCCCTGGACCCCTTTCATGGTGCCGACTTCCTTTCATTCGCAGACCAGATGACCCCGGTCAATTGACCATCCGGCTCGCGCCGGATCTGGACATCGGTCATGATTTGATCTCGACGATATTTCAAGCTGGCCGTCTGCTCTTCCACAATCCGGGCGACGACTGAGTCCGCTTCAAATTGACTGTGAAAGTGTTGTACCCACCCGTCGATCTCCCCGCGACCCTGAATCACCCGCCACTGGCAGCCATCGTTGCCGCGCAATGTGGTGATGTTACGGGAACCGACCGGCATCTCAAGCGTGGGCGCTGCCGCAGGTGGCTGAATGGTCCGCGTTCCATCCGGGTGAAACACGTAAATCGTCCATTCCAGCGGTGATGTCGGAAACGCCAGTCCCCAACCGACGATCCGCTGTCCGTTGGCGGGCGCGGTCGGGTCGTTGATGTCCACGAACCGGGTGGCCACAAACGTGGGGAGCGGCTCGTGGCGACGGTAGACGTTCCCTTTGGTCGAATCCCACAGGACAGGCGCCGTCCCTTCCAGTGCTTTCAGCCACCCGGTCTCGGCCTCGTCCATCGGCTGCTGCGGCAACCCGGTGGATTCAACGGTCGACTTGCCGATGCTGGTCAGCTCTTCCTCCAGCAGCTTTCGACCGCCATGGAACGGGATCCGTTCCAGTGCCGTTGAGGCATCTCCAAACCGCAGTGTGACGGGAGTGTGGTTCCAGTCCAGATCGACACCGGTCAGATCGGAAAGATCGGGCGCAGTCGGGTTCGGATCGACCCGCCACCATTCGATCAACTGCCGCCCCACGGAAACACCGACCAGGATCAGGAACGAGACGACGAACAGGTCGATCGCACGACGCGTCAATTGGCGGGCCAGCGACGCGACCGGGGCAGGGGGCTGCGATGCGGCTCCGGGGGCCGGAGGACTGGGGGAAGTCGAGGGCAGGGAGCTCAATGACCGACTCCCACCGGCGAGGGCGGACAGGGGCAGTTGGTCATCGGCGGACACTGGCAGGGCGTCAAGTTGCCGCCGCCACCACACCCCATCGATCCCAGGAATTGCGACAGGTCCTTGTGACGTTGTCTCAGGGGATCGATGCTGGCGTTGTCGAAGCCGCACATTTCCAACTCGCAGATCCAGCTTTTGTACATCGACGTAAAGTTCTGCGACATCGTACAGGGAAGTCGATCAATCCGGTGAAGAATGGATCCCTGGCTGGGACGACCGTTTTGATCCAGACGGGAAACCAGGCTCATGTAGACCTTCATCGGGTCGGATTCGCAGCCTCCGCCCAGCCGCGGATAGAAATCGGGAGCCTGAGTGCTGTAGTACCGGGCGTGTTCGTCGTCGTTGTCCAGTGGATACAGATCATCATGAGTGGGACTGGTCTGCAGGCGGTTCAGGTTCGCATCCAGGAGCTGTTTGTTGGAGTCGATCGCCGAGTCCATGCTGGCCAGATCGGAATGGCCAATGTCCCACCAGATCGTGGCGCGAATGTGATCGTTCCAGGGAATCCCCAGCGAATAGAACTGCCATTGATTGTCAAAGACATCCTGCTTCAAGTTGAACCGAAACCGTCCGCCGGGAAGCGCCGTCCGGAGCAACGGCAGCGGCTTGTCCAGGATGGCGTGACCCTCCAGTACAAATCCATCCATCTCCAGCCGCCCTGGAACATTGACCGAGTTTTGTGCATTGGGGGCTGTTAACTGCTGTCCGCGAATGCAGGGACACAGCAGTTCCTGTTGTGAATCCCAGAGCTGACTGGATGTCGGCAGGTCGTTGCCGCCGCCCGTGGTCAGCGGAGCGGTCGTCGACCAGTACGGCGGGGGCGGATTCGATTCGCCGGTCCGCTCGTTGACCGTCCGCCAGGCCGCGTAGCGGGTGGCCGCCTGGGTTCGCACCTTCCACGCGCCCGCAACTCCAAAGTTGATCATCAGCGCCATCATGATGACCAGCATCGGTGCCGCCAGCGTAAACTCCAGCGGTGCCAATCCCGCCCGTCGATGCAGGGCAGGGCGGCCAGCGACCACGTGCTTGAGATCTGAAGTTGAGCGGTACTGTTGCATGATCGCGGAATTCAATTCAGTGCGCGTTGACCAGGTGGAACTGGTTCAACGGGATGTTTTGCAGGTTTGGAGGCTGATAGTTCATCAGGGCACCATTCAAATAGGTCCCGGGGTGCTGCGACAGGATCACGGGGACATTTGCGGCTGTCGCCGGGACCAGTTGCGCGGTCCAGTTCTGATTGAAGGAATCCCAATGCCCGAACTGTTCCCAGCGCGTGTTCATCGCGAACGGGGGCAGGGCGGAGGCCACCTGTGCCGGATTCGTGTTCGACAGTGTGTATTCGTTCCAGGAACCGGGCGCCAGATCGTACAGGTTGGCACAACAGGTCGTATTGGGAGGGCAGGGATACAAATGCACCCAGGGGGCGTTTTCCGGCCAGGGCATCCCCGAGTTCACGCGTGAAAACCGCCCGCGTGGCGGAAAGATCGCCGCCTGAGCGAATGCGGTGGCGTACGTCCTGGTGTCGCGATCCAGGGGATTCTTGAACAGGCCGGGAAACATCGGCTTCTGGTGCGGCCAATAGACTGCCGAAACAAAGTTGTATGAGCCTTCCAGCATCTGTGGTGTGATCGGGTTCGCGGGAGCACACGGTCGGTCCGGGAAGTCGCTGGTCCGAACACAGCCATCCCAATCCTGATTGTTGGGATCGGGACTGCCGTTGTAAGGACGGGTGGGCGCATCGCGCATCACGAACGGCAGATTGGTGTGCGGGTACTCGTTATCCATCAGCGAATTCAGATTCGCGCAGGCATAAATCCGCCAGAAGTTGATGTAGTTGGACATCTTGGCCGACGAAGCCCCGTACGGCAGCGAATAGTAATTCGGGTACTCAAAGTAAGGACTCATCCATTGCGAGATCCAGTCGTTGAGATACTTATGAGCCAGGCGGTACCGCATCTTGCGGCTGATGCACTCCGAGCAGGTATAACAGGTGGGGCAATTCGGCGGGACCGATTCACCCACCTGAGCCAGGTCCTGGCCGTACCGTGAGGAATCGATGACCGGCAACGTTCGCGTCAGCGCGGCGGATTCGTCACGACTGCCGACCACGGTCACATTGGTGGCCCATAACAACCCGCGCAGATCCTGATTCTGATGTTGAGCCTTGGTGGATGTGCCGTAACGATTCGCCAGTTCATCAGCGGCCACGGCGGCAATGTGGGGAACTGTCTGCAGGACGGCTCGTTGGAACCGTGGAATGAATCCCCCCTGCGGCGATCGATCCGGGATGCCGCCGCTGTTCTCGAAGTCGGGACCCGCCAGGATGTATTCGAATAGTGGCAGGGTCAACTGGGATTCGTGAAACGCCATCTGGCTGAATTCCTGGACCATCTGCCGCTCGATCGGCACCTTCTGAACAATCGCCTGGCCCATCTTCTTGAATTTCTGGGACAGCGGTTGAGTCCCCGTTCCGGACGCGAACTTGTTGCCGACGGCCATCCAGGCGTCCAAAATCTCGGGAACAAACTTTTCCGATTTTCGATCGCGGGCCTCGCGCATGTACGCCACCAGGGCAAAGGTTTCGCACTCCAGGTGATTGCTGAACGCGATCGCATTCATGCCACGGGCGATCACGGTGGCCCCCGAGTAGGCCGTCGCGTCGGCGGCATTCTGCATCCGCAGCTTGTCGTCGATTTGCCGCCCGACATTCACGATCAGCACCAGCAGGATCGTAAACATGAAAATGGCAAACACGGACAGCACACTGATCGCCCCGTTCTGATCGCGATGCAGACGGGCCAGCAGGGACGCACCGGTCCAGATCTGGCGACAACTTGTCGCCGGACTGGTGGTCACTGGCCTGGTTTGAGGTCTGTCGTTCATCGCCGTCTTTCTGCCGTCCAATGTCACCGACGTTTTTTGTGAGCCGCCAGGCGCTAGCCGCGGGTGTTTTGATTCGCTTCGTGAGCAACCAGGCGCTAGCCGCGGGTGTCTTGGCTGATCTTGTGGACCGCACGAGCCGCGGGTGTCTTGTCTTACTTTGTGAACCGCGCTTTCGGCAGGTGTATTCTCCTGGTTACTGGGTTGGCAATGCATACCGTGGCTGCACCAGGGGCTTGACCGATTTCCAGCCTTCGCAGGTCATGGTGGCGGCGGCCTGGATCTGGGTCGTGTACAAGGTGCGGCTGGAGTTCAAGCTGACGGCATTGATCCGGGGACTGACCAGGTCGGGGAAACCATCTGCGCGCACCAGTTGAGCGGCCAGGAATCGACCTGGACCCGGCAGCAGTGCGAACTGATGAACCACGTAAACCGTGATCGGATCCTGCCACCCGATCTCGGTTGGCCGGAATGCCGACTGGACATTCGGATTCGGACAGGTGTGATTCCGGGGGTTGTACGACTTGTAGTTCAAGGGGTCACGCCCCCGGGGATCAAATGCATCCCGCCATTCGACGAAGATCCGAGTGTTCTGGTCGGCGTAGTTCAGCTTGTTGATCAGTCGCGGACCCAACTGAGAATTCGATTGCGCCGCCGGGTTCAGCGTGACATAGGCCTGCTGATTCGCCAGAGCCAGGTTGGTCAAATAGGGCATTTGACCGCGCGCTCCGACGCTGCGCGAGGGACAAAGTGGCATCAATGCCTGAACGGTCGCAGCCCGCACTTTCCACAGCTTCTGGCTGGTCCCGTCCCAGGTCAATTCATACCGCGTGAAGTCGCCATCCGTCATCAGCGGTTGTTCGCCGACCCGGTTTTCGACTTCCGCGAAATCGTTCAATTCCAGGCTGGGATCGTCGATCGCCGCCGGCAACCAGACCGAGGCGGCCCGCACGCCGGCGAACGCCGCATAGTGAATCACCATCTGGGCAATCATCAACTGGCTGACCTGCACGATCAGCAGCACGACCATGACAAAGATCGGCATCGTCAGGACAAATGCCAGGGATTGGACGCCCCCCTGCTGACAGGCGTGAACCTGACGCAGCCGGTGCCATTTCCAGGAACTGGCTCCGACCGCCAGCACGAGGCGCAAAACCACCGTGGCCGCACAGAGCACGACGAAACAGGGAATGCAGGCAATGAGGATCTCGCGATTCACGGTAGCCTCAAGTCAAAACCCCCACCATAAATCCGCCGTCACAATCAGGACCGCCAGCAAACCTGCCGGTGCCAGGAACAACGGCTGCTGCAGTTGCTGGCGGCCGGCCGGGGCCACCGGGACCCAGCCGCGCGACTGCACCATCCGTCGAATCTGCCGCCAGACACTCACCAGGATGTTGACAAACCCGTTCTGCCAGACAATCACCACCGCTCCCAGGACTCCTCCCAGGACCAGCGTCCACAGCAACGCTTCGACTCCACGTTCAAACCCGAGGAACGCTCCGATCATGGCGATCAGCTTCAGGTCGCCGCCCCCGAGTCCAAACAGCACGAAGCAGACCAGCATCAATCCGCCGCAGGTGACAAACCCCTTCACGGAATCTTCCAGGGCCGGCTGGCCCCCATCCATCCAGCGCAACACAAATCCCAGCACGATGCCGGGGTAGGTGTTCCAGTTGTAAACCATCTGTCGGCGTACGTCGGTAACAGTCGCGATGATCAGCAACACCACCAACGTCGTTAGTGTCCACGCCGTGAACGTCACACGGATCTCACGCGAAAAAAACTGCGGAGCGGGCGATATCGGTCCCCTGCTTCTTCGGGCCGAGCCATTTGCGTTGCATGACCTATACCTAGTTGGACCCGGTGCCACTGCCGCCGGTCACGTTGTTCCCTTCGTTTTCCAGGTTCTGCATGCCCTGGTTGAAGTAGTCGCGGATCTTTGGCCAGCCGTACTTCAGGATGAAGATCAGGATGGGCAACGCGATGGCGGCGACGATCAGGATCGTTTCCAGGCTGACGGCACCGCGTTCATCGCGATGCAACCGCAGCCAGAGTTTTCGCCAGGTGACTTGTTTCATATCTTGCTTCTCCACGGATGTTCGGCAAAGCCGCCTGATGGTCTCAAATTGTTACATAAATGGCCACGATACCTGCACGCAGAGCATTTCCCAGACCAACTGCATGACCCGTTTCCCCTTCGTGACAATGAAGAGGACGATGGGCAACATCGCCGCCAGGATCAGGACATAATCCAGCGCCGAAGAACCGCGTCGGTCCGAGCCCGTCGTCAACGGCACGTGCTGGTGGATTTTTCGCATGGGATAAACAGTCTAATCGCCACAATCCACTACCGCCAGAACTCGTTCCAGATTCTGACATTTCCAGGAAATCGAACCCCGAACCCGCCAAAATGTTCCTGCCAGCCCGTATTTCCGGCACGGGCCCTCAATTTGCGGCGGACGGACGGGTCATGTGTCGGACATCATTCTGTGAGCATTTCACCGGGGTACGTCCATCCCCAACCGTATGGTTCACTGACGACCACGGATCACCCGGGATTCACGGATAAACCCAGTGTCATCGGCATTCAGGCAAAACAGTGTGTGGAGTTCCGGGTTTTCGCCGTAACTCATGTTCCGGTATTCCGATCCGTCAAAATCCGTGAAGGTGGCCTGCAGGCTCCGCGTGAAGATCGCCGAATGTTGGATCGACTTTCGACCTCGATTTGGCATCGAATTCTCCAAATGTGAGCGAGATGGATTCCGCAGAACACAGGGACATTAACGTTCGGGCGATCAGAAGACCTGGACGCGCAGGACTAGTCCGAAGAATCCTAAGCCACGTGCACCCGGCGTCATCTGATTCACCGCCCATGGCCTGGTGTCATCAGAGACAAGTCCGCCACCATTCACTTGGGCTGATGCGCAGCCGCGAAACTCTCGTCCTCGCGCAGGCTTCGCTTCAGTTCGGCCAGTCGTTGCCGAATGCGGTCGACTGTCGTGCGGATCGGCTTGGATAACAGGTGAATAATCTGTTGAGGACTGTACTGTTCCAACTCCTTTACTGTCTCAACCCGCAGGAATTCGAAGACCTGGCGCGCGTGATAGTCGTTGTGGAAGAGCATGTACAGCTTTTCCTCCTGCGTCACGAGCGGACGCCCCAGGGAAACTTCCGGTTCCGGCTTGGGAACGGGCTTCACCGCCACGGGCGGTTGACTCGCCACTTTGCCCGTCGGTGCTTTCCGCGTTGTCACTGCGGCTTTCGTCGCCTTGGTTCGCGAGACGCTGGTGGGCGGGACCGCCTTCTTGGCGACGGACTTACCGCCGGACGGCTTTGTACGAACTGTCACTTTTCGGGACGGACTGGCTGTCTTGAGAACTCGCTTCGCCGAGACCGCTTTTCGGGGGACAACTTTCTTCTTGGCCATGGATCTGACTCCGGCGATGACGCTCGGGAATTGCCAGGACCACGTTGACCCGGCGCTCTCATGGTAATTAAGACATCCTGACATTGCCTCAATCTTCACGATCTGCTAACCAGATTTCCGCGATCAGCAGTTGATCTTTCATTTCAAAACGGTGCTCGGTGACACGAATTGGGAACAATGCCATGAATCGAGTCATTCCTATCGCATTCGCGGTTCTCTCGCCATTGATTTCCGCCGCGGCCGATCCCCAAAATGGAGACACGGTTTTTGTGAAATCTGGCGCCGAAGCAACGAGGAATCAAGTCCGGGTGGAGATCAAGACGATCCCCGCTCCGGCGACTGTGCTCAAAGTGCGCGGAAACATGCTGCAGATTGCGGCCGAAACCGATTCTGGGGACGACGCATCGGTCTGGATTCGCAAGAGTCATGCGCTGACGGGCGATCAGGCATTGAAATACTATTCCGATCAGATCCAGCAGCAGCCGGCGAACCCGAAACTCTGGCTCCGTCGAAGTTTGATATGGAGGGAGCTGAACAAACCCACGGAAGCCATCAACGACGCTACGGAAGCAATCCGGCTCGATCCACAATCGCCTGCCGGTTATATGCACCGGGGCCTGCTTTGCCGACGCTTGTCGATCACCCGTCAACAGGACACTTCCTTCGACGATTTTTCGGAAGTAATCCGACTCCATCCGACCGACGGGGCGGCCCATGCATGGCGGGCCTACGGTTGGGATGAAAAGGGCGACATCGACAATGCGATTAATGACTACACGACGGCAATTCGACTGGGCGACAAGACGCCGTCGAATTATTTCTATCGTGGCTACTATTCGCAGCAGAACGGCGACTTCGGCAACGCGATCAAAGATTTCACCGAGGCCATTCGACTCGACCAGACACGGGGCGAATTCTACATTGGTCTGGCCTGGCTCAAGGCCACTTGCCCGGACGAGCAGTATCGTGACGGCCGGTCGGCGGTCGAGGCAGCGAAGAGGGCTTGCGAATTGCCGTTCGGCAAGGGTTGGAAATGTCTGGACACTCTCGCCGCAGCCTATGCGGAGTACGGTGATTTCGAGAATGCCCTCAAAACGATGAAACAGGCCGTCAGCAAAGCTCCGAGCGATCGAATGGAAGCGGCCTCCGCCCGCCTGAAGCGGTATGAGTCAGGCCTGCCCCACCGGGATTGGTGCATGTACCAGACCGTCGCCTGGAGGAGGGCCACGTCGCCGGTTGACCACTTTCGGAACGGCACGACGGCCCGGGAATTCGCGGTAAAAGCCTGCGAGCTGACGCAGTGGAAGGAATGGAGTTCCCTCGACGCTCTTGCAACAGCCTATGCGGAACTCGGAGATTTCGCGAACGCCACCAAATGGGGCGAAAAAGCGTTGAAACTCGCACCGGAAGACAAGCAGCCGTTCGTTCTTCAGCGGCTTACCGGTTATCGGGCAGATCAACCCTACCGGGATGGCCCACATCCGCAATGTGCCGACACTTCGGGTGAGTGACGTAATTGCCATTGTGCGACCGGCCCCGGCGCTGGTCCGGGCTGACGCACGGCTGCCCCTTGCTGCGAAATGCCGCTCCAATCCCCGATTTGCCAGAAAATCTTGATGCGTGTCCTTGCGACGCACCTCGATGCCACGTCAAATGGGGGGCCACGGAATCTCGCCACTTGTGCAATTCCCGCCGCCACGCGACTGCTCTTACTCCCGCCCTCGATTTCAAGGTCTCCCGATGAATCTGACCGACTTGGCCTGGACCGATGTCGACGCACTGTCGCGTGACCTGCCCGTCGTTGTCCCTGTCGCCGCGCTGGAACAGCACGGACATCATTTACCAGTCTTCACCGACAGCATGTTGCTGGGGGAAGTCGTGCGGCGCGTCGGTGAAACGATGCAGGATCGAGTCCTGATGGCCCCGCTGATGTGGCTTGGGAATTCGCATCACCACATCGACTTTCCCGGCACGATGTCGGCCAGTCCGCGCCTGTACCTGGATCTGCTCAACGACCTGATGGACAACCTGGTGACGCATGGGTTCAAACGGATTGTCTTTCTGAATGGCCACGGCGGCAATACGACTCCCGGCAAGCAGGCGGTGTTCGAGGCCCGGCAACGTTACCGCACCCGCCAGGACCTGTTGCTGCTGTTCTCGACGTATTGGGACAACGCCAACCCGAACGCCGGTCGGCCGGACCTGGTGCAGTCGCAGATGGGTCACGCCTGCGAGTGGGAAACGTCGATGATCCTGCGACTCGCCCCGCACCTGGTCAAGGACATTACGAACCTGCAGGAAGTTCCGTTCGGCTTCGCGTTTGAACCGGCCTATCGTGGCTGGATCACCAAAGACCGCACCGTCCCTGGCCACATTGGCAGTCCCCAGTTCGCCAGTGTCGACAAGGGGGAATTCCTGTTCCAGACATTCTCGAAGGGTGTGGTGAAACTGCTCGATCAAGTGATCGCCTGGGATGGTCACTCGTGGGAAATGGAAACGTCTGCCTGAAACTGGTGCTTCTGCCCTCAAACTTTCCTGCCAATAAGGTCCTCCATCCATGACCCAGCCCACCGAGCGATCGAATTTCCTGATCTGGTGGATCTGCGGACTCCTGTTGCTGGCCAGTACCATCAACTACATGGATCGCCAGACACTCAGCAACACATCGGAACGGATCACGCGCGAATTTGAACTGTCGGAAGAACAGTTTGGCAACCTGGAACTGGCGTTCGGTCTGGCGTTTGCCGTCGGAGCCAGCGTGTTTGGACTGATCGCGGATCGCACGAGTGTGAAGTGGCTGTATCCGACCGTGCTGCTGCTCTGGTCCGCCATGGGGTTCGCGACGGGGCTGGTGGAAACTTACATCGGCCTGCTGCTGTGTCGGCTATTCCTGGGATTTTTCGAGGCGGGACACTGGCCCTGCGCGTTGAAGACCACCCAGCGACTCTTGCCCTCGTCGAAACGCACTCTGGGAAACAGTGTTCTGCAAAGTGGTACGGCGATCGGTGCCATGGTCACTCCGTTAATCATCAAGGCGATGCTGACGGATCAGCGGGGAAGCTGGCGGCCCGCGTTTCAGATTGTCGGGCTGATCGGGGTGGTGTGGGCGGTCCTGTGGGTCGTTTCACTGCGGGGTCAGGATATGGAAGCCACGGCCACCGACGACGCTCCCGGGACCGAACCCGGGAAATTGACCGGCGTGGATTCGCAGGAGGGGTCGTTTTTCGATGTGGTGTTTTCCCGCAAGTACCTGGCGCTGGTGATTGTTGTCATTTCCATCAATCTCTGCTGGCACCAGTTTCGCGTCTGGATGCAGAAGTTCCTGATCCGCGGTCGTGGCTATGAAGAGTTGGCCACGCTCGACGTCAATTTCTGGTTCAATGTCATGACGGATGTCGGCTGTCTGAGTGCCGGTTTTGCCACGGCACTCCTGTTCCGACGCGGCCTGTCGGCACATTGGTCGCGCTGCACCACGTTTGGTTTGTGCTCCCTGCTGGTAGCGAGCGGTGCGGCCATCCCGTGGCTCCCAAAGGGCCCGGCGCTGATTGCCGTGTTGATGATTGTCGGTGTCGGTTCACTCGGACTGTTCCCCTGTTACTATGCATTCACTCAGGAATTGTCCGTCGTCCACCAGGGCAAGGTCACGGGAACACTGGGGACCATCGCCTGGATCTTCCCCTCGCTCTGGCATAAGTATTTTGGCCGTTGGGTGGACCAGACGAAGTCGTATGATCTGGGGATGAGCCTGGTGACTCTGTTGCCATTGCTGTCGATCCTGGCACTGATCGCGATCTGGCCCCGCAACGCCGGGCAGGCCACCCCTGAAGTTGCCGCCGCAGACTGAACATGTCGCGCTTGTTTGTCGGAAACTTCGATTTCGAGCATCGACTGGCCGAATCAGGACGGCAATTGCCCGCCCGACTTTTGCGCATCAATGCGGAACTCGCCACAACCTGGCTTGTCGTGGCGGACGATGGCGACTCCCTGTGGCTACCGCAGTCCGTTGACGAGACTTTCTTCGTTCAGGCGGCGAGGGATGGGTTGCCGCAAGTCATTCCGGTGGAATCGTTCACTCAGGTCCCGCGCGGTGTCGAATGTGTCCCCTGGGGATGGACGGATGAGTTGCGTCGACTGTGTGCAACTCACGGATGGATTTGCAACGCCCCGACGGACGCAGCCGTTCGGGCCGGGAATTCCCGTCGAACATCGGCGACATTGGAACAAGAATGGGGCGTTGGACTACCGGGTGCCGGTACAGCGACCTGTCTCGAACACGTTGACGCACTCATTGCTCATCTCGGGTTGACTCACCGCTGGGTGATCAAAGCCGAATTCGGCATGTCCGGCCGGGAACGACTGATCGGCTCCGGCCTGCCGAGTGGCCCGGATCGCAACTGGATTGTCCGCCGACTGACTGCAGATGGAATTGTCTTCTTTGAACCGTGGGTTGAACGCGTTGCCGAAGTGGGTGTGCAGATCGATATCCCTCGCCAAGGCCCGCCGTTTCTGGTCGGCGTGGCTCCCATGCTGGTAAATTCACGCGGCCAGTACGCGGGCAGCCTGATCCAGCCTGCAGCGACATTATTCCCTGAGTGGACATCATCGATCGCGACCGCGCTGGACGCCGCCACGTACCTGCAGTCACTCGGTTATTTCGGTCCGCTCGGCATTGATGCCATGCACTACCGCGACTCCTCGGGCCAGGACCGGTTCCGTCCCCTGCAGGATCTCAACGCCCGCTGGACCATGGGCCGGCTGAGCCTCGGTTGTCGCAGGCTATTGAAGCCCGGTGAATCCGGATGTTGGCATCACGGCAGCGAAGCCCCACATGAAGCCAGCCGAGTCATCTGGACATCCCCGCCGACAGTTGGAAGTGAACCGGTTGCCCATAAGTCGTTCGTGTCATTCAACGAGAGCAAAACCCTTGGTGACTGAAACGCCCACGAGCGATGTGCGGTGCTGACAGGTTGGGAACCAACTGACACGTGATTGCAATCGTTCGCAATGGATTCCTACAATTCCAGGATCCATGTCTGCGGAAGGCTGCTGATCGCAGCCGGATCGATGCCACTTCCTCAATTGAGTTGCGACGATGAGCCAGTTCGATTTTCACGATGGTCCGGTGTCGAGTCGCAAACCTGTCCGGAAGGGGCTCAACCCCGTCCTTATCATGGGCGGCGTGGTGGTGGTCGCGGTGGTGGGAGTCGGTGCCTTGTGGTTGACTCGCGCCACTCCCGCAAGGTTGACTCTTGATCACGTGGACAATCAGACGGCCAGCGAAGGCGAAACGCTGAAAATCAATCTGGCCGCCAGGGCCGAGGGCTTGAAGCCGGAGGAATGGTCGTATGGGATCGTCTCCGGGCCGCCTGGTGCCAGGATCGACCCCAGGACCGGAGTCTTCAACTGGACGCCCAGTGAAGATCACGGGTCGGCGGAATACGGGGTCACGGTCGGTGTACAGGCCCGGGGAGCCAGGCCCGCTCAGGATAAGACTTCGTTCAAGATTACAGTCAGTGAGGTCAATCAAGCCCCCACCATTGCTGCGATCCCGCCGCAGAAAGTCACGGCGGGGGAAACTCTGCGGGTGGCCATCAAGGCCAGCGATGCTGACAAACCCGAACAAAAGTTGTTCTATCGGCTGAAGAGCGGTCCGGAGGAGGCCAAGCTTGATGGATCGGGCGTTTTTACCTGGCCTGTTTCAGAATCGGCAACCACCGGGGAACAGACGGTCGAGATCGTCGTCGCAGATTCGGAAACGAATGGCGCTGAAGCAATCGTTCAGTTTTCCATTCAGACCGCCCCACCTGCATCGCCGCTGCTGCGGCTGATGGCTGCCCTGCGCAAATCGGGACTGACCGTCGAAACCACTGTCGGCGAAACTCCACCTGGCTTTACTGGTGAAGTGACGCACCTGGCTGTTGGCGAAGAGTATCTGACCATCCTGCAGTATACGACGGACACGTCGGCCGCCGAAGATGCCGCACAGGTGACGGACGCGGGGCAACGGTTGTTTGGCGAACCGGCCGAATGGAAGTCCCGGACCAGCCTGTTCCGTCGAGACAACCGGATCGCCATTTACAGTGGCAGTTCGCCACCAATCCTGAAAGCCGTTCGCGAATCCTTCGGCGAACCGTTCGTAGTGGCGGAAGCGAGCAAGGTGACTCCGCCCCCCGTCCAACCGGTCGAACGCACAGTTCCGGAAAAGCTCGCCGATTCCCTCGCCAAGCTCCATGAACAGAAGAACCTGATCGGCAAGAAGGACTATCCCGGCGTCCGCAAACTGTTTTCGGACTTCTTCGAAAGCCAGAATGAGTTTCTCCTGGCGAAACTGGGCGAAGGAGACGGGGCGGACTTTCAGAAGTGGCTGAATGAACACACCGAATTCAAGGAAGAGTTCTACACGGCCATTGCTCCCGAGGACGATCCGGCTGCGGCCTGGAAGATCCTGCAGGCAATCCACCGGAAGCATCCGACCCGACTGAATGACTATGGGCAACTGGCCATCGCCACCGCGCTGACCTGGGATATCGAGGGAAATGTCGACCATTACGACGACCATCAGCGGCGCACGCACTCGACGATGCCGGGCGGCCTGTTGGGAGCGATCGAGAATTTCGAGTATTTCGTCGACGCCGCCAGCGTCATGCAGGGCCGGGCTCAGTTTCTGCCCTGGGAATTTCAGGTCTACATGGTCAACCACAAAACGCCCCGCCCCGAACGGGAATGGGCCGCCGCCAACTATGTCGCCAAGCGGGTCATGTACGGGAAATGTTACGCGGATGTTCCCTACGATAGCGAAATGCTGCGAACCGAAAGCCGGACCTGCAAACTGGACGGCAAGGAGTACACGCTTCCCAATATCAAGCAGTTCGGCGGCGTCTGTGCGATGCAGGCCGACTTTGCCGCGCGCGTCGGCAAGAGCATCGGTGTTCCGGCGGAGTATGTCGCTGGCGAAGCGGCCGGTGGCGAACTGCACGCCTGGGTCATGTGGGTCGAAGTCAAGGCAGTCACGCGCACCAGCATTTCCTTCACCCTGGAATCACACGGCCGCTATCGAGGCGACAAATACTACGTCGGTACGTTGCGTGATCCGCAAACGGGCAAGGGAATCACCGATCGGGACCTGGAGTTGAAGCTGCAGAGCGTCGGCCTGAATCCAATTGCTTATCGGCATGCCCGGCTGGTGATGCAGATGTATCCCCTGTTGAAGGAAAAGCTCGATCTGAAGCCGGTCCAGGAAATCGCGTTCCTGAACGACGTCATTGAAATGTGCCCTGGCTGCGAGGAGACCTGGCGGCAGGCGGCCTCGATGGCGCGCGAGGGACGCATCGCCACCGACAGTTATCGCCAGATGACGGGCATCTTTGACAAGATGTTCCGAACATTCGGGAACTTTCCCGACTTCACGTGGAAGGTCTTCGACGATCTGGTCCAGTACCAGAAAAGCAACAAACAGCGAAACAAGTATTACGAGCGACTGGTGCAAATGTACGAAGCCAGCGGGCGTCCAGACCTGGCCTGCGAAGCCCGCCTGAAACTGAGTGATTACCTGCTGGAGGACGGAGGTACCAGGGAAGTGATTGACGGTCTGGCATTCACCATCAAGAAATTTCCCGACGAGGGGCGGTATGTCCCCAAACTGCTCGACCGGCTGGAGCAAGTCTGTGGAACCGTGAAGGGAGCGGACCAGCAGTTACTGAGGTTTTACCTGGAATTCATTCCGCTGATCCCGCAAAAGCGGGGAAATGATCCCAGCCCGTACTGCATGCGAATGCTGGAACGGGCCGTGGACAAATTCACCGCGGCCGGGCAAACGCAGCAGGCCCAGGCCTTCTCGCTGCAATTGGCCAACCTGAAGGCATCCGGTCAATGAACGAACCCTTCCGCCTAGCAGCCCGTGGTAAAAGGGGTCTGACCCTTTGGAGGGCAGTCGATTTACCTTGAAGATCGACTGCCCGGAGAGGGTCTGACCCCTTTTACCACGGGCTGCCAGCACGCTATTTCGTGATGAAGTCAATCGACATCGGATACTTCCAGACTTCACCACTATTCGCCTTCGATGCCGCGATGACCGGGAAGATGATGCTGCACAGGATCACCGCCAGCAGCATCGGGAAGCCGATCCCGACGAAGCAGAGCACGCCGGACGCTGCGGCATAGATCAACGAGGAAATCATCCAGTTGACGGCGTTTCGTCCATGGACATCCAGGCCCGGCAGTTCCTCTTTCTTCAGTTGCCAGATCAGGATGGGAGCGACCAGTCCTGCGCCTGGAACGACGACATAGCCCAACAGCAGGGACAGATGCAAGAACAGCGCCCACTTCTGCGTCTGCTGTGCCAATGCTTCGCCCGTCGGTGGTGTGACCGGCCCTGTCGGGAATCCAAACAGATTGGGAGGATTCAGCACACGCGCTTTGGCCGCCGCAAACTCGACATCGTCAATCGCGCCCGTATCATGCAAATGCTGCAGCCGTTCGATTTCATCTGAAACTGACATGCGTCGATTCCCTGGAAACAGACGACACTCGTACCCTGTACCATTTTACTCACATGTGGTAACAACGTCAGGATCGAGTCGGCGGATCTTCAAAGATGCCTTCGATTCCCGAAAAGTCCGCCAGACGAGATGCCGCGACGTTCATTTGACCGCAGAACTGGATTCCGCTTCCGACGGACGAGTCAGGGGATACAGCAACTGCAGTAGCAGGAACAGGCCCAGCGGGGCAAAAATCATGGTGCGCAGTACCAGCAGCGCGGTGTCTGGCAGTGGCACCGTGCTGGCAATCGCCAGGTAGACCAGCACCAGCAGAAACGTGGCAATCAACACGCTGCAACCGATGGCCGTCATCTGGGTTTTGAAGATGGCCCGTTCTGACATCGGCTCAAAGTGCAGGTCAATCGTTCGGCGTCGGCGGATCGAACGATGCGTGGCGTCGACGGTTTCGAATGCCTTGACCAGTTCCGGCCATTCCATGGGGAGTGTCGAGTTGGATTCCAGCGATTGCAGGTAGTTTAGAACTGCCGCTTGCCGGTCACCCGAATGGCAAACTCCATCGGGGCCAGTGACAGTCCATTCCAGTGAACCGGGATTCTGTTCCAGGTTCGTCACGCCGCGATCGGTATGGATCTTCAGCCGACTGATCGGCGCATTGCCGGCGCAGACATCCCACGTCGCTTCGGGCAGGTTGCGTCCGGCCAGTTTGACACTTTGAGTCAGCGCGCCCTGGTCGCAGGCCCCGGTTTGCAGGGCGGTCACCTGATCATAGTCGCCGCTCAACCACCGCAGCAGGTCGACGTCCAGCAACATGGCGGCATCGATTTCCGACTGTGGCACCAGCGATGATCCCTGCGTCGGCAACTCTCGCTGGAATTGAATCAGTTGAACACGTCCCAGTGACCCGTCGTGGATTGCGTCCCGCGCGCGTCTCAACGCCGGATCACAACGATGCCACAGGGCGGGATGGATGGGCACATGATTGTCGTCTCGAATCAGGCTCAACTCGTAAATGAATGTCGAACCCTGATCCTGTTTGGGAACAAACAACAGCGTCTGACCGGATGCCGCCAACTGCTTGATCGCTTCCAGCACCTGTGGCTCGCTCCCTCCCACCAGGAGCGCATCAAACGAGTGTCCCCCCACCAGATCTTCCCAATACGGCGTCAACTTGATGCCCGATCGTCCGCGCAGCAACTCCCTGGCCGTCTCAGTCAATGCGACTGCCAGCGTCAATTCATGGTTCGGATCGTGGATGATGGCGTCGATCCAGGGAATCACGGTCACATCATCGCAGAGCAGTGCCAATCGCATGGTTGCAGAACTTTTGGGTAAGAAATCATATCGGCAGTAATGCCGTGTTCGCCGGTCGCCGGAATCCTGACTGCGACGCCTTTGAATCTGCTGTTGGCGGCGTCAGACCAGCAACTCAGAGCTTGTTTTCAGACGATCCTCAATCGAGTCGAGAAATACAAGCGCCAACTCAGGCCGACTGGTGTCGATGCGGAACGCCTCGTCTGGGAAACGATCCGCAAAGCGGTCCGGCACCCAGGGCCATCGCCTTTTTCAAATTGGGAATCGGGTGCCACGGTTATGGACTCTTCGACATGGCCGTGCCGATTGANNTGCCGATTGAGCACTCGCACGGCCTTACCGAAGACGGTAAGACCGTGGCACCCCAATTTGAAAAAGGCGATGGCCCTGGTCCGGCACCAACTTCGGGTTGCATCGACTCCACGAATCAGCCATCATTCATGGATCGCGGATTGGCGACTGCCGGTCCGTTCCCGCCGTTGTTTTGTTTGCCGGAGACCCCGCCATGTTGCTCCGAACCGTTCCGGCCATCGCGGCCGTGTTACTGATTGTTGGAAACGTTCCTGCCATCCTGGCCGAGGAATCGTTTCTGGTAGTGCCCGCCGAAGTTTCGTTGAAGGGGAACTTTGCGCAGACTCAATTGCTGGTCACCGCGGCCGGAACCCCGACGACGGCTGAGGACCTGACCTCCCGTGCTCAGTTCGTTTCATCGAACGAGGCGATTGCGACAGTGTCCCCGTCCGGGCGTTTGATTCCGCGCGGCGATGGGACGGCCGAAATCCGAGTCACGGTGGCAGGTGCCGATAAGTCCGTTCCAGTAACGGTCTCCGAATTCGCGGCAGAACCACACGTCAGTTTTCTCGATCAGGTGCGCCCGGCGATCAACAAGGCGGGCTGCAGCATGGCGGCCTGCCATGCCGCTCAGTTTGGCAAGGGGGGCTTCAAGCTGTCCGTCTTCGGATTTGATCCGGCGGCAGACCATTTTGCGATGACTAAGGACAGCCTGGGCCGGCGTCTGAATCCACTCCACCCCGAGGACAGCCTGCTGTTGAGGAAACCGACGATGGGAATTCCTCACCTGGGAGGGCGTCGACTGGATCCCAAGTCGCGAGATTACGAATTGCTCGTCGCCTGGATCAAAGACGGTGCACCGGGCCCCGCGGCCGAACGAACGATCACCAAGCTGGTGGTCTCGCCCCCGCAAAGGGTCGGTGAACCGGGCATGAAACAGCAACTGCGGGTGGACGCGGTTTATCACGATGGCGAAGTGCGCGATGTCACCGCGTGGGCCAAGTTCGATTCGATGGACGAAGGGATCGTGACCGTCACCCGTGATGGATTCTGCACAGTCCTGGGGCGCGGACAGGCTCCCGTGATGGTCCGGTTTGAAGGTCAGGCTGACATTGCGATGTTCGTGATTCCTTACGGCCCTCCGGCTCGCCTGGAGGGGTGGACGAACAATAACTTCATCGATGAACTGGCCGCCACCAAGTTTCGGGAACTGGGAATTGAACCTTCGCCGTTGTGTGACGATGCCACTTTCGTGCGACGGGCGTTTCTGGACGCCACCGGAACCCTGCCAACACGCGAGGAAATCGAAGAATTCCTTGCAGCGACTGAACCGAACAAACGCAACTTGTTGATCGACCGGCTGCTGGGCCTGATCGATTCCCCAAAGAAGGGGTTGTATAACGAACGGTACGCGGCGTATTGGACACTGAAATGGTCTGACCTGATCCGCAACAACAGCCGGGACCTGCAGGACACGGGCATGTGGGCCCTGCATAACTGGATCAAGGGAGCGTTCCGCCAGAACTTGTCCTTTGACAAGTTCGTATCGCAACTGGTGCAGGGGAAGGGATCCAGCTTCTCGAACGGTCCGGCCAACTATTTCATCGTCAACAACACTCCGAGTGAATTGGCCGAGTCCACATCTCAGTTGTTCCTGGGAACGCGCCTGACATGTGCCCAGTGCCATCATCATCCGTTTGAGAAATACAGCCAGGACGATTATTACAGCTTCGCGGCTTTCTTCGCCCGCACCGGTCTGAAGACCAGCCAGGAATTTGGACTGTTCGGTGGTGAACGCGTGGTGGTCATCAAGACGGGGGGCGATGTCCGTCAACCTCGCACGGGCAAGGTGATGCCACCGAAGCCGCTGGATGCGGAACCTGTCGATCATCCCCTGGACCGCCGGATTGCGCTCGCGCAGTGGATGACCGCTCCGACGAATCCCGCGTTTCCCCGGGCCACCGTGAATCGCTACGTCAGCTATCTGCTGGGCCGCGGCTTGGTCGATCCGGTGGACGACCTGCGGGCTACGAATCCCCCCACCAACCCGGCGATGCTGCAGATGTTGTCCGATGAGTTCGTCAAAAGCGGCTTCAACCTGAAGCAACTGGTGCGCACGATCATGGTCTCGCGGCTGTATCAGCTCGATTCACAGCCGACGTCGCAGAACGTCGCCGACAGCCGGTTTTATAGTCACTTTGAAGTGAAGCGACTGACCGCGGAACCACTTCTGGACGCGATCGATTTCGCAGCCGGGACGCAAACCAAGTTCAAGGACCTGCCGCTGGGAACCCGGGCGATCGAAATTCCCGACGCCGAATATCCCGATTATTTCCTGAACACGTTTGCCAAGCCCCGCCGAACGAGTGTATGCGAATGTGAACGCTCGCCCGACGCCAACCTGGCGCAGGCCCTGCATACCCTGAACGGGGACATCCTGACGACCAAGATCGCCGCCGGGGGGAGCCGGATCACCAAACTGCTGGCCGACAAAAAATCCCATCCCGAGATCGTGACCGACCTGTACTATGCCACGCTGTGCCGGGCTCCCTCACCACAGGAAGTGGCCGCGGCTGAGAAACTTCTGACGGAATATCCGACCCCCAAGGAATGCTACGAAGATCTGCTGTGGGCGCTGATCAATTCCAAGGGATTCTTGTTTGTCCGGTGAGATCGGTCACATCAGCTGTTGCCCAGAAAATGGGTCTGACCCCCTACCGATGTGGTTTCGACTCAGATCAAACTCGTGTGGCAGGGGTCTGACCCCATTTTGTGGGCAAAGCGGTTTGACCTCGTTTGTGGGGCAAAGCCGGTCACATCTCACATCAGCCACGAACCCAGTTGATACGCTGCGAACGCACCAACGTAGGCCAGAGTGGTCATGTAGGTGAACGTGAACAGCGGCCAGAACCAACTGTTGGTCTCGCGGCGGATCACCATCAGGGTGGAAACGCATTGCGCACACAGTGCGAAGAAGACCATGATCGACAGTGCCACGGGGATTGAATAGACCAGGCGGCCGTCCGACCGTCGGGAATCTCGCAGGGCCTGTTGCAGGCCGGTGTCGGTGGCCACGACTTCATTCCCCAGGCTGTAAATCGTTCCCAGTGTCGACACAATCACTTCCCGAGCGGGGAACGAAGCCAGCACGCCGACGCCGATCCGCCAGTCCCAGCCGAGCGGGCGGACAGTCGGTTCGATCGTCTTGCCGAAGCGACCCAGGAAACTGGTTTCCAGCAGATGCTCGGCAATCACATTCCGCTCGGCGACCAGTTTGTTGAGAGGCTCCAGGCGTGCTTCGGTCGCTGCCAACTGCTGCTCAAGTTCTTTGAGCGACTCCGTCTGTTCGGGCCGGCCACTCTGTTCCGACTGCAACTTCTGCAACCGGTCCCGCTCAGCCAGTTCCGGGGCGAGTGACGTGCGCGCCTGTTCGACCTGTTCCTGCAACTGGTAGAGATGGGTGTGATCACCCGGGAAATAGCTGGCCGCCCAGATCAGGATCGAGGTCGCGAAAATCAATGTACCGGCCCGCACAACGAATGCTTTCCCGCGATCGTAAACGCGTGACAGAACGATCCGCGGCGATGGCCATTTGTAACTGGGAAGTTCCATCACGAACGGTGGCGTCTCGCCCTTGAACAGGGTCTTCTTGAAGAGCCAGGCCACGGGAACGGCGACCACGGCACCGAAGAATGTCATGACGAAGATCAGGATGCCGCGCAGCGAAATCCAGCCTCCGCCCCAGGTGATGTCGGGGAAAAATGCCGCGACCATCAACCAGTAAACGGGGAATCTGGCGGAACAACTCATCAGCGGCGCGATCAGGATCGTCACCATTCGGTCCCGGCGGTTTTCAATCGTGCGGGTCGCCATGATTCCGGGGATGGCACAAGCGAAGGAGGACATCAGCGGGACGAACGACTTGCCGCTCAGGCCGACTTTTGTCATCAGCTTGTCCATCAGGAACGCCGCGCGAGCCATGTAGCCACAGTCTTCCAGCAGCGCAATAAACAGGAACAGAAAACAGATCTGCGGCAGAAAAACCAGGATGCCGCCGACGCCACCGATCACTCCATCGACCACCAGGCTTTGAAACGGGCCGGGCGGGATCAACGAGCCAACCCAACCGCCCACGGCCTGCTGGCCGACTTCGCACAATTCCATCAATGGAGAGGCCGCGGTCGAGATCGACTGGAACACGGCAAACATGATGACCACAAACGCCGACAGTCCCCACACCTTGTGAGTCAACCACTGGTCCAACTGGTCACTGCGGGTGACGGATCGCTGCTGCGGTACGAACATGACGCCGCTGAGCACTTCGCGCACCCAGGCATAGCGTGCCTTGGCTTCGGCCGCCGGAACCCGGAAACCACTGGACTTCAGCCGCTCACGAGCGGCGGTCAATGTGGCGGGAAGTTGCGCGGAAAACTTCCGCAGGAACGACGTTTCGATCTGGCCGCCCACATCCAGCAGCATCCGTTCGGCGACATAGAACGGAGTCGCCGGCTCACCCCATTCTGCCAATTGAGCTTGCAGTTGCCGGCCTTCTTCGTAGAAGCATGCGGGAAAAACGCGCGGTGGATTGATCGACTGACGTCCGGCCGTGGTCAGGATCGCCTGCTTGACGGCGTCGATCTGCCTGTGGCGATGGGCTTCGCACGGGACGACCGGGATCCCTAGCTTTTGCGACAATTGATCGGCATCAATCTGAACACCCCGTGATTGTGCCACGTCCCACATGTTCAGGATCAGGACTGTTGGCAGACCGAGATCCAGGACCTGGCTGACAAGGTACAGATTTCGTTCCAGGTTGGCAGCATCGGCAATGCAGATCACGACATCGATCCGACCGACGTCAGCCTGCCTGCCGAGAAGCACATCGACGGAAACCATTTCATCCAGGGAACGCGGCGACAGACTGTAGGTCCCCGGCAGGTCCACCAGGTGGATTTCCCGGTGATCATGATGGAACGTCCCAATCTTCTTTTCGACGGTGACCCCGGGATAGTTTCCGATCCGCGAATGGATTCCGGTGAGTGCCGTGAACAGTGTGCTCTTACCGGTATTGGGGTTTCCAATCACGGCCACCGTCAGCGGTCCCTCGGGCTTCCCGGCGACAGTGGGTGAGGGTGACGTGGCGGTCATGCAAGCGACAACTTTCAGCGAATCGGTCGGAATCGGCGGGATGATCGGACAGGGCAGAATCGTTCAGATCAATTCGATTGCCACCCGCGAAGCCTCGGCTTTGCGCAGTGACAGGCGGTAACCACGGACCAGAAATTCAATCGGGTCGCCCAGCGGTGCGAAGCCGATCAATTCGATTTCGGCATCTTCGGTCAAACCCATTTCCATCAACCGGACGGCCACGGCATCGTCGCCGGTCACGTCCGTGATTCGCCCGCGTTGGCCTGTTGTTCGCAGGTCATTCAGCGTGTTCATCGAGCCAGTTCCACCAACACCGTCGCACAGTCATCAAACCGCAATGAAAATCGATGGTCGTTGACAGCCAGGATACAGGGGGACCCGGAGCGGACCATGCGAACCCGGGCACCTTCGCGCAGGCCCATTTCTTCCAGGCGAACCACGAAATCGGGGGCACCATCAAGGGTGCAGACCCGACCCTGTTCACCGGTTGACATCAATTCCAGTGGGACGACGAGCATACGACCCTCGACTTTCGCGGATTGAAACTCAGTCTCAAAGTATATCCAAAGGTCGATCCAATTCCAAACAGTCAACGGTGATCGGGCGCTTTACTGCAAAGATTTATCGGCCGCGGCCCCGAGATTCTGTCCGAGATATCAGATCAGCTCGCGGTTATGCGTATTCCGGCTGACAGCATTGATGACTCCAAATCCATCCAGACCATCGACTTCGGGCTGGACTGGCGAATGAGAACTGGTTTCGGTAGTTTTCTGCTCGTCTGTCTCGCCGCCTGGGTCCGTTTTGTCTCCTTAATTTGAGGCCCCCGTTCATGCCCACTGTTGTCTGCACCGCGTTGAACACCCACGAAGGTCCCCATATCCCGATTCTGGAGGCGGGGGGATTTGAGGTTGTTCATCCCCCGAAGGGAGTGAATCTGTACGATCCAGCGAACTTGCTGCCGATCGTGCGTGATTGCGACGCCGTTGTCGCCGGTTCCGAATCGTGGCCCGCAGACCTGATCGCGGCCTGTCCAAAACTGCGAGTCCTTTCCCGAACCGGAGTCGGCTTCGATGCCATTGACCTGCCTGCCTGCGACCGGCATCGAGTGGTTGTCGCCACGACACCCGGCGTGAATCACCATGCCGTGGCGGAACATACATTTGCCCTGCTGTTGGGAGTGGGCCGCGGTTTTCCGTCGCGAGATCAACATGTCCGCGCGTGTACCTGGAAGCGGGTTTCCACGCCACGCATCATCGGAACGACGATCGGAATCGTCGGCCTGGGCCGCATTGGCCGTGCCGTGGCCACGCGTGCCGTGGGACTGGGGATGAAAGTCATCGCGTTTGACCCCTACCCAAATCGAGAATTCGTCGAACAATGGAATATCGAACTGGCGGATCTCGACACGTTGTTGAGCC
Source organism: Planctomycetota bacterium (assembly GCA_018242525.1). Lineage (GTDB taxonomy): Bacteria > Planctomycetota > Planctomycetia > Planctomycetales > Planctomycetaceae > Schlesneria. Next base: position 37,350 of record JAFEBS010000050.1, on the reverse strand, counting down.
GGTCGGATTATGTGACGCTGCACCTGCCAATGGGTCAGGAAACGAAGCATATCATGAATGCCAGGACATTTGCCAAAATGAAGCCCGGTTCGGTGTTGATCAACACGGCTCGTGGACTGCTGGTTGACGAGAATGCGCTGGTCGATGCACTGAACTCGGGCCACCTGCGCGGTGCCGGCCTGGATGTGTTTGAAGTCGAACCGTTGCCCGCGAGCAGTCCCCTGCTGAAGATGGACAATGTCCTGATGAGTGGACACCTGGCGGGATTGGATCATGAATCCCAGCATGACACGTTGACGATGTGTGCAGAAACGATTGTTTCACTCTCCAAGGGGGGGTGGCCGGCCGAGTGTGTCCGCAACCTGGCGGGGGTCACCAACTGGAAGTGGACGGAAAAGAACTGATGTGACGTTTCCCAACTGGCAAATCCTGGCGACGACAGCTTGCATCCTTCTGGCAGTGGTGGTCGTGCTGCGCCGGGTCATCAGGCTGTTCGCGTCGTCCGGTTCAAACGGTTGCGAATCCGGTGGATGTTCGTCCTGTCCGTCGCAAGCGGGAAAGGTCAGTTCGGCGGACTTTGTTTCGTTGGAGTCGCTGGTGCAATCCACGGGAAAGTTCCAATCCACTGGTCGATCTGGTGACTGACTGGATGTATGGGTGTGCTTCGGGTGATGAAGCGGAGCTTCAAAGACGAGCGTTCCCAAGCTGGAGCTTGGGAACGATGGGATCTCTGCGACGGGTGGTACCACCGGCAAACTCGTTGAACCCGTGCAAGTCTGTTCAAGTCGTGCCGCCGTTTTCGACGATACGGACGATACAGGATTGTCCCAACGGGTGACCATTGCGCCATTCGTCAGGATTCCCGGCGATGAATATCGTCGCAACTGGAGTCGAGGATATGGGTTGCGGATGAAGCCGCTCGCCAGGATGGGGACTGCTTCGGGGAGAGATGCGGCATGGATGGCCGATTCACAGCGCTACTGATACTGGCTGGTCTGCTGTGTGCAGACGGGTCGGTGTACGCCGCTGCTCCACAGCCAATCGCGACCAACAAGACACGCTTCCGCATCCCCTTCAAGATTGAGCAAGCCGCGCTGCTGCGGCTGAACGCTCGCGAACTGCAACTGCACGTTTCCAAGGATGGCGGTGTCAGTTGGGAATTGGCGCAGGCCCTGCCACCTGATGGTGCAAAATTTGAATACCAGGCGGCGGGTGACGGCGAATACCGGTTTGCCGTCAAGACGCTGGATGGTCGCAATCAGATCCACCCACCTCCAGGTCAGTATGAAACCGGCCTGATCGTCGTTGTCGACACGCTGCCACCGCTGCTCGATCTGTCCTTGCAGCAACTGTCGCCAGGTCGAGTCCAGTTAAGTTGGAATGCCGCCGACGCACACCTGGATGTGTCGACGCTTAGAATTGAATATCAGCAACCAGGCAGTTCCGATTGGGAAACGGTCGAAGTAACCCCCAAACCCACGGGACAAATTGCCTGGAACGTTCATCAAGCAGGACAGGTCAAGGTCCGTGGAACGATCTCGGATACGGCGACCAACATCGGACGTGGTCAGTCCCAGGCGCAGATCATTCCCGTTGCGGATCCTGTTCCGAAGCCCAAGCCGAGACGACAGCCGATTGCCGAGGTCGATGACGGCCGCGAACAGGCCTCGGCGGATCCTGTGCCTGAAGAACCCCGCGCAGTGACGAGTATGCCGGGTGCCCAATTGCCGGCCACTCGAAATCAGCCTGCGGAAGACACTGGCCATTACCGCGGACCCGTGATCACTCCGTTTGGCAGCGACCTCGCCGCGACACCGCCCGCGACAACACCGCCTGCAGTACCGCCCGCCGTGGCACCAACGGAACGATTCGTGGCCGGAAATCCCTTCAAGCAGCCTGAAATCACCAAGGATCGTTGGGGCGACTACCCGGAAGCCCCGCCGATGCAGCCTCAGACGGCACCACCGAACCATCTCCGACCGGCGGCACCGCTGAGCCCGGCACCACGCAATCTGGCCCAGGTTCGAGTCGTCAATTCCCGCCGATTCCAGGTCGGCTACACGGTGGATGATGTGGGCCCGTCCGGCATCGGGGCCGTGGAACTGTTCATCACCCAGGATCAGGGACGCAAGTGGTGGAAGTACGGGGATGACCCCGACCGTCGCAGTCCGTTCGATGTTGAAGTCCCGCAGGATGGCGAGTACGGGTTCTCCATTCGCGTTCGTAGTGGTGTTGGACTGACCAATGATCCGCCGCTGCCGGGTGAACCTCCCTCGATCGTCGTGGCCGTCGATCAGACTCCGCCGACCGTGGAATTGCTGTCGGCTCAGCAGGGCCAGGGGAGCAGCAGCAACCGCGTCCAGGTGCGCTGGCGGATCTCCGACGAACACCTGGCAAGCAAGCCAGTTTCGGTCTACTACTCGATGGCCCGCAATGGTCCGTGGGAACCCGTTTCGGGTTGGACTGACGATCAGGGCGGCCTGGAATGGACCGTCGTCGCCGGCATGCCACCGCAGTTCTACGTGCGAGTCGTCGCACGGGATATCGCTGGCAACACCGCCAAGGCGGAATCGACGCAGCCAATCCTGGTCGACATGTCGCGGCCCACCGCCCGCATCGTTGACGTGGAAGCGCCGCTTGGCGTCGGGCCGAAATAGACGCGTGAGCCCTTGCGTCGGATTCGGGTCAGCATCAGGATACGGACATCGATTCCGTTTTGAGGCTGGCTGTCGGAATTCACCTCTGCGAGGTTTCATCATGTCTGCATCGCGTCGCGAGTTTCTGGAAACATTGTCGCTCGGTTCCGCCGCCGGATTGAGCCTGGGGATGCTGGGCTGCGCCCAGCCGTCCGGCGCTCCGGCGGGGACGTCCGGTGATGGCCCGACCTTGCGACCGCTGAAGGCGGCCTTTTCAAATGCCGGTCTGCAAAGCACGTGGTGTGAACTCGGCAAGAAAACGGCAGAGCTCTGGGGCCAGATGTTGAACATCGACATCACCTGGTTCGACGGCGAATTCGATCCCGAAAAGCAGCGGAACAAGATTGACGCGATCGTACACCGGGACTGGGACTTCTGCTGCTTCCAGGCGGTCCAGATCGATTCACTGGCCGAACCGACCCGTCGACTGAAGGAGCGGGGGATTCCGGTGATTTCCATGGATACGCTGCTGGTCGACATGGACAAAATGCGCGAAACGGGAGTCTGGACCGAAGTCACGCCGGACCATGTGAACATGGCAGAAATGGCGGTCGGCTATCTGGTGGAAAAGATCGGTGGCAAGGGGAAGATGATCCATATCGGTGGCCTGGACGGTCACAGTGGAGCCCAGGGCCGTCGACAGGGATTTGAAAACATCGTCAAAAAGTTTCCCGAGATCGAAGTGGTCGGCGGTGGCGTCCGCTGGTGCGACTGGAAAAAGGAAAAGGCGCGGAACACGTTTGAGTCCCTGTTACAGCAGGAGACAACTCCCATTGCCGGTGCCTTCTTCCACAGCGACGACATGGCCCTGGCTTCGGTCCCCGCCTTGAAGGGGACGATTCACGAGAAGATGCTGGTGGCCGCGGTCGATGGGCAAAAGGAGGGGCTGGATGCGGTCAAGAATGGCGTGCTGGCCGCGACATCAGTGAACCCCGTTTGTCGGATCCATCGAACCGCCTTGTTCCTCGGTCAGTTCTTCGCCAGAAACAAGGAAACGATGGACCAGGCCCCGATGGAAATCATCACGCCGGGCCCGCTGGTGACACTCGACAGTCCGCGCACTCTGGAAGCGATGTATTACCTGGCCGATCCAACTCACTGCATCGTCTGACGGACCGCTTCGACGCGTCCCGGGACTCCAGTCACGACGCTGCCTGGCGGCACCGATTCGACAACGACACTGCCAGCTTCGATTCTGGTGCCGTGACCGATTTCGATCTTCCCCAGGATCTTGGCGCCGGCGCCGATGACGACATCGTCGCCGATGATGGCTTCGCCGATCACAATCCCGGTGGCGTGATCCATCAGGATGCCCGAGCCGATCTGCGCTGCCGGGTAGATGTCGACCCCGAACACATCCGAAATGCGGTTTTGAAGATGCCGAGCCAGCAACTGGCGATCCTGGTTCCACAACCAGTGCGAGACCCGATGGGACTGCAGGGCGTGGAAACCGCGGACAAACAGGAACGGAACCAGAAATCCGTCAGACTCGGGGTCGCGATCGCGCAGGGCTTGCAGATCCCGCCGCAGGACAGTTCCTGCGGTTGACGACTGCACGAGCGCCTGATTTACCAGGGAATTCAGCAGTTCTGGAATCAGGCTGTCGGATTTGAGCTTGGCCGAAAGGATCAAACCAAGCGCGTCTTCAAGTCGCTTGCTCTTCAGGATGGTGGTGGTGAGGTATTGCCGCAGGTAGGCATCGCGCTCCTGCTCAGACCAAGTCTCGGCGCGGATTGCCGTCCAGATTGGATCATGGGCTGAGTGGGGAGTATTCGTGCTCATCGCAATTGAATTCCGGAACTGGATCAAGGCCACCGAATCGTCGACAGAGTAACAAAGTGAACTGTGCAATGGCACTGCCGGAGTACACTGTGGATTCTCGACGCGGAGCTCGCGAACGCTTCCGAGTCACCAGGACAGACCTGTTTAGGTGAATGGCACCGAAACATGAATTGCGGCTCCTTCAGGCGAACATGCGATTTCGCAGCACCCCGAAATGTACGTTTTTGATCTTTTGTTCATTGTCGCTGAAACTGGATGTAAATCGTTTGACGAAGCAACAGATGCTGCCTATGCTTGGCCGCACATTTCGAAATGACATGCTCTAAGTCGGTGACGAATCTACACCACTCCGGACCAGAATCACCCGCCAATGGAGTCAGCCAATGCGTAGCCGCAAGCATGAGGGTTCGCTGTCGGTTCATGCTGTAGCAGGAACATATGTTGTTCTGCTCGGGATGGATATCGCGGAAACGGCTTCCACGGGACTGCTGGGATTCACGATCATCCGGGAAACTGTGGGCGAACCGGGGAAGAAAATCCTGGGGGGCGGGAAGCGGTTTGCCAAAATCCACGACGCCGACGAGTTTGTTCGGTCCGATCAAGCCCCCATTCAGTCATTCCTCTGGGGGGATTATGAAGCCCAGCCGGGAGTGACCTATAACTACCGTGTCATTGCTCAATATGGTGAACCCGGCAAACTGAAGGCTGGCGACGAAGTCACGGTTCAGATCGAGACAGAACGGCGCGAGGACGGAGTTCACTCGATCTACTTCAATCGTGGCGTGGCCGGCAGCCAGGCATACAGTCGACATTTCGGAGATCATCGACGCTGGTACCTGGTCGACAAATTCGGTGAACTGAAGCCTCAGCAATTGATCAAGCCCGAAGATGTGCCGGATCGCGAAGCCTACAAGTGGCTGTCGCGGGGCCTGGAAGAAGCGATGCTGGATTTCATCGCCCAGGCCACGGGCTCTGGGTATTCCCTTCGCGCCGCAGTGTACGAGTTCACGTATCAACCCGCGATTCAGGCATTTGTCGATGCTCTGGAGCGTGGAGTCGACGTCCGGATCGTGCATCACGCCAAACGCGAAACCATGTATGAACTCAAGACGCAGCGCGACCCGAAAGATGGCACCGACAATTGGCGGGTGACCACCACATCTAGCTGGGAATCCGGCGAAGAGGACGTCTATAAGAACAAGTTCATCTTCCCGAACAAGGATGTCAAGGACAGCATTGGTCAGGCGGCGGATGCGGCCGTGTCGCGTGTCGGGCTCAAGGACGCATCCAACCTGCCAGCCTTCGAAAAGCTGATGTCCGAACGCAAGAATACAACGATTTCCCACAACAAATTCATTGTGCTGTTGAAAGACGGCAAACCGATCCAGGTCTGGACCGGTTCCACGAATTTTACGGCAGGCGGAATCTTCGGGCAGTCCAATGTGGGACATGTCGTCCGTGATGAGAAGATTGCCAAAAAGTACCTGGCGTACTGGAACAAGCTGGCGGAAGACCCCACGAAGTCGGAAATGACCGCCTGGACGTCCGCCCAGACCCCGGATCTCGGCAAGGTGCCTCCGAAGAATTCCATCACACCGATCTTCAGTCCCAGGCCGAAGCAGGACATGTTGCACTGGTATGCCGAGCGGATCGGCGATGCGAAGGCGTCGGTGTTCTTCACGGCGGCTTTTTCCGTGGACGATTCTTTCATGAAACAACTGTTGAAGGAAACGTCCGTTGCTGACGGCGAGGCGTATCAGCGCTACATCATTCTGGAATCCCGAACCGGGCTGATGAAGGACAAGGTCAAGCTGCTGAAACCCGTCAAGCAGAATCGGCTGGCCTGGGGCGATGTTCTCAAGCCCCGCAGCGGTGACGACCCGCACATCGAAACACTGACAGGGTTGAATGAAAATGTGCAGTACATCCACACGAAGTACCTGCTGATCGACCCGTTGTCCGATGACCCGCTGGTGATGACCGGATCCGCCAATTTCAGCAAGGCTTCGACCACCGACAATGACGAAAACCTGCTGATCATCCGGGGGGATACTCGCGTCGCCGATGTGTTCCTGGGGGAGTTCATGCGACTGTTCAAGCACTTTGAAATCCGCAACGACCTGAACAGTCTGTCGGATGCGAAGTTTGCCACGGCGAATTTCCTGGTTGAGAACGATTCCTGGCTGAAAAACTCTTTCAAAGAGGGAACACCGGAACAGCAGGAACGAATCTTGTTCCGGTAAACCGGCCACGAACGGACAGTGACCTCGCGTATTCTTATTTCCAAGGGGAGGGCACCCTGAATGTCGGGCGCAGCAGATTCCAACGACCACATTGGCGGCGAGTTTTGCAGGGCCGCCATCGCACCGGGCCTGTTGTCCAGCGCAGGTCAGCATTTGACGCCGTATGAGCGAAACGGGCTGTGGCGGATCTTTCAGGCAATCGGCCGCGCCTGGGATGATTTGCACCCTTCGGCCACCGACTCATCCAATCTGAAAAGCACCTGGCTGGACTTCATCGAGGCCAAGACCAATTTTGAACCCAGCTACATTGCAGAGTATTCAAACGCCGTGTTGTGCGTGGACGAGTTGATCGAGATTTACGGCGAGTCGAATGCGTTCTCGCTGCTGTTTTTCCGCAGCGGACTTCCGCAGCAGTCAAACCCGGCAGCCCCTCCCATGACTCGCCTGGCCCATGCCAAGAAGTTTGTGATTGACGAGTTCATTCGAGTCAATGTGGTTGCGAGCGGATTCAAGTCGTTCGGTCGCGAAGAACACCAGAATGGCGTGAATTACAACGGTTACCTGGGAGGATCGCGATACAACCTGAAAGCCAGAGTGCGCGACTACAAGCCGTCTGAAGCGGAGACGCCGAAGTGAAGCATCAGGAATACGAATACGTCATTGTCGGATCCGGTGTTGCGGGCTCAACCATTGCTGAGCGGCTGCTGCAACACAATCGTGCCACATCCATCTTGATTCTGGAAGCCGGGCCGGAAGTTAAGGCGAAGGACCGCCGATTCTGGTGGGACTACGTCGTCAATGCCAGCGGCGACAATTCCAAGGCGTATGACTTCACCTGCGACCAGCCGGGTGAGGCCAAAGTAAGCGGCAATCAGACCTTCGAGGTCGCCGGATCACGAGTCATGCTGTATGGCGGTTCCACAGTCCACTGGGGAGGCTGGTGTCTGCGGTATAAGCCCGAAGACTTTAAGCTCCATTATAATACGGGGCTCGGCGGAGACTGGCCGTTCGACTACGAAGATTTGTTTCCGTATTACGAAATGGCGGAACATCATCTGCAGGTCTGCGGAGATGTCGGCGAATCGTGGAATCAGGAAATGCGTCCGGGCGTCCCGTACCCGCGACCGCCGTATTGGTGGACCGAGGCGGACGGTGAAATGATCCAGGCGTGGGAAAAGAACGGAATCGAGCCCGGCAAGATGCCTGTCGCGCGATACCGGAAATGCATGACCACGGGAACGTGCAAATACTGCCCGATTGGTGCCCGGTTCTCCTCGCAACTGATCCTCGACGAGCTGCGCAGCGACGAACGAAACATCAATCTGGAAATCGTGAGCAGTACGCCAGTCACTCAGATCCTGGTCGACTCGAAAAGTCGGATCACAGGAGTGGAGTATCTGGACTCGACCACCGGGGATGCCCGGCATGTCTATGGTCGCACCGTCATCGTTTGCTCAGGCGCGTACGAGTCTCCCAAGCTGCTCATGCTGTCCAAAAGCAACTATTGGAAGAACGGGATCGGAAACGATCACGATCTCGTCGGGCGATTCCTGGTTTCGCACTCGATTTTGAAGGTCCAGGGAATCCTGGACCACAATCGCGAGAACTGGTTCCAGGAATACGACTTTCCGACGTTGATGTCCCGCACCTACGACACTCCTCAGTACCAGAAGAGCAACAAGATCTTCCTGTTCAAGAACCGCGCGTTGCCGAACATCGACTTCGCGCAGCTCATGATCCAGGGAAAATCCCGCGGTGAAATTGATGCCATCCGCAAGGCCTCGCGCGTCCAGGAACTGCAGTCGTTCATGGAGGAAACGGGCGAGTTCAATAATCGAGTGATGCTGGCCCGGGGAAAGAACCGCTTCGGCCTGCCGAAGATGGAGATTCGCTTTGATCGATCGAAAGATGCCCAGAAAAATGCAGAAAACTGGCTGACGATCATGTCAAAGGTTGTCGACGACATGGGATACCGGATTACCAAGCGAGTGGTCGATCCGCCCGGAGGGCACCATGCCACCGGGACCTGCCGCATGGGTGCCACCGAAAAGGACGGCGTGACAGACAAAGACATGCGGGTTCATGGAACAGACAATCTGTACGTGTGCTCAAACGCAGCCTTTCCTTCGGGCGCCGCCGTCAATCCGACGTTGACGCTGACGGCGATGGCCTATCGGCTGGCGGACCACCTGATCAAGAAAGCGTGAATCGGCGGCACTGAAACTGGATATCGAAATTCCCACGATAAAGCGGAAGAGTCTGCAATGCCAAAGAAAGATCACAAAGCTGACGATTCGGCGGATGGCAAGAATGACCGCGATCTGTCCATTGTCGAGCTGACTGCCGCTCTGAAGAAGTTGCATGCTCTTGCCGATGCGAAGCAGGACGAGTTCCGCAGTGAACAGGTCCTCTGCCTGAAGAAATCGCTGCAGGCGGCCGTGACCCTGGAGTTTGCCACGATTCCTCCCTATCTGTCGGCGCTCTGGTCCATCAAGGATGAACGGCACCCGGCGGCCATGTCCATTCGCGAGGTGGTCCAGGAAGAAATGCTGCACATGGCACTCGCCTGCAACATGCTCGCGTCCCTGGGTGAAACGCCGAAGATCATTTCCGAGGTTCCGAATTATCCCAGCGGGCTTCCGGGTGGCGTGCACGAGGGCCTGACGGTCACGCTGATGGGTTTGTCGAAGGAATCGCTGGAAGGCTTCTTGTGGATCGAACGTCCCGTCGAGCAGGTCCCGTCCGAAAACCCCTACAAGGATGGCGAATTCGATCTGAAGAAGATCAACAAACTGTATCCCAGTGACAACACGATCGGCGAATTCTATGAGCAAATCCGCCAGGGATTCGAGTTGTATCTGTCGGATCCCCAGAATCGGCTGACGACAGACAACCAGATCAGCGGTCCGCTGGCGTGGACCGTCATCCGGAATATGGACAGCGTTGATTATGCCATCAAGCTGATTCAGGACCAGGGCGAGGGGTCGCCAAATACCCCTGAAGAAAAGTCGGGAGATCTGTCCCACTATTATCGATTTCTTGAGGTCTACAACAAAACGAAATACAAGTGGAATCCGGACAAGAAGAAGCTCGAAAAAGTCGGGGACCTGCCGTGGCCGGACACATTGCCGATGGCCAAGGTCCCTCCTGGCGGCTACCTGCAGAAGAATGTCTCCGCCGAAGTCTGGCATTACCTGGACAAGTTTGACCGGACCTACAGCAAGCTGCTGACACTGTTGCAGCAAGCCTGGACCGTCGGGGGACAGGCCTATCTGATCCAGGCGTACGACGTCATGTTCGACCTGGAATGGTCCGCCAAGCCCCTGATGGCGATTCCCATCCCCAAGGGGGATGGTGGGACCTATGGACCTTGTTGGAGATACCAGCCTGAACCGGTGAACAAGCAGGTGTCGCGAGCGCCTGCAACCGGAAGCAAGGCGCAGCACTGATCGGCAGCCTGACCCGCGTGGCAAACTCAGGTGAATCACGACCTCATTTTTAAAAACGGGGACACACATGACCGACAAAGTCGAACACACCGGCAATGACTACAAACCACAGCACGTCATTCGGGTCGTCGAATTGGGGGCTCCTGCGGCGAAAGTGTGGGAGGTGGTCGGGGGATTCTACACGATCCAGGAGTGGCATCCCGATATCACCGTCATCGAGATTCCGGCCGAGCAGACTCACACCCGACAACTGCGCAGGCACCTGACCTTTCCCGGTCAGCCGATCACCACGGAAGAACTTGTATCGATGGATAACGACGATTTTCACTATCGCTACAAGTGGTACCAGGGCCCCTGGGGCGAGGCGGTCAAGAATTACAAGGCGTCGCTCCGCGTCTTTTCGGGCGACCTTGACAAGACCTGCTTTGTTCAGTGGGAAAGCACCTTCGATTATCCGTCCGATGCCATCAGCGACTTCTATTGGAACGGCTTTCGGGAACTCCAGAAGCGATTTCCGCTGAAATAGCGCCCGCGGGAAAAGGCAACGTCAACGCCGGAGAAAGTCAGGTCCGGTCACAGTGTAATGTTCGTCCCAATTGGGGAGACTCCGATGGTACTGCGCATTGAAAACGATCCCTACCCCGGATTCGACCAGCAACTGGATCACGGCCCTGTGACCTGGAGCCCGGAAGCGGGCCTCTGGTTCATTACCGGTTACGAAGAAGCCGTGGCGGTTGGTTCGGATATTCAACGATTCAGCGTCCGACACGGATATCGCGATGCCAAGGGAGAACGGTTTCTGCAACGCATCGAAGGACAACCGCTGCAGAAGTGGTCCGACGGGCTCTTACGGTTTTCGGATCCGCCCAATTGGTCCACCTACCGGTCATGGCACGAGGCATCGGTCCCCTACCGGGCGCTCAGCGGTCCGGAATCCCGGCCCCAGGCCTTGCGGGACCAGTTTCAGGCACTGGTCTCGACGCAGTTGGAACGGGTCCGAAACCTGACCTCGATCGAGGCGATGCGGGAATGGTGTCAACCGCTCCCGTGCCTGGCCACGATGTCGGTGCTGGGAATGCCGCTGGAAGATTTTCCCCGACTGCGGGAATGGGTCTTGAATGGCATCCTGATCGTGTTCCGCAATGCGACCGACTGTGATTTCCTGAGCGACGAATCGATCGATCGCGCCAACCGCGCCATCGTCGAACTCGAACAGTACTGCTCCGAGCTGTTCGCTCGTAAGAAGTCCGCTCCCGGTGACGACTTCATCAGCCGACTCCTGGATCATCAGTCCAGAAACCCGGGAACAATCTCCGACTACCAGGTCTTTCAGGTCGTGACAAACCACCTGCTGGGCGGCTTTCACGAATCCAGTATGGCCCTGCTGGCGGATGGCATTCATCTGCTGCTGTCCACGAATACGTATCAGGATCTGGTTGCCGATGCGTCACTGGTCCAGGGTGCGGTCGAAGAAATGTTGCGATTCCATCCCTACGCTCCGATCACGCTGAGAAAGGCGAAGGAGGACGTGTTGGTGGGAGGCCAGACAATCAAGCGGGGGGATCTTTGCCTGGTCAATGTGGGTGCCGCCCAGCGTGACCCTCGGAAATTCAAGAACGGACGCGTCTTCGACATCCGACGACCCGGTGAGTCCAACGGCGATCTGACGTTTGGCTGGGGACCACATCAGTGTACGGGCCGACCTCAAATTCGCATGCTGGCCAATGTCTTTTTTGAGACCCTGACCAGATCGTATCCGCAATTGCGCATCCCGGAATGGCCGGAGGGTTGTTACATGCGGTTGCGGTATCAGCCACGCCAGGACATCGTGCTGCTGGAGTCGCTGCCGCTGGTACTTTCGAATTCGTGATCGCCTCACAGCCCGTGGCCAAAAGGGGTCTGACCCTCTCCGGGCAGTTGATTATCAACGAGAATCGATTGCCCTCCAAAGGGTCAGACCCCTTTTACCACGGGCTAACGGAGACACGTGCCATGAAGTACGGCATCAACATGCTGTTGTGGGCCACCGACCTGAATGAATCGCATTATCCCCTGTTGGAAAACATCCGTAACTGGGGATACGACTCTGTGGAACTTCCGATCTTCAGTTACGACCTGGCGCATTTTCGACAGATCGCGGCCAAGCTGGATGAGCTGGGCCTGGATCGGACGGCGGTCGCCGTGAACACGCCGGAATCAAACCCGATCTCGAGTTCGCCGTCGATTCGCCAGGCGGCGGTCACCAATTTGAAAAAATCGGTGGACGTATGCCATGCTGTTGGCAGCCGGATCTTGTGCGGACCGCTGCATTCTGCCATTGGCCAGTCCACGGCTGTCGGGCCCACGGCCGACGAATGGAAATACGCCGCCGACACGCTGATCCAGGTGGCCGACCACGCACAGGACGCCGGTGTCACGCTGGCCGTCGAGTACCTGAACCGGTTCGAATGTTACATCCTGACCTGCATGCAGGACTTGATCCGGTTCGTCCGTGAGATCAACCACCCTCATTTACGATTGATGTACGACACCTTCCACGCAAATATCGAAGAGAAAGACATCACCCGGGCGGTGCGGGATTGTGCCGACCTGTGCGTTCACGTTCACATCGCCGAAAATGATCGCTCCACTCCCGGAGAAGGAGGCGTAAACTGGGATGCAACCTTTGCCGCGTTGAAGGAAGTCAACTACGACGGATGGATGGTAATCGAAGCGTTCGGGCAGAGTCTTCCTGAGATGATTTCGTCGATGAAGATCTATCGAAAGATGTTTCCGAACGAGGAACATCTGGCCAGACACGGCCTGGCCTTCATGAAATCCCGCTGGGAAGGCTAAACAATGCTTGGACCGTGAAGCGGAGCTTCAAAGACGGGCGTTCCCAAGCTGGAGCTTGGGAACGATGAAAAGCTGGAGCTTGGGAACGATGAAAAGCTGGAGCTTGGGAACGAGGACAACACTAGCCCGACGCGCGAGCGAAGGATTCGTCAATGTGTATCCAACCTCGGTCGCGCGCCCGGGTCATACCACTGACGGCATGGGAGAAAACGAGATGGGCAGCCTGCTTGAGATTAACGACACCCTTCAGATCACGACCGCGGAAGGTTTTCCCGATCACCTGTTCAACCTGGAGCGGCATCGGCGGCAACCGATCACCCTGGATGAAGTGAAGGACATGGTCTTCGAATTCAAGGGCAAGACGGGTCCTCGATTCTTTCACCTCGATCCGGTGCGGGTCTACTGGTACCACAACATCAACGGCCGCTGGCTGGCCTGGGGCCAGATCGTGATCCAGGAACAGTCGATCACCAGAAACCCGCAGGCGACGGTTCACGACGGTGCCATCAACATCAGTGATCCAAAGCAATGGGTGACCAACGGCAAATACAAGATCTTGAAAATCTACGATCCGCAGTATCAGGAACAATTCACCCGCAAGGATCTTCCGGACAGCCTGTCCTACTTTCACGATTGAAGTCACCCGCCGGGAATTGAGTGGCCGTAGAACGGAACTTGTTCCGTTCGCCCCGGCAGATTCCGATTGGGTAAACATTGTACTTACGGATTATTTAAAATATTACTATTTTGACATACTCTTCTCAATATGGGGTTTCACACTGACGCGCCTGTTGACAGTACGATACGTGCGCTCTATCGTGATGCGATGCACGCTGGCATAGCTCCAGACGGCCTGTAAATCGCACATTCGACGGAGAGATCCTCTCCGAGAATTACAGCACGACCGCCCGTTGATGGATTACTCGATGCGCATTCCCGAGAGACTGTTCGTCATCAATCTGGCGTTCAAGACGGATCGTCTTGATAAGTTTCAGGCATCGATTCCCCCAAGTTTGGGCTCGATTGACGTTTGGCGGGCAGTGCATGGGGACACTGTCCAGCATCCCGACTGGTGGACGGCAGGGCGCGGTGCTTGGGGTTGCTATCGCTCGCACATGCAGATCTTGGAGAAGTGCTACAACGAAGGCGTCGAGTCCTATCTCGTTTTTGAAGATGATGCGGTGTTCCGCGAGGGGTTTGAGGACCTGTATTGGCAGTTTCTGGAGTCTCTGCCGGATGATTGGGAGATGGCGTATCTGGGTGGCCAATTGTTGCACGAGGTGGCTCATCCCCCGCAACCGGTCAATGCCCATTGCTATATTCCGTACAATGTCAATCGCACACACGCATTTGCGGTTCACAAGCGTGGTTACCACAAGCTGTACCGACACCTGTCGACCACGCCGTTCGTCAACGGCGAACATATCGATCACCATTTGGGCCGGCTGCACGAATCGGGAAGGCTCAAGGTGTACTGCCCCGGCAAATGGCTGGTGGGCCAGGATGCCGGGCCCAGCAACATCAGTGGAAACGTCAACAGCATTTCGTTTTGGGTCGATCCAGAACGTCTTTCCAATCCCGCCTGGATGGTGGAAAAGCCGAAGACGATCTATCTGGAGGCCCCGAAGGAGGTGGCCGCCGAACTACGGTTGCGGGGTTGGCATCAAGGGTACTGGCGAAATGAGCACGAACTTGATCGTGGCGTCTGTGCCGCGGTTGCCTCGGGGAGCCCGGAGTCGAGTCTGGCTCGCTGGTATCAGTTCGTCGCCAGTGAATGCGTTCGCAGCGGACACAAGGGAGTCTGTCTGTACCACCCGTCGTTGACTTGGGACGTTGTTCGCCAATTCGGCTTTGCCTCGTTTACGCGGATTCGCGCCGCGACTCTCGCGGAAGCCGAAGCGGCCCTGGCAGAGTTCGACAAATTGCCGGAACAGCCGACGCCGGAACCGCGGGATGAACCGGCGGGAGTTCCCGAAGCGCGAACCGAGGGATGTCTGACGAATTCGACGAAGCGCCATCTCTGTTATCACATCTGGCCGGACAGAGAGGGAACATGGCGACGGAATGTCGCACAATTGTTGCAGCGAATCGACCAGTTCGATGGCGTGCGCTCCATTGGAGTTGTCACGGATGCCGAGTCAGAAACGCTGTCGGCGGTGCAGTCTGCATTTGCCGGGCATCGCATTAATCACTGGGTCACGTTTCCCAACAATGCCGATCTGGGCCAGGCCGTCACATTTGCGCCGCTGCTTCAGACGGTGTCCCGTGAATCCGGGGTCACATTTTATGGGCATGCCAATGGGGTGACCTCGTCGTCCGGTGCCCGGGTGGACCGGTTGGAAGAAATCTTGTACCAGGCCAACCTGGGCGATCCGGAGCAGATCCTGACGAATCTGGAAACTCACCCGATCACCGGAGCCTTCAAGTTGCCAATCAACGTCACTGGTGACGGCGGTGCCTATCAGTATCTGGGTTCTTTTTTCTGGTTTCGCAACTCAGACGTGTTCGGGCAGCGGGCCTGGCACGAAATCCCCGCATCGCAACGGGCCGTCGAGATTTGGCCCGGCAGACTGTTTTCGGGCGACCAATCGGGCGCGCTGTTCGCGCACACCACGGAAGCCCTGGACGTGGATTCGGTGTGGGATTTGATTCAGTCCAAATTCACAGCCTGCTGAACCGAACCGAGGCAGGGCTGAACCGCCGCAGATTCCCGACCAGATCACAGTCGCGTCCGAAAGACATTCGTACTCAAGTGGACCACTTAAAAACAGGACATCGCAATTATGCCGCTTGGATCCTCATCGGACGGAAGCTCGACTTCCAGCAGCGAAACTTCTTCGACGAATGGCTCAACGTCGGGAAGCGATTCCACATCAGGTGGCGGCTCGACCTCCGATAGTGGATCCGGCTCAAGCAGCGGATCCGGAAGTTCGTCGAGTTCAGGAAGTGGTTCGGGTGGCGGTGGGAGTGTCTCGTCTTCTGGCGGTTCAACGTCCGGCAGTGACTCGACCTCCGGCGGTGGCGGATCCACGTCTGGAAGTGATTCTGGCGGTTCAACGTCGGGGGGCAGCTCGACATCCGGAGGGTCGACGTCCGGCGGCGGGTCCACGTCCAGCAGCGGTGGGTCCACATCAGGAAGCGGTTCCGGCGGCTCAACGTCCGGGAGCGGTTCGACCTCAGGCGGTTCGACGTCCGGCAGTGATTCCACGTCCGGCAGCGGCGGGTCCACATCAGAAAGCGGTTCCGGTGGCTCAACGTCCGGGAGCGATTCGACCTCTGGTGGTTCGACGTCCGGCAGTGATTCCACGTCCAGCAGCGGCGGGTCCACGTCAGGAAGTGGTTCCGGCGGCTCAACATCCGGGAGTGGTTCGACGTCGGCGAGTGATTCTACGTCCGGCAGCGGTGGGTCCACATCAGGAAGTGGTTCCGGCGGCTCAACGTCCGGGAGCGGTTCGACCTCAGGCGGTTCGACGTCCGGCAGTGATTCCACGTCCAGCAGCGGTGGGTCCACATCAGGAAGTGGTTCCGACAGCTCAACATCCGGGAGTGGTTCGACGTCGGCGAGTGATTCCACATCTGGAAGTGGTTCGACGTCCGGCAGTGATTCCACGTCCAGCAGCAGTGGGTCCACGTCAGGAAGTGGTTCCGACAGCTCAACGTCGGCGAGCGATTCGGCGTCGGGGAGTAGCTCCGATTCGATGTCGAGTTCCTCCGATTCTTCCCAATCGTCAAGTTCTTCCAGCTCTTCCAGTTCCTCAAGTTCGTTCAGCGGGTCGAGCAACTCGGACTCCTCGGGATCTCAGAGTGATTCCAGTTCACAGAGCGACTCCAGTTCCAAGAGTTCCTCCAGTTCGTCACGTGGTCGCCGCCGGGAATCGTATTGTGATCCCTGTACAGGTGTCTGCACGAGCAGTTGGACGGATGCACCGATCCGGTACTTCAACGGACAGGTCCGGTTGGAGCGGACGGATGTGACGTCGTCGGCCTTCCAGACGCCGTGGTCGCATACGCGGACCTACAGCAACCAGATGTTGAGTAATTTCAACCGCGGCAACGGCTGGAATTGGAGTCCCGCCGAATGGTCATACCTGGCTCCGACAAACCTGCCCGGCGCAACACTGGTCTTAAACAGCAATCTGTCGTTTCCCCGGTACTTCTTCCAGGACCCAGTAACGGGTTTGTATTCGCCGATGTTCGGAGACTTGTGCACGTTTGTGCATCAATCCGGCCAGTTTGTATTGACCGAGCGAGATGGGGCGGTCAAGGTGTTCCACGACTTTGCCTCCGCAACACGTCCGGGCGAGTTCGTTTCCCAAACATCGCCCGGCGGGAACCTGCTGCAGGTTGTACAGGAGACAACCACCCGGATCGTCGAAGTGCAGCAGACGCAGGCCGGGACGACGGTGTCGTTCCTGTACCAATATGGCAACGGGTATCTGACGAGCGGCAGTTCCTCCTCAGAGAGCGCGGCGTCGGGGGGCAATCTGATCGGTTGCATATCCCGCGTCCGAATGGGAACGGGGCTGTGGCAGTACGTCACTCAGGCGGTGTATACCTATTACGATGGCTCCAGCAGCCACGGCAATCTCAACGATTTGCAGACAGTCACACTGCAGAACTGGCTGCCCGATACGTCGTCTTCATCCGGGGCGGGCGGCGACTGGGTTGATGTCTCGACCGAGTATTACCGGTACTACACACCGGACCAGTCGGGCGGGTTCGTGCATGGATTGCGGTATGTCTGCTTGCCCCAGGCCTACAGCGATCTGGCAGCACTCGTCGGCGATCCGCTGTCAGCCAGTGACGCTGAAGTCGCACTCTTCGCGGATTATTTCTATGCGTACGACGACAGTGACCGGGCAGTGTTGGAGCAGGTGAAAGGGGGCTCGCAGACCTATACACTGGCCTTTGAGGACAACCCCCGCCATGCGACCTCCAGTTCCAGTGGATCTTCGACGTTCGAAACCGCCGATTACAACGTCTGGCTGAACAAGACGATCGAGACCCGGCCGGACGGCACGGTCAAGATCGTGTATTGCAATAACGTGGGGCTGCCCATGCTGTCGGTGTTGCGCCAGTCTCAGGTCTCCCCGGTTGCGGGCTCTTCCTCCGGCAGTAGCTCATCTTCCGGTGCCTCGGGCGAGTGGTGTCATTTCTATCGCTTCGACACGGCTGGTCGCCCGATCCTGACGGCCGAAGCGTCGGCCATCACTGGATATGACGACACCTATGACGATCTGTTGAACTTCAATCCCGTCACAGGACAGTTCGCGTATTTGAAAAATGACGACGGGCTGATTCGTCTGACCAACTATTATGCGGCCAGTGACGCGCCGCAACCGGAGGGATACCAGAAGAGCGAACAAATCCAGCAGGGACAGTCGGGAACTCCGATCCTGTTGAACTCGACGACGTACGAGACTGTGACTGCGGGGGGAATTACGGTCCATCCGATTGCCACTCAGACGCAGTACCCGGACGCCAGCAATCCGGTGATCACCATTCAGACCTCATACGCGTACACGTTCCACACCGGTACCGTGCAACCTCAGCAGCAGACGACCACGCTGCCGGTGATCAGCACGTCGCAGAACGGTTCGGGAGTGGCGAATACCCGGAAGGCGTACTTCGATCAATTGGGATATCAACTGTGGGACATGGACGAACGAGGCTTCATCACAGGAACAACCTATGATTCGATCACTGGTGCGGTGATCCAGCAAATCCGTGATTATGACACCTCGCAGACGGGCAATGCCGCCCCCACTGGCTGGGTGACCCCCACGGGGGGAGGGTTGAACCTGGTGACGGACATGACGGTCGACAATCAGGGTCGGACGATCCAGAGTCTGGGGCCCAGCCACTCGATCGATCTGGCCGGAACGGTCACCACTGTGCGCACCGCCAGTTGGTCGGTATTCGACGATGTGAATCACATGACGTATTCCGGCCAAGGATACGCGACAGGAACTTCGCCGAGTTACACCTGCACCCTGGTCAATCCAGTCTCAATCACGAAGATGGGGCCCGGTGGTCGGGTGAACGAACAAATCCAGGCGACGGCCGTCTCGACGGCGGGAACACTGGCGGACATTATCACGGCGGCCGGCGGAGGTGCAACTGCCTTCCCGCAATCCCGCTACACGCGCTGGACCACCACGCAGTACACCGATTGCTGCCTGGCCGCATCCCAGCGCGTTTATCACTCGATCCCCAGTACGGGAATGGGGACTGCGGGGACGAACTATGATGAAACCGACTACGGCTATGATGTCATGAAGCGGCCGTACCGGACGGTCAGCCCGGGTGGGACGATCACCGAACAGGTCTACGAGACGCGGGGACTGGTCACGTCCGTCTGGATCGGTACCAACGATGCCGGTGCGACGATGTCTGATCCGTCCGGCGGCGGTGCCGATCCCGCCAATAACATGGTGCAGGTGACGGCCAATGAGTACGACTACGGAATGGCGGGGGGCGACGGCAATCTGACCCAGCAGACTCAATACGTCGATAACTCGACAACCCGCGTCACGGCGATGACCTATGACTACCGCAATCGGCAACTGGCCATAGACGGTGAAATCGACTACTTCGCCCAAACCTACTACGACAACCTCAATCGCATCGTGAAGAGTGAGCGGTACGACACCACCGCGAGCGGACATCTGATCGCGCGCACTGTGACCAATTTCGACGATCTGAGCCGCCCCTACCAGACGATCCAGTACGAGGTCGATCCAGCGACAGGCACAGTAGGATATGGCCTGACCAGCAACACGTGGTACGACCAGACGGGGCATGTCATCAAGTCGCTCCCAGCAGGATCGAGCCTGTTTACGAAGACGACATTCGACAGCCTGGGCCGCAGTGTGGTCGCCTACCGCGGCTACGATCTGTCAGAAACGTCTTACGCTGGTGCCTTGACGGTCACCGACGACGTAATCTTGGAACAGGTGGAAACCGTCTACGACGCGGCTGGAAATGCCATCCAGTCAACTTCCCGCCAACGGTATCACAACGCCCCTGCCACACAGACCGGTGCTCTGCAGGACCCGAACACGACACCAAAGGCGCGGGTCTCGTATTCGGCCGCGTGGCAGGACGGGATCGGCCGAATCGTAGCCACCGCCAATTACGGCACGAACGGTGGTTCGGCGCTGTCCCGACCCGGCACGGTTCCCTCAGCTTCGGACACCGTGCTGGTGAGTCTCAGCCGATTTGACCAAGCCGGCAACAGCGATGAGACCGTCGATCCGTCTGGGATGATCACGCGCATGGAATTCGACGATGCCGGGCGCACGATCACGCAAATCGACAACGCCCAGTCCGGCAGTTCATCGTCGAGTTTCACTAGCACGTCGACCTCGGACAGTTCCTCGAGCGGCGGTTGCAGTCCGTCCGATGACGTGAACCGCACGACACGGTTCACGTACACCGCCGATGGCCAGCAGGCGACCCTGACCGCCGTCAACGCCCAGACCGGCGATCAGGTGACGACCTGGGCGTATGGAACTACCTTGACCGATTCAGACATTGCATCCAGCCAACTGCTCCGGTCGGTGACGTATCCTGATTCGACCAGCAGCAGTGACCTCATCTCGTATACTTACAATCGTCAGGGGCAGCAAACGACGCTCACGGATCAACGGGGCTGCGTCCATACATTCGATTACGACCTGCTGGGGCGTTTGATCCACGATCGTGTCACGACACTGGGTACCGGCGTGGATGGAGCCATTCAGCGACTTTCGACCAACTACGAAGTTCGGGGGTTGCGATTGACGCTGACCAGTTACGATAATGCCACTGTCGGTTCGGGCAGCATCGTGAACCAGGTACAATTCGCCTACAACAACTTTGGTCAGTTGACCACCGATTACCAAAGCCACAGCGGTGCCGTGAATACAACGTCCACTCCCAAGGTGCAGTTGAACTATGCCAATGGCAGTGCGAATACGATCCGCCCGATCACTTTGACGTATCCGAACGGTCGCGTGCTGACTTATGACTACGGCACGAGTGGCGACATCAGCGATGCCGTCAGCCGGATCGGCAGTATCGTCGACGACGACCTATCCGCAACGCACCTGGCCGACTACTCGTACCTCGGGTTGGCGAGCGCGGTGATTGTGGATTACACACAGCCCGGTGTCGAATACATTCTGGCCAGCCTGACCGGAACGAACGACCCAGACACGGGAGATATCTACAGTGGGCTGAATCGATTCGGCCGAGTGAAAGACTGCCGCTGGTACGACACAGGGAATTCAACCGAAACGGTCCGCCTGCAATATGGATACGATCGCGTCTCAAACCGACTATGGCGATCCGACCTTGTGGCCCAATCCCTGGGGAAAGACTTCGACGAACTCTATGCATACGACGGGCTGCACCGCCTGCAAGACATGCAGCGCGGGGCTCTCAGCAGTGGCCACACGTCGATCAGTTCGGAAAACTTCGCTCAATGCTGGACACTCGATAGCACCAGCAACTGGTCCGGATTCCGAGAGGCAGCCAGCGGTGGAGGGTGGACACTGGCACAATCACGTTCCGCCAACACCGTCAACGAAATCACTGGGGTAACCAACACCATCGGCACTGCTTGGGTCACGCCTGCCTACGATCTGGCAGGAAACACGACAACTCTGCCCAAACCCGCCGATCCAACGACCAGCTTCACTGGAACCTACGACGCTTGGAATCGGCTTGTTGCCTTGGCCGATGCTACTACGACTGAGCTCGTTCAAACAAATCAATACGATGCACGAATGTTTCGCACAGCCCGGCTGGATTTTACCGCTGGAGCGATGGCCGAAACACGGCACTTGTATTACTCGTTCCGTTGGCAGTCGCTGGAGGAGCGAATCGGCACAAGCCCATGGACTGCCAGCCCTGAGCGGCAGCAGGTCTGGGGACTGCGCTACATTGACGATCTTGTCGTCCGGGATCGAGATACCAACAGTGACGCGTCGTTCGACGAACGGCTCTACGGGCTGCAGGACGCCAATTGGAACATGGTCTGCCTGATTGATGAGGCAGCTTTGCCCAAAGAACGATATCTATATTCTCCGTTCGGCCAACCGGTAATCCTCAGCGCCGCAATGTCACCTCTTTCGGGCTCGCTTTTCGACTCTTGTACGCTTTTTACCGGACAACACTTTGACCCGCAAACACAAATGAGTCTTTTCAGGATTCGGTGGCTCGACACACTTACCGGTCAGTTCCTCACTCGTGACCCACTTCGATATGTTGTCGGTGCGAACATGTATTCGTGCACGTTTGCAGTGAACGACGTCGATCCTTATGGTCTCGCACCAGAAGCTGCCCCAGTCTCCGCGCTATCACCCAGCAATACTGTTGATGATGATGTCAGAATCGTGATATCCAACGCCATTCGACAAGTCGTTGAAGAACGCTTCGGGCCAACCATAAGTGTCGCTGACCTTCTGCCCCAGTCGGGCCTTACGGAACTGACAGTGACAGTGCCACCTATAGTCACCAGGATTCCATGTGAAATAATTCTGTATGCAGGACACAACACCGGCGTATTCGGGCTGATGTACTCAGATTTTGGGAGCGGCGTCGTACAACGCGATATGGACGGTTGGAGGCCCAACAACAATACGAATATGTCTGTTCCGTGCGGAACGTTTGTCGCTGGATTCGGATGCGGCGTCAGTACCGGGAACGCGGGGCAGACGGCATCCATCAACGATTGGATATCCAGAAATATTCCAGCTAATTCGATCCCGGATGTTGCCAGATCTGGCGATGCAGAAGTGTCGCCGCAACTTGCCACACAGCAGTTGCGCTCTGGAATTGACGCCGCAACTTCTCTTGCTAACAAGCTGAAGAAAAAGTACCTATGCGGCGGAATGCGATGCAAGAGCATTACGATTCACGTGGAATGTGACGCAGATTATCGCGACTATTTGGAGAACAGTCGCTGGCCTGACAAGAACAAGGTTATGAGAGACAATTGGCCAGTTTCAGCAGCGGATCGTACGCTCTGCGACTACACGAAAACAATTCCAATTAACTAGACCTGAGGGTGCAATGCGATCATCTCTTCCTCTCGCGCTTTGTATCGTCTTACTGTACGGTTCCGCGATCAAGGCTGACGTCTGGCGTTTCCTGCCTGGAGATTCTTTTTTTCGTTCTTCCTTAACTCACGCACTTGCGACCACGCTTCGGCAGTTGGGTGACGACGAATCACTTGCACTGCGATATGATGCACCTCCTCCAGCCACATATGTTCGCGGGTTCAGCACCCTTGAAATCGACGGAATGCCCCGTCGACAGAGACATAATCTTGTGCGTCTGTATGAACAAGTGCGCCGGAGCACTCCTCCAATATTCGAAATAACAACCGGCGACAATGGCGAGGTGCGTCGCGAACTGAATGGAATGGCCCTGTTTGTTTATAATGCTTCGTTTGATTGCACTGAACACCGCATTGGGTTTCGATACAATGAAGATTGGGCAGACGACGGAAGATCTTTTGGAGTGCTTCGGCCATATGTGAACTATCCGTACATCGACACCCAGACGGCTTCAAACGTAATTGAAGACTGGCATGGGTCGAAGTTGGTACCACCACTGAACGCAACAATTCCCACAGTGCAAGGGAAATCGCGCCAAGAGCTTCAGTTCGTGCCTGTTAAAACAAAATGTGCCGATATTCAGTTAATCATTGTTGAGAGCGATCAAGTAGAAGATCTTCGTGCGAGGTCACAGGATGCACGGCAGTTTTACATACTCCGCAACGCGATGGTGACTCGCTTCGCATATATTGATAGCCATTGGGAACCCACGGACATCACATTCGATGAATAATGGGACGAGAAAAGGACTGTGTCACAGTTAGAGTGCGGGATTCGGAAGAAGGGATAAGTCCAAGTGATGCTATTTGGAAGTGTCTCCTCTTCGCTCCTGTCGACGTTGAATTGGACTTACCCCCGACTCCCCGCAGTTATTTGCAGTATAACCATCACAAGTTCCGGGAGAAACTTCATGTTCGCTCAACTCCTTTCCGTCGTAGTGTGCCTGGCTGGCCAGGCCGGTCCTTTGATCATCCCAGCAGCTGAAGAGAGGTTTTCCGGTGAAGTGTCGAAGGCCGAAGCCGAATTGGCGAAGGTCCGCAAAGTCGCTGGCGCGGCCCGCTTGAAGGTCTACAAGGACAAATTGGTCCAGTACACCAAGGCGGGCGACTTCGACAGGGCCACCGCCACCAAGGCCCGGATTGAAGAACTTGAAGCTGAGCCCGAAGGGGACCCGGTCAAGGGGGTGAAGAAACCCAGGCCGAAGGAGACCGTGAAGTTTGGGGGCCACGTCTACGCTCTGATCAAGGAACAGGCTCCGTGGCATGTGGCCAGGCTGCGATGTGAAGAAATGGGGGGGCATCTGGTGATTATCGATAATCAACAAGAAATGGAGCATATCGATCGGATGTGCGGCACGACGAATGCGTGGCTCGGTGCGTCCAATGAGGACGGCGCCAATGACTGGAAATGGGTAGACGGTGTTCGACTGCCGCCGGGAACGTGGGTCATCGACGACTACAAAACGGAACCGGGAACGGCGTCGGCATTGACGCACTGGTACAACCGCCGATTTGAAGATTATCCGATTGGCAATCGGATACCCTATATCTGTGAATGGGATAAGTAGGTTAACGCTGGAGCAAACGGAGCGATTGTATAATTGCGGCTGCGCGGTTGTGGTGTGCGTCTCATTCGAGTACTGATGTAGAATCATGCGGTTTCTGTCGGTTCTCTGCATTCACGGCTATCAGCCGACGCCCAACGCAACGGCATCGCACCGCGAGGCGGCGCGTCGCTGGGGCGCGAACCTGCTCTACATCTATGAAGCCAGCTGGCCCGAGATTCATCCGTATACCGAAAAGTTGCGACTGAATCTGAGGTTCCCCGATGGATCGCGCGTGATCGCCATTGACGGTGACATGCTGATCCGGCACGACTGCCCGAACCTGTTTGAGATTGTGGGAGACAAGTTTGCAGCGGTGCGGCATCACGCGACCACGCGCTGGTGGGTCAGGCCGCACGGACGGATCGACGCTTTCACGGAAGGAGCAGGTCTGGAGCCAATCGATGAACGCAGGGATTACGTTCATGGAGGTCTGTATGCCTTCAGCGTACCGGAGCATGATGCAATCTTTGAGCGAGCCCGGCAGTTGGACGACGCCCAGGAGAACCCGAGCAAGGACTCGTGGGAGATCAGCGACCAGCTTCCGCTATCGTTGGCCATGCGCGAGCACTCTGCGGAAGTCCTGTGGTTGCCAACGACGTTCAATCGTTGCCAGATGTACGAGAAGCGCCATACGGAAATGGAGCACTTTATCGAGCACTACTGTTTTTGGGATCGCGATCGAACCAAGTTCATGCTCCATACGAACTGGGAACACTCCACCAGTATCTGGCACTGTGAGGCATGTCGCGTCCGTCGATTTGAGGGGAAACCAGTCTCCTGGTTCGGTGACGAGATCCATTTCTTCATTCGAGAATTGTGCGAATTGCCGCTCGACGCGCGCATGGTCGAAATCGGCAGCCATGTTGGCGGTTCGGCCTGGTACGGAGGGCGGCACGTTCAGAGTCTGGATGGAGAGTATTGGTGCATCGATACGTGGGAAAGCAGCGAGACATGCCCGAATTCCGATCAGGTTTTTGATTCGTTTCAATTAAACATGCGGGAAAGCGGGCTGGAAGGATTCGTGAAGCCATTACGCATGAAAAGTGTCGATGCTGCCAGGTTGTTTGACGACGGTTCGCTGGACTGTGTTTTCATAGACGGCGACCACTCTTATGAGAACGTCATCGAGGACATCCGTGCCTGGCATCCCAAGTTGAAGCCAGGCGGAGTCATGCTCGGCCACGATTATTCCGAACAGCATTGGCCGGGAGTGTGCCAGGCGGTAAACGAGTGCTTCGGCCGAAGAATTGCGATCAGCGAGCAAGGCGGCGGCATTCGAATGTGGAAGGCCACGGGGCCATTGAGCTGGTAATGTCAGTTGCAAATTGCCCCCTTCGTCGAACATCTGGTGAAATCGTGGTCGTTGTCAGCAGTCACGATCCGATTAGTAAAAAGCAAAGGATTCCAATGAAGTTCCCCCGCCACCTCCCT
Source organism: Planctomycetota bacterium (assembly GCA_018242525.1). Classification (GTDB taxonomy): domain Bacteria; phylum Planctomycetota; class Planctomycetia; order Planctomycetales; family Planctomycetaceae; genus Schlesneria. Next base: position 11,202 of record JAFEBS010000050.1, on the reverse strand, counting down.
TCATCGGGCGATGTGCCGATCACGACCCTTTACGTCAATCACTGGACGCCGCCCACCGGGGAACGGAGACGGGAGATCGATGAGTGCCTGAAACGGAACGTTGATTGTCCGTCAATCGATCGAATTGTGTTGTTGGCACAATCGACGACGGAGCACCGTGCTGACGTAGCTCCGTCGCCAAAACTCGTCTGGGTGGACTTGCCGTCGGGACTCGAGCGGGCTCGCTACAGCGATTTCTTTTTGGCGGTCAATTCCTGTACCACGACCCCTTGGGATCTGAACATCGTCGCCAATAGCGACGTGTTTTTTGATGAATCGCTGGATGTCCTCAAGTCATGCGACCTGTTTGGCACCTGTGTGGCGCTGTCGCGATGGGAATTGAAAAACGGCCAGGTGGACTCGCTGGCAGGTGATTACTCTCAAGACTGTTGGATCTTTCAAGGTCCGGTGCGCCCACTGGCCGAGCGTGTGGATTTTCCGCTTGGAACATATGGTTGCGACTGGCGGATTGCGTGGATCCTGCGACACAATGACTACACTCTGATCAATGTTCCTCACGATGTCCGGCAGTTTCACATTCATGATTCGCCCTACCGTAACAACGGGACCATGACACCTGGGCAGAACTCGCCCCATGTCCCGCATCGACGTCTCGACGAATGTCACCTGCCGAAGGGGCGGCATGATCGCGGCGGAGTACTTGCTTTCAGTCTGTGGGGTGACCATGCTCACTACAACTTCGGAGCAATTGAGAACGCAAAGCTCGCCAAGTGGATCTATCCCGATTGGACTGTTCGGGTCTATGTGGACGATTCAACGCCGGCGGCAACAATTGACGCTCTGCAGTTGGCCGCGGCCGAAGTGGTTCCGGCACCCGGCTGGCCCAATTGGCGAGGGGGATTGTTCTGGAGGTTGCAGGCAATTGATGATCCGGGATTTGTGCGTTGGGGGATCCGGGACACGGACAGCCGCGCAACCTACCGTGAACGTCAGGCAATCGAATCCTGGCTGGACAGCGGGCTGTCGCTGCATACCGTTCGAGACCATCCCGATCATCGTCGGCCGGTTATGCTCTGCGGGTTCGATGGCCGCCGTGCCGCGATTCACGATATGGCCGGACACATCGCAGCGTGGAGGCAATCGGGACACGGAGATCAATATGGATCCGACGAAGAGATGATTCAGGAGCGTCTCTGGCCGGAAGTCCGCAGTGAAACTCTCGTGCACTCCGATTTCGGGGATCTCTACGGACATGGAGGCGTCATTCGACCATTTCCGACAAGGCGTCCCGAAGGATTGCGATTTATCGGGGAGCGGATCTACGAGGACAACCACCATAACGGAGACGATCGGGACCGCAACGTGTCTTTTCGTCTGAGCGCGGAGCCGGCGCGCGTCGCCACGCGCGAGGACCTCATTCGCCTGATCCCGGCACGGGCGGTCATCGCTGAGGTCGGCGTGTTCCGCGGAGAATTCGCCGAACGAATTCTAACGCTCTGCCAGCCTGCCGAGTTTCACCTGATCGATCTGTGGAGTGGCAGCACCACTTCCGGTGACAAGGATGGACGAAATATTGTTGCGGTCGACAACATGGAAGCAATGTATCATGAACTTTGCGCCCGATATCGCGATCTGGCTCACGTTCATTTGCACCGTGGAGAAAGCGTCGAAGTGCTTTCAAGATTTCCCAATCAGTCTCTGGATGCCGCCTATCTCGACACTTCACATTACTACCAGCAGACGCTCGCCGAACTCGATATTCTCATGAAGAAGATTCGGCCAGGAGGCTGGCTTCTCGGTCATGACTATTTCCCCGGCTGCCCGGTCTGGCCGGCGGTGAACGAGTGGTGCGTGAAAAACGGGCAGCACGTGACATGGCTGACGCGAGACGACGGCTGTCCGAGTTTCGCAATCGCTGTGGCGCAACATTGACGTTGCAGCCCGCAAAATCGTCAGCCATGCCCAATCAGCCCAGTGTCTCAAAGTTGGACAAGTTGCCCTCGTTCGGGATGTGGCACCTTGTCACGGCGGTTGTAACGGGTATAGTATCCGTCAGTCCGGCATCCCCTGGCGTTGTGCGGGTGCCATCCGCTATTTCGTCCTGTCCGTAGGAGTAAGCCTCGATGAAGAAGTCTTTGATGGCATGTCTCGCGCTGGTCGTTGCGTCGGTTGGCCTGTCAGTCGCAGCAGAAAAGGTTCAATCCGGCCTGGAAAAGGGAGCCAAGGTTCCTCCATTCTACGTCAAGGACGTCACCGGCCCCGCGAAGGACGAAGAGCCCCTGTGCTACCGGTGTCGCTACGGCAATCAGCCGGTCGTCACTGTCTTTGCCAAGGAAATGACGGACGAAGTGGCGTCGCTGGTCAAGGAACTGGACACCGTCGTCGCGAAGAATCGCGACGAGAAGATGGCTGGATTCGTGGTCCTGCTGTCCAAGGATCCCGCCAAGGCGGCGTCGCTGACCAAGACTGCCGAATCGATGAAAATTGAACAACTGCCTTTGACGACCTCGGTGGACGGTGCTGCCGGCCCCAAGGGTTACAAGCTGAACGAAAAGGCCGATGTCACCGTCATGATGTGGGTCCAGGGGACCGTCAAGGTGAACGAAGTCTTCAACAAGGGCGACCTGACCAAGGACGCCATCAAGAAGGTTGTTGGCGAAACCAAGCAAATCCTCGAATAGTTCCGCCAAGTCAATTGTGAAGCTCCCGACGAACCCCGCTGTCTCACCGGACGGCGGGGTTTGTCTTTTCGAATGCGGCCGTCCTGGCGGATTTCTGACGTCATCCGCGGCGTTCGCGAGGACGTGCGGACTCCGCGCTCAGGGCCTTTTTCAAATTGGGGTGCCACGGTCTTACCGTCTTCGGGATGGCGGTGCGAGTGCTCAATCGGCACGGCCTTGTCGCGACTCCAAGACCGTGGCACCCGATTCCCAATTGGAAAAAGGCGATGGCCCTGCATGCTAACGCGGAGAAACCACCGATGACCACTCGTTTTTTATTCGCCTGTGGAATTCTGATCACCGGGGTCGCGTATTTTGTCGTGGCGGACGACGCAGTCTGGGTTGGTCTGGATGCCGGCGATCCCCAGGTCACTCGAGAGACGGCCAACCAGATCGAACGTTCCCTGCGCGGCAGGACCGAGTGCAACTTTGTGGACGAACCGCTGGAGGAAGTTGTCGCCAGATTCGAACAAATGCACGGTATTCCCATCTGGCTTGACAAGGCGGCTTTGTCCGATGAGGGGATCAATTCGGATCAGCAAGTCAACCTGAAGAAGGCGGGAATCACGCTGCAAACGGCACTCGCCTTGATTCTGGAGCCGTTGGGTCTGACCCATGTGACGGAGGATGGCGTCCTCAAGATTACGACACAGGCCGTGGCAGACGAAAAGATGACGACGCGGGTCTATCCTGTTGGGGACCTGGTCACACCCGGAACCAACGAGATGGATTACGACTTACTGATGGCCCTGATCGAAAACAGTTCCCCTTCCAGGTGGATGGAAATTGACGCGGAAGGGGGATCTTTAACCGCGTTTCCCAACGCCCGATCTTTGGTGATTCGCCAGGACCAGAGGTCTCAACGCTACATTGAAGGACTCCTGGCGGCTCTTCGCAAATCGAAATCACTGCAGCGGATGCCTTCGATTCCAACGAACGTGAACGATCCAGAGTTTCTCACCCCTGTGTTCGCCCCCCCAAGAAAGTCGCGCGCCCCTCAGTCCGTGAAACCATGGCAACAACCGCGCGTCTATACGTCGGAATAGACGTCCATGGAGCGGGGATTTGTGGCACACTAGCCCGACGCGCCAGCGAGGGATATGTGCGTTGGACCTACAATTCCAAATCGACGGGATTCTAGATCACGACCTCCTGATCGGAGGCGAAGCCCTCGCTGGATTCTTCGGAACCCCGAAAGCATCGACATACCAATAGGAGTCACGTTGCGGCGGCTCCTCAAGTGGTCTTTCGTTTCGGCGGGCGAGTACGCATCGGGATACGGAACCACCCGAGCGTTCAAGCGTCATCGCACGGCAGTACATCGATGGCTCTGACTTGGTCAGTCTCAATCTCAAAAAGGAATCCATGGACATTTTTTTACATTCGAAACGGAATTCGTTTTGAATTCCGATTGTTCTGTCATTCAACTCGACTTTGAACTTTCCGTAATCTAGGATTCGAGAGTCAACGACTGTCGAACTCTGCTGGCGATTGAACCAAAACAGGACTATTCATGAGTGCCAACACGTGGAAGTTCGGGCAAATGGTCCTCGGGGCGATCCCAAACGTGATTGTCCTGTCAACGTTGATCGGTATCGGCTATTGGGGACACACGCAGCACTGGCGGATCCCCAAATTCTCGGAACTGATGGGAGCCGCACCATTATCTCACGGAGCGGTGGCGGATCACGGGACCGATACCGGCAACATCGTTCCAGGAGTGGCAGTCGACGACAAACCCCACGGGGCCGGTGATCCTTCGAAAGCCGCAATCAATACACCGGTGACGACGGAATCGGCAGACTCGTTGCCACTGATCCATTTTGCATCCCAGAATGCGTTGATCAAATCGGGTGTCACAACGGGTGTGGTGGAAGAACGCCACATGGATGAGTTTGTGACTGCGTATGGGAACGTGACCTACGATGAATCGCGCCTGGCACAGTTGTCATGCCGGGTTGCCGGAATCGTGTGGCGGGTTGACAAACAACTTGGCGATCCGGTCAAGAAGGGGGATATCCTCGCCATCTTCGACTGCAACGAAGTGGGTCGGGCGAAGGCCGAGATGCTGGAAGCCGACGTGAAGAGTGACCTGGCGGTGCAAACGCTGGATCGGCTCACTGAGGCCGGCGGTGCGATTGCCGTGCGCATGCTGCGCGAGGCGGAAGCAGAAGTTCGCATCACTCGAGTTCGCCGGTTCAACGCTCAGCAGGCACTTCTCAATCTGGGACTGCCGATCTCTTTGCGGACATCGACAAACCTGACCGATACGGAACTGGCCGAGCGACTGCACTTCCTGGGATTGCCTCCCGAGGTTGTCGCGTCACTGGATCCCGAGACCGCGTCCGCCAACCTGATTCCACTGATCAGCCCATTCGATGGAATGATCATTGACCGTAATATCGTGACCGGCGAAGTCGTGGACCCCAACGATGTCCAGTTCACGATTGCTGACGTCAATCGCATGTGGCTGATTGTGAGTGTTCGCAAGGAAGACGCTTCCAGCCTGGACGTCGGACAATCGGTTTTCTTTTCATCGACAGGGGTCCCTGGTGAAATCGAAACCAAAGTCTCGTGGATTGCCCCGGAAACCGACAAGCGAACCCGCAGCGTTCAGGTCCGAGCCGAACTCGTGAATCCAGCCAAGACCGACACCGAGGGGAAACCTGGCGGAAAACTGGCATTTCGCGCGAACATGTACGGTTCGGCCAGGATTCGAGTCCGACAACATCCCCTGGCGCTGGTTGTCCCGAGCTCGGCCGTCCAATGGGATGGGACCCGGCATCTGGTCTTTTCTCCGTTAAGCGATGGGGTGACCTTTCGGGCACATCCGGTCCAATTGGGAGTCATCCAGGAGGGCTTCACGGAAATCACCAGCGGCGTTCAACGCGGACAGCCAATTGTTGCGACCGGTAGTTATCTGCTGAAATCGGAACTTCTGGGCGTCGAGAACTAGCAGCCGTCTCATACCACGCGTTGCACAATGGCAGTGCCATTCGAGAGATACTCATGCTGCAATCGATCATAACCTGGTCCCTCCACCATCGCATCCTGGTCATCGCCGGAGCACTGGCATTGACGCTGGCGGGCTGGCTGTCTCTGGTTGGATTGAACATTGACGCGTTTCCGGACACAACGCCAGTCCAGGTCCAGATCAACACCGTCGCACCGGCACTGGTTGCCACGGAAGTCGAACGACTGATTACATTCCCGATCGAACTGGCCATCGGCGGGATGCCGGGACTGCAGGATGTCCGGTCGATTTCGCAATTCGGGTTGTCACAGGTGACCGTCACGTTTGAGGACGGCACGGATATCTACCGTGCTCGGCAAATGATTAACGAACGCCTCACCTCGCTGGAAATGCCGGCCGGGATGCCGCGACCGGAAATGGGGCCCGTCGCCACGGGACTGGGAGAAGTGTTTCACTACGTCCTGGTCCCGCAGGGGCCGGAACCGACGCCCCTGACAGACTTGCGAACCGTCCAGGACTGGGTGATGCGTCCGGAACTGCGAAGCATCCCGGGGACGGCCGAAATCAATTCCTGGGGGGGACTGGAAAAGCAGTATCAGGTGCGCGTGGATCCCGCCAGTTTGTTCCGGCACGACGTGACATTTCAGCAGGTGATCCAGGCGGTCCTGGACAACAACCTGAATGTCGGCGGTGGTTATATTGACCGCAGTGGAGACATGCTGCTCGTCCACGGAATTGCTCGAACAGTGGACGTCAAACAGATTGGCGAGATTGTGATCACGTCCCACGAAGGCCTGCCGGTCTGCGTTCGTGACGTGGCGGAAATCGCCATCGGACATGAAATCCGCCGGGGCGTCGTCACCGTGGACGGTGCCGGGGAAGCTGTCCTGGGATTGGGGTTCATGCGGATCGGCGAGAACAGCTACGGAGTGACACAGCGAATCCGCGAGGGATTTCAAAACGTCCTGGATTTGTTGCCCAAAGGAATGCGGGCGATCACCGTCTACGATCGAACCGACCTGGTCGACGACGTGATCGCGACGGTCAAGCAGAACCTGCTGGACGGAGCCCTGCTGGTCATCCTGATTCTCTACATCTTTCTGGGCAACCTGCGGGCCGGGTTGATCGCGGCCGTAACGATTCCGCTTTCGATGCTATTCGCATTTTGCGGCATGTATCAGATCGGACTCGCCGGCACATTGCTGAGCCTGGGTGCAATTGATTTCGGCATCGTGGTCGACAGCTCGGTGGTCGTGATCGAAAACATTGTCAGGCACCTGTCGCATCCATCGCACGCCGGCGGATTGAGCCGGCTGGAAAAAATCCGCCTGGCGGCGATCGAGGTTCGCAATCCGACGGTCTTCGGTCAATTGATCATCATGATCGTGTACATCCCGATCCTGACGCTGGAGGGTGTGGAAGGAAAGATGTTTCGTCCGATGGCACTCACGGTCATCCTGGTTCTCACCGGGTCACTGATCCTGTCGTTGACGCTCACACCCGTCCTGGCCAGCTTTGTCCTGCCGCAGCAGACCAGCGAACGTGACGTGTTCCTGGTGCGAGCGGCCCAGTGGATCTACGGTCACGTCTTGCGGCTGGCGCTGCGCTGTCGCCTGGCGGTGCTGGGACTGGCGGGAGCCGCGCTGGCAATCGCCGTCCTGATGGCGCTCGGTTTCGGTTCGGAATTCGTGCCCCGGCTGTCCGAAGGATCGATCGTGGTCGGTGTTCGACGTGTTCCCGGCACCAGTTTTGACCAGTCGGCGCTGGTCAATTCCCAGATGGAGCGAGCCCTGCTCGCGGCGTTTCCCGATGAAATCTCGCACGCCTGGAGCCGGGTCGGGGAACCGAAGGTCAACACCGACGCAGGCAGCCCGGAAACGACAGACATCTTCGTCACACTGAATCCGCGCAAACAGTGGACCAAGGCTTCGACTCAGGACGAACTGGTACAACTCATGGAACAGGAGTTGAGTCAGTTCAAGGGCCAGGTCATGTGGTTCACTCAGCCGATCGAAATGCGGATCAACGAGATGCTGACCGGCGTCCGTGCGGACGTGGCGATCAAATTGTTCGGCGAGGACATTGATGAACTCGTCTCGATGGCGGATCGGCTCGAAGACCTGCTGCGCTCCATTCCCGGAAGTGCCGATCTGGCGACGGACGATGTCGCAGGTCAGCCGATCCTGCAAATCCGTTTGAACCAGGAGGAAATCGCCCGTTACGGAATCACGGCCGAGACCGTCTTGAATGTCGTGGAAGCGGTCTCTGGAAAAGGGGTCGGCGAAGTTCTGGAGGGACAGTTGCGGTTTCCGCTGGCGATTCGCCTTCCCGAGGTCCTGCGGGCGAGCCCGGCCAGTATCTCCGGGATCATGGTTTCGGCTCCGTCCGGTGAACGAATTCCCCTGTCCCGTGTGGCGAATATTCAAGAGATTCGCGGGCCGAAACTGATTACTCGCGAATGGGGCAAACGACGGATTTCCATCCAGTGCAACGTGCGCGGCCGCGATGTCGGCAGCTTTGTCGCAGAGGCTCAGCGGCGCATCGCGAAGGAAATTCAGCTTCCGACAGGTTTCCGCATCGACTGGGGCGGTCAATTCGAGAACATGCAGCGTGCGCAAAAGCGACTGATGATTGTCGTCCCGCTGGCGCTGATGCTGATTATCGCCCTGCTGTTCTTCACGTACCGCAACGTGATCGACACCTTGTTCATCTTCACCAGTGTTCCGTTCGCCTGCGTCGGGGGCGTCGTGGCCGTCTGGGTCCGGGACATGCCGCTGTCGGTCTCGGCCGCTGTGGGTTTCATCACCTTGTCGGGCGTCTCGGTCCTGAACAGCATGGTTGTTGTCTCCGCCTTGAAGAGCAAGCTGGCTGAAGGACTCGCCCCCCGGGAAGCGATTGAAAAATCCGTTGTCTCGTGCCTGCGCACGGTCCTGATGACCGCCCTCGTGGCCAGTGTCGGTTTCATTCCCATGGCAACCAGCATCGGGACTGGGGCAGAAGTACAGCGTCCACTGGCAACCGTTGTCATCGGCGGGGTGATCAGTAGTACTCTGATGTCACTGCTGGTCCTGCCAGTTCTCTATTCGTTGCTCGGTTCTCGGATCGCGCGACAGCCGGTTCTAACGACGCATTCTGGCTGAATCGTGCTCCTGTCACAGTGTCACAACACGTGTTGCTACGAGGCAGGCGGTTCAAATTGTAAACTGGCCAGCGCGAAGCGGATGGCATTGAACGGGACCGTGCCTCCCAACGCATCGAACAGCGGCCGCAGTTTGTCGTCGGGCAGTTGCTTTCTTGCCTCACGCACGCGTGCCAACGTTTCCGCATCGATCCAGGGAAACGGCTCGCTCAGTTGAGTCTGGTTGATGAATTCGACCAGGTATTGGGACACGGTCGAGACGGCGCGATCGACAGCGACGGCAACGTCTTCCAGCGATTTCCCCTCTTTGAACAAATCGAACGCACGCTGCCGAGCGACGGACATCGAGACCGCTTCAGTCCTTTCCAGCGGACCGGCTGATCTGACCGCGGGTGCCGGAACGGAATTGTCGGCGGTACCGGAAGTTCCCGCATGCTGGTGAATGGCTTCAAGGAAGGCAGCCCCGTATTCGGCCGTCTTCTTGTCGCCGACTCCGTGAATCAACCGAAACCCGGCCAGGGTTGTCGGGCGTTGCCGCGCCAGGTCGCGTAGCGTCGTATCTCCGAACACAATAAACGGAGGCACATTGTGTTCAGTGGCGATCTGCCGCCGTAACTGGCGCAGGACTTCAAACAGCCGGGTATCGACCCCTTCCCACGAAGCGGCCTCGGTCCTGGTGGCGCGGGACGGCGTCGTCTTCTTCACCGCCGCCTTCAGCAGGAGCGGGGTGGCTTCACCCCGAAGCAGTTCACGTCCGGTCGCAGTCACCTGCAACACGTTGTATTCACCGACCCGCTGCAGGTATCCCTGTGACGCGAGTTGTTCAATCCAGTCGCGAACGTGGTTTTTCTTTTCGTCCTTCAGCAGGCCCCATGTGGTCAGCTTGTCATGACCGTTGTCGAGGATTCGGGCTTCCTGCGAACCGGTCAGGACCTGGGCAACATATTCGGCACCGAAATTCTCCTTGACCCGGACCACGCACGACAGGATTTTCTGACCCAGCACCAGTGGATCGGCAACCTGATCGAGTTGCTCCAGGCAGACGTCGCAGGCACCGCAATTCTCCTTCTCGTATGTTTGACCGAAGTGTTCGACCAGGACCTTATGACGGCAGACCACTCCATTGCAGAATCGTTCCATGGATCTCAGGCTGTTGTCGGCCTGGCGGAATGCGTCGTCGGGAAGATCCCCCAGCATCTTGCGCCAGGTGACGAAGTTGCCCGCGGTCCACAGCAGCCAGCACGACGCCTCAAGGCCATCGCGACCCGCACGGCCGGTTTCCTGCTGGTAGTGTTCCAGGGATTTTGGGGCACCGGTGTGAATGACGTAGCGCACGTTGGATTTGTCGATCCCCATGCCGAATGCGACCGTCGCCACGACAATCTGGACGTCGTCGTTCAAAAACTCGTCCTGATGCTTGTGTCGGTCGACATCGCTGAGTCCCGCGTGATACGGACGCGTCTTATAGCCCGCCCGCTGCAGCGAGTCGGCCATCTCGTCCACTTCACGGCGCGAAATGCAGTAGATGATGCCGGATTCGCCCGGATAGGCGTCCACGACCGACCGGACCTGCTTCAACACATCCGCGCGCCGCTGGACCCGGTAGACCAGGTTGGATCGGTCAAACGATCCGATCAGCAGTTCGGCCGATTTCAGCCCCAGTTGCTCGACAATGTCCTGCCGAACCTGTTGCGTCGCCGTGGCGGTGTAGGCATGCACTCCCACGTTGGGAAACCGTTCGCGCAATTGCCGCAGCATCCGGTATTCGGGCCGAAAATCGTGGCCCCAGGCACTGATACAGTGGGCCTCGTCGATGGCAATGAACGAAACGTTCACGTCCTTCAGGAAGTCGAGCATCTTGTCTGTGCAGAGACGTTCCGGGGCAACATACAGCAGCTTCAATTCGCCCCGGCGGATGGCGGTGGCGATCCGCTGCCGTTCGGAAGCCGGCTGCGAACTGTTGACGCACGCCGCGGGGATGCCGCACTCCTTCAGGGCGTCCACCTGATCCTTCATCAGGGAAATCAGGGGCGAGACCACCAGGGCCAGACCCGGCATCGTGACCGCCGGTGCCTGAAAGCAGATTGATTTGCCGCCACCGGTGGGGAGCACGACGACGGAATCGCGATGTTCCACAACCGCCTGCATCGCCTCGGCCTGCAATGGCCGAAAAGAATCGTATCCCCAATACTTGAACAGGGCGTCACGCAACGGAGTAGATGAATCGATGGTGGCAGTCACGCGGGAACTCTGCTCGGGTATGGGACATCCAACGGGCACGGCCGAAGCAGAATCGATCGGCCTGACGCCGGGTCACTTCTGACCGGTCGAAACCACTCCCTCGGGCAGGGCGATCGCCTTTTTCAAAT
>JAFEBS010000004.1:9081-134869 GCA_018242525.1 Planctomycetota bacterium | reverse complement strand
GACTTAGTGGGCGCTGGCCCTGTCATCGTGTACTACACACTGTTTTACATGAGTTGCCAGCGGAATTGGGTTTATCCGTGATTTCAGTGTGATCCGTGGTAGTCAGTAAATCATTCGGGGCTAGCAGTCCGTAGTAAAAAGGGTCAGACCCTCTCCGGGCAGTCGATTCTCAAGGCAACTCGACCGCCCTCCAAAGGGTCAGACCCCTTTTACCACGGGCTGCTAGGGATGATCGAGTTGGGCACGCTTCGACGAATCCCTCGCTCACACGTCGGGCTAGTATTACAGATCAAGCAACGCGATTTCGGAACTGCGACCGTTTAGGGACATGAACTGACAAATCAACATGTGCGGAATATTTGGCGTCGCTGGACGCCCCAATACTGATGGCCTGCGTGAAGCGGCGCTGACGCTGCAGCATCGTGGGCCAGACGCGTTCGGTGAGTGGGAGGATTCCACCGCCAGAATCTATCTGGCACACTGTCGACTGTCGATCATCGACCTGAGTGACGCCGGGCGACAGCCGATGGCCAATGAAGATGGTACGATTCAAGTCACGTTTAACGGCGAGATTTATAACTTCGCCGAGTTGCGAACTGTACTGCAAAGCAAGGGGCACTCGTTTCGATCTCGATCCGATACCGAAGTGATCGTTCATGCCTACGAAGAATGGGGCACCGCTTGCGTCGAACGATTCCGGGGGATTTTTGCTTTCGGGCTGTGGGACGGGAATCGGCGACGCCTGGTGCTCGCGCGCGATCATCTGGGAGTCAAACCGCTGTACTATTCGATCTGCGGAGATCAATTGGCGTTTGCCTCAGAACCCCGGGCGCTGCTGGCGATTCCCGGGACGTCGCGAGCACTCTTCATCCCAGCGGCCATTCAGTTCCTGCAATACACCTATACAACTGGATCAACCACGATTTGGGATGGTGTGTTCCGACTGCCACCGGCACATGTCCTGGAATATGACTCCAACTTCGCCACGATCACTCGGCGAAACTTCTGGCAGGTTCCGGCGGAAACGGACTCCTGGACACTCACGGACGCATCCGAACGCGCGGGGGAGTTGCTGACCGATGCTGTGAAGGAAGAACTTGTCGGTGACGTCCCGGTGGGAGTATTTTTGAGTGGTGGCGTGGATTCGTCGCTGGTCTCGGCTGCGGCGGCCAAGGCCAGTCCTGCGATCAACAGCTTTTGTGTCGACTTCGTCGACTGGGACCAATCCGAAGCGAGCGATGCGCAGCATGTGGCCGAACATCTGGGGACCAGGCATCACACCTGTCCGGTCGACCGGGCATCTTTTGGATTCTCTGCAGCGAACGGACTGACGGAGTTCTTTCAAACATGGGATGAGCCGCTGGGTGATCCCGCGATCCTGCCGACCTGGATGATTTCGCGAATGACCAGAGAGCATGTCACCGTGGCACTCTCTGGCGATGGCGGGGATGAACTGTTCGCGGGATATGGCTGGTATCAAAACGTACAAGCGGACTCTCGACGAAAGTTGGCGTGGTTTGTCGAACAGTTGCGACGTCAAGCGGGAATCGGCCGCAGTTGGCCCGAGGGTTGCGGCGATGAACTGGAGTACTACCAACTGCTGCACTGTCCGACATTCACCAACGAAGAATTGCAGGATTTGTTTCCTGACTGGACTGTCGATATCAAGGAATCGTCACCCGGGGACGTCTTCAAACCCTGGATCCACCCACTGTCTGAACCGGTGCGGAAGTGGCAAATCGTAGACCTTCATTCGTACCTGGTCGACAACAATTTGACTCGAGTCGATCGTGCATCGATGGCGCATGGCCTGGAGGTTCGCGTACCCCTGCTGGACCACCGACTGGTCGAATTTGCCTACTCACTGCCAGATCACGTCTGTTGCGGGGAAGGTGAGGGCAAACGGGTTCTCCGCGAACTCGTGCGACGTTGGCTCCCGACCGAAGTCTGGAACAAGCCGAAGCAGGGGTTCTCATTTCCGATGGAACAGTTCGTCACACAAGCGGAAATGGTTGCGACACTCCAAACGGGTTGCCTGGTCCGTCACGGGCTCTTGAATCGTGGTGCCCTGCACCGGTTGAAACAGGATTCTCGTTCCGGAACCCGGCCGATCAAGCTCTGGCTGTTGTTTGTCCTGGAGCAATGGGCGAGCATCTGGTTATTTCAAGACGATCCGTCAAGGGGAGGGGACTGCAGACCCGCTCCTGCAATGATCGGGGCCGCGCTATGACGATTCGTCCGTCGAACCAAGCGACTAGGCCTCTCCAGGCAGACGAGATTCCAGGTGAAACTATTGCTTTCCAACGGATCAGTTTTCCTGATCCACGGGCTGCGAGTACTCCGGTGTCACTCAACGCGGGTAGCGATTTCCCGCCTGCCGTTTGCGGATTTCCCAGTGTAGCCGATCTCGTGAGAGATCGGGCTTCGAGTGACGAACTCAGAATTCTCACGAATTCAGCTACAAAAGATCGTTACCCGCGTTGGGTGCCACTACCCCCGCTGGGCGGGAATCCAACCGTTTCGATTGTCGTCCCGAGCTTCAACCAGGGACGATACATTCGCGCGACGATCGACTCGATTCTTTCCCAGAGCTACCGGCCGCTGCAAATCATCGTGGTGGACGGCGGGTCGTGTGATGAGACCGTATCCGTGCTGCGGTCTTACGGTGAGATCCCTGAACTGGAATGGACCTCCGAACCTGACAAAGGAGTCGTGGATGCAGTCAATAAAGGATTCGCCCGGGTCCGCGGCCAGATTGTGGCGATTCAGAGTTCGGACGACTGCTATCTGCCCGACGCGATCCGTCGCGCGGTTGACGAGTTTCAGGACGATCAACACCTGGGCCTGCTGTATGGTGACACGATCAAGATTGATGCCGATGGCCGGGAATTGTCACGCCATCGGATCGGCCCCTATTCCCTGCTGAATCTGCTGCGGATTCGTACCTGGATTCCGCAACCCTCCGCGTTTTTTCGGCGCGAGTTGCTCGACGCACTGGGGGGGTGGAATGACCGGATCCCATATGCACCGGACACAGATCTCTGGTTACGGATGGCATTTCGGACGCAGGTCAAGAAGATCGACGTTTTCCTGTCGCAGCGACGATTGCACGGAGAACAACGGGACACGCAAGCCGCCAGGATTTCCCGCGACTTCGCGTTGATGATTGAGCAATCTCCAGACATTGCGAACGCTCCGCGAGAGATTCGCAGGGCGGCCCAGGCAGGCAAGCATTTGATGCGAGTCCGGTACAATCCGACCGAATCCGACTGGTACGCAGCATGGTGCCTGATGCGTGCCGGGTGGGCGGATCGTGCGTGTCTGGATGCGAAGGGGATTGTCCGGCAGTTGTTCATGCCGGTGCGCCGAAAACTGTCGTTTGTAAAACGTCGATTCGGCATGGGACGTCACACTTGAGTCGGACGCAGTCGCCTGACAGTCCGTGGAAAAAGGGGTCTGACCCTTTGGAGGGCCATGGTTTTACCTTGAGAATCACATGCCCGGAGAGGGTCAGACCCCTTTTTCCACGGGCTGCCAGGTGTGGCGTGACTCGAAACCAGAATCCATGAAACTCCTGAAACAACTTCGCAACATGGCCGGGGTCGCCCTGCTGGACTGGCCACGATATCGCCGTGCGCTGCGGCGAGCAGGCGACTCGAAGCCCGCGCCGCGAGGCTGGGTGTCACTGTGCAACCGGATCGAGCAGTTGACTCCGAATCCAGACGGGCCTGGGGTTCAGTGTGAATGGATGTGGGGGAGTGAACTGCACGCCTGTGACGTCTGGCGGCGGTTAGGTCGTGATGTGATGTGTGCCGCATTGCGGGAGTGGCCGATCCGGTTCGCGGATCGCCCCGCGTCACGGGAAGGGCCGCGCGTTTCGTTCATTTTCGCTCATGCCGGTCGTGATCGGGTTACACAGCTTTGCCGGACGATTCATGCCGTGTTTGCCCAGCAGGACGTTCAGGTGGAATGCATTGTCGTCGGACAATCTCCGTCGCCCGTCGAAGGGAACCTGCCGGACGGAATTCGGTTTCGTCACCTGGACAAATCCAACGTTGCACCGGGATGGCACAAGTCGTGGGCTTATAACGTCGGAGCAAGGATTGCTACGGGAGATGTCCTGATCTTTCAGGATGGCGACGTTTGCCCACCGCAACGGTATGCCTCCGAGGTCGCCCGCACGATTCTGCAGGATGGATACGACGTCGCCTCAATTCAAAGATTCCTGTTTTACCTGGATCCCGCCACAACCCGCCGGATTGAGGAATGCAACAGTCTGGAAATCGGATGTACGCCAGAGCGCGTCTTCCAGAACTGGAAAGGGGGGACGATCGCCGTCCGCCGCGAGGCATTTTTCAATCTGGGCGGTTTCGACGAGGGCTTCGTTGACTGGGGTGGCGAAGACGACGAGTTCTACCACCGCTGCAGTGCGGTTCGGCATTGCCGCTTCGGCTATGTTCCGTTTGTTCATCTGTGGCATCGCCCTCAACCGGACCGAAAGGCTTCCGACAATCCCAATATCTCGCGCATCATGCCCTGGCGACTGGGAATCCCCGTCAAAACCCGGATCGCCGAACTCGTTGACCGCAAGTTTGGTAACCCGGAGACACCTGACCCCGGCCGTTCGTACAAGTCGCTGTCCACGCTGTCGCCGGGAATCGAAACTTCCGACGAGTCGATCGCCAGAAAGTGAGCCGCGTTCAGGATCGTGGAATCGGGAATACTATCACTGACATTCGATGATGCCTTACATGAACATCTGGACAATGTCATTCCGGCACTGAATGCCCACGGACTCGTCGGTACGTTCTACACGCATCTCGCCGCGCCTGCGCTATTGACACGTCAGACCGAGTGGGCTCAAGCGGCTGCAACTGGACATGAATTGGGGAATCACACAGTCTTTCATCCTGCCGACGCCCGGAAGTCATGGGTCCGGGAAGGCAATGCCATCGATTGGTATTCCCTGGATCGAATGCGTTTGGAATTGGAGTTTGCCAGTCAATGGTTGACAGCAATTGATGGTCGTTCTGTCCGGACGTTTGCCTATCCGTGCTCGAACCCGTCCATCGGGCACGATGGCTGGGTACGCCGAAGTCTCGGAGCATGCGGCTTGGATCACACTCGAATTGCCGGGTGGATCGACCGTGGAAAGCTGGATTTGGGCTCAACGAAGCGAAGTTACGAGCCGATCGTGGCGGAACTGTTTGCCGCCGGTCGTGGTGGTGGACTGCTGCCGGCCGACTCGCCTCCTCCGATTAAGGCGATGAAGCGCAGTCAGTTACCGAGTGTCGCCGTCACGAATTGGTCGCTTTCGCAGTTGCAACACTTTGTCTCACAGTCGATCGCGAACGAGACGTGGGGAATCCTGCAATTTCATGGTGTTGGCGGGGGGCATCACATGGATTGCTCGTTAATCGTATTCGAGCAATTCGTGAACTGGCTCAGTGCCGAGCACCGAAATCGTGTCACCACAGTTGTGAATGGCGCCAGCCGGATCTGGCCGCATTCGTGAATTTGGACGACGTCACTTAAGAGTGTTCGTCGCTTCTGAGCGAACTACCATCTACAGATGCAAAAGCACCTCGCCATGACTGTCACTGTTCCAGATCTGGTGTCGACCATCATCCCGGTTTATAACCGTCCGGAGATGTTGCGCGAGGCCGTCGCCAGTGTCTTGTCGCAAACGTATCGACCCATCGAAGTGATCGTGGTTGATGACGGTTCAACGGATGACACTCCTCGGGTCGGAGAGGAGTTGATGCGACTCCATCCTGAGGTGCTTTTCCTGCGAAAGCCGAATTCCGGTGCAGGACCGACTCGCGAGATGGGGCGTTTGGCGGCTCGCGGTGCATTTATCCAGTACCTGGACAGCGACGATCTGTTGCGGCCAACCAAGTTTCAAATCCAGGTCGCGGCTTTAAAGGCGAATACGGATTGCGGAGCGGCCTACGGATGGATTTGCGTCCACCCCATAGGTCGACCTGCGCTGGCAACACCGTTTAAGGGGTCAGGCGATGTCCATCTGCACCTGTTTCCCAAGCTGTTGGCAGATCGCTGGTGGAACACCAACAGCCCCATATTGCGACGTTCGGTCTGCGACGCTGTGGGGCCTTGGAGTGATCTCAAGTGGTCGCAGGATTGGGAATACGACGGTCGCGTCGGAGCGCTCGGCACGAAACTGGCGTATTGTGCGGAATGGGTGACAGACGAACGACATCATTCCAATCTGCGGCAAACGAATCACGCGAACTGGCTGGAACCGATCCGACTGCGCGAACGGTTGCGGTTCCTGCAAATGATGTTTGGCCATGCCGAGCGAGCGGGCGTGAGTGATGAATCGCCGGAACGGGTTCACTTCACGCGTTGGGTGTTCGCCACCGCCCGAAACTGTGCGGCGACCGGATTGATTCCCGAGGCCAAAGCATGCCTTCAGTTGGCGGACCAGTCGGCTGGATCAAACCGACAGGCCCGTCGCGGCCTGCGATCATTTGGCTGGATGTCCGTAGCTGTCGGGTGGCGCGCCGCAGGACGCCTTTCGCTGTTGGGACAGCGACTCAAACGCCCGTCGTCGATGACTTTGACTCAAGGTTTCGCCACAAGTCTTGCCAACAAATGATAAACCTTGAAACAACCGCCGTCAGATTCAATGACACCGAGCATACTCGCGGACATGAGTGCGTGATTTCACCGGGACCAACTAACCCGCGTGTTTCGATTGTCATGAGTGTTTACAACGAGTCTGCGCGTGTGGGTCGGGCCGTTGACAGCCTGCTCCAGCAGACGTGGACGGACTTTGAGCTCATTCTGGTCGATGATGGTTCACTGGACGATACACCAGCGATCCTCGAACGATATCGTCAGCAGGATGCGCGGATTCGAGTGATACGCCAGGAGAATGCCGGCCTGACGATGGCATTGATTCGCGGTTGCCAGGAGGCTCGCGGCGAATACATCGCCCGTCACGATGCGGACGACTGGTCAGAACCAAGTCGTTTGGTCGAGCAAGTGACGCTTTTGGACGCAAATCTCGACGTTGGATTCGTCTCGTGTGGAACGCAATATGTTGGCCCGAATGACGAACCGCTGGAACTTATTGTCCGGGGGGATGGGCCGGTCGAAGCAACTCGGAAGTTGCTCGACGAACGCCAGGGTCCGCCTGCTCATGGAAGCGTGATGTTCCGGCGATCGTTGTATGAAGCCGTCGGTGGGTACCGTTCCGAGTTCTACTGTGGACAGGATTCCGATTTGTGGCTGCGTATGGCCGAGCACGCGCTGACCGCGTATTGTCGACAGGTGCTTTATTCATACCGTCTTCGACTTGGAGCGATCTCAAGTCGTCTCGGTCCAGCCCAGCAGGAATTCGGACGTTTCGGGCAGGATTGCCGGGCTGCGCGGCGCGAGGGGCGATCTGAAACACCGGTACTGGAGTCGGCCCGCAAGCTCGCGGACCAACTGCGAGCAAGAACGCGTCCCGGAACATCCACATGGGGCCTTGCGACGATGGCCTATTTGATCGGATCGACGCTGGCCCAGCGTGGCGACCAACGTTACCGCAATTACTATTGGCAGGCCGTGCGATTGAATCCCTTGTATTGGCGTGCTTGGCTACGGCTGCTTGTTCCAAAGAAGCGTACCTTGGTTTGCAATCGATCTGGTTGGGACCACCTAAACGACGAGCCATTACTGCCGAATTCGCGGCGAGAGTCCGAATGCACACTTCGGGCGGTCATCGATGAGTCGTACCGGGTATTCGTCTTCCTGTCATCGGTTGATGCTGGTGGAATCACCACGTCCTCCGCCAATCTGGTGCGGGGACTCCGTCAGCTTGGCGTCAACTGCAAATTGCTGATCTACCACGATGATTCCACACCGTATTGGGTGAAGGCCCCTTATCGGCTAGCAGGAGAATGCGATTATCAAGTTGTCACTTACGACAGCCGTGATCGTTTCGACGTTTCGATGAACGAATTGCGGCGGCAAATCTCGTTCGCAGCAGGAGACATCATTGTTGGCGATGGGTGGAGAATGCTGTCCCACTTGGTATCAAACGGGACTTCGGGTGTCACTCTAGTTCACATGTTTCACGGAACACTCCCCTGCAATCTTGTAATTGCAGAGACTGTCGCTCCGAATTGTGCAGCCTTCCTCTGTGTCAGCAACTGGGTCCAGGAGCACTTGGCCACCCATTGCAAAAGACTGCAATGGGCCGTCCCGCCAATCTTCGTCGTAGAGCCAGGAATTCCCCTTCCGGATGCTGTCCCCTTCCGAGACTCGGCCATCACTGCTCCTCTGAGAGTGGCCTACGTCGGCCGCGTTACCGAAATCCCAAAGCGGTGCAGCGATCTGATTCAGATTCTTGTATCGCTACGTGATGTGTTGTCGTCAGTAGAATTGCACATTCTGGGTAGCGGAGACGGACTGGAGTTACTGAAAGTGGCCGCCAATCACGCTGGAGTTGCTGAGTCTTGCCATTTTCATGGATGGGTTGATCGAGCAACATTGTTCTCAAGACTCCCGGAGTACGACGTCATCGTCTCAACGTCGTCTTCGGAAGGGTTTTCGACTGCTATTCTGGAGTCGATGGCCTTTGGACTGGTTCCGGTTGTAACCGCGGTCGGCGGAGCGACGGACTGCGTAACCGATCACGAAAACGGCTATCTCTTCGCTCCGGGTGACTGGGAAACGGCGGCAGCTCGACTTCGCGAGTTGGAATCCAATCGTCCTCACTTAAACTCCATGCGCCGTGCGGCGCGAGAATCCGTTGCTCGAAGATTCTCGCTCATCGCTGGCGCTGAGCGAATGAAGTCGACTGTGCTGAGTGTTCGTGCAGACGTCCTGTCTGGGCAAATTCCGCCGTCTCGTCCGAGATCAACTGTCAGGCTGCTTGATCGATTGTATCTGCCGAACTGGGTCGTACGAATGATTCGGCACGCACGCCGACGCTCCTTTGGACGTCCGGTCGATGCAGGTCAAACCCGGCCGCCACCCCGGCAGATGATCGAATCTGAAAAGTCGCCCGAAAGGCTTCGACATACCACAGAACCCAGCGCGAGCGCCTCTGGTTATACAAATGTTTAGTGTTGATTCAATTCCGTTGAGACTTCTCGTTGGAGCTGACTTACCCCCGGATCCGAATGCGGGTGCATCGGGCACGGTGTATCAAATGAATCAAGCACTGCGCCGCATGGGGCATGAAGTTGATGAGATCTGGCAACCGGAATTGGGACGGCGAATCAAGCACGGCAATCTGCACTATCTACTTGAATTGCCGCAGGCTTATCGCCGTGCAATGAGTCGGCGGCTGGCAAATCGCTCATATGATGTCGTGGAGTTGAATCAACCCCACGCCTATCTCGCTGCGCGCGACTTTCGTCGCGGTGGTCATCACGGTGTGTTCGTGAATCGCAGTCACGGTCACGAAGTGCGTTCGGAGGAGATCTTGGGGCCTTGGCGAGATCAATTCGCAGTGAAACGCAATCGCGGAATTCGCGGCTTGATCTCGCGTGGGTTGCGACCGTGGTTGGATCGACACTGGGTTCAAGTCGCCCGGTTCTCGGACGGCTTTCATGTGTCTTGTTCAGAAGACGCCGAATTCTTGAGAGAGCGTTATCAAGTCCCCGTCGATCAAATTGGCGTTGTGACTCAGGGAATTCCCGACAACTTCGTTGAAACACCGCGTCAGCCGATGACCGACGTTCGGCGTCGAAAACTGCTTTACGTCGGACAACTCGCATTCTTTAAGGCACCAATGATTCTGGCTCAGGCTGTTACGGCGATTTTGGAATCGAGGCCTGAGCTATCGATGACTTGGGTTTGCGGCCTGTCGCATCATGTCGAGGTTCGCTCTCTTTTTTCTTCAGCAGTTCTGCCGCGAGTTTCTCTGGTAGATTGGCGCCCTCAGGTAGAGTTGCTGAAAACCTATGATGAGCATGGCATTTTTTTGTTTCCGTCGTTTTTTGAAGGATTCGGGAAAGCGCCATTGGAAGCCATGGCCCGGGGGCTGTGTGTTGTTGCCAGCAATACCGGCGGAATGAGAGATTTCATCCGAGATGGAGTCACTGGGCGGCTCGTTCCTGTCGGTCAACCAGAGCTTTTTTCTGAGGCCGTCATCGATCTCCTGAATCGCCCGAGTGCCTGTGATTGGATGTCTCGCGAAGCAAGCAAATCCGCGTGCCAACACACGTGGGACCGGTGTGCCCGAGACGTAACGGACTTCTATCTTCGATTACTCACAATGCGTCAGAAGTCAAATTGAGGTCTCAATTGCACAGCGCTGGAGATTATTCGGAAGAGTGCATGACCGCCGCTACTCCAGCACCAACAGTCTGCAATTCAGAACTTAATACTTTTAGGCAACTCTATTCATGCCGTGACGTATCAATCGCCATCCCGACGTACGGTCGCGACCAGGTCTTGATAGACACCATCCGGCATTGTTTGGAGCAGAGCAAGCCAGCGCGAGAGATCATCGTTGTTGATCAAACGACTTGTCATTCTGATGCCACAGAACGGATCCTTTCTGAATGGCATGAGTCGGGCCAGATCCGCTGGGAACGGCTGACTCACCCCTCGGTGCCGGCGGCAATGAACCGGGCTTTGGTTTGCGCAACAGGGCGACTTGTTCTGTTTCTGGATGACGACATCATTCCTGCGGCAGGATTCATTGAGGCACATGTTGCAGCCCACGGAAGTGGCGATCCTTGGGCCATTGTTGGACAAATCATTCAGCCGTGGCAGCAACCCAGCGAAATTCCTGCTCCGCCGGTTTCTGATCCTCTGCGTGCCGATTTCGATTTCCCGTTTCATTCCACCCGGTCGGCGGAACTTCAAAACGTGATGGCCGGTCACTTGTCAGTTGTTCGCGATCGAGCCATCACGGTAGGTGGATTTGACGAAAACTTCCGAGGATCCGCCTTTCGTTTTGAAACCGAGTTCGCCCGCCGGGTGCGGCGAGCGGGTGGCCGAATTCGATTTGAGCCAACGGCCAGCATCCGTCATTTGCGAGTTTCCAGCGGAGGCACGCGCATTCACGGAAACCACCTGGCATCGGCCAGTCCAAATCACGGCGTGGGGGATTACTACTTCGCACTTCTCCACGGCTGGCAATGGGATGTGGCTCGCTACGTGTCGCGGCGCATGGTGCGTGAAGTCTGCACGAAGTTTCATTTGAAGCACCCTTGGTACATCCCCGTCAAATTGCTGGGAGAACTGCGAGCCTTAATATGGGCGTGGCAACTGCGACTGCGGGGACCTTCGCTGATTGAGCGAGGGAAGTCATGACGTACCGAGTGGGATTCCTGACATCACATCCCATCCAATATCAGATTCCGGTCTTCCGGCTTCTCTCTCAGATACCCGGACTGGATTTTATTGTATACTTCTGCGAGATCCCGGATGCGAGAACCCAGGGGGCTGGGTTTGATGTCAGTTTCAAGTGGGATATTCCGTTGCTGGATGGATATCAATACAAGGTTCTCAAGAACATCGCCCGTACTCCCAGCGTGACTGCGTTCTTTGGGTGCGACACACCGGAAATCTCCCATGTGATTCGAGAAGGTAACTTCGACGCCTTCATTGTGAACGGCTGGGTCGTCAAGAGTTGCCTGCAGGCATTGTGGGCCTGTCGGCATACGGGGGTACCGTGCCTCGTTCGGGGTGAGGCAAATGACATGCGTCCGCGGGCGTGGTGGAAGCGCGTCCTTCAAAGTTATCTGGTACAGCAGTACTCAGCCTGTCTGTACATTGGAGAAGCCAATAAATCATTCTATCAACAGCGTGGCGTCCAGTCCGAGCGACTGTTCCGGGTTCCGTATTGTGTTGACAATGATCGTTTCGCAAACGGGGCCTCCACAGTCACCCGAACCGCAGCACGACGACGCTTCTGTCTGCGGAACGATTCCACGGTGTTTCTGTTCAGTGGAAAACTCATCCCGAAAAAACACCCGTTGGAACTTCTCACAGCCGTCCGGTCCGTGGTTGATCGGGCATCACAACTGGAACTTTTGATTGTTGGAGATGGTGAGCTTCGCTCCGAG
The DNA here is from genome assembly GCA_018242525.1 of Planctomycetota bacterium. Classification (GTDB taxonomy): domain Bacteria; phylum Planctomycetota; class Planctomycetia; order Planctomycetales; family Planctomycetaceae; genus Schlesneria. Next base: position 122,831 of record JAFEBS010000004.1, on the reverse strand, counting down.
TGCGAATCGTTTGTCCAGCAAAATCAATTGCCGGTTCGGTTCGCCGGATTCCTGAACCAGACAGAGATGGCGGATGCCTATCGCGCGTCCGATTGCCTGGTCCTGCCGTCTGACCATGGTGAAACGTGGGGATTGGTTGTCAATGAGGCGATGGCGTGCGGTCTGCCGGCCATTGTGAGCGATCAAGTAGGGTGCAATGTCGATCTCGTCACGCCGAACGAGACCGGACGAGTGTTCCAATTTGGTGATTGGAATCAATTAGGAGAGATTCTTGTTGAGTGTTCCCGTGTGCCCGGTGCATTATCTCTAATGGGGGAAAACGCCTATAATCGGATTGCACGCTATTCGCCAGCGGTTGCAGCCGACGGAATGTGGCAGGCGATTCAATTTGCCTGCGGGAATTGACAGCAGGGACCAGGGAAAGGTAACGACCGATGGATTGGATGTTTGCAGCGATCACTTTGTTGATCGCGTTTTCGGCGTTGGGAAGTTGGCGAATCGCACTTTTTGCCTGTGTGATCCTGGATATCGCTCGTGACGTCGTTCGCAAATCTGTCCCGGGATATCCCGTAATACCAACAGTGATCGTCGGCGTTGTGTGGGCATTTGCCCTGCTCGGAGCCGCATCAAGCGAACGACGTGAACTGAACCGCATTTCCTCGCGCTACCCAACGTTTGTGATGTCCATGCAAACAATGGTGGCAGCGGTCTTTCCGGGGGCACTGATTGCGCTCATACGATACGAGAACGGCTGGATGCTCTGCGCGATCGGAGGCATCTCGTATTTGGCACCGTTCATTGGAGTCGTGCTGGGATACCTTTGGCCCCGTCGTTCCAGCGATGTACTCCGCTGGCTGTCTCTTTATGTTGTGTTGAATTCGATCGTCCTGTCCGGAGCATTTCTGGAAGCCTATGACATCGACGTGCCGGGACTCGGTGGAATGAAAATGGATTGGATTCGGAATTTTGGCGAAGACACTGTCAAGCTGATTTCGGGGTTTTATCGCAGTCCGGATGTCATGGGATTGCATGCCGCGCACGTGATCATGTTTTCCGTGATTATTGCCTCGCAGCCGTCGACGCGCTGGAAATGGTTCTGGATCATGGCCGCGTGCTGGGCGTCGGGTTCGCTGCTGCTATGTGGACGCCGCAAAATGATTGTGATGCCGGTCCTGTTCTTCGGAACATTTGTGGTGCTGCATTGGATGTCTGGCCGTTTCGGACGCCGCGTGGCGTTGGTCTCATGCGCTTTCGGAGCAGCGGTTGCGGCCGGATTGTTCGCAATCAGTCAAGTCCAGGAAGAAGGAGATGAATACTCCCGGTTTGCTTCGAGTATCGTGACCGAAGGCGTTGAGCGAGCGAGTAAATCGTTCACCAGTATCATTGACGTCACCGTTCGACAATCGGGTTGGCTCGGTGATGGGTTGGGGGCTGCCACTCAAGGCAAGCAATATACCGGAGTAACCGTTCAGAAATCGTGGCAGGAAGACGGGGTTGGACGACTGTTTAAGGAACTCGGGATTCCCGGGGTGGTACTTGTTCTCGTGGCACTGGGGATGCTTGCCAGGGCAGTTCGCGATGCGATCGCTGCAATCCCGCTGAGCGCGGGGGCGGCACGCCAATTGCAATTCGGCATCCTGGGCGTAGTCGCTGCGAATGCCGGCAGCTTTATTGTTTCACATCAGGCTTATAGCGGTGATCCCTCGACCGTGCTGATCGTTGGATTCTGCCTCGGAATCGCTTTGGGGATGCCACGCGTCGCGTTTAGTCGACCGTGACGACTGGAATGCACGCGCCAACGGTCAGCAGATTCATTGTCCGGCTCACTTGCAAGAAATTTTGATGTCCCTGGTTCGTACACGAGTGTTTGATGTTTTCGTTTGGAGCATCGCTTTATTCGCATGCTGGACCGCGTGGGGTTCAGCGAAGTCGCGGTCACCGGGGCATTTGTATGTTTCTCAAAACGGGAGTGATTTTTGGGGCGACGGTTCGATCGCAAAACCCTGGCGGTCAATTCAACGTGCAAGCGACTGCGTCGGTATCGGCGATGTTGTCCATGTGTTACCGGGGGTCTATCGGGAGCGAGTCCACCTGCGCCGAGGTGGACTCGCTGGCCGTCCGGTACAAATCATGGCCGATCCTCCCGGCAGTGTGACGATCACGGGGGCTCAGACCGAGTCGGACTGTGCGAACGCGATCTGGCGCGATGAGACGGGTGGCATCTTTTCCACAGCCGTCAGTTGGCCTGTCTATCTGGTACAGGCCGACGGCGTTCAACTGTTTCGAATTCCGTGGGGCGGTGTGCCACACCTGCGCCAATTGGCCGGTCGTGCTCAGTCCATGGGAGCCTTCTGGTATGAGCAGCAGCGACTTTTTGTAGGGCTGCCAAATGGGCTCGCTCCACACCACGCAAGTCTCGTCTGGAATCAGCCTGTTCCGCCCCCCAGGGAGTGGGGAGAATTTAAATCTGCAAATGTCTGGGTTGAAGCGGATCACATCCGACTCACCGGCCTGCGACTGGAATTCGGTCTGGGTGCCGCAGTCCGCGTCTGGAATGGAACGCATCTGCTTGTGGAGGATTGCGAATTCACCGGCTGCGCATACGGGGTGCAGGCGGGGGCTGGTGTCAAACCAGCGTGTCATCTGCAAGTCGAGCGGTGCTGGTACAACAACACACCGCAATCTGATTGGGCGAGATCGTGGTTGACCTGGAACGAAGTCTATTCGTCATATGCCTCATCAACGCTTTGCAGCACTGGGGACCGACCGGTCATAATCCGCGACAACCTGGTGACGGATTTTGGCGACGGAGTGCGAGTCAGCCCTGGTGTCAATCCCGCGCAAACGGGCATCGCAGAAGTCGAGGGAAACTGGCTGGCGTTTGGGACGGACGATGCTTTCGAGTTGGACGGTGCGGGTCATCATGTTGTCGTTCGGAATAATGTCGTCATCGATGTTCACGAAGGCCTGAGTTTCAGCCCACTGACCGACGGGCCAACCACTGTCACCTCCAATCTCTTCTGGAATCCGGTGGGAGGATTGAATGGATCGCAATTGAAATTCATTCCCCCCGATTCGTTTCGGGGAGATGCAGGTAGGATCCGAGGTATTCGCGTTCACGACAATGTGTTCTGTGGTGAATGGCTTTCTTGGCGCGGAGATGTCGAAGTCTCCGACGTCGAGCTTTGCGACAATCTTTTTTCTGTGGATTCGCAAATCACACCACCGTGGCCGCATGGCTTAGAAGACCGTGACAACATTTACCGACTTCCGCGTGATCGCACACGAACCACGGCCACGGCCTTTTTGACAGGGATGAATGATGCGGGAAACTCGGCCACGACTGAGCGTACATTACAATTCTCTCAACAGATGCTTCAGTCTCGACCAGGTCCGCGGTGGCTGAAATGGGACGAGACTCCAAGCACATTGAAACTTATGAAGCTGTTGGGAATTCAATGAGCCAAGCGTCCGCCAATGCGGTTGATTTCGGACTCCCGCGTGAAACTGCGATTCCAGACATCGCTCCTGATGTTGCCGGACTTTTTGCTCGATCTGTTGCGTGGGCTCGCAGTTTCGTGATGTGGTGGAGCGTGGGAATCGCGATTGGGCTGACGATTGACCACGCGTTGTGGTTGATCAGTTTCAACTACATTTACTCTCCGCACGAAATCGTAAGACGATTCGCATGGCATTCGTTCTCCGCAGCGGCCGTGATCGCAGCAGCGGCGACCAGTGGAAGGAGATATCCAGCACAAACATTACCACTGGGATTTAAGGCACTGCAGTGTGGAGTGTTGACGCTGGCCCTTTCAATCCTGTGGGGAAGTGCAGCTGCGTGGGCGACGGCTCCCGAAACTTCGACCACAGTCAGCCTGCACCTCGCTCCTTTGCGTCGGGTCCATTTTTGCGGCGGATTGATTCATGGGGCAGAAGTTGGATTCGGAATCGGGACCGCAGCCGCGACGATCCGTCTGCTTTTCAGATAGCGGCTTTTGATTCAGAAAAATGGCGGAAACAATAGATTCTGCGGGTCTCTGTAATTCCTGGACTGGTACATGCCTGCAAGGCATGACAACGATGACCTATCGAGACTTGGCGTGATAACGCGGATTGCTCTGATTGAGTCCGCACCAACCGACTCCACAGGCAGTATGGTGCGATACGCAATTCTACTTCAGCGGGTGCTGAGTGGAGTCGCGGGTATTGAATGTTGCCGAGTGTCACTGGCGATGAAGCAATCCGCGATTCAACGGATTCCTCGCCAATTGCGGACAGCTGCGCACCATTCCGTACAGTCATGGAACGCTGCATCCATTACACGTACGGTGCCAGCAGACATCTACCATGTTGTTGACGGCAGTCATGGATACATCGCGCATTGGCTGCCGCCTGCCAGGACGATCATCACCGCACACGACCTGATTCCTGAATTGCAGGCTCAGGGGCGGTTTGACCTGCCGCCACCTCGCAGACTCGCTCGTTGGGTCATTCAGAGTAGCTTGAATGGCCTGAAGCGGGCGACACGCATCATGGCCGTCAGTCAATCTACTGCGAATGATCTTGAGGCTTTTGCGAGAATCGATTCCTCGAAAATCGATGTTGTCCCGCATCCACTTGCACCTGAAATTGTCCCCGCACGGAATGAACCGGCGGTCGGGTGGAATGAACGCCGAAACCGCGGCAATTCATTCATGCTTCATCTGGGAAACAACGGCTTCTATAAGAACCGATCGGGAGTCGTCCGAGTTTTTGACCAGGTGCGCCGCATGGTTCCGATTCGACTGACGCTCGCTGGCCCCCGACCGGACGCATCGCTCAGGAAGCTGATCCACGAACTCCAACTCGACTCGTTGATCGACTTTGTGATCGATCCAGATGATGCTGACATCGCGGCGTTGTATCGCTCGGCTCGGCTATTCCTGTTTCCAAGCCTGTATGAAGGATTTGGATGGCCACCGCTTGAGGCAATGGCCTCGAGTTGCCCGGTGGTCTGCAGCAGTGGTGGTTCATTGCCAGAAGTTGTCGGCGATGCTGCGTTCATCGCCGATCCTCATGACGAGGACCAGTTGGCCAGGCACTGTCTATCAATTCTGAACTCCCAATCCGCAGCGGACGAGCTTGTTGCCGCAGGTAAGACCAGGATCGGCCAGTTTACCCTGGAGCGATTCCAATCTCAGATTCTTGCGAATTACGAGGCTGTGACACAGGCCCATAACTGCCATTCATCTGCCTTGAGCTCAACTCGATTCACCGACCACAAGACAATTCCGATTGGGGCTGAGCGATGATCAACGCTCCATCACAGCGAGTCCGAAGTGAGGAATTCGTCGTGACGGCGGAACCGCATCCGCCGCTGCAGATCCGGGTCGGTAAACACGAATGTCCCAGCCCACACAGTTGGCGCAACAAGGTGGCCCGGTTGATGTGGTCCGTCGTGTACGCAACGCTGTTTCGGCCTTCACCCAGAATCCTGTTCGGGTGGAGGCGAATGCTATTGAGATGCTTTGGCGCCACCATTGGAGCAAATGCAAGGATCCATTCAACGGCGCGGATCTGGGCACCTTGGAATCTCAAGGTTGGTGCTGATGCGTCAGTTGCGCACGATGTGGACTGTTACAGTGTTGGTCTCCTGGAAATTGGTGATCATGCGACGGTTTCGCAGTACACAATGCTCTGCACCGCGTCCCATGACGTTTCTGATCCACATATGCGACTTGTCGTCGCCCCTGTTTTCGTCGCCTCTCAAGCCTGGATTTGCGCTCGAGCGTTCATTTCACCAGGAGTGAAAATCGGCGAAGGAGCGGTTGTTGGTGCACAGTCGGTTGTCACCAGGGACGTTGAAGATTGGACCATTGTTGCGGGAAGCCCAGCCCGGATGGTTCGTAGGCGCGTTCTGTTAGACAATCCAGCTCAGTGAAGCGCTACGCTCTGCCAGCACAATATCCATCGATTGCTAAAGTTCTCCCGATCGACACATGCGTCAGTTTCCACTATCTGTCGTCATCATTGCGAAAAATGAATCTTGCAATATTCGACGCTGCGTTGAGGCTGTTAGTTGGTGTGACGACGTCATTGTCGTTGACGATCATTCGGAGGACGACACTGCGCGGCTGGCGGTCGACTGCGGCGCGCGCGTCATTACGAATCGCTTTGAATCTTTCGCACGGCAACGCAATTGGGCCATGTCCAGCGCGGGCATTCGTAATCCCTGGGTGCTGATGCTGGATGCGGATGAAGTTGTGACGCCTGCGTTACAGATGGCGTTGGAAGAGGCCATTTCGGCACCGGATCCGGACGTGGTTGGCTTCCGCATGTGCCGAAAGACCATGTTTCAGGGGACCTGGCTGCGATTTAGCGATGGCTTTCCGGTCTGGATTGTGCGCCTTGTTCGTGTTGGAGCGTTTCTCTTCGAAGATAGCGGGCATGGAGAAGTCCCCGTCCCTGCCGTCAATGGTCGATTGGGAACACTCAGTGTGCCATTCCTGCACTTCCCTTTCAGTAAGGGACTGCACGACTGGTGCGATCGTCATAATCGCTACTCAACACGCGAGGCCGAACGAGAATTCAACGAGTCGAATTCATTTAGTTGGCGGCAACTGTTTAGTAGCGATCGCTCCCTTCGTCGGCAGTCGCTGCGCGCTTTCAGTCGGCAGTTGCCTTGCCGCGGGATGCTCCGCTTCCTTTACCAGTTCATCTGTAAAGGAGGAATCCTGGAAGGGAGGGCGGGGCTCACTTTCAGTCGATTGATGGCGAACTACGAGGCGTTGATCGTCCTGAAGCGCCGTGAAATGGAGCTGAAGCGCCGCGAAGGCAACTTCTAGCCGGCTGGTGTTCATCATGAATCAACATTCGTGAACGTGACGTGCCGACATTCTGTAATGGATCAACGTTTCTCCAGAACTTGTGGGAAATCGCAAATTTGCCACGTGCATCTGCTCCCTGTCGATGCCTAATCTAATCTGCGACAGATGCCAAAGGTGGTACACGGAATTGAAGTCTAACAATGGAGAGAATTGATGAAGCCAGCCACTTGGGGCGACGAGTCCACGGCGGCGCCGGAAAGTCATGAAGGATTCAGCTTTGACCTGCTGGGGATGCTACTCCGACATTGGTGGTTGGTTGTCCTTGGTGGAATTGTTGGATCGGGACTTGGGTATCTTTATTTTACAAAGCAGATTCCTGTTTATCAGTCATCCGCTCGGATGCTGGTTGTGCGTGAACGCAGCGCATCCGAAATCCCGATTCGCGGAATTGAGACGCGGGCCGAGAGCGATCCGACAGCGACATTGCTGATCCGCAGCCCACTGATCGTGGCGGATGCAGTCAAGACCTATGACCTGGCGAATCTGCCGCCATTTTCCGGTCGCGGTGATCCTACCGCAGCGATCATTGGGGGCCTTGGCGTTAACGTCGCTGGCGGAAACGGTCAGGTACTTGACCTGACATTCCGCGGAACGGACTCGCAAAGCTGCGAGACCATCTTGAAAGCGGTGATCAACAGTTACCAGACATTCCTGGGAAAGACTCACGAATCAGTCAATGAAGAAACGACCCGACTGATTACCGATGCGAAGGACAATCTCCTCAAGCAACTCAGTGAGAAGGAGGCGGCGTACCGAACGTTTCGCCAGGACTCACCATTGCTTTGGAACGGCAAAGGAGAAACAGCCCAGAATATTCACCAGTCACGCTTGTCGACGATTGAAGGGATGCGTTCAGGAATGGTGATCACCCGATCACAGCTCAAGGCGCAGATCCAGGCGATTGAAGCGGCGCTGGCACGTGGAGAGAATCGTGAAGCCCTGCTGTTGATGACCGGCCGATTTTCCGGAGTTGATTCCCCGAAAGCCGATGGCACGGCATCTTCGACTTCACCCGAGGGGCAATTATTTCCGCTGCTGTTGGAAGAGCAGATGTTGATGGAAAACCACGGACCAGATCACCCGAAGCTATTATCACTACGACGCCGGATCGAATTGACTCGCAAGTACTTGACTCGATCACTGCTTGACACCGATCCCGAATCGAAGGATGAAGCAAAACCAAAGGCCGCGCAACACCAGGATTTTCTGACAGTCTACTTGAACTCGCTTCGACAGGAAATCAAGACCAGTGAAGAAAAAGAGCGAGAGCTGAATCTGCTGTTTGAGCAAGAACGCGAATCTGCGAAATCGCTGACGGTGTACGAAGTCAAAGACGCAACATTTCAAGCAGACATCAAGCGAACTCAACAGCTTTTTGAAGGAGTGATCAAACGGTTGGAGGAGATCAACCTCATGAAGAATTATGGGGGCTACAAGACCGAGGTCATTTCTCCCCCGACACTTGGATGGCAAGTCGAGCCGAATCGAAACCGAATTCTGACACTGGGGCTCGTGGGCGGACTGCTTGGTGGATTGGCCCTAGCATTCCTCGCGGAAATGACCGATCGCACGTTCCGCAGCCCGGATGATGTGAGTGCTCACCTGGGCTTGCCGATCGTCGGGCACATTCCCGTGATTCAACAACTGGTGAGTCCGAAAGATTCACAGTCCAAGCTCAGCCCCACTCTGGTCTCCTATTTCCAACCAAAATCGCGCCTGACTGAGGCCTATCGAGCGGTTCGGACGTCCCTGTATTTCAGTGTTCGTGGCGAAAAGCACAAAGTGATTCAAATCACCAGCCCGAATCCCGGTGACGGCAAGAGTACTCTCAGCACGAATCTGGCGATCTGCATCGCCCAATCAGGAAAATCCGTGCTGCTGATCGATGCCGATTTTCGAAGACCGCGAATCCATAAACTGATGGGTGTTGAGTCTAAGCTTGGTATGTCGACAGTCATTCAGGGAGACACGGAATTACCGGATGCAATCCAGGCGATACCGGAAATCCCGAACCTGTTCATTCTCCCGTGTGGCACCCGCCCGGACAATCCCGCAGAGTTGCTGACATCGCAGCGCTTTGATGAACTGCTGGGAATTCTACGAGAGAAATACGATTTTGTCCTGGTTGATACTCCGCCAATGCTTGCCGTCACGGATCCCGGATCCGTTGCCGCGCGTGTGGACGGGGTGTTAATGACGATTCGAATCAGCAAGAGGACGCGAGCCGAGGCCGCGCGAGCCACGGAACTTCTGAAATCACTGGGCGCAAATCTGATCGGCGTGGTTGTCAATGGCGTTGGCTCAACGCAAGGCTACGGATACGGACAATACGGGCTTTCGCGATACTATCGGTATCGATACGGCTACGGATATGGGTACGGTTACGGATACAAATACGGGTACGGAGAGAACGGCGGAGCCTACTATCAGGATGATAAAAAGAACTCGCGATTAAAGTCGAACGGGAAACAGACCGTGGATCTGGAATCGCGAGATTCCTGAAGAGGCACAATGACCTAAACACGATTCCAGCTGCCACGCGAATGCGGCAACCGCCGCTCCCATTGGTGGCTCGCCAAAACAGGCGAGTAAAGCCTGATCGTCACATGTTGAAGAATCCCTGATCAGAGACTACTCCACATTCCTTTTAGGCCCGCTGATTCGACGTGGAAAACGTACAGCTCACCTCTGCTCCGTTTGGTTCCAATATCCGTGCGACATCGTATCGGATGCCATCCTTGTCCGTCTTGCTGATTGCGACCGGATATGTTCCTTTGCTTTGGTGGCATCTTTCCAGCTTGCTGGCCCGCCCCCATTATCAATTCGTTTTGATCCTGCCGGTGTTACTCGCATTGCTGATCCGTTCACGGGACGGCGAGGGAAACGAGACTGGCGACTTCCGGTGGAGGTATCTCGTTGGCTTGATGTACGTCGGATCACTTGGGCTCTTGATCGTTGCCACCTGGGCCTGGTCACCGTGGCTGGCGATGCTCTCTGTCCTGATCGGGAGTTTTTGTATTGCGTGGTCGAGCACTGGCTGGAAAGGGGCCATGCGGTGGCTGCCAGCGTGGGTGATGTGCTGGGTACTATTGCCACCACCATTTGGTTCCGACGAAAGATTGACTCTGAACCTTCGGCATTTCACGACCCACGCGACGAGTCAAGTACTCGATCTGTTCGGAGTGTTACATGCCAGTTACGTAAATGTGATCGAAGTCCCGCAGAAAAAGCTATTCGTTGCCGATGCGTGCAGCGGGGTTCACTCACTGTTTGTGCTACTGGCTGCATCCCTCTTCTGGGGGCTCTTCTGGCGTCGGTCCGTGCTGCATGTCGGACTTTCGATGATCAGTGCATTCGGCATCGTCCTGGTTGAGAACATCACTCGCCTGGTCTTGATCGTTCTCGGTCTCAGTTGGAACATGGATTTGTCGAGCGGTCCAGATCATACGGCACTTGGGCTCATCCTGTTCGCGGCGTCAGTCGGCCTGATCATCTCGACCGACCAATTGTTTCTGTTCCTGTTGCCTCAGCGAACTTCGCGCACCATTGTTGCGCGAACCCCCTCGGCGGCAATTGCTGTCGAAGGGGTTGACTCACCCAAACGGCGCATGACCATAACGCTATTATCACCCCTGTTCGCAACTGCCGGGCTGGCTCAATGGGCGACAATGCCAGAACAATTGCCGGACCTGACTGCGTCATTCTGGACGATGCCGGACCTGAAGGAGTTTGGCGAAGGTGGAATGCCACCCGTGCTACAAGGGTTCTCGCGAATTGATTACAGCCGGATCCAGCGAGTCGTCGGTGATCCGTTTGGCCAACAGAGCGAGCAGTGGGTCTATGGGAAAGATTCCATTGTCGCGCAGCTTTCTATCGATTATCCGTACGACAGCTTTCATGATGCAACAATTTGCTATTCGCAGATTGGCTGGAAGATCGACAACGTTGCCGTCGAATCCATCGAAGTTCCCGCGAACGACTCAATGGACCGGAATTCCGGTGAAACTCGCGAATCAATCGCAGTTGTCCGAATGTCCCGAGGTCTGGAAGGGGACGCGATTCTGATGTTCAGCCAACTCGATCAGGATGGACGCATCCATTCGCGGTTTTCCGAACAGACGACCGGGTCGAACCTGCGCGATGCCACACGCCGCCTGCAGTCGTTCCTCTCCCGTCCACCGACGCCGACAAGGCACGAAGCTCGTCCACCCCTGACGCAAATTCAGATGATAGCGAGATCCGCTGAGCCGTTGACGAATAAAGAAACACAGGAACTGCTGTTGCTTTATATTAACTTCCGCGGGCGGGCCAAACAGCAACTTCTTACGAATCCACAGCCACCAGCAGCCAGCAACAATCTCGAGTCCCAGCCGAAAAGATAACGACCGAAACCCGACGTGTCTCAATCCCTGTATAGAACTAATGGCAAAACTCTTTCGTAAACTGCGCTCCCGAACATGGCGATTCTGTGATCGCTTTCTCGCGCGGGCGGGTGGGATGTTGAAATGGCCATTTCGACTCGCCGCCAGCCTGTGTCTGAGCATCGGATACCTGCTCCGTTCGTGGTGGAAGAGGCGAAAACTGCAGCAACTGTTGGCGGGATTGCCAGCCTTGGTGCTGATAGTCGCAGTTTCGTATCTCGGCATAGCCATCGCGGACCAGGACGACAAATTGATCCTGGCGAAATATCAACGCGCAGCCAAGTCATCGTTGGATGGAAAGGATTTCAATGCTGCCAAGCTGTACCTTGAGCGATTGCTCGAAAAGCGTCCCGGCGATAGGGAAGTTCTGTTTGATTTGGCACGTGCCGCCGAGCATACGCGCGATTATCCTCGCCTGGCCTCCGCCATGCGGCTACTGGCTCCTGAAGATCGTCCGGTCCATGGTCCATCGCACCTCTGGCAGGCAACTCGGTTACTCTCTCACAATCCGGTGACGCCACAACAAGTTCGTTTGGCGGAATCCCATCTGTTGCATGCACTGACACTTCGGGAGAGCGTTCCCGTTGCACACGACCTCCTCGGACAAATGTACTTTCAATTAGGACTCTGGTCGCAGGCCATCCCTCACTTGAGTGCGTCTCCCGATCCTTCGCGGCGTCTCCTTCTGGCGAAGGCATACGTGCTCGACGGGCAACGCGACAAAGGGAGAAGTGCCGGTGAACAGGCACGGGATTTTTTCAAACGTGAATCAATCGAGCATCCGCAGGATGCTCAACTTCGAATCAACTGCGCGGAAGCTTGCCTGCTGCTGGAACAGTACCCCGAAGCGGTGCGAGTCTTGCAAGATGCCCTGACAATGAACGATCAAATTCCAATTCGTCGGGCTCTTGCCCGATCCTACGTCATGTGGGCGGATTCGCTGCCGGAGGGTATAAGCAACCGGCGCATGCAACAATTTGAAATGCTCGCCAAGGGAGTCCAGGCGTATCCCGACGAGTTGTCGCTCTACGACCGTCTGCTGAAGTTGCTGGAGCACGGTCAGGATACTGGCGAGACTGTTCGCCAGTTTCTACTGAAGAATATCGTGGAAGGCCGTGCTGTCGGATTGAGCCATTTGATCCTTGGTTCCTATGCATTCGGCACCGGGAGGGCCGATGAAGCGAAGTTGCACATGGAGCAAGCGTTCGCAGCACTTCCGAATGCAGATCTTGTGGCAAACAATCTGGCCTGGCTGATGATCCATACTGATCCGCCGCACCCTGAACAGGCACTGGCATTAATCGACCCTGTTGTCGAGCGCAATCCAACAATGCCGCGGTATCTTGATACTCGCGGGCACATCCTCGTCAAATTGAACCGATACAGGGACGCTGTTCGGGACCTGGAACTGGCTGTTCCCTCACTGAGAAAAAACGTCTCAACTCACAAGGCTCTGGCATCCGCCTACCAACAACTGGGTCTTTTGGACTTGGCACAACTGCACCAGCGTGCTGCCGACGAGGCCGGCAAAGGTCAAAACTAGCTAGCCAAGAATCCAGTTTTTCCGAATCTGCGGGCTTTGGGTGGTTGACGATTGACAATGCTGAATGAATCGACAATTATGTCTACGGTGTTTAGGAGACTTGAATGGAGAGGGCAATGCGAACACGTATTCTCACGGCAGTAATCTGTCTGGTCGTCGTTTGTGTAGCATCCAGCGCGCATGCAGACTTCATTTCTGGAATCTCTGCAGGGGCGAACACCTCACCGGGTGGCAACGGAGATCTGACATCCAGCAGTTTTACGGCAACGGGAAGTGCCGTCAATAACAATGACTATCAAGGTTCAGGAGCGGCTAATCCAAATCAGGTCACATTGAATCTGGACGTCTTTACGCTTCAGCAACCGTTCACGATTCATTTCAACACGATTGCTTCCGGTGGTTCCGCTGAATACTTCTTCACAGTGAATATCACCAACAAACTGGGCGACAACGGGGTTGATCCGGGCGATAGCGGGAAACAAATTGGACCCATGGACTTCAAGATCTCTGGAAATGTGGCGTTGTTGGATGACGTTTTCAACGGTGCGAATCCAGCTCCATCCTCCAACCCAAGCTACGCAGTCAATCAAATCTCGTTCAACGAATTGCTCTTCGGTGGACTCAATGGTGGCGGTGGATCGATCGCGTATCACTCCACGGGAACCTTTCATTTCTCGATCGACACACTGAACAATGGATTTAGTGGATCCGGGTTTGACTTGGCTGTTACCGCAAATCCCGAGCCAGGATCGTTGGCTCTTGCCGGATTACTGGCGGGCCCTGCGGTGGCAATGCTACGCCGGCGCCGAAAGCCTGTTGGCGGCGAGGTCAACGATCAGGACCTACCGTTGATGGCTTGATCACACGACTTCGATCTCAAAAATTCGAAACGGACCAAGGCATGTGGACGAATAACCTCGTTCACATGCCTTGGTCTTTTGACCTCGGTGAGCCGGCCTATCGAATTCCCTGACCGCTCAATCCGTTCATGAGAAAGTTGAACGAGACGGTACGAAGGGCGGCGTTGTAGAGTTCTTCGGCAAACGTGTACTGGACAATGATCGTGTCTTCGGGTTGGATGAGAATTCGTTCACCGGGGTTGATCAAGGCCCGACGCAGATCTACGCGAATCGGAATCTCGCCCCCATTGCATGTCTTACGAAGCACGATGGCGCGGGACGGTGTCGCCCCCATGGTCATTCCACCACCGTTGCCGCCGTAACCACCCGAACCGCTGACATTGCCGACGCCGGTTCCGCCTGGGGCGACGCTGCCACCAGCCAGGGCCACGGCCTGAAGGATATCCAGATCATAGTCGCGGGGTAGTGGTTGTGCCCCGCCACGGATCACACCGCTGGTGTAGTACAACTCGCGCTCACGTGATTGTACCATCACAATGTCACCGTTCTGCAGAATGATGTCCTCCTGCTTGAACGTCGGCACCTGCTCAGGATAGAACCGCAACGGAATCCGTGTGATGTTCACATCGGGCGGAAGTTCCTGTTCGCATTCACAAGGATCCTGGCAGGCTTTCATCCGCGCGATCAGCAGGTCGCGTTCCGCGGCATCGTGGAAGTTTCCACGCAGGATCAGAACTTCATTCTGGGCATCCAATCCGGGCAGACCGCCTGTTTTGGTCAATGCCGACAGCAGATCGTTTTCATAGGCGGGCAGAAGTACGGTGGCACCTGTGCCCCGCTTGGAATTGCCCACACCCAGGCCACCACCACCTCCTCCAACACCGCCACCGCCGGTCGATCCCCCTGTAGCTCCGCCGCTGCCAGCCTCTTCACGGACGACCAGTACTCGGTATTCGCGGGGACGCTGCAGAGTGACGATGATTCGGTCCTTGCCCTCGGGCAGGATCTTCTTCTTGACGGTATACGCCTCACGAATCGCCTCCGCGGCCTGGGGCAGCGTCAGGCCTTCCACCTGAATCGGATCAACGAGCGGCAGCGCCAGAGTTCCGTCCTCGCGTACTGGGATTGGAAAACCCAGTGACGGTGGTCGACTACCGTCCTGAGGAAAGTTAACAGGCGGAGGCGCATCGGGTTGGCCCAGCACGTTTTCGATGTAAACGCCCAAGACGTCGTTGGGGGCCAGTTGATAGATCTTCGGAGGATTCTGCCGCAGTCTCGACAGCGTGATTTCCTGCATATTGGCACGCGGCCGCCCCAGGTATTCCGTGGGGACGCGATGGGCAGGAATGGCCGGGATTCCGGTCAGGCACAGAGCCAGACTGCTGCAGCCACTCAATGTCGACAGCAGCATCGTCGCCGCCAAGCACTTCCACAGTCGAGATCGGATCAATTCGATTCGCGAATTCACGGGAAAGACTCCTCTCGCTCCAAGTGCGCAGCCGTTCGAGCGTTCCGGGGCGAACCCCGAAAATGCCTGGATTGGTGTGTGCTGGCGTGTGTTCACCTGGGACATCCTTGATTCAGACGCGCCTCGGCGCTCTGTCGGTTTTGAGATTCTACTGGGCTGTTGCTGGAGCTGGCAGCGGTTGTGGTAATTCGGAGAACGGTGTTGGAGGCGATTCCATCATTGTTCCTGCTCCGACGTCGTCGTGATGTAGTTCAGTCATTGAGCCGAGGGCATGGTTTCCTCCGCGGGTGACGATGCGATTCATGTCAGACACACCATCTGCTTCCGCTGCCAGAGCCCCGTGGGAATAGCCATCAAACCACGCGTGTGCCTTCATCTTGCCGGATTCCGTCTGATAACAGGCTTTCCAGTAACACGCCGGTGGAAGAGACGGCGGGCAACCGTTGGAACCACTCGCCACGGCGGTGTAGCCTGCCTTGAAACCAGATTGAAAGTCGCGTTGATTCTCCAGATTGCGATAGACGGGCGCACACTGCCTCCAGGCGGACTTCGCCATCCAGCAGTTTTTCAGCTTGAATTCACAATCAATGATTTCGTCCCGAATCTCGTACAGGCAACCGCAACTCTGCAGTAGCAGCAGGACGCAGGGGAGAATCCGATATGGTGACATGGTACTTCACTTTGTTCAGGAAACTCGAGGATACATTCCGCTGACGGGATGTCCCGCGGCGAACGCCAAAAACCGGTTAACGAGAACCGCGGACAGTCAGATCAGAAACCTGATACCGAACTTGCCGGGTACCATCTGGCTGCGGAGCAATCACCTTCAGTGATGAATCAGCAATCACCCGTGCCATCGGGTCTGGATCATCCAAAGCCTGCCTGAGCGCTGGAATCGCCTTTTCAGCGGCTGTTCCAAACGACCCCAGCGACAACATGATCATCCGCCGCAGGCGGCAGTCGTCTGTTTCGGCCAAGACGTCAAGCAGTTCGTCCACCACATAACCAGTCGTCGGTGAGGCGCTGGCCCGAAGTGCAAACGCGGCATAAAACCGCGAATCATCGTGCCCCTTTTCCCGCAGGATTGACAACAACAGCCGCACGGCATCTGAATCGCCAGGTTGAATCAGCAGGATCGACTCCGCCATTTCGATTTGCAACGACTTCACCGGGACCGATCGCATCGTTCGTCGTAATCCTTCGACAACGGCGGCCGCGTCCGGACCAATTTGTCCCAACAGGAAATTCGCTCGCGACCGATCCATCGGATTGGCAGCCGGATCGCATGCGATCCCCAGCAAGCCATCCTGGATCTCGCCCCGGTGCTCACTCACGTACTCCAGCATTCCTGCGTGAAACGGGCCAAATAACTGTTGCAACTGTGCCGGTATTTCGGACCGCTCAATCAGTTCTGCGGTTTCGTCAATCCTCCTGGAATCATTTGCTGATTCGACTGCGGACGACTGAGCTGCGTCTGCCGTCTCAGGTAGCGAAGGACCATCTGCGGAAAGCCTCTGATCTGGCTCTTTCATTTCCGGGAGAGCGTTGATTACCAAAGTGGTCGACTCAGCTGCCTCAACGACATCCATCTGAACCTTTGCTGAGGACGCAGTCGCAGACTGCACTGCGGGGAATTCCCACTCATCCTCATTAATCTTCTCCTGGCGACCTGTCGGTGATGGCGGAACATCCACGCCAGCCTGCGAGCTTGCAGATGGCTCTGCAGCAGGAGTTGAAGCGAGAGGATGCTCATACGGCGCCAGATCCACGTCCTCAGCCGGAGGGGTCGCTGTGTCTACCACGCGAACGGGAGCGGCGGCAGTGACCGCGACGTGAACGACTTCAGTAGACATGGCCGAATTCGCAGCGTGCTCCTCGCCTGTCGCAATTTCTGCCAATGGGTGAGGTGACGATGGCCGCGGTGGGATTCTGCGGCGTGAGCCCGCTTCCGCACCCTGCGATGCCGCAATCAGCGTGTCGAGTCGCTCTCGGGCGATGGGCGAATTTGGATCGGCCGCCAGCAGTTGCTCGTAGACCTCTCGCGCATGCGCTGGTTGCCCCTGCTTTTCAAATCTCGTCGCAATCGCCAGCATCCGCTCCGCAGTGAGTGGCTTAGGGGCGGATGCCTGCATTGGAACCACCGCGCATCCCGAGGATGCAAGTATGCAGGGCGTCAAATAAAAACCGCTCCATCGGCGTTTGGACATTCCGTTAACCCCCGCCATCCATGGCTAAGTTTTGCGATCGATTCGGGACTCGCCTTCAATCCGGCAAAACCCGCATTACTTACGATGTCGGCACTCTAGACGAACTCGCTGCAGGAAAAGACACCCTACGGAGGGGTGGTGGTGAGCAGTGCGCCGCACAGTTTAACAGTCTTACGTCACCCGACCTCATCCAGCTGCTCAGATGGCGTCAGGCTGATGTGTTCTGAATTGCTTCCTGCCATGTGGCTAGAAACTTGTCGAACTGCATGCCTTCGTCGATTAGTGCTAGGTCACGCTGTACTGCGGCAGTCGAAATTCCCTGCGACGGGGTAATCGTCCGTGAACCTCCAATTCCAAAACGGATCTTTTGCGAGGACTTTGGCTCTGCAAGATTACGGATTCAGCAAAGCCTAAATGGAAGAGTCCGATTCTAGCCAGTCGATTCTGCGGTAACCCGCAATGCTGCAACGCTGTTGATGCATTTCGAAGAATCCAGTTTTTTTGGTGATTTTCTAATTGAATCTGACCATTACGGTTGGGAAGAATGGGAGCACTAAGTAAACTGGGACTGCCGGATAGTTCGGTTAATCCGAGATCAGATGTGACCAATCGCCTATTTTGCCTGTAATTACATTGAAACGACTGGAGAAACGGTTATGCAGGTTTCATCCATCCCTTGGCGTGCGATCTTCGCAAACACGATTCTGTTTGGCACTCTTGCGGTCAGCGGAATGGTTAGTGCTTTTTCTGGGGTTTCCAATGTGGGGATCGGTTCCCAGGCCGATGCGGCTGGTCTCGATAAAGTTGTCGGCGAAGAGAAGACTTCGGATCCCAACGCAAACGCCGAAAAGCCAGTCGAGGTTCCGGCAGTCGCAGTCGAAGCAGCGCCAATCCAAGAAAAGCCTCTGCCGCCCGTTGATGCTGATGATGGCGCACGGGTCTGGGGCATTCGGTTATCTGCCGATGGGTTGGTTGCCGGTCGATTGAATCTGGTCGACCCAGACACGCAAGTCCGAAAGCCCGCTCAAAAAATCACCGTCTACTTTGTCCAGCAGGGAAAGGTCATTAGTGAGGTGACCCCGGGCGTTGGCGGTGTCTTCCAGGCACCAGGCTTGTCTCCAGGAATCTATTCTCTGATTGCGCGGGGGCCGCAGGGATTTTTCGCGTCATCGGTTTGCCTGTTACCGCCAGTAAATGCCGCCGACGGCGAAGCTGGGGGGGCAGGAATGTTGCAAATCGACATGGACGTCGTTCATCCGAATGATGTGCCGTTTGTCAAGATGGTCATCCGCGACCGGCGGTTTCCGAGTTCCGGTGCACAATCTGGATCTCCGCAGCCTCCCGCACATGCCAAGACTCGTCTATTGCGTACGCCAAACCTCGTATTGAATCCTGAAGGCCATTTGCGTCTGCGACTGAATCGCATTGATCCCGTAACAGAAGAACATGTTCCCGTCGCAGGCGCGGAAGCGTTTCTCATCCGCGGTGGATTGATTGTCGCGAAGGCGAAGAGTGCAGAGCATGGTGTATTCATGCTGCACGATCTCGAGGCAGGCCCGTATTCGCTGCTGGTTGTTCCCGCAGTTGATGCGGAAGAATCATCACGCGGGGGCTATGTGGCAATGGGAGTCGTTGTCGCCGCGCATCCCAAGGCCAGACCGCGGACGGCGCAGCATCCATCAGGCCAGAACCTGTATCGGCCAGTGAGCTTCGTTCGCGCCGCTGATCCGGACGAAACCGACATCAATGATGTCGACGTCCCGGATCTGGATGGAGTCTCGTCGGAAGATCTGGACGCAATTGATTCGTCCACAAGCACCGATGGCGATGCGGGAGTGGGGACAATGGCCGGATCGTCTGGCGGTGGTGGTGGCGGTTCTGGAGGTGGATTGGGGGCGGCCTTGCTGGCCGGCGGGATTGCAGGCGGGATTGCAGGCGGGATTGCCGCGGCGGTGGCAAGTCCAGGAGCTGCAAACTAACGCTCGGTGAATCAGAGACATCGGCTCATTGCAAAGGAGTTGCAGGAGCCAGGAGAGAGCGGAGTGCACGGAGGGCGACAATTGTCAGCTGCCTCTGAGTTTCCGCCTTATGCCACCACTAAAGTTGACACACCGCGCCAGGACGCGTTTTCCACAGGCGACCAATCGTGACCGTCGTTCGTGGGGAACTTCGGTTCGATCACTCCTCCTCAACCTCGCCCGTCTCGCGCTGTTGGTGACGTTGTGTGTTGCCCCCTGGTTTTTGGGTGGCGTTGAGCCCGATGTTCAGGTCTGGCTGGATGCCGGTATCTTTTTCTCACTGGCATTGTGGACTGTATTTACAGTCTTCAGATGCATTGCCGGACATGGCACTTCCCAAGTGCTGCCGACACTGCTGGTGCCACTGTGCGGTGCCCTTCTGCTGGGCGCGTATCAGCTACTACCGTCGTCAATCATCGCCCCCAAAGTCGTTGATGCCGGCAGCCCGACACCGGTACTGACAACGCTGCAGGGCCAACCAGCGGGCAATACGTTGTTTCCTGCGGCGACACGCCTTGAGCAGGCAAGAATCGGATATGCATTGATGGCCTGCTTTCTGGGCGCAACGCTGTTTTCGACCCCGCGCAGCCAGACCTGGCTGTGGTGTAGCATGGCGCTTAATGGCGCGGCATTGGCCTTCTTCGGAATCGTACAGCAACTCAGTTGGAATGGAAAACTCTACTGGACCATTCCGTTGCTGCTTGGCGGGCAACCATTTGCCTCGTTTGTGAATCGAAACAATGCAGCAGGATACCTGAACATCTGCCTGGCGTGCGCTGCTGGATGGGTTCTTTGGGCAATGACGCGGCGCGTTGCAGATGCATTGCTTGGTTCACGTCCCGAACTTGATTTGATTGGCAGGGCTGCTTCCCGGTACTACTGGTTGAACACCTTTGGCGGGAATACCTGGACGGCGGTCACGGCCACTTCGATGATCATCGCGGGTATAATCTGTTCGCTGTCACGTGGAGGAGTCCTGGCACTGCTGGCCGCGTCGCTGGCGGCGACATTGCTGATGATGCGCGTGTGGGGGAAAATTGCGACGGCCACCTTCGCACTTGGAATCTGCGTGTTTGTCGCCGGAATGATCTATTGGACGGGACTGGAAACACACGTGTTCTCTCGCTGGAGAGGTCCTCACGGTGACACAGTCACTCAAGGCGCGCAAACCAGGCTGGCGAACTGGCACGATGCCTTGACGGCCACCAAAGACTTTCCAGTGACCGGCAGCGGGTTCGGGACATATCGGTATGCCTATTTGCCGTATGAATCGTGGCCGGCCAATGTGCGTTTCTTAAACGCAGACAACCAGTTTCTGGAAGTCCTCGTCGAAGGAGGACCAGTTGGTCTGGGCTTGCTGCTGGCAGGTCTGGGACTAAGCCTGCTGGCGACGCTGGTTCTCGTTTATTGCCGACCGAATGATCCTGCGGGGCTAGTGGGAGTGATACTGCTCGTCAGTCAGCCCGTCAGTGCGGCACTGGATTTTGGTCCATCGCTTTCGTCCAACATGTTGGCGATCGCCGTCCTGTGCGGCGCGATTACGGGGCGCGCTGCAGATTTGACACAAACCCGAGATCTGAGCCGATTTGCACGGTATCTAGCTCTGCCCCAACTTCGGCCCGCCGTGATGATCGTGCTGATAAGCGTATCACTGCTCGTGCATGGCGGACTGGGGCTTTGCGAGGTGATGGCGGCTGCCGACAGCCGTGTCGCCCGCCGTGCATTGCCTCGGCGACTTGATGATCCGAAATCGCTTGATGAACCAGCGCTCGATCAGGCACTCAGTAAGTTGACGATGGTTGTGCTTCGCCATCCAGACGATGCCGAGGCACATGCGGCACTGGCTCATCTTTGGATCTATCGGTATCGGTTGCAAGCCATGCGACAGCTGCAACAGGAGCAGCAGAGCGTGCGTGGAGACGATTGGGCACGGACCGACCTGGTGAGCCTTTACACAGGTGCCAATGCATTCGCACAGAATGGTCAATTCAAGCGTCTGGAAGATTTGCGGGAACTGCCTGTCATCAAGACGAATCTGATCCCGGCCCGGCGACATCTCGAAGCAGCGCAGGCCGCCTGTCCGCTGATGCCAGGGCTGGATGTGCCTCGTGCTTTGCTGGGGTTTGTGGCGGATCCCAGCCAGACGACCGGTGAATCGGCGCTGCGCCGGGCGATCCTGTTGACGCCTTCAAACCCCGAATTGCTGGAGACCTGCGGGCAACTGGCGCGAGTCGCCGGGAAAATGAATCTGGCGCGTACATGCTGGCGTCGATGTCTGGTGCTCGATCCAACTCGCTTTAGCCGAATCGCGGCACAGCTACCGGGACCAGTGACCGTTTCCGAACAGTTGGCAGAACTCGTACCCGATTCTCCAGACGTTTGGGTCACAATCGCACTCGCGCAATTGTCGGGGGATTCACATCGAGCAGAACGCCATCGACTCGCGCATAAAGTGAAGGAACTTGCTACCCCTGCGAACACACCGGTCGCCTCGTCCGATGATCTTCGCCACCAGGCGCGTCTGTATCGTTTGCTGGACGATTCCGTGGCTGCGGAGGGTCTCTACCGTCAGGCGATGTCGCTGGAACCGATGAACGTCGACTTGCGAATGGAACTTCTGGATGCGTTGCAACAGCGAGGGCAATGGAGTTCTGCACTACAGCAGGCCGAGCTTTGTCACTCGTTGGACCCCGGCCGCTCAGCCCTGGTGCCATTGATCCAGGAATTGCGACTCAAATCACTTCGATCAGCCAAGCAATAGGAATGCCAAATTGATCATGATTCTGTTCTTAAGCTGCCTGACGGCCTTCGTGGCCAGCCTATTGTTGACGCCATATATGCGGAGCATGGCGGTCCCGATCGGACTTGTCGATGTCCCAGACGGACGGCGAAAACTCCACCGAGCGCCCATACCGCTTGGAGGCGGTCTGGCGGTCGGACTGGCAGTCGTATTGGCTGTCGCAACCGTTCTGACTGTAGTTCCGGCGAACGAGACACCGGAATCTACCATGTTCCTGAACGGCTTGCTGCTCGCAGTGATCGCAATCGTTGGCGTCGGATTTCTGGATGATCGATTTACATTGAGAGGCCGCCAAAAGCTGGCGGGGCAGGTCGCCGCAGCGGGAATTCTGATCGCGTCCGGATTGCGCGTCGAGCAGATACACGTGTTTGGAACACAGATTGACCTTGGGTTGCTCGGCATCCCGTTCACTTTGTTCTGGCTTCTGGGTGCGATCAATTCCTTGAATCTGATCGACGGAATTGATGGACTTGCCAGCAGCGTGGGAGTGATCTTGAGTATGTCCATTGCAGGTATGGCGTGGATGACCGGACACGACACTGAAGCAATCATCGCCCTGGCACTGTGCGGTGCCCTGCTGGGCTTTCTGGTTTACAACTTCCCTCCGGCATCGATCTACCTGGGAGACGCCGGCAGCATGCTGATCGGTCTGCTGCTGGGAGCCCTGGCGATCCGCAGTTCCCTGAAGGGGCCTGCCACAGTGGCGCTGGCAGCTCCGACAGTCATGTGGACGATTCCAATCCTCGATGTTGGAATGGCCATTCTCCGCCGAAAACTGACAGGACGCAGCATCTATCATACGGATCGAGGGCATCTGCATCATTGCCTTCTGCGTCAGGGGTTCAGCAACAGAACAACGCTGTTCTGGATCGGATTGTTGTGCGTGTTCACGGCCTTCGGCAGTCTGGCGAGTGTCGCCAGTCAGAATGAGTGGCTCGCTATCAGCAGCGCGGTGATGGTGTTCGCGGTCTTGTTGATCACGCGCTGGTTTGGCAACGTCGAAGTCGCCCTGCTCGGGTGTCGCATTCGTTCCCTTGTTCTTTCCGTCTTCCATGTGCCACAGGCCGGCAGCGCTGCCTTCCGTGTTCCCGTCCATACCCGCTTCACTGGAACAAGAGACTGGGAGGACCTATGGAACACCCTGACGGAATACGCCGAGCGTTTTGACCTTTGTTCCGTTCAATTAAATGTACAACTGCCTGCCTGGAATGAAGACTACCACGTCAACTGGGTACGACGGGATCAAGTCGACGATCAACACGAGTGGTCCACAGAACTGCCGCTGATTTCAAATGATTTGACCGTGGGGCGGCTTCAAATACGTGGAAGATGCAACCATGGTTCAGTCTGTACGTGGATGGGGGAATTGATTGCAGGCTTGAAACCGTTTGAAGCACACCTGCTCAGCCTGCTGGAAGACCAACTTGTACAGGCGCCACAGGAACAGTTCGAGGATTCGATCCGTGAGCCAGTTCCTGCCTGAGAACATGGACCTGAGCTCTGGTGTAGTGAGCTCGTAGGGCTCCAGAAATCTCCGAACTCTCACGAGTTCGGCTACACCACTACTGGGAACCTGATGCAATGGCCTTCAGTGATGCGTCGGCGATCACGCGGGTCATTGAATCCGGGGATTCCAGCGCTACCTTTAACACCGGAATCGCTTTTTCTGCTGCGGATCCGAACGCCCCCAGCGACAGCATGGTCATCCGCCGCAGGCGATTGTCGTTAGTTTCAGACAGGACCATTAACAGTTCGTCGACCACATAGGCCGTTGTCGGTGACGCACTGGTTCTCAAGGCGAATGCCGCATAGAACCGTGTGTCTTCGCTCCGATCGTCATGGAGGATCGAAATTAGCAGTTGCACGGCATCCGGATCCCCGGGCTGAATCAGCAGGATTGATTCTGCCAACTCGATCTGCAGGGATTTCTCAGGTACTGAATGCATCGTTCGCCGCAATCCTCTGACGGCCGTTGAGGCGTCTGGACCAAGCTGACCCAGGAGAAAGATTGCTCTTGATCGATGTAACGGATTTGCCGCTGGATCACTTACAATCTCCAGTAGTTCTTCCTGGATCTCACCTCGATGAGCCCGCGCGTACTCCAGCATCTCCTCCTGAAACGGCCCAAACAAAGGCTGAAGTTGAGTCGGCAATCCCGTCTTTCCAGGGGACAGGCTTTCCGCAGGAAGGATCGGGAAGCTCGACTCGACCTCACCGGACGTCAGCGCAATCGAGTCATCGGCCCGCTCCCGCACGGCGGTGGTCCTGTTCGGCATTGCCACTGGGGCCGTTGATTTCAGTGACGTTGGATGAGCCACGGGCAGCGGCAGTTCAAAGAACTCCGCATCCAGTTTCGCAATGATTGGCGCATGGCTTCGATGCGCGGATTTCGGTGACTGCCTGGCGGCCAACAGGGAATCCAACCGCTGCCGGGCGGCTACCAGGTTGGGTTGCTCAACCAGCAACTGTTCGTAGATCTCGCGTGCCCGATTGTCGTTTCCCTGATTCTCAAACGTCTTCGCAATGGCGAGCATTCGATCAGTAGGAAGTGGTTTCGTTGCTGATGGATACAGCAAAGGGGCCGTCGTGCAACCCAGTACGGCCAGGCAGCCCAGCGCCAAGTACGATCCGCTCCGTCGGCGATTTGACATTGCAACCCCGCCAATCCATGGCACTGATCTTCCATTTTGATGGCGGCCCAACCTTCAAATTGGGAAGATCCTATTAATCAACTCTGTCGGCATCATCATTGGCCAGTCCCCATGAAAAGCCGGGTTTCCCATGGACAATGGCCAGGCATCGCCCGCAGACTTTACCCAACAGGATGATTCGGCGAGATTTATTCAGGATTTGGACATGCGAGTTCTTGTGACAGGCGGTGCCGGCTTCATCGGCAGCCACATCGTGGACGCGTTGCTGCAGCGGGGGCATATCCCGTTTGTTGTGGACAATCTGTCGACCGGAAGTCGTTGGAATCTGCCCGCGGACGTACCGTTCTTCGAAGTGGATATTTGTGACGCAAACCGACTGAGCGAAGTGTTTGACACGGTTCAGCCAGATTGGGTTTGCCATCAGGCGGCACAAATGTCCGTCAGTCGCTCGATGCGCGAGCCTGCCGTTGATGCCGAGGTCAACGTGATCGGGCTGCTGCGCGTCCTGGAAAACAGTGCCCGCGTCAATGTGCAGAAACTCGTGTTTGCGTCTTCCGGCGGCGTGCTCTACGGAGACGTTTCGGTTCCAGCCGCCGAGAACAGTCCCGCCAACCCCATATCCCCGTACGGAATTGCCAAATGGGTTGGCGAAAAATACCTGGAGTTTTTCTCGCGTGAACGCGGGATCCAGGGTGTTGCCCTGCGTTATGCCAATGTTTATGGACCGCGCCAGAATCCGCATGGCGAGGCCGGCGTTGTTGCCATCTTCAGTCAACGTTTGCTGGCGGGCGAATCACCCACAATTAACGGAGATGGTCGCTATATTCGAGATTATGTCTACGTGCAGGATGTCGCCCGGGCCAACGTTCTGGCACTGGAATCTCCGCTTTCGGCCAGGAATATCGCCATCAATATCGGGACTGGACGTAGTACCGATGTGAATCAACTGGCAGAATTGATGCGCGACGGCGTGAGTGACATCTGGCGTTCCGCCGGGCGATCAGATCCGGTTCCTGCCTGTCTGCACGGTGTGCCACGGAGCGGGGACTTACGGTCAAATCTGGTGAACGCGGCGTTTGCAAAATCGGTACTGAACTGGCAGCCAGAAGTCCCGTTGGAGGTCGGCATTCCTGAAACCATTCGCTGGTTCGCAGAAATACGATGATCCGATGGGGTGTTACGTACGCAAGTTCCAACCTTCGTTGCCCGGAATTACTAAACGCCACCGATGTGCATTGAAGTTGCAGGGTTGCCGGGGATAATTGGATCCGTGCCACGCGGAACGGTCCAGAGGGAACCAGCGATGACAGAATCCAGTCCCTGGGTTTTTCAGTTGACGATTGGTGAAGTGCTGCGCCAGATCGCCGTGCAACATCCAACCCGGGACGCAATGGTTTGTCTTCAGGCCGGAATCCGGCAGACCTGGTCAGAATTCGATGCCACTGTGGATAGCGTGGCCTTGGGGTTGCTTGGGCTGGGATTTCAGCCGGGGGACCATCTTGGAGTCTTGTCCACGAATTGGCCCGAGTGGGTGCTGTTGCAGTTTGCATGCGCGCGTGTGGGCGTCGTCCTCGTCACGGTGAACCCCGCCTATCAAGTCGGCGAGTTGGAATATGCTCTCGCTCAATCGAACATGCGCGGGCTGGCGCTGATTGATGGATATAAGCAGGCGGACTTCCATCGAATGCTGGATGAACTTTGCCCGGAACTGGCAACTTCGTTTCCCGGCGATCTGCAATCTCCACGATTTCCAAAGTTGAAATGCGTGATTCGGATGCGTGGTCGCGAGCATCCCGGAATGGTCGGCTGGCAGCAACTTCTGGACGCGGGAAGTCAGGTTCCCACGATGGAGATGGCCGACATCGAGCAACGATTGACGCCGACCGATCCGGTCAACCTTCAATACACTTCGGGCACGACCGGCAGACCGAAGGGAGCCTTGCTGACTCACCGCAACCTGTTGCTGAACGGTTACTATGCGGCCCAGCGGCAACGACTGATGGAACAGGATCGCATCTGCATTCCCGTCCCGCTGTATCATTGTTTTGGATGTGTGTTGGGGACGATCTGCGCGGTCGTGTCCGGGGCGGCGATGATTTTTCCTTACGAGTTCTTCCAGGCTGAAGCAACGCTGAATGCGATCGAGAAAGAACGCTGTACCGCGATTTACGGTGTCCCGACGATGTTCATCGCGATGCTGGAGCACCCGACGTTTCCCGAACGCGATACGTCGTCCTTGCGCACCGGCATCATGGCAGGCAGTCCCTGTCCGATCGAATTGATGAAGCGGGTTACGACGGTCCTGGGTGCGCGAGAGATCACCATTGGTTTTGGCCAGACAGAAGCTTCACCGCTGATTACGACGACCTGCACGGACGACTCACTGGAGCATCGTGTGGGAACTGTCGGGAGACCGCTTCCGGGGATCGAAGTCCGGATTGTCGATCCACAGACTCACGTCGAGTTACCCGATGGGGAATCGGGCGAACTCTGTTGTCGCGGCCACAACGTGATGCTGGGTTACTACAATCAGCCGGAACTGACCGCCCAGTCGATAGATGCGGACGGCTGGCTGTATACCGGCGACCTGGCGGTTCGGCATGCCGACGGATATTTTCGGATCACAGGCCGGTTCAAGGACATGATCATCCGTGGCGGAGAAAACATCGCTCCCCGCGAGATCGAAGAACTGCTGTACCAGCACCCGAAGATCGAAGAAGTGCAGGTGGTTGGAGTTCCCGACCGGAAATATGGCGAAGAGGTCGTCGCCTGGATCAAACTGCGTGCGGGCGAGTCCGCGACGGACCACGAGATCCGCGACTATTGTCGGGCGCGAATTGCTCACTTCAAGACACCACGGTACGTCAAGTTTGTGGATTCATTTCCGACGACCGTGACTGGCAAGATTCAGAAGTTCAGGATTCGCGAACAGGCAATCCAGGACTTGGGACTGCAGGATGCCGCCGCGATTGAGACGGCCTGAATTGGTTATCTCGACAATAGCTGTCTTGCTGCGGAACCGTGGCCCCGATCTACGACAGTATCAGCCTACGAAAGCATCTGCCGCGCGGTGTCTTCGATCTGAAGATGATCGTGGTCTTTTAGCCGTGCCAGTGCCTGACGGATTCGTCGGGCGGCCTGACGGAGAAACAACAGGCCAGCGGTCGTTGCGGGGACGTCTGAGCGTTCGGAACCATCAGGCAATTGAAGTGCGGCCTCCAACCGTGCCAGGACGCAGGCGAAGGCAAACAATTCCATCGCCGCTTCTGCGATCGGTTCCTGGACCAGTTGCCGTTCAAGGATTCCTTCGCGATGGCGCATCAGTGCAGATTCCACCGCCAGACTGAACTGGCGAATCAGACGGCTCAGCGCTTTCGCATGGATTTGCAATTGCGACGACTGGACACGAACGACGGGGCGCGTCAGTCGCCGTACTGTCTCCTCCCAGAAGAACCGGCTCAAAAGGGAAATCTGGCGCAGTGGATTTCCCAGCGCGTCCCAGACTCCCTTGAGTCGTTCGGCCGGCTCGCGCATTCCGACGAGTGCGATAAACGATGTCAGCACTTCGTTGGCTCCTTCGCCAATCTGATTGATGCGAGCGTCACGCAACATCCGCTCCAGCGGACTATCGGTAAAGTACGCCGCGCCGCCATGGATTTGAAACGCATCGTTCACGATCGTCCAGAGCGCTTCGGTGCTATAGACCTTCAACATGGCGGTCTCCAGCATGTAGTCTTCCAGACCGCGATCAATCAATCCCGCCGTGACGCTGGTCATCGCTTCCATGGCATACGTCCACGCCGCCATGCGTGCCAGCTTCTGTTGCACCAGTTGGAATTCTCCCAGTTTCCGTTTGAACTGAACTCGGGTTCGAGCGTGTTCTGTCGCCAGCCGTAGACACGTTTTTGCCGCGCCGGTACAGCACGCACCAAACGTCGTGCGACCGAAGTCAAGCACCGTCAGGGCAACTTTCAACCCTTTGCCCAGTGTGCCGAGAATGTTTTCGGTGGGAACCGGCATATTCTCGAACGCCAGTTTCGCGGTGGCAGTTCCACGGATGCCGAGTTTCTCCATACGCGGCTCGACCACGCGAAAGCCAGGCATATCCGGCGTGACCAGGAATGCAGTGATCGCAGTGTCCGTCTTTCCGGGTACGGCCGTGCGCGCCATGACAGTCAGCACATCGGCGATCGCCCCGTTCGTGATATAGCGTTTTTCGCCGTTGAGGATGTAGTGCGTACCGTCATCGGACAGGACCGCCTGCGTCTGCACGTTGCTGGCGTCCGATCCGGCCTGCGGTTCTGTCAGAGCAAACGCGGCCAGTTTGCGACCGGCAATCATGTCGGGCAACCAGCGCTTTCGCTGGGTTTCGGTGCCAAACAGCAATAACCCCCGCATTCCAATCGAATGGTGGGCATTGACGAAGATCGACGTCGCGCTGCAGCGACTTCCCAGTTCCTGCAGAATCTGACAGTAGGCGAGTTGCGAGAAGCCCCGCCCACCGATCGCCTCGGGAGCCGTCATTCCCAGTACTCCCATTTCAGCCAGTCCGTCGATCACGGTCCGTGGGATATCCGCCTGCCGGTCGATCGCGGCCGGATCCAGGTGCTCGTCACAGAAAGCAATCAGTTGCCGCAATGCGGCATCGACCTTCGGTTGTTCGAGTGCAGTCAGGCGAGGATACGGCAAGATCAACTCACTGCCAAACCGCCCGTGGAACACTTCCT
Source organism: Planctomycetota bacterium (assembly GCA_018242525.1). Taxonomy (GTDB): domain Bacteria; phylum Planctomycetota; class Planctomycetia; order Planctomycetales; family Planctomycetaceae; genus Schlesneria. The sequence goes on along the minus strand of JAFEBS010000004.1, from coordinate 93,270 downwards.
TGGCGACACTGCGATGCGGCGGGCCCTGGTAAAGCAACTCCTCGGCCTGACGAAGCTGATCCTCCAGTTCAGCATTTCGGGCAGGATTCGTTTCGCTGGACGGTGTCAGGGAGCTGGTCATGATTGTCTCTGCAATTGAATTGGCCATCTGTCAGACAAAAGTCGTACGACGTTGAGCATTGGCTGGTGAGTTACAACTCTCCAGCCGATCGGCAATTGGTCCAATCCGGCTCGCGACGTTCCTGGAACGCTGTCAGACCCTCGCGCACTTCGTCGGCGTTTTTGGCCTGTTTATGAAATGCCAGCGCATTACGGAGTAGATGCGACCGTTCGATCTTACGAAGATCGCGCAGCCAGGACTTGCACTGCCGAATGGCCTCTGGCGCACCCATCAAGATCGATCCGGCAAGTAAACAGGCGCACTGCAGCAGTTCGTCTGCGGGCGCGATCTGGTGGATCAGACCCAGTGCCAAGGCCCTCTCCGTCAGAATCGGCTCTGCCACCAGAAACAGTTCACGCTGTGCCGCATCTGTCAGCCGATTCACGGTCACCGCCGCTACCAGAGCCGGGATTAATCCCCGGCGCACTTCCGGAAACCCGATTCGCAAGTCGGGCGACGCGACAGCAAAATCGCAACAGGTCAACAACCCGGCCCCTCCGGCGAATGCGGCCCCCTGGGCCACGGCAATTGTGATCAGATTGGTGTCGAGCAACGTCGCAAAGGTCTTCGCCACCATGTCGACACTCCGCTCAGACGCTTCTGGATCAGAGGTCTCCTGCAAGTCCATCCCCGAGCAGAAGACGCTTCCCGCCCCGCGCAGCAGCACTACCCGGCGGACGGGATCCGCCGCCAGAGAATTCAGTTCCGCACAGAGTGCCCGCATCAGTTCAATGTTGAGTGCATTGCGACGGTCGGGACGGTTCAATGTGATCGACACAGTGGATTCGTTCAACGATTCCACCAGCAAGACCGCATTGTCATTCATGGGGGTCTCCTTCCGTGTCGGGAGGAATCGGTAATTCGAGCATGACCTGCCCCAGCGCTTTGCCCTGGGCATCGACGCGCAACGTATTGGCGAGGATGCCGTGCAGAATGAAATTCACCGCTCCCAGGTTCGGCCATTCGCAGCGAATCACACGCTGGACATCGTCGATCCCGAAGTGTGCCGCCACGCGTTCGACAGTCGCCACGCGGCAAATCAAGTCGTAGTCCTCGAGACGTCGGGCGACCACGCCAACATTGGCATGAATCCCCTTGTCACCACTGCGTGCATAGGCAAGGTGCCCCAATTGAGAACTCTTGAAGGTGATGCTGCCTACGACCGTCGCCAGCGTTTCCGCCGTATGGATGGCGAAGCCGTTGTGCATCGGTGCAACTGGCTGAGAGGCCTTCGTTGTCGTCTCCCGCATCGGCGATGGAGTGCTCGCGTCGCCGATCAACGAGACTCGCGCGGTGACGCGTTCCCGCTCGATCAGGCAGGGCCAGTAGCGAAAGACCGAATGAATGCGGGGGCGTCCGGCGGAGTAGCCGGTGGTACCGGGAGGCCCGGCCGTAATGAGTGGCATCAGTTCACGACTGAACTGTTCAATCGACGGACGCGAATCGTCCGCGACCGCGATGCGCAAGACCGTTTCGCGCACTTCGGAGAGGGCGGGCTCGTTGACGGCACCCGGGTGGCAGGCACCGGTGCCGAGACACTCCACCAGCGACTCACGAAACAGGACGCCACGATTTCTGAGTCGCTGCAGGACTGTTTGACCGGCACGACGTGCCTTATTGACGGCATCGGAACCGTAAATCGTCAGTTCTCCCTGGGCCCGATATCCGTCCTGGTAGGTGGCGCTCACCTTCAATGTGGCCGGTGCGGGACGACCGGTGACACCTTTGACTTCCATCCGATTGCGGCCAACCTCGGTCAGGTGAAGTGTCAGAAACGAGACCGTGACGTCGGGCGACAGGTAGTTGCCGGGATCGCCAATTTCGTAGACGAGCTGCTCCTTGACGGTTTGCTCGCAGACGTGACCTCCCGAACCGCAGGGCTTCGTAATGACGAAACTGCCATCGTCGGCAACTTCGACAATCGGAAAGCCAATGCTGTCCAGTCCAGGAACCTCAAACCAGTCGGTGGAGATGCCACCGGTCACCTGGGTCCCACATTCGATCACATGCCCGGCAACGGTGGCACCGGCCAGTCGATTCCAGTCGTTCCACTTCCAACCGTGAAAATGGGCGCAGGCGGCAACTGTCAGGCTCGGATCCGCAACGCGGCCGGTGATGACAATGTCGGCACCAAGTTTCAGTGCAGCGACGATCGGTTCCGCTCCCAGATAAGCGTTTGCCGTAACCAGCCTTTCCTGAACCGTCGCCAGCGAAGTCCCAGTGTCAACATTTTGAAAGAGAGCTTCGGCTCCCTGAGCCGACTTCAACTGGTCGATCACGTCATCGCCACTGACAACAGCCACCCGGAGATCGCCACATCCGGCTTCCACCAGAATCGACTGACACGCGCGCGCACAAGCGGCCGGATTCAAGCCCCCGCCGTTCGTGATCAGGCGGCAGCGGCCTCCACGGTGCCAATACGGAATCAGCGATCGAATGACATCGGCGACATCGCGCGGCCAGCCCGCGTCTGGATCGCGAGATCGCTGCAATGCCAGGATCGACATCGAGACTTCGGCGAGGAAATCGAGTGTGATGTAGTCCAATTCCGGTTCCGCCGCGAGCATTTCGGCGGCGGCATCGATGCGATCCCCCCAGAAGCCATGAGCATTTCCAATGCGAACCGGTCGAGACATGGGTTCCTCCTTCCCAACCGCTGTCGGCGTGTCTGAGCGTCGTTCCATCATATCGCCTTTGCCCAACAAATGGGGTCTGCCACTCCCGCTGTGGTTTCCGCTCATGCCGGATACCTGTGGCAGGGGCCTGACCCCATTTGTTGGGCAAAGCTCGTCACATCTGCAGCATTCCCGTATTCAACTTACCCCGGGTCGCCCCCTCTGGAATCAGGCACAGCGCCGCGGACAACCAGTCACGTGTTGTGTGTGGCGCGATAATCGCATCAACCCATCCGCGCGCCGCACCGTACCGGATGTCCATATGTTGAATGTACTGCTGTCGAATATCTTCACGCATGGCGAGCCGGTCTTCGTCTGATAGAGTGCGCGAGTCACGTTCGGCCTCGCGCACCCGCAAAGACAGCAGAGTCTCCGCCGACTGATCTGCCCCCATGACGGCATAACGAGCCCCCGGCCACGCCAGCATCAATACTGGATCGTACGCCCTGCCGCAAAGCGCATAGTTGCCGGCACCAAACGAGCCGCCGATCACCACAGTCAGCTTCGGAACAACGCTGTTGCTGACGACATTCACCAGTTTCGCTCCGGACCGGATGATCCCGGCCTGTTCCGACTGACGGCCGACCATGAATCCCTGTACGTTCTGCAGGAATACGATCGGCAGCGCGGACTGGTTGCACTCCATGACAAATCGAGCCCCCTTTTCTGCCGAGTCGGTGTACAAGACGCCACCGATCTGCAATTCGCCCGTCGCCGATTTACAGCGGCGGCACTGATTCGCCACGATTCCGACGGACCGTCCCCCAATCTTCGCATACGTCGTTACCAGAGTCGTTCCATAATCCGCACGAAATTCCTGCATTGAATCCGCGTCAACGACGCACGCCAGCAGGTCACGAACGTCGAACTCGGCCCGTTCGTTGTCCGGAACGACTCTGTAGATCTCGTCCGGATCACGGATGGGTTTTGTTTCAGAAACACGCGAACTCAACGGCCTGGACGGGGGCAATAATTCGATCAACGATCGCAGTCGGCGGAGACAGGCCGGGTCGTCCGCTTCACGAAAGTCCACCGTCCCGCTGATCTCGGCATGCATGCGAGCACCACCCAGATCTTCCGGATCGACCGTCTGCCCGATCGCCGCCTTGACCAGCGCGGGCCCCGCGAGATTGAGGGCGCTGCCTTCGGTCATCAGCAGAGTGTCTGACAGGACTGGAAGATACGCCCCCCCCGCGACGCAGTTTCCCATGACCGCAGAATACTGTGGAATGCCCATCGCCGAGATCACCGCGTTGTTGCGGAAGATACGCCCAAAATCCTGCTCGTCCGGAAAAATATCCTCCTGTAGCGGCAGAAAGACACCGGCCGAATCGACCAGGTAAATCAATGGCAGTCGCAGATCCGTCGCAATTTGCTGAGCACGCAGGACCTTCTTGACGGACTGGGGAAACATCGCGCCTGCTTTGACAGTCGCGTCATTGGCGACAACGATGACCGACCGGCCGTGAACGTTGCCAATGCCAGTCACGACTCCGGCGGCGGGAATTTCGCCCCAGTCCGAATACATGCCCCACCCGCCCCACAGGCCCAGTTCGTAAAAGGGAGTTTGTGGATCGAGCAGCGCCGCCAACCGCTCGCGCACGGGCAGCCGGCCCAGTCGGCGCTGACGTTCCTGACCCGCGACACCGCCCCCCAGACGCAGGTGCTGTTCCTGGTCATCGATCTGAGTTGTCAGTTCACGCAGAGAAGTCATTGGGGGAACTCGCGATCATTTTCCAGGGCCTGTGGTGGCGTTTCGCAACGTCAGTTGGACGAAGTCAGGCACCGGCATCTGGTCCAGCCGGAGTGGATCTTCAAACAATTCGACCAACGTCGACACCGCTTCGGCCGAAAGCATGGTTGACGAGTTAGCGGTAAACTTGGCCAGTAGCGCCGGCCTCGCTTCGTCGCGTCGACGCCGATGCCCCAGTGGATATTCGACTTCAATTCTGGGCGACACTTCGCCGTCGCTGAAGGTCACCTGAATCGAATTGGCGATGGACCGTTTGTCAGGGTCGAGATAATCCCGCGAGTATTGAGGCCGTTCAACAACCTCCATATTCGCCCTAAGGACATCAATCAGCGGATTTGATGCCGCATCAGCTTCATAGTGTGCGGCGGTCAATTCTCCATGAATCAGCGCCACCGCGATCATGTATTGCAGGCAATGATCACGATCGGCGGGATTCTTCAATGGTCCCTGCTTGGAAATGATTCGAATGGCGGGTTCCTGAGTTTCGATGCAAATTCGTTCAATGCGGTCCCACCGATCCTTGACGCAGGAATGCAAGGCCAGTGCCGCTTCCACGGCGGTTTGACCATGAAACTCGGCCGGAAATGACACTTTAAACAGGATGTTTTCTATGACGTAGCTGCCGAACGGTCGCGCCAGCCGGATGTCGCGACCGCGATTCACGGCGTCCTGAAATCCCCAGGTCGGCGTCGTCAACGCCGTGGCGTATCCACGTTCGCCAGCCAGCGTCAGCAATGCCAATCGTACGGCACGACTGGTGGCGTCACCTGCCGCCCAGCTTTTTCGCGAACCCGTATTGGGCGCGTGACGATAGGTCCGCAGCGGGCCCGCGTCGAGCCAGGCCTGGCTGACTGCTGCGAGGACTTGATCTCGATTGCCGCCGAGCATCTGTGTTGCTACGGCCGCGGATGCAACTCGGACGAGCAAAACATGGTCAATTCCCGCCCGGTTAAAGGCGTTCTCCAGTGCCAGTACCCCCTGAATTTCGTAGGCACGAATCATGGCGTTCAGGATGTCGCGGACTCGAAATGCCGGCCGGCCTGAATGCGCGGGTTGGCGACTGCACCAGTCGGCCGTCATCAGAATTGCGCCGAGATTGTCGGACGGATGCCCCCATTCCTGGGCCAGCCAGGTGTCATTGTAGTCCAGCCACCGGATCATGGTGCCGAAGCAGAAGGCTGCCTGAACCGGATCCAGTTCCAGACTGGTGCCGGGAATTCGTGCCCCGTTTTGAATCGTCATTCCAGGGACGACGGGTCCGATCAACCGGGAACAGGCGGGGAATGTCAGGCCCAGCAGTGCACATCCAAGGCTGTCCAGCAGACACAACCGTGCGGTTGACAGCGCGGTCTCGGAAAACGGTTCCGGGGAAATTGCGTAGTCTGCAATGTGAGCCAGGACCTCATCCGGAACAGAAGTCTCGCTCGTTGTATGATTCATGGGGACGCCTGCGATTCCTTTCGATGTTCCATGGGAAGATAGGGACGTGGAGCCTCACCGACGTAGTCAGCCGTGGGTCGAATCAGCCGGTTATCCGCCCGCTGCTCAAGCACATGAGCAGACCAGCCTGCAGTTCTGGAAAATACGAACAACGGGGTGAAGTACAGAGTCGGAATTCCCAAGTGGTGAAACGCACTGGCACTGTAAAAATCCAGGTTGGGGAACAGTTTTTTTTCGCGACGCATGACCGCTTCGATCCGTTCTGAAACGGAATACAGCCGCTGATCGCCGACCTGTTGAGCCAGTCGGCGGGCCCACTGCTGGATGATCGTCGATCGGGGGTCTTCCGTACGATAGACACGATGCCCGAACCCCATGATCTTCGCCTTTTGCGCCAGCAGGTTCATGATTCCACGTTCTGCGTCATCGGCCGACGCGAACTGGCTGATCAACTCAAATGCCGCCTCGTTGGCGCCACCATGCAACGGCCCCCGCAAGGTCCCAATGGCCGCGGTGGTTGCCGAATAAATGTCGGCCAGGGTCGACGTCACGACACGCGCCGTAAACGTGGACGCGTTGAATTCGTGCTCCGCATACAGGATCAGCGACACATCCAGGGCCCGCACATGATCGGCTTCCGCAGGGTGGCCTTGTAGCAGGTGCAGGATCTGACCTGCGAGGGTCGGGGTCTCCGTACATGTCGTATCGATCCGCCTTCCGTCTCGATGAAACCAGTGCCAGTACATCAGCATCGAAGGAAACGTCGCCAGCAGCCGATCGGGAATGTCGAATTGTTTTGACAATTCCGGCGGACATTCTTCCGGCTCCAGGCATCCCAGCATCGAGCAGCCGGTTCTGAGCACGTCCATGGGATGGGCTGTCGGCGGAATCTGTTCGAGCACATTCCTGAGCGGATCGGGCAGACTGCGCAGCCCCTGCAATCGCTGGTGATACTGATCCAGGGCCGACTGAGTCGGCAGACTTCCCCGCAGCAGCAGCCAGGCGACTTCCTCAAATGTGGCGAATTCCGCCAGGTCTTCAATTGCATAACCGCGATAGGTCAGGCCGCAACCCTGCTGGCCCACCGTGCTGAGCACCGTCCGACCGGCGACAACTCCGGCCAGTCCGGCGGCTGATCCAGGTGATGACATCTAAATTGTCCTTAATGGCTGGTCGCGAAACCACCAGGCATGGGAATCACTAATGGTCAGTGTTCACGATCCAGGCGGGCTTCGAGCCTGTGGTAATCCAGTACTTCGTACAATTCCTCGCGAGTTTGCATGGTCGACAGCAGGCTGGCCTGTGTTCCAGCGGATCGCAACGTGGTGTAGACACGCTGGGCCGCTTCGCTCATCGCTCGAAATGCTGTGAGCGGATAGAGGACCAACCGTACTCCCAAGTCTTTCAATTCGTCAACCGTCAGCAACGGACTGCGGCCAAACTCGGTCATGTTCGCCAGCACTGGAACGCGGATCGCATCCGTGAACCGACGGTACTGTGGGGCTTCGGTCAGCGCCTCGGCAAAGATCATGTCCGCGCCGGCTTCCACGTACCGCGCAGCGCGGTCAATGGCGGCGTCAACCCCTTCATTCGCCGCCGCATCGGTGCGAGCCATGATGACCAGATGCTCGCTCGTGCGGGCATCGACGGCCGCTTTGAGCCGATTCACCATGACCTCCGTCGACACCAACTGCTTGCCAGAACGGTGACCGCACCGCTTTTGCTCCACTTGATCTTCCAGGTGAATCGCCCCCACTCCCGCTCGAGTCATCTCGCGGACGGTTCGGGCAATCATCAAGGAACTTCCCCAACCTGTATCGCAATCGACAAGCAGGGGAACATCCGTGGCTCCCGTCACACGCCGCGCATCTTCCAGGACGTCGTTGAGGCTGGTCACGCCCAGATCCGGCAAGCCGTGCGACGCATTCGCCACTCCGGCCCCCGACAGGTACAGAGCCCGGAATCCGGCCCTTTGTGCGAGGCAGGCGCAGTAGGCATTGATGACGCCAACCACCTGTAACGGCTGCTCGGTCTCCACACTCTGCCGAAAACGTAATCCAGCGTCGTCACGCACGTGTCTACTCCCGAGTGACTGAACTCCTTTTCCTCGCCTCTTGCTGCTCCAATTCTACGGCCAATCCCACAAGAAGACAGTGCCACGCAGCGCGGAAATCGCAAAAGCGAGTCGCGAGGCCAGGCTTTATCGAGAAGCGGTGCGTCATCGCGGTAACGTTTGCCAGCTTTACAGAATTGGAAGCGCCAAGTTCCGCAGAGAGCGTTACAATTGATCAGGGCCGGGCGATATTCTGAAATGAGGGAATTACAATGAACTTCCGAATCTGGACTCTTCTGGTGGTCGCTGGCTGCAGTCTCGTTGGCATTGCAGACGTTGCCGAGGCAGGCCCCATCAGCCCGCAGAATCCGTTTCGCAGCTACAACCTCAGCGGCATCAACTATGGGTCCCAGCAGTGGGAGCGTGACCACGCACGATTGCAGGGCAAGTCGCCCGCCCCTGCCCCGCAAAGCAATCGGATTATTTTCCGACGCCGACATCTGCGACGGTAACCTGAATCGCATTGCAGAATGTTGTGATGGAATCACGGAAGCCTCAAAACACTAGCCCGACGCGCCAGTTTTGATGTTGCGCTACGAAAACCAGTATGGCTATTTCAGCCGTTGCGAGTCGTAGAAATTCACCACGAAGGACACGAAGTTCCACGAAGGAATACAAAGAAACCTTCCATTCTTCCCTGCGTGGATCTTCGTGTCCTTCGTGGTGAATATCCTGCATTCGTCTTCTTTGTTTGCCGCCAAGAATCCTTGGAATTCCCTGCCGGACGTGGCAGGAATTTCTGCAATAGGAGATTGGGACGCGGAAGACGCGGACGACACGGAGAGAATCCACATTTATCGCGGGCAAGTGACCCGGTCGTTTGAAATCGCAAGAGAAACAGCGCAACTTCAAAACGCGCCAGCGAGGGACCGAGGCAACACGCATGGAAACCAGATTGGTTCTGGGACGGACAAACGGGGTCTTGAGGTTTGGATCCGGGACGACCCGCTTTAAGGTGGAAGAATCTCACCTGTTCGAGATTGTGAGTCCTGCGCACGAATCCCACGCTCGCGCGTTTTGAAGTTGCGCTACTACGAAAGCCAGTTCGGCTGTTGCGAGTCACCACGACACGCAGAGCATCGCGCGGGTTTTGCCCGATAGGGGTAGGGAGGACCGATTGATTTCGGTCCTCCCTACCCCTATCTTGCAAAACCGAACTTGCACAAAAAGTTCGGTCAAACACCAGTCAACTTGACCGCAGTCGCCGGCGATTCAAAGTCCGGGCGTGTTGATTGGAAGCCCGTCGTTCATCGCCAGCAAGCGAAACATCAAAACTCGCGCGTCGGGCTGGTATTCCAGGTTCATGTATCAAAGAACGCGACAGCCGCAGGTCCTGGTGCGAAGACCTGCGGCTGTTTTTCGATCGCGTTGCCAGAAGGAAGGCAGAGCATTTGCGAGGATGCGAAGCCGTCAGAACAGTTCGTCGGGTGTCGTCGTGAAGAGGGACAGTTTCGACGACTTAGGGGCCCGGGACGTTCAGAAATCATTCCGAGTATTCGCCGCGGCCATCAAAGCTTTGAACGTCGCAGGTGTTGTCACAGTTGTCGATGTTGTCGCGGAATTCCGTCCCGCTGCTGTACCCGGCACAACCCTTGATCCCCTTGACGCAGTACGTTTGATTCAGGGATCCGAACGCCGAGCCGACGTCTTCCAGTTCGTTGTTCACATTCAGGGCGATTTCAGACAGTCCGACAACCATCCCCAGGACAGCGATCGTGGCGACCAGGACCAGTTCGGCGGAAACAATGAAACCGGATTCGTCAGCGATCAGGGCGGCGAAAAGAGTCGGCATGGTGGTGTTCTTTCTGAAACTTGGTGGGACTTTGGAATTCGCAGTTGTCGAGACGCCTGCTGTCATCTCGGTTTGTTTGCAGTTGTGATTCGCAGGATGAACAGGATGTAAAGCAATCGAAATGCCAATGCCGCATTTCGTTCAGATTCCTGAACAAAGTTTCCCACAACACCAACACAACACACTGTGGATTAACAGGTTGCGTCTCACCGCTTTTTCAGAAAGATCGACGGGGCCTTAGTGGTCGCTCGTTGCCGATTCGCATCGGCGACCATGGAGCCATTGGTCCGGAGCCGTCAGAAGATGCGGCGCGGTATACAGTTCGGACGCGCACCTGATGCTGCTCAGCAGGTTGCCAATTCGCAACGCGAGTCCCTCACCGCGGTGTCAGTCGTTGAGCGTCATTAACGCTAAGACCAAAGGAATTTGAACTCAGCCACTATCCCCCAAAAAAACGCCCGGTTGCCGTATGGCAACCGGGCGTTTCATCTCTCGCGATTGGAGAGTGAGGAGAGCATCGTCGTTAGAACTCGAGATCGACGGCCCGGCCCATAATCAGTCGGATCGTGCGAACCTCCTTTTTCCGGTTCCCTTCCGGTCCCCATTCGGCAATCACTTCATAAATATGCGGGATGCCGCGAAGCAATGGGTCCGATTCCAATTCCCAAACCTTTCCCGTCCACTTCGATTTCAATCCCTTGGCGGAAACGTCGTAGTTTTCGGACAAGTGGACTTCAACGACACCCACGCGGGGATGCTTCTTTTCATCCAACAGTCGCGAACGTCGATGATAGGTATGACCGAGCGTACCGGGTGGCGGTTCCACGCCAAACCGATCCGTGGCCGCCAGCGGCGCGTTCGGATTGAGCGCGGGCAGTGGCTGGCCAGAGGGTGAACGGGCGTCCGTGGGCGAATGGTACGATCCGTTTCCATCGGGATCACCCATGTATAACTTTGGTTCCGGCGTTGGCTCGCGCATCGTCCCGAGCGGTTGTCGGTAGGTGGCACCACCTCCTCCTGCCGCTTCCGGTGGTGGTACTGGCGGAGTTGGCTGAACCCCCTGGTTCAATCCCCCGGGTGCCGGGGCCACTCCTGTATCCGGGATCGGGGCCGGCGGGAGTTGCAAGTTCAGCGGCGTCGGCGATTGAGCCAATTGCGGGATCCCGGACTGCGAGCGCGTCGTGGCGTTCCGGATCACGGGTGATGCCCCCGCCGCATCCATGGCACTGATGGTCAAAAAGCCGCCCAACGCCAGGGACGCGAGGTATCGGTTTGGCAATGCCCGTTGTTTCATCATCGGCTCCGGTATCGCAGGTCGGTCTTGTTCCCATCCCGGTTGACCAGGACAGGACCCATCAGGAGAGCGAACGGGAACTATTTCTTGGAGCCCCGGTTTCCGCCAGTCAACTCTACACTGTCAGTTTGGTCATGCATCCAAACCAACCGCCAGACCATTCTTTTTAAAATTCGTCCGGGGGGATCGTACCTGTCCGATCGCGCACAGAAACTTTGCGGGCCGCCGAGTCGATGGCTGGCTTGACTACGAGGGCTGAATCGCGAACATGACAGGAACCGGCGGAAGGGAATACCTCTCAGGCCGGTTGGAAGATTTCACGGTTAATCTGATATTGCCTCTGATGCCAGACGGAGCGGCCCATGTCACGGACGGACGAGTTGTATGCCGAGTTGACGCGAATGCTGCGCGAAACTGCGGTCCTGGGATCCTGCAGCAGCGCGCTGGGTTGGGACGAACAGACCTATATGCCTGCCGGCGGCGCTGGGTTTCGTTCCGAGCAACTGGGCATGCTGGCCGGGATGACGCACGAGCGGGCCACGTCGTCGCGGATTGGCGAATTGCTGTCGGAACTGGAATCTTCAAGCGACATCGGCGACCCTGACAGCGATCGAGTTGTCAACATTCGCGAAGCTCGACGGAATTACACCCGGGCCACAAAACTGCCGCGCCGACTGGTGGAAGAACTATCCCGCACCTCAACGCTGGCTCAGCAGGCCTGGGTGAAAGCTCGCGAAGATGCGGAATTCCCCGTTTTTCTGCCATGGCTCGAAAAGATGATCGCCTTGAAGCGCGAAGAGGCGCAGGCCATTGGCTTTGGCGACGGGGTTCCGTATGACGCGTTGCTGGATGACTATGAACCGGGCATGACGACGGCGGAAGTGGCGAGTGTATTTGGGCCGTTGCGCGACGAACTCGTCAGACTCGTCACGGCGATTCATCATTCGCCGCGGCGACCCAAGGTTGAGATCCTGGAACGACATTACCCGAAGATCCCACAAATCGTGGTCTCGGAAGCGGCCTCCAAATCGATCGGCTTCGACTTCAGCCGCGGTCGCATTGACGCTTCCGCTCATCCATTCTGCAGTGGCTTCGGACCGGGAGACTGTCGTCTGACGACCCGCTACAACGATCATCATTTCCCGTCCGCATTCTTCGGAGTGCTGCACGAGTCTGGCCACGGGATCTATGAACAAGGGCTGCCGACCGACAGTTTCGGCCTGGGGATCGGCCAGGCGGACTCGCTGGGGATCCACGAATCCCAGTCGCGGATGTGGGAGAACTTCGTCGGACGCAGCCGTCCGTTCTGGACGTACATGTTTCCGACCGTCCAGCAGGCGTTTCCGGTGGCCCTTGCTGACGTTGGATTCGAGGACTTCTATTTCGCAATCAACGACGTCCGCCCCTCGTTCATTCGAGTGGAGGCAGACGAAGTGACGTACAATCTGCACATCATGTTGCGGTTCGAAATGGAGCAACAGTTGATCGCCGGCGACTTGAAGCCGGCGGATGTGCCGGGAGTCTGGAACGAAAAGTTCTCGCAATTCTTCGGGCTGGCGGTGCCGAATGACGCGCTGGGGTGCCTGCAGGACATCCACTGGAGCGCCGGACTGTTGGGGTATTTCCCGACGTATGCGCTGGGGAACATGTATTCGGCCCAATTCTTCGAGGCGGCCCGGCGGGACTTGGGGGATCTGGAAACGGCCTTCGCCGCCGGTCAATTCCGTCCACTCAAGGAATGGCTCAACGACAAGATTCATCGACACGGAAAGCGGTTCCCTGCCAAGCGGCTGGTCGAAGAAGTGACCGGCGAACCGCTGTCGTACAAGCCGCTGATCACACACCTGCAACGGAAGTTTGGAGATTTGTATGGGTTGACGAGTTGAGGCTTCATTGGCATTGCCGCTCCCTCACCAGGAATGCTACCTTCCTGTCTGGGTCACTTCCCGGAGAACAGGAATTGTCGATGCACCTTTGTCCTGCATTCACGGCCAACGGACCGCTGTCACGGCGAAGTCTGCTGTCTGCTGGAACGGCGGGATTCCTGGGACTTTCGCTGCCGGAATTCCTGGCCTCGCAAGCGATGGCCAGCGAACTCGCCGACGGTCAGTCGGCGGGGTTTGGTCGGGCGAAATCGTGCATCCTGCTCTTTATGTGGGGCGGACCCGCTCACCAGGACAGATGGGATCTGAAACCAAACGCTCCGCGGGAGATCCGCGGTGAGTTTCAGCCGATCTCAACCAACGTCCCCGGCATTCAGATTGGCGAGCACTTTCCGCACCTGGCCCAGCGGACGGACCAGTTGGCGATCATCCGCTCGATGACTCACAACAACGTTGACCATACACCTTCGACGCATTTTCTGCTGACGGGTCAGCCACCGCCCCCCACGGGGGATCTCAAGCACGACTGGCCCAGCATGGGGAGCGTCCTGTCGAAGCTGCAACGGGGGCGTCCTCCGCTGCCGCCGTTTGTTTCGATGCGACCCAAACTGCCGGGCGATGTTCCGCGATTCGTCGAACAGAGCCACGGCCAGTTCGCGGGCTGGCTGGGCCCCGCGTTTGATCCACTGACTATTGACGAGAATCCCGGTTCCAGTGAATACCACGTGGGCGACTTCGATCCTCCGGCCGAAGTCGTGCGTCAACGCGTGGAAACTCGCAAATCGTTGTTGCACTCTTTGGAAAGTCGCGACACGGACGATCGAATGCAGCAAATGGCGCGACACTACGAGCGGGCCTTTGCACTGATGAATTCGGCCAGCGCCCGCGGAGCATTTGATCTGTCGCAGGAACCGGCTCAACTGCGCGAGCGCTACGGCTTGAATCCTCACGGCCAATCGGTCTTGCAGGCCCGCCGCCTGATCGAACGCGGTGTCTCACTGGTCACGGTGTTCTGGCCGAATGACGGGATCAAGAACGTCAGCGTCTATTGGGATACGCATTCCCGCAACTTCATCGACCTGAAACAGCGTTTGATGCCAGTGGCGGATCAGGCGTTCTCGACGTTGCTCGACGATCTGAAAGAGCGGGGACTGCTGGACGAGACCCTGGTCATCTGGACAGGCGAATTTGGGCGCACTCCGCGCATCGGTCAAGTGAACAGCGATGCGGGAGCAGGTGCTGACGGCCGCGATCACTGGCCCGGATGCTTCACATCCGTTCTGGCAGGCGGCGGCATTCGCGGCGGCCAGGTCTATGGATCGTCCGACCGGTATGCGGCGTACCCAGCTTCGAACGCCGTCCGCCCGATGGATCTGGTCTCCACCGTCTATCACTCGCTCGGAGTGCCGCAGCACCTGGAACTCCACGACCAACAGGGCCGCCCACTGGTCGTCTGTCCCGGTGATCCTCTGCTGAGTCTGTTCTGACTTGCAGGTACTGGCCGCCGTCAGGATGCGGGAGGAGACCTTCGGTCGGGCGTTTCGGCGGGGTCGAGAGACCCGCGCCGAGAATGTTCACGCGCGGTTGTTTTCGGTGGCCTTTCTCGGTCGGCCACGCGAGCGAAACGTCGACTCCAATCCGAGTTGCTTTGCGGTGCTCTCCTGCCAGGCCTCTGAGCCAAACGGGCGACCGCGGACCACCGAGGCCCGGACTGCTTCGAGTTCCTTTTTCGTCAAGGTTCGATTCACCCGCGCGATCCAATCCGCGGGGCGCGGGATTGGCCACGGACAGAGCGTCGGCCGGTCGGCGTGCTCGGCAGGATGCTCCCAGCGCCAGAGACTGCTCCACTGCCAGTTCTCGGCGCGATCCACCAGCGTCGGCCGCACCGGATTGCGTTCCACGTACCGCAGCACCGTGTAAAGATGATCCCCTTCTTCGATTGGAAACGATTTGTATGTTCCCTGATACAGGTGGCCGGTGCCGACCGTCTGGCGATGCGGGTGCCGACGCCGCACGTGCGGCGTCGGCAATCGCTGCATGAATCGACCCAAGTCGCCGTCCTGCAATGGCCACAGCACCAGGTGCCAATGGTTTCGCATCAGACAATCGCTGAGAATACGCAGGGAAACGTGGGCTTGTGTCTCCGCCAGGGCCTTTTCAAAGGCGGCGTAATCCGCCTGCTTGTCAAAAATCAGATCGCGGGCATTTCCACGATTGAGAACGTGGAAGATCATTCCCCCCGGCGCGTGGCGTACTGTACGTGGCATGTGAACCTTCAATTGTTCGCGCTGGTCGGGTCGCGCTTATCAGGCTGACTCCAGATCTCGGTCAGCAACTGGAACAGTTCCGGTTCCGCGTGCTGAAGCTCGGTCCGGTTGAACGGATAAAAATCATTGACGCCGAAGTAGGATTCCGTCATTTCGGCAAAGAACTCCTTCTGATTGGTCAGTCCATAGTGCTTGACCCGTTTGCCGTTGTACAGCAGTGCGGCGTCCCCGTGGCCACTCTTCTTGAACTGTTCGTACGCGGCCATGATCCGCGGTTCGTCGAAGTCCAGCTTCTGATCGTGGAACGCATGAGCCAGTTCGTGCAGGATCACCCACGGTTGCTCGTTGATATTTCGCCGTGTCGCCACATCTGCGGCACGGGGCAAGTGGACGCACCTGGCCAGTTCTTCCGGAAATCCATTGGCCTTCAACCAACCGGCACTGGGATGATACTGCATCGCGCCCAGATTGCCACAGTTCAGGTCCAGCACGATCGTGAACTGCTGCAGATCCCGCACTCGATGCGGCGGGACGACCGCCTTGATCTCAAACAACTTGGATTCGAGGAAACGTAGTGCCTGTGTGCCGGTGGTCGCGTGCGGTGAATCCCCCAGTAACCGGTCGTCCACACGCACGGTCCAGCCTTCCAACTGGCGATTTGTGCGGGAGGTTGCCTGCGGAAGCGGCTCGGCCTGTGCGGTCGCCGGGGCGGCTGGCATTAACAGGGCTTTCATTCCCTTCCCCAGAGCGTCGCCGACCAGGAAATAGGTTTCCGCATTCCCGAATTCATGATGTCCGTGCGTGGGATTGGGTGAGTCCTCCGGCTTACGGACAAACTCGTGCGTTTCCACAAACAAAACCGTCCCTTTGAATTCCGGGCGTTCGGCCGCCTGGCGTTGAGCCTGGCGCAGAGTCTTCCATTCTCCCGGCGCCTCGACCCACGGGCCGGTGATTTCACCGATCACCACCGGCAACCTGGGGGACTGGAATTCCTTCCGGACATCCTGGATCAGGTTGACCAGGTTTTGCTCGTATTCCGGAACCGCGTTCCTGGGATCGACACCATCATTCCAGCCGTGGTACCAGACAAACCCGGCCAACTCGGCGACACGTCCTTCGAACACGGGAAAATCCTGCTTCAGATTTGCGAGTGCTTCGCGGACGTCCGCAATCATGCGGGTGTAGTACGGTCCAACTTCGCCCCCCGAAGAGGGCGGACGAAAGTCTTTAGACAGGCTCTTGCCGCCCCAAGCAGTCTTGATCAGCAGAACGGGGTTGTCGAGCAGATCGCCGATCACATGTCCAAACTGCAGTTCCGGGCCAAAGTGATGCGGATCGCCATAGACGCTGTAACCGATCCCCAGCGTACCTGCCAGCAGTTTGGCATTTTCCCGCTGGTACCGGCACCAGACGTCATCTCGAACCACCCAGGTGCCATCCGGCTTTGCCAGATGCTTGACGACTGAACTCGTCTTCGGATCATTCAGCAGGAACTTCAAAGTGCCTTTGCCGTTGTTGTAGTCCTTTCCCTCCAGATCGACGACGGCCTGCCCTTCCATATTGGACTGCCCCGCCAGGATGAAGACTTTCACTGGTTTCAGCGTCTCCGCCGCCGCCGCCTGCGTCAGCAGCAACATTCCAGCGACCAACCCCGCGAACCGATACATAGCGTCCCTCGTCTGAAAGTCCCGTCTGTCATTGTCGGCAGTCAAAGTCCAGAAGAACTTAATCTACCGAGTCCTGCAGAGAATACCCATCCGACGAATGATTCGATCAGATGTCTGGCGCATCCGATTCCCCACAAGCCCGGGCCCGCTTTCAATACAATTCCCCCGCCACCTACATGATCCACCCTGCCTGGATCATGACGGCAAAAACTTCAGTCGAATTAAAGAATGGCTGGTTGGAAGCCGAGCCAATGAGTTCATCAGGCAAGGAACGGTGACTTTGCGGCTCGCGCAAACCTTGTCTGCCGCGACCAGAAAAGCCGATCGCGACGACGGGGGACAATCCATTCAGAGTGATCGCGGACGATGGCCGATCTTTAAATCTGGTCGGTTGATGCTGCTGAGACATCGCTGGAATCGCCACTCGCGAAGCCGGCCGCACATTCTGTAAGCATTCCCGGCTCCTGTCTTCCAGTTCGTCCAACCCCATGTACCTGGGTGTTTCAGGAGAGTTCCGTATGAGGTTTCTGCTGCGCCGCGTGAAGTCTCTGAACCCCCAGCAAAAGGCGAACAGTGCGGCCGTGGCAATTGCCCTCGGCACCATCGCCTTCCTGAATCTGGAGTGTCAGCCGCGGCCTGCGGGAGCAGACACCGTCCGCCTGGCAGTCACGAAGACCACCTTGAACCTGACGGCTCAAAAAGTCATCGTGCAGGCGGACGCAGCCGCCAAACAACTCACTCCGGAACAGATTCATGATCGCAATCTCGCCCAAAAGGTGGAGTTGCTGAAAAAGGGGATCGCCCTTCTGAAGTCCACACCGGATTACACCGCACAATTCATGAAACGTGAATTGGTCGGCGGCGAAATGCTGGAAGAGCAAAACATGTCGATCAAAGTGCGGCATGCTCCCTTCAGTGTCTACTTGAAATGGCATGATTACGACATCGGTCGTGAAGTCATGTATGTGGACGGGGTCAACGATGGGCAGATGCTGGTCAAAGCCGGGGGATGGAAATCCAAATTGCCCGCCATCTCGATGGCTCCGGACAGCTCACTGGCCATGAAGGAAGCCCGCTATCCCGTGACGAAGGCGGGACTGCTGGAACTGGCGGAGTCGATTGTCAACTACAACAGCGAAGACTTGAAGCTCCGGAATTTCTCCGGTTGTCATCTCATGGAAGACCAGTTGGTGGGCGAACGCACCTGTGCCTGTTTCGTGCTTGAATACAAGGATCGCGACAGCTCAAGGGAATACCGGAAGTCGATCACCCTGATCGACAAGGAATGGGGCGTCCCGCTGCTGATCAAGAACTACGGCTGGCCAAACGAAGACGTTGCTCAGAACGACGAGACAATCGACGAAGAGACCTTGATCGAGCATTACACGTATTCCGACGTGAAATTCCGCAGCAGCCTGACCGCCGCCGACTTCGACCATCAAAACGAAGACTATGGATTCCGCCGGTAGTCGGTTCAGTTGCCATGGCGAATTCCGTTCGGGGAATGAAAGAATCCGCGCCTGTATTCTTGATCAGTTCACCCGGATCCTGGTTCTGTCCCCAGTCCCTCGACAGTCCGTACGACGGCTTGTTACCTTCCTTCCCAGTGAAGAGTTTCGCATCGTATCGGACCTGACAGATGACTTCAGACAGTCCACGCCCTGCCGTGGTGCTCGTGAGCGGCGGACTTGATTCCGCCACGATTCTTGCCATCGCCAAATCCACGGGATTTGAACTGTACGCGATTTCGTTTGATTACGGTCAGCGACATCGGTTCGAATTGGAGGCGGCCTCCCGTGTGTGCGCGGCCATCGGTGTCAAACGCCAGATTGTTGTTCCGCTGGATCTGCGAGCGTTTGGGGGATCGGCGTTGACTGACGAGATCGCCGTCCCGAAAGATCGCAGCGATGCGCAAATGTCGGACGGAATCCCGATCACATACGTCCCGGCGCGCAATACGATTTTTCTGTCGGTGGCACTCGGCTGGGCGGAAGTCCTGGGAGCGTCTGACCTGTTCATTGGAGTGAATGCCGTCGATTACAGCGGCTACCCCGACTGTCGGCCGGAATTCATCACGGCGTTTCAGCAGTTGGCTGGACTGGCGACGAAGTCCGGTGTGGAAGGGACGGCGGCCTGGAACATCCACGCGCCGTTGATTTCGCTCAGCAAGGCCGAGATCATACGACTCGGCGTCAAATTGGGAGTCGATTACGGCCTGACTCACAGTTGTTACGACCCCGACCCAACGGGACGCGCCTGCGGCCATTGCGATTCGTGTCAATTGCGACTGAAGGGATTCGCGGACGCGGATCTGATCGATCCCGCTCCCTATGCCTCCCGGTAGATCGGTCCTGGTACCAGGAACGAGACTGGCGGCGGGTGTCAGAGAATCGAGTTTGTTGAAGTGCGAATTGCGGAACTGTTTCAGTCGATCCAGGGAGAAGGCGAGTTCTGCGGGACCACGTCGGTTTTCGTCCGCACCACGGGCTGCAACCTGCGCTGCTGGTTTTGTGATACTCCCTACACGTCCTGGCAGCCGGAAGGGATGCTGCGTGACTGGCGTGAACTTCTGCAGGACGTTTTGAAGTTCGACTGCCAGCATGTCGTCCTGACCGGCGGGGAACCGCTCCTCCAGGCAACCATTGTCCCGTTTTCTCAGGCATTGCGGGATGCGGGACGGCTGGTCACCGTGGAGACTGCAGGCACTGTGTTCCGCCCCGTGGACGCGGATCTGATGTCGATCAGTCCCAAGATGTCGAACTCCTCACCGCACGAAGCCGGACGCTGGCAAAACCGACACGAACGAGATCGACGACGTCCGAGTGTCATTCGGGAATTGATCGCCAGGTTCCGTTGTCAGTTCAAATTCGTCATCGACCAACCGTCCGACCTGGACGAAGTTCAGGAGTATCTGCGGGAGTTTTCCGAGATTGCAGCCGACCAGGTCTGGCTCATGCCACAGGGTGTCACCGCCGGGGACCTGACGGCCCGCGCCGAATGGCTGGCACCCGCTGCGGCCGCTCTCGGTTTTCGATTATCTCCCCGTCAACATATCGAGCTGTTTGGTCACGTTCGCGGCACGTAGACGTGACCCTGGCAATCTCTCCTTCGGAGAAATTGGTGTCGGGATCGGCTGCTCTTCACCGTCCGTGGATGTCGTTGACCGCTGCCCTGAAGTCCCTGCAGGCAAATCTTGACCGCCGTGCCATGGCGAACACAAAGCCGACGCGGCAGAACACCCCGTGGGGATTTCATCGCGTCGGCTTACGCATGAACAGGTTGCTGGATTGCGGCGTCGAGTGCATTGTAGGCACCGAAATCATTGAACCAGTAGCGTTTGGCGAGTCGATAGGCCCAGCTTCGTTCGGGGATTTCCTGGCCGGGGCCGTATTGAGACGGTCGTGATTCCATCGCCAGCAGTTCAGCCACCGCCGTCTTGCGGGCGGTCTGGTCTTCTGCGTTGTGCAGCACAACCAGTTCGTGCAGCAGATCCGGCCGCTCCAGGACGATGCAGCCGCGCGTGGACTTGGCGGCCAACTGCCGAAAATCCTTCAGGAACTCAGACTGTCCGATGACTTCCTTGATGTGCCGCTGATCGTAAATCGACTCTTTGGCAAACTGGATGATCGGGCAGGGCTCGATCCCACCCCACGGATTGATATGGTGCGTCAACCCCGAGGCGGCCGGGCAAAGTGCCTTGCCTTCGCCATCATAGTAGGCGTCGATGATGCCGATCGGCTTCTTGACGCGCATGTCGACCACGAATTTGCGGATCCGCAGTTGCTGTTCGCGGCTGAGTGACATTTCGGGTTGCGGATTGGGGCCCATCGGGCGATAGACGTGGAACCAGGCGTACATGACACCCATTTCGATCAGCCGATCCAGCCAGGCTTCGTTGACGAGGTCATCGAGATTGGTCTGGCAGACGCTGGTACAGACTCCGGTAATGACCTTGTGGTCCAGGCAGTTCTGCAGGCCTTCCATGGTCTTGGACAGGACGTTCATCCGGCCGCGACGTTCATCGCTGATGATTTCTGTTCCTTCGACACTGATCAGCGGAGTGACATTGCCCAGTCGCCGCAGTTCCTCTGCCACTTCAGGAGTGATGAAATGCCCGTTGGTGAAGACCTGGAAGTAGCAATCCGGGTGCGCCGCCAGGATTTCCAGCAGTTGAGGATGCATGAACGGCTCGCCGCCGACGATCCCGAAAAAGCTGTTTCCCGCCTCCTTGGCCTCCTTGATCAGCCGGTTCATCGATTCCAGGTCGATCACCTGTTGCTTGGCGGCAACGTCGACCCAGCACCCCTGGCATCGCAGGTTGCAGCTATTGATGACCGAGATGTACAGGAACGGCGGAAAGAATTCGCCGCGCTTCATCCGGCGTTTGAACCGCTCGACCGACAGCATCCCTTTGAAGCCGAAGTTGTACGCCAGCTTCCACAGCAGACGTTTGTCGGTTTCGACCAGCAGCCGTTTAGCCATGCGGAGATACATCGGGCGGGTTCCTGAATCAAAAGTCGGCAACTCGATCCTACGATCGCGGATTTCAGTTTACCCGATTTGCCGTCCGAGTACATGGAACAACCGGCTCGCCGAATCAAGTCGAGGCAAACAGGCTTCTTGGCGATTCATAGATGAGCCAGTACGTGAGCGGCACGGCGCTAGCCGCGGGTTCTTCGGGTACGAGTGAGAATACACCCGCGGCTAGTGCCGTGCGGCTCACAAAAAACGGAGAATGCACCCGCGGCTAGCGCCTTGCGGCTCACAAAAGCGGGGAATACACCCGCGGCGCCTTGCGGCTCACAATGAAAGTAGGTTTGAGCGTGACACCTGGGGCGGGTCGCCGGATTCAGTCGACAATTCACATCGCGCCTCCGTACAGTGGTGGACCAGATCTACGATCCATGTTCCGTCGTTGATCATTCCTGGTGGGGGAATCGACTGCTGTGCCAACTGCGCGAGAGACATCGCCCGTACCTTCAAATGAGAACTGGGTCGATGACACGTTGATCCAGGATGCCGACTCGGTCGAGAGGGCGCGGGGTCAAAGTGCGCTGGCGGGGGCCCCTCCGGCCGCTGTTCCTGGTTACCGCATCCTGAAACCGATCGGCGAAGGCAAATACGGATCGGTCTGGCTGGCTCGCGAACAAAACACGGGCAAGCATGTGGCCATCAAATTCTACACGCATCGGCGGGGCGTCGACTGGTCGCTGCTGGGTCGTGAAGTCGAAAAGCTGGCCGTGCTTTATACGTCGCGCAGCATTGTCGGATTGCTGGCGGTCGGCTGGGATCACGATCCCCCGTACTACGTCATGGAATATCTGGAAAACGGGTCCCTGGCGACTCGACTGGAAGCCGGACCGTTGGCAACGAACGACGCCGTACGGATTACGACTCGCATCTGCCAGGCCCTGGTGCATGCTCACGGCAGCGGGATCCTGCACTGCGATCTGAAGCCGGCGAACATCCTGCTCGACCAGGACTTTGAACCGCGGCTCTGCGATTTCGGTCAGTCCCGGCTGGCGGATGAGCACAGCCATGCATTGGGCACGCTGTACTACATGGCTCCCGAACAGGCGGATCTGCGAGCCGTCCCAGACGCCCGCTGGGACGTGTACGCCCTGGGGGCGTTGATTTATCACATGTTGACAGGAGCACCCCCGTTCCGCACGGACGAAAACGACCGTCTATTGAATCAGGCACGATCCTTGAACGATCGACTGGGGCTGTACCAGCATATTGTTCGCCACGGCCCCAAGCCGACAGAGCACCGCAAGGTGGCGGGGGTTGACCCGCAGTTGGCCGAACTGGTCGATCGCTGCCTGGCCCCCGATGCTTCGCGTCGCCTGACAAACGCTCAAGCCGTCCTCGACCGGCTGGTGGCCCGGGAACGGTTTCGAGCCCGCCGTCCGCTGATTCTGCTTGGATTGGTCCTGCCACTGCTGCTGTTGGGTGGTATCGCCCCCCTGGCACTGGACGCGATGAACGATTCCGTCAAGACGGCTCAATCGATCCTGACTCGACGCGCCATGGAAAGCGACGTCCTGTCTGCGAACCTGTTGGCCGAAAGTATCAAGCGGGAACTGGATGACCGATTGACGGAACTCGAAGTGATTGCGGCGGACGAAGACCTGCAACTGGCGGTCGTCGAATATGCCGGCAAACCGAAGGACGAACGCCAGCCGCTGTTCGACTTGTTGGATCGCCTGAAGTCCCGCAGCGACAAACGCCGCAAGTCGCTGGGACGGTCGGACGATGCCAGTTGGTTCCTGCTGGATGCCGCCGGGCGGCAGCGCTGGCGCTTTCCGTTAACGAAGACACTCGATCAGGAATGGTCATTTCGCGATTACTTCCACGGCGGGGGATTCGACTACCCGAGAAACGATGTTCCTGTCGATGTGCGACCGATCCAGGAGCGGACGGTTTCGATCGCTTATCGCGGCACGTCCACCGGACGTTACGTGGTCGCACTGTCGGTTCCGATCTTCGATGCCAACGACGACACCCGGGTCATCGGCGTCCTGGCACGAACGTTGTCGTTGAGCAGCCTGTTGCAGGACTATGAAAAAAGCTTGCGGTCTCAAAGCCCCGATCGAGTCGGTCGGAAGTTTGCGATCGTGGACAGCCGGGCCAAGGACGGTGAACGAAAGTGGAACCTGCTGGCCCACGACTGGATGACCGACGACCATCTGGCCAATCTGAAGGACTCGGACTTCGCCAAATTGCAACTGATCGGATCCTCGGACGCCGAAGTGATTGACGACCTGGAAACGTTCGTCAGGAACGCACGATCGGGTGACTCAACGTACGACTACGATCGTACCCGCCATTACATCGATCCGGTCAGCCAGATGAACCCGGCCGAATACGGGGGGCTCTGGCTGGCGGCCTTCAGTTCGGTCGGTGAAACCGGTTGGGTGGCGGTCGTCCAGGAGCGAAAGGACGCCGCACTGGTGGCTGTCGAAGATCTGCAGGCTCGTCTGGTATCATCGGCGATTGGGGCGGTGCTGGTCGTACTGGGACTCGTCGCCGGATCATGGTGGTTGATCGTGATTGTCCTGAGTGATCGTAGTCCGCGCTGGTTGCGATTCGGACGCCGCAGCCCAACGACGACTCAACAATTGACGTCGCTGTCCAGCAAGGGGGGCGACAGTGCTTGAGTTGATCATTCAGGGCACCAAGCCCACCCAAACTGTCAGGCAGTCGCTGGCCTCCGGCGTCCGACTGGTGATCGGCCGCAACGGAGCATCGTTGCCGGTTCCCTGGGATCCGTTGATTTCGCGCAGTCACGTCCAACTGGACGTCCGGCCCGGCCACATCCAGTTGACCCGCCTGCCGTCAGCTCGTAATCCGCTGTTTTTCGGCGGCGAGGCGGTCGATTCGTGCCGGATTGAAGTGGGCCAGCATTTTGTGATTGGTTCGACGTCGTTTCACCTGGCGGAACAGGCGGAGGAAGGTTCGTCCCTGGCACTGCCGGTTGAAGAGGTGGCGTTCAAGGCGCAGGAACTGCGTAAAATCCGGTATCAGGATCCGGAAAACCGGATCGAAGTTTTGACGCACCTTCCCGAAGTCATTTCCGGGGCCCGAAACGACAATGAATTGTTCCATCGGCTGGTGAACCTGATGCTGAAGGGGGTTGTTCACGCCGAGGCGGTGGCCATTGTTGTGGCGGGTCCGTCGGACGAGATCCAGATGCTGCATTGGGAGCGTCGACGCGAAACGGCTGGAACATTCCATCCCAGCCATCGACTGGTGGAAGAAGCCCTGGAACGCCAGCACGCCAGTGTTCTGCATATCTGGGAAAAGGGGACACCACAGCAGAACGAACAGACACTGACACAGCAGTTTGACTGGGCGTACTGCACTCCGGTGCCTGGTTTGGCGACGGAACCCACCGGCCTGTACATCGCGGGCCGGATGGGGAAGACGTTTGTTCCCGGAACGACGCTGTCCGACGCCTTGCAGTTGGAGGCGGACGTCAAATTCACCGAACTGGTTGCCGAAATCATCAGTTCGGTCGTGCGAGCCCGCCGGCTGGAACGGCAAAAGGCCGGTCTGCGTCAATTCTTCGCTCCACCAGTCCTGGCAGCGCTGGGAGATGAACTCGACACGACCCTGCTGGAACCGAGCGAGTGTGAGATCACGGTCATGTTCTGTGACCTGCGCGGTTTCAGTCAGCGTGCCGAGAGTGAAGCCGGAGACCTGATCGGACTGCTGGAACGCGTCAGCCGAGCCCTGGGAGTGATGACTCATCACATTCTGGAACATGGCGGGGTCACCGGGGATTTCCAGGGGGATGCGGCGTTGGGGTTCTGGGGTTGGCCATTTCCTTCCCCGGACGCGGCCGTGTACGCCTGTCGTGCGGCCCTGGGGATCCGCACCGCCTTTGCCAAGGCGGCGGCCGTCAAGGGACATCCTCTGTCAGATTTCGCGATGGGAATCGGCATCGCTCATGGTCGCGCGGTGGCGGGCAAGATCGGTACCGCCGAACAGGTGAAAGTCACCGTCTTCGGTCCCGTCGTCAATCTGGCCAACCGGCTGGAAAGCATGACCAAGCAGTTGCGCGTTCCAATCGTGCTGGATGAGGCCACGGCCAACATCATTCGAAGCCGATTGCCCGCGGCCGAGGGGCGGTTGCGAACATTGGCCCGGCTGCTGCCCTACGGCATGGAAACGCCGGTTGTCGTCAGTGAACTGCTGCCATCGGCTGCCGAAGAGCCCGAACTGACCGACGCCATGGTGGCCGAATACGAACAGGGCGTCAGTCATTTCATCGCCGGCCGCTGGGATCAGGCCTATCGGTGCCTGCATGGAATGCCCGCCAGCGACAGGGCTCAGGATTTCCTGATGCACCAGATCGTCCTGCACAACCGAACCGCGCCGCCTGACTGGGATGGGATTGTGCGGTTGCCGAGCAAATAGCAGCCCGAGGAACAAGGGGGCTGACAGGTGGTGGAACGTCAGGCATGAATAACCGTACGATTCGGACATCGGAAGCGAAAGTGATTCCGCTGAGTCCGCTCCCGATTGATTCGGTCATTGAGCCCTTAATCGCGGCACTTCGTGCAAACTGCTGCGCGGTTCTGAAAGCTCCGGCCGGCGCGGGCAAGACGACTCGCGTTCCTCCGGCGCTGATCGATTACGGGCTGGCTGAGCAGGGGAAAGTCATCGTGGTGCAGCCACGGAGACTGGCGGCGCGGACCGTTGCCAGTCGAATTGCCTCTGAACGCGGAGGTCGGCTGGGCGATGAAGTCGGCTATCACATCCGCTTCGATCGCCAGTTTCATCGCCAGACCCGGCTGATCGTGGTGACCGAAGGGGTCCTGATTCGTCAACTGCAGGAAGATCCGTTCCTGGACGGTGTCGCAGCGGTCGTCCTTGATGAATTCCATGAACGGCACCTGGACACGGACCTGAGCCTGGCGATGGTCCGTCGAGTCCAACAAACGGTTCGGCCCGACCTGAAACTGCTGGTGATGTCGGCGACGCTCGCCGCCGAACCGATCTCGAATTACCTGGACAACTGTCCGATCCTCGAATCTGCGGGCTCGCTATATCCAGTCGACATTCAATATCAGGAAGTCTCCACGATGTCCCCGATTGCCACGCATGTTGTGCGTGGAGTCGAAGCGTTGTTGAAGAGTTCGACGGGCGATCTGCTCGTCTTCCTGCCGGGAGCGCGTGAGATCCGGCAGACTCAGGTTGAATTACGAAACCTGGAAGAGTGCGAAAACCTCCAGGTGTTACCACTGTTCGGAGACCTTCCGGCGGCTGACCAGGATCGAGTCTTCGCGACGTCCCCGCAACGGAAGGTGGTTCTGGCCACCAACGTGGCCGAAACTTCGATCACGATTCCGGGGATTACGGGTGTCATCGACTCTGGACTGGCTCGGATCCTGGAGTTCGATCCGAATCTGGGGCTGAACCACCTGGAACTGAAGCCGATCTCTCGGGCGGCCGCAGATCAACGGGCGGGCAGGGCGGGGCGAACCGCACCCGGGATCTGTCTGCGACTGTGGGCAGAAGCCGCGCATCGACATCGCCCCGAACGAGAGACCGCCGAAATTCATCGAGTGGATCTGTCGGGAGTTCTGCTGCAGTTGTTGAAATGGGGTGAATCGGAATTCACATCGTTTCCGTGGTTCGACAAACCGGACCCGATTGCGATCACGAGTGGCCACGCATTGTTGCGACGATTGGGTGCATGTGACATTGAAGGTATTACGCCGCTCGGCCGTCAATTGGTCGAAATGCCGCTGGAGCCCCGGTTGGCTCGACTGGTCGTTGACGGAGCCCTCGCGGGACAACTCGAACGAGCCACTCTGATCGCGGCTCTGCTTTCTGAACGCGATCCATTTCAGCGCGGCGATCGTCCGGCGCGTGCCAGTCACCAGTCGCGGTCCGATATCCTGGATCAAGTCGACGCGCTGCTGGAATTCGCACATACCCGCCGAACTCAATTCGACCTGGGAACACTCAATCGCAACGCGGCCGAATTCGTAATGCGGGCGGCGGAGCAATTGCAGCGTCAGGTGCGAGATCGCATGCAGGTGACGAGTCACGTTCCCGATCCGACAAACGTCGTCGACGATGTCCCACTGTTGAAAGCGATCCTGGCCGCGTTTCCGGATCGGCTGGTCCGCCGCCGTGAACCCGGTGGCCGGCGCGGGATCATGGTGGGGGGACGCGGCGTTCGTCTCGCCGATCAATCGGCGGTCTCCGACGCAGAATTGTTCGTTTGTGTCGAAGCCGATGCTGGCGGAGCGGACACCCTGGTCCGCAAGGCATCGCTGGTGGAACGGGACTGGCTGTCGGGCGGCAACCTGGACACTCGAGTGGACGTCGAATTTGAAGCCGAGACGGGGCGAGTCCAGGCACGTCGCCGCGTCGGCTGATCCTCGAAGAGTCGCCCTCCCCGTTGCTGGATGGTGAGCAGGTCGCCCAGGTCCTGGCAACCGCCGCTCGCACCGACTGGGATCGAGTCTTCCCGGCCGGTGATGCCGATCTCCAGGGGTTTCTCGCTCGGGTTGACTGTCTGTCGAAGTGGATGCCAGACCAGGAATTGCCGACGATTGACATAGACTTTCTCCAGGGACTGCTCCCGGAACTCTGCCTGGGAAAGCGTTCGTTCGCCGAACTGCTGAAGGGGGATTGGCTGGACTTGATCCGCTCGAAACTGACATCTCAGCAGCGTCAAATCGTCGAGCGTGAAGCCCCGGAACGGATCGCTGTGCCAAGCGGTAGTCGGTTACCGATTCTATACGAACCTGGTCGCCCGCCGGTGCTGGCCGTGCGCATTCAGGAGATCTTTGGCTGGAAGGCGAGTCCCAGGATCGCTGGCGGCCGCGTGCCGCTGTTGCTGCATCTGCTGGCTCCCAATCACCGCCCACAGCAGATTACCGACGACCTGACGTCGTTCTGGAACAATGCTTATCCGATCATCCGTGGAGAACTGCGTCGACGATACCCACGTCACGCCTGGCCGGACGATCCCTGGAGCGCACAGGCCGAACGGCGGCCAAATCCGAAGAAGATTTGAGGTCTCAAAGCGGCATGGTTTCCCGCAGAAGCTGGTTGCGCGCATCAAGCCGAACGCTGATTCCCTTCAGGCCGTTTGCAGCAGATGCCGATAACAGGATCGGCGAAATCTGCCGCTTTCGAGCTCGGTGAGCCGGCCGCGGCCGGATTATTTGGCATGATCGGCATTCTCGACATTGAGGACTTCGTATAATCTCAACGCGCGAGGTGCTGCCTTCCCTGTTGATACCTCATTGGTCACCGTTGTCATGGTAAAAACTTCCCGGCTACTGGTGTGGGGCATCACCTGGCTCGTGCTGTTGTCGGCTGCCTCGGCGCAGGACCAGCCTCCCGAGGTCATCTTGATCCGAGGTGGCGCGGGGTATTGGCCTCGAGTGACGGCATTCACCCAAGAACTGTCCGATCACGGTTTCTCATCACGCTCAATCTTCGGCGCCGCCTATGCACTGCATGCCCCTCGAATCGCCAACGAATACCATTCCGGGCAGCGCAACGGACCCGTCACGATCATCGGTTACAGTTCAGGTGCCGACTACGCCTGTCGCCTTTGCGGCAGTCTGGAATCGCGCGGAGTTCCCGTCGCAACGCTGGTCCTGATCGAATCGACCCTGGGGACCGATGTCCCGGCGAATGTGGATCTGTGTGTCAATCTTTACGAGTCACGTCCCGCCACCGATTGGATTCCGGCATTTCGTGGCATTCCCGTTCAGGCGGTCGGACAAGATACGCAATTGATCAACCTGGACACCCGATCAAACGACGACTTGAAATGGATGACGGCGTACAATCATTTCACGGTGGCCAGCCACACTGATACGCATGTGATGCTGCGAAACCTGCTGCTCCTTCGCCAGTCTCAGTATCTACAACAGTCCCAAACTGCGACAGTTCCGATCCCCCCGTCACGGTGAAGTGGTGTTTTGCGACCGAACAACGGGAGCGGCAGTTGCAGTTCTCGAGCGGTCGCTCGAATTGGGTTGAGGGCACTGCTCTCATCCCCATTGTGGAAAGCATTTGAACAGTACAATGGCCAGCGCGGCTCCGGCAGCCGGAAGTAGTACGGTCGTTACAAAAATGGGGCGGTAGGCGCTGGAGTGGGTTTCGCCGCAGATATTGCGGATCAACATCACCACGTAACCGTTGGCGGGCAGCGAATCGAGAGTGCCGGACGAGATCGCCACGATTCGATGCAAGGCACGCGGTCCGACACCCAGTCCATCGACATAGACGGGCTTGATCAGCGGCAGAGCGATTCCCTGCCCCCCCGATGCCGACCCGGCGATCGCGGCAATCAATGCCACCGCAATCGCGGCGCTCACCAACGGGTCGCCACGCAAATGCGTGACCCAGTTCACGATCAGCTTGAAGCCATGCAACTCTCTGACCGCGAACCCAAAACCGACGATGGCACTGGTCGAACCCACGGCCAGCAGGCCATTGATAAAGCCGTCGCCGAAGCAACCCCAGATGTCCGTCAACCGCTTCCGCAGCAGCAGGACTGCCACGAGGACTCCCAGGAAGATCGCCAGCGTGGCATCCTCGGGAAACCCCGCCAGCGTCGCCTGGATCATCGCCAGTGAACTCGACCGCGGATCCGATGATTCCGAAGTCGCCATGAATCCGGCCGCCCCATGGCACAGTCCAGGCAGCACGTTCAAGCCAAGCAAAGTCGCGATCAGCGGCGCGATGGCGATCAGGAAACCGGTCCCGTCGGTGTTCCCGGCAGGCAAGTCACTGTCACGCGGTTCAAATTTTCCCCCGGCCCTGACCGCCAGTTTGATCGTTCGATCCAGGTACCACTGGCCGACCCCAAACATCACGAACCCAACGATCAGGCTGACCTGCCAACCGGCTCGGGCATCCGTTCCCAGGTACTTGATGGGAATCAGATTCTGAATCTCGGGCGAGCCTGCGGAGGTCATCGTAAAGGTAATGGAGCCAAACGCGATCGCGGCGGGAATGAACTGCCGGGGAAGATTCGCGGTTCGGAACAGATGCACAGCCAGCGGATAGACCGAAAACCCGACGACGAACAACGAGACCCCGCCGTACGTCAAAAGTGCGCACGCCAGCACCACTGCCAGGCAGGCACGCTGAGTTCCCAGCCAGCGTGCGACCGAGTTGGCGACGGTGACAGCGGCACCGGATTGTTCCATCAGCTTTCCGAACACGGCTCCCAGTGCAAAGATCAGAAAAAACTGCTGCACGAAACTGGCGAATCCCGCCATATACGCTTCGTTCATCCCCCGGACCGGATCGACACCACTCAAGGTGGTGCAGACCAGGGCACACAGCGGAGCGACAACAAAGATGCTCCGGCCCCGAATGACCAGGATCATCAGCAGGGCCATGGATCCGCACAGTACGATCAAATGATAATGATCAGTCGTCATGATGTGGTTCGGTGGGGTGTCGCAGAATGACCATGCTTCTGGCCTGGACTACCAGCGTCGACCCGCTGGGATGCTCTGTCACCGGGGCCGCTGACAGGGCCGTGTTGACGATCAATTGCCAGGGAAAGTGGTTGGGAAGGGCGGGGATCGTGAACGTGATCGGCTCATGATGGGCATTGAAAAACAGTGTCAACGTGTCACCGACGATCGGTTGGCCGCGGCGATCCACTTCGGAGATCGCATCGCCGGCCAGGCGCACCCCCAACGCCCGCAAGTACCCGCAATTCCAGCGATCATCCGTCATTTCCTCGCCGGACGGCTCAAACCAGGTGATTTCCTTGACTTCCAGACCGCGCAGGGAACGCCCCTGAAAAAACGTCCGGCGGCACAGCACCGGCTGCTCACGCTGCAGGCGGATCAGCGTGCGGGTGAATTCCAGCAACTCTCGCTGTTCGTCGGAAAGTTCCCAATTCAGCCATGTCGTTTCATTGTCCTGGCAGTAGGCATTGTTGTTTCCCCTTTGCGAGTGACCGAGTTCGTCACCTGCCAGCAGCATGGGAACTCCCTGCGAGACGAACAGCGTTGTGAGAAAGTTTCGGACCTGCCTCTGCCGCAGTCGCAGAATTTCGGGATCGTCGGTGGGCCCCTCGGCGCCGCAATTCCAACTCTGATTGTCGGCGTTGCCGTCGCGATTTCCCTCACCATTGGCTTCATTGTGCCGGTCGTTATAGGACGTCAGATCACTCAGCGTGAAGCCATCGTGGCAGGTGATGAAATTGATGCTCGCATACGGTCGCCGCCCGCTGTGGGAATACAGGTCGGCACTGCCGCACAATCGCGTCGCGAATTCTGACGCCGTTCCGCCGTCTCCTTTCCAGAACCGGCGTACGCAATCTCGGAACTTGCCGTTCCATTCCGTCCAGCCGACCGGGAAGTTACCGACTTGGTATCCCCCCTCCCCCAGATCCCAGGGCTCGGCGATCAGCTTGACCTGGGACAGGACCGGGTCCTGGTGAATAATGTCGAAGAAGGCCCCCAGCTTGTCGACTTCGTGTAACTCGCGCGCCAGCGTGCTGGCCAGATCAAACCGGAATCCGTCCACATGCATGTCCAGGACCCAGTAACGCAGACTGTCCATGATCAGCTGCAGCACGCGCGGATGACGCATGTTCAGTGAGTTGCCGCAGCCGGTGTAATCCATATAAAAACGTGGGTTGTCTGCGACGAGCCGGTAGTAGGCGGCATTGTCGACACCGCGCAGTGAGAATGTCGGGCCGAGATGGTTTCCTTCCGCCGTATGGTTGTAGACGACGTCCAGGATGACTTCGATGCCGGCGGCGTGCAGCGCGCGGACCATGGATTTGAATTCGCGGACCGCGCCGGCCCCGCGCCGCGACGAGTAACGAATGTCCGGTGCAAAAAATGCCAGCGAGTTGTAACCCCAGTAATTGACCAGGCCCCGTTCCACAAGATGCCGGTCATCCACATGGTGATGGACCGGGAGCAATTCGATGGCGGTTACACCCAGGTCCTTCAAGTGTCGAATGACCGGCTCGCTGGCCAGTCCCGCATAAGTGCCGCGGAGTTTTTCGGGGACCTCAGGATGGAGGATCGTCTGCCCTTTGACATGACACTCATAGACGACCGTATGATGCCAGGGAACCTTGGGCGGACGGTCCCCACCCCAAGTGAACGCCGAATCGATGACTGTCCCCAAAGGTGCAAACGGGGCACTGTCTCGCTCGTCGAAGGACAGATCTTCGGCGGGATCCCCGACGCAATAGCCAAACATGGCGTCTGACCAGTTTGTCTTGCGGACAATGGCCTTCGCGTAGGGGTCGAGTACAACCTTATGCGGGTTGAATCGATGTCCCGCGGACGGATCGTGCGGGCCGTGAACGCGATAGCCGTAAAGTTGTCCCGGTTGCACATCGGGAAGGTAACCATGCCAGACCATATCGGTCTGTTCGGGAAGTGCGATCCGGACCGATTCCCGCCTGGCTCGAACCGAATCGAACAGGCAGAGTTCAACCTTGTTCGCATTCTCGGAAAAAATTGCGAAGTTTGTTCCAACGCCATCCCAGGTCGCACCCAGAGGATACGGGTTGCCCGGCCAGATTCGTGTCATTTTGTCGCCTGCACGGATATGAGCCGTTTGAATGATTGCCGCAATCACCACTCGTGAACGGCCGCCATCGGAAGAGATGATTGCTCGATGAATTGCCTCCAAACCCAATATGTCCTGAAGCAACTTGAATGCCAAGCCGAAACAGGTGAATTGGCGGCTTCTCTCGTCGGACACACGACCAGGGAGTGAAAGAGGCCGGGAGAGCACGGTGTGCCAAGGTGTCAGGACCATCGCCTTTTTCAAATTGGGGTGCCACGGTCTTACCGTCTTCGGAAAGGCCGTGCGAGTGCTCAATCGGTACGGCCTTATCGCGGACTCCAAGACCGCGTGGCACCCGATTCCCAATTTGAAAACGGTGATGGCCCGGGCCAAGGCGCAAAAGAGCCTGCAATCGGGTGATGGCGCACGCTATAATCAGGCACTCATGCGGTCCCTTGGACTCGTCGTGTGGATTTGCGGTTCAATAAAGTGATTGATGGGATGGTGCATGTCGGAATCCTTGAACGTTCAGTCCCAGGCAGGATGCCGCGAGATCGCGACGGCAAAACAGCAACTGAAGATCGAGCGATTGGTCCTGCAGATCCACAACGCCAGTTTCCCAGCGGATCCCGAGGAGGATCTGGGCCGTGGCTCGCCCTATACGCGGGGAGCCGAACGTTTCTTTCAGTTCGCGGCCCGCCTGGGATTCGATTCGATTCAACTTGGCCCGCGCGGCATGACAGACCGCGGTAATCCCTCGCCCTACGATGCGACCATTTTTTCCCGCAATCCGCTGGATCTGCCGCTGAAGCGCTATGTGGAGCAAGGCCGATTGAGTACGGCAACCTGGAATTCAATCCGCGGTGCGTTGCCGCCTTCCCGTCAGGGCGTTGTCCTGTATTCGGCCGTGTTCGATGCCTGCCAGCGTGGACTTCAGGAGATCGTGGCAACGGCGTCGGCATCTGATCGCGTTGCCGCGCGCGGCTTCCTCGATCACAATCGCACCTGGCTCGTCCCGGATGCTCTCTATGGAGAACTGTGCCGGGAACATGGAGGCGTGGGCTGGTGGGATTGGGATCGCTTCGAACAGGGCACCATCGATCAACAGTTGTTTGATCCCTCCGAAGGCGTCCGGCAGACTGCTGCAGCACGACTGGAGGGGTTGCTGGATCAATACGCCAGCGAGATCGAAGACTACGCGTTCATCCAATGGCTCCTGGACCAGGAGGCGAGTCAATTGCGCAAGCGGCTGTCCGACCTGGGGCTGTCATTGTTTGGCGACTTGCAGGTGGGGCTGTCACAGCGGGACATCTGGGCGTGGCGACGAGTGTTTCTACGTGACTATCAGATGGGAGCACCCCCAAGCCGCACCAATCCCCCGGGGCAACCCTGGGGCTACGCCGTGCTCGACCCCGATCAGCTTGGCACGGCTGAGTACCCCGGGCCCGCGCTCACGTTTGTCCGTGAACGAATCCGCCGATTGCTTTCGGAATGCGATGGTGTCCGAGTGGATCATCCGCACGGCTGGATTGATCCCTGGATTTACAAAACAGATCAGACGGATCAGTTTGCCGCTGTCCAGGCGGGAGCCCGACTTCGCTCCTCGCCGGATGATCCAAATCATCCCGAGTTGTCCCGATATTCCATTGCCAGGCCCGACCAGATCGATCGGACTCAACCGTTGTACGGTGACGGTCACGTCACCGACCTGGACGAGTCGCAGGTACGCAGCTATTCGCTCGTGTTCGATGAAATCACGCGGCTGGCCGGATCGTCGACCAGTTCCGTGGCCTGTGAAGTGTTAAGCACGCTACCCTATCCGGTCGGCTGCGTCCTGAAATTCCATGGCCTGGGACGTTTCCGCGTGACACAGAAAATTAATCTGGCATCCCCTGCGGATGTGTACCGGATCGAAAATGCGTCTGCTGAGGACTGGATCATGCTGGGGACACATGACACACCTCCGATCTGGCAATTGGCGGAACAATGGTGCCAAATGGGAACAAGTGCGGCCTGGGGGCAGTATCTGGCGGACTTTCTGGCCACGCCGGCCGATCGAAGTACGCTGGCGGCCAGGATCGCCGCCAGTCCGGGCGAATTGATCAACGCCTGTTTTGCCGCCATGCTGGCCAGTCGAGCACAACAGGTGGTCGTGTTCTTTCCCGATCTGTTTGGCATGACGGGGCGCTACAACGAACCCGGCGTCATCAGCGAAGCCAACTGGTCGCTCCGTCTTCCCGCCGATTTTGAGAACCTTTATGCAAATCAACTTCAGCAGGGACAGGCACTCAACGTGCAAAGTTGTCTACAGACGGCAGTCGGGTGCGCTGACTCAAAACACTAGCCCGACGCGCGAGGGACCGGTCAATTGGGCCCACAATCGCTATTTTCCCGGCGTTTTTTGATGAATCGGCCACCGCTGTTTACGCTGTCGGCTTGACCCTTTGCAGAACCGACAGCGGGAACGCATCGAGCAGCGTTGAAACCGGTAATCCATCGAGTTGAGGGGCGTGCGTACGTTCGGTGAAAACGCAGCGGTAAGGGCCGCTTGTGTTGGGAGACAGAACCACTTCCGTCTCCTTCCAGGCATCCATTTCCCACAGGGATTGATCAGCGGCGGATCGGTCGGAAATCAGCGTCACGACCTGCCGCGGAATCACCGCCACCACCTCCAGCGCCGAGTCCGCCGTGGGCCTCCAACCGAAGGCGACGATGTGCTGCTGCTTTGGCCCTTTCGTTTCCAGGGGCACATATTCTCCGTCGAAGAACAAATCCGAATTCAACCGGCGCAATGTGAGCAGCCGGTATGTGACCAGCAGCTTCAGTCGTGGATCCGTGAGCGACCGCCCGAGTGAGATGGCGCGGGAAGATCGATCCTCGGCAGTCAATTCATCCCAATGACGGATTTCCGCCAGGTATCGCTGGCGAAGTGAAAAATCCACAGGTCGGCGATTGTCGGGATCGACCAGGCTGAAATCCCACAGTTCCTGACCCTGGTAAATGTCGGGGACGCCTGGTGAGAGCAGTTTGAGCGCGACCTGACCGAGCGCGTTGCATTGACCTGCGGGGACGATGCGGGCGTGCAGTGCAGACAGTCCTTTCAAAAACTTGTTACGCGAGGATTCGCGAAGCGTCTGCGTCACGAACTCGCGAACCGCGGCATCATAGTCCTCGTTGGGATTATTCCAACTGGTTCGCTGCTTCGCTTCGCGCGTCGCCTTTTCCATATACCGGATTAATCGGTCGACCAGCTGTTTGTGTTCGGTGGAACTGGGCTTTTCCAGCGGCCAGATTCCCAGGACCGTCTGATAGTACAAGTATTCATCGTTCCGGCTGGGTGCCGGTTCGCCGTCGACTTCACGCAACAGCGATTTGTTCAGACGTGCAAACCGACTGACCGCACTGCGCCATTCCCGGGGGATTTCCGACAGCACATGCAGCCGGGCGCGGACATCCTCGCTGCGTTTCGTATCGTGCGTGCTCGTGGCCAGCATCGCCCGGGGGGAATTCCGGTTACGGATTCGATTCGAGTCGTGAAACTCGGCAATTGATGTGGTAGCCCGCTCCGGAGCGTTGCCGACTTCGTTCACCGACACCAGCGGCACGTGGACATAGAACGCCGTGTCCTCGACACCCTTCGCCATGACGGGACTGGTGACCTGCTGAAATTTTCCGGTGAAAATCTCGCGGTCAATGATTTGAGCCGGGGAAAGTCCAGGAGGGTGAACCAGCAACAGCACACTGCGCAGGAACTCAACCACCGCCGGGTCAAACGCCGGATTGCGGCGCCGCGCCCGATTGACGGCCAGGTTGACGAATCGTCGATCGCGATCGCTGATGCCTTCCGGCCCGGGATAGACACGGTAGACCGGGAAACAGGCCAGGACATCCCGGATCGCCAGCCTTAAGTTGTTGAGTGTGAAGTCGCGGGAGCGTCGATGCTGCTCAGAAACGTGATTCAGGCGATGCGCCAGCATCTGCAGTTCGCTGGCCATCGCCACTCGCAGAATCAACAGTTTTGAATCATGCTCGACTTCGCTCAGGCTGCGATTCCGGTCAAGAAACCGATGGTAGTCCCGCACAATCTGCTGGTATCCCTCACGAACGATGTGCAGTCCGCCCAGCGAGTTCATGAAATCGTAGCCTGAAGTCCCTTCCACCGGCCAACTCTCGGGCAGTGGTTCGTCGGGGCCCAGGATCTTCTCCACCAGTACGAACAGCGGCGCAGCGATGCGGCCGGGGGACAGCCGGAGACTGTGATCCGTTGCAGGCACCGACGCCTGCCCGGCAATCTCGGGTCCGAGAACCGCATGTAAATCCACCGCGATCGGTCGGCGCATTCCCAAGGTTCGCGAGCAATGACTCAGCACCAGCGGCGCGATCTGCTGCCAGGAATATTCCTGAGCACTGGCAGGATCCGCGCCCTCCGACAGCGATTGATGCTCGCGAAAACAGTGCTCCCCAAGGTCGGCAAGATAGGCCCATTGCAGCCGCCACAAGTATTGCTCGGGATCGTAGAGTCCATCCACATGATCGATTCGCAACCCGGTGATCGTCCCGTCAGCAAGATAGGGCCGCAGCAACGCGTGGGTGCTGTGAAAAACTTCCGGCAATTCCATGCAGATGGCGGCCAGTTCGTTCACATCAAAAAAGCGGCGATAGTTGATTTCGTCGGCGGCTGATCGCCAATGACTGAGCCGATAGGGCTGTTCATCGAGCAGTCGGTCGAGCCGGTCGGTCGCTTCCGGCCGGGCCGGGTCCACGGTGTATTCCAGCAGATTCTCGTGGATATGCTGGCGAATAGCGTCGCTGGCCGCTGTTAAGTCCCGCAGTCGGCGCTTGATCACTTCCTTCTCCCGGTGCCGTTCGCGGACCTTGGCCGGTTCGCGCGCGGCCTGAGGCGGCAAATGATCCAGCGCCGTAATGATGCTTTCCAGCTCTGTCAGGTCCGGGTGATCAGCCCCCAGCCTGGAACGCAATTCCTCCAGTCTTCCCGCCAGGAGCGGGATGGTGGTTCTCGGCCCCAGCGGAAATTCCTGCTCGAAGTAAACGACGAAGAACGCGCCTTCGTGATGCGCCAACTGAAGTTCTCCGTCTTCCAGCGCTTCCCCGTATTGTCGACCCAACACAGGAAGCAGCACCTTGTCCGCCAATTCCTTCTTCGCGGGATTCCAATCGATATCGAAGTACGTCGAATAGGGCGAGACCGGTCCGTTTTCCAGCACGTCGAACCACCAGGGATTCTCCAGGCTCGCTGCCATGTGATTGGGGACAATATCCAGGATCTGCCCCATCCCGAGTTCGCGAAGCGCCGTCACAAACTGCAGGAATCCAGCTTCGCCACCCAACTCTGGGTTGAATTCATTGTGATCGCAGATGTCGTACCCGTGGCTGCTCCCCTTTCGGGCTCGCAGGTACGGTGAGCAATACACATGACTGACTCCCAGATCCTTGAGGTACGTCAGGATGGCTGCGGCATCGCGAAATGTGAAATCCCGATGCAATTGCAACCGGTACGTGGCCGTCAATCGTGCCGACCGTTGCCGAACGGTTTCGATGACCCAGCGCGCAATGTCTTGAGCAATGTCGTCCCGAACCAGGGCAGTGCCGGGTTGCGCAGTTTCCATGTTTCGCTCCACACCTCGGATCACGAGCCGACCAGATGATTCGACGCCAAATAATTTGACTTGAAACGATTTGAGCTGCAGTTTATGATCTCAACCGTCCGTTGGCAAGTCACATCGGTCGCTCAATGCTCCCGTTGAATCGAGCCCTCCGGTGCCAGTGTTCGATGTTGTCGAACAGAATGTTACGAGTTTATGCGCCGCGGGAAATCCACAGATGGCCTCAACTGATGAACCGTTTGAACGCCGCATTCTGGCTGCTTTACGACGGATCGTGCATGCCATCGACCTGCATTCCCGGCAACTGATGTCGCAGTGCGAGGTCACCACACCGCAATTGGTGTGCCTGCATATGTTGTCGCTGGAGGGGCGGCTGACCTCAAAATCTCTCGCGGAAAAGATTCGCATCAACGCCAGTACTCTGGTCGGAATCCTGGACCGGTTGGAAGCCAAGGGGCTGGTTGCGCGCGAACGCAGTCAGGAAGACCGTCGTTCCGTGTTTGTGACTTTGACGAATGAAGGTGTGGCGTTCGTCGCCAAAGCTCCGTCTCCGCTCCATTCGGCGCTGGTGGACGGGCTTCGACGACTTTCGTCAGCAGACCAGGAGCGACTGGCGGCGTCGCTGGAAGAAATAGTCGGCCTGATGCAGGCAGATCAGCTGGACGAAGTTCCCGTGCTGGCAGCCTCGCGGTATGGCCGGCGCGTCGACAAAAGCGAATCCGGCGCACCGGAATTGTCACAGGATCAGGGAGAACGGCGATGAGTCACATTGCAGTCGGCCACGCGACCGGACGCAGTCGCGTACTGATCGAAGACGTAACACCGCAAGTCGACCAAGGTCGATTCGCGCCCAAGCGGGTCGTTGGCGACACGGTGAATGTACAGAGTCGGATCTTCGCTGACGGTCACGACGTGGTCACCGGCCGATTGTTGTTTCGCCATCACACCGAGTCAACCTGGCGCACGTCCGACCTGCACTCACTGACGAACGACAAGTGGCAAGCATCGTTTGTGGTGGACAGGCTCGGGTGCCATTTCTTCACCGTGGAAGCCTGGATTGATCGGTTCGCCACCTGGCAGCGCGACTTCCAGAAGCGAGTGAAGGCGGGTCAGGACGTTGCCATTGATCTGCTGGTGGGAGCACAAATCATTCGGGAACATTTGCCGCAGGTCCCCGAGCTGGCTCGATCCGCACTGGAATTGTTCGCCAGCAGTCTCGAAGGCGGAGTTGAGCGGTCGTCCCAGATTGAAGCCGCGCTGTCACCTGTCCTGGCCGAGCAGATGCACCAGTACACCGATCGACGACACGTCACCCGGTTTGAACAGGAACTTCCCGTGGAAGTGGATCGTCCCCTGGCGCGATTCAGCACCTGGTACGAGTTTTTCCCGCGGTCCAGTTCGTCGGTGCCGGGTCAGCACGGGACGCTGGCCGATTGCGAGAGGAAACTTCCTTACGTCGCCGACATGGGTTTTGATGTGCTGTATTTTCCACCGATCCACCCGATCGGACGCAGCTATCGCAAGGGCCGGAACAATGCCGTCGAGGCACAACCAGGAGACGTCGGGAGCCCCTGGGCCATTGGCGCCACCGAAGGTGGTCACAAGGCGATCCATCCTGATCTCGGGACGATTGAGGATTTTCGGCGGCTGATGACGAAGGCGAAATCGTTCGGAATCGACCTGGCGCTGGACATCGCCTTCCAGTGTGCTCCGGATCATCCGTATGTCGCCTGCCACCCGGACTGGTTCCGCCGACGGCCGGACGGTTCGATTCAATACGCCGAAAACCCGCCCAAAAAATACCAGGACATTTATCCCTTTGACTTCGAGTCGGACGATTGGCAGAACCTGTGGGAGGAGCTCAAAAGTGTGCTGTTGTTCTGGGGCGGTGAAGGGGTGCGGGTGTTTCGCGTGGACAATCCTCACACGAAGTCACTGACGTTCTGGGAATGGGCGATCGCCGAAGTCAAGTCGGTTTATCCGGAGACAATCTTCCTGGCAGAAGCGTTCACGCGTCCCGCCGTGATGCATCGCCTCGCCAAACTGGGATTCACCCAGTCCTATACCTATTTCACCTGGCGGAACACCAAGCAGGAGCTCACTGAGTATTTCACGGAACTGGCACGGCCACCGGTTTCGGATTTCATGCGGCCGAATCTGTGGCCAAACACACCGGACATCTTGAACGAGTTTCTTCAGTTTGGCGGACGCGCCGCCTTCATGATGCGGTACGTGCTGGCGGCGACATTGGGAGCCTCGTGTGGAATCTATGGGCCAGCCTTTGAGCTCTGTGTTGCCACACCTCGCGAACCCGGCAGCGAAGAGTATCTGGATTCTGAAAAGTACCAGATCCATACCTGGGACTGGCAATCGCCGGGGAGCCTGCGGCATTTCATCGCTCGGGTGAACGCCATTCGTCGGGAGAACGCGGCGCTCCAGGACAATGTCACGCTGCGGTTTCATCCCGTCGACAACGACCAGTTGATCGGTTTCAGCAAGTGGACCGCTGACGGCACCGATGGTGTGGTG
Organism: Planctomycetota bacterium; assembly: GCA_018242525.1. Taxonomy (GTDB): domain Bacteria; phylum Planctomycetota; class Planctomycetia; order Planctomycetales; family Planctomycetaceae; genus Schlesneria. The sequence goes on along the minus strand of JAFEBS010000004.1, from coordinate 52,035 downwards.
GTTGTGGTGAATCTCGACCCGCACCACACGCAGTCGGGATTCATCGAGTTGCCGCTGGTGGAGTTCGGCATCGACTCCACGCATTCCTTTCAGGCGCACGACCTGCTGGGTGCTGGCCGCTACTTGTGGACGGGTCCGCGGAATTTTGTGGAACTGAATCCACAAGTTTCGCCAGCACACATTTTCCGAATGCGCAAGCAGGTCCGGACGGAATCTCAGTTCGAGTACTTTCTATAATCTTGAAGTGCCAATGATCTGCCGGGCGAGGTGAACTGGCCCGCCCACCCCCAGGAGGCGACGCGGTGACAAAGGATGCAAACCTGTTGTGGTATAAAGATGCTGTCGTGTATCAGGTCCATGTCCGCTCGTTCTGCGATTCGACGGCGGACGGAGTGGGGGATTTTCGCGGCCTGATGAGCAAGCTGGATTACATCCAGGACCTGGGAGCAACCGCGATCTGGCTGCTGCCGTTCTTCCCTTCGCCGTTGCGAGACGATGGATACGACATCGCCGACTATACAACGGTCAATCCCAGCTACGGCACATTGCAGGACTTCAAGGCGTTTTTGCGCGCGGCTCATGACCGTGACTTGAAGGTGATCATCGAACTGGTGCTCAATCACACTTCGGATCAGCATCCGTGGTTTCAGCGGGCCCGCCTTGCCAAGCCCGGCTCCCGCCACCGAAATTTCTACGTCTGGAACGACACTCCGCAGAAATACCAGGATGCCCGGATCATCTTCAAGGATTTCGAGAAATCGAACTGGACATGGGATCCGGTCGCCGGTGCCTATTTCTGGCATCGCTTTTACAGTCATCAGCCCGATCTGAACTTTGAAAGCCCCGACGTCCGCAAGGCGATGCTGCAGGTACTCGATCACTGGCTGTCGATGGGGGTCGACGGCCTGCGACTGGATGCCGTCCCCTACCTGTTCGAGAAGGAAGGCTCCAACTGCGAAAACCTGCCCGAAACCCACGCCCAACTCCGTGAAATCCGGGCACATGTCGACAAGCATTATCCGGGGCGAATGCTGCTGGCCGAGGCCAATCAATGGCCGGAGGACGCCGTGCAGTACTTTGGCGACGGGGACGAATGTCATGCGGCGTTTCACTTCCCCGTCATGCCGCGAATGTTCATGGCGGTGCAGATGGAGGATCGCTTTCCAATCATCGACATCATGCAGCAGACTCCGGAAATCCCCGAATCGTGCCAGTGGTTCATGTTCCTGAGAAACCACGACGAACTGACGCTGGAGATGGTGACGGATGAAGAACGCGATTACATGTACAGCGTTTATGCGCACAATCCTCAGGCCCGCATCAACCAGGGGATTCGCCATCGACTGTCACCCCTGCTGGGGGGCAGTCGTCGAAAAATCGAACTGCTGAACTCGCTGCTGATGTCGCTGCCGGGGACGCCCGTCATCTATTACGGCGATGAAATCGGCATGGGGGACAACATCTACCTGGGGGACCGCAACGGTGTTCGCACGCCGATGCAATGGAGCCCCGATCGCAATGCCGGCTTTTCCGACGGCAATCCCCAGCAGATGTTCCTGCCGGTGATCATCGACCACGAATATCACTACGAGGCCGTCAACGTCGAGTCGTCTCGGCAGAATCTGTATTCGCTGTTCTGGTGGACGAAGCGAATGATTGCCCTGCGTCAACAGACACCGGTTTTCGCGCGCGGATCCCTGCGGTTCCTGCTCCCAGAGAACAACCGAGTGCTGGCCTATCTGCGCTGCCTGGATCACCAGACAATTCTGGTGGTGGCCAACCTGTCCCGGTTCGCGCAGTACGTCGAACTGGATCTGTCTGAATTCCGAGGTTGCACGCCGACGGAATTGTTCGGTCAAACTCCGTTTCCTCGGATCGGGGAATTGCCCTACATGCTGACCCTTGGTCCGCACAGCTTCTACTGGTTCTCGCTGCAACCGGTGGTCGAACCGACGTTGTCCGTGACAGAAGTCTCGCCAGCGGCTCCCAGGGCGGCCGATCATCTTCCGGCACTGACTGCCAAAGACAAATGGTACCACGTATTGGATGGCAGGGGGGGGAATGCCTTGACGAAACTGCTGCCCGAGTGGCTGCAGAAACGCCGGTGGTTTTCCGGAAAGGCAAAATCCATTCGGACAGCGAGCATCACCGATACGGTGCGGCTGGAACACGATCAGAACGGGGACGTCCAACTGTTGTTCGTGGAAGTCGACTACGTCAACGATGTGGCGGAGACCTACCTTTTGCCGGTCGGATTCGCTTCGGGTCAGCAGGCCACTCAAATGATCGGCGACAATTCGGCGGCCCTGATCGCCACGCTGACACTGACCGCTGGCAAGGAGACCGTATCCGGCGTCCTGTACGATGCGTTCGGCAACGAAGCGTTGGGGCAATTGATGCTGGACATGATCGGCGGTCGCCGCCGCGCCCAGGGGCAGCACGGTGCCCTGGCCGGCCATCCGTTGCGATCCTTCAGGACCCTGCGCGGTTCTCCGGACGACCACCTCGCCGTACGCAGTCTGCGGGCAGAGCAAAGCAATAGCACGATCATCTATGGCGATCGAATGCTGTTGAAGATGTTTCGCCGCCTGGACGAAGGAGTGAATCCGGACTTGGAAATTGGCCGGTTTCTGACGGAGACGGCTCATTTTTCCAATGTGCCGCAGGTTGCCGGGTCCGTCGATTATCACCCGAGTACCGGATCACTCTCGACCGTGGGCGTCCTGCAGGAGTTCGTGCGCAACGAGGGGGATGCCTGGAGTTACACGCTGGAAAACGTGAACCGCTTTTTCGATCGGGTGCTGTCGACTCACCGCATAGACCCTCCAGATGTGGCCGATCTGCCAAAGAACGGACTGGTGGCCGCTGCTGCGGAACCGTTGCCGCCATTGGCACGCGACCTGTGCAACGCGTATCTCGAATCGGCCGCGCTGCTCGGACAGCGCACGGGAGAAATGCACCTGGCGCTGGCTTCGGCCTCGGAAAACCCCGACTTCGTCTCCGAATCGTTTTCCGAACTCTATCAACGATCGCTGTATCAGGGGATGCGCAGCCTGGCCCGCAAGACCATTCGCATGCTGCGGGGCAAGATCAGCTCCCTGCCTGCGGGTATCCAGTCTGACGCACAGGCATTGTTGAAAGGCGAACAGGAACTGCTTCTTCGATTTGAATCCATCGTCGGCCGCAAACTCAGCGGAGCACGGATTCGCTGCCACGGCGATTACCACCTGGGACAAGTCCTGTTTACGGGGAAGGACTTTGTCATCATTGACTTTGAAGGCGAGCCCTCGCGCCGGATCAGCGAGCGACGAATCAAGCGGTCACCGCTACGAGACGTCGCTGGCATGATCCGTTCGTTCGATTACGCTGCGCAGACAGTCCTGTTCAATCAAGTGTCGGCGGTCGTTCACAAGGACGATTTCCCGGCCTACCAGGGCTGGGCCGTCTTCTGGTCTCAATGGACCAGCGCGCAATTCCTGGCTTCGTATCTGAACACCGTCAAGTCCTCCAGCTTCGCGACACAGGGGACTGCCGAAGTCAAAACGTTGCTCGACGTCTTCCTGCTCGAAAAAGCAGTCTACGAACTGGCGTACGAACTGAACAATCGGCCAACCTGGGTCCAAGTCCCCATGGGCGGCATTCTTCGAATTCTCGAATCCCGGATATGAGTTCCGCCAGGATATCAACATGAATACCATCCGTCTGAGCGACAAGGACCTGTACTTGTTCAACGAGGGGACTCACCACCGGTTGTACGACAGACTGGGCGCACATCTCGTTGACTTGGATGGACAGCGCGGTACCTGGTTCGCGGTCTGGGCGCCGAATGCCAATTACGTCTCCGTCGTCGGTGATTTCAACGGTTGGGATAACGCGGTTCATCCGCTCTCTCCGCGCGGCCGTACGGGCATCTGGGAAGGCTTCGCCGCTAATGCGACCGTCGGTCAACGCTACAAATATTGGATCGTCACGGACCAGGCCAGCTTTGCCCGAAACAAAGCCGATCCGTTCGCGTTCGCGGCCGAAACCCCGCCTGATACGGCGTCTGTGATCGTCGATCTTAACTATTCGTGGCACGACGAAGTCTGGATGGCCGGCCGGAGCCAACTTCAGGCCGCGGGGTCGCCGATCACCATTTACGAGGTGCATCTCGGCTCCTGGATGCTCGCGCCGCACGGCAAAGAAAATGTCTGCTCATACCGCACGGCGGCCCACCGGCTGGTGGATCACGTGAAGTCGATGGGCTTCACGCATGTCGAATTACTTCCGATCATGGAGCACCCGTTCTACGGGTCCTGGGGTTATCAGACCAGTTCGTATTTTGCACCGACCCGCCGTTACGGTCCGCCACAGGACTTCATGTATCTGATCGACTATCTGCATCAGCACAACATCGGCGTCATTCTCGATTGGGTGCCGTCCCATTTCGTAACGGATGCCCACGGACTGGGCAAATTCGACGGCACGTCGCTGTACGAACACGCCGATCCCAGGCAGGGATTCCATCCCGACTGGAACACGTACATCTTCAATTATGGACGCAACGAAGTTCGCAGCTTCCTGTTGAGCAACGCCATGTTCTGGCTCGACAAGTATCACGTCGACGGTCTGCGCGTCGACGCCGTCGCGTCGATGCTGTATCTCGATTACTCGCGATCCGCGAACGAGTGGATTCCCAACAGATACGGCGGTCGTGAAAACCTGGAAGCGATCGACTTCCTGCAACAGTTGAACACGATGGTCTACCAGAGCTTTCCCGATGTCCTGACCGCTGCGGAAGAATCCACGTCGTGGCCGAAAGTTTCGCGACCCGTGTACGACGGCGGCCTGGGCTTCGGCTACAAGTGGGATATGGGGTGGATGCACGACACGCTCGCCTATCTGCAGCAGGATCCGATTCATCGCAAACACCATCATCATCAGTTGACGTTTCGTTCGGTCTACGCCTTTTCCGAGAACTTCCTGCTGCCACTGTCGCATGATGAGGTCGTCCATGGAAAAGGTTCACTGCTTGAAAAGATGCCCGGCGATGACTGGCAGAAATTCGCCAACCTGCGACTGCTGCTGAGTTATCAATTCGCCCAACCCGGCAAGAAGCTGCTGTTCATGGGGTGCGAATTCGGTACGAGGAAGGAATGGAATCACGACGCGGTCCTCGACTGGACGCTGCTGGAATTGCCGGCGCATGACGGCATACGGCACCTGGTACAGGACCTGAATCGCATCTACCGAACCGAACCCGGAATGGCCCAATTCGACTCGAATTCCAGCGGGTTTCGGTGGGTGGAAGGCGGCGATGCCGAGCGCAGTGTTTTGTCGTTTTTCCGCTGCGGACCTGATCCAGCCGATGACATCCTGATCGTCGGGAATTTCACTCCGGTCCCACGGCACAACTACCGCATCGGTGTTCCTGCCGGGGGATACTGGCAGGAAGTGCTCAACAGTGACGGACTGTATTATGGTGGCTCGGGCGTCGGAAACGCCGGCGGAACGTACGCAGTGGCGATTCCCAGCCACGGCCAGATGTGGTCACTGAATCTGACGCTGCCTCCCTTGGGCATTGTGTTTTTCAAACGAAGTTCCGCCGACAAAACCGCCTCAGAAACTGCCGCGCCATTGACGACGTGATCGAGTCCGATGCTCGTCAGGCAGGCCGGCACGTCCTGTTCCGCCCCCGATTCACCAATTCAGGTCAAAGGCAAGGAATTGGCCATAATCAGTGGGGCTTTGTTTATGGATTGTCGAATAACAGATGTATCTCGTCTGTTTCAGACCTTCCGGCCTGTTCGCCCAGGTCGGTGGCGAGTGCCTTGAGCGCAGGCTCGGCACTCTCCAAAGTCAGCCGCCAGCGAATGCTGGCGGCTGACTTCTTTCCCATGTCTGAAAAGGCCTGTTGGACCCGCGTGATCTTCTCCTCCATCGTGCAAGTCCACTCAAATTACCCACCTTCTGTTTTCGGTATGTCAGGCATATCCGGACGGACGATTGCGATTCTCACTGTTGGTACCGTCAGGATCGGCCGCAATTCCGCCATAAGCGGCCGATAACGATTTCGCGTTCCAATTGGTATCCCAACCGTTACCGGAGTCGTCGCGTGTTTCGCTGGATGAGTTGCTGCTTCCTGGTGCTCGGGATGACAGCACTTGCCCGGGAGAATTCGGCCCCCCGTGCTCGTGCTGAAAGTCAACCCGTCGACAGTCCCACATTCGGACTTCAAGTTCAGATGGGACTGGACGGGACCGTTCGTACACCTGCAACATTGGCCAGTCCGTCGCCCGGAAAGGCGTCGCTGGCGAGCCATGCCGAGCCAGCGGATTCGCCAACCGAGGGGCGAACCAGGCTTGTCGACTGGCAGGAACAGACCGTCGACGAAATCATTGATACGGGACCGACTGAAGTCGACAATGGGTATGAATGGCAGGTCATGCCAGCCGGATTGATGTACAAGGCGTACGTGGCTGGTGAGAAAGAGTCGCGAATGTCTTCAGTGTGGTTTGCCAGTAAGGGCCGTCAGGGAACTGTCTGGGAAAACACGCTGGGTGGCCACGTTGGTTTACTGCGATACGGAACCACCGATGCCATCAAGCCCGAAGGGTGGCAGTTCGACCTGGAAGGTGCCGCCATGCCGCGTGTCGACATGGGACATAGCGACGATCTGGAAGCCTGCGACTTTCGCGCGGGATTCCTGTCGACCTGGCGATACGGCAATAACGCCTTCAAAGCCGGATATTACCACTTGAGCTCCCATCTGGGAGACGAATTCCTGCTTCGCAATCCGGGGTATCACCGACTGAACTATGTCCGCGACTCATTGATTGTCGGCTGGACGCGCCACCTGTCCGATGACGCGCAGGCCTACTTCGAAATCGCCGATGCACTCAATCACGAGGACGGTGCGAAGCCGTTGGAACTTCAATACGGGATCCAATATGCCCCGATGAAGATTGGCCTGCGGGGAGCCCCGTTTGCCGCCATCAACGGTCACACACGACAGGACTTCGGGTACGTGACCAGCGTCAACATCATGGCGGGTTGGCAGTGGCGTGGTTTCTCCAGTCACACCTATCGACTCGGGATGCAATACTACAAGGGCCCTGCCCTGCAATGGGAATTCGCCGGTCAGCGAGAAACCCTGACAGGCGCGGGGATGTGGATGGACTACTGAGTTCGCTGCGAGCGCGGCAGGAATACACACGACCTAAGATTCAACCGGCGCGGCGTTCTTCGATGGATTCGGCAGACTGCGACGGGTGCCGGGCTGGCAGCCAGATCGGTTCGATCCCGCGTTGCTGAAACAACTGGGCATAGTGGATATGGCTGGTAAAGACCAGCAGTTGCTGCCCCTCACGCGTGAAGTCAAGAAGTGTGTCAGCAGCCGCTTCGGAACGCTGCTGGTCAAAGTTGACGGTCACGTCGTCCAGAACCATGGGCAGTTCGACCCCGTTATTGGAGAACGCCTTGACCATTGCCAGTCGAATGGCCAGGAACAGTTGTTCACGCGTGCCCCCACTCAGTCGTTCTGCCGGGCGGGAATCGCCGGAATCATCGTCAACAAACAGATGCTTTCGTCCCAGCGGAGTCCACAGGTGGTGGTACTTGCCCAGCGTCAGTTTCTGCAGAAATGGAATGGCGGCGGCCAGCATTTCCGGCTGATTGGCCTGCTCGAACTGAGTGGCAATATCCTCCACCGCATCGCTGGCCAGCGACGCGGCGAACCACGATTCCCACGCGTGCCGCAACTGGACTTCGACCTGGGACAGTTCCGATCGGATCCGGGTACTGCTGCGGTCGGCTTCCAGTGTCTTCAGTTCCTGCTTGATTGTTCCCAACTGCTCGAACGCCTGCTGCAGTTGAGTTTCGATTTCTTCCAGTTCGCGACTGTACTGCCGGGCCATGCCGTTGACGTCGTTGGGATTGAACCGGAGCAGCTCGTCTTCGACGATGGCGACGTCCGGCTCGGACTTGACGATATGCTCCAGGTCCCGCGTCGATTGCTCCAGCAAGGCTTCCACATGCTTGCGACGTTCCATCAATTCCAGGCGCTTGCCCAGTTGTGAACGGTGTGTGACACCCGCCAGCGCCAGCAGGGCGTTCTGATTCTCTTCCAGAGCACTCAGCTTGCGTTGCCAGTCGGCCGCTTCGCGCCGGAACTGAATCAACTGGGCTTTCAGACGCTTCCGCTGTTGACTCGCTTCGCGCGCGGCCCGCAGTTCGCGGTCCCAGGCATCCACGAGTTCAAATGGACTGGAGGAGTTCAGTTTCGGACGCTGCATTCGCGTTCCCAGGTCTTCCACCTGCTTGCGGAACCGCTCATACGACAGGCGAATGTCCTGCGACTGATCGCGGGTCGCCAGATGGACGCGCCGACGATCACGCGCGGCTGAAACCTTGTTCCAGTGGTCAACGGCGGCAGCCGGGTCCGCGATTTCGTCCAGGCCCAGGTAGGCCAGGGTCTGGCACCAGCTTTTGCGGGCATTGGCCAGATCGCGCTGTTGAATCTGAAGACGGCCGCGAAACAGACTCAATCGCTTCCGCACGTGCAGAATCCGCTGGTAATCCTTCTGTACCTGCTGCAGGCTGGAGGCGCGCCGGGTGGCGGCCGCCAGCAATTCACCGTTCTGTAGCTCATCGAGTGTGAAGTCACGGGCAAACCATTCGCGCAAGCCGCTCTTTTCGACATACGTCGAGATCTGGTCAAGCAACGCGTGCCGCTCAACTTCATTCTGTTGACGCTGCGTTCGCAACTCGCCGACGGCCTGCTGCGTTTCCTGCTCGTGGTGTGTCCGGAAGGCGATTGCGGTTCCGGCAGAGAACACCGACAGGACGATGAAGATCAACCCGACAATCCAGCCGGTTGTCACCGACGCATACAGGCCGGCCACAAACAGCGCCGCCCCGGCAATTGTGAACCAGGACAGGATTCCATGTATCCAGTCGGGCAGACCGGGCCGATCGTGCAGCCGTTCGAGTTGCTGATCGAGAGTTTTCGTGCGGTGCTGCAATTCGGCCGCCTCGGCGTGCCAGCGGCTGAGATCGGCCAGTTGAGTCAGTCGCTGTTCGGCAATCTCCACCGACGAATCCAGGTCTTCCGCGGCGATGCCGTGCGACTGCAATTCCGTGCGCAATGCCAGTTCCTGATCGCGGCAGACACCATTCGCTCGCTTGTACCGACGCTGAGCCCGCCGCGTCTGGTTGACAATCGAATGGTATTCGGTTTGAGCCGCCACGAACTTGGCCCGGCCGTCGGGAGTGTCCTGGACGGCATCCAGACGCGGCAGGGACCAGTTGCGTCCCAGTCCCGCCAGATGCTCAACCAATTCTTTTTCCTGGGCTGCGGCGCGTTTTTCCAGGTCCGACATCCGCGACTCGTAGTCCTTCGTCAGGACGCGTTGCTCCGTCAGCATCTGCACAGCACCCGAAAAGCGGCGGATTTCCGGGTTGATGCGAATGCCCGAAAGCTGCTCGCTGGTGCGCGACATGTCGGTCAGCAGGCCCTCGCGGGCTTTGGTGGCTGTCGCCATCTCGTGATCGAGCCGTTCCAGCCGTTGCACTCCATCGGCCGGAAACGCACTGAAGTCCGGCAGCGAATTCAATTCATGGCGACACTCGCGACAGCGGTGCCACGGCGGATGAACCCGCTCCATGAAACTCAGTCCGCGCAGATTTGCCTGCAATTGAGTCTGGCGTTCACGTCGCTTGACGATGCGATCGTCGAGTTCCAGTTTCTTGCGATGCAGCTCTCGATAGCGATCGCGCTGGCGAACGGTTCCGGCCAGTTGTCGTGCAAGTTCCTCGTGACGCTTCAGGAGTGTCGGCAGGACCGCCTGGGGAGTCTCGCTCGTCACCAATCGCTGGAACTCACGGTCAATGCGATTGGGCAGGTCCATCAGCAGTCGGCCCTGGGGGCCCAGTGTCATTCCATACAGGTGCTCGGCGACCTGATCGGCGGTCAACGTGGCGAACTGCTGCAACTCGGGCAGGCCGACTGCGAAGACCGACTCAAACAGCTTTTCATCGGTCGACGACAGCAGGTCATCCATGAAGGCCGACGTGGATTCGCCCGCGACAATTCCGTCCACCGACAGCAGGCCGGCGTCGTCTCCATACGCGGTGCGGCGAATCTCGTACGGACGACCGCGATGTTCGACACGCAACAATCCCGATTGAGGATCGCGACGACTGCGCTTCTTGGGATTCGGCACGTCTTCGGCGGGGAAGCCGTACAGGACGCCGCGAATAAATCGCAACAGTGTTGTCTTGCCAGCCTCGTTTGGCCCGTAGAACACCGTCAGCCCCGAGCGATGCAAGGGCTGCTTGAAGTCCTGCCAGACACCAAACCGTTCGATTTCAATCCCGGTGATCCGCATCGGGAAACCCCACTGATGAATGGACGACTGTCGAAGTTGGAAGTTGAACGTTGGACAATTACCGTTTGCCGATGGTGGTGAACCATTGCCAGCCCAGTTGCTGGGCACGCTCGGCGATGGCTTCAGGACCAATGGCGTCGGCCCATCGTTCCCAACGGCTGGACTTGAGTGCCTCGCCCAGTCGGGCATCGGTCCGCCATCTGTTCATGGAACTGCGGTCCACCGGCGAGCGACGATCGAGCGCCAGCAGGAACTCGGTCAGCAGTTCGCGGTGAGCCGGCTCGATCAGCGACAGATCGGGTTCGAGGGGCTGGATCTGGTGGATGTACCGCAATCCCCCGGGCTGATCGGTCAATTCTGTCAAGCTGGTGGCCAATTCCTGAATCGCGGATTCCATCTCCCAACCGCGGGTTTCCCCGGTGGTGCGATCCAGTTTCCAATGGATAATTCGCAACTGTTCACCGGGCGGCGCAGACAGACGCTCGACAGCGGCCATCATCCGCTCCAGCAGATCATCGCGACTGGCAATTCGATCCAGCGACTGTGTGATCTGTTCCCAGCGGACAGGTCCCAGGGGCATGAGCGACTGCTTGACGCGACGCTGTGAATCGACTTCCAGCAGCGTGGCCCCGCGCGGGCCGGGCTCATCAATCGACAGCCCCTGCGGTCCGGCCTGGGCGTTGATTGTTCCATCGGTCAAAGGCAGGTTCGCGGCGACATCGTCTCCGGCGGCGCACGCCAGCCAGTCGAGAGCCGCAAACCGGGCTGCCACCGTGGCACGCATGCTTTCGCGCATCGGGAGCGCCAAGCCCACGACAAACGGACGGTCGGAGACGTGACTCGCCCGCGCGGCGAAGATGTTGTCAAGTTCGTGAGGCTCGACGGCGGAATCGGCAGTGACCGGGATCAGGGTGGCCAGCAATCGACCGTGATCTGTCAGATCAACGGGTGTCTCGGAGGCATCCGCCAGAATCGTGACGTTTTCCGGAAGCGAGGGAAGATCGTCCCAGGCCGTCAGGGGATCGAGTTTGCCCGGAGTGACGAACACGGGAATCGAACGCTCGTCCAGTCGCTCGAATCCTCCGCGCAACGCCACTTCGGCCGTCAGGCTGGCAACGGACGCGTCAAAGCTGTTGCCGGTGATCAAAACGGCATCGACATCACGCTCGATCGCCAAACTGATCAGGCGATCAAACGCGATTAACGTCGACGATTCCAGCAGATCCCGAACGTCGTCGGCCCGGGCTTCAAACTGCTGCAGCGGGCAGTCGAGCCGCAGATTCGCAGTGTGCAACAGCCGGAGTGGCTTCATGGCCATGAGGGCATCCCTTCCGATTCACGGACCCAATTCCTGGCAGCGTTCCTCTGAACGCCACCATCAGCGCCCAGACGCGACGGCAACTTGATGACCGCACGGTCCCTGCGCGGAGCGACAAAAGTGTACAACGTGAACAGCTTCCAGAAAACCCCGAAGCTGCCCATTCTCGGCAGTTCGACAGTTCTGATCCGATCGTGCGGTTCGAGGTCAGACCTTGCAGTCGGGTCTGGTCAACGCAGATCAGCGAGGGGACGCCAGACGGAGTTGATGGCCGCAATCCATGGTCATCTGAAGTCGCATCAGGAGGAATCAATCCCTCGCGGGCCGGCTTAGGGGACACTTAGACCAACAGTTTTTTAAGATTCCGCCCGGAAAAAGCGGTGCCACGGGCAAGGTTCGAGATCGGCCAATTTGCCCAGGATTCAGCCGTTGGATGTCCAGCAGATTTCCACTGCCGGTACAAGAGGCCCATTAAAATGGTCGATTCCCACTTTCCACCAATCTTGCTTCCGCATCGCGGTTTCCTGTGACGATGCCAGCTTTAGAATCGGCCGAGACGGCAGTGATTTCGCGTCCGCGATAGTTGCGTTCGGTTTTGACCCCATCCACATTCTCAACTGACGTGAGGGTGCATTTCCATGTTGTTCCGGTTCGTAATGCAGGTTCTGCCAGCATCCATGGTGATCGCAGTTGGTGCGGTGAATGTCCACGCAATGGAAATTTCTCCGGCGCGTGTGTTGACGCACTCCACTCCGGAAGGGCGGACGCAGTCGGCCATCCTCCTGGAAGTGACCGCATTGAAATCGGGGAAGATTGCCCGCGATCATGTCATCCTGGTGGACACGTCGGCCAGCCAGGTGGGTGAGCATCGGCGACAATCTCTGGCAGTGCTGAATGCTCTGCTGCAGTCGTTGCCTGCGGGCGACCGTGTTCGTCTGTTCGCACTGGATCTGCAGGCGGACTCGCTGGGGGACGGCTTCAGCGAAGTCGGTAGCACCGAACTGAAGGAGAGCTTTCAACGACTGCAGGAACGTACACCCCTGGGTGCCACCAACCTGGAAAGCGGCCTGCGCGCAGCCCTGCAAGCGGTCACGGATCGGCCGGCCGATCTCACCTATATCGGGGACGGGATGAGCACCGCGGACCTGATCGAAGCCCGCGAATTGCAGGCGCTGATCCTGGAACTGCGCGATCGGAAGATGCCCGTCCACAGCTTCGGTGTGGGGGCGCAGCGAAATCTGCAATTGCTGGGGATCCTGGCTCATCAGACGGGAGGATTCGTCGCCTTCGATACTCCGGCGGTCGCCGCTGACTCCCAGTTCCAGCCGCGGAAAACAAGGTCGGCACGTCTCGTTCAGGAACTGACACGCGTCCATCGCGGTGATGAAGAACGAGCTGTCGAACAGGGGCAGGCGCTGGCCAAAGCCCTGACCGCACCTGTCTTTTTCCCGAATGAGTTCCAGTTAACCCCCGCTGGAATCACGCTGCTGCCGGGCAATGCTCTACCGATTCGCACGGACCGGGAAACGATCTACCTGGTCGACGGAGCCCTGCCGGCCGATGCTCAAATCCGACTGGCCGGGACTGGGGACGAAGCGCTCGAATGGAAGCTGGCTGCCCCGCAAGAACAGCCGGGGGCGACTTTTCTGCCTGGAATGATTCGGCAACTGGCCACGACGAATGGCCTGACGAATCCACTGGCGGGCTTGACACTGTTCCAATTGGCGCAGGTGGATTTCTCCAGCGATGTCACGGCTCTGGCCCAACAGGCCGGATTGGCGCTGCAGCAGGGGGATACCGACAAAGCGGCAAAGATCACGGACATCGTGGAACAGGCTGACCCCAATAATAAAGCCGTGAAACTGCTGCTGGCGGCGACGGGTCGATTGACCGTTCAGCCAGCGTCGCAGACAGAGGAAGCGGCCGCAGAACCTGAGACACCCGCCGAAGAACCGTTTGTGGCCCCCGATCCCGGTGCCAGCCTGCTGGAAGATCAGCGTCAAATGATCCTGCTCCAAACGCAGAAGCTGCGAAACGAAACCAGCAACGCGATTGAACAGGCGCGCCAGGGCCTGGATCCAGTTTCGGGCCTGGCGACCTTGAAGCAAACTCTGGGGGCCGTCAAATCGGCCATCGATATCGCTCCGGAAGATCGCCAGCGAATGCAGAAACAGTTGGAGTCCGAGATCCTGAATCAGGAAAACCAGCAGGAAATCATGGAACAGCGCCGGACCCGGGGACTCGAAAGTCGGGCTCAGCAAGAGGCACTCCGGCGTCTGGCCGAAACGGCGATGCTGGACGAGGAACGCCTGGAAAACCTGATCGACCGGGTCCGAACCCTGATGCTGGAAGGCCGACACGGACGCGACGTCGCGTACGGGGAAGCCCAGGAAGTGGCGGATGTTGCCATCAACCTGCGACCTGGTGAAGGCTCGTCGGCCGCGGCCCGGTTTGACGCGGAATCGGCGCAACAACTGAATCGAGCCTACCGACTGCGTGCCCGACGTGCCGATCAGTTCCTGGAAACGTTGCATCAGGTGGAACTGTCACACATCCCCTACCCGGACGAACCTCCGATTCGGTTTCCTCCTGCAGAAGTCTGGAAGGCGTTGTCGGAACGACGCAAAGCCAATGCGACCGTTGACCTGAAGCGGAGTTCGCCCAACGAAAAGCGAATCCAGCGGGCGCTGTCTGAAACAACCGAAGTTGCCTTCACCGACAATCCGCTGGAAGAAGCGATGAATTATCTGGAGGACCTGCATCACATCGAAATCTGGCTGGATCGGGAAGCGCTGTCGGATGAAGGAATCAACACCGATCAGCAGATCAATCTCGTGATGTCCGGGATTTCCCTGCGCAGCGCACTACGGCTAATCCTGGAACCGCTGGGGCTGACATACCTGATCGAAGACGAAGTCATGAAAATTACAACGCAGGCGATGGCCGATGAAAAGATGTCGACACGCGTCTACCCCGTTGCCGATCTGGTCATTCCCATCCGGCCACCAATGATGGGCCGAATGGGCGGAATGATGGGCGGTATGGGCGGAATGATGGGTGGCATGGGTGGTATGGGCGGCATGGGCATGGGTGGCATGGGCGGCATGGGAGGTATGGGTGGAGGCATGGGGATGGGGATGGGAATGTTTAGCGTTCCCCCTGAACCAGTTCCGTTTTCCCAAGTCGCCCCCGCATTCCATCACCGACATCCATAAGTTCGCTGTGGCAGGGGGGCTCCCGTAATTGCTCGGCGAAGCCGACGAAGTGGACACTTGGTCTAACGGCATTGCAAGGTTTTGACCATTTGAAACCGTGTCGGCGATTTAATCTTTTTTTCTCCAAAGTGCCTAAAACCAGGCCTTTTCCTGTCTAATAGACTTCCAGTGTCGCTACGTTTGGCGGGTGAAGCCGCCAGATTGCCCTGACACCAGGAATTCACTTGGGGATCCTGATTTCGGGGGACGATCTCCCCTTAGAATTCGGCGTTCTGCCATTCCAACAATATGGGTTCGTTCTGTCGTGAACCCGTCTTGCTCGTTTAGTCTCGTGACATAAGGGCAGTCGCGATGTTCAATCCCCTGGTGAAACAGTTGGTCCTGCCTGCCACGGTCCTGATGCTGATCAGTGACTCCGCCGTTCAGGCGACGGAGGTGCCGTCTCCCGCGCGGGTGTTGACGCACTCCAGTACCAACGGCCAGTCGCAATCCGTTGTCGTCCTGAAGGCCGGTGAAATCCAGCGCGGAATTGTGGCCCGGGATCACGTGATCCTGCTGGACACATCCGCCAGTCAGGTGGGCGAACATCGCCAACAATCTTTGGCCGTGCTGGATTCGTTGCTGCAGTCGCTTCCAGGTGGCGACCGCGTGCGATTGTTTGCCGTGGATCTGCAGGCCGAACCGATGGGTGAGGACTTCAGTGAAGTCCGCAGCCACGAACTGGCGGATCGCCAGCAACGACTGCAGGAACGCACGCCGCTGGGAGCCACCAATCTGGAAGGTGCCTTGCGAACTGCTCTGCAGGCAGCCAGTGATCGTCCGACGGATATTACGTACATCGGGGACGGAATGAGTACCGCGGACCTGATTGAACTGCCGGAAATGCAGTCACTGGTCTCTGAACTGCGAACACGTCAGATTCCCGTCCATAGCTTTGCCGTGGGGGCGCAGCGCAACCTGCAATTGCTGGGGATCCTGGCCCAGCAGACGGGCGGCATTGTCGCCGTGGATTCGCATCTGGACGAAGCCAACGTTCAGGTCAGCAAGACACGGTCGGCGAATCTGGCCGGGCAGATCGCCCGCCTGAACCACAGTCGGGCCGAACGGGCTGCGGAACAGGGGAAAGCCCTCGCTCAGGCCATGAGTGTACCCGTATTCTTTCCGACGGTACTGAATGTCACCCCGGCGGGACTCTCCCTGTTGCCAGGTAATCCACTGCCGATTCGATCGGATCGGGAAACGATCTATCTTGCCGACGGAAAGCTACCGGCGAAGACTCGGGTCAGTCTGTCGAACGCTGCCGGAGAAACGCTCGAATGGCGATTGGCGGCACCGATTGAACAACCGGGTGCGACGTTTTTGCCAGCCATGGTTCGCGAACTGGCCCGAACGAATGGACTGACCAATTCGCTCGCCGGAATGACGCTTTTCCAACTGGCACAAGTGGATTTTTCCGAGAGTGTGACTGCCTTGGCACAACAGGGAGGTCTGGCACTTCAGCAAGGGGATACCGGAACTGCTGTGAAGATCTCCGAACTCGTCGAGCAGGCGGATCCGAATAACGAAGCCGTAAAACTTCTGCGCACCGCCTCCGGTCAACTCGCCGTCAAGTCAGCCTCGCAGACCGAAGACGCTGCGACCGAACCCGCTCAAGAACCCAACGTGGCACCGGATCCCGGTGCCAGCTTGCTGGAAGATCAGCATCAAATGATCCTGCTGCAGACTCAGAAACTGCGGAACGAAGTCAGCAACGCCATTGAGCAGGCGCGACAGGGGACGGATCCCGATTCCGGGCTGGGAAGCCTGAAGCAAACGCTGGGTGCTGTGAAGTCCGCCATCGACATCGCGCCGGAAGATCGACAGCGCATGCAGAAACAACTGGAATCCGAAATCCTCAGCCAGGAAAACCAGCACGAGATTCGCGAACAACAGCGAACTGGGGCGCTGGAACGACGAGCTCAGCAGGAAGCGCTCAGTCGGCTGGCCGAGTCAGCAATGCTCGACGAAGAACGCCTGGAGAATCTGATCGATCGTGTCCGGACGCTGATGCTGGAAGGTCGGCATGGTCGAGACGCAGCATACGGCGAGGCTCAAGAAGTGGCTGATGTTGCGATCAATCTGCGCCCTGGCGAAGGATCGTCGGCTGCAGCGCGTTTCGATGCGGAATCAGCGCAACAATTGAATCGCGCCTACCGGTTGCGGGCCCGACGGGCAGACCAGTTTCTGGAGACATTGCATCAAGTCGAACTCTCGCATATTCCCTATCCCGACGAACCCCCGATTCGGTTCCCGCCTGCCGAAGTTTGGAAGGCGCTCTCAGAACGACGGAAGGCGAATGCAACCGTCGATCTGAAGAAGAACACTCCCAATGAAAAGCGAATCCAGAAGGCGTTGACGGAAACGACCGAAGTGGCGTTCACGGACAACCCTCTGGAAGAAGCATTGAATTACCTGGAAGACCTGCATCACATTGAAATCTGGATGGACAAAACCGCACTGTCCGATGAAGGAGTCAATAGCGACCAGCAGATCAACCTGGTGATGTCGGGAATCTCGTTGCGAAGTGCTCTGCGTCTAATGCTCGAACCACTCGGTCTGACATACCTGATTGAAGACGAAGTGCTGAAAATCACGACGCAGGCCGTGGCCGATGAGAAGATGTCGACCCGCGTCTATCCGGTCGCTGACCTGGTCATTCCGATTCGCCCGCCGATGGGCATGGGCGGGATGGGAGGAATGATGGGCGGCATGGGCGGCATGGGCGGAATGATGGGTGGAATGGGCGGCATGGGTGGAGGCATGGGAGGTATGGGAGGCATGGGCGGAATGGGAGGCATGGGTGGAGGCATGGGAATGTTCAGCATTCCACCCGAGCCACTCTCTGATCTCCGGAAATAGACTCATTTCCTGGGTCACTCGGCAGCAACGAAGACTGCAACGCCATATTGCCAAAAGCAATATGGCGTTTTTGTTTTGAGAGTCGAGATAGATTCTCAGTGGCGACCAGCCATCAGGCCTTGACGGTTGATCCTCTCATACCGGGAAAAGGAATCCTATGCATTGAATCGTCGGCCAGCAAAGAAATCAGTGTTACCCGGTTCTGGGCCGATTGTCAGAGAGTTCGTTGGCAGGAAAGAAGCCGATTGTGGCTACAATCAATCTACACTGGCCATTTTGGTCACGGAATTCCGGAATTCTCTTGGATTTTTCTTTAAAAGATTCGAATCGACCCTGTAGAATCTGACAGCAAAGATGCGTTCTTAGAGTTGGCCAGCGTTCCACTTCGACTCGAAACTTAGAATTCTCGCGACTCCTCCCGTCACACAAGGTGAATTGCATGTTGAAATTCGTCAAGCAATTGGCAGTGTTGCCAGCGATGGCAGCGATGTGTTGGACAGGAGATGGCCTGTTGGCAACGGAGAGTGTTCCATCCGCTCGAATCCTCAAGCACTCGACGACGACCGGTCAGACGTACTCGGCCGTGGTCTTGAAGGCCAGTGAATTGCCAAAGGGGATCGTCGCACGGGACCACCTGATCCTGATCGATACTTCTGCCAGCCAGGTGGGCGAATACCGACAGCAGGCCATGGGGGTGCTGGAATCGCTGTTGAGCTCGCTGCCAGACGGGGATCGTGTTCGGTTGTTTGCTGCCGATCTGCAGGCTGAAGCAATGGACAGCGGCTTCAGCCAGGTACGTTCTTCCGCAGTTCAAGAGTCCGTTGACGCCTTGAAGTCCCGAGTCCCGCTGGGGGCAACCAATCTGGAAGGCGCTCTTCGAACGGTGATGCAGTCGGCATCGGATCGTCCCACTGATATTACCTACATTGGTGATGGGATGAGCACTGCGGATCTGATCGAGATTCCCGAGCTTCGTTCGCTGGTCTCTGAATTGCGGCAACGTCGCCTGCCAGTTCACAGTTTTGCGGTGGGGGCACAACGGAATCTGCAGTTGATGGGAGTCCTCGGACAACAGACAGGTGGATTCGTCAGCTTCGACGCACCCGTGGTCGAAACGTCGGCACCCGCCGAAGCTCGGAAAACGAAATCCGCCAAACTGGCCAGTCAGATTTCCCGGGTTCAGCGAGCCGGAATCGAGCGAACTGCAGAACAGGGGAAAACTCTGGCAGCCGCCCTGAATTCGCCCGTCTTTTTCCCCACGGCACTGCAGGTGACTCCCGCCGGGATTTCTCTGCTGCCCGGTGATCCATTGCCGATCCGGACCGATCGCGAAACGATTTACGTGACACCAGAAATCTTGCCCGCTGACGCTCAGATTGTGATGACCTCAGCCAACGGCGAACGGCTGCAGTGGACAACCGCGGCTGCGGTGGAGCAGCCCGCGGCCACCTTCCTGCCCGTCTTTTCTCGGCAACTGGCAACGACGGGCGGCCTGACGAATTCGCTGGCCGGGATGACGCTCTTCCAGTTGGCACAGGCGGACTTCTCGGATGGTGTCACTGCATTGGCACAACGGGCTGCATTCGCCCTGCAACAGGGACATGTCGAGGAAGCGGCGAAGATCTCGGACCTGATTGCACAGGCCGATCCGAACAACGAAGTTGGCCGGATGTTGAAGACCACGACGGGTCGGCTGGAAGTCCGGCAGGTCAGCCAGCAAACAGAAGGTGATGAGCCTTTGCCGCCGGAACCCAATGTCGCACCCAATCCAGGGGCAAGCCTGCTGGAAGATCAACGGCAGATGATCCTGCTGCAGACTCAGAAACTGCGCAACGAAGTCAGCAACGCCATTGAGAGTGCGCGGAACGGAACGGAACCCGATCAGGGCCTGACGGTCTTGAAGCAAACGCTGGGTGCGGTCAAGTCCGCCATCGACATTGCTCCCGAAGATCGACAGCGATTGCAAAAGCAGTTGGATTCTGAAATTCAACAACTCAGCAATCGGATGGAGTCTCTGGAACAGGTTCGCACGCGCCTGCTGGAAAGCCGTGCGCAACAGGAAGCGTTGAAGCGATTGGCCGAGCAGGCGATGCTGGACGAAGAACGCCTGGAAAACCTGATTGATCGCGTAAGGACTTTGATGCTGGAAGGGTTTCACGGCCGGGACGGGGCCTTCGCCGAAGCACAAGAAGTGGCTGACGTCGCTATCAACATGCGACCGGGAGAAGGTTCATCGGCAGCCGCGCGATTCGATGCAGAGTCGGCCCAACAACTCAATCGAGCCTATCGGTTGCGTGCTCGACGCGCGGATGAGGTCCTGGAAACATTGCATCAGGTGGAACTCTCACACATCCCCTTCCCTGATGAACCTCCACTGCGATTCCCGCCAGCGGAAGTTTGGAAGGCGCTGTCAGAACGACGCAAGGCGAATGCGACGGTCGATCTGAAGAGGAACACTCCCAACGAAAAGCGAATCCAGAAGGCGCTGTCGGAAACAACGGAAGTGGCGTTCACGGACAACCCGCTGGAAGAAGCCCTGAATTACCTCGAAGACCTCCACCACATTGAAATCTGGATGGACAAAACGGCACTGACCGACGAAGGGGTCAACAGCGACCAGCAGATTAACCTGGTGATGTCCGGCATCTCGTTGCGAAGTGCGCTGCGATTGATGTTGGAACCGCTGGGGTTGACCTACATCATCGAAGATGAAGTGATGAAGATCACAACCCAGGCCAAGGCCGATGAAAAGATGTCGACCCGAGTCTATCCGGTGGCTGACCTTGTCATCCCAATCATGCCGCCCATGGGCATGGGTGGGATGGGCGGCATGGGTGGCGGCATGGGTGGCATGGGCGGCATGGGTGGTATGGGTGGCGGCATGGGTGGTATGGGCGGCATGGGCGGCATGGGTGGCGGTATGGGCGGCATGGGTGGTGGCATGGGGATGTTTAGCATTCCGCCAGAGCCCGTGAATGAGCCAACCCAAGCCGGTGCTGTGGAACTGCTCAAAAAAAAACAGCCGAAACGCTAGTCGTTCAGAATGACCCGGAACTCAAGCAGCGGAAGACGCCCCCAAAGGCGGATTCCGCTGCGTCCGTTTCCGAGCAACCCAAGTCCGATTCCCCAGAGACTGCCCAGACGCGACGTGCACGTTCCAAACGCTGGCGCGAAAAGTTTGATTCGGGGAGCTTGACGGATGAGACGATCCGCTTAACGGTTCAGGAACTGGTCAAGAGCAAGCAGTATGAGGAAGTGATTTCGTGCCTGGAACAGGCGATCATCGCGGGCAAGATCAGTCCGTGGATGCACGAAGCGCTGGCCCTGGCCATGCAGTCCGCAGGCCGTCCCCAGGGGGACATTGAACGGGTCCTGATGTCCAGCCAGGATCTGGTCGGCGGTGACACCGACTCCATGATGCAACTGGCTGCGTTCCTGGCGCGATTCGAGCGGTACGACCGGGCGATTGAACTGTACAGGCAGGCGGCGGCCCTCAGTCCACATCGTCCCGAGCCGTTTGTCTGCGGTCTGGAACTGGCGCGTCGATCCCGGAATGCGGATGCCGTTGTCTGGAGTGCCCCGGAAGTGCTGTCTTACGCCTGGGGGCCGGATCGTGAAGCCTTGCGACAAAGCGCCGAGCAGGGGGCGGCGGATGCGATTCCACAGTTGATCAAAGAAGGCAAGATTTCCAAGGCGTTGCAGCTTCAGGAGGCGATGCGCAAGGCCCGCGAAATGGATCTGGTGGTCCGACTGGAATGGAACGGGCAGGGAGATCTGGACCTGATCGTTGAAGAACCCGGCGGCACGGTCTGTTCCATGAGCAAACCGTTCACCGCTGCGGGCGGAGCGTTCGTTCATGACGGATTCGGGCCGAAACAGTCCAACTGTTACGATGAATATGTGTGCTTGTCCGCTCTGCCGGGCGAGTATCGATTGAGGGTTCGGCACATTCGGGGTGATGTTGTGGGTAAACGAGCCCGCCTGATCATCACCCGCGGCAGGAATACCACCCACGAAGAGACGGAAACAGAGACCGTCCTGTTGGGAACGACAGATTCGATCGTCCGGATTTCACTGGCCAACGGCCGTCGAGTGAACTCGGATGCCCTCGTTCCCAAACCGGTGAAGCAATCCAGCAAGCGCGGGGCGGGAACGTCGATCCTGTCGCAGATCAGTCCGAATCCGGTCGGCAACATCGCCACTGTTGGCGGGGGCGGTGCCGTGGGATATCAGCCGGTGATCAGCGTGATCAGCGAAGGGATTGCGATGAACGCCCTGGCCACGGTCTCAGGGGATCGCCGTTACGTCCGAATCAACGCCGCTCCGGTGTTCTCTTCGATCACCGATGTCTTCACCTTCAGCTATGTTCGCTAGATCCGCGACAGTCCGACTTCTGGATTCAACCGGTGTCGTCATTACAACCGGAACAACCGGTTTGGCGGTTCACGTTTTTCTCAAAAGCATTTGCGCGCCCGCGCTCGCACTGAAGCCATTTGCCGGGAAAGCAATCGCCGTCGGGTTGGACCTCGTTCGTTTCTGCGCTCTGGGGTGACTTGCGGGACTGCAACCAGGAGTCCTCGTGGAAGGCCCTGTAAAACCCCGATGATTTTGAGCGTAGTGACAGCCATGGCGCGCCGACTTGAATTGACCTGCATATAATTGTGCGTGTGCCCCGCAACGGCGAACCTGGCTCCGTCAACCGTCCAGAAACGAGGTGCGGTGTGCGCGCATTCACAATGCCGGTGGCAACCATTCAATATGCGGCCGACTTGCTCGATCCGGCTGCGAATCTGGCCCGGATCTCAACTCTGGTCGCTGACGCTCATGCCCGGGGAGCCCGCCTGATCGTTTTTCCGGAACTGGCCTGCACCGGCTACACCGAGCATACGGACCTGCATCGACTGGCCGAAGGAGTGGACGGGACCACGGTCCAGACACTGCAGAATCTGAGTCGGCGCTATGGCGTCTATCTGGCGGCGGGATTTGTCGAGTGGCATGACGGTCACGTCTACAACTCGATCAGCTTCACAACGCCGCGCGGCGAACTGTCGATCTACCGCAAACGGCACTTGATTTTCTGGGAGCATTTTTACTTCCGGCACGGTCATGACCCGCTGATTGTCCAGACGGAATTTGGCCGGATCGGCTTTGCGATCTGCGCAGATATGATGTACAGCCGCGTCTGGTCGCAATACCGCGGAAGGATTGACCTGGCGATCATTTCGGCCGCGTGGCCCTGTCGCACGGCCCAGACCTCCGCGACGGTCGGGTGGATGTTGGATCCAAGTTGGTCGCTGGCGGCGGAATTGCCGTCGCAGATCGCCCGCAAACTGCAGATCAACGTGGTGTTCTCGAACCAGTGCGGTCCGTGCGAAGTTCGGATCCCACAACTGGGCCCGACCACCCCTGCCGCGTTTGCCGCACGGTCCGGGATCTTCGATCACCAGGGCCGGCGTCTGACCGAGGAAACGGAATCCGAGGGAATGTTTCTCGGATCGGCCAGCATTCCCGAGGAGCGCCTGACATGCGTCACATTATCAGCCTAGGAATCCGCGGCGTATTGCTGGAGGTCGGGGGCGTGTTATTGCGACTTCACGGAGGCATCGCCTATCGATGGTTGCTCCGTCGTCGACGCCTTCAGGATCGAAAACTTCCGGTTGTTTCCCGCCCCGCCGCGTGAATCGTCCGCTGGTGTTTTGATGGATTTGGATGCGGCAGCAGGTGTTCCGCGCAATCCACAGCCCACGCAGTGAGGAACCGGTGGACTACCAGAGCCAACGGCCCGCCGCGATCTGTCCATGGCAGATTCAGGGCCGCAGGATTTGCACCACGAAGGACACGAAGCTCCACGAAGGAAGGCATTTTTTCCGGGAATCAGGACGGTTTTTCGAAAACTGTGCTTGCCCATCGCATGAAAAAACGGGTAACTCAGGGTTATCACAATTCGGGGTCTGTATCGGTACTGGAGCACCCAGGCCGGCGTCTTTCCTGCGCGATCCGCAGGCGAGTGCCGGCCTTTTTTTATGAAAGGAAAGCGTCATGACTGCGACATTACAGGCCCCCGATGTGGGCCTGGCGGGTACAAGACCCCTGTCGACACCCGCGAACTTGAGCCGTTCGAGATGCCGACCTTCATTCCGCCGGAAACGGAGCATTCGCGACCTCTGCTGGAACTGGAGGGGATCGCTCGACACCAGATCCCCAAGGATTGGATCGAAGAGGGACTGTGGCAGGAATACGTCGACCGGATGCTGACGTACTACGAAGCCCTCTATGACCAGACCGGCATCGTGCCGGACGTGACGCTGGAGAACCTGCAACGGATGTTCAACGGCGAACCCCCCGAACCGGACATGAGCCTGGTCACGATGCCTGAACCGCAGGAGGTTTTGTCGGCCGCGGAAACCCTGGCCAGACGCATCCGGCCGCAGGGATCGGACTTGAGACCTGCGGTCGACGGTTTCCGCGAGGTCGGGAGACCTGCGCCGATCGAGGGGCCTGCGCCCAACATGCCGCAGGTTTCGTCGGGCGCGGATGTGACACCGGAGAACATGGAATTCGTGGCCACGCCTGAAGCAAGTCCGCAACAGAGTCCGGAACTGGTCGGCTGTGGTGGGTGAGGTTCCGTCGGGCAGGAGTGTGACAGCAGGAAACGCACGGCACACCAATGAAGTCAGGGGGGAAAGACGTTTTCACAGGAGGCAACAGAGGACGCAGAGAAAAGCAACAGCAAGAAGGGCGGAAATCGAAGTGACCAGCGGAAGGTCGCCCTGTCGCTCCGAGACAGGGAGCGAGATTGCAGACAGACTCCTCAAACCGGTTCCCGCGGATTTGCCTTCAATGCGTTTCTCCCCATCGTGCTACCTGTCTCGGAGCGACAGGGCGACCTTGGCTCCGCCATCGAAATGCTCTTTGAGAATTCGAGATGAGTGTGTGAAGGCCGGTTTGCCAGGCCGGCAATCGGTGTCTGTCGCCGTTGGCTCGGGGTTCAACGAAGTACGACCCCGGGCCAATGGCCAAAGGTATCTCCGGTGTCACCGGGGTGCCAACTTTGATCTATGGCGATTTCGGCTTCTGGAGTAAACTCGGATCAGCGGCAGAAGCTGCCGGAATTGGAGTCATTTGGAAATGGAGTTCACGATGCGTACCTGTTTGTGGCTGGCGATGATCCTTTTCAGCGGTATGTCGGCCAATCTGTTTGCGGACGGACCGGCGTCGAGTGTGGTTTCGGCCGAGCAGGTGCTGTCGGAATTGATGGCGATCCCCGCCCGGCAGATCCCCAATCAGTTGCTCAGCAACGCACAGGGAATTGTGATCGTTCCCAACGTCCTGAAGATCGGCTTCGTCGCCGGGGCCCGGCGGGGACATGGTGTGATCATGGTCCGCGATGCGGAGGGTGAGTGGAGCCTGCCGCAATTTGTGATGCTGACCGGCGGCAGTGTTGGCTGGCAGGCCGGGATTCAAAGTACTGACGTGGTACTGGTCTTTACGACTCGTAAGGGGGTCGAACGGTTGATGAAGGGGGAATTCACCATCGGTGTCGATGCGTCAGCGTCGGCAGGGCCGGTCGGCCGTGAAACGACGGCGGGAACCAATGCGAACCTGGAATCCGAGATCTATTCCTATTCACGCAGTCGCGGCCTGTTCCTGGGCGTATCACTGGACGGCACGGCGCTGCAGGTGGACCATGCATCGCACCAGTTTTACTACGGAACGCCAACGGGACAATTGCCCAGTCGAGTCCCCGCGCCGGCCGCGTCGCTCAGGCACCTGCTGGCCGAATTGACTCCGAAGGCTCACGGGGGGCCGGATCATCAACTGCCTGCGCCGGGAACTGGTTTCAACCCCGCGATTTCCCCCAAGTTGATCGAAGCCACGCGACGGTCGCTGGTTCAGAGCGAAGGTCATCTGCAAGCCATGCTTGCGCCGGAATGGCAGCGTTACCTGGCGTTGCCAGCCGAGGTCCAGCAACCCGGTGCCAGTCCGACTCCGGAATCCCTGGCACCGGCGCTGCAGCGATTTGCCGCCGTCAGTGCAGCGCCTGATTATCAGCATCTGGCGAAGCGTCCCGAATTCCAGGAGACGTACGAACTTCTGCGGGAATACCAAAAGGCTCTTACCACCAGTCGACCCACACTGCAGTTGCCTCCGCCTCCCAAGCAGTAATCCGGGACTTTGAATCCAAACGAAGCACCCTGGCGACAAACCGGGGTGTCGTCGCTTTCGGATTGGGAGCAGCCAGAATTGATGCGGGCACTTTCAGTGAGGAGCGAAAGCCGGGGCGTCAACCGACTTTCGCTCGGGATGCTTCCAGCATTTTGTCGAACAGCTTGCGCTGATCCAGTAACTCGGTGGCCGGGTCCTTGGGGACTTCCCCTTCCTCCAGCAGCCACCAGCCTGAATAGTCGAGTTTCACATACAGATCGAGCAGTTGCTGATGGGGATACGTCTTGGATTCCAGGCGGTGAATGTGAACCGTATCGCCGAACCGGCTTTTGACCAGGTTGAAATTGTGTTCCAACCCGGGGGCTTCCAGGTCCTGCGGGTTGGAATTCCAGCAAACGGCGACGTTCGGGTTGTCAGCGACATCCATGATCGATTTGATCGTTGGCAACTGGCAGCACTGTCCATGCACTTCCAGCCGGATCTGTTGACCAAACCCGGTGGCGAATTCGGCAACCTCGTTCAGTGCTTTCCCAATCTGGTCAATCGTCTTTTCGCGAGCGACGGCTTTATGGAATGAGTCCGGTTTGACCTTGACCCCGGAACCGCCAATGTCGTGGCTGAGGACGATGAACGCCTTGGTGTCTTCGATCGCTTTCTTCAACACGGCGGCATCCGGGCTGTCGTAGCGTTCGTTGCTGCCGATCCCGAGGCATTTGACGTCGCTGTCGGCGAACATCTTACGCACATCGGCCCGCTGGGCGTCGGTCAGGTTCGGTTCCACGCCATGCTTGTGAGTGGTCCGCAGTTCGACACCCAGTGCTCCGGCCCGACTGCAGTTGGCGATCAGCGTCGGCAGGTCCCAGTCCTTGCCCCACTGATAAGTGACCAATCCAAACCGAATATCGCCCCCCTTCTTTTCCGTCTCCTGGGCGAGCGCCGTTCGGGGTTGCCAGAGTGAACCAGTCATCAGTGTCGCGCCGACAGTTGCGGCACCCAGGAACTCACGACGGGAAAACTGCGACATGGGGTGATCCTTCCAGAGAACCAGATGAGAATGGAAATTCTGCCGCGGAGACCTTTACTTAAGCATCTGAAGCGCATTCTGGGCGTCGACTCGAATCCGCACTTCCGCATGATCGTTGACGAGTGGTTTCAGGATTTCGCGGAATTCGGCCTTGTCTAAATCGCTCATTTGGGGGCCCAGGTTGGAGAGCGCCTTGAGCGAATTCGTCAGGATCATGAAATACTCAACCTGCTCTTCAGGCTTGGTCGACGGCTTCTCGGTCAGGGCACGTTTGAAAACCGGCAGTCCATCCATGCTGCCGTGGCGGGAAAGTGCGATGGCGGCATTGACGCAGGTTTTCCAGTCCTCGTTTCCCAACAGCACATGCAATTGCTGGTTCGCCTCGTCTGATTGAAACAGCCCCAGTGCGAACGCCGCCGTCTGACGCATCAGAGGCTGGCTGTCGGCGGAGAGTTCCGTCAAGGCGGTGACCGTCTCAGGGTCGTCGAGCGGCGTTCCTGATTCAAACGCGCGTCCTGCGATCATGGCGATTGAAGCGACACCGCTCTTGCGGATTTCCATGTCACGTGTCGCGTCCAATGACAGGCGCAGGGGCGGCATTGTCACCTTCGGCGAATCCAGCAGGCCGACGGCTCGCGTCAAGTACTGTTGAATGGCAATGCTCTCTTTGGAACTGGAATTCGACTTCAGTTCTCGTGTCAACTGGTCGGAAAGCGCGGTGGCGATTTCCGAATTGGATGTCAGGTGCTGCCCCCTTTCTCCACGACGGCGGTCCTGGTCAAGAACTTGGGCCAGCCCGTACATGGCCCGATTACGAATATGGCCGTTTTGACTCTGCAATTCCTCGACCAGCGCATGCCAGTCCTGTTCACCGGCTGCGATTCGGCCAAACAGAGCCCAGACCGCAACGACTGCCAGGACAATTAATCCAGGAACAACAAACAACTGAACGATAAATCCCGCCGATGGGGGTTGCACCGGCGGCAAGTCGTCCGCGAGATCGGGGCGGGTTGAATTAGGTGGGAGAGCCGGATCGGTCGAATTCATCATTGCTAAGCCAGTGGGCGGAAAATCGTTTCGTCGAGGCCGGACTCGCCCCGACATTGCCGCTGATTATAGGCGAGACGGCTCCGAATTTCAGCCCGCCCCGCGATTCAGGTCCGGCAACGGCGAGATTTGTCATTTCCACAGAAGGGAAGTACCACAAACGGTGCGTGGTCAGGCTTCAGCCAAAGTCGTTCGCCACCCGACTATCTCCAGGTCTGCGGCCCGGCGTGACGGACGTTTCTCCAAGTCGCGTCGCGGCGAATGGCTCGGTGGAGTTGTGATTTTTGCGGTGGACGATCATAAATCAGGAACAGACGATATCGAAGGCGGGCTGATGAAAACTTACGAAAGGATCGGAATGTCACCGCAAGAAAAAGCCGAACAACTGGGACTGACATTTGCCAGGTTGGAACCCGGATACCTGAACCTGTGCGTTCGAACGGGGAATCTACTGATCACTTCGGGACATGTCAGCGACCTGAAAGGCAAGCTGGGTGCGGGGATGTCCGTGGACCAGGGTTACCAGGCCGCGCGAGACTGTGCCGTCAAGATCCTGCGTTCGGTCGTGAATGCCCACGGAACGTTGAACGGCCTGAAAGTCATCAAGTTGCTCGGATGCGTGAATTCGACTCTGGAATTCACTGACCAGCACCTGGTCATCAACGGTGCGTCGGACCTGTTGCATGAGATTTTTGGCAAGACGACCGATGGCTATCACGCGCGGAGTGCTTTGGGATTTGTCCAGCTTCCCACGGGTGCCGCCGTGGAAGTGGAAGCCATCTTCGAGGTCAAGTCGTAGACGCACTTGTTCCGAGCGGGGTCGCGGTACAGTTTCCCCGTCCGGTTGACCCGCGACCAGATTTCACTAGACTCTGAATCGCGATTCAGTCAGAGAGCGTGAGGTTTTAGGAGAGCGCGAATCCGCCTGAGAAGAGACACACGCTGCCAACAGTTGCCATAATCGATCGTAACTAGTTGCCTGAAAAGCACTTGGAGAGGTGGCAGAGCGGCCGATTGCACCGGTCTTGAAAACCGGCATGGATGCAAGTCCATCCAGGGTTCGAATCCCTGCCTCTCCGCTCGTCAGCCGTCGTCAACGGCACGCAAACGCCCCGTTTTACGGGGCGTTTCGCATTTCCCGCAGACTCTGATTCTTCGGCTTCACCTTCATTAGCTGTCATCACCGATTTCCCCGTTTTCTCAACGGGTCGTGCAACTAAACGTGCAACTGAAATCGACCGGCATTCAACCATCGGCAGCGCTGGCAGCTTGTTCACTGCTGCCGACAGATCATTCAGACCGGCGTGAGTGTACCGGCCAATCGTCAGTTCGACTGTTGTGTGACGCGCCAGCCGTTGCATGACTTTGGCCGATGCACCAGACCGACCGAGCCGAGACAGGAACGTGTGACGCAAGGCGTGGAAATCGGCCTGCTGGCCGTTGCTATCGCGATACGTGAGGAAATCCGTCTTCTCCATCGCCTGACGCTGTTCAACGTCTTCCACGGCTTCCAGCCACGCTTTGCGAGCGTTTGCCAGATCCGACTGCAAGAACTTGCTCCCCCGCTTCTGTTCGGCCCATTTGCCAGGCCAGAGGGGCTCGTCCGCGCCGAGCGTTTCCAGCCAGGGGCCCAACATTGCGACGAGATCTGGCGGGATCGGCAGCGTATCACCGCGTCGGGCCTTTTCGCTGGCAGCTTCAATCCTCACAGTCGGCGATTCGTCCGACAGATCGAATGACCGGCGTGTGAGGCTGGCCAATTCATTTGCCCGCAATCCCGTACCCAGAGCGGTCACGTACAACGTGAACCGTTGCCAGCCGGTCAAACCGAGACATGGCTTGCCCGTGCGGGCCGCATCCAGGAGCAATCTGAGTTCGCCGTCAGTCAGTTCCCGCCGTTCCAAACGCCGGTCCGTCGCGACATTGCCGCCGGCATCGCTTCAACGTTTGGATTGGTGGTCAGGGTTGTCGGCGGAACGACGGGCGATGGTGAGCCAGTTTGTTCAACCTTCACCATGCTGCGAATCCAATCGGCCGTTTCTCCGATGATTGACACCAGCCCGAACACTCCGACCAAACGCCCGTCGCTTTCGTGACTCCGAGTGAACGTCCCTTCGCCGTGATTCAACACGAGCCACGAGAGTTCTCTGCCGATTTCCGCCGAAAGAAATCCAGCATCCACCTTCATCAACTCCGCAAAGGCTTCGCGTCGAGTTCGTTCGGTACATTTTTCCTCGCCGATCAGACAAAGTGGCTTGGCAAGGCACATGCAAACGAGCTCGATGAACGTCGGGGCAGATGTTCCTACGTGTTCAACGGATCGCTCGTGAAATTCAGTCGCCAAGAGCTGCAGTTCGTTGCCGGGGAATTGCTCTTTAACTTCCTTCCAACATCGGCGAATTGCTTCTGATGTTCCTTTCAACCAATCGGGATTCCACGTCACCACCAGTTCGTTGAACGGGTCATCCAAGTCATCGGCCATGATGAAACTCCTACTTCATTCAGAGAGACGGGCCGCCCGGCGCCGGGGGGCGGGAAGTAGGAACCGCCTCAATGCGCCGGGCCGATTTCATCGCGTCCGGTTTGCAACCCATCCGCGAACCCGCGGGACTAGACTACCCGTGTCTCCCTGGGGAGACAAATCGATCGGAGTCATTCCGGCAAATCCGCGTTCCTGTGGTCTTCGGCTTGATTCATCATTTCGGCCTGAATGATGATTTTGCAGGCTTTCAAGATGAGTCGTTGCTTGCGAAGTACTTCGCGAAATGAAGCAGGCTTTTCGTTGCAGTAGTTGAGAAACTTTCCAGCGGTGACAACGACAACTTCGGGGCCGGTGAGTTTGCGGTTTTCAGCTTCGGCCAAAGCCGTGACTTGATCGATCGGAAGGCGCGTCGGGAATCTCTGTCCATCGAGCCAACCTAAAGATTGGGCGACCAGCCGCAATTCTTCAGTCGGGGCCAGTCCGCTTTCACCTTTCCCCCATACCCCCTGCATATTGGATTGCGAGGGGACCGGTGCGACGGCCTTGGGCTTAACTGACCCCGTCGGATCGGCCATAGCTGCCAACCTGTCACGAAGTTTTCGGCGTGAGCGGCTTCCCATGATCCTGGCTTTGACGACCTGTCGCAAGCTACCGGCGCACCAACCGCGGATCGCAGGTCAATGGCAGACTCAAACCTCGAATATCCGTTGGATGTGATCGATCATTTTTTATTGAACTGTTTCAGCATCCGTGCGAAATTCGCAACTTCGCTAAGTCGATGAAACATCTTGCGATTGAGTTGCGGAGATGTCCAACTGGACAGAGTGAGGTCAGCATAGAAATCACATGCCGTAGCGGCCTCAACTTCCCTCTGAACCATTCCCGCGAAGACGACATCGATAACTGCGCCCCTTGCTTCGTGAGAAGTCTGCTCGCTCTCGTAAATCTCTTTTAGGCGGCCGAGCCGCTTATCAACATTGGGCCATTTCGTATTTCCAATTATCTCGATCAACTCCACTCGTCGCTCCCCCGTCGCCTTCGAGATCTCATTGAAATACTCGTCCTCCGCGGCTACGCCGTTCGCCTTATCTTCTACTCCGTAGACAAGTACCGCGTAACACGCCAATTGCAATTCAGGATTCTTGTGGTCTCGAATATGAGCTTTTATTCGATCTGCGTATCGGCTGGCCTCTGTGCCTCGCTTGTCCTTGTCCTGGCCGCTCAGTTTCCCAAGGCTCACCTGCAGTACTTTCAGCAGTAGGCCCGCATGCTCTTCAGTAACTTCCTTCCGGGTTGAGTACTGCAGTAATTCTTCGCGCTCCTCAACTGATAGATTTGAAGTTCCAGAAATCAGTTTTTCCATGACCTTTCCCAGATTCTCCGGTGACATTTTCACAGCAATGTCATCAGCCGCTCCCCCCTGAGACGGAAAACGTAAGAAACACAATGCTACGACGGTAATGAAAGTTCCGACGACATAACGGTCATGACTACGCATCAAACGAGCCCTTTCACGCAATGGGGCTTCCAGAGAATTTGTTACGCGGTGAGCACGGCGAACTTGATCGGATCACAAAGCCAGGTTGAACTTACTTTTGCAAATCTACCAAATCCCGTGACGACCAGCGCCAGTCCGGCCCATATCGGCAGAATTGCTTGAGACCCGGCCAGTTATTCCCGCGCCTTCCGGTTAGCAGTTCCACACGATCCTCAGAAATCAGGTACTGTCCTAGAACTTCCATGAGTGGATCGAATTTTAAGGATGTTCCACAGCTTGGGCGAATGTTCGCTCAGTCCCTTTTCCGGCTGATTGCGCGGTTGCGACCAGCGCCAATACTGCAGCTTTCAGATGCTGGGGCAGCGTTCCCCAAGCGGCGATGACTTTGGACAATTCAGGATCGACCGCGTAACTGGATGTCAGATTTGCGCCGATTTCCGCGCTGGTCGTGCAACTATCCGTGCAACTTGAATCCGCAGGCGATCGCAAGTCGTTGTCGGATTTGCTGGTTACGTCAGAACTACACCGGTCTTGAAAACCGGCAGGGATGCAAGTCCCTCCAGGGTTCGAATCCCTGCCTCTCCGCTTACGTTGCAGTCATATCGCGGTGGTGTTGGCGAAGCCGTGCCGGGCCTTACGCCGCGCTTCTAACCCAAGCATATTCGTGTGAATTCGAGTTGATTCGACGCGTTCGGCCACGTCAGTAGATCGCCCAGAAGCCTGGGCTGATGAGTTCGGCAAGATTGCGGTCCGGATCGCGGAAGTAGATGCTCTTCGCGCCTCGCGGCCAAGTCACAATGCTCTCGACGTCAATGCCTTCCGACTCCAGCTTCGTTCTCCACGGCTCCCCGGCCATCGAGTTCGATGATCAGGGGATGTTTCACGATTCTGCGTGATTTGACACAACTCGTTTCTTCATCAGACAATCCGTAGTTCAAGTCCCGTCCTCCGTCTCGGCTTCGACACAATCTTGCGGCGTGGTGGATTCGCGTTGAAAACGCACCGAAAACTGCTTGATAAGCCCAGCGCGAAGCCAAAGTGGGAATTGCCCACTTGACGTTCTATCCCACTTCGTAGTAAACTTCGAACCATCAGGGGGATGACCGAATGCACGCTGAAACGCGGACTACCGATGCCAAAGCCCGGCTGGTTTTGCCAAAAGCGTTCGCCAACGCCACCGTCATCATCGAGCAGGTGAGCGATACAGAGCTGCGCGTACGCCGGGCCCGGGTGGTGGCCGAAGACGAACTCGCATTTGCCGAGGAATCCGCCCCCCCCCTCTCGGACCGCGACCGCGACCGCTTTCTCGCACTGATTGAGAATCCTCCAGCCCCGACGTCGGCACTCAAGAAAGCTGCCTCTCGCCACAAGGCTCGCCGTGGCTGACTGGATTATCGAACCGTTCGGCAAAGCCCATGACCGATCCGCCTTTACCTGCGGGAAGCCACCGCTGGATGACTTCATCCGCACTCGCGTCAGTCAGTACGAAAAGCGACGCCTGGGCAAGACCTTTGTTGCCGTGTCTGAAGGCGAAAAGCGGGTGATCGGCTACTACACCCTTGCGGCCGGTGCCGTAATGTTTGAGCACCTGCCGAACGAAGCCTCGCGCAAACTCCCGAAGCATCCAGTTCCAGTCATTCTCCTCGCCCGTCTGGCCGTCGATCAGCCGGTCCAGGGCAAGCGGTTGGGAGAAGGTTTGCTGCTCGACGCCCTGCAACGCTCGCTGGATTTGTCCGACAGTCTCGGGTTGCACGCGGTCGAAGTGGACGCTGTCGACGATTCTGCCGTCGCGTTTTACGTCAAATACGGCTTTGCGCCGCTGCTCGACAACCCGAAGCATCTGTACCTGCCGCTGGCCACTATCGAAAAGGTGTTGGGATAAACGAGAGCGAACGTTGGCCCCGATGAGGAAATGCCCTGGTAGTGAAGTGCCAGCAGGATTAACCGCACTCCATTCCACCAGGCCGTGGCACAGGCGACCTCCGTCTCGATAGAATCCCAGCGTTGCGAACACCATTCCTCTACGAAATGCAATCGTCGAACTATGACAGACTCGAATGCCGACGACCGATTGGTCCGGTTAGAAACCGCCGTGGCTCACCTGCAGCACGATCTGGAGCAAATGCATCAGGCCCTGGTCAGTCTGCATGTGGAGTTCAAGGGAAGTCGCGACCAGATGGCTCAGTTTGAACGCCGCTTGCGGCAATTGGCGGAACCCCCGGAAATCCGGGATCCCGCGGAAGAACGGCCACCGCACTATTAGCAGTCCCACCAAGAAGGGCTCGGCCCCTCTCCGGGGCGTCGATTTTCAAAGTGAACCTGGTGTCCTTCGAGGGGTCAGCGCCCCTTTATTGCAAAGGCACATGGGAATCCAAAAGAGAAACGCAGTTGCTGCTTTGAAGGATTCGGAATGACCGCTTCGGCCACATCGAATGTTGAAATCAGTTCCGTTGGCTGGCGATTCGACAATACGTATACAAGGCTTCCGGACGTTTTCTACGCTGTGGCGTGTCCCGCCACGGTTCAGGAGCCGAGTGTCTCAGTTCTCAATACGGATTTGGCGAGCGAACTGGGACTCGATTTCAGCCGGCTTTCCCCTCTTGCCGCCGCGAATCTGTTTTCCGGTCAGATCCTTCCCGACGGCAGCCAACCGATTGCGCAGGCGTACGCCGGGCACCAGTATGGACACTTCACAATGCTCGGCGACGGTCGGGCCATTCTGCTGGGCGAACATCGAACGCCGACCGCGCAACTCGTCGATATTCAGTTCAAGGGGGGCGGAGTGACTCGCTTTTCGCGTCGCGGAGATGGCCGCGCCGCGCTCGGACCGATGCTGCGCGAATACCTGATCAGCGAAGCCATGTGGGCGCTGGGGATCCCCACGACGCGCAGCCTGGCGGTCGTCACCACGGGCGAACAGGTGTACCGCGCGTCTGCGTTGCGGGGCGCCATTTTGACTCGTGTTGCCGCCAGTCACATTCGGGTCGGGACGTTTGAATACGCGGCGGCAAGGCAGGAGGCGGAGAATCTGCAGGCACTGACTGATTACACGATCCAGCGACACTTTCCCGAGCTGGTCAACGCGCCGGAGAAATACCTGGCGTTTCTGAAAGCCGTGATCGACCGGCAGGCCTCGCTGATCGCTCAATGGCAGATGGTCGGTTTCATTCACGGGGTCATGAATACCGACAATATGGCGATTTCCGGGGAAACGATCGACTATGGCCCGTGCGCATTCATGAATGTGTATCGCCCGGAAACGGTCTTCAGTTCGATCGATCGACACGGCCGTTATGCCTACGGCAATCAACCCGCGATTGCGCAGTGGAACCTGACCCGATTTGCGGAAACGTTGTTGCCGTTGCTGGATGCCGATCAGGAGCAGTCCGTTGCCATGGCCACGGCGGTGCTGGGAGAATTCCCGGCACTGTTTCAGCGTTACTGGCTCAGCGGAATGCGCAGCAAACTGGGGTTGCAGACGGCCGAGTCCGACGACTTGGAATTGATCCAATCGCTGCTCGACTGGATGCAGACCACCGGCGCCGACTTCACGAACACGTTCCGAAAACTGTCAGACGGACCGTTGATTGCGGAACAGGATCAGGATGCCAGTTTTCAGGAGTGGCATACACGATGGCTGCTGCGGCTGAATCGTGAAGCTGGACCGATGGAGTCGGTGTCCGCCCGAATGCAAGCCGTCAACCCGGCCGTGATTCCGCGGAACCATCAAGTTGAAGCCGCCCTGCAGGCCGCCGAAGAACAGAACGACCTTTCGCTGTTCCATCGACTCGTGGCCGTGTTGTCGTCACCGTATGAGCTGGCACCAGAGTCGAACCGCTATCGTGATCCACCGCCAGACGATGACGGGTATCAAACGTTCTGCGGTACGTAGACTGCTGCCCAAGTACATCTCCCCCAGAAATCCAGGAATAGCTCCGGGTGAGCCGGGGGCCGTCAGACCCCGGACGAGTGACGTCGTGCGTGATACAAACGTCCGTTGAAGCAGAAAAGTCGATCCCGGCAATCTGTTCCACACGCCGATTGCACTTCAGTTGCCATGACTGTCTGTGTGGTGCAGATCTTTCATGTCGGCAGTTCGTCGTTTCAGGACGATAAAGTAGCCCTCGGTCCGATCCGGCAACAACTCCCATTGATCCGGGTGATCGCGCAATTCGGGAATCTGATCGGGCCGCTTGATCGTACTGTACGGATGCTGAGTGTCGATGACGATGAATTCCGTGTCATCGGGGACACGCTGTTCGTAACCACTTACTTTGCGCAGATACTGGCTGTAATCATACGAGCGATCGTAGTGGGTAAATCGCGGATGGACGAAATCCGTCGATGCCACGCGACTGTTTTGCGGGATCAACGGGATCACGTGAACAAACTCGGCGGCGCGGCGACTGGGGCCATACAATCGTTGCCAGTTCCAACTGGATCCCGCATCCCAGAATGGAATTCCCAGCGGGCTCAGGCTGAAAAAGACGCCCGTTGTCAGAGCACTGGCCCACAGCAGAGTTCGCGGGATCGTCGCCAGACCTGCTTCCCGGTTCGGCGTCAGCGTGCCGATTCGCACTGCGAAGCGGCGAAGGCAGATTCCGGCCGAAGGTAGCCCCGCAGCGACAGCCCAGAAAACGATCGCGACCAACGGAGCGTGAAACTGGTGCCGGGGATCCTTTGCCAGTTCGTTCAAGCACAGGATCCCAAACAGAGGTGCGCCGACTGCCAGACGACCGGGGGAGAACAGTGGCAGAAAGGCGACCGGTGCCAGCATCGCCAATGCGTACAGGAACGTGGCCGTCGAAAAGAGTTCCCCGAAGAGCAATCCGGGATTGGTCAGCATCGTCTGCACGATCTGTTCGGGGGTTTCCCCGAACTTGCTGAAGTACCGGGCGTAATGGACTTCGGCACCCGCGCGAAACCACGGCATGATTACTCGAGTTGCCAGCCACAAATAGCCGACGCTGCCGATGGAAACCGACAGTCCCGTGATCATCCACGTGCGCCGGTTCCCGGCCGCGGGTGAGTTCGACGGAGTGCGCCAGGCGTGCCACAGGATCCACAGACCCATTGGTCCGAAGATCAGTGCATAGTCCTCTTTCACGGTCAATGTGAACGCGAGTCCGATCAGCAGGCCGCGAAGGTTGCGGCGATCCAGTTGGTCCAGGGTTAACAACAGCAGCGGGATCCCGAACGCTTCTGGTCGGAATGTCTTCAAATCGATCTCGATGTCCAGGAATTGCATCGGCGTGTAGAACAGGTAGGCGATGGCGGCGGCCAGAGCCGCCTTATCCGAACCGGTATTTCGCCGTGTCATCCAGTAGACTGGCAGTGCTCCCATCGCCAGGGCCGTGGATTCGGTCAGTTCCAGCAATAGGTGAGAAGGCCAGATGACATAAATGGGGATGAGGAACAGATGCACAAATTGAATGTGCTCCCCCAGGAAGTAGCCCTGATCCAGATAACTCTGAAACCCCTTGCCATGCAGCACATTCCAGAGGTGTTCTTCATACATTGCGGAATCGCCGTGCGGGATCAGCAGATTGAAGTACAACCGCCAGTTCATGGTGGTAAAGACGGCGATGTACAGTCCGCAGGCCAGCCAGACCCAACGCGTCGTCGATGTGGCGGCGGCTGATTCCGTCTGCTCCGTGGTCGAAGCCGCCACGCTGCAGAGCGTCGTCACCCATCCTGTGACGCAGAGCGCCAGCCAGAATTGCGGAGTTCCCGCCAGCAGAGCAGCCAGACTTTCCCAACCGACAATTCCGGCGATAATCCAGGTCCATTCCCAGAGATCAATTGCACACCACCAGAAGGCTCCCCACATCCCCCACAAGGCCAGCGAGTCGGTCAGACTGCGGCTTGATCGACGAGCCACCCAGAACGAACCACCGGCCCAGGTCACCAGCATCAGACTCGCAATCACCGTCGCCACGGAGAGAAACGATACCTGTACCTCGTCAGGAAGCCCGGTCCCGACAGGCTTCGCCCCCACCCAGGCCATCCATGTGCCGGGACTGACAAAACTCGCGGCCAGAACCCTGGACGACAACCAGGTCTGAACGCAACTACTGGCGAGCAAAAGTCCCAGCAACGACAGACCGATCGCACCAATCCATCGGCCGGGGGAGCTTGCAGACGCGGTTGTTTTGGGAGATTGCGGGGGCATCGGGCCATCGTAATCGATGGATTGGGGGAACGACAGTGCCGCCATGCCACGGACGGTGATGGACTCTTTTGCAACTGAAGCCGTCGGAAGAGCGTGCTAAGGCTGTTCTGCTTCAACGCACTTCCCAATCGACGATATGGCGGCAATCAGGTGGTGTACTTCCACAGCAGAGGGAGAACGATTGACTCCGAGGCACTGCATTGGTATTAATCAATGGCGATCAGGACATGGGATCTCTTGAAGCAATTGAGGTTGGCAACATGCCGCTTGCTGCACTCCTCTCGAAATGGCGCGGCGGTTCAATTCCAGCCCTTGTATGCCTGCTTCTTTCGCTGTTGTGCTTTGTGTCTATTTTTTTTACACACATTAGTGAATCACGTTTCGCAGGACTGACACCAGTCAACACAAACATTTGGGACTTTGGCCCAGTCACTCAAGGCGGCGCTTTAGAGTTTCAGTTCAGATTACAAAACACGGCTCCGTCGGCCATTACGATCGAACATGTCGACGTCGCGTGCGGTTGCGTTGTTGCGAAAGCGTCCGCGGCGGTCATTCCCAAGAATGGATTTGTAACCATAGACGGTCATTGGAAACCGGGGCCTAGCCGGTATCGTGTCGAACAAAAAGTCACTATTCGGTACATGACTGAAACAGAATCCAGTGAACTTGATCTAATCGTTCGCGGGGACGTTCAACCCGATTTTGAATACTCCCCAAAAGCGCTGGAATTCAAAACAGGCGTCGTGGACCACCGACGAATCGAGTTTACCGATGCCCGCGTAAAGGGCATCAGAATAATTCGGGCCACAACGACCAACGGCGCGTTTGCCGCATCTGTCTCTGAGGATCAATTGACCGTCAATTTGACATTTGACCCCAGCAAATGGGAGGAAGATGGGCCGACGCCCGAATTACGCGTCGATACAAACAATGTCCATACCAGGCGATGTCGATTTCCGATTCAGATGACGAAGTAGTGCGTGTTTGTGGTTCCCGTTACTTATCTGGAGGGTGATGATGCAACGCGTGTATTGGCTCATGGGTTTTGCATTGGTTGGGTTCACATGGATTCGATTGTCGTCTGGCGCTCCCTGCCCGGATACAACGGCAAAGTCGATCCCTTGTCCCGTGGAAGTGCTGCTATGCATCGAGGAGGGGGATGCAGGTGTCCCCTGCCCCGAGAGATTTGAGGACACAGTGACAACGAATCGATTTACCTGCGAGTCGAATCCGGGAAGTGGCAAGGAATGTTATGCCTTGACAAACCCCGATGGAACTCCCTTGCGGACGCTGTGTCGGCAGAGATACAAGTGCAAGGTTGATGCAGGTCCGCCGGTCGACTGTGTTATCGATATTGCCTCACCAGTTGGTCAGCCTACATTCTTCCAGAAGCAGGGAAATCGCAACTGCCCGAATTAGTGGCGTGCTTCACCGGAAAGGGCAGGGCACTTTGCACTGCCCTGGTGAGTACCAGCATTGTGAGTCATGACTGCGCTGGAGACATTGGAATGCACAGGTTTCTCGCTGAACGCTGGATCGTGGCAGTCGCTCTATCGCTAACGGGGACAGCGTTTTCCCGCGGTGCGGAGACCCCAACGGCTGCGGACCTGGAGCGCGATGTGATCGCCTACCGGAAAGCGATCCATTCCGCCGAATTGTCCCTGGAACACCGTTTGACATCGTATCCCTCGGGCAAAGATCCTGTCGTTCGCAATCGAACGACGGCAATTTATCTGCTCGAAACAAAACTGCGAAATGATGTGACACGAATTTCTGGTCCGGATGGCGATTCGACCCGAGCGACCAATTGTCGCAATTGTGAGGCGAACGGATTTCACGTCTTCTACACGGATTTGAAGGAACCGAACTTCGAAATCATGCTGGAAATGCATCCCGTCGCTGAGGTGCTCAATCAGCCCGCGACATTTCCGGTATTTGATCCGCGCGCTTTGGGAATGGCAGCGGATTCAAGCCCGAATCTGGCAAAGCTGAAGAGCTTCGGAGAATGGATCGGACGCGCGGACCGGTCGGACCCCACAGTCACTCGCGAAACCTATCACGGGCAGGATTGTATTCGACTCGAGTATCGGTTTGACCCTGATACTGGGACCGTCCGGCAATGGTTCAATCCGATGTACGGACCGAGCCTTGTTCGCATGGAAAAAGAGTTTTCCTATCGCGACATGGTGTACTTGGACAGTGTGGAAACCGAATACGGATTGCACGGCGAATCTAAACTCTGGTTCCCGAGTAAAGTCACCTACTCGCGTAAACGCGATGGTATCGTCGACGAAGACGAAATTGTTACCGTTACTGTCATCTCATTGAATGCGGAAGTCGACCCCAAGCTGTTTACGATCGCCGGAATGAATGTACCAGCGGGGACATACATCAGTGGCCACCCGATTTCAGAAGACGCCTGTCTCTGGAACGGGAAGTCGATTGTACCCTATGGAGAATCGGTGATTTCTGGACAGTCAAAAAAGGCCTCCGAGAAGCAGGGCGCAAAGAGTTACAGAGGCTTTCTATTTCTGAATGGATTGCTGTTCCTGGGATTGGCGTGTTTCTTTCTCGTGCGATTTGTACGCAGCCGAAAGAAAGGTGATCTGTAGAAGTCACGGCAGGCCGGATTCCTCAGCGACAGCTTGCTCGACGGCAAGTACCATTCCTGATTGGAATCGCTTGATAACAGTCTCCCTGGACTTCTCTTCGCCCGTTAAGGTCGATTGCCTGAGTGAGTAAGAATCTGCACTATAAAGCACAGTTCTTTCCCCGATGCGGGCGGATGAGTTCGGCGATCGGTCCAGCAGAATGATTGCCATCGTTGGTGACGGCACTGAAAACTCAACAGACTCCGCGTAGCCGGAATCCCGAATCCAGGTAATAGCCTCCTGAAGCCCTTGCCCCCAATCAAGGCTGCTGTTCAGGAGATGGTTGCGCCCGTTCGTTGCCCCCCCAACGATTTCATTGAAATAGGCATACTGATTCGGGTACGCATTCATCGAACTCATAATGAACCATACCAACGAGGCAAGGACCAATGCTGACCACAATCGGCTCTGCATCGCGATGTACGCACCGGCCTGCCCGAGAAACACGATGAATAATCCGAGTGCTGGGAAGACGTATCGCAAATGAATTGTGAATTCGGTCTGAGAACTCACCAGAATCACCATCGCCAGTGCGGGAGCCATCAGGATCAGTTCATCCTGAAGCTGATTCAAACTGGGTTGCTTTGTCAGCCTGAATACGGCAACAATTCCCAAGATTGACCAGACTCCACAGGGAACTTTGACGCACAGTCCGTACACATAGTAGTACCACCAGCCATGGTTTCGCCACTCGCCGCGCAAGTATGACTTGTGGCCAAAGTCTTCAAAGTCGCGTCGTTGAGTGTCGATTCCGAGTACATATTGTTTGGGAAGTGGTATGGGCACACTGGATACGAATGTGTCGCGGAATCGATTTCCCGGGATTCCAGATGTCTGTCCATTCAGCGAATGGCTGACAAACTCAAAATCGCCCAGTGAGGTTCCGGTTTCGTCAAATCCATATCCGATATTGATCGTGTAGATACCCAGCAGGACAATGCCGGCAAGGTTGGTCGCAGACGGCCGAGAATTCACCTGGCCGGAATCGGAGGGCTGTTGACCGGAGTGCGATTTCCGGTGCAATTCGCGCCGGGACAATAGCATCCGCCAGGCAAGCCACAACAATGGCCATAATACGAATAGAATCAGCCAGCTCATTTTGGCGAGTTGTGCGAGGCCGAGTGCAGCCCCGGCGCAGATCGATCTCTGCCAGGTTGGTTTCTTCAACCACAACCAGAATGTGTAGCCTGCGACTATCCCAAAAGATGTACACGCGATGTCAGATGTAATCAGTTCGCCATGAGCGAGAAGGTTTGGTTCGAAGACATAGAGTGTCAGCGTTACAAATCCAGATGCCATACCGTACAACTCAGTTGCCCACCTGTATGCGAAATAGGCACCCAGCAAACTAAACGGAATACAGGCCCATCTTGCCAGCACGATCAATGAAACTGACCGTTTCTGATTCGAAGTGAGAAACCCTTCCCCGAGTGTGAATTCCGACCGTACGCGGGGATCGACATCAAAACCGCTCCAGTTGGGAGTGTATCCGACCGCCAGTACCGGTGCTGCCGCGATCATACGTGTCAGGGGCGGATTGACGCGGTACGCCTCAAATCTCCCGTAAGTCAGATGGCTGAGTCCGCTTGCAAGCAACGCCGGCTCCAGAGTCGTCGGTGAGTGTTGAGCTGCCGAGTACCCCAGTAATCCTGCCTGCACAAGAAGCATGGCCAAGACAATTCGTCCTGGTAACCGACCAGGCTTAGTGGCGCCCCCCTGCAATTGATTCGGCGGTTGCATCGACCGAGTTATCATAAGTGCTACCGAATATTCCAGCGATGAAATGGTTGAGCAATGACTATCGGACGCGTCACTATAACCAAATCCATGCCTGGTTGTCGCCGCGGAGCTACCATCACGAACCATCACGAAATGTAATCGTTTTTTGCCAGTAGGAGCGTCCGCCTGA
Source organism: Planctomycetota bacterium (assembly GCA_018242525.1). Taxonomy (GTDB): domain Bacteria; phylum Planctomycetota; class Planctomycetia; order Planctomycetales; family Planctomycetaceae; genus Schlesneria. The sequence continues at coordinate 9,288 of JAFEBS010000004.1, read as the reverse complement.
TCAACCATGTTCGCATGCACCGATTTCGATCGACGTACCGGACGACCTCGTAGTAGGAATCGCTTCGACGCATGGCTCGCCTGGACTTGGATTCGTGGGCGAGTCTGATATCGTGTTCCGCTCGACGCAACCACGACGATTATTAGAAGTGTTGGCGGCCGCCAATGACGCAGACTGGCCGGCACTGTCCTTCAAATTTGGACATGA
>JAFEBS010000004.1:0-9069 GCA_018242525.1 Planctomycetota bacterium | reverse complement strand
TCATGTCCAAATTTGAAGGACAGTACCGACTGGCCAGCCGTGTGCCGTCAGGCAACGGACCCTTTAGCATCTGATCACTTGACTGGAATTCGCAGATCGCCAGTCTCAGTCAAAGATTGCCATGTCTACTAAACCCATCGACCGATTGATGTTCGCTCAGGGTGGACTCTGTTTCTTCTGCCAGGATCCGCTGCCGCCGTCCGAGGCGACTGTGGAACATCTGGTAGCGACTGCGAACGGCGGCACCAATGACTTCGACAATTGTGTCGCCTGTTGCAAGACCCTGAATTCGCTGCTGGGACACATGAGTTTGAAGGAAAAGCTGCGCGTCGTGTTGAATCAGAAGGGCGACTTCAAGTGCCCAAAAAGTGCTCAAGCGGCAGCGCCGAAGACGACAGGCAGCAACGGCGTCGTTGACCGGTTTGAGTTGGTCATCGCAGACCTGCGCAAGCGAGCGGCGACTCGACCGCGCACCACCAAGACCTTGAAAAGCTCCATCAAGTCCCTGTTTAAGAAGCAACTGACGGAACACGAGTTGGAATCGCTGCTCGGCAAATTGAAATCTGAGGGGATCGTCAACGTCACCGGTGCGAAGGTCACGTATGAGATTCCTGCCGTCAAATGAGTCCGCCGATTTACGGGGGCATCGGGATTCCCTGTACGCGAAGACCGGCTGGCGTTAAAAACTCCTGAGACAGAATCTGGTCTGTCTTGAGACCCATTTTCAATTGTCGCGGCGTTTGCCGCCAGGGAATCCGCCTCCATGGAAATTCGCCCGCAGATCGTTCCGCAGATTGAGATTGCCGCTGACTGGCTGGTTGTTCCGATCGTTGAACCGGTCGAAATCACTGGAAAACTGGCAACCTTGGATACAGCTCTGGCTGGGGCATTGACTCGTCTGAAGGAACTCGGCGATCTGACGGGCAAATTCGCATCGACGATCGCTCTGCGCGGTGTCACAGGCCTGGCCGCGTCCCGCGTCCTGCTGGTGGGGTTGGGCAAGCCGCAGGAATTGACGGCCGGTCGCCTGGATCGAGCTTTGAATACCGCTGCCCGCTCGATCTCGGACAAGAAGGATGTTCGCATTGCGGTGGCTGTGCCGGAAGCGACGATCGGAGCCATCAGTCCCGCGCAGTTTTCTTCTGCTGCGGCCGTGGCGGCCCTGACCGGCTCTGTCGGGCAGGATCTGTTCAAAGCGGAACGAAGCCGATTCCCGTTCTCGGAGGTCACACTGGCCTGCTCGGAAGCCACCAGTGATGGGTTGGCGTCTGCCATCGAGCGGGGGCAGATCCTGGGTGAGGCGGTCAATCTGGCGCGCGATCTGGTCAATCGGCCTCCGCAGGAGATTACCCCGGTCGGGTTTGCTCAACGAGCCGCGGCCGTGGCCGCTCAATATGGCCTGTCGTGCGACATCTTCGATGAAGAGCGACTGGAAACAGAGCGAATGAAATCGCTGCTGGCAGTGGCTCAGGGCAGTTCCGAGCCGCCCCGGATGGTCATTGTCGAGCATCGTGGAGGTGCTCCCGATGGACCGCGCCTGGCACTGGTGGGGAAGGGAGTGACGTTTGACAGCGGCGGACTGTCACTGAAGCCGACGGATGGGATGTTGACGATGAAATGCGACATGGCAGGTGCCGCCACAGTTCTGGGGGCCATGACGGCGATCGCGCGATTGAAACTGCCTGTCAATGTCGTGGGCTACATGGGGTTGGTGGAAAACATGCCGGGTGGTGCCGCCTTCAAGCTGGGCGACATCCTGACGGCGCGCAATGGTGTGACGATTGAAGTCTTGAACACCGACGCTGAAGGACGGCTGGTGCTGGCGGATGTGCTGAGCTATGCCGTCGATTCCGGCGTCGACCGAATCATCGACCTGGCGACACTGACAGGTGCCTGCGTTGTTGCGTTGGGGGAAGATGTCGCCGGCGCGTTTGCCAACGATCAGTCCTGGGCGGATGCTGTCCTCAGTTCGGCGAAGAACTGTGGCGAAGACCTGTGGCAGTTGCCCATGTGGGATCTGTACGATGACCTGATCAAGGGAGACGTCGGCGACATCAAGAATACGGGTGGACGCTGGGGTGGTGCGATCAGTGCGGCGAAGTTCCTGCAACGATTTGTCGGAGGCAAACCGTGGGTCCACCTGGACATCGCCGGCCCGGCGTTCGCTTCGTCCAACAAGCCGCATCGCGAAGGAGGGGGAACCGGGTGCTTCGTCCGAACGCTGGTCGAAGTCGCTCGCACGTTTGGGCAGTAATCGCGACCATCCACCTGAAAGTCGTCGGTGCATCCCTCCGACGACTCGGCGGCGCTTCCGAAAGTCGTCTGCCGCTTGAAACTGTGTCGCTCATTTGATTTCATTCCGCGCGGCGGTCGTGTCCGCGCGGTTTATCTGCGGTCGAACTTTCTCCAGAAAAATGGTCAGTCATGCCCAAGAAGAAATCTGTCAGCAAAAAGTCGCTCAAGAAGCCAACCCGATCCGAGCGAATCGTACTTCGAACCGGTGAAGCACTGGTGGAAGCGGAACCGGCCTATTCGGCGGCGGAACCGGAAGTAGTCATCGGCGAACTGGATGGACCGGTCGGCTTTGCCATTGCCAATCTGATTGGCGACCAGACTCGGGGTCATTCTCGCGTATTCGCCATCCTGAATTGTGACGTACAGGTTCGCCCGGTGACACTGATGGTCAGCAAAGTGACTGTGACCAACACCAAATACACCAACATCCTGATGGGATCGGTCCAGGCCGGGATCGCCAACGGAGTGCTGGATGCTGTCCGTGCCGGTGACATCCCCAAGGAAAAGGCGAACGACCTGGGCATCATCGTGTCGGTCTGGCTCGATCCCAGTGTGACGGAAGTTGAAGTGGATCACAACATCCTGTTCGAGACCAATCGTCAGGCCACCGCCAAGGCGATTCACAAGGCGATGCACAACGAACCCGGAATCGACTGGCTGCTGAAAAACCAGTCCAATGTCACTCACTTCTTCCACCAGTTGGGCGTAGAGAAGAAACTGTAATCGCCCGGCACTTCACGGATGTCGTTCCGGAATCGTCTGAGGGCGACGAAGCGTCGACCACAGACAGCCAGCGGCAGGGTGGCTGGAGTCGACCCACGGGAGTCGCCAGAAGAACCCACTCTCGATCGTCGCCAACAACAGGTTGCATGAAGACATACGACACAAACTATTGCGTTGCTCGCGTAGTCAATCGCCTTCGTCAACCACGTGATTCGCCGGGGCTGCCGTTGGTCGACCCCAGCCACTTCGCCGGGGCAGTTTACCATATCGGCGACGTTGAGATTTCCCACGGACACGTGAGTTGGTTGCGTGCCCCAATGGATGGCGGTTGAATTGTGGCGTCTCGAAGTCGCAGAGTGGAGAATCCAGATGTCATTGTTCAACGCATTCCTACCGTTCCGGTCAGTTTACTCCCGCTGTTCGGGGGAGCGCTGTCTCGCTGTCCTCGTGGCCATTCTCTGCATGGCGCGACTGGCCCTGGGGGCGGATGCGCCTGCCATCTCCATCGAGGTCGACGCCGGTGAACTGCCCCGGCGGTTGATTCACACGACGCTCGACATCCCGTGTCAGCCGGGCCCGCTCCGGCTGTGGTATCCCAAATGGATTCCCGGCACGCACGGACCGAAGGGACGCGTCGAAGACATTGGCGGCCTTCGCGTCGAAGCGGCGGATGGCACGGCGATTCCGTGGAAGCGGGACGAAATCGAACTGTATTGCTTTGTTGTCCAGATCCCCAAAGGAGTGACATCCGTTCGAGTCCGGCTGGACACGATTTGTGAATCTTCCAGCGTGGAAGCCGCAGGCATCTACAGCTATGGCAATGCCTCGATCGGAGTCATCAACTGGAATACGTGCATCGTTTACCCGGAAGGCGTCCCGATTGAATCGCAGCAGGTCAACGTTCGCCTGAAATTGCCGGCTGGCTGGAAGTTCGCGACCGCCCTGAAGTCCGGTGACGTGGTGGATGGAGCGATCCCGTTCAAGACCGTTTCCTTGAGCACTTTCATTGACAGTCCGCTGATTGCCGGGCGACATCTGCGGACATTCCCGCTGAAATCGTCCGTTCGCCCTGTGTTTCTGCATCTGACCTCGGAATCGCCCGAGGCGCTGAACCTGGATCCGAAGGTGATCGAACTGTACTCGCGCGTGGTTCGTGAGGCCGAAGTTTTGTTCGGCGTGACGCATTATCCCGAGTACCATTTCCTGGTGGTCTGCAGTGATTCGTTCGGGCGATTTGGGGTGGAGCACCTGTGTTCCAGCATGAATGGAGTCGGCGAGCGGAGCCTGGTCGACGACAATCTCCGCAAGGGATGGGTCGCGATGCTGCTGCCTCACGAGTTCGCACATTCCTGGTGCGGAAAATACCGCCGGCCCGGCGAGATGATCGCGACCGACTACCACTCGCCGATCAAAACCAAACTGTTGTGGGTCTACGAAGGTCTGACAACCTACCTGGGGGAAGTTCTGATGGTCCGGTCGGGCTTGGTGACGCCCGAGGAATACCGTGTGTCCTTGACCCGCACGATCCGCAACCTGTCCAACACGGCAGGCCGACAATGGCGCCCCCTGGAAGACACCGCCGTCGCCAGTCACTTGTCGCGAAACCCTGGTAAGTCGTGGAATCAGTTGCGGCGGACTCAAGACTACTACGCCGAAGGAATGTTGATCTGGTACGAATGCGACGCCATCATCCGCGAACGAACGGATGGCGCGAAATCGCTGGACGATTTCTGCAAACGCTTTTTTGCTCACGTGAAGGGCCTCGATACGGTCGCGGGTCACGACTATCAAGACGTGATCCGCGATTTGAAGGCCACGGCCGACTACGACTGGGACACCTTTCTGCAGCGCCGGGTGACAATGGCCCAGGAATCACTGTCGCTGGAGGTGATCGACCGCCTTGGGTACCGGTTGCGATATACGGACAAGCCTCCGACTTCGCCGCCACCTCCACCCGGTTCTGGACCGGAACCCGATAATACCGCGGCGGATTCCTTGGGAATCAGCATCGTCAACGGACAGATCACAACCGTTATTCCCGGCTTACCGGGTGACAAAAGTGGCCTGGCTCCGGGAATGAAGGTGATCGGCGTCAACAGCCGAAAGTTCAGCACGAATCGTCTGCGGGATGCGATCGCCGACAGCATCGCCCGCAAGGACGTCGAATTCCTGCTGGAAGATGGTGAGGAATTCCGCACGATCAAGATCCCCTATGCCGACGGCATCCGATACCTCGAACTGGTTCGAGTCGACGGCAAGCCTGATCTGCTGGGTGAGATCGTCAAGGCCCGTACCAAATGAGCGATTGAGCCAGTAGCGGGAGACAGTTATTCGCGCGGCAGTTCGACGCAGACTAATCGACCGGCGGCGTTTCGTCCGTAGATGCGTGAGCCCAGCAGAACGGGAGTCGTCCAGCAACGTCCTTCCAGGAATGGAGATCGAGCCACCTCTTCGTAGCCCCTGGGGGTCGCGTTGGCGATGACCAGGGTTCCAGACTCGCTGAGCAACACCAGCTTGCCGTTTGCCAGGATCAGCGAACCGCAGCCGAACCCCGCCTGCTTCCAGGCGACTTTGCCTGACTCCAGGTTCATGCACGTCACTTGAACGACTCGTCCCAGGTTCGAATTGCCGTCAAACCCATACAAATGGCCTTCGTACAGGATGCGGTTGCAGAAGTGATTGCGCATCCCTTTGTTGGCATAGACTTGCTTCAGGTCCGTTCCGTTAAAGTCGAACAGGCCACAGCCGACCTGGTACGCGGTGGAAATATAGATCTGGTCGCCCGACACAATCGGAGTCGTCGCGTTCGTCCGAAATGGCGATGGCCAAGGTTGAAAGGCCAACTGCTCGCCCGTTTTCAGCGTCAGGATCCGCAGTCCCTCGCAATCGAGCGTCGCCACCCGCTTTGTTCCGGCGGGACTCTCGAAGACGGCCGCCGAACCATACCCCGCTTCATGCTTCGGGGTCTGCCATTGTCGGGTGCCAGAGTTCTTGTCGTACGAAACGACTCTGCCGGCTTCCAGCAACAGTTGGTCCCCGTCGATCACGGCCGAACTGGAGAATCCCCATTCCGGAGTCCGGATTTCCAGGTCCTGTTGGAGGGATTTCTGCCAGCGAATGGCTCCGGTGGCGGAGTGAAAGCAATACAGTTGTCCTTCTTTGCCCAGCGTATAGACTCGATCGCCCTCGATCGTGGGCGTTGATGCCGGGCCCCCTTCGTGCAGGTTGGGATTCAGTTTGCTCCCGTAACGGTATGACCAGAGTTCGTTGCCGTTGGCGGGATTCAGGCACCAGACGACTTCTTCTCCGTCAACAAAACCCAGCGTATACAGCCGACCTGCGGCGATCGAAATCGAGCTGAAGCCGATCCCGATCTCTTTTGTCCACACCACGGGCAACCCGTCATCGGGCCACTTGGTAGACCACCCGACTTCGCGCGAGATTCCATCCCGCCGTGGCCCCATCCAATTGGGCCACGACGCAGGCTCTGCCGCGTGGAGTGGCCAGACGCCCAGCAGGACGCAGAGAAAGATGGCGGAACGATGCATGAGTTTCCTGCTGTCGAATGGTCGCCTGGCGGCCGTTCGCGGCCAGAGGCACGGTGACAATGAAGAGCATACCGGCCGATTACGGCTTGGGCATTTTGTCCTTGCTCATGGCTTCGAAGCGGGCAATCCACTTTTCGGGCTCGTCTTCAAATGCCGCTTTGCAACCGGAGCAACAGACCCAATAAGTCTTTCCCTTGTAGGAGACCGAGGTCGTGCCAAGTCCCTGTGAGACGACACAAGTCTTGTCGCCGTAGTCGGTGTCGCTCAGGGCGAACGAAGTTCCTTCACGCTGCGTGTTGATCGTATCGATCCGGAGGTACGGACTGGACCCGCGCTTGCGATCCAGTTCCATGATGTACCGATTGTTTTCCTGCTGATTGATGACGACGCGCCATTGTTCTCCGTCAGAATCCGGTTGCGGCTCCGTCAATTCCAGCTTATAGGTTCGTTGCAGCTTGTTGTCGTCACCGGGAACGTCCTGAACTTCCTGGGAAAAGCCTCCCTGGAATATGCGTTTCTTTCCTTCGCCATCTGTGGCGGTCAATTCAAATTGCTGAGTGGCGGGATAAAAGGTCAGCCGGCCGTCGCGAATGAACTGGCCCTTGTCCGACTTGATCCGCAGCGCAGGTTGCTTCGGGTCAGTTTTCAGATCCCAGGCCCAGTTCGGCTGATCGATGGCCGCCTTGCGCGAGGTTCCATTCCAGTTCCCGATCAGGATCTGCAGCGGCTTCAAGGCGGCTCGTGCGGATTCCACCCGTTCACTTGAGTCAGCGGGCGAGGCCGTTGAAGTGGAACTGGTGGCACCAATTTCGATGGGTTTGATCGTTCGCTTCGGCTTGGCGGAACTGTCATCGGCGGCGACCGGCTTTTTCTCGTCACTGGCGGTCTGCGTCTGCCCGCCGCCCGCCCCGGCGCTGGTAGAATGCGCAGGTGACGTCGCGGGTGGCTTGTCGCATCCGGCCATGGTCGCGCAGGCAAACAACAACAATCCCGTCCAGATCGCGTATCGATTCATCCGCCTTGCTCCTCAGATTTCGGTCAATCTCATGTTCTGGAAGTATAACACGGACATTCCCCGTCACGCCAAGGTGTGGAAGGTCTCCGAATCCTCCCGGAAACATAACCCACCATGTGACCTGCAGGTTCGATGAATTCCGGGAAGTTTGGCACCTCGGATGGACTATGCACTGTCGAGCAACTCGCGTCCATCCGATTTCTCTTGGGGGCCCTGATTGCTATACTCGGTGGTAACGCGGCGACAGCTTCGCGCGGACGCGTGCGAACTTGTGGAAGGAGCGCGACTGCATTGAAAATCGTTGCCACGAGCGTGGAATGATCTGCCATGAATCTTACCCCCATCAGGCACCGACGCGCCGCCGTTCACACACGGTTGCTGGCGCTCCTGATCATCGGCCCGGTTCTCCTGGCCGCTGGGGCTGCGGCATACAGATTCGGCGGAAGTTACTCCAAATCGCCCGCCTCCAAGGCCGACTCGGACAAACCGTCGAACAGCGGATTTCGACCCCGCTTCGAACTGGATGCCGTGGGATTCGTTTCGGTCAACAAGGCCGTTGAGCGTTGGGATCCAAATGCGTCGCTCGCGGAAATCGCAGCCGTGTGGGACAGGATCGGCTATCGCACTATCGAACGAATTGATCGCCAGCTGGCGAGCAAGCCGCAAGTGACTCCGATGGAACGTTACTCGGCCCTGTACACCAAGGCCAGCCTGCTGAACTATGAAGGGGATGCCAATCAGGCGTATCAACTGCTTTCACAGGCACGCGAATTCGTCGAATCGGACGACGCACTGAAAAAAGAGATGCTTTACAACCTGGTCTTTCTGCAGGGGATCACAGCATTGCGTCGTGGTGAGACCGAAAACTGCATCCTGTGTCGCGGCGAAAGTTCCTGCATTCTGCCAATCAGCGCTGCGGCCAGGCATGTGAAGCCCGCCGGGTCACGGACCGCGATTCAGCATTTCACGGAGTATCTGGAACAGTTTCCAGACGATTTCGAGATCCGCTGGCTGCTGAACCTGGCGCATATGACGCTCGGTGAGCACCCGGAAGGAGTCGATCCTCGCTACCTGATTTCACTCGATCATTATCGCAACTCGCCGGCGGAGATCGGCCGGTTCCGTGATCTGGGCCAACAGGTTGGTGTGAATCGCCTGAATCAGTCGGGCGGCGCGATCATGGACGATTTCAACAATGATGGCTGCCTGGACATCGTAGTGACGTCGTTCGATCCCTGCTGCCCGATGGCTTTTTTTCAAAACACCGGGACGGGAGTCTTTGAAGATCGCACTGACGCCGCAGGCCTGAGCGGCCAACTGGGGGGCCTGAATTGCCTGCAGGCGGACTACAACAATGATGGGCGCCTGGATCTGTTCATCGTGCGCGGTGCCTGGGCATCATACCCGATGCGTCCCAGCCTGCTGCGTAACGAGGGCAATTCCAGATTTACGGATGTGACCGAGGAATCCGGTCTGTTCGATCCCGTG
>JAFEBS010000049.1 GCA_018242525.1 Planctomycetota bacterium | reverse complement strand
CCGTTTTCGGGGTGTGGCACTAGCGCAGTGCGGCTCACAATGCAGCCCAAAGCGTCAGCGAGGCATCGCGTTAATTCCCGCCCTCCCTCGCTCACGCGTCGAGTGACATGGCTAAAGTAAGTGCCATCGGGCGTTAGCCGCGGGTGTATTCTCAATCGTACTCGCCGATCATCGCCAGGGGTTTCCTTCCACGGTGGCACACTTCTCGTCGACAATGATTCGTTCTGGCTTCGGTCCCGCGTAGACCCAGAGCATTTCCATCGGGCCCGAAGATTCGTTGATGAAATAGTGAACTCGCCCCCGGGGTTGCAGGGCTGTCGAACAGTCACTCATCAGGTACCTGCGTCCTTCCACGATGCAGGTCGCCTGGCCCGAGATGATGCAGATCGATTCGTCGAAGTCGTGAACGTGAGCGGGAAGGCGTCCGCCCGGCTGGAACAGGCCGTAGCCTCCGCTCATTTCAAGTCCAGGCATCAGGTCTTCGTTGAAGCAGTCAATAAACTCGGTATTCGGACCGGCGACGCCGCGCATGGCGGTGGCAAACCGGTTGATTCGTTCCGTACCGGCGATTTCCGTTGAATCATCGGGCATCATCCGTCGTGAAAAGAACTTCTCGACCAGCACCCGGGCCGGCGTATCTGTGGCCATCGCGATCTGCACGACCGCGACTTCGGAAGTGGAGGTATTTCGCGCGGAATGAGCCAGCCCGGCGGGGATGACCGCATTGTCCAGACGCTTTAACGCATAACCGCGTCCTTCGATTTCGACGGTCATCGAGCCACTGAGCAACGTGATCGATTCCGTAAACGTGTGTGAGTGACAGGGCAGGACGGCACCCGGAGCGAACGTCACGATGCCGGTCGTCAGGTTTTTCGCCTGGTTATGACGTCCAACCAGGCACTCAAATGTGACTCCGCGGGAGATTTCTACCTTCGGCCCGCTGCCGACGGGGTTCATGACTTCCATTCGATCGGGCCGCAATGTTTCAGGAGGACGAGACAGCGGAGCGGCCTTGAGAGGTGGCGTCCAGTCGGGGGTCAATGAGGCACGTATGGTCAGATCGCGGCCAACGGCGGCCAGAGACGCTTTCAAGGATCGCAGCAGCAAGCCGGAATCCATCCCCAGGCCAATCGCGCGGAATCCTTGAGCCTGTCGTTCCTGGATGTTGTCAATGCTGGTGGCCAGGACGCCGCAATGTTTGCCCGCGGCGCGGATGGTATCCTTCATTTTCAGAATCTGGTCGGCAACGCCCGGTCCTTCCCACTGGCCCCGATAGCCAGCCGTGGACGAATAGTCCGCCGGGCCGAACCAGAGCAATTCAACTCCATCCACCTGGCACATCATCGGGACTTGTCGAGCGGTGGCGATCGTTTCAATGATTGGAACGACCAGGACATTTTCATTCGCTTCCGTCGCGTGTTCGACGAAGCAGTGTCCCCAGCAGGTGGCGCGCTCGGCCCCGATGCCGCGCAGACCGTCCGTCGGATAGCGCGAGTAGGCCACCGCCTGCTTCAACTGTTCGGCAGTTTCAATCCACGGAATGACGATCCCGTCGGCACCGATATCCAGGGCGCGTTTGATCAGGCTGCCGTTCAACTCGGCGATGCGAACCAATGCGACGGTCTCGCTGCGGACGGTTGCTCGCAGATGTTCGACGATTTCCTTCCAGTCCAGGTGGCCATGCTCCGCATCGATCACAACCCAGTCGAGTCCCAGTGCGACGGCCATTTCGGTGACGGTGGGGGATTCCAGGGTGACCCACATTCCAAACACGGGAAGATTCGCGGCCAGTTTGCGGCGAAGGCTGCGGATCGCAGATGTTTTCATGAGGGCATCCTGAGGAGCGGATTGTTCTGCTGTGGGCTTGAGGACTTATCGGCAGGGCCGTGTTCAGGACTGTACGGCGGTGACTCGATCCAGCTTACGCATCCTGCGGCCTACGAGAGTATCTGCGTTTTTGGCCGATGGCGAGCAACCTGGAATTGTCGGTCACTACGAATACGGCGCCAATCACCGTACAATCGACATAACCGGATTATTCACCACGGATCAGATGACCAGAGTGCCGAATGCTGACGACTGAACGACTGGAACGCGGATACCAGACAGCAGCCCGGGCGTTGTTGGGCGAAGCAGTTCCGGCGGGGCATTGGGAAGGAGAATTGTCGTCGTCCCCCCTGTCGACGGCGACGGCGATCGCCGCCTTTCAATCGATGATCAATCAGCAACCCCATCGATCGGACGAATTTCGTTCCTTGATCGATGGCGGGGTGGACTGGCTGGCAAAACACCAGAATCCCGACGGCGGCTGGGGAGACACGGTTCTCAGTCACAGCAACATCTCGACCAGCATGCTTGCCTACGCCAGTTTTCACATGACCGGCGCGGCGACCAGCCATCCCCAGGTTGTGGAACGAGCAACCGCTCATGTTGAGGCTCAGGGAGGCTTCGACGCCATTCGCGCCCGCTACGGCAAGGACCACACATTTTCGGTTCCGATTCTGACTCAATGCGCCCTGGCTGGCCTGCTTCCGTGGAACAAGATCTCTCCGTTGCCGTTTGAATTGGGGTGGCTGCCGCATCGGTTTTTCCAATGGATCCGACTGCCGGTTGTCAGTTATGCGCTGCCGGCTTTAATTGCGATCGGCCAGGCCCGACACTTTCACGCCCCGTCGTGGAATCCGTTGATTCGCTGGATTCGCCGCGCGGCCGTGAAACCGACACTGCGACGGCTGACTTCCATTCAACCCGAAAGCGGTGGATTCCTGGAAGCGACGCCATTGACCAGTTTTGTAACCATGAGCCTGGTCTCGATGGGATTGACCGATCATCCCGTCGCGAAGCAGGGACTGAGTTTCCTGGTCAATTCGGTTCGTCCGGATGGTAGTTGGCCGATCGATACAAACCTGGCGACCTGGGCGACGACACTCAGTATCAACGCACTAGCCGGTGAGGAACTGGACGATTCCATGGTCGACGCGTTGATCACATGGCTGTTGAGTCAACAGCATCGAAAGGTGCATCGGTACACAAATGCTGCGCCGGGGGGCTGGGCCTGGACGAATTTGTCGGGGGGAGTTCCGGATGCGGATGACACTCCAGGTGCCATCCTGGCTCTGTTGAAACTGCGTCCGGACTGTGAGCGAGTTCGGGAAGCGGCGTCGGCGGGAATCGGTTGGCTGCTGGACCTGCAGAATTCCGATGGAGGTTGGCCAACATTTTGCCGAGGATGGGGCGCCTTGCCGTTTGATCGAAGCACTCCAGATCTGACAGCACACACTTTGCGTGCGATCCGCGCCTGGCAGCCATCGCCGAAACCAGGCAGCCGGATCGAGCGGGCGGTGACCGCCGGTTTCGGATTTCTCGCCAGAACCCAGCGCAGCGACGGAGCCTGGTTACCATTGTGGTTTGGGAACCAGTTTGCGACGGATGAAGAGAATCCCACGTACGGTGTTTCCAAGGGATTGGCAGCCTATCGCGACTGGGATCGGCTTTCCGATGAGGTTCCTCAGCGAGCAATTCAGTGGCTGGTGTCAGCACAAAATCAAGATGGGGGATGGGGGGGGAATTTGCAGACACCGTCCTCTGTCGAGGAGACAGCTCTGGCGGTCGAGGCCCTGCTTTCGGTACCCTTTGCCGACAAGGCCTGTCAGCGTGGTGTAAGCTGGCTGCTGGATCGAGTTTCAGAGGATTCGTTCAGGCAACCCGCTCCCATCGGGTTGTACTTCGCCAAACTCTGGTATTTTGAAAGACTTTATCCGATGATCTTTACCGTGGCGGCCCTCGCACGGGCCGTCGAAAATGCCGCCCGACTTGTCGATTCGTCGCCGGTAGACTCCAATAGGCCTGCCGATGTTCGCCCTGCCATGACTTCTTGAGAATTGCCCGCCGTAATTTGAAGTTCACCCTGCCGGTTCTCCAACTCGTTTGACGAGTCGGACGTCAAGGAAGTCCTGTACATGATCGCACCGACCAATTCAGAAATGGAACACGATCCGACGGCCATGCAGAAGGAGACCGCTGTGGTCGAGGCCGTCCAGGAATCGGAAACTCCAGAAGACAAGCCACGTCGCCGCAGTACCTCCCATCTAAAACTGGTTCCTGATACTCTCGAACTGCGGGAACAGATCAAGGCGGCTGCCGAGCAATATGCACGTCAACTGGATCGCAGCCGCCCGTTTAACAAATCTGAATTGGAAGCTCACGCCCGCAAATTGCTGGAGCAACTCGGCCAGCCCGAGAAATTCCTTGGCTTTGCCATGGTGCTGGTCGGCAATTTCTTCTGGAAGCAGCAATTCCTGGCAATCCCCTTTGAACGACGCCTGCTGCTGCTGCCACATTGCCTGAAGCATGCGGACGGCTGCCCCGCGGACTATGACGAATTTGGTCTGGACTGCGAAAAGTGCGGTGCCTGTTCCATCGCCGACTACAAGGTTCGAGCCGAACAACTGGGATACAAAGTGCTGGTGGCCGAAGGGTCGCCGATCGTCCTGAAGATCATCGTCTCCGGGCATGTCGACGGCATCCTGGGAGTGGCGTGTCTGAATGTGCTCGAAAAAGCGATCGACAAGATCCTGCTGGCCGGTGTTCCGTCGTACGCGATCCCGCTGCATTCCGGCGATTGCAAGAACACCACGCTGGACGAGTCCTGGGTCTGGGATTGCCTGGAGAAATACGAACCCCTGACGGAAGACCGCACCTCCGGCTACATCCCGATGATGCGCGTCTCGAACCAGATGTTCGAAGACCAGTTTGACGAACTGCTGCCCGCCACACGCAGCGGGACAGGATCGGCCGACAGCCTGCTGGCCGAAACGGAATCGATTGCCCGGGACTGGCTGGTTCAGGGAGGTAAGCGGTTCCGGCCATTCATCACGCTGGCCGCCTATGACGCGCTGTCCGGCAACTATGCGACCCAGCCGAGTACCGACGGGTCTCTACCGGAATTCTCGGCCGCAGTCCGACGAACCGCTCTGGCCATGGAAGCGTTCCACAAGGCCTCGCTGGTGCACGATGACATCCAGGATGATGACCCGTACCGTTATGGCCAGGAAACTCTGCACAAGCGATATGGGGTCGGACCGGCCATCAACGTCGGTGATTACCTGATCGGTCTCGGTTACCGGTTGATCAGCCAGGGACGCAAGGAACTGGGGGCGGAAGCCGCCGCGGACATCATGGATCGACTGGCCAACGCCCATCTGAAGTTGTGCGAAGGACAGGGGGCCGAATTGCGTTGGACGGGCGAGCACTCGATCAAGCTGACCGCCCTGGACGCCATGAAGCTGTATGCCCTGAAGACATCCCCCGCGTTTGAAGCCGCCTTGTATGCCGGCTTGCGAATGGCGGGCCCGATGGACCAGTACGAATCCATGGTTCCCACATTCTGCCGTCATCTGGGAGTTGGCTTTCAGATCCTGAATGACCTGCAGGACTGGGATGAGCACGCCCCGAACAAACTGGTGGCGGGTCGTGATGCGGAACTGGCCAAGCCCACGCTGTTGCTGGCCCTGGCACTGGATGCCGCCAAGGGAACCGCCCGGCAGGAACTGGAAGCGGTCATCAGTGGCACTCTGGCCCCGTCGGTTCGCTCCGAAAAGCTCGGCAGGATCTATCGTCAGTTGGGCGTCTTTGAGCGGGCAGAGACTCTGGTCGACAAATGTCGCACGCGCGCGGAAGCGCTGGCCGATGAAGTCCATCCCGAGGCGCTGCGTCGGCTGCTGTATTTCCTGATCGACACGGTGCTGGCAGCCCCCGCGGCACCGCCCCCGGAACCGCTGGTCAAGCTGTCCACCTTGTTACCGCTGGCGCAAGTGCATTCCTGAAATCGCTCCGCGCACAGAAGACAGATGATTCATGGCGACTCCGTATCTGTTTCGGCTCGATGAACGATTGGCACGCGGGCTGGCCAGGCTGGATCCCCAGCGCCGGGAAAAGCATCGTCAATTCCTGCTGTCGCAGCAGAACGCCGATGGCGGCTTTGGCGGTCGGGGAATGCCGTCAGAGGATCCCGGCGCGGTTCCCGAGGGCCGCGAATCGGATCTTTACTACACCGCATTTGGCATTCGGGGGCTGGCGGCCTTGAAGTCGTTTACGGCGGACGATGCCGCTCGAGTGGCTCAATACCTGCATCAGTCGCGGCAGCGTCAGGCCAGCGTGATTGATGTTGTCAGCTGGCTCTATTCTGCGTTGATGGTCCAGGCGGCTGCGGGGATCGACGTGCTGGAAGATGCCGATCCAAACTGGCCTCAGGAATTGGCCCGGGTCCTGGAGGGATTTCGGACCAGTGACGGCGGCTACGCGAAGACACGCGAAGGAGCCCTCGGCAGTACCTACCATTCGTTCCTGGTGGCACTTTGCCTGGAACTGATCGGCCAGACCGTTCCCTCGCCCGAATTGCTGGTGAAATTCATTCACGATCGGCAGCGTGACGACGGTGGTTTCGTGGAGATCGCGCCGATGAAGCGGAGCGGTACCAACCCCACAGCCGCGGCGGTTGCCGTGTTGATGCTGCATTCGTCGATTGGAAAACATCTGCGCGAAGACGTGCTCGCCTTCTTGAAGGATGTTCGCAGCGACGAAGGAGGCTTCCAGGCCAATTCGCGGATCCCGTTCGCGGACACCCTGTCAACGTTTACCGGGTACCTGACGTGCCTGGACTTGGAAGAACCCAAGCTCTTGGATTCACGCCGGATCGAACAGTTCATCCTGTCACTGGAACACCCCCAGGGGGGCTTTCGTGCGGCAACGTGGGATCACGCGACAGACGTGGAATACACATTTTACGCGCTGGGGTCGCTCGGGCTGGCGTGGAGTCAGACGTGACACCCGGCCGTCTTGTGGATTCACCTTCGACGAAGGAGTTTCAATGCCGGACACGACGTACGCCTTCGCCACAATCCGCCAACTGGCCTCGAAACTCCGCTCCGGTACTGTAACGTCCGTGGAATTGACGCGGTTTTTCCTGGACCGGCTGGAGAAATTCGGGCCTGTCTACAATGCCGTGGCCACAATCACACGGGACCTTGCTCTGAAACAGGCGCAACAAGCCGACGAGGAACTGAAGTCGGGACGAGATCGGGGAGTGCTGCACGGCATTCCATACGGTGCCAAGGATCTGCTGGCCACCATGGGGATCGCGACCACGTGGGGAGCAGCACCACTCAAAGACCAGATGTTTGACACGGACGCCACCGTGATCACGCGGTTGCGTGATGCCGGAGCGGTGCTGTGTGCCAAGCTGTCGATGGTCGAACTGGCGGGTGGGTTTGGCTACAAGCAGGCGAACGCCAGCGCGACCGGGCCAGGATTGAATGCCTGGGACAAGACCTGCTGGTCGGGAGGATCGTCTTCAGGTCCTGGATCCGCCATCGGTGCTGGCCTTGTACCGTTTGCGATCGGATCCGAGACCTGGGGATCGATCATGACCCCGGCTGGCTACAACGGGATCGCCGGGCTGAGGCCGACCTATGGTCGCGTCAGTCGACATGGTGCGATGGCATTGAGCTGGACCATGGACAAGCTGGGGCCCATGTGCCGGACGGCCGACGATTGCGGTCTGGTTCTGAATGCGATCGCCGGGCCGGATCCGCTGGATCCGTCCAGCATCGCCACGGGATGGAAGTATGCAGGTACTGCAGACATGAAGGTCGACGCGGGCCGCAGGTTCAAGTTTGCGACCTTGGATGTGGATGTTTCGCGATTGTCTCCGGAAGTTCGCACGAACTACGAGCGGTCGCTGGAAGTCCTGAAGGGGTTCGGCTCGATCACAGAAACAAAGCTGCCCGATCTGCCGTATTCCGTCGTGGCGTCGACGATCATCTCCTGCGAAATGGGGGCGGCGTTTGGAGACTTCATGACCAGCGGCGACGTTTGGGAATTGACCGCCCCGGAAGATCGCTGGGGGGGATTTTCGAGCCTGGTGATTCCGGCCCGGGACTACATCAACGCCCTGCGGATTCGCGTCAAGATCCAGCACGAGGTGGATGCCGTTCTGAAGGAATTCGATGCTGTCGTCACCCCGACGCTGAACACCGAATCGGGGCCCGTCAGTCAGCCGTTTACGGAATGGGCACGGGGATTTTCCAGTACGAATCTGAGTGGGGCTGCCAACGCAGCAGGACTGCCGGGAATCACTGTTCCCAACGGATTTGGTGCCCGGGGTCTGCCAACCGGCCTGGAATTCACGGGACGGGCCTTCGGCGAAAACTCCATACTGGCAGTCGCCAACGCGTTTCAGAACGCGACCGACTGGCACCAGAAAACGCCCGTCATCGATTGAGTACTGGTGATTTCGCCGGGCAGTTTTGAAATCGGGCTTGGCGAGTTTTGCAGAATCCGCTAAGTATCGTCGATCCCCAATCCCAATTCGTTCCCCCCATCAAGAGGTCTCACACGATGTCCAGATCGTGTCGAAGCGTCGCGCTGGCATTGTTGCTGGCGACGTTTACCAGCGGATGTGCCAGTGTCTGGCACGACCTGCAACCGCACCGGCTGCGGCGATTGAATCGCCATCCGGCCCCCTCGTTTGACCCGGAATTCTCGTCATTGCGGCAGAAATCCAGCGTTCAGTTGGTCAGTCTGAATCGGCAACGCCCGGTTGACAAGGTAACGGCCAATCAAGCGGATTTCGTCGATCTGCAGCGGTGATTCCGGCGATCTTACGAAATCAATTCGCGGCTGTTTTCACGACCAGAACCCAGGTCAGGCTCTTGCCGACGTCGTAGGTCTGAATGCGGGCCATGTGGCCGGTCACCTGGTCAATTCGAAACACGGCGAGCTTGCCCGATCCTTCTCCGGCCCCAAACGCATAGTCACCGGAGGGATCGATCTCAAAAGATCGCGGTGTTTTTTCCGTCGGGGTCTGCCCGAGTGGCGACAGCCAGCCCGATTTTGAGTCAATCGAGAATCCGGCCAGACTGTCGTGTCCGCGATTGGAAACCCAGACGAACTTGCCGCTCGGATGAATCTTCACTTCGGCCGTCGAATTCGATTCGGCATAATCGGCGGGCAGCGTGGAAAGCGTCTGGAACGATGTCAGTCCGGTTTCCGCGTCCAGGCGATAAGCGGTCACGCTGCTGCCGGATTCATCGGACGAATAGGCAAACAACTGCGACGGATGAATCGCCAGATGCCGCGGCCCGGCCTTCTCGGTGCCGCCGGGAACTCGTCCCGCCTCAGTCAACTTACCCGTGACCGAGTCCAGGTGAAACTGAAAAATCGCATTCGGAGCAACATGCGGGACAAACACCCACTTCTGATCACGATCGATCGCCACACAGTGCGCCGTCCTGGCGGTCGTCACGGTTTGAACCGACGGGCTCTGAATCTTCCCATCCTCACCCAGGGGATGAACGACAACCGTCCCCGCCATGTAGGATGCCGACAACAGCCAGCGATCCGTCCGATCCGGAGTCACATACGCCGCGTTCGCCCCTGCAGGAAGACCGGCGGTGCTGATTAGAGTCAGCTTGCCCGTTTTCGGATCGATCTGGAAACTCGCCAGACTACTGGTTGTTCGCAGCGACGCGAACAGAAAGCGACGCTGCGAATCAACGGTCATGCACCCCGGAGCACCGTCCACGGCGAGTGAGTCAACAGGCTGTAGTGCCCCAGACTTGTCATCCAATTGATAAATTTGGATCCGCTGTTCGGGAGCCATCGACACGTAGACAAACGTTGCCGCGTGTGCCATGTTTTCGAAACCAATCAGCATTAAAATCATTAGAATGCGCATCTGAGATCTCAGCGACTGACAATCTTACCGTACGCTAGTTCACCGCCAGCGATCGTCGCTTCGATTTCCAGGCGTTTGCCTTCGGGCGGGATCCGAAACACCATCAGATCCGCCAGGGAACCGCGGCGTAAGCGGACCACTTCGTAACCCAGCATCCGGGCCGGGTTCTTGCTGGCCATGTCGACGGCGTCCTTCAGCGACACCCCGGCGAATTCGATGACGTTAGCCACGCAGGTATCGGTCTCCTGCGCGGACCCGGCCAGCAACTCACGTTGACCAGCCACGACAAGCTTGCCGTTTTCCAGGATTTCACTGCGGCCCAGTTTGCTTTCATACACACCCGGCGGGCATCCCGCCCACCCCGCCGCGTCGCAGGTCAGGATCGTTCGCTTCGGCGATTTCACCTTGAGAAACGTTTGCACGAGTGACGCGGGAAGATGATGACCGTCCACGATCAGGCTGGCGGTCAGTCGGTTGTCGGCCAACTGTTCAAAGATATAGTTGCGATGCCGATGAATCATCGCGTGAGCACCATTGCCCAGATGAGTGCTGAGCCGTGCCCCGGCGTCGACCGCGGCCCGAACCTGTTCGGGAGTGGCCGCGGTATGGCCGATCGCAATCACGACGCCACTGTCCACCGCGCGGCGAATGAACTCCAGAGCCCCATCGACTTCCGGGCCGATCGTGACCAGCTTGATCCGATTCCCCGAGATCTGTTGCAGCTTCTGAAATTCGCTCCAATCCGCCGCCCGAACATGTTCCCGCGGATGCGCCCCCCGCGGACCGTCTTCCGACGAAATGTACGGACCTTCCAGGTGACAGCCACACACCATTTTATCGGCAAAGGGATGCGTCTCGCACGCCGCTCGAATCGCCGCAAACCCCGCCGCCAGGCCTTCGTACGAATTCGTAATCAGCGTCGGACAAAGCCGTGTCACACCATATCGGTAGTGCGGTCTCAAAGCAGCGACGACGTCGTCACTGGTCAACGCATCATTGCTGAACCAGATTCCGCCATGACCGTTGATCTGCAAATCAAACAGTGCGGGAGCCACATACGGCCAGTCCCCCACGGTCCCGTCTGGCCACGCAGGTTCCACGGAGCGGATCCGGTCGCCCACGATTGTCACCTGAACGGGTTCCCCGTTTTCGTAACTGCGCGCTCGTAGTTTCAACATGGCATCTTTCGGAAACCCAATCGCAAACGGTCGACGCTGTCATGAAACTCGATTGTAGTCGCTGATGGATCCACTTCCAACCAGTGACTCATCTGACGGTGTTGAGGATTTGCACCACGGAGGCACGGAGAATGCGACTCGGAAACAATCGTTGCCGACGCTGCCAGTGTCGGCGAGTCCCCACGGCAGTGTGGCTGGGGTCGACCAACGGGAGCCCCCAGAAAAACCCTCTCTCGATTGTTGCCAACAACACTTTGCTCAACTGGTCCGGCATGAAGAAACTGGCCTGAAATACAAACGAATACTTTGTTCGCGTCGTTAATCGATCTCGTCAACCACGGTACTATAAAACTTAATCCGTTGGCCTTGAATTGCTGGGGGCTCCCGTTGGTCGACCCCAGCCACCTGACGTTCTACGTTCGTGCGCTATTCGGATCGCAGCAACGCTTGATAGCCGCCATCGCTGGGCTGCCCTGGGAGGAACAGTTCTTCTTCGACAAGCTGAATTCTCGGACGGCGGGCCAGGACGTGGGCGATCAACTGGTGATTTTCCTCGGGTTCGATGCTGCATGTCGAATAGACCACGCGACCGTTCGGGGCCAACCGGTCGAGCGCGTTGTTCAACAGGCGTTCCTGGACTCTGTTCAGTTCGGTGATCCCGGCCGCCGTGATCCGCCAGCGAGCTTCCGGTCGTTTTCCCAGGACTCCCGTATTGGAGCAGGGGACATCGATCAGGATGGCATCAAACGGTCCGTCCGGAAGATGGTTGCCGTCTTCGCTGATCAACCGGGTTTCGACGATGTCGGCACCCAGCCGCGCGCGGTTCTCCTCGATCAGTCGCAATCGCTCGGGCCTTACGTCCGTCGCGAGGACGTGGCCGGTGTTGTTCATCAGTTCGGCCAGATGACATGTTTTGCCCCCCGGCGCCGCGCAGACATCCCACACGCGCTGTCCCGGCTGAGGAGCCAGTCGACGCGCCGCCTGCATCGCGGACAGATCCTGCACGGCAAACCATCCCTGTTCATAACCCGGCAGCCGTTCGATCTGCGAAGCCCCTTCCAGCACCACCGCGGCGAATTCCTCCACGCGACGGACGGGGATCGTCATCTGCTGGAAGCTTTCCAACAGGGATTCCGTGGTGGATCGCAGTTGATTCACTCGCAGGACCACTCGACCGGGGACATTGAACCAGGCTCCCAGGCGGAACAATTCCGGGGCGTGGATGCGTTGCAGCCAGCGTTCGCCCAGCCACAGTGGAAAGCTGTATGCGTCGGCAAAATAGTGGGCCGGATCGCGAGCCGGGTCCGCGAAGATGGCTTCTCGCAATTGTCGAAACCGTCCGTCGGTGACCGGGACGCCGCGAGCCGACGGTTCCGTCATGAATTCGTTGCTGACCAGGCGAGTCGCCCCGCGCAGCACGCCGTTCACAAAGCCGCTCCAGCGCAGCTTGCCCAGGCGCTTGGTCAGTTCCACGGTTTCATGAACGCTGGCATGTTGAGGGACCCCATCCAGCAATGCGACCTGGTAGACTCCCAACCGCAGCACCGTCAGCAGGGGAGACTCCACCTGATCCAGGGGCCGGGCGACCAGTGTCTTCAGGATCGAATCGAGTGTGGCCATTCGCCGCACGACGCCACACGCCAGTTCTGTGGCGAGGCCCCGTTCCCTTGGTGGCAGGCTGGCGGTCCGGAACAGTCGATCCAGCACGTCGGCCAACCAGGTTCCCGAGTTCCGAAATTCCTCCAGCGCAATAAACGCGGCTTCGCGCGACGTCCGGACTGAAAGCAGCGGTAAGGCAAAATCGTCGTCGGCAGCAGCAGTGGGCACGCGAAATCCATCTGGAAAGCAGGCGGGAACTCTTCAACGGCGATCAGACCAGCGGACAAGAGCCATGTCGCCCTGGGCAAATCGTCCCGCATCATACTCCGCGACCGGCCGGGACCAAGTGTCGGTCCTACGAATTGCTCAGTGCCTCGGCCACATCCGTCTTATAGGCGGTCATTCCCGGCAGGAACCCGACCAGGATGGACATGAGCAGCAATGCGGGAAACAGCACCAGTTCCGCAAGTTCGAATGCCAGCGGGTTCACGATCAGTCCGGTCTGGACTTCGACAATCGGGGCTGCAACGAAGACCATGCCGTGCCCCAGCAGCAGGCCCAGCAGACCGCCGCCAAGACACAGGATGATCGATTCCACCAGGATGATGGTGAAGACCGTGCTCCGCTGGGCTCCCAGCGCGCGCATGATGGCGATTTCACGTCCGCGGGCACTCATCGAACTGTAAATGCTGACGAAGATTCCGATCCCGGACACCAGGACAATCATGCCGGTCATGGCCAGCAGCAATTGTTTGACGGGGCCCAGGATGTCGTTCATCAGCTTCTGCATAGGAAAGATCGGGTTCACAGCCTGTGCTTTGTACCCCTTTTTCATTTCTCCCTGCAGCATGAGACCGGCGGTGTCAGATTTACAGGCGATTAGAATGGACGTGACTTCCTTCTGGACCGGCGGAGTTTCGTGAGCATGACCATGATGTGCATGGTCGTGTCCGTGCGCGTGATCATGCACGCCATACTTCGCCTGAATCTTCTTCATCTCGGCCGCCAGTCCATCTGCGTCCAGTGGAGGCTCGCCGTAGAATTCGCGTTCTCGTTTGATCGCTTCGTCCAGCGGTTTGTCGTGCCCCGAAATCTGGTAGAAGCCTTCCAGGTTGACATACACAGTTTTGTCGTGCGGCGTCCCTGTGGGGGCGATGACTCCAACGACCGTGAATTCCTCATCGTGAACATGGTCCCCGGCGGCTCCGCCGTGTCGCAATTTCAGTTTTGTTCCCAGGTTCCAGCCGTTTTCCGACGCGACGCGTGAACCAATGAACGCATCAAACGGCTGGTGGAATGCAGTCCCTTTCACGAGGAATGGACGTTTGGGTGCATAATCGCGTTCGAAGAATTCAGGCAGTGTTCCGACGATCGCGAAATTCCCCTCTTCGGTCACATCGCCCATGGCGAGCGGAATGGCGACTTCGACGCGTGGATCCTTTTTCAGATCGAGATAAAGTCGATAGGGCAGGTTTTCAATGGGCGGGCTGACATGATAGACGGTGCTCAACACCAGTTGCAGCGGATCACCCTTGGCCCCAACGATCAGGGAATAGTTGATTGAACGCTGGTTAAACGTGTTCTGCAGGATGCCGTAGATCACCAACACCATCACCATCAGCATGATGCCGAGTGCAACGCTGACCCCCGTCAACGACGATGCGAGTCCACGCTGACGAACGCTTTTCCAGGCGATTGTGGCGAGATTCACGGGTGGATCCTGAAGCGGGAGACGGTGTCCGGAATAAGTCTGAAGGTCATGAAACTTGGCGTGCAAATACGTGGAAGCCACCCCGGCGAGCGGCGGCGGGCATCATGTCATTACCTGGCTGCGATCTGTGGTACGGGGTTGTTGAAATCGGCGAGTTTTTCGACTCGATCAAACTGGTTTGCCACTTCGGGGGCATGAGTCACAAGCAACAACGAAACACCATTTTCACGGCAGGACGTCCGCAGCAGATCCAGGATCGTTTGCTGATTGGCGGCGTCGACATTGGCCGTCGGTTCATCGGCCAGCAAGAGTTTGGGAGTATTGACCAGTGCCCGGGCCACTGAGGTTCGCTGCTGCTCACCGACCGACAATTGGGCGGGCTTATGATGCAACCGGTGCCCAAGTCCAACCCGTTTCAGCAATTCAATCGCCGCGGATCGGTCCGCATGACGCCCGCCGAAACTCATCCCCAGCAGGACATTCTCGAGAGCGGTAAAGGCCTGCAACAGATTAAACGTCTGAAACACGTAGCCGATTCGCTCGGCCCGAAACCGATCACGCGCCGCCTCGGGCAATTTCGTCAGATCGGTTCGATCCACCAGCACCTCACCACTGTCGGCAGCGGTGATTCCGGCGATGATGTTCAACAGGGTGGTTTTGCCACCGCCGCTGGAACCTACCAGCACAGCCTGTTCACCAGCGGCCAATGAAAAGCTGGCGATCTTGAGGACCGGCAAGCGTCCGCCACCAGGTTCTCGATACGTTTTGACGACGTCGCGCAATTCCAAGGACATTCAGGATCCCTCCGACCGCATCTTGACGGATCGGCGTAATCCGGGCAAGCGGTGTCTTTGCGTACGTCAATGAAGCGACAACTGTTTGGGATTGGCCGGCTGAATCGCAGGAACCTGCCCCCCGCCAGTTACTACCCAAAGCGTGATCGACGTAACCCCAATCACGTTCAACAAAAAAGCCTTGTCCGCAAGTTGAGGACAAGGCGTTTGAGGGGTGGCTAACCGGATTCGAACCGGCGACATCCAGAACCACAATCTGGCGCTCTAACCAGCTGAGCTATAGCCACCGTAGCGTCGACAGGCCCGATTTTAGCGAGCCAGTTCGCCGTTGCAAGCCACGAGTCTTTCGTCGATTGCGGGGCAGAATCATGAGCTGGATTCGAGGGAAATGGCCGATTCATTCGACTTACGGAAATCGACGACGCAGACTGGTCAGGCTGATTCCAGGCAACAGGACGTCGTCGGCCGCATCACTCGGCTCGATTCTCGCAGTGCTGACAGGCAGAAGTTGCTCACGCAGTGAGCCATCTCGGTAAAACGCCTGTTCGGGAAGGCTTCCCAAGATCGATTGCATCAGGCCCTGAAAAGCGGGCGAATCGACTGAGACCGTTGGTAACTGTCCAAGAAACGACAGCCGAACTCCTGCAGCAACCAGCAGTTCCACCGGGTGTGACGCATTGACCCCATCGTGGGCATCTTCGGCAAAATCACGAGCCCGCTCTGCATCAAACGCAAATCGGAAGAATTCGTCCGCCCCGCACAGGTTTCCGATCAGCAGGTCTGTCCAGCGATCGCAGCGACGTCGCAGGCGATCCAGATCGGCAGCCCAGGAACCCGACGGAGCCGAAGGATGCAGAATATGCTTCAGCAGGCGGTGTCGGATCTGCAATAACCCACTGACAGAATTGGTGGCGATTCGAGTCAGATCGTTGCGGCCGGTCCGCTGGTCAATGCTGCCCAGGATGGTCGCCCAGACCCGCGTCAGCAGTTCGGTCGTAAACACTTGGGCCGCAATCTGTTCCAGATGCGTTGCAGCGTCGGGAACAGAGAACGGTTCCTGATCCAGAAACTGGTCCCAGATTTGTTGCAGTTTTCGAGTGGACTGCCAGAAATCTCGCAGCGCGGTCGATGAGGGTTCCGCCTGGGAAGCAATCATTTGAGGTCCCAGGCGTGATACCAGCCAGGCGACTTCTGCAAGTGACTTCACAGTCAGGCCCGGTTCAACCATTGGCATGTTTATCTCGTTGGTTCAAGGTCGGTTTGAAAGTCACCCCGCTGCGGGTTCGCCAGATCCATGACAGGCGCTGACGATTCCTCAATTCACTGAGGCAAACCGAATGCCGTGTTTCCAGAAACGATAAAAGTGCCAATGTGCAGACGATTTGTCACGCGACTGACGTCAAATGTCAAGTTTTGCAAACAGTGTCATGTTGCCTGACGACATCACAGCACCAGCGCAGTTGGCGAATCGGCATCATCCCCACTGCTTAAATTCGTTCGCCATACATCACGTCTGTCCGGAGAACGTACTTTCGGCCGAGATGGACCGTCGCACCTTCATGCAGCAGTTCGTGGTTGAACAGGAGTGCCATTCCCCGTTCCGGCCGGACGTCAATCGAGCCAATGGGTGACGGGAGCCGGAACTTCGTTTCGCCTCCTTCGAAATCTGCGTTCAGGTAAATCATGAACGTGAATTGACTCCGCTCGCCGCTGATACGTACGAACGCCCCATCGCGATGCCATCGAAATGTCTGGCCCGGATCATACCGATAGAACCGAAACCGCTCGTTCAACCCGATCGCATTCCGACCGCCAAACGGCGACGGAACGGCAGACTCAATTCGATCCCAGAACAGACGAGCCAGATCGAAGTCATCAAGAATGACGCGGGTATTATTCCGGATATCGGGCCGCATCTCAAACCCGTGGGCTGTGGTTATCGGGGCGTCATCGTACCCCTTTCCTTCGCTGAGGTTGATGTAACGATCGCACTCGTCCCCCGTCAGAAAGCTGGGAACGGTGATGATGTGATCAGGGACCAGGACACGTTTGATCATAAAATCGATCTCCAATCCGGTTCAGGCCCCGACGATCCAACACTGCATGGACACACATATCCATTGAATGTTCCGAATCGAATCCCGGACGACTCGGCAATTTCTGCCGAAACCATCCTTCCAGCAACACTTAACGCCCGCCGGATGTGAAACTTTACCAACTGTAACGATTTCATCAAAGTTTCTGGTCGTGCTGGTCGATTCTGTTCATTGGATGGTACGCCGGACCGTGCCATTGAGAAGTTCGTCGGGCAAGGATGCAGTCATGAAGCGGAATGCGAACCGGGGTTGGCGAGGCTTGCTGCTGACAGGTTGTCTTGTGCTTTCAGCCCTCAATGCGGGTTGCTGGCAGACCACAATCAGCGGCCAGACATTGCCGTCGGCATACTACCTTGACGACGACGTGCAGTACTTCCCGTCAGGGCCCGAGCAGAAACTGGCGAACCAGATTCGGGCCATGGAGAAGTACAAGCTCCAACAGCAGGGGATGGAAGACGACGCCCAGTCCGACTACGGCAAATAATCTCACAACGGGCCGCTCGACAATCACAGGCTCACGCGGATGCGCCAATGTGCGAAGCAATCCTTCGCAGATTCGCCCCTTCGCGTGGGCCTTTTCGTTTTGACGGCGAATTCACGCCCTCAGTTTTTTTCCCAAAAAAGTGCACGACCTGGAAGAAATCGCGCTCATTGCCGCAGGTTTCTCGCACTAATGGTCAGAACCTTGAGCAGTCCGTGGAAAAAAGTGTCTGACCCACTCCGGGCACGCGATTTTCAAACGGAATTCAGTGCTTTGTACATGATCATTATCAGGTGTCATTCAACTTGAATCGTCCGGATGCAATCCTCGTGGCAGCGGCGCGCGCTGGCGACGTCGACAGCTTTCGGGATTTGTACGAACGGTATTATGTACTGGCGGTGGGGATAGCACGCAGCCAAGTCTTCGATCTGCATCTGGCGGAAGATGCGGCTCAGGAGGCATTCGTTGAAGTGTGTCGCGACCTCGGCAAGTTGAGGGACGGAAGCCGGTTTCCCGAGTGGTTGGGGACGATCTGCCGTCGAGTTGCGATCCGAATTGCACGCCGGAAGACAAAGGCCGTGCCAATCGTGACCGAGCCCGTTGCGCCGGCCCAGCCGACCTATGATCCCTTGACAAAGGTTGAAACCGCGCTGGAACGACTTTCCGTCGGCGCACGAGAAGTGATTCAGTTGCACTACTTTTCCGGGTTGTCATACGAAGACATTGGCCGTGCACTCAGGATCACGCCAGAAGCCGTTCACGGTCGTCTGCAGCGAGCACGTCGAGTTCTGTTGGATTTGCTCTCGAAGCCGGGCGAAGAGGACTATTGAGATGGATGAGCCAGACAATTGGGAATTGGATTCGCAACTTCGAACCGCGTTGGGTTCTCCAAACAAACCTGACTTTGATGCATGGCGACATCGGCATCCCAATGCGATCGATCAACTGAAATCCACGGCGACGAAACTCGTCCGACGTCGTACTCTTCTGTGGCGATGCGCGAATGTCACGACGGCGGCAATCGTGGTTGTCGTCGGCTTCTATGTGTTCATGGTCCCTCCACAACCATCTTACGCGCAAGCCTTTCACAGATTCAGCCGTGTCCTGATCGCAGCGAAGAGTGTTCGATACCAGTCGGAAATGACGGTGTACGATCAGAGCGCTGAAACGGTTGTCTGGAGCTTTTTGTCGCCGGGGAAATATCGCGTCGAAGGGGCGAAGTTTTTCACAGTAATTGATGAGACTGCAGGCAAGCAGTTACTGGTGAACCTGGTGTTGAAACGGGCGACCCTGTTCAAGTTTAAAGGCAGCAGTACCCAATCTCGCGAGCTTGAGCATTTCGAGCGTCTGCGGAAGTTGCTGGCCCATAGTGAAGATGCCAAAGACGGCGACTTTCAATCGCTTGGTGAACAGGTCATTGATGGTCAGCGAGCGATCGGCTTTCGTTTGGATCATCCTCTGGCGATCGTCACCCTCTGGGGCAACCCCAGGACCGGCTTGCCGCTGCGGATCGAGACTAAATGGCATGATGCCTCGCAATTGGACCAGATCCTGACCAACTTTCAGATTAACCTCGATCTGGCAGATTCGTTGTTCGATCTCACCCCGCCGGCAGGCTTTACGATGCTGTCGATTGATTACCACGAAACGGAAATCTGCGAAGACGATTTACTGGCGGCGTTGAAGTTCACGAGCGATCTCAACGACGGCGAATTTCCCGTGACGATCGATCAGATCGGACTTGAAAGCATGACGAACAAATACCTCGCGCCGCGGCTCAAGGAAAAGCGAGACGACAACGCCGAGGTTGAGCGATTGCTTAAAGATCTCGCGCCGCTCGTGAGAGGCTATCAGTTTGCCATGGAGGAACTCACGGAATCGGCGGATGCCCATTACGCGGGCCAGGGAATCACGGTCGGAACGGCAGACATGCCAATCTTCTGGTACAAGCCGCTAGGCTCGGCGACCTACCGCGTCATTGATGCAACTCTGAAGGTCACAGAAAGTAAAAACGCACCGGATGTTGTTGGCGCAAAACGTCTGAAGCACTCGAGCAGCACGTCGAACAAACGAAACTGAGGAACATCAAATGACCCACGTTCGAACCGTCGAAATTATTCCACTTGGCATTGTCATGGCTGCGATGATGATGCGGTTCACTGGAGACATTCACGCAGACGACAAATCCGTTCGAGAGCGCACTGATCAGCTCGTAAAACCCTATCTCGACAACGACATCGTCGTTGGCATGACGATCGGCGTGGTTCACGACGGAAAGCAGGAGGTCTTCGGATATGGCCGAATGAGTCGCGACGATCAGCGAGTTCCTGATGGTGATATGATATATGAATTCGGGTCGGCCACCAAGGTTTTGACCGGAATCCTGCTGGCCGATGCAGTGGTTCGGGGCGTGGTCAAACTGGATCAGCCCGCGGGCGAACTGCTGCCTGCAGGTGTGAAGATGCCCGCGAGCGGCAACCGCGCTATCACGTTGCAGGATTTGTCGACGCATGTGTCCGGTCTGCCCCGAATTCCCGACAACATGAAGTTCGGCGATCCCAGTAATCCCTATGCCGATTACCTGGAAAAGGACTTGTACGCATTCCTGAACAATCACCAGCTGGCGCGGGCTCCGGGGACAAGCAGCGAGTACTCCAATCTGGGCCAGGGATTGCTTGGTCACCTGTTGTCACTGCAGGCGAAATCGACTTATGAAGACCTAGTGCGAAACCAGATCGCCCTGCCTCTGAAGATGTCCAGCACGGCGATCAGCATCGACAAGGAATCGCAATCACGGCTTGCACCGGGTCATCTGGGTGATGGTCAACCGGCAATCAACTGGGACATGCAGGTGCTGGCCGGTGCAGGGGGAGTTCGCTCCACGGTCAACGACCTGTTGCTGTTCGTCGCAGCCAACCTGGCCCCTCCCAAAGACAAACTGGGTGAAGCGATCGAACTGGCCTGGACCATTCATCAGAAGCCGCTCAAAAAGGGTGACGCGCCGCTGGGGCTTGGCTGGCAACTGGCACCGGATGGGACTCACTGGCACAACGGTCAAACAGGCGGCTATCACTCGATGGTTCTCATCAACCGCAACACGAAAACGAGTGTGATCCTGATGACCAATACTTCCACGGGCGAAGTGGATCAATTGGCAACAGACATCTTGAAGATGATTTCTGGAGTGAAAGTCGCTCCACGAAAATTCGAGAAGCCGATTGTTGTGCCCGCCGAAACGCTGCAGAAGCTGGTTGGCAATTACGAACTGGCCCCTGGCGCGATGTTCACGGTGGAGACCAGGGACGACAAGCTGATGATCGGCCTGACGGGGCAGCCATCGCTGCAGGTGTTTGCCCGTTCGGAAACCGTCTGGTTCTACAAAGTGGTCGATGCCACAATCACGTTCAATCTGGACAAGAAAGGCAAATGCGATTCGCTGGTTTTGTTTCAGAACGGCATCAAGCAAACAGCCAAACGCAAGAAATGAGTCGTCTGACAATGATCAGGGTCCGGCGACTGGAGGGAGCCGCTTTGAGAAGAGGGTCGCAGACATCTGCCGCAGGACTGGGACTACGTGCTCAGGCGGGCGGAGGTGGCGGATCGCGAATGCTCCCTCGAAAATGATTCCAAACTCACGGGCGAAAGTCGCCGGTTCGTCGGCACCTGCACTGAGCGCCATGTCGCGAATCATCGCCTCGATGTTGTCCTTGGCTTCCAGAGCCGCACGATGAATCGGGTCGGACTTGCCGGGAAACTGGGCGACCGCGTTCATGAAGAAGCACCCGCGGAAAACGTCTCCTTCCAGGACTTCGATGAGCAGCGTGAGGAACTCGTCCAGTTGTTGGCGGGCGTTGGGTCCTGCGCGCTGCGCGAGCAGCTTCCGGCAGTTGTCCCGCCACCATCGGTCGTGCCAGTGGATGACTTCGGCGACCAAATCCTCCTTGCTGTCGAAGTGCCGGTAGAATGCCTGCTTGCTGATCCCGACAGCTCGGAGGATGCGATCGAGGCCGACGGCATGGAATCCCTCGGTGTCAAACAGTGCCTCGGCAGTTTCGAGTAACTTCTGACGCGTCGGGGACCGATCGTCAACCGGGACACTCGAGGGTAATTGGTCGGAAACGGCCTTGGGCGGAAGGGATGTTCGGGGACTCACGAAGTGCTCCGGAACGGGGCTTGGGTATCGGGTGACACAGTCAGGGCGGAGGTGCACGTTGACCTCTAGTCAACCAATTGGTTGACCGGTAGTCAAATGGTCGGCCGTCCTGTTTCCCCTACAATTCGGCCGTCGTAACACCCGTTCGCCTCGATCCAAGTCAGACAAAGGAGTAACCATGCTTGTGTCCTCTCCCGTGACGAAATCCCCGGCTCGCGCCATCAACCCTGATGCATTGCAGGCGCTGCACGGCAAGGTGCTCGGCGATTGCAATGCCGGGATCGGTGGCCTGCTTGCCTTCATGGGTGACAAGCTCGGCCTGTTC
Source organism: Planctomycetota bacterium (assembly GCA_018242525.1). Classification (GTDB taxonomy): domain Bacteria; phylum Planctomycetota; class Planctomycetia; order Planctomycetales; family Planctomycetaceae; genus Schlesneria. The sequence goes on along the minus strand of JAFEBS010000049.1, from coordinate 99,909 downwards.
CGTCTTCTGGCTGCTGCCGGTCCACTCACCGCAAACCAGATGGCAGCGCAGGCAGGTGTGAACGAACGCCTCGTTCGCGAGTGGCTGTCGGCCGTCGCCGCCGCCGGGTACGTGAAATACGAGCCGGAAGGTGAGTTGTTCGAAGTGACACCGGAACAGGCGGTCGTGTTCGCGGCGGAAGGCCACCCGGCATTCATGCAGGGCCCGATCGACCTGATCTACAGCCTTTACCACGACGAGCCACAGCTGCGCGATGCGTTTCGGCACGGTCGCGGAGTTCGATGGGGGGATCACAATGCCTGCCTGTTCTGCTCGACCGAGCGGTTCTTCGGCCCGTTGTACCGCTCATCGATCGTGGGCGAGTGGCTGCCGGCAATCGATGGGCTGATCGAAACTCTCCGCAACGGCGCAGACGTCGCTGATGTCGGCTGCGGATTGGGGACATCGGCGCTGATCATGGCTGGCGTATTCCCGGCATCGCGGTTTGCCGGGTTCGACAACCATGTTGCGAGCATCGATTCGGCCCGCCGGGCCGCGACCGAGGCCGGGCTGAATGGCCGCGTGCGGTTCGAGGCGGCGGCGGCGAAGGAGTACACGGGCGAGTTCGACTTGATCTGCTTCTTCGACTCCCTGCACGACATGGGCGACCCGGTGGGCGCCGTGGCTCATGCGAAGGAACGGCTCAAGCCAGGTGGTATCGTGATGCTGGTCGAACCGTACGCCGAGGACCGTTTGGAAGACAACCTGTCTTCGGCCAGGGCACCGGTGTCGCGGTTCTTTTATGCGGCGTCAACACTTGCCTGCGTACCGGGGTCACAGGCCCAGGAAGTCGGGCTGGCGCTCGGAGCCCAAGCGGGCCCGCGACGGTTGACTGCGGTTCTGCACGAGGCCGGGTTCGACCGAGTGCGGATCGCCGCCCGGACCGCCATGAATCTGGTCGTCGAGGCGCGTGTCTGACGGCCGCGGCGGTGATCGCCCAGGCCGCGCCTGCCAGACACCGTTGGAGATCTTTTGCGGCCGTTCAGAAAAATGTGTTGTATCTGAAGTGATTTCACGGTTTACGGATTGCTGGGCGCTTCAGATACAACCCTCTGCATTATGTGATATGCCACAGAACTGGTAGGCTGGCGAGCGGCGGCGTCTCTGTTTACCAACTGCAACCCAAGTGCCGGATCCCATGGTCGACTCTGAATCTGACAAACCGGCACGCCGACCCCGATACCGTGGATCTCATCCACGATCCTTCGGCGAGAAATACAAGGAACTTCAGCCGGAGCGATATGCCGAAGACGTCGCACGAGTCCTTGCCAGCGGTAAAACACCTGCGGGAACCCACCGGCCGATCATGGTGACCGAAATCCTGTCGGTACTGACTCCAAAGCCGGGTGACGCCGTCATCGACTGTACCTTGGGATACGGTGGCCACGCCCGGGAGATTCTGGCAGCCATTCAACCCGCGGGCCGACTGCTCGGGCTGGATGTCGATCCGATCGAACTCCCCAAGACCCAGCAGCGACTTCGTGAAATCGGAGTTCCGGCGGATCTCATCGTCCGCCGTTCCAATTTCGCGGGATTGTCGCGCATCGCCGCCGAGGTGTTTCCTGGGGGAACGGACATCATCCTGGCCGATTTGGGTCTGTCTTCCATGCAAATGGATGATCCAAAACGCGGGTTTACATTCAAAGCGGATGCTCCGCTCGATCTGCGCATGAACCCGCACCATGGCCAACCGGCGGCTGCATTGTTGACCAAACTGGACGAACGCCAACTGGCGGCACTCCTGACGGAAAATGCCGACGAGCCACGAGCAGTTCGACTTGCCCGGGCGATCCTGCAGGCACAATCGCGGGAGCCCATCCGGACCACCCGTGGATTGGCCGACGTCATTCGATTGACCCTGTCAACCACCGACTGCAGCGCGGATGAAACAACGACGACGATTCGCCGGATTCTTCAAGCGTTGCGAATCGCGGTCAACGACGAATTCGGTGCCCTCGATGCACTGTTGCGTCAGATCCCGGCCGTCTTGAAGCCCGGGGGGCGGGTTGCCATTCTGACATTTCATTCCGGCGAAGATCGCCGCGTGAAGAAGGCGTTCAAGACCGGCCTGGGCGATGGAACTTACAGTTTGATTGCCGACGACGTAATTCGCCCGTCCCAGGACGAGCAGCGTTCCAACCCCCGTTCGACATCCGCCAAGTTGCGATTCGCGGTGAAGTCTGTTGCTGCGAGTGAATGAATCCAGGCCCGGCACAAAGCTGTGCCGGGCCTGGATTTGATATTCGCGGTGAGCGATGTCTACCGCAATTCCATCGTGGGGTCGGGGTCCCAACCGGCGATCGTGGCATCCGGTGCGAGGACGAAGATTTCGACGCGGCGATTGCGAGCCCGCGACGCTTCGGTCTTGTTCGGTTCTGCAGGCTGATATTGACCGTAGCCGGAGACTCCCATTCGCGATTCGGCGATGCCCGATTTTCGCAGAGTTCGCAGAACAGACAGGGCTCGGTGGGCCGACAAACCCATGTTGTCCTGATGCTTCTCCTGCGTCGATTTCTTGGCCACCGGGCGGTCATCCGTGTGTCCGGAGACCAGAACCTTCAAGTGTTTGGCATCCGACTGGTTCATGATGCTTGCAAATTCGCTCATTACCTTGATGGCTTCCGGACGAATCTCGTCGCTGCCCGAATTGAACAGCAGGTCGGTCGAGAACTTGCTGACGCCCGTCTGGGCATCGAATTCGAAGTCCGGATATTTCTCCTTCAGCTTCTTCAGCCGCAGGGTGGCATCGTCCGACAGCGGGCTGCTTCCCCGGCTGGTCAACAGATGTTTCATCTCGTCTTCCAACTGGCCGTTCGAGGCCTGCAGGTTCTGCAGACGGGCGTTGGCCGCATCCAGGCTCTGCTTGGTCGCGAGGTACTGTTGTTCGAGACGGGCTTTCTCGGCGGCGAGCTGGGATTGTGTCATCCCGAGTCCGTTTCGTTCCATCGCCAGTTGTCGATTCTGTTCGTACAACTGATGAGCACGAAGCTGGCTTTGTCGCAACGCGTTCCTGGGGGCGTGGTTGCACCCGACCGTTCCCAACGTCAGGAGCGACAGGGTGCAGAGCAGGCAATTCCGAGCGGAAAGTGACATCGAGAACTCCTCGGCAAATGGCGCGGACCGCGACACGTGCGCCCGGCAACGCAGCGAAGTCAGAGATTGCGAAACGAATTCACAATCGATGAGTTCGCGCCGTCACAGGTCGGGTGACGCCACAGCCATCGTTCAGTGGATGTATGGAAAGGCAGAGAGCAAAACTTCAAGACGTGAAAACCAGCCATGGCTCCAGACAGGACCGTCGTTCCCGCAACGATCGCGTCTGGCAGAGTGCCATCGCGGGGCGGGTTATAGTTTTTGACAAAAGGAGTGCCAAGAGGAATCATGAGCGAAACCCGGCCGGGACGTGCCATTTTTGGCCCGAAGAACTCCCGTGAGTCCTGAATCGGCGAATGCTGCCGATGGTTTCCGCATTCCTGGCCTGTTCTCTCGCCAACGGCTGGGATCAGAAACGTTCAAATGCGAGTTCGCGGATCCCCGCAGTCGACACCGATGTCGACGAGTTGTATCGACAACCATTGATCGTGTAATGAGTTGCGCGATAGTGGTTACGCTCGATTGATCAGGAACGTGGCCACGTCGTGGAGGAAAGGTTTGACGACTGACACGACCTCCAGCGGCCAGTTCGATTCTGCCAGAGCCGCATCCATCAGCTGGATCCAACGATCCCGGGCGGCCTGGTCGATGGCAAACGGCATGTGGCGCATGCGCAACTTGGGATTACCGCGTTCCTGGATGTAGGTCTCCGGTCCGCCGAACCGGTAAATCAGAAAGTCTGCCAGACGGCGCTCGGCAGGCCCCAGGTCGTGCGCCGGATACATCGGTCCCAGCAGATCATCCTTGGGAATCTGTCGATAAAACGCGGCCACCAGGTTCCGCAGACCCGATTCCCCCACACGTTCAAACACCGTCTCCGGACCTGACGCTGATTCGCTCATGGCTGCGGCGCGACCTGTTGCGGAGTGGTGTCATCAGCCGGCGTCGCTGTGATGGGCTCACAGGGACGATCCGCACACAATCGACCTTCCTTCAAGAATCTAAACGTCTGATCGAGCGCATCGCGATTTCGCAGGATCGCCGAATGCGTGGCATTGACGGTCGCAAAATCGGCGGCTCCCACCAACCGGGTGCTTTCAACAGTCACTGTTCCATCGTCATCCCCGGGAATAAAGGGGTTCCACCCCGAAGAATTGCCGCGTGCCCCTGCGATCACGGCAAATTCACAGCCCGGATTGGGAAGTTTTGGGATCAGGCCGTCAGCGTCGGTCACCAATTGTCGACCGCCCGGACCCGCGGCCGCCTTGACCAGCAGGTTCTGGTGCAGCAAATCCGCCAGTTCCGCACCTCGATTCGGTGTTCCCAGCATGACGACCCGCTTGATGCGTGGGTCCTGGTGCTCTGCAAAATACGCGCGCGTGACCAGTCCGCCCATGCTGTGAGCGATGATCGACAGTTCTTCGATGCCTTCCAGCGACTGAATGGATTTGTCGAGGTAGTCAGCCGCTTCGATGATGCTGACCTGCGTGCTGGGATAGTCAAACTGGAACGGCTCATAGCCCGCCTGTCGCGCCACCGCCGCCATGGAATTCATGCACTTCGACGATCGCAGGATTCCATGGACCAGGACCACGCCACGACCACTCATCGGCGGCAGCTTTTGTTCCTTGCGGATTTCGGCCAGCTTCTGCTGACATTCTTGCAGGGTTCCCCAGGCATGGCGGTGATCGTTGGCGTCCAGCAGTCGACAGTGTCGTGTGAACACATGCTCCTGAATCCGCCAGCCGTGAAAGAATTGCAGATCTCCCCAGAATTGACGTCCACCGAGTGTTTTCAAGGCCAGGTCCTCCTCGACGGATTTCCGCAGGGAACCGGGAAGGGCAAATGAGTAGGGGTCGTCAGCAGACGCATTCGCGCCCGCGACGAGCATCAGTAAACACGCACAGATTGTTCGACGCATCGACACCTCCGGTCGCTGAAATCGGACCAGACTGGCTTTGCCTAACAATGGGGTTAGCCCCAGAACCAACCAGACGGCATTCTGCCGAATCGCATGACAGGCGCGAAGGGCAAATGTTACAGGCCCGTGTTTTCTTCCGCCGGTATTGAACTGCTGGCGTGTTTCCTGTAATAATACGTTTGTTCTCCTTATTGTGGGATGGGACGGATCAGGGCAAACCTACGCTCAGGCAATGTGACATCATGGCAAAGCGGGGACGGGGACGACCGGTGATTCAGACGCTGACAGATCCGCAAAAGCGGTTGCTGCAGGCGATCGAGGCCTATCTGGTGCAGAATGGGATGTCCCCGACCATGCGTGAGCTGGCCGAGGAAGTGGGGCATGGCGTGGCCAGTGTCTTCAAGCAGGTCCAGCGACTGGAACGAAACGGCTATATCAGCCGGGTGCCGGGCAAAACCCGCAGTTTAACCGTTCTTCGCTCGGCCGACGAAGAGCCAGTGGTCGGTTTGGTGGCGATTCCACTGGTGGGTACGGTTGTCGCCGGGCAGCCGCTGCTGGCTCAGGAAAATGTTCTGGGGGAATTGCTGGTGGATGCCACAACCGTGCGGACGGGGCGCCATTTCGCTCTGAAGGTGTCGGGTCGCAGCATGATCGACGCGGGGATCAATTCCGGCGACGTCGTGATCGTTCGCCAGCAGCCACTGGCCGATCATCGCGACATCGTGGTCGCCCTGCTGAACGACGAGGCAACCGTCAAGCGGCTGCACCATCGGGGAAGCGAGGTGTCTTTGTTACCCGAAAATCCCCAGTTCAAGCCGATCCCCGTCGGGCCGGACGACGACCTGCGAATTGTCGGCAAGGTCGTGGCGATTCGCCGGCGGTGATTGAGGGGGCAAAGCCGGTTCAGGCTCGCGAGTCGAGTTCGTGTTGCCTCAGGGTGTGTGTTGCCCCGAAGTCCACCTTCCCGGAAATACGGGAACAGTTCCAGGTGAGCCGGGTGCCGTCAGGCCCCCGGACGAGTGGAATCGTGCGGGAAACAGACGTCCGACCTGATTCAAAAGTGTTCCCCGCATTTGCGGGCCGTTGTACCAGGGATCCGGCATGCAGAACAACGAACAACGTACCCAGACCCTGCAAGCCTTGCGTCAGTTGTGCCGCAACACCACCAGCCTGACCCCTGCCGATGAACGGTCGCGTCTGTCCACGGGAATCCCCGCTCTGGACGGATTGCTGCCGGGGCGGGGGATGGAATACGGGTCGCTCGTCGAATGGCTCGTCTCTGTCGATGGCAGTGGAGCAGCCAGCCTGGCGATGCAGGGGATCCGACCGGCACTGGAGCATCGCGCGGTGTGGGCCGTCGTGGATCCCGCCGGGGAATTTTATGCGCCCGCTGTGGCGGGGTGGGGCATCTCGCTCGATTCCCTGCTGCTGCTGCGTCCCACCTCAATTGCGGATACCGCATGGACCGTGGAGCAATGCCTGCGATGTGCGGCGGTCGGTGTGACCTGGATTCAAATGGAAACGCTGCCCGACCGGGTGCTGCAACGCTGGAAAATCGCAGCCGAAACCGGGGGAGGCGTGGGGGTTCTGTTTCGACCCGCACGCACCCGGCGACAATCGTCCTGGGCCGACATCCGCTGGCTGGTCGAACCGCAGACCGACGCCACTACCGCCGGACGGCGCGTGCGAGTCGAATTGGTGACATGTCGCAGATCGTTTGCGGGCGGATCTGTTGAACTGGACGTGAATGATGCGGCGGGCGACGTGCGTCTGGTGTCTGCCGAGGCCGATTCCACGACGGCAGCCCGCGCCGCCGGAGCCTGATCGCTCGATCGGATTCCGGGAGCCGGCCCGGTTGTTGTGCAAAACACCACTGACACGCCCGGTGACCGTTTTTCAGACAGTCGCCCTCCGCTTCCCAAAAGCCCGGCAGGGCCTGCCCTTCCGGACGAAAACCATCGGAAATCCTGACATCCCCTTCAATTCGGCGAAGGAAGCTTGCCAAGTCGCGTCGGGCGCGGTTTATTCTGTAGTTGTCAGGTCATCACACGGGACTGCCGGACCGGATGGTTCGTCGTCGGGCAGTCTTGCCAGTCAATTCGTCCTTTGTCCGATGGGAAGCCAGCCGATGAAATCACGGTTGCTTGCAGGCGTTGCGTTGACGGTGTGGATTGTCGCTGCGGGTTCCGCCCAGGCTACAGAGCCTTACCTGGAGTTTGTGCGAGGATTGCGTGAGCGCGGGTATTACGACTACGCCATCTTGTACCTGGACCAGATTGCCGCGCGGGAGAACACGCCCGCGGAAATCAAGCAGGCGATCCCCTACCAGAAGGCGATGACGCTGCAGGAGAGCGCGAAGTCTGCTCGCTCGCCCGAAAAGCAGATGGAGCAGTTGAACCAGGCGGCGGCCTACCTGGAGCAGTTCGTCAAGGAAAACCCCAATCATCCGAATGCGGCCGATGCGAATTCCGATCGGGCGGGAATACTGTTGAGCAAGGCGCAGGCCGAAAACCTGCAGGCCAAGTCTCCGTCGAACCAGGGTTCCAAACGTGATTATCAGAACCGCGCCCGCGAACTCGTTCTGAAAGCGCGCGAGGTGTATCAAACGGCGTTTGATCAGCATGAAGCGGCCGCCAAAAAATATCCCGCGTTCATCGATCAGCAGAAAGACCCCGAACAGTATGCCGCCCGCGCCAAGGTCGAGCAGAACCTGATCACCGCATCTCTGAGTCTGGGGATGTGTACGTACGAAGAAGCCCAGACCTACGACTCCAACGCGGCGGAATTCAAGCAACTCTTAAACAAGGCCGCCGACGAATTCGAAAAGATGCACCAGAAATACCGCAGCCAGGTGGGCGGACTGTACGCACGTGCCTGGCAGGGAAAGTGCTACGAAGAACAACGCGACCTGCAAAAGGCGATCGGGATCTACAACGAACTGCTGGATCACCCCGGTGAGAACGCGTCCCTGTCACAATTGAAGACCCAGACCCTGTACTTCAAACTGATCTGCCTGAACAGCAAAGAGCGTCACGACTATCAACTGGTTGTGGATCTGGCCGAAGACTGGGTCAAGAAGCACCATAATGACCTGTTGACCCGGTTGGGACTCGGTATTCAGTGGGAGCAGGCCCTGGCTTTGGAAACATTGGGAGATAACCCCGACCTCATCAAGACCGAGCAGGAACGGTATTGGAAACTGGCCCGCACGAATGCCCTGCAGATTGCGAAGTTTCCCAGCGAATACAAGGATTCGGCCAATTCCATGGCGACTCGCGTGGGCGCGAAATTGGGAAAAGGGGAGAAGGCTCCCGACACGTTTGATGTCGCCTTTGGGCTGGCCCAACAGTCGTTTTCCGCGGCACAGGACAAGAAGAAGGAACTGGAAGATGCCGCCAAGGCCAAAGTCAAGCGTCCCACTGAGGATCTGACCAAGCTGGAACTCGATCGGCTCAATGACCTGAACGACGCCGCTCAGTACTTCGATCTGGCCTTGTCGCTGGCGAAACCGAACGACAGCAAGAAAGACCTGGCGACGGCCCGCCTGTACTACGCGTATGTGAACTTCTGGCTGCGGAAGAACTATGAAGCCGCTGTCCTGGCGGATTTCGTCGCCCGGACTGTGGACAAGGATGAAGGAACCATCGGGCTGGATGCGGCGTACATTGCCATGGCGGCCATGGTCCAGGCCTACAACGACAACAAGGCCCCCAACGATCAGAAGACGGAAGACATGCGGCTGATCACCAAGGCCAGCAACTTGATCGCCGAAAGATGGCCGCAAAGCGACAAGGCCAATGAAGCCCTGATCATGCTCGGCAAGTTGTCGAAGGATCCCGTGGAAGCTGCTGGTTACTTTGGCAAGATTCCCGAGTCCGATCCGAAGTACACCGAGGCACAACTTTCCGCCGGGCAGGCCTTTTGGACGGCCTATTTGAATTCCAATCGCAAGGTCGGTCCTGAAAAGCCAACGGCAGAACAACTCGCCACGTGGTTGCAGTCGGCCCAGGACCACCTGCGTCGCGGGATTGACAAGTTGACGAGCGTCATCCCCAAGGAAGGAGCGTCTCCCCCCGAGTTGATCGCCGCCAAGATGTCGTTGTCACAGATCATGATCAGCGTGGGCAAGGATCCCGAGGCATTAAAACTGTTGCTGGACGACCCTCATCCGGTTGCCAAGGCCGTTGCCGTCCCCGATGAATCAAAGCGACCGCCAACGGGGGTGACCAGTCGCAAGTTTGCGATGGAGACGTACAAGCTGATCTTGCGCGCTTACATTGGGACGGGAAATCTCGACAAAGCTCGCGATACGATGAAAACCCTGGAAGCGATTGCTGGGGCGGGAGGAGCCGACGGGGGGGCGGAAGTCACCGAACTGTATGTGGGTCTGGGCCGACTGCTGAAAGATGAATTGGAACGGTTTCGTGAAAACAACGAGACGGAACGCTTCAACAAGCTGATGACGTCGTTTGAGACATTCCTGAACGACATGGCCAGTCGCAAGGACGGCCAGACGTTCGGCACATTGAGCTGGATCGGGGAAACCTACTTTGCCTTGGGTGAGACTGTTTCCGCGGCAGGTGATGCGGCCAAGGCCACCTCGTTCTACGACAAGGCGGGGGCCGCCTTTGGTGACATCCTGACAAAGGCCAAGGAAGATCAGACCTTTGCCTCTGCGAGTCAGATGTACGGAGTCAAGCTGAGGCAGGTTCGAGTGCTGCGATTGAAGAAGGAGTTTCCTCCGGCGGAAACATTGATTACTGAGATCCTGAAGGAAAACCCCAATAATCTGAAGGTTCAAATCGGGGCCGCGGAACTGTACCAGGACTGGGGAAGCAGCGGTCAGGCCGACAGCGTGAAGAAATACATGACTGCCATCTACGGAAACATGAAATCCGGGGGAAATGCCTGGGGTTGGCAGCAGATCAGCATGAAACTGCAGAAGTCGCCCGACTTTGCCACCAATCCCGTGTTCGTCGAAACATTCCTGGAAGCACGGTACAATGGAACCCTGTGCCGCTACCAGTATGCTCGGGAACAGTCCGCCAAAGACAAGCAGAAAGAATTGGAGTCCTGCCGGACAGAACTGGCTGCCACAACATTTATCACTAAGGATATGTCGGAAACGGAATACGCTCGATTCAACAAATTGTATCGGGACGTCGTCCAGGATGCGGGCCAGCCGGTCGAAGATCTGCCACGGGCAACGGACATCCCACTGGCTCCGCCAGAGAAGGAAAAGAAACCCGAGCCTGTCGCGGTCAAGAAGGATGAGCCAAAGGAAGTCACTCCGCCACCAATCAGCGCCGCAACGTGGGCTTGTTTGATCGGCTTGGTGGTGATCGGACTGGGTGCCATTGTGTGGGCCATGACGAAGGGCAAGGCGGCACCCAAGGCGAAGGCGTTTGGAACCGAACTTGCCGGACCTGTTTCGTTCAGCGGCATCAGCATGGGGGATGCACCTCCGCCAGCAACGTTCGCCCCTCCGAAACCAAAACCACGTCCTGCTGCCGCAGCAGCGAAACCTGCCGCGAAACCGGCGGCCGGTGCCACCGGGACCGCGACTCCCAAGCCCAAACCGAAGCCGCCGACTCCACCGGCCGCCAAGTGACCATCCGCCCGAACAGCATCTTTCACCTGCAGAATCGACCGCATTCGGTCAGGAGTTTTACATGACACGTCAGACTTGGGCCATCGCCGTCATGGCCGTGCTTGCTTCCAGCCAGCTGTTTGCGATCGACATCATCACCCGCAAAAGCGACGGCAAGAAGGTCAGCGGTGCGATTTCGGAAATGACCAAAGACGAAATCACGCTGAAAAAGCCGGCGGGAGAACCGGAAAAAGTTCAGTCCAACGATGTGGCCGCCATCGAATTCGACGGGGGCGGGCCGGAACTGCGGCTGGGCTATACCGATGAAAACGTGGGGCGGAACGACAAGGCGATTGAGCGGTACACCAAGGCAAAGGCGGACGCCAAGAGTCCCAGTGAATTCCTGAAGGCGGAATTCGACTATGTGATCGCCCGGGCCAACGGCCGGGCCGCATTGGCGGATCCCGCCAGGCAGGCTGCGGCCATCACGCAACTGCAGGCGGTCCAGAAGGCACATCCCGATCATTTCCGATATTACGAGTCGGTCAGCGTACTGGGGCAGGTGCAGTTGGCCATGGGCAACTTCGATGACGCACGCACCACGTTTGACATCCTGGCGAAGTCCCCGTTTAACGACAACAAGATGCTGGCTCGGATCGCCAAAGGCCGCTCGTACGTTGAACAAAAGGAGATGGACAAGGCGGCCGCCGAGTTTGAAGCCGCAGCGGCAATGGCCACGGACGCCCCCGCCGATCAGGCGCGGAAATACGAGGCAATGCTGGGGCAGGCCCGGGCGCTGATTTCCCAGTCCAAGTTTGAAGACGCGTTGAAAATTGTGGAACTGGTCACCGACAAGGGGCCGGCCGAAGAATCGTCGCTGCAGGCCGAAGCGTACGTGCTGCAGGGAAACAGCCTGATGGCCCTGGGACGAACCAAGGAAGCGGCATTGGCCTATCTGCACGTCGACCTGCTGTATCCCAAGGAAAATGTGATGCACGCCGAAGCTTTGTACCACCTCGGCAAAGCCTGGAAGCTGGTCCAGTTGACCGACCGCAGTGCCGTCGCCGAAGCCAAGCTGGTTCAACTGTATCCGAACAGCACCTGGCGAAAGAAACTGGCCGCCCCTGGCGAATGACCGCTGGAAACAGGGGCCGCGCGGCTTTAGAATCATTGCTGTCGCCAGCAACGTCGACCATTTACAACCTGAAACATTGAATTTCACGAAACATTAAACGGTTCGCAGCGGACCGCCAAACCAGGGGGACGGCTAACGTGAAGGGGATTGAATTGAATCGCGCGACTGGACTGGGCAGCTTCTGGTGGATGGCACTTGCCACCATTCTGTGTGTGTTCGTCATGGATGGCCTGCAATCGACATCCACCGCTTTTGCCCAGGATGACCCGGCACCCGCCGCGAAGGCCGCCGATCCTGCGGAAAAGCCCGCCGCGCCCCAGAAGGAGTCCTTCCTGGCATGGATGATCCGCGCCTCGGGGATCTTCGGGTTCCTGATCATGCTGGTGTCGTTCGTGCTGGTGGCCATCATCATGATGATCGGTCTGCAATTGCGTCGCGACAACTACCTGCCGGCGTCGTTCATCGAGCAATTCGAGCAGCGGTTGCAGGCGAAGGACTACCAGGGTGCCTACGAAGCAGCCAAGGGAAGTGATTCTTTCATCGGCCGGATCCTGGCCGCGGGTATGGGGCGGTTGTCCCGTGGCTTTGAAGAAGCCGAAGCGGGCATGCAGGAAGTTGGCGAAGACGAAACGATGGCGATGGAACACAAGATCGGTTACCTGGCCCTGATCGGCTCCGTCGCTCCAATGCTGGGGCTGCTCGGTACGGTGCAGGGGATGGTGCTCAGCTTCCAGGTCATCGCCACCTCCACAATTTCGCCGAAGCCGGCCGAACTGGCCGATGGTATCGCGACCGCGCTGTTCACCACCCTGGAAGGGCTGACCGTCGCGATTCCCGCGATCATTTTCTATGCCCTGTTCAAGAACCGACTCGCCCGCTTTCTGATGGAATGCGGATTTGTCGCAGGCAACCTGATGAAAAACTTCCAGAACATGAGCAAGGCTCCCGCGAAAGCCGGTGGTGCGGCACCGGCCGCAGCCCCGGCAAACCGGGCCGAATGACCCGGTTTACGGTCCCTGATGTTCGTGGTTGAATCTGTTCCCGGGAGATCGGCGCGTGCGCCGTTGAGGTCGCTTGATGAAGACCCGCAAGATTGACATGAGTTTGAGCGAAGCCGACATGACGCCGATGATCGACATCGTGTTTCAGTTGCTGACGTTTTTCATGATCGCCATCAATTTCGAAAACACGAAGGCCGACGAACGGGTCAAGCTGCCCCGCGACATGCTCGCCAAGCCGCCGGAAGTCAAACCCGAGCATGAGTTGGTTTTGAATTTCGGCTTCGAACGCAACGAAGACGGATCGAAGAAAAATGCGATTCCGACCATCTTCTACAACGACCGGTATGTGGAAGTCGGGCAACTGACTGCCGACCTGGAGCAGGAAAAGCGAGTCATGGAGGCGCTCCACGGAAAGGAAGTTATCGACAAGGTGACCGTGCTGATCCGGGCGGATTCCGAGGTACCCACGGGGCTGGTGCAACAGTTGATCAAAAAGTGCCAGGACAACGGGTTTTCCAAATTCTCGCTGCGGGCCACTGCAGAAGAAAAATAGTCAGCCCAACCGGCTGAAGGGGTATTGAATGAAGCTCACCAAAGGGAAAGATTCGTCATCGAAGGTCGATGTTCCGATGGCGCCAATGATTGATATTGTGTTTCAATTGCTGATTTTCTTCATGTTGAACCTGAAGATCATCGCCCCGGAAGGCAATTTCAACATCAACCTGCCGATTAACGCCCCCGCCAATGCTCAGCAGGATGTGGCCCTGCCGGACATTAAGGTCGGGCTGCGATCTGATCGAGACGGCAACCTGGTGCAATTGACGCTGGGATCCAACAACCTGGGCAATGACAATGCCGCCTTCGACCGCTTGAATGCGGAAATCCTGAAGTTGATCGGTCGTCCAGGTAACCCCGCCACAGCGCAGATCGAAGTCGAGTTGGATGCAGACTATGAGTGTCAGTACAAGTACGTCGTCAAGGCAATCTCGCGCTGCACCGGACGCTTTGACCCGCAAACCCAGCAGATCGCCCGCTACGTCGAAAAAATCAAGTTTGCGCCCCCCCACAAGCCCAAATGACGTTGCCGACGGCAGCGTCGGATCCCGTTGCCGACGCTGCCAGCGTCGGAGACGGATTGCAGTGACGATGCCGGTGGGTGTGGCTCATGGTTCGAGGATCACTCAAACGAGGAGACTCAGAAAATGCAGCTCACCGCCAGCCAGCCGACCGGGACCAAAGTCGACGTTCCCATGGCCCCGATGATCGACATCGTCTTCCAATTGCTGATCTTCTTCATGCTGAATCTGAAGATCCTGGCACCCGAGGGTGACTTCAGTATTCATCTGCCTCAAGGTGAAGCCAAAGGCGAGAATCTCGCTGACGTCGCGATCAAAGTCGGTCTACGCTCGGATGCGGACGGCAATTTGACACAACTCACAATCGGCAATCGAAACCTGGGCAATGACGAAGCGGCCTTCGAACGCCTGAACCGCGAGATCCAGCAGATCGTTGGTCGTCCGGGCAACCCGGTTGTTGGCGACATCGAAGTTGAGCTCGATGCGGATTTTGAAACTCACCATCGTCATGTGGTGAAGGCCATCTCAAGCTGCACGGGGCATCGGGATCCGCAGACGGGGGCCGTCACCCGGTATGTCGAGCGGATCAAGTTTGCTCCCCCGCGTGCAAGTCGCGCGTGACGTCCAGCTCCAATTCTCTCAGCTTGATCGGGAACAGCGGCAATGCGATCTCGGGACCCAGCAGTTCCGGGTGCCACATCTTTTCCCATTCCAGCGAATGCCAGCCTGAATAGCCGCCCTTGCGCAACAGCTGCAGGCATTCCCGGGCGGGGAATTCACCGCCGCGAAACAGCACGTAATCGGCATGCTGGTGACCTGCCATCAACTGGCTGGCGGCACTTGCAGCGGCAATCGCTTCCGGTGTCGAGCCTCGATCCGGAATCCTGACGGAATCTTTCCAGTGTGTGTGTCGAGTCCACCGTCGCAGTCGTTCCCATGTGTCCGCCAGTCGTTCGCCGTGAAACCGCCAGGGATGATGCGTGTCCCAAACCAACCCGACGTTGGGATGATTGGCCAATTGCATGACTTCGACACAGGGCGGCGACGCGGAAAAGTCGCCATGTGTTTCCAGCAGGATCTGAATTCCGGCCGGAGCGGCCATCGTGCCGAGTTCCACCAGTCCGTCCGCGACCTGTTGAATGACGGCCGGGCGCAGCGGATCACCCACGTTCGGCAGGACATCGCCGAAAACGCGGATGAATTCACCGCCCAATGCTGAACAGAGATCGATGTAGCGCCGACCGACGTCGATCTGGGTGCGACGATCGTTCGCGTCAGGAGCATCAAACCGGACAGACGATGCCAGACCGGCCACTCGAAATCCCGCATCCCGCATCTCCTGCTGACGGGCTGGCCACTGCGAAGGCTGCAGATCGCCGATCTTTAACAGATCCGTTTCCCGTGTCAGCAATCGTATCTCAACGCCGTCATATCCAGCTTGCGAGCCGTGGTTGACGACATCATGCCAGTCCCACTCGGGACAGGCCAGAGTCGAGAAGCTGATTTTCAACATGATCGAAATCCTTCAAAGGGGCCCGCGCCCGAGGGGTCCTCCGTGCCTCCGTGGTGCAGATCTTTTCTCCGATTTAGAGTGTACGGTGGGAAGCACCGGACAGTGGGGCACGAATGAGTTTCAGGGACATTAACTGGCCTTCTCACCCCTCTTTTTCGTCTCGGAGGGTTGCTCGGGCAGTCGCCAGCGATGGCCTCGCTGGATCGGCTTCACGTTCGAACAAGCATTGCAAATTCCAAAGCGCACGCTGCTCGGCCTGATCTTCAATTGTAAGCCGGTCGGTTTCGGAATAACGGCGAAGCAATTCGTCGAGGACGACAGCTTCCGGCACAGTGAGTCGAATAACAACTTCGGATTCGGACATCCAGGAACACCACTGCCGAAAACGTATTGCAAACGATCCGGCTTCAGGGACGAAACCGGATCGATCGTCCGTTGAACTTTTCCGGTTCATGATTTGGTGGATTGGCCGCAGGTGGAATCAATTACGACCGTTCCACGTCAGTGTCGCCACTGTACAATGCGCCGAGCGCGGTGTCATTGTTCGGCGCGGGGCTCCCCCGGTCTCCCGACCCCGTCGAAACGGCCGACCGCAGGTCTCCTGCTCTTAATGCTGATTGTGAAACCCAACAGCGTTGTCGACTTGTCTCAATTTGACTCGGGCATTTGCCCCTTTGCCGTGGGATTGAATTGAGCCCGGAGGTTATGAACTGCACGAACCGAGATGCCTTGGCGGCGATGAGGAGACCTGCGGTCGACCGTTTCGACGGGGTCAGGAGACCCGCGCCGAACAGAGACGGGGTCAGGAGACCCGCGCCGAACAGAGGAGACCCGCGCCGAACAGAGGAGACCCGCGCCGAACAGAGGACTCTTTGTTTTCACAATGTCAAAAGGCACAAATCGATCGATCCTCAGTTTTAATCTCGTTACAATTCGGGCCGAACACATCGGTCAAGTTGCCATTTTGCTGACTGTGATGTGTGGCACCACGAAGGACTTGAAGAACGTAGCGACATGCAGCACCAGAACCACTCCCTGCTTTCGCGAGCGATCCTGCTGGTCGCGGGTCTCGTCAACCTGATCTGTGCCGTCGGCTCGGCCGCCGAGTGGAAGGCCGGGGTTGCCAAAGCGGTGATTACCCCTGAGAAGAGCGTCTGGCTGGCCGGATACGGATCCAGGCGCGCCCCGGAAGGAAAACTCCATGATCTGTGGATGAAGGCCCTGGCTCTGGAAGATGCAGATGGTCGTCGCGTCGTCCTGATCACCAGCGACTTTCAGGGAGTGCCGAAGGGGATGAGTGACCCGGTCTTCGAGCAGATCCGGCAGAAGTGGGGTCTGGAACGTCACCAGATCATGTTCACCTTTTCACACAACCACTGCGGTCCGCGGTTGGGCGACGACCTGGTGGACTATTACCCGATCGATGCTGAACAGGTGGAGTTAGTCAGGGAATATACGGCACAGATGGTGACGCGAACGGTCACGCTGGTGGGCGAGGCACTGGCGAATCTGGCCCCTGCCAACCTGCAGCAGGGGGAAGGCAAGGCCACGTTTGCCGTCAACCGCCGCAACAATCGCGAAGCCGACGTCCCGGCACTGCTGGCGGCCGGGACACCGCTCGTTGGCCCTGTCGATCATTCTGTTCCGCTCCTGACGGTGACTCGTCCCAACGGCACATTGTCGGCAGTTCTGTTCGGGTACGCCTGTCATCCCACAACGCTCAGCTTCACCAAATGGTGTGGCGACTATCCGGGGTTCGCTCAATTGGAAGTGGAACAGGCACACCCGGGAACGATGGCGATGTTCGTGAATACCTGCGGCGGCGATCAAAATCCGCTGCCCCGGCGAACGGTGGAGCTTTGCGAAGGCTACGGACATCAACTTGCCGCAGCCGTTGAACGCGCGATGCAGCAGCCATTGCAACCGATCTCGTCCGGCATCCGCACGGCGTTTGAAATGGTGGAATTGCCGTATTTGAAGGTCGTCAGTCGCGAAGAACTGACGGCGTTGCTGCAGGACGGCAATGCCATCCGGTCCCGCTGGGCAGGCCGATTGCTCAAACAACTGGAGGCGGGTGAGAAATTCCCGTCGTCGTATCCCTACCCCATTCATGTGTGGCGACTGGGTTCTGAAATGCTGGTGATAGGAATGGGGGCCGAAACCGTCGTTGACTACGCCCTGCGGTTCAAGGGAGAGTTCGGGCCCGGCACCTGGGTCTGCGGATATGCGGACGACATGATTTCGTACATTCCCTCCCGGCGTGTCTGGGAAGAGGGTGGGTACGAAGGGGGCTCCAACCTGTTTGAATATGGTCGGCCTGCGTTTCGCTGGCAGGGAGACATGGAGGATCGAATCTCGGCCTCCGTTCAGAGCCTTGTCAAACGCGTTCGGCAATGAGTACCGGATAAGCCATCGCCACGATTTGTATCATGAATGCTGGACTCGAAGCCCCCGAATTGCCCGCCCGTTGCGCGATCCGCCAGATCGAACTGCGAGGCGTGCGCGTCCACAATTTGAAGCAGATTGATCTGGATCTTCCCCTGGGGAAACTGGTCGTGCTGTCCGGCGTCAGTGGGTCGGGAAAGAGCAGCCTGGCGTTTGACACGATCTTTGCCGAGGGGCAGCGACGGTACATCGAAAGTTTTTCCACGTCCGCCCGTCAGTATCTGGAACGGATCGAACGCCCCAACGCCGACCGGATCGCGCACGTCCCCCCGGCATTTGCCATTCGGACGGGGCTGTCATCCCGTACATTCTCATCTCAGGCGAATGTCGGATCACTGTCGGAAATCGATCTGAGCCTGCGTCGGTTGTTTGCGAGGCTTGGGCAGGTCGTCTGTCCCGATTGTGGTTGTGAAGTCCGAGCACACTCCGTGGGGGAAGTCGTCGCCGCGGCTGAAGCGTCCAAACCGGGATCGCGGTTTCAGGTTTGTTTCCGGCCGACGAGCGATGGGCCCAACTCTCCCTCAATCTGGTTGGCCCGCGGGTACTCTCGCGCGATTTCCGAGGGACGATCGCAATCGCTGGAATCGCTGCCGGCCGACTTCGACCTGCAGGCTGCGTGGATCGTGGTCGACCGACTCGTCGCCGGTCGAGCCACGGAACAACGGATTGCGGAAAGTGCCGAAGCCGCCTTGCGGGAGGGGAATGGACGCTGCCTGCTGCTCGTGGAAACCGTTGAATCCGGGTCGGCCGAATCGAACTTGATCGTGGACGATCGTCGGTGGCAGATCCATCACTTCAGTCGGCACTGGGAATGTTCCTCGTGTCACCGACAATTCCTGCCGCCGGAACCGCGACTGTTCGACCCGACCTTGGGCGGCGGATGTGACGCGTGCCGTGAATTGCCTTTGTCGCAAGTCCTCGCCTGCCGTGACTGTCGTGGCACAAAACTGCGTCCGGAAGCACGCGCCGTCCAGATTCATGGTCATCATCTGGAAGACGTGTTGCGTTCCAGTGTGGATGCCGCGCGTAAGATTGTGCGGGAAATCACCAGCGGCTTGACCACAACTGAGTGGTCAATCTCGCAGCGAATTCGCCAGGATCTCGATCATCGGCTGGCGCTGGTGTCGGGACTGGGGCTGGGGCACCTGACTGTGATGCGATCCGCCCGGACGTTGACGGGTGGCCAGGTCCGGCGATTGATGCTGGCGTCCGCGATTGGATCACGCCTCACAGGAACATTGTGCCTGATCGACGAACCGTCCGCCGGCCTGGATCCTTCCGAAATGCAGCTAGTCCTGGATGCCTTGAGACAATTGTTGAACCTGCGCAACAGCGTGATTGTGGTGGACCATGCCCCGCAGATCATACAGGCGGCGGACTACGTAGTTGATCTGGGACCGGGAGCAGGCCCCCAGGGGGGCTCGATCGTCTTCACGGGCACGCCGGATCAATTGACACGTATCGACGAATCCGCCACCGGGCGCGCGTTGCGCGCCGCTTCCTGTCGCGTGACCGGTCGAGCGCCGCGTCGTGCGACCGAATGGCTGACTTTGACCGGCATTGAACATCGCAATCTGCGCGACCTGACGGTGCGATTTCCGCTGGGATGCCTGTGCGTTGTCAGTGGGCCAGGCGGATCGGGAAAGTCGTCGCTGGTGATGGAGGCTCTGGTTCCGGCGCTGCGCAGCCGCTTCGATCCGGCAGGCAGTTCAGAGACGGCACTCTGCTGGAAGTCGGTCGCAGGCGGGGATTCGCTGGTCGATCTGGCCGTGGTGGATCGGTCGCCGTTGACTCGTTCGTCGCGCAGCAACGCGGCAACGTGGATTGAAGTCTTCGACGAGATTCGCGACGTCTTTGCGCTGACCGCGGACGCCCGCCAGCGGGGCTTTGCTTCGCAGCACTTCAGTTTTAATGCGGCCCAGGGAGGGCGCTGTCGCGCGTGTCGTGGCACGGGAGTGTTGCGACACGACTTGCAGTTCCTGCCGGACGTCAATCTGGCCTGTCCGGAATGCAGTGGGACTCGTTACCGACGCGAGATTCTGGACGTGAAGTACAAGGGACGCTCGATCGCGGACGTGCTGTCGATGAGTGCCGCGGAAGCCGCCACCTTCTTTCGCAATCACCCCCGCCTGCAGGCGCGACTGCAGATGCTGAAGCAGATCGGTCTGGAGTACCTGGTCCTTGGGCAGCCGACAGAAACACTCTCCGGCGGTGAAGCTCAGCGCCTGAGGCTGGCCGCTCGACTCACCTCCAGCCGGGGCCCCACGATGATCGTGTGTGACGAGGCCACGGTCGGCCTGCATCCGGCCGACGTGTCGCGACTGGTCGGCTGTTTCGATGAACTGCTGGGGATTGGGCATTCGATTGTCGTCGTGGACAACAGCCCGGATTTACGGAGTGCGGCAGACCATGTCATCGACCTGGACGGAGGAAGGCTGATGCGTGAGGGACTGGCGAAGGTATGAGGACACCAAGCCCGCCGGGTGCTCATCGCGCACTCGCGAGTTTCATCGTTCCCAAGCTCCAGCTTGTGAACGCCCGTCTTTGAAGCTCCGCTTCACGGTCCCAAGCACACCCCTACGTCCAGTCAGTCACCACGTCAACCAGTGCAAGTTGGCGAGCACAGTTGCGGGCGCTGGAGTATCTCCCATGCACTGGATCGTCGACATAGCTGCGTGTAACCGGATTGTTGTGCGTACCTTCCAGTGACGGCCACATCATTTCGTCGCTCTGGACCGTCAGAGAGCGATCTCCTGCCGAATACCGACCGCGAAGCGGAGCTTCGAAGACGGGCGTTCCCAAGCGGGAGCTTGGGAACGAGAAAAATGATTTGGGCGGATGTTTTGGGGCTTCCGCGATACCAGCATCGGCAATGCTGTGTAGGCCCACGTCTATTCAAACAACATCAACAAGTCACCGGCGGCGACTTGAGTTCCGCGTTTGACGAGGATCTGGCTGATCTTGCCATCACGCTCAGCAACCAGATTGGTCTCCATTTTCATCGCTTCCAAGCTGAAGAGTTTTTGCCCCTTCTTGACGCTGTCGCCCACCTGGGCGGCGACGGTGACGACCATGCCTGGCATGCTCGCACCGACATGCTTGGGATTTGTCGAGTCGGCTTTGACGCTGGAGGCTGCTTCGGGTTCCAGCGATTTGTCAACGATCGTCACATCGCGTGGCTGACCGTTCAGCTCGAAGAACATCGTTCGCTGGCCGTCGGCGTGCGGATCGCCGATCGTCAAGAAGCGAACGATCAGTCGTTTGCCGGGCTCGATGTCGACGGCGATTTCTTCGGCGTTGGACTGGCCGTAGAAGAACACCGGGGTCGGCAGACCGCTGGTGTCGGAATACTTGTCCAGATGTGCAGAGAATTCCTCGTAGACCTTCGGGTACAGCAACCACGTGACCACGTCACGATGGGTCGGTTCGCGTTTCAAGATGTCGCGCAACTTGTCGGCTGCCGCCTTGAAGTCAGCCGGCGGCAGGCTCTCGCCGGGTCGTCCGGTGACAACCGCCTTGCCCCGCAGAATTCGCGACTGCACTTGCGGAGGAAAGCCACCGGGCGGCTGGCCCATCTTGCCGCTGATCAGATCGATCACCGATTCCGGGAACGACAGATCCTTGTTTTCGTCCAGGATGTCCGCCGCGGTCAGTTCGTTGGCGACCATGAACAAGGCCATGTCGCCAACACTTTTGGAACTGGGAGTCACCTTGACGATGTCACCGAACAACTGGTTGACTTCGGCATAGACCTTGCAGATTTCCGGCCAGCGATCCGACAGTCCCAGGGCCTTGGCCTGCTGGAACAGGTTGGTATACTGTCCACCAGGCATTTCGTGCTGGTACAGGTCGGCGGTTGCAGGCAGCATGACCGTCTCGAACGGCAGGTAATACTGACGGACAACTTCCCAGTACCGGGCCAGCGAGTCCAGATGCTCGGTCTGCAATCCCGTGTTTCGGTCCGAGAACCGCAATGCCTCGGCGATCGCATTCAGGTTGGGCTGCGACGTTCCCCCTGACATCGGTGCCAGGGCGGCATCCGCCACGTCCAGTCCCACGTCGCTTCCCATCAGGATTGAAGCGGCCTGAATCCCCGCAGTATCGTGGGTATGGAAGTGGATCGGAATCCCGATTTCTTCCTTCAGCGTCTTGATCAGTTTCGCTGCTGCGGCGGGTTTACAAAGTCCGGCCATGTCCTTGATGGCCAGCATGTGAGCCCCCATCTTTTCCAGTTCCCTGGCCAGGTTCACATAGTACTTCAAGTCGTACTTGGGCCGGCCGGGATTGAGAATGTCGCCCGAATAGCAGATGGCCGCTTCGCAGATCATGCCAGTATCGACGACTGCATCCATCGCCACTTTCATGTTCGGAGCCCAGTTCAGCGAGTCGAACACGCGGAAGACATCCATCCCGGCCTGGGCCGCTTCCTTCACGAATTCCACGACGACGTTGTCCGGATAGTTTGTGTACCCGACGGCATTCGAGGCGCGCAGCAGCATCTGGAACAGAATGTTCGGAATCTTTTCCCGCAATTGAGACAATCGATCCCACGGACATTCCTTGTTGAACCGCATTGACGTATCGAACGTCGCACCGCCCCACATTTCGAGCGAAAAGAACTGGGGACACAGCCGCGCATAGGCATCGGCGATCCCCAGCAGATCGTGCGTCCGGAAACGCGTGGCCAGCAGCGACTGATGGGCATCGCGCATGGTCGTGTCGGTGATCAACAGGGGGCGCTGATCACGAACCCAGTCTGCAAACTTCTTCGGCCCCAATTCCAGGAACTTGTTGCGGGTCCCTGGAGGAATGGGTGCGTTCAGATCCAGGTCTGGCAGCGGGGCACGCGCACGGTTCACCTTCGCGGCAATGGCTGAATGGACCTTGCCGGTATTCAGAATCGTTTCGGCCAGGAAGGTCAGCACCTTTGTGGCGCGGTCTTTCCGGGGAGCGAACTGGAACAGTTCCGGCGTTTCGTCGATGAACCGCGTGGTGATTTCCCCGCGGATAAACTGCGGGTGCGTCATCACCTTGATCAGGAACGGAATATTCGTTTTCACGCCGCGGATGCGGAACTCCTGCAAGCAGCGTTCCATTCGGGCGGCTGCGTCCTGGAACCGACGCCCCCGGGCGGACACCTTCACCAGCAAGGAATCGTAGAACGGATTGACGACAGCCCCGGAGAACGCGCTGCCGGCGTCCAGCCGGATTCCCATCCCGCTGGCGGAACGGTAGTGCGAAACCCGTCCATAATCCGGCATGAAGTTATTTGTAGGGTCTTCCGTGGTGACGCGGCACTGAATTGCGAATCCGGTCGTCTTGATGTCCACCTGGTTGCCGAGCCCGATTTCGGGATCGGAAAGCATCGCTCCCTGGGCCACCAGGATCTGCGACTTCACAATGTCGACCCCGGTCACTTCTTCGGTGACGGTATGCTCGACCTGGATGCGCGGGTTCACTTCAATGAAGTAGAAGTTGGCGTGGTCGGTGTCGTACAGGAATTCGACCGTCCCGGCGTTCTGGTATCCGACCGCGCGACCAATCTTCAGGGCCGAGTCGCAGATCGCGTCACGGATTTCGGGAGCCAGGAACGGTGCTGGTGCGATTTCAACAACCTTCTGGTGACGGCGTTGAACGGAACAATCGCGTTCAAACAGATGCACCAGGTTGCCGTACTTGTCACCGAGCAGTTGCACCTCGATGTGCCGCGGCCGGGGAATGAATTTCTCGACAAAGATATCCGGCGAACCAAACGCCGACAGCGATTCGCGTTGGGCCTGTTCAAACAGCCCCGCCAGATCTTCGGCCTTGTGAACCACACGCATGCCGCGACCACCGCCCCCCTTGGCCGCCTTGAGAATCACCGGATAGCCGAGCGACTTTGCGAGACTTTGGCCATCCGCCACGCTGGCGATCGGCTCGGAGCTTCCGCCCAGTACCGGAACACCGGCCACTTTCGCAATTTCGCGGGCGGTGATTTTGTCGCCCAGTTGTTCCAGAATCTTGGAGGTCGGTCCGACGAACTGGATCCCGGCTTCATCACACGCCCGGGCCAGTTCGGGGTTCTCAGACAGGAAGCCATAGCCCGGATGGATCGCATCGACTCCCGCCGACTTCGCAATCCGAATGATGGCGGGAATATCCAGGTAGGCACGAATCGGCTCGCCGGTCTTGCCGATCTGATAGGCTTCATCGGCTTTGAAGCGATGCAGCGCATACCGGTCTTCGTTCGTATAGATCGCGACCGTGCGAATATCCAATTCGTGAGCACTGCGGAAGACGCGGATGGCGATTTCGCTGCGGTTGGCAACCAGCAGTTTCTGGATGGGCTTCATGCGGACGGCAACTTTCAAAGGAAGACTCGACGAACCCCAACGAACGGTCGTCAGCACCGTGGGGTGGGTCAGCCCGATCCCGGATCGGGGGGCGTCGTAGGATACTTGAGGCAACCCCCATCCCGCAATTCTCGGCAGCGATCCCGGTCGAAGTTCGCACGATGAGCAGGCTTGCAGAAATGACACAATTCGGACTTCCTGGCGAAACCGATTTGACTCGTCCGGAAGGCGAACTATCTTTCGACCGTTGGCAGCAATTCACCAACACCGTCGCACGCGAGTTCGACGGGACCTGGGCCAAAAACAATTTGACGCAACAACCGTACAGCACTCGACTCCGCAAGGATTCGAGGGTTTGAGCGCGGCAAGGAGGAGCTGGGAGCTTCGAGGGGACCTTGCCGCGCTTTTCTTGTTCTTTGTTTCGAGCGTTTTAGAAGCCCGTGGTGACAGGGGTCTGACCCTTTGGAGGGCATTCGTACCACCTTGAAGATCGGCTGCCCGGAGAAGGTCAAACCCCCTCTTTCCACGGGCAGTTGGCGGATTGACCGATGCAATCGCGCGTTTCACAAGCCGAACTCCCCCCACGTCGGACGGGTATCACGCTCGTCGAGACGATGATTTCGGTTTCATTGATGACGTTTGCGGCCAGTGCGCTGCTGACGGCCGTCAGTTCCTCGGTCCAGGTCAGCACGGACAATCTACATGCCGCAGTGGCCAACGGTCTGGCAGACCAGTTGATGGATGAAATCGCCGCGGTCAAATTCCCGACCGGCAGCGGATCCGGATCGGGAGCCAGTTCCAATCGATCCGGCTTCACGGATTTGGACAGTTACAACGGCTACAACGTCTCTCCTCCGCAAGCGCGCAACGGTCAGGTCATCGGGATGGACGCCACCACCGTCAATGAGGTGAAAACAGACCGTCCGCAGCCATTTCAACCAGACCCCCGGTTGCTAAGCCGGTATCGCCAGCAGGTCACTGTGGAAAAAGTTGCGGAATCCGGCAACACCTGGGTTGTGGTCTCGCAGTCCTCCACGCTGCGACGCGTCACCGTCACGATTTCCTACACCGATGCCCAGGGGAAAACGACACCCCTGGCAGTTCAAGTTCGAGTCTTCAGCAATGTTGCCGTCGCGCCGTAATCTTCGTCGGATTCAGGATCGACAAACCCAGGTTTGCCGAATTACGGGGAAGCTGCGCGCGGGATTCACCTTGGTCGAGATGGTGTTCTCGATGACCATCCTGGCCTTCTCGGCGACGATCTTCGGTGGATTGATGCTGGCCATCAATTCTGCCTGGGATCACTCCACCGCGATCGAAGACAGTCGACGTCAGGCCCAGTCCGCACTCAGTCGGATCAAATGGATGGCGCAGCAATCGGGAACGTACCGACTTGCCGGCTCGTCCACCGTGCTGGGGATCGGCATTGTTTCGACATCATGGAGCACCTATCAGGCTCCAACGACACTGGTCATTTGGAGCGGCGGTGCCAACGGCGGAATGAACGCCGTGGGGACACAGTCGCGGCTGCCGGTGGCAAGTGAACTGGTGATCTACGCTCCCGATTCCACGAATCCCGCAAGGTTTGTCGAAGTCACGTTTCCGGGAAATTCCACGGCGGTCGACTTCCGGGCCAGTACGTTCTCCACCACGATCCAGTCGTTGATCTCATCCAGTTCGCGTCAAGCCGTTCTGCTGTCAGATCACCTGGCCACCGTCGCATCTCTACAGGGGTTCGCGGGGGCATCGCTTTCGGTGGGGAATGCCAGGTTTGAACTCACCACGACTCCGACAGACAGCCAGATTTCGGCAGTGACCGTTGGCTCGCAGGAGTGGAATGACCTTCCCTGGGGACAGGGCCTGGTGGGGGCCGACCGCGCCCTGCGGACAACCAATCTTCGCATCGAATTGAATCTGGTACCCGACCCCAAATCGCTGACAACGGACAATGGCTATTCGACTGCGGTCCCGTATTTCGGATCTGTGAATCGGCAATATGTTTACCAACCCTGATATCAAGTGCCTCCGCATGTTTCGTGGCCAACATTCAGCCCCGCGAGCAACTTCGACGGGCGGTGTGGCGTCGCACTTGTCGCGGCGGTTCCTCCGCAACCGACGCGGGTTCAGCATGATCCTGGTCATGCTCGCGGTCGCATTCAGCCTGGCACTGACATACGGATTCATGCGGACCCAGGTTACATCCCTGCAATTGACTCAAAATGACACTCGCCGGGACCTCGCTCTGGAAGCTGCCCGGACGGGAATTTCCGCAGGACTGTTGAGGATGCAGTCCGCCAGTTGGGTGGGTATCGCCGACACCTATTCCCGAATTATCCAGCAGGACAGTACGAACTTGGTCACTTGCAACGTCACGTTCGCGGCGACGGCCTCCAGCGAGGTGGCCGGAGTCCCCGACGCCGAATTGCCGCTGCACGTCAGCATCACTTCCCGCGGAAACTGGACTTCACCGCGCGACAGCACACTGACCGTGACTCGGACCATTCGGACCGTTGTGCGACTGATGCCGCGAATCCCGGGTCGGACCGCTCGAGCCGGTGATGTGATCAGTGCCACCGACCAGTCTGCCAATCCCGAGAACTATCAGGCGACACTTTCGTTTACATTGACCACGACGGCCAATTCGTCGACATCGCTCAATTTCGACCCCGGGACTCGCATCGAGGGCCCGGTCTGGCTTTCACGAAAACTGGCGTTGTTCAATGCCGAGTCCTGGAGCAACTCGATTCGCTCCACGATGTTGACGGAAATTGGCAACCAGTATGGTTCCGGCAGTTCAACGAGCTTCGTGCATCCGCACCCACTGAATGGTCCAATCCGGTTCAGTTCCAATCCATCCAACAGCATTCAGACAGATCTGAGCCGGTTAAAGACATCGTGGTCGACAACAACCAGTTCTCCTTCGGTCGCGGCATTGAATCCCAGTTCGTGGCAGTCCTATCGACTCTATGATCGCGGTCCGGTTTATCAGGCCGTGGTGCTGGGCTCATCGTTGTCCAATGTGACCCTGCAGCCATCCGCCACGAATCCACTCGGTGTGTTTGTTCGCCTGGGGAATCTGGACGTGTACGATCAGGTGAATATCCAGGGGACGCTGGTTGTGACCGGGACACTGACATTCTGGGGGACCGGATCGACGGTTGCTTCGTACAACTGGGTCGGCAGCAACGGGACACCGGTCGTCGACGGTGCCGATCAGTGGCCGCGACTGCCCGCGATTGCGGCCAAGAACCTGAACTTTTCGAGTTCCTCAAGGGTCATGATCGAAGGTGCTGTTCACGTCGACAGCCAACTATCTGGAGGCGGAGGGGATTACACCAATCCGCCGACCAATCCGGTGAGTTTGACCGGAACAGCCACCGCCACGCGAGGTCAGCAACCGTACAGCACGGTCCAATTGAGCGGTTCTCCGGACCTGTCGTCCATCACCGGCGGGCAGAACTACGCCGTGTGGCTGGCCAACGGAACCACAGGAAGGTGGTATCAGATTCAGAGCGTGGACTCCAATGCCAGGACATTGACGGTTGTCGGCGAAGCCGTGGCGACCAGTCCCGTGCCCTGCAGGATCCAGTTGAACCGATCCCAGTTTGCCAGTCTGCATGGTCCGGTGGTCGCGGGAACCGTCGACCTGAACAATGAAAACGAATGGTCGATTTGGAGCTTCGTTTGGAACAATACTTACAGCAATTGGAACTCGTGGAATAACAACGCGCAATCCTCGGGAAAGCCACGAATTTCCTTCTGCGACTGGGTTGCCAATCCGAACAACCTCACCAACACAGGCTGGTTCGTCCCTTGGCAAACGGCCGTCTATGGCATGCAACTGGAACCAACGGTTTCGATTCAGCCGACGACCGGCATCAATTACCTTGCCAATGCGCCACTGTTTACTCCGTACTCCAGCACCGGTTCCGATTCCGCCGCCTCGGGATACCGCTGGAAAATCGTCGATTGGCGCGAAGACATCTGACTGTGATCAACATGAACAACAGGACTCACCACCGTCAACGAAACTCAACTGAAGTCCGGCGACGCCACCCGTCGCTGGCTCTTCGGTCCGGCCACACCCTGATCGAAATGATGACGGTGGTCACAGTGATCGGAATTCTGGCCTCGATCGCACTGCCCGCCATGAGTAACGGGTCATCGATCGGCCTGAAGTCCGCCGGCCGTGTGCTGGCTTCTGATTTACGTCTCGCTTCGGATCTGTCCGTGCAGTACGGTACACAGTACACGGTGACATTGGATCTGACGAGGAACCAATACCAGTTGACGCTGACGGGACCGGGTAATCCTCCCGCCCTGCAGAATCCGCAAGCGCCGCCTGGCACACCCGCGGGGACATATGTCGTTTCCATCGGAGCAATCGATGGAAACAGCACGGAATCCCAGGGAGTTCGCCTGCTGGGAGCCAAACTTAAGACCAGCGGGCAATCTGTGACCAACATTTCCTTTGGTTCGCTGGGTGGGACCGGCCCCGCGCGAACTGAAGACACAGAAATCTGGCTGATTTATGGACCGACTTGGAATCCGCAATACCTGCGACTGACCGTTACCGCCATCACCGGGCAGGTCTGGATGGATCGACCAACCACGTACCCGGACTCCTGATGGTACCACGCGCCCCTGCAGACCGCTGTCATCATGCTGACATTCACACGCAACCGACTTTCGACGCTGGGCCTGTCCATCAATCGGAACATGGCCAGCCTTGTTCAATTGTCGGGCTCGGCGAATTCCTTTGATTTGCAGACGGCCGTCCAATGTCGCCTGCCTGAAGCCGAAGGGGATCCAGAAGCGGCCGATCGAGCCGTCGCGGAAGCCCTGCGTGGCATGGTCAATGACCATCGCCTGCGCGGACGCAGCGTTGTGGCCTGCCTGAGCACTGACGAACTGGTCGTCGAAACCGTCCGCCTGCCGCAGCTGCCAATCGATGAAATCACGAAAGCAGCGCAATGGGAAGCCGCAGAACGACTGTCGATTCCCATCGACCAGGCCGAAGTCCGCCACCTGCTGGCGGGCGAAGTTCGACAGGACAGCAGCGTCAAACAGGAAGTGATCCTGGTGGCCTGCCCCCGCGACTTGATCCGTCGCCGTCTGAAAATCCTGGAGTCCGCCGGATTGTTACCTGTGGGATTGGACATCGAACCGTGCGCATTCCTGCGCAGCCTGTTCCGAGCCCAGGGATCGCCCGAAAACACGCGGACTGCGTACTTGAATTGCAGCGAAAGCGGCACGACGGTCATGTTCGCCGAAGGGCGTCGAATTCTCTTTCTGAAGTCGATTGCAATGGGCGGCCGGCAGTTCGACGACGCTGTTTCGCAAAACCTGGGAGTCGATCAGACGATCGCCCATCAGATGCGTACCGACGTTTTTTCAGCCAACATGCTGGATGGAGAAAACGAAATTCACCGGTCGATCATTGAATCGCTGCGTCCCTGCTTCGAGGCCATCATCGAAGAGATGGAATTGTGTATCCGCTACCACAAGGTCACGTTTCGCGGGAAACCGCTGGATGGCCTGATCATGTCTGGCAGCGAAGCGGCCCCCTGGCTGTCCGAATACTTTTGTGATCGAGTCGGCCTGAGCTGCAAGCGAGTGACCCCCTTGGACGGCGTCACCATCCATTCGCCCGTTGGTTCCATTCAGAATCGCAGTGGCCGCTGGGCGGCTCCCCTGGGGTTGGCGATGAAACGGTTGCCTCAATAACCAGCCTCCAACTTTCGATGACAGATCTGACTCATGAACGACATCGATTTCCTTCCTGCCGATTATGTCTGCAAGCAAACCACCCGGTCCAATAATAACTGGTTGCGCGGTCTGTTCGTGGCCGTGCTGTCCCTGATGGCTGTCGGATCCTGGATGCACTACAAATCGATTCAGGATTTGACCGCCCGTCGAAACCGGTTGCGCGATCAGGCCGCCGCCATGCTGGCCCAGGTGGATACCTGCGATCAGATTCGCCTGGAACTGCAGCGGGTGGAACGGAGTTCCAATCTACTCGCAGGACTCCGCTCGCACGTCCCCCCCACGCGGTGGCTGACGGCGATCGTCGGGGCCCTTCCCGCTCAAACCAACCTGACCGAATTACACGCCGAAGTTGATGACGGCACCGAGTCGTCCGTACGACAGGATCCACACGCTGCTGTCCCGCAACCCCCGGTCACGGCGGCGGCTCGAGTCCAGCAGGATCTGGACCGTATGGCAAAGTTGACTGCGCGTCGCGCTCTTTCCATTTCCCTGCGTGGTTCGGCCGACGATGACCTGCAAGTCTCCCGGTTTCTGAGCGCCCTGCACAAGGCAGAACTTTTCGAGCAAGTGCAGTTGTTGTTTACAGATCAGCAGGGCACCGGGGAAAAAATGTTGCGAACATTTGCCATTCGCCTGCGCACCCGGCCACTGGCACCGCCGGCGGTCAAACGCCCCGCTGACGTGCCGATTGCGTCGCAACAATCCTGGAAACCGAAATCATAGTGGAAAGCTTGCCCATCGTGAGATTCCTGGCACGACACGACACCCTGATCGCCATCATTGGTACGGCCATCCTGACCGCCGGATACTACTGGGGGATCGTGCGCCCCAGTCTGGACGCGGCACAGTCGATAAAGTCAGAGATTGCGGAATCCCAGGCGAAGATGGGAGAAGTCCCTGTCATCCTGGCCGAACGGACACAATTACAGTTACAACTCGAGCGGAAGCAGAGCCAGCTGAAGGAAATGGAACTGGTCCTGCCGACCGAGTCACATGTGGCCGAAGTCCTGCATCAAGTCGCCAGCCAGGCTCAGCACTCCGGCCTGATGATCACGCGTCTGGAGCCTCTCCCCAGCGTCGACTACGCGTCGTATTCAGCCCACCCCTTTCATTTGACGTGCCGCGGCGAGTTCAACGATGTCGCCCGATTCCTGAAAGGACTGGAAAGCCAGCCACGGTTGGTCACGTTCGGCAACGTCGACTTGACCCGCAATGCCGAAAGCCAGGGGCCGGAAGTCACTCAACCCCTCATCCAGGCAAATCTGCATTTCAGCGTCTATTCACGCGCGACGGATCTGTAGCCCATGGAAAAAGGGGGCCATCGCCGTTTTCAAATTGGGAATCGGGTGCCACGGTTACGACGTTATGGAGTCTTCGACACGGAATCTTCGACATGGGCACTCGCACGGCCTAACTGAAGACGGTAAGACCGTGGGACCCCAATTTGAAACAGGCTTCGGCCCTGCCTTTTACCACGGGCTGCTGGCAGCCTGTTCGACCTTTCTCTATCATCTGTCGGATGTATCGCGAGGTCAAAGTTCACCTGTTGCCAGCTCTGTTTGAGCCGGAGGACGTTCGGGGCGGAATTGCCGTCATCATTGATGTCCTGCGGGCTTCGACCACGATCGTTCACGCCCTTGATAACGGTGCAAAATGCGTGATTCCGTGCGGCGAAGTCGATGAGGCTCACCGGATCGCCCGGACTCGACCGGCGGGATCCGTCCTGCTGGGAGGCGAGCGGGAAGGGACGCTGATCGACGGGTTCGATCTCGACAATAACCCGTTCGCCTACACGGCCAGCGTGGTGCAGGGAAAAACGATCGCATTTACGACTTCCAATGGCACCCGGGCCCTGTTGCGGGCTGCGGCCGCGGATCGAGTCCTGATCGGGTCGTTTGTGAACCTGCAAGCGGTTGTGAATGTCCTAGCCAGTGACCCGCGGCCGGTCCATTTGGTCTGTGCAGGAACAAAAGGAAAGATTACCGTCGAGGATTCGTTGTGCGCCGGTGCGATCGTCGATCGAGTACTGTCGGCCACGGGAGCCGACGAAGCAACCTGGACGGATGACCAACTGCGACTGGCTCTGGACCTGTACCGCCGTGAAACGGTCACCGCCGAAACGTTTCGCCGGGCGATGCGGTCAGGCTATGGCGGACGCAATTGTGTGCGACTGGGGTTTGACGACCAGATTGAACGAGCGGCGACATTCGATTTGTTTGCCATCGTTCCCGAGTATACTGCGGCCACCAAAACGATTCAGTGACGGGCTGCACAAGATTGACTGACAAAGACTTCCTGAGAAAGGCATTTCGGAATGGCTGTTGAGAATCGCATGGACAAGATCGTGGCGCTCGCCAAGCGGCGTGGCTTCGTATTCCAGTCGTCCGAGATTTATGGCGGGTTGAACGGGTTCTGGGATTACGGACCACTCGGCGTGGAACTGAAACGCAACGTGCGCCAGGCGTGGTGGTCGGACATGATTACCGAGCACGACGAAATCTCGGCACCCGCCGGTGCCCCCTCCAGCTTCGACATGGTCGGTGTCGAAACGTCGATCATCATGCATCCCCAGGTCTGGAAGGTCTCCGGTCATTACGATCTGTTCCATGACATGATGGTCGACTGCCGCGAATGCAAGGCCCGGTTCCGCCAGGATCACATCCCGACCAGCCAGTGTCCGCTGAAGCCCTCCAAGGCTCCCGGCGAGCACGACAAATGCCAGTTGACCGCCCCGCGTGAATTCAACCTGATGTTCAAGACGACGCTGGGTGCTCTGGGAACCGAGGAAGACGCGGCGTTCATGCGGCCGGAAACAGCCCAGGGGATGTTTGTCAACTTCAAGAACATCTGCGATTCCAGCCGGGTCAAGATCCCGTTCGGAGTCGCACAGATCGGCAAGAGCTTCCGCAACGAAATCACCCCCCGCAATTTCACGTTCCGGTCGCGGGAATTCGAACAGATGGAAATGGAATTCTTCTGCCATCCGTCCCAGTCGCTGGCCTGGTACCAGTACTGGCGCGACCGCCGGTACAACTGGTACATTCGCCACGGCATTTCGACCAGCAACCTGATTCTGCGTGAACACGCCCCGGAAGAACTGGCGCACTACTCCGTCGGCACCGCCGACCTCGAATATGCGTTTCCGTTCCTGGAAGCGGGATCCTACGGAGAACTCGAAGGAGTCGCTCATCGCGGTGACTTCGACCTGCGCTCCCATTCCGAAGGCAAGTTGTGCAAGCGGGATGGACAACTGGTGGTGGAACAGGGGCCCGACGGCAAGACGAAACATGCGGGAAGCGGCAAGGACCTGAGTTACTTCGATGACCAGTCCCGCGAACGGTTCGTGCCACACGTGATCGAACCCGCCGCCGGCTGTGACCGGGCCACTCTGGCCTTCCTGTGCGAAGCCTATCATGAAGACCAGCAACCGGATGAGAAAGGAGTGATGCAGGAACGCCTGGTGCTGAAGCTGCATCCCAAGCTGGCGCCGATCAAGGTCGCCGTCTTCCCGTTGATCAAGAAGGACGGCATGCCCGAAAAGGCCGCCGGGATTTATCGCTCCTTCAAACAGGCGGGAATCGCCGTGCAGTACGATCAGCAGGCCGCCATCGGCCGCCGCTACCGCCGCATGGACGAAATCGGCACTCCGTTCTGCGTCACCATCGACAGTGAAACCGCCACGAATGACACCGTCACCGTCCGCGACCGAGACACGCTGGAGCAGATCCGCGTGCCCGTAAAGGAACTGGTGGACCACATTCAGGAACGCTTGAAGGGATAGTAACAAACGGGATCGCCGGACTCAGATCGCAACTCGAACTCATCGGCGGGAATCTCTTTCATAATTGGTCGAGACCTGAAATGAGTACCCTGCCTGGCAGCCCGTGGAAAAAGGGAGGCGGATCGCTTTCGCGTTTCCATTGCCGAATTCAGGGGAATTTAAGCTGGTCACGTTAATCTTCCCCGGGGAGGACGACCATGCGACTCGTATTTGCATATCTTGACCCAGGAGCGGGCAGCTTGATTCTGCAGGCAATTGTCGGGGGCTTCAGCGGACTTGTCGTACTGGTCCGGTACCTGTTGTCAAACCGAGTTGCACGCCCTCCCGTGCAACTCGACGCGCCGTCTTCAGGAGAGATTACCGTGAGGCGTGACGATGAGTGACGATGCGCCGCCAAAGAATGAAAATGCCCGGAAGCAACGGATCCCAGGGGGGCGAAGGATTCCATTGCTTCCGGGGCGATCGGTCGACTGGATATCAAAACGGGCTGTTCCGCATCCTTGCAGAAACAAGCCCATCATCAACGTCCCGCAACTGAGCCTTGTGCATCCATGCGTCCGGCGGCAGTCACTTGAATCTGTGAAATCACAGGTTCGGGTTATTGATGTTGTTCGTGGTCAGGCGCTGATTTGATCTCTGGAAATGTCGGCCCGCTGCAGGTGTCGTTCGTGTCAGTCGCAGCGTGCGGCGGGAACATAGTGGGACTTTCCAAAGCGGTCAACAGGTCTTTCTGCGTTTGGATTCGTTTTGTAATAACATCCAATTCCGCAGCTTTCTTTGACCTGGCGGCACGCCAGTGCGAACAACACGGTCGACTGCCGTCGAGAGACACGTCATGCGTCACTTGATTCGGGGCGTTTGATTCTGAGTGTCCGACACTGAGTCCGTTGGCGGTTGGATCTGTCCGGCATCTTCCGCTTCGACATGACAATCACCACCGCAATGAGGGCACGTGCGATCATCGCGCCCCCCTGACGTAAAACAGCGATGCAAAGACTTATCAATGCCAGTCCCGTTAAAAACCGGACAGAGTCGCATTGATGAAGGCCTGTTTTGCATGAATGTTGCTATTCGCATGAGACGATAGACTTCAATTCCTGAAGGACGCTGCTGGCCGGATCATACGTGGCAGACTGCTTCCGGAATAGATCCAGACTGGACCGGATGGAATCACTCGCCCCCAGCGTTTTCAGGTCCGCGGCAATCCTGGGAGGATTGGGGACCATCTGCAGTCCCAACTGGTGATGCACGATGCGGGCGGCATGGTCGAACTGATCGTAGTCGTGCGGCCAGACCAGCATTGGAACCCCCTGCTGGATGCATGAATACACGATCCCGGTCCCGCCATGAATGATTGCCGCGTCATAGCGGTGAAGTGTCGTGTCGTACGGTACGGATCCGTAGATGTGCAGGTTGTCGCGGATGTCGACGTCACAATTCCCCATCTGACCGCGCGAGAAATGAAACACGGTTTCGGGCATCAACCGGGCGACCTGCTGTATCAGGTCGATGGCTGCCGATTTCGCCCAGGGCAAATGAGTTCCCAGCGTCACCAGCACCGTTTTCTTGCTGTCGTCCCACTGCAATGCAGGACTGGGCAGCGACGGGCCAACGGTCAACGGGCCAATGAACCGACATGAGCCTGGCCAAGTCCGCTCAAACTCAAATTCACGCATCCCGTATACCAGGATCCGCTCCGGGGAATAAACGACTTCGGACCCGTCCGCCCGATACAAGTTGGAAATGGAAAGTGACCGCAACGAACGCGTGAAAAGCCAGCGGGAAGCCTGCTTGAAAGTGCGGACGGTCTGACGCCCCAGCCAATCGCGGAGTCGCCCATACAGGCCGCTGCGTGGCCTCCAGCCTCCCAGATACGCTGGCGTTCCATCCATTGTTTCCAGGACGCACGGACTGGGCATTCCCGTCCACCAGCGAATCCCCATCGCTTGAGCGGTCAAACCAGCGATCGGGACGGCGAAGTCGGTGATGACCAGATCCGGTCGGTCGGCCAGCCAGGTTTCCCGCACCTGGTTCTGCAGATCGTGCATCAGACTCAGGTTCCTCTCGACCTGTCGCCACATCTGCAGCGGATTCGAGCCGACTTTCAACCGTGTATTCGCGATCGCCCAGACTGCCTGATCCTGCCCCGGCAGGATTTCGACAAACGGAAACCCTGCCGATTCGACGGGACATCGGCCACCGGCCGTCGTCAGGAACCGAATCCTGCCGACACCTCGGTCCCGCAGGCGGCGCGCCAGATCGAGTGCCGGGTACAAATGGCCAGCAAACGGCGGGGCCACGAAATCGATCCGGATGTCACTCGACATGGCGCAGGGTTCTTGGGCAATGACAGGCCAGCAATTCGATCTCCGTCTCGGCCGTCAATTGACGCAGCTTTTCCTGGGTCGCGAAGTACGCAACCTGATCGTGCTGGAAATTGCGGCTGATCCACGGCAGACGAGACTGCTCCAACATCACCTGCACATGCCAGCAGGCGTCGACGATGTAGAACTGCGGCCGTTCTTCGCCCTGCAGCACAAAACCGAACTGCCCATCCGCATGGCCCGGCAAGTCGACCAGGATCAAACTCCCGTCCCCCCAGTAGTCACAGACCCGAAACGTCTGCCAGGGTCCCGACCCGGCGACGAACTGATTCTCGGTCAAGGGATCGCCGCGTTGTTCAAAATCGTCAGGGAGCAGTTCCTGCAGAAACCCATGCCTCACCTGGGCTCGCGTTGGCTGTGACCGTAGTCGCTCGTAGGCCTCGCGCCGATAGATCAGCCGTGCGTTGGGAAAGCATCTCAATCCACCAATGTGGTCGGCATGAAAGTGGGACACAAAAATCTGCTGAATCGATGCGGAATCAATCCCGGCATCGCTTAATTCTCCCGCTGGGTCAACGTGCGGGCTCAGGGTGACCGGAGTGATCCATCGATACAGCCGTTGAGGGAACCGGCGAGTCGCCTGGAAGAACTCGGGACTGTACGCGGTGTCGATGAGGCAGGCTCCATGCACCGGATGCTCGAAATAGACAAACACGGCATAAAACCGCGACCACTTCCACGAAGGGGCTCCCGCGAGCCGCGCAAACTGGCCGCACCAGCCCGCGGTCAGAAATCGAACAGATCGAAGTGCCACTGTCATGATGTAAACAGCATCCCTGCTTGTGAATAACCGGCCGAGGTGCCCAGCAGCAGGACAGGCTGACCCATCGGGAAGCGATGTTCCCGTCGCAATTGATCGAGGACCAGGGGAATGCTGGCCGACGCCAGATTGCCCGTGTTCGATGCGCGGTTGATGAATCGGTCGGATTCCACGTTCAGCCGGCGACGAACCGCTTCGACCGCGTGCGGCGAAGCCTGATGCGGCACAAACAGAATCTGCTCGCGCGGGATTCTTCCATCTGCGATCAATCGTTCCACAAGCGGCGGCAGGCAACGCAGCGCCGTGCGGAACAGACGCGGGCCGTGCATCTGAAATCGATAGTCGCCATCGCGCTCGGACGTGTATGCGAAGGCCGGCAAGGAATGGCCGCCGCCCAGAACCTGACATTCGTCAAGATGCGTGGAATACGTGTCGTGTTGAAAGAAGTACCCCGGTCGCGGCGTCTGCCTCCCGACGATGACCGCCGCCGCACCGTCGCCCAGCAGCGTACAACTTTCCGGTTCCGACCAGTTTGCCGCCTTGAGCGGCGCTTCCGAGGCGACCAGCAGAATCCGCTGACAATATCCCGCGGCGAACAGGGCATTGGCGACGTTCAACGCCAGCAGGAATCCCAGGCATGTTCCGTGCACATCCATCCCCGGAACCCCATCCGCCTCCGGTTGAAACAGCGACTGCAGGATCGCTCCGTTGCACGGAATCGGCTGATGGCGCGACGTGCTGCAATCGATGATCAGATCGATCTGCTTCCACGTCAGCCGGGCGTCTTCCATGGCTCGCAGGATGGCCTGACGAGCCATGGTTGCCAACGTCTCGGGGGGCACACATTCATGTCGATGCATGACCCGCGTGTGCTGCTCAATCCAGCCCGCAGGAAGCCCGGCCCGGCGTTCGACGTCGGCAGCAGTCAATCCTGTTCCCGGCAGATGACTGCCCGTACCCAGGATCTCGAAATGCTGCCACATGAAGCGTCCAGTTCTATGAAAAATCCCATACTTTGTGCGCCGTGCGGCTCACAAAGTAATTGCCATTGGCCGTCCGGGGCCTGACGGCGCCTGACGGCACCCGGTTCACCTGATTGAGATACATTCCTCCATTTGCGGGGAGTTGTACTAAGAGTTTCGATGTCGCACAATCAGCCAGATCCGCGATTACGTCGAGTCAGCACCGACACGCTCGATCAGATGTTGCAATCGATCATTGGCCAGTTCGATCACGGTGGGATCCTGCAGATAATTCAAATGCCCGACGCCCGGTAAACGCAGATCCACGTCGCGGAAAAACGGGTTCACCACATAATCCCGGCTGCCACGGACCAGCAGATGCGATACGCGCGGCCGACTCCACGCAACGGGTCCCAGCGCCAACACCTCGATCTCAGCGGGTCGGGCTCCCTTCGACAGGCAGGCATTCAGGATCTCCAGTCCGCAACTGATCGTGATCACCAGCAGTCCCCGGCAGGATCCCGTCAGCGATTCCCAATGAGCCGTCGCATGCTCACGGTACGGCGAGCGACTCGCGCCCAGGAACTGCGACAGATTGCGCCAGCTCGCCAGCGGCAATGGGATCGCCGCCTGCTCGGCGCGTGCAGGGCTGTGGTACGGAAAGTTCGCATAGATTTTGCCATCGACAGGCAGCGCCAGTTGATCCAGGAACTGCTGCTGACTGCGGCTGAGTGAACAACAGCCCGGATCGCTCAGGCCGCTCAACAGAACCGCCCTGACGGATCGGAGTGGATGAATCACCGGTGGCTGGAACACGATCATGACGGCAGTTCCGACAGGCTGGTAAACGCGCCGCCCCGCCCCACCCGGATCCAGCGGGAACGCCAGACGATGACAGGCGAGACACCCGCATGCACCAGATGGACGACCTGCAGCAGCTCTGCAACCAGCGACAACCCCGGTGAGAATCGTTGCGGCTCGCCAAAGACTCGACGCTGAAGCAATCGAAGTGTGACGTGGCGGATTGTGAACAGCGCGATCAACAGCAACAGGCCGCCCCAACCGCCCGACAACATCAAAAAACTTCCCCATAACAACAGGGGCGGCAGTCCCAGCAGGACCACCAACAGGCATTGAACCGGCATCGACTGGTCCAGGACCAGGACATTGGCGAACAGAAACCAGCGATGCATCTGCCGCAGATAGTGTCGCGGTCCGGCAATGCTGGTTCGAAGCAATTGTGAGGTCACTCCCTGGCGCAATCGTCCTCCCTGTCGTAGCACCCGGCGGGCCAGCGCATAGTCGTCGCAAAGCTGGTTCTGGATCGATTCAAATCCTCCCAGCGCCCGCAGGTAGTCCGTCCGCATGACGTAGAACATCCCGTTGATCGTCAGCGGTCCGGTCCAGTCGAGCAGTGACAAATACGTCACGATGCTGTTGTTGTTGACGAAATGAGCCACCAGATCGCTCCAGACGTTTCCTCCAGACAGGTAGCGCGGCAGGCCCGTGTACAGATCGCATTTGGTCAAAGTCGCCATCGCCCGCGGCAGGTGCTGTGGGGATAACATGGTGTCGTCATCCAGGACCGCGACAAATTCGGTCGTGACATGCGGGATCGCGATGTTCAGTTTGAAGAGCTTGGGGTTGGTTCCGATCGGGCAGGCAGGACACAGGATCAGGCGGATGCGATCCGGTTCCGCCTGTGCGAGAAGCTCCGTGACCGCTCGTCCGGCAACGTCGTCCTCATCCACCAGCCAGACAAACAAAGCCCCGGGCGCGACATTGCGCAGGTTGGCTTCCAGAACGTCCTGCAGAAATGGATCACCCCCCAGAATCGGTTGCAGGATCGTCGCCGTCCCGTCCAGTGATTCCACTTCCGGGTGCCGGGCGAAGTAACGCCTACTGAGCGCGACCTTGGTGAACAGAATCACCAGGTAGAGCGACGCCGAAATCACTCCCATCACGAAACAGACTGTCATGGTGTGCCGGTTCCCTGCGTTGGATTCTTGAACCAGCTCACGGTCCGGTCGAGTCCTTCGTCGAGCGAAATGCGGGGCGGACCAAGCTGCTCTGTCGCCTTCGTCACGTCGAACGTCTTCGAGTAGCGAAACACGTGGACTCCAAATCGAGTGATCGCCGGTTCCGATCGAGGTAAAAACGTTCGATGGAACAATTCCAGGAATCTGGCCATCGCCATCGCTGTCACGGCCGAAACGCGCCGGGTCGGTCGTGGAATCCCCAGTCGGTCAAACACGGTAAATAGGAACTCCAGGATCGGCACCGGTTGATCGTTGGTCAGGTTGAACACTCCGGCAACCCGCTCGTTCGTGGCCGCGGCCTGCACGTAATCGACCAGATTCTCAATGAAGATCAGATCCCCCACGACGGGTCCGTCCGGCGAATAGAAGACTGGCAACCGTCCCTGACGAGCGGCATGGATGATCCGGGGCAGCAGCACGGTATCCCCCGGTCCAAACACGGCGCGTGGCCGCAAGATCGCCCAGCGGCCCGGGTAGGCTCGAACCAGATTCTCCGCCTGACGTTTCGTGGCGGCATATTCATTCACGTGCCGATCGGGCAACGGGGTCTCTTCCGTGATGTCCCATTGATGTTCCGGCCGGTAATAGATACTGGACGACGAAACATAAATCAGCTTCGGCATCCCGTTCCGCAGGCAGAAATCGATGACATTCTGAGTCCCCACGACGTTGTCCGCGTGAAACTGCTGCCGGGTTCCCCAGGGATTCGACCGGGCGGCCGCATGCACGACCAGATCGGCGCAACCGTCCAGTGCCGTCGGCAACGGAGACTGCAGGTCGTGCGAAACGTAATCGGGCGCCTGCAAAGATCGTCGACCAAGCCCGGTGACTTTCCAGCCGGTCTCCTGAAATCGGCGCATCAGGTGAGTTCCAATGAATCCGGAACTGCCAGTGATGAGAATTCGGGAAGTCATGCGGTGACTTTCCAGGCAAGGTTGGAATTCAGCCTTCAGGCCGCTCTCTTACCGCGCCCATCGATGCTTGTGTACTGTCGGAGCCGAAAGACACTGCCCAATTCATTCAGGAGACTGAAACAGCATCTCGACGATCGGTGCGTTCGCTTCCGGCAACTTCAGCGAAGGCAAATCCTGAGCCGGCACCCAGCGGAATCCGTTGTGGTCCGCTTTCACGTCCGCTCGCTCGGCCGGGTGACACAGAAAGAAATACAGGTCCACCGCCGCATGCGGATAGGTGAAATCCCGTTGCCGCAGTAACCGTTCGACGGTGATCCGCAATCCGGTTTCTTCCCAGCATTCACGGATCGCACACGCCTCGGGGGATTCGCCAGGAAGGCATTTCCCGCCAGGAAACTCGGCATAGCCCGGCAGCGGGCCGTCGGGACCACGTATCCCGATCAGGTACTGGCCCGCCTGTTCCACGACGGCGATGCCGATTCGCTTGGGAACGGAGTCACCCATCAGTCAGCTTTCGTTTTACCCGTCCTCCGGTCAGTCAGATCCAGAGCCACGTAGCTGAAGTCGTGAGACTTCAGAATTCAGAGTTTTGGCGTCGTTGGATTCGTGAGCATCCAGAAATCAGCGTTTTGGGGTTGGTGATACTGTGCGCCATTGGAAATCTCCGAACTCTCACGAGTTCGGCTACGGAGAGTTTGGCTACGGAGCCACGTAGCTGAAGTCGTGAGACTTCAGAATTCAAAGTTTTGGCGTCGTTGGATTCGTGAGCTTCCAGAAATCAGCGTTTTGGGGTTGGTGATACTG
Organism: Planctomycetota bacterium; assembly: GCA_018242525.1. Taxonomy (GTDB): domain Bacteria; phylum Planctomycetota; class Planctomycetia; order Planctomycetales; family Planctomycetaceae; genus Schlesneria. The sequence continues at coordinate 58,348 of JAFEBS010000049.1, read as the reverse complement.
TGCGCCATCGGAAATCTCCGAACTCTCACGAGTTCAGCTACGGAGAGTTTGGCTACGGAGTCTCGTAGCTGAAGTCGTGAGACTTCAGAATTCAGAGTCTCACGAGTTCGGCTATTTCAGATTCCATGCACTAGTCCAGCTTGGCGTCAGACGGGGGAGCCCCCATGATGTGGTAGCCGCTGTCGACATGCAGCGTTTCACCGGTCACTCCGGTCGACATGTCGCTCAGCAGATAAACGGCGCTCTTGCCGACTTCTTCCAGAGACACGTTGCGACGGAGCGGCGACAGGGCATCGTACATCGACAGCATCTTGTCGAAGTCTTTCACCGCACTGCCGGACAATGTCTTGATCGGCCCGGCACTGAGGCCGTTCACGCGAATCTTGCTTTGTCCGAATTCGTGAGCCAGGTAGCCCACGGACGATTCCAGGGCCGCTTTGCACAACCCCATGACGTTGTAACCGGGGATGACTCGTTCGCCACCCAAGTAAGTCAATGTCAGGATGCTGCCACCGTTGGGCATCACGTCCTTGGCCCGCTTGCACACCGCCATCAGGCTGTAAACGCTGATGTCCATCGACATCTTGAAGCCATCCCGGCTGCAACAGTGAACCGGGCCCTTCAGGTCTTCGAGCGGTGCGTAGGCGATCGAATGGACGACAAAGTCCAGTGCCCCGAATGTTTCCTTGGCCGCAGCAAATGCGTTGTCCAGGTCGGCATCAACCTGCACATCGCAGGGCAGGAACAGCTTGGGATCAAACTGCTCAACGCACTTGCGCACCCGTCGGGCCATCTTGGGATTCGTCGGATCCTTGTCAGGCAGGTGCGTAAAGCCCAGTTGAGCCCCCTCCTGGTGCAATTGCTGGCTGATCCCCCAGGCGATCGAATAGTCGTTCACGACACCCAGGACCAGACCGCGTTTTCCGTCCATCAAACCCATGTTCCGATTCCTCCTGCTGCCAATCGCGGCCGGATCACCGCGTTGGAAAGTCCGTTCAAATGCGGGGCCAGCGGCGCCGCCCCGGTATCGTTGTCTGAACTGGTCGACCGGAAAACTCCGGCCACACCGCTCATTTGCCACAACCAAAAAGGATTGCCTGAACCTGGGGCATTAGCCCGACGCGCGAGCGAGGAATTCATCGATGCGCGCCCAATTCGATCATCCCTCGCTCGCGCGTCGGTCTCATGTTTTGAGGCTTCGGCGATACTGTCTCAACAATCTGCAATGCTAATTAGACACAACTGTCGGTGGTAAAATAGCGTCCCGGCTCCAGACCGGCAACCACCCAAGGTCATCGCCATTTTCAAATTGGGTTCGGGTGCCACGGTTATGGTGTCCGCGACATGGCCGTGCCAATTGAGCACTCCCACGGCCTTCCCGAAGACGGTAAGACCGTGGCACTCCAATATGAAAAAGGCGATGACCCTGGGAGTTACGACGTCGACCGGGCACAAATCCTGCGTCTTCCCACAGAAAAAACGCTTCGTACGCCCTACCCTCCGATTCCAAGAAAACTCCGGAAATGTCACTTGAACTGGGCAGTGCTTGTCACGGACTTTCCGCCCCGTCTATAGTTCATCACTGAATTGAGTGGCATTGAAGGAGTGACTGTGACGAATCCATCGTCGCCAGACGCGCGGCAAATCTTGAAATCGATCGTCCTCAGCGCTTTTGCGTTGTCGATCGGTTATGGCATCACGTACGGACTGACATTGCTCCGAAAACCTCCCGTCCTGAGAGAGCCGGTTGAGCGCGTCTACAATGTTGAAGTGTTTGCCGTCGAATCCCTCGATTTGCGCGAAATCGTGCGGGCGTTCGGAACCAGCCAGGCCGATCGGGAAGTCGTTCTGTCAGCTCAGGTTGCGGGTGAAGTCACGGAAATTCACCCGCACTTGAAAGTCGGTCAGGCGATCCGGGCCAAAAATGTCTCCAGCGATGAGTCGGTCACGTTTCCCGGCGATTTGCTGGTCCATATTGACCCCACCACCTATGAGGCCCGGATGGAGCAGGGCCGAGCTCAACTGGCTGAAGATCGGGCGGAGTTAAAACGGATTCAGCAGGAAGAGGCGAATCTGGAACGGTTACACAAGACGATCGCTGCCGATTTTGAAGACTCCAAGCGCGAATATGAAAAGTCGCAACTGCTGCGGAAACAGGGAATCAACACCGACAGCGACCTGCGGCGCGCTCAGATGGATCTGCGGCAACACGAAAAGGGAATGGACCAGAATCGAAACGACTTGGACCTGCTGCCGGTTCGTCGTGAATTGATTCAGCGCCGGATTGAAAGTCACGAAGCCAACCTGAAAGTGGCAGAAATCGAACTGGCCAGAACGTCCGTTCGCTCGCCGTTTGACGGAATCGTGAGTGCGGTCCAGGTCGAGGTCGGTCAATACGTTCGCGTTGGTGAACCGCTCGCCACGATCACTGAACAACGAATTGTGGAAGTTCCATTGTCGGTCACGTTGGACGACTATGCCAAGCTGTTGCCCGATGTGCTGGAACGCCGGTACCCGCCAGTAGAACTCGCCGAAAACGAGGGGGCCGCGGCGCGCTGGCATGGTCGTGTCATGCGTGTTTCCCCCAAGGCGGACGAGCAGACCCGAACGGCGATGGTCTTCGTCCACATCGACAATACCGAGCAACAGTCCCCGTTGCTTCCGGGAACATTTGTCCAGGCACGCATTGATGGCCCGATTCTGAAACGTGCTGTGCTCGTCCCGCGCGACGCCGTCCTGGAAGAAATGGCGTTTGTCGAACGGGACGGCGTCATCCAGCAACGCCGCGTGAGGATCGCCCGCACGCTGCATAACCTGGCCTTGATCGAATCCGGCCTGGAACCGGGGGAACTCATCGCCCTCACCAATCTGGATGTGCTGTTCGACGGAGCCAGGGTCCGACCTTCACAGATCCGCACATTGGAAGAAGAACTGGGCCGACAACGCAGTCCCTCGGCCCGGCTGATCCGTCCCACATCGGCGGCGAATTCGACCGAAGAATAACTCTCGGATCATTCTGGCTTCACGGTCTCCGCCGGCAACGCATCACACAAGCTCAGCGCCAGGATTGGGAACGCGGTGCCGCTGTACGTGATGAAATGCCAGCTGTCGGTGTTCAGAGATTTTGTCCACCAGCGACCCGAGACGCGTTGATTGGACTTGATCCAGCCGATCGCCTTCTGCAACCGCGGGTCACTCGCCGGGATCCCGGATTCTCGCAACACAATCACCGCCAGGCCTGTTTGATGACCGTCACTGCTGGGATTGTCGCGATCAGGTTCCGCGTTTAAGCGACCGGCACGATTCCCCTTGCCCCAGGCTTCCGGTGCGGCAAATGTGCGGATTGACCAGCCGCCGTCGTCACGTTGATGCTTCCAAACCATCGCGATCAATTCCGACTTCTGTTTGTCGTCCAGCAAACCTGGCATTCGCGCCGCCGCCCAGAGCAGCAACAGGCGACCATAGTCGTGCGGCGGGACTTCCGTGAGCAGGTACTTCTTTAACGATTCCACGGCGGCGCGTTGTTTTTCGTCCTTCAATCCGTCGAGCCAGCCCGGGGCCGCCGCCACTGCCATCGCAGCCATCGTCGCTTCATGATATGCATCCGATTCGTATGGGGGCCAACAGTCAAGCGTACCCCACGTCCCGGAATCTTTTTGAATGGAAAGCATCAGTGTTAATGCCCGCTCAGTTTCCGGGGACAATTGCCGGGTCACGTGCTTGTCCCATTCTGCCAAGCCGGCTGCCGTGTAGATGACCTGAGCTGGTCGAGTCGACTGCTTCAACGTGTCGACATCCAGCTTTTCCAGTTGATTCAGCGTGTCGATAAAGAACTGCCGATTCGATTCAGTGGGCTTGCCGAGTTTTCCGGTGAGTGCCGGACGGACGGTCATGTAGATGCCGTTGGTGTGGCACGTCACACATTTTCGCTGACTGTTCCACGCCTGGGCACCGTGTTCCAGATAATCGAGCGCCAATGGCAGTGACATCTGCTCCAGCCTGGCTTCGTCCGCCTTGGCCGCGGGAATCGAGACGCTGCCATCGACGTATTGTGGACTTGGCTCAGCAGCACTGGAAATCTGAAGGCCGGCGGCGCAGATCAGGCTGGTAACAGTGACACGGACCAATCGACAAAACTTCATGGCGGCACCCCAGGCAGGAGGAATCGGGCGGGACTGATGCGTATTCTGCAGAAAACGGCAGACGTTATCGAGTCACAGACCAGGCTTTGCCCAACAAATGGGGTCTGACCGTCTGATTGACGGGATCGTCCCAGTCGAGATCCAGTTGAGCCATCTGGTAGGCGCTCGATTGATCCAGAAACGGCAGCAGGCGCCCGTGGACTGACCACGAACCACGGACCGGCAATGCATCTGTAATCGAAAAGCAGAAGCTCGGAGGATAATACTGGTGGACATCCTGGTAGTTGTGCAGAGCCAATCCCAGTTGTTTGAGATGGTTCTTGCATTGCGTCCGTCGAGCGGCTTCGCGAACCTGCAGCACCGCCGGCAGCAACAGGCTCAGCAGAACACTGACGATCCCGAGGACGACGAGAAGGTCGATCAGCGACAGGCCACGATTGCGCTTCATGGGATCTGGCTACTTCCGACTTTCGTCCTTATCCCAGCCATTTTCGATGGCAGGTATTCTACCCGCAGTTGGCTCCGCCATGTACCCACGACCCGAGTTTTGGCGGCTCCGCTGGATCCTGGCCGATGCGGGTCTAATATCCTTGAGGCTGGGCCTGCGGCAATGCCCGGTGTTCCAAAATAGGCAAGAACTAACCGAACCAAGGCTTTCGGATTCTTAAGCTCCTCCAAGTCGTTCCGATGAATTCTCGATTATCTTCCATCGAGCGGCCATCACTCGTCTCGACAGGTTTGGGACGAGAAATCACATTCGTCCCACCCCCCTGGCCCTCCGGCGGTGCGCTGCACCAGTCCCACTATCACTGTCCTCGCCCAAAGCAACGACTCACGAAGGGCCAATGGGCAGGTCGGATTACAACCATGATTGCCATTAAGAGACGGAATACCTGCAGGAGTTGTCAGCCCGGATGGCTGTGGCTGATGCTGTTCCTGACAATTGGAACCAGCGGGCTCGGCTGCGCGATGACGCCGTATCGATATGGTCGATTCCACGAAACAACGGAATCTGACGGTCCAGTGCCGAAGGTTCCGTTCGTGTTTGGACAGCCCAACAAAACTGTTGATCGAATCGCAATGATTGCGAGCGCGCCGTCCCGAATCCTTCCCTTGAGTTCCAAGGTGAGCAATCACGCGCTTTCCGAGGAGACGGCTGAGAAGTTGCAGACCTACTTGGAGGAAAACGATTTGGCGGATGTGCTGGTGCGAGTCAACCAGTACGATCCGCTCGGAGAATGGGATCGACTGCGGGAAAATACACGGATCGCACCCGGGTGGCGATACACATTCGGAACGGCGAGCCTGTTGGGATACACCCTGTTTCCTGGCCGGATCTTTGGTGGAGACCACTACAACCCGTTCTCCAACAGCCTGCATGTAAATTCCGATGTTCCAGCGCTGCTGATGGCTGAATCGGCGTATGCCAAGGATCTCCACTCCCGCCGCTGGGCCGGTGCGTATGCCGTGATCAATGAGTTTCCAATCTTGTCTGCCTGGCGCTACTCAATCGCCGCGAGGGATGTCGTGGGCTACGCGCGGCTGAAAGAGGACGACGAAATTGAACGGGAATTGTATCGAGTCGTTTATCCCATTATTGGTGTTCAGATCGCTCTGGGAGGTCACTCCGCCGCATCCCTATTGACGTCGATGCCATTAATGGCGCTGCCAATTTCGGCGTTGGGAGGAGCCCTGGGGGGGCATGCCGTGGGACAAATGCAGATCGCAATTCGCGAACGACAACGAAACGCGGAATCTGTCCAGCATCGAAAGACGCTGGCGAAATACAATTCGCGCCCGACCGACTGGTGAACTCCGAAACGAAACTTCCGGTGAAATCGGCTTGACCGTTTCTTCAGAATCGGGGACAAGTTCCGTCGATTCAACTGTCCGGAATGACTCTGGGCACCGATCGCAGGAGGCGAGTCTTTTGGTTCCGTCCGTGCCCGCATTTCCCGCCGCGGCCAGCTTGCGGCGACTGTTTCCCCAGGCAAGCTTTGTTGGATGCGCCAACATCTGTGCCACCGATGCGTTCGACAACAGCCAGAATGTCCGCCCCGGCAGCCTGTTTGCCGTCGTACACGGCACCAAAGTCGATGGCGTTCAGTACGTTCACGACGCGATTGTCCGCGGCGCGACGTCGTTGCTGGTCGATCGCCCTATCCCCGGTGTTTCCATTCCTCAATGTGTTGTTTCCGACGTTCGCTCGGCCTTTTCCCGGTTGTGCGAAGCGCTGGCCGGTGATCCTTCGCGGCGGTTGGATATTGCCGGTGTCACGGGAACGAACGGAAAGACAACGACAACCTGGTTGATCCGTAGTTTGCTCGCCCGTGCGGGACAACGGTGTGGCGTGTTGGGGACGGTGGAGTATTCGGATGGTGTGACAACCGAGTCCTCCAGTCTGACCACCCCCGCCTCCCGTCCCCTGGCTCGCTGGCTCAGTCGAATGGTCGCGAATGGAACGCGCCGGGCTGCCATTGAGATGTCCAGCCACGCGCTGGACCAGCGACGTGCCGCTGGCCTGGAACTTGAAGCGGCGATTGTCACAAATATTACCCAGGATCACTTCGACTATCACCAGGGATACGAACCGTATCGCGAGGCGAAGGCCCGCATCCTGGAACTGGTTCGTCCAGGTGGTGTGATTGCCCTGAACATGGATGATCCGGGAAGCTGGTCACTGCGCGATCGCGTCCATGATTCCGTGGCATTCGTTTCATTCGGTCTGAAGCCGACGGCAGACATTTCGGCCCAGGTTCGCGAAGAATCGCTGGGCGGAACTCGATTTCGCCTTTCAATTCACGGCCGGTCGCAGGAATGTGCGACGACGATGATCGGTCGACACAACATTTCCAACTGCCTGGCGGCCGCTACGGCCGGCGCGCACCTGTGTCTTTCGCTGGAAGACATCGTCGCCGGAATTGAACAGTTCCATTGTGTTCCGGGTCGACTCGAACGGATTCAGTGCGGTCAGCCGTTTGACGTGTTTGTCGATTACGCTCACACGGATGACGCGTTGCGACGCTGTCTGCAAAGCGTCCGCAGCATCACTCCCGGCCGACTGATATGCGTGTTTGGTGCTGGCGGCGATCGAGACCGGACCAAGCGACCACTGCTCGGTCGCGCGGCCGAACTGGCAGATGTAGCGATCGTCACGAGTGACAACCCGCGGTCTGAAGATCCCCGGCAGATCATCGACGAAATCCTGGCGGGCATGATGGACTCGGCCACTGTTCCAATCATCGAGCCAGACCGTGCCGCGGCCATCGCGACCGCTTTGCGGATGGCCGAACCGGGCGACTGTGTCCTGATTGCCGGGAAGGGACACGAAACCGAACAGATCATTGGTGATCGGAAATTGCCGTTTGATGATCGTCAGGTGGCACGTGGCGTCTTGTCGGAACAATGGCGGCCACTGGGGCAACCCCGTCGAGCGAGTGCCTGAAATGGAACAGCTCAGCCTGATTGATCTGATGCATGCCACGGGAGGACACCTGACGGTGGGAGCATCGCCCGGTCAAGTCATCGATCGGATCTCCACGGACTCCCGCACGCTGCAACCCGGGTCAGTCTTCTGGGCTCTGCGCGGGGAGACTCATGATGGCCACGCGTATATTTCCCAGGCGATGGAACGCGGCGCGGCGCTGTGTGTGGCCAATGCCTCGCACCTGCCCGTTCCCACCGGACCAACATTGCTCGTGAAAGACACCGGTACCGCACTAATGGATCTGGCCCGGTGGTATCGAGGTACGCTGGATGCGCTGGTCATCGGCTTGACGGGAAGCGTGGGAAAGACCACGACACGCGATTTGATTCATGTTGCCCTGGCCGCAGAATTCGAGGGGATTCGCAGCCGCAAGAACTTCAACAATACGATCGGGTTGCCGCTGAGCCTGCTGGAGGCGGACCACCGCCACGAATTCATCCTGCTGGAGATGGGGGCCTCACGGATCGGCGACATCGCAGAACTGGTGGACGTCGCGGCCCCCGAAGTCGGTGTCGTCACGGCCATCGGTCCGGCTCATCTGGAATCCTTCCACAACCTGCAGGGAATCATCCAGGGAAAGGGTGAACTGCTTGAGGGCCTGCCCCCGACGGGCTTTGCGGTCCTGCCGGGTGATGATCCGATCCTGAGGCAGATGGCAGACAGAGCCCCCTGCCCTGTCATTTTCGTCGGCGAGGGAGATGACAACCATCTGCAGGCGAAACGGGTTCGTGCGACATTTGAGGGGTTGCAGTTTCGTGTGGATGGAGTCGAATTCTCCGTTCCTGTCTGCGGTCGGCATCATCTGTCGAATGCGCTGTGCGCCATCGCGATTGCTCGCGAAATTGGCATCCGGCTGCCCACGGTCGCCCAGGGACTGGAGCGATTCGAGCCGATCGAGGGACGCACCCGACTGAAGAAAATTGGATCGTGGACGGTGATTGACGATACCTACAACGCCAGCCCGCTGTCCGTTGCCGCCGCCTGTCGCATGCTGCCGGACCTGGAATTACCGGGCCTAGGTCGCCGTATCCTGGTCCTGGGTGACATGCGGGAACTTGGTGGCACGGCGGATCTGGAACATCGGCGTATCGGAGAATTGGCCGCTCAGCTAAAAATCGATCTGGTCGTGGCGTGCGGAAACCACGCCGAACATGTGGCCCAGGGTGCCGAGGCGTCTGGAATGGATCCTCACTGCATCGCCGCGGCCAGCGATCTGGAAACGATGAAGGCAGTACTGGACTGCTGGCTGGAACCGGGTGATGTGATCCTCGTGAAGGGATCACGGGCAACACGGATGGAACGAATTGTGGAATGGCTCGGTGAACGAGCCGCGATCGAAGCTGCGCTGCGAGGAACGACTGAATCTCGCCGCCATTGTGCGTGATTCTGTCGCTTGAATTCATTAAGGACATTTGTGTTTGCGGTTTCGTCATGAGCGAAGGGTTTGCGGGAATCCTCGTCGAGTCCGGGTCGCGCTGGACTTGCTCGCATTACGGCACGATCAAGTGGTTACTGGGTCAATCACCGGATCACCTGCCACGTGACGAAACCTGCCCCCGGATGCCGGGAGTCTTGTCTCCCGGCATCCGGCGTTTATTTACCAGGTGATTGGTCACGTTGTACCGCAGGGCTTGCGATGCTGGTCTGGTTGCTGAAGCAATACGCACCGTTTTTTGAACATCTTTCCGGTGCTTCCACCGGCGATTCCCGAGTGTTCCTGACCGCCCGGATGGCATTGGCCGCCATGGTCTCATTCCTGACCGCACTGGTTTGCGGCCCGATCGCGATCCGCTGGTTGAAAGGTCGTTTTCGCGAACGGATCGACAGCGCGTCAGCCCGTCTGAATGAGTTGCACGCCGCCAAGGGCAATACGCCCACCATGGGCGGACTGTTTATCGTGGCCGCGATCGTGGTGGCGGCGGTGGGTTGTGGCGATCTGTCCAACAGATACCTGCAACAGGCATTACTGGTTGTCGTCGGCTTCGGAGCGATCGGTGCCATGGATGACTGGATCAAAGTCAGCACCAACAAACGCGGTGTTTCCGCACGTCAGAAATTCTCGGCGCAAATGATCCTGGCTATGGCCATCTGCAGTTGGCTGTACATGGTCCAATTGAGTCAGCCCCAGGGATTGGAGCTGATTTTTCCCATTGGTCGTCACGGAATCTTCATTGGCGTCGGGTTCATTGCCTGGGCGTCGTTCGTCATGGTGGGAACGTCGAACGGCGTGAACCTGACCGATGGTCTGGATGGACTGGCCGGCGGCTGCCTGGTGTTTGCCGGTTCCGCGTTTGCCGTGCTGACATACCTGAGCGGGCATCGACTGATGGCCGAATACCTGAATATTCCGCACATGGTCGGGGCCGGTGAACTGGCCGTCCTGTTTGCTGCCATGGTCGGAGCGATGCTGGGGTTCCTGTGGTACAACTGCCATCCGGCGGAAGTCTTCATGGGGGACACCGGATCGTTGCCGACCGGAGCGTTGCTGGGTTACGGAGCCCTGGTGATTCGACAGGAAGTCCTGTTAGTGGTGATTGGCGGGATCTTCGTGATCGAAACGCTGAGCGTGATCGCTCAGGTGACCAGCTTTCGGCTGACGGGGAAGCGAATCCTGGCATGCAGTCCCCTGCACAATCATTTTGTGTTCAAAGGGGACTCGGAAACGAAGATTGTCGTCCGGTTCTGGATCAGTTCCGCCCTGCTGGCCCTGCTTGGCGTCGCCAGCTTGAAAATCCGTTGAGAACACCGCTCCAGCCAGAGTTCCAAGTGAGCCGGGTGCCGTCAGGCCCCGGACACTTTTTTGCGTGCGATGCCACGCGTCCAGGGCCTGATGGCACCCGGCTCACCTGATTCAATTGTGCTCTCCTCCACGCTCAGGGGTGAATCCTGGCACTGTTGGTTATGATCCCGATGGTTATCCCCGCCACGCGCCAACAGGTTTCCTTGTCGCATGCTCGAAAACATGCAGTTGTGGGTCTACGGGTCGGCGGCCGTCATCGATACGGTGTTGCTGTTCGCGCTCGTGGAACGGCATAACTGGCGAACAGTCACTGTCTGGATGCTGCTGCTGGCGATGGGCGTCTGGTGCTGGCACGGCGGGACGTTTGTTCGCCACCTGGTCGATCAATCCGTGGGAAGTCTGGCAGACCCTGTCCGCTGGCTGTCGATGATGTCGATGGCCGTGGGACTGCTGGTCATGCCGAGTGCCGCCTTGCACGGAGCGTGTCGCCTGCTGGTCATGCGACGCATGCACGTCGGCCCCTCGCCGGATCCAAGGCTGCTGGCGTGCTACGTTCCAATGCTGCTGCTGGTCCCGATCAGTCGGGCGCTGGCCACAAACCCGGCAAGTCCCTTCCTGGTCCTTTTGGCAGACTTCCACGCGTTTTATGCCTGCTGGCTGTGCCTGGCGAGTGTCTTCACCGCGTTTGTTCTACTGCAAACCAGTGCCGGGTTTCAGGAGGCCCCCGCGCGCTGGTTCTATCGGTCGCTCGCCATCAGCATGATCCTGATTGCGCCGTTAACCACCGGGTTTGTCGCAGTGCTCCGCCAACGGTCGGATTCGATCGGATTGTTTCAGACGATTGTCGTGGTGTCACCCATCGTTCCGGTGCTGTTGTTCGGATATTTCGTGATGCGGTTTCAGTTGCTGCCCCTGATCCTGGAACGAACACTGGTCTACGGAGCCGTTCTGATCGGGGTCATGCTATTCCATGCAGTGGTCCTGAAGGATGCCGTTTCCGTCGTTGCTCAGCGTTATCGTCTGGATCTCGGTGTCGTCGAAGGGATCGTGGTTCTGTCGGTCATCCTGTGGTACCCGCCGTTACGGGATCGAGTGACCGCCGCCCTGCAATCGCTGGTGGATTCCTCGGGCCGGCGGCGGACTGAACGAGCCCGCCTGGCTGTCCAATTGGCGGCCCGGGCCGAGGATTCCGTCGTCGACCTGTTGCAGTGGTTCACGATGATGATGCAGCATTCGTTTGGTGCCCGCCAGGCTGCGGCGTGGCTGTGTGACCGTGACGGTGCGATTGCTGAACGCTCGGGTGATGCGACGCTGCTGGATGATCAGCAGGTGCGCCAACTGCTGACGGTAATGTCTGCGGACGGGGATCATTTCATCACCCGATATTCGTCTTCGTCACCCGATATCCTAACGATCCTGGACCAGGTCCGAGCGGGAGCCGTGCTCAGGTTTCAGCATGCGGATGTCTCGGGTTTGTTTTTGATCGGCTGTCGCAGTTGGGGGCAGCCCCCCAACGAGGAAGACCTGCATTCGCTGTCGTTGCTGGTGGAACAATTCGGCGTCACGCTGCAGAACTCGCAGTTGCGACTGATGCAGGTCGCCACCGAACATCGCATTTTCCAGCAGGAAAAGCTGTCTGTGCTGGGTCTGCTGGCAGGATCGCTGGCGCATGAAATCAAGAATCCATTGTCGTCCATCAAGACAATCACACGTGTTCTGTCGGAAGAACTGGGGCCGGACAGCCCCCATGCCGAAGATCTGCGAATGATCGGCGGCGAAATCGACCGCTTGGCCGCTTCGACCTCGGAAATGCTGGAAGCCGCCCGACCGCCCCGCGAGGACCGGCCACCGGTGGAATTGTCGGAACTGCTCGCACCGACGGTCCGCCTGCTACGCCACCTGGCCCGCGAGCGGGGCGCGACGCTGCAGGTGACGTACCCGGAACAGTCGCTGATTGTCCCGCTGGACCAGGTCAGCCTGCGTGAGATCGTGTTCAACTTGATCTCGAATGCCGTGGATGCCGTTGATTCAGGCGGCTGCGTCCAATTGAACTGTTATTATGAATCGGATTCGCTGGTGATCGACGTGTGCGACGACGGGGCCGGAGTTTCTCCAGATCAGTTGAGTCGCATTTTCGAACCATTCTTCACCACCAAGCCGACGGGCACCGGGCTGGGGTTGTTCGTCGTTGCGAGGCGGGTGCGCGAGCTTGGTGGTACCATCCAGTGCCACAGTTCGCCTGGGGCGACCACGTTTCGATTACAATTGCCCGTCGGATCGGTCGAGCATCCAGCCGGCTGAGGAATTCGTTTCGCCCGGGTCCATCCACATGAACATCCTGATCGTCGACGATGAAGCACCCGCTAGGTTTGCCCTGCGGCGGGCATTGACGCAGTCGAATTATCGCATTCTGGAAGCTGCGGACGGACAGACCGCCCTGCAGGTGATCCGGTCGGAACATCCCGATCTCGTCTTCCTGGACCTGCAGATGCCCGGGTTGGGCGGGCTGGAAGTTTTGCGCCAATGGGGCTCACAGATTCCGTCGGTTGAGATCATCGTCCTGACCGCCAGTGACAATGTCGCGGCGGCGGTGGAATGTATCCGCCTGGGTGCATCCGATTTCGTCACCAAGCCGTACGAAGTCGAGCAGGTTCGGGCGATTGCGCGTCGGGTCGCCCAGCGGTTGATGCTGCAACAACAGGTCGCAGACTTGCAGGGGCAACTCGAACTGCAGCAGGCGTGTGGATCCCTGATTGGTGTCAGCCGACCGATGCGTAGACTGTATGAGCAGATGAAAAAGGCGGCCCGATCGTCCAGTGACCTGCTGATTCGCGGGGAGACGGGGACCGGCAAGGAGTTGATCGCCCGTGAGATGCATCGGCTGAGCGATCGCGCGGGCGGCCCGTTCGTGGCCGTCAACACAGCGGCCATTCCCGAGTCGCTGACCGAAAGCGAACTGTTCGGCCATGTTCGCGGAGCATTCACGGGCGCCGACAGTAATCGTACCGGAGTGTTTGAGCAGGCCGATGGCGGGACATTGTTCCTGGACGAAATTGGCGACATGCCCCTGGCTGCCCAGACCAAGATGCTGCGAGTCCTGCAGGAGCGGGTCATTCAGCCCGTGGGGGCACCGCGCACACTACCGGTCAATGTCCGAATCATCAGCGCGACGCATCAAGACCTGGAATCGGCCATGGCGGATGGAGGATTTCGGGCGGACCTGTTCTATCGCCTGAAAGGAGTCGAACTGCATGTTCCTCCGCTGCGATCGCGCCGGGAAGATATCCTGGTCCTGGCCCATCATTTTCTGGAACGCTGCGCGATGGATACCGGTACCCAACGTCCGGAACTGACGTCAGACTCCGTCGACGTCCTGTTGACGCACTCGTGGCCGGGAAACGTGCGTGAACTGGAACAGTCCATTCAACGTGCCACGACAATGTGTGACGGAAATTGCATTCGGCCCGCAGATCTGGGGCTGTCACACAACGCGTTGACTCACGATGAGAATCCGTTTTCGCAATACATCGGCCTGCCACTGACGGAGGCCAGAAACCTGGTGGTTGAGGCCCTGGAGAGATCCCTGATCACATCCGCCCTGGACCGGGCCGCCGGTAACATCAGCGAAGCCGCCCGCCAGTTGGGGATGCATCGGCAAAGCCTGCAACAAAAGCTGGCTCAACTGGGAATTCGCAACCGGTAAGCCGTTCTGGACTGGAAAGCCGGACTTCTCGATCAAAGTGGCAGGGCCATCGCCTGTTTCCAATTGGGAATCGGGTGCCACGGTTATGGAGTCCTCGACATGGCCGTGCCGATTGAGCACTCGCACGGCCTTCCCGAAGACTGTAAGTCCGTGAGACTCCAATTTGAAAAAGGCGATGGCCCTGATCAAAGTGGATTGAAGTCTTGCTCAAGACGTGGTCGAGAAGGCATAATATCCATAAGCTCGAATTGATGTTCTCCTGCCCGGATCTCCGCCCTGCCTGGAAGGCCCCCGCTGATGAGTCCTTTTGATTCGTTGCGTGCCGAACGCTTGAAATCCCTGGTTTGCCGACGCGATCTCCTGAAGGTCGGCTCCGTCGCCATCTCGGCATCGATTCTCCCCAGTCTGCTGACCGGAAAGGTCCGAGCCGAAGTCGCACTGGCCCCCAGGGGAAAGGCGAAGTCGGTCATTTTTCTCTGGATGGCGGGTGGCGTTACCCATATTGATTCGCTGGACCCCAAGCCGGAAGCGCCCGAACAGATTCGGGGAACGCTGGGAGCAATCCCGACAGCGCTCCCTGGCGTCTTCTTCAGCGAATCGTGTCCGAATCTGGCCCGGGTCGCCAAAGATCTGGCCGTCGTTCGGTCGTTTTCGCATGACAGCGACGACCACCTGCTGAGCCAGGTCTACACCCTGTCGGGCCGCAAAGTGACCCAGGCACAACTGTTCACGGAACCGAACATCGGGTCCATCGTGCAATATCTTCTGGGACCCCGCAACGGGATGCCCGCCTACATTGCTGTCCCAGGCATCACCCGGCCGGGTCCTCCGCCACACAATCTGTTCGTCGGAGGTTGGTTGGGGAACCAGTATGCTCCGTTCTGCGTGGGGGGGCAGCCTGAACAACCGGACTTCACGGTCGGGGAAAAATCGGAAAACCCGTCTCCCGCGGCCACGGAAAACTTGAACCCGCCTGAACTGCGATTTCCGCAGGAAATGACCATCGGCCGCTTGCAGCGTCGCAGCACGCTGCGGAGCAGTCTGGAAGAGTCGCTGCGCACTGCCGAACAAACCGGTGCGCTGCCTGCCATGGAAGGACATTACGGCGGTGCCTTCAAGTTGCTGATGTCGCCACAGGTTCGCAGCGCGTTCGATGTTTCGACGGAATCGAACCAGACGCGAGACGATTACGGCCGTACAAAAATTGGCGGCCGATGTCTGTTGGCCCGGCGCCTGGTCGAGGCGGGGGCTCGCTTCGTGATGGTCGACTATGGCTACGATTCGGACTACGGCAACCTGTGGGACATTCACAATGTCCGCGAACAGAAATTCCCGCACGTCTCGGAAATGGTGATGCGTGGTTACAACGTTGCGGGGATCGACAAGGCGTTCGCCGCCTTGATCACCGACCTGAAGCAGCGCGGGTTGCTCGATTCGACGATGGTCGTGTATCTCACGGAATTCGGTCGTACTCCGAAGATCAACAGCCTTGGTGGACGCGATCACTGGGGAAAATGCGGTTCGATGTTCTTCGCCGGTGCCGGGATTCAAACCGGTCAGGTGGTGGGAACAACGGATCCTCATGCCGCCTACCCGATCACTCGGGCCTATGGTCCCGCGGACATTGCCGCGACGATGTATCACGGGTTGGGGATCGAACCGGAATCGCGCGTTCCTGATCGGTTGGGCCGTCCTGTGGCAGTGCTGGATCATGGCGACGTCATCTCGGAAGTCCTTTCGTGACGGTCGCCCGCGATTTCCTGAACAGCTTGCGCACTGGGTTGCGGCACTGTGATCTCCACAGCACTCGGGTGCTGATTGGAGTGTCCGGTGGCGCGGATAGCGTGGCACTCCTGCGGGGTTTGCTGGAACTCCGCGACGAGTTCTCGTTGACGCTTCACGTCGGACACTTGAACCATCAATTGCGTGGTGCGGCCAGCGATGCCGACGCCGACTGGGTGCGGAATCTGTGCGAATCGAATTCAGTCCCGGTCACGATCGGAATCGGCGGATTGAATCTGCCGCAGTCAGGCCAGGGAGTGGAAGAAGCTGCTCGAGACGCTCGGCATCAGTTTCTCAACGAGTCGGCGGCCCAGTCGGGATGCCAGGCGATTGTGACTGCTCATACGGCCGATGATCAGGTGGAAACCGTGCTGCATCATCTGTTTCGCGGAACGGGATTGTCTGGCTTGCGGGGGATTCCCGCCATCCGATCGACCGCATCCGGCATACGACTCGTTCGGCCGATGCTGTCGATTCGCCGCGAGTTGGTGGAAACGTACCTGGTCAAGATCGCCCAGACGTTTTGTACCGACGCCACGAATGCCGATACGACTTTGACACGGAACTGGTTACGGCACAAGCTGTTGCCGGACTTGAACAGTCAGTTTGGCCCGCATGTTTCCCAATCGGTACTGCGGCTGGCAGAACAGGCAGCCGAGATTGAGCAGACATTGACTTGCCTGGCTGAACGTCTACTTGATCAAGTTTTGCTGGATGCGCAGCCGGATGCCGTACGGCTTGATACCCGGCCGCTGGCCGACCAACCGGTTCATCTGGTGCGGGAACTGTTCCGCGCGATCTGGCAGCGACAGCAATGGCCGCGTCAGGCGATGGGTTCGACGGAGTGGAACCGGCTGGCCCAGGTCGCGCTGGACGGGGGGGATGCCAATTTGCCGGGCCAGATTCGTGCCCGGCAGAATCCTCCCGGTCTGATGCTGGTCGAAAAAACAAATCGGCAAACAGCAGTGCGTTCGTAGAAAGATGCGCCATTACTGGATAGCATTCCCCGCTCGCACATCTGCACGACGGATGTCCGCACAGGGGAAAATGTTCGTACGGACGCGCCAGATCTTCTAACTTTTTGATTGGTGGAAACAACGATGAGCAACGGGGGCAATGATGCCGTCGCGCCAAACGCGCAGCGGTTGCTATGGGCGGGATTCATGGCGATCCTCGCAGCAGGGGTGGGCTTCGCCATCCGCGGCGGGATCTTTGACAACTGGCAGGCCGCATACAACTTTACAGGCACCCAACTGGGAGCCATCGGTGGCGCCGGCTTTTCCGGATTCTGCTTCGGGATCATTATCGGCGGCGTGCTGTGTGACAAGATCGGCTACGGCAAGCTGGTCGCGACCGCGTTCATTTTGCACGTGCTGTCGGCAGTCGTGACCTTCGGGGCGTCCACACCGGAAAATGCCTATAACATGTTGTACTGGGGGATGTTCCTGTTCGCGTTGGCGAACGGTTGCCTGGAAGCTGTCGCCAATCCGCTGGTGGCCACGCTGTTCCCCAACAAGCGGACACACTACCTGAACATCCTGCATGCCAGTTGGCCTGCTGGCTTGATCCTGGGCGGAATGCTCGGGTGGATCCTGGACGACCGTATGAAGCTGGATTGGAAGATCCAGTTGTCCTTGTACCTGATTCCGACTGTCGCCTATGGAGTGATGTTCCTGGGCCAGGGGTTCCCGAAGTCAGAAGCATCGAAGAAGGGCCTGAAACTGGGAGACATGTTGCAGGACGTCGGGATCCTGGGCGGCCTGGTCGTCTGCTTCCTGCTGTCGATGTTCCTGGGTGATGTACTGAAGCCGCTGTTGGGTGACGAAGTTGCGAAGTACACCGGCTATGGAGTCGGGTTCGGTCTGCTGGTCGTGGTCGGTGTGATCACCAGATTCTCGCTGGGCTCGGTCCTGCTGTTCATTCTGTTTATCGCTCACGCATTGGTCGGTGCGGTGGAACTGGGAACTGACGGCTGGATTCAAAACATCACGGGCAACATCCTGTCTTCGGAAGAAGGCAAAATCCTGTTCGTGTTTACGTCGGCCTTGATGTTCGCCCTGCGGTTCTGTGCGGACTTTATCGAAAAGAAGATCGGCATGTCGCCAGTTGGCATCCTGCTGGTCTGCGCGATCCTGGCTTGCATCGGACTCAATCTGACCAGCCGGATCGAAGCGTTCGGCGGGGCTCTGCTCGCTCTGACGGTGTACGGGATCGGCAAGACATTTTTCTGGCCGACGATGCTGGCCGTGGCTTCGGACCGATTCCCCCGTACTGGAGCGATCGCGATCAGTATCATGGGCGGGATCGGTATGATGTCGGCCGGTTTGATTGGATCCCCGGGACTCGGTTACTTCAAGGATCGCTATTCGGGCGAAGCTCTGAAGGTCGCCAATGCCGAACTGTACGACACCGCCAAGGCCGAAAAGGCCAGCAAATTCCTGGTTTTCCCGGATGCCCATGGACTGGACGGGACCAAGCTGGGGGCAGCCCAGAAGGATCTGGACAAGATCCGCGAAGCAGGTGCGACGGGTAAGGATGCCTTTGCCAAGTTGAAGGCAGATGATCGCACCCTGATTGAATCCAGCATCAAGGGGGACCGGGACACACTGGTGGCAGACTCTTGCATTCCGGCCACGATGGCAGCGATCTACCTGATGCTGTTGATTTACTTCAAGATGATCGGCGGCTACAAGGCGGTCAACATCGAAAGTGGTACGGCCCTGGGAACGGCGGAAAACTGAGATTTCAGGTGGCACATTGTGCTTCTGCGACAGAGTCGCCGGAACGGGAGCACGCGGTGAACTTCCCAACAGCCGGGAGTGTCTGTCACGATGCTTCCGGCTGCTGGTTTATCTGGTTCTGATCAGGCAGGCTAGAATGACAGTTCATTTCCCCCAGCGTGATTTCGCCGCCGACGTTGTTCGCCAGTTGCGGGCGGCGGGACATACGGCTCTGTTTGCCGGGGGGTGTGTGCGCGACCTGTTGCTGGGGCGGCCCGCCAAGGACTATGACGTGGCTACCACGGCAACCCCGGACCAGGTTCGCAACCTGTTCGGGCACAAGAAGACTCTGCCGGTCGGTGCCAGCTTTGGCGTGATCATCGTCCTGGGCCCACGGGAAGCGGGGCCCGTCGAAGTGGCCACGTTCCGGACCGAGGGGCCGTACCACGACGGACGACGTCCTGTCAGCGTTGCCTTCTGCACCCCGGAAGAGGACGCCCAGCGTCGGGACTTCACGATCAACGGGATGTTCTATGATCCGGTCGACGCGCGGGTCCTGGACTTTGTCGGGGGTGAAGCCGACCTGGCCGCTCGGGTTGTCCGGGCGATCGGTGATCCGCACGAACGGGTGCGAGAAGACAAGCTCCGCATGTTGCGTGCCGTCCGTTTCACGGCGATCCTGGAGTTTACACTCGACGAGACAACTGCCAGCGCGGTCCGGGAAATGGCGAGCCAACTGGTGGTCGTCAGCGCCGAACGGATCGCACAGGAACTGAAGAAAATGCTGGTCGATCCGCATCGTCGACGAGCGATGGAACTCTGCGATTCCGTCTGCCTGTTGCCGCTGATTCTGCCGGAATTGAACCGGGAACTCCGGGACGATTCGGCTCATGAACTGACACTGCGAATGCTGGCTCTGTTGGACCGGCCGTCGTTTGAACTGGCATTGGCCGCACTGCTGCATGCATTACCGGCAAAGCCAGTCGTGTATGACATCTGTCGCCGCCTGAAGCTGTCGAACGAAGAGACCGATCGCATTACGTGGCTGGTGGGGCATCAGGACGACCTCGCGAATGCGCCCGCGCAGTCGCTGGCACAATTGAAGCGGACGTTGGCACATCCCCACCGGGACGAACTACTGAGCCTGCTGCGTGTCAAACTTCTCGCCCGTGAAGCAGACTTGCAGCCGGTCCTGTTTTGCGACGAGTACCTGGCCCGAACTCCGCAGTCGGTCATCGATCCCCCGCCGTTGATCACCGGCGATACCTTGAAGACGCTGGGAATGCCCCCCAGCCCAGCCTTCAAGCAATTGTTGGAAACGATTCGCGATGCCCAGTTGAACGATGAAATTGCGTCGCCGGAACAAGCCGTCGAGATGGCCCGGCGATTGAAGCCGTAGTGCCAACCAGTGTCATCGGATGCGATCAGTGACGCGGCTGGGTGGCGCTGGCGATGGGGGCGATTTACCACAGTAATCCCAACGGGCCGGTCTTCGGGTGCATCATCTGGCGACGCTTTGGTCGCCAGTGCCGATGCGTTGCCGAAGAGCATGGGGCGGTGGATCGGACAAAGGTCTCAGGAATGTTCCTGACCCGAGCCTGACACCTTTGCATGTGCCCGTCCCTGGCTAACGCAACCTTCCCGGCTCCAGCCGCGCATTGCAATCTCGCCGGTGAGCCGCTAAACCAGCAGGCGAATTGTAGAGATTGTCGTCCCTTTGAGACTTGACTGGATTAGGAACTCATGAAACGCCTGGTTCTGACTTTGGTGGTTTTGGCGTCGCTGATCGGAGAAGCCCACGCTCAAGATGAGCGTCATGTGGGGATTGATATTAGCGGCCTGGACATGACGGTCCGGCCTCAGGATGACTTGTTTCGGCACGTGAACGGTCGCTGGCTGCTGACGACGGAAATCCCGGCGGACAAGTCGAATTACGGCTCATTCACGGCCCTGGCCGACGCGGCGCAGGAGAATGTTCGGGCAATCATTGAGGAATCGGCAAAACAGCCGGCGGACGAATTGGCGTGCAAGATCGGCGACTTCTACCAGAGCTACATGAACGAGGAGTTGATCACCAGGAAGTGGCTTGATCCGCTGCGAGGGGAACTGTCGGCGATTGACGATCTGGCCACGATCGACGACGTGATAGCGTATTTCGGCCGAGCGGTTCCCAGAGGAATCGATGGGCCGGTCGGCTTCTACATCGATATCGACGACAGAAATTCGTCACGCTACGTGGCCAACATCGTGCAGAATGGTTTGACCCTGCCAGATCGGGACTATTACCTGGAAGACAAGGACAATTACCGAAACGCACGGCAGGCGCTCACCGCTTACGTGGTGAGACTGTACGAGTTGGCGAAGCTGCCGGGGGGAACCAGCGCCGCGAAGGACATCCTGGCATTGGAGACGTCGCTGGCCCGGGTACACTGGTCCAAAACCGAGTTGCGGGACGCCGAAAAGCGCTACAACCTGTACCGCACGACTGACCTGAAGAAGCTTAACGCCACGTGGGCGTGGTCGCCATTTTTCGCGGCGTGCGGTGTGCCGGAACTGGAAGAAGTCAACGTCGTCACGCCGAGTTACTTTCAAGGCCTGGCTGAGGTCATCGGCCGGACCGGAGTCGACGGATGGAAAGAATATCTGCGGTTTCGCGTGCTGGATGCGGCAGCACCCTACTTGCCGAAAGAGTTTGCTGACGCGCACTTTGAACTGCATGAACGGACGGTTTCGGGCATTCCCGAGCAGAAACCACGCTGGAAGCGGGCGGTCGACGCGACCGCCGGGGGCGGTGCGGGTGACTTCGGCGCACTCGGCGATGCCCTCGGACAACTCTACGTCAAGAAGCATTTTCCCGCCGAGTCGAAGCGGCAAATGAACGAACTGGTCGGCAACCTGCTGAAGACGTACGAAACGAGCATTCAGGAACTGACCTGGATGACTGCCGCGACCAAACAGAAGGCTCTCGAAAAACTGCGTCAGATCACGACGAAGATCGGGTATCCGGACGAGTGGCGGGACTACTCCAAACTCCAGGTTCGGGCCGACGACCTGTTGGGCAACGTTCGCCGGGCCAACGAGTTCGAATACCTTCGCCGGTTGTCACGTTTGCATCTGCCGGTGGACCGCCAGGAATGGGGCATGACCCCGCAAACCGTCAATGCGTATTACAATCCGAGCCTGAACGAGATTGTCTTTCCTGCGGCGATCCTGCAACCGCCGTTCTTCGACGCCCAGGCGGATAACGCGGTGAATTACGGTGGGATCGGTGCGGTGATCGGTCACGAGATCAGCCACGGTTTCGACGACCAGGGAAGCCGCTACGACGCCCGCGGAAATCTTGCCAACTGGTGGACGGACGAAGACCGCAACGCGTACGAAGCGCTGACGAGTCGGCTGGTGGTCCAGTTCGAGGAATATGAACCGCTACCGGGCCGGAAGCTGAACGGGAAGTTAACGCTGGGCGAGAACATCGCTGACCTGAGCGGCATGGCGATCGCGTACAAAGCGTACAAACTTTCTCTCGGTAATGGAGAGGGGCCGCGGATTGAGGGATACACCGCCAGCCAGCGGTTTTTCCTCGGTTGGGCTCAGATCTGGCGGCGCAAATACCGGGACGACGAATTGGCTCGGCGCCTGGTCGTCGACCCGCACTCTCCCTCCCTTTTCCGGTCAAACGGTCCCGTCCGGAACTTCGACCCCTTCTACGAAGCGTTTAACGTCAAGCCCGGCGACAAAATGTTCAAACCGAAGGCGGAGCGGATTCAGATCTGGTAGCGGTCTGCGCGCCGTTTTCAGGTCGTCGATCTGAACAACCTGCTTTCGCGTCGTGCGGTTGAGTTTTCCACCGACCGTTCATGCAAGGTGTCAGGATCCGCTTTTCATGCGGTTACCCCGGGTCGCTCTATGATTTCCAGGGCGAGGATACCGGGGGAACACCTCTCAAAAAACCCGGAACTCACTTGTCGAATTCGGCCTGCGCCATTCGACTACTTCATGAAGGGCTTTCGTGGAGGGTTCAACAGACCAACTCCACTCAATACACTTACGGACTCCGGAAACCCTCATGTCCACGAAGATTTTTGTCAGCCTGCCGGTCACCGATGTGTCGATCTCGAAGCGATTTTACGAGGCGCTCGGCTTCAATGCCAGCCCGCAATTTGCAGATCAAACGACCGCGTGCATCGTAATCAGCGACACAATTTATATCATGCTGGCCATGCATGAGAAATTCAAAATGCTGACTCCGAAAGAGATCGCCGACCCGAGAAGGATCTGCCAATCCCTCATCAGCCTCTCGTGCGAAAGTCGCTCTTCAGTCGTCGACCTGGTGGCCAAAGCGATCGCCGCGGGAGGTTCCGAGGCACACGAACCGGAGGAACACGGCTTCATGTACCAGCACGGCTTCTATGATCCCGACGGACACGGTTGGGGAGTCTTCTGGATGGACCCGGCGGTCGCTGAACAGGCTGATCAGACATAAGGGATCCTTTCCAAAGTCAACCGACTGATCCACCGGAAATGTTCTGACGCGCGACCGGTGGCAACCAGTCATTCACCCCGGCTCGCGACAATTTACCCTTGGATGAAAGTGAACAAAATGCCCTCCAATACAAGGCGGATCACAGGTCGAGTCCTGACGGTGCTTGTCGGCCTCTTCCTGATCGTCGCCAGTGGGATTCCCAAGTTCATCGACTGGCCCGGCAAGAAAGAGATGTTTGACCATCTGGGCATCAGCGCGCCACTCGCACCGACACTGGGCATCCTCGAGATCGCTGTGACGTTGCTCTTTCTGATCCCACGCACATCATTTGTCGGTGCCATCCTGGTAACCGGCTATCTGGGCGGTGCAGTCTGGGCTCACGTGCGAGTCGGCGATCCCTGGTTCTTTCCGGTGATCATCGGCGTCGTGATGTGGGTCGCCCTGGGATTAAGAAACCCCGCGATTTTCGCTTTAGCGACCGGTTGGGTAGTACTGCCCGGGGTCCCCGATGGGACTGGTCATCAGACTGAAGACCAAGCCCATTCCAAATCGTAACGACGTACCACCCAACCTGCGACAAGGCCCACGTGCATCATCAGGGCCATCGCCTTTTTCAAACTGGGAATCGGGTGCCACGGTTGTGGAGGTTATGGAGGTTATGGAGTCCTCGACATGGCCGTGCCGATTGAGCACTCGCACGGCCTTTCCGAAGACGGTAAGTCCGTGGCACCACAACTTGGAAAAGGCGATTGCCCTGAGCGCATCATGACTCCACCGACGGGAGTATTAGCGATCGACCAAGCGGGAAATCCAGTGCGCAAAAGCATGCCGAACCGTGCTGGGTCAGTTTTCCTATTTGCCCTTCCCCACATCCACGCCAAGCCCTCAGGTCGAATCACCGTTTACATCGGCCGGTTTCTGGATCAGCAGAACTGACATGGCACCCGTTGCGACGACGGCGGCACCCACAATCCACAGAGTTGGCAGATGTTGCTGTTCTTCGCTGCCGATCCCCATCGCCTTCAATTGCTCCGTGTAGTTTGACAGGGTCAACAAAAGCCCGTTGTGAATACAGTGCAACAGCATCCCCGGCCAGATGCTGCCCGTCCTCAAGCAGATGACTCCCAGGATCAAGCCGAGGAAGCAGGTGGGGGCAAATCGCTCGAAGAACAGTGCGTCGCGAACGATCACGTGGAACAGGCCAAACAGGATGCTCGACAATCCGACGGCCAAAGTTCCTGACATTTCGGATCGAAAGGCGGTCTGCAGGTACCCCCGGAAGAACAGCTCTTCACACGCCGCAGGCACCAGAGCCAGGGCCAGCAGTTTCCAGATCAGCGGGACTGCGTCTAGCTGCGCCTTGAATGTCTCAAACAGTTTCACGAATTCGCTCACTCCGTCCGGCGATTGCAGCAGGACCAGTTCATATGCAAACGGCCACAGGGAAAGTCCCAGCAGGGCGGACGCCAGAAACGTCCAGCGGGACGCACCTCGCAGTGAGAACCCGGTGGACAGTCTAATCGACGAAAACCGTGCCAGACCGAGAGGCAATGCCGCGAACAGGACGATGGTAATCAGCATGTTCAGACCCAGCCGATTTTCAATCGACAGGTTCGACAGTCGCGACGAAATTCCACTCAGCACCAGGAACGACGGGAACAAGACCGCCAGCCCGAACATTGCTTGGGCCAGCGACGCCTGCCGATGCGGAGTTTCCGGGCGGCGAAACAGGTCCGACCAGCTTCCTTCGCTGCCATACAGCACTGCATCGGTTCCGAAGATCCGGGCGGCGGCGGCCAGGGCCACGGCCGCGTACAGCGTCGTCGACAGTAGTGTAGCCAGTGCCCAGATGGGAACCACACGGTCATCAAACACATCGCGCGCCAGCAGGACGATGTTGGCCAGCGGTATGACCGACAGCCAGACGTTGAATTCAATGCCCGGCAACAGGCAAATGACTCCGGGCGCCAACGAGACCAGCATGACCGGAATCAAGTAGGCCTGGGCCTCTTTAAAGCTGCGGGCAAAACTGGTCAGGATCAGGATCACCGCCGAGAAAAAGGCGGCGAAGACGAACAGCAGTCCCAGCGTCATCACCACCAGGCGAACGGTCAAACCGGATTCACCAAACAACAACCCTTCCAAGCCGCTGGCAAATGCCGTCACGATCATCGACAGCAGGTTGGCCATCGCCGTCAGAATGGCCACGCTGACCACGGCGACGTATTTGGCGAACAGCAGTTCATGACGCGGCACCGGTGAGGAAATCAGTGCTTCCAGCGTCCCCCGTTCCCGTTCACCGGCCGTCAAATCAATGGCGGGATAAACGGCTCCGGTGACCGTCATCAGGATCAGGATCAGCGGCACCAGCATGGCCAGTGAGAAGGCTCCCTGCTGACGGCCGGCCTGAGTCAATGGTTGCAAGTGGATTACCAGAGGCAGCTCCAGACGAGGCTCGGCATTGACCAGGGTTTCTCGCGCAAAGTGTTCGTTGATGGCTCGAAACCGGTCCTCCACGAAACGGCGCGCATCGGCACTCAACGCAGACGACGGACGATAGATCAATTTCATCGACAGGCTTTTCCCGATCTCGGGCGCCGCAAAAATGATCCCGACATCCGCTTCCCCGTTTTCGACCACCTGCCCGACTTCGATCGTGCCATCCGGATTATCCGGCACCAGCAACTGCACACGCGGATCGTCGAAGGTGCCCGCTGGCTTCTGCTGCGGGTCCAGCGTGCGACCTTCGCGATCGGCCACCATCACGTGTCCGCGCCCAAACAACCGGCGAAACAGGAGTTCGTCGTCCCGATTCTGCAATGCCACGCGGTATTCAATTTTCGACCGCGATGAAAGCTGGGTCAGCAGCAATTTCTGCAGTGTCACACCCAGTAACGGGTAGATCAGCAGCGGCATTGCCACCAGGGTGATGATTGTTCGTCGATCGCGCAGGATCTCCCGCAGTTCCTTGACGGCCAGACGCCACCAACGTGGTGATCTCCATAGGATTTCCACTGCAGGATTCCCGTCGGCTTCATCCGACATCGGCGGCCTCCCGTCCGGAATCAGACTCGTCCGACGGTGATTCGTCCAGCAATTGCAGAAACATATTGAACAGGCTGTCGCATCCGGTCGACTGTTGTAATTTCGCGAACGAGCCTTCGTGGCGCAGTCGGCCCTGGTGCAGCAGACCCATGCGATCACAGACGTGCGAGGCTTCATCCAACCGGTGAGTGCTGACGACGACCGCCTTGCCAAGCGAGCGCAGTTTCGCGATGTATTCGAACACCACGTGCGTCCCGATCACATCCAGGCCGCGGGTCGGTTCATCCAGCAGCATGACCGGGGGATCGTGCATCAAAGCGCGAGCCAGGGTGACTCGCTGTTTCTGGCCGGTGCTGAGCGTGGCGCAGCGCTGGTCCAGGAATGGCCTCAGGCCGAACAGTTCCGTCAGTTCTTGCAGTCGCCCGGATGCCTGCGACGCGGTGACGCCGTACAGGTCGGCGAAGAACAACAGCATTTCACGGGGCGTCAGCCATTGGTACAGGCCGGAACTGGCCGAGACCAGCCCGATCCGCCGTTTGACTTCGTCCGGCTCAATCGTGGCGCGGAATCCTTGAACCTCGGCATCACCGCTGGTGGGGGCCAGCAATCCCAGAATCATTCGCAGCGTCGTCGTCTTCCCCGCGCCGTTCGGCCCCAGCAGGCCATAGACTTCGCCCGGACGAACTTGAAACGACAATTTATTCACGGCGACAATATTGCGGCCGCTGGCACGGAAGTGTCGAGTCAATTCGTGAACGGAAATCATGAAATTGAACTGAAGAGTGCACCGGGCCGAAATGTGATGAATTCGTGAGTCAGCATCGTAACGTCGAATCACAAAACGTGCGCGTCAGTGCCGTTGCCAGTCGACAAATCTCCGCAAGTTTCACGCGGCGGCTTCGGATTTCTTGGTTGATTTTGGTTTGGCCGAGTTGACAGTTGCCTGGCTGGCCAGTCGTGGCTTCCACCGACGCGGGGTCGGTGGAGAGCCGGGGTCGGTGGAAAGCCCGCCTCATTCGTGACACACTCAGCCCGACCACGACCCGAAAAACCTGAACGGTTGAGGCACAATGTCTGCGACGTTACGATCGGCAAACGCGTTCGTTTCCTCTCGCCATCTCAGGAACCATCATGCTGCTTAATCGAACCACATATCTGATCAAGGAACAAGTCGCGTTCATGAAGTTGACTGACCGCTACGACATCTTCGACCCCGAGTCAGGCGAGCAACTTGGATTCGCGATGGAGAAAATCAGCAGTTTTTCGAAGCTGCTGCGGTTGCTGGTCAATAAGCAGTTACTGCCCACATCGATCGTCATTCAGGAAGACGAAGATTCCGAACCCGTGGTGACATTACGCCGCGGAATGACGTTTCTGCGGTCCAAGGTCTCGGTCTTCGATGAAGCCGGCAAGGAAGTCGGCTTCTTCCGGAGCAAGCTGTTTTCGCTGGGCGGCGGATTCACCGTTCACGAACCCGGCGGCGAGCAGATCGCCGATGTGAAGGGAAACTGGAAGGGCTGGGACTTCAAAATGACCGACATGCAGGGAAAGGAACTGGGAGCGGTCAACAAGCAGTGGGCCGGTGCGTTGAAAGAAATGTTCACGTCGGCCGATAACTACCTGATCAAGCTCGACGACAGCATTTCGTCCAATCCCGGCCTGGCAGCCCTGTTGCTGGCGGCGGGTCTGGCCATCGACATCGTCTTCAAAGAAAAAGGCTGATCCATCGTGTTCCCATTCGCATCCCGATCCGTGCTGCTGGCTGCAATGTTGATGACGGGCTGGACCGCCGTCGCGGACGAGCCTGCCCCCCCATTTCCTGGAACCAAGTCGGCCTACCACGGATTTGATCGTTATGACTTTGAAGTCGACGGTCAAAAGTGCGTGGTTGTCGTGCCCATGCAGGCGGCAAAGGGGAAACCGTGGATCTGGCGCGCCGAGTTCTTCGATCATCGCCCTGAGATCGATCTGGCATTGGTGCGAAAGGGGTTCTATCTGGCCTACATGAACGTCGGCAACACCTTCGGCTGCCCCAGTGCGATGAAGCACTTTGACGCGTTCTACCAGTTTCTCACGGCAAAGCACGGTTTCTCGGCGAAGCCGGTGCTGGAAGGACTCAGCCGTGGCGGCCTGTACGTCTATAACTGGGGGGCAGCGCATCCGGATCAGGTCGGCGTGATCATCGGCGATAACCCGGTTTGCGACTTCAAGAGTTGGCCGGGTGGCAAGGGCAAGGGGCCGGGAAGTGCTGGCGATTGGAAAAAGTTGATCGTCGATTACGGTTTCGCCGACGAAGCCGCCGCCCTGGCCTACGACAAGAATCCCATCGACAACCTGGCCCCCCTGGCGAAGGCCAAGGTTCCCCTGTTGCACATTTGCGGCGACGCCGACGAAGTCGTTCCGTACCCCGAGAACACGGTCCTGCTGAAACAGCGGTACGAAAAGTTGGGCGGGACCATTCATGTCATTGTCAAACCGGGATTGAAACATCATCCGCACGGACTGGACGATCCCGCGCCAGCGGTGGAATTTGTCTTGAAGCATCTGGGCCTTTAAGTGTTTTTTCTGCCCGACCTCCCGCTGACTCTCGCGGTTTTTCCCGTCCTGGTCGGGCCATTGCAGACATTGCTGGCGCTACTACCCGCCATCCTGATTGGTGTCGGCAGCATGCTGTTCGCCGTCTTCAAACCGGGGGGCTTCGTCAAGCTGCTGCGGTTCTGTTGGCGGCAACGACTGTTCCTGGGGACTGTCGCCGGAATCATCGTCGTCTGGCAGTATGGAGTGCCCTCACGACTGTTCAGCGGACAATCGTCGAGACCGCGCGGCCTGATCGATGGGAACGGAGCGAACACAGAACTGGTTCTGGCTGATCCGACCGCTCCCGACAGCATCTGGATTAACCGCCGCGACGAGACGGTTTTGTCCACACCCGTCATCGTGGGAGACCAGGTGATCTTTTCGACAGCTACGGACATTGGTCCGTTTTCGCCCACCGGACGCGGAGCCATCGTTTGCGTCGACGCACATTCAGGTCACGAGATCTGGCGGTACGCACCTGACAACTATCGCGCGACATTTTCGTCGCCGGTCGTCTGGCAGGATGTCGTTGTCTGCGGTGAGGGGTTGCATCAGGTTGATGACGCACGTGTCACGTGTCTGGATCGGCAAACCGGTCTCCGTCGCTGGGAGTTTCGAACAAACAGCCACGTCGAAGCGACGCCGGCGATTGCCGACGGTCGAGTCTTCATTGGGGCGGGAGGCGATGGCTTCTATTGCCTGGCGATCGAACCGGATGCAACTGGGAAACCCAATGTGCTGTGGCACCTGGAGGCGAGTGATTTTGCCGACTGCGAATCGTCACCAGTCGTCCACGAAGGGGTCGTCTATTTTGGACTGGGGGAAGGGGGATCCGCCGTTTGCGCCGTCCAGGCGGAAAGCGGCAGACTCCTCTGGAAATTGACAACTCCGTATCCCGTGTTTGCGTCTCCCACGATTGCCGATGGAAAACTGTTGATCGCTACCGGGAATGGCAACTACGTCCAATCTGCCGCAGATCTGCTCGCCATGAAGTTGCTGGCATTGCGCGATGACGATGCGACTCCCGAACAGTTGGCCGTGGCCACGGAGCGTTACCGGCCGGTCGGTGAAGTCTGGTGCATTGACCTGGGCTCGCACGCGCTGGATTGGAAGTTCACCACCAGCGATGCAATCCTCGGGAAAATCGTCCCTGCGGCGAACTCATTCTATTTCGGGTCGCGTGACGGTCACATGTACGGCCTGTCAAAGTCCGGCAAATTGGAAACGAAGTACAATGTGCAGGATCCGATCATTTCGTCGCCCGCTCTGGGAACGAACCATCTCTACTGTTCCACAGTTTCAGGACGGTTGTACTGTCTCGATAGGAAGACATTGAAACCCGTCTGGGATCGCTCACTCGGTCGCGGAGAAACGTTTACCAGTTCGCCGGTGGTGGCATACGGACATGTCTACATTGGCACGGCACAGCAGGGATTGTCCTGCCTGGGTCGACCGGGTGTCCCGGCCCCGTCCCAGTGGGTTCGCGGCGATCGCGGAGGAAACGTGGACGGAGTTCCCGTGGCCGATCCTCCCGAGATCCTGTGGCAGTTTCCTGGTGCCGGCGCCGAGCCCATCCAGGTGACCGCCCCATTGATGTTGCTCGACGATTCTCTGTATGTGGCGACGGAACAAGCAAACCGCTTCGCACTTGTCTGTCTGAGACTTTCCGGCAGCGCTCCGTCCGCCATCTGGTCGCAGTCGTTTGAGCAGTCGATCGTAATTGCTCCGGTTGGCTGTGGAACGCGAATCTGTGTGGTCGAAGGTGACGCCAACGCCCTCATTCTGAAACTGCATTGCCTGTCCACAACCGACGGCCGACCACTCTGGACGACCACTATCGCCGCTCCGACCGCACTGACGCCAGGATCGACACTGCCGCCTGCGGGAATCTCGCTCGATCCGCACCGGGTCTACGCCTGGACCAGTGAAGACCGGCTGGGGTGTTTTGATCTGGCGACGGGAAAGACCGTTTGGGACCAGTGCCTGTTCGAGGTTGGCACGCCTCGTGAACGAACGCGCGGTCGCGGCGTTCCCGCAAGCACCGAGGATCTGCTGTTTTCCTGCGTGGCACCGACCACGGGCGCAGGCCCCATGACGCTGATTGCGCAGGACGCCGTGACAGGCGTTGCATTGTGGCAAGCGAGTCTCAAGCAGGAACCGACCGCCGGTCCCATTGTTGAAGGAACTCAGATCCTGGTTCCCGCCCACGACCAGTTTGACGTCTACAATGTCGTCGACGGAGCGTTTGTGGAAACGCGTTCGAATCCAGAACTCCCACTGACTCCTGCCTCAGCGGACGAAGTTGGCCAACCGGTGACTCCGTTGATTTCACGGCGTGGACGGATCTACTACGCCACCGATCGGGGGCGGATCGTCTGCCTGGGGGGGGGGCAACCGTGAATACCACCGCGGAATCACTGGTATTTCCGTTCGGCGAGGGAACGAGACAAGGCGACCCGTCACGGATTGACCTGCTGGGAGGGAAGGGGGCCAGCCTGGCTGAAATGAGTCGCGCGGGGTTTCCCGTTCCGCCCGGATTTACGATCTCTACGGCCTGCTGTGCCGTCGTCGAACAACACGGTCATTGGCCGGCGGGATTGGAAACCCAGGTGCGAACGGCCCTGTACGAACTGGAACAGGCGACCGGGCGGACATTCGGGCAAGGGCCTCGTCCGTTGTTTGTGGCCGTGCGATCCGGCGCTGCTGTTTCAATGCCCGGGATGATGGATACCATCCTGAATTGTGGACTGAATCCGGGTGTCGCCACCTGCTTTCCGTCTGAAGATTGCTTCTGGAACGAGTACGCAGAACATATCCGGTTGTTTGCGGCGAGTGTCGCTGGTGTCAGCGTGGCCGCGGTTTCGGCTGCGAATCCGCAACAGCGGGCTCGTCAGTTTCTCGACACGTATGAGCGACAATCCGGGCGTCCGTTCCCGAGGGATCCGTGGGAGGCGCTGCAACAGTCGATCAACGCCGTCTTCGCGTCCTGGCACAGCGATCGCGCCAGGGCGTATCGGCAGCATCACGATCTTCGTGGGATCGTGGGAACGGCCGTCAATGTTCAGGCGATGTTTCCTTCCGAACGATCGGGCGTGCTGTTCACCGTCAACCCCAACGACCCTGCGGCGGGGGAAATGATCCTGGAGGCATCCTGGGGACTCGGTGAAGCGGTGGTCTCTGGCGCAGTTACGCCCGACATCTATACGCTGGATGCCACGACACTCCAGACCAGGCACGAACTGCGGGGGTCTCGTCCGGGCACCGATCCGGCACTGACGCTGGACCAGCGGCGCGAGATTGCGGAACTGGGCCGACGGATTGAGAGTCATTTTGGTGCCCCGTCGGATATCGAATGGGGGATTGCGGGTGGGCGAGTCGCCCTGCTGCAGACTCGCAAGATTCGCGGCCTGGAGATTGTCGCCGATACCGAACGCGGACGGCTGGACGAAATTCAGCGATTGAAAGCGATCGCGATCGACGAACCGACTGTCTGGGTGGTCCACAATCTTTCCGAAACGCTCCCTGCGCCCACTCCGCTGACGTGGGAACTGATTCGCTGGTTCATGAGTGCCCGGGGGGGATATGGAAATCTGTATCGACTGCTGGGACACCGACCTCACGAAAGGGAACCGGGACACGGGTTCCTGGAATTGATCTCCGGACGCATTTACGTCGATCCGCGGCGCGCGGCCGAATTCCATTTTGGACGGTTGCCGTTTGAGTATGACATGGACCAGGTCGTGCGGGATCGGACCACTCTGGATCGGCAGCCGACTCGATTCAACTTCGACCGGACCGATTCGCTGTTCTTTTTTCGACTGCCAGGACTTCTGTGGAACATGCTGCGCGGCAGCTGGCGCATGCAGGCGCTGAAACGCGATCCGGTCGAGCGCTTTCTGGGAACGGCCCTGCCAAAGCTGGAAGAATTCCTGAATCAATCACGTCAGATCAATTTGACCTCATTGTCGACGGCTGACATGGTCCGTGAACTGATTCGCCAGCGGGACTTTGTCCTCGGTGAATTTGCCGGGGAATCCCTGGTCCCCGGTTTTTTCGGCGGGCTGGCCCACGACCAGTTGCGGCAATTGCTGATTCAATTGTTTGGGCCAGATGATGGGGAGCAACTGGCCAGCCAGTTGACGACCGGGCTGCAGGGCGACATCACCATCGAACAGAATTGCCAGTTGTTTGAAATTGCGGCGAAACCGGCCGGGGAAGGCCACGATTACAGCCGGTTTCTCGCGAAGTATGGGCATCGAGCGATCAATGAGATGGAGTTGTCTCAACCGCGCTGGCGTGAAGACCCTCAGTTTGTCGATCGAATGATCGAACGGTTTCGGGGAACTGCAACCGGGTCGCCACGCGAGCGGCACGAACAGCAAGTCATCATCCGTCGACGCGCCGAGGAGTCGTTGCCCGCGCGGCTGGCTGCAGCAGGCGGCTCCTCGCTGCGGGAGCGGATTGAACATTCGATGCGGCAGGCGCAGCAGTTGTTGCCATATCGTGAACTTGGCAAATTCCACTTGATGCGCGGCTACGAAGCGTTGCGGCAGGTTCTGGTGGAACTGGGACGCCGCTGGGACCTGGGCCGTGATGTTTTCTTTCTGAGATTGGAGGAATTGACGCAGTTTGAACACGATCCGGCGGCGGTCATCCAGCGGATCGCCGAACGCAAGCTGCGATGGCGGTCACAACAGAAACTGAAGCTGCCCGATCTCGTCGACTCACGCCAGTTGGCCGAGTTCGGAACTGTCCGGCGAGTCGTGGCGAGTGGTGATCACGAGCCCATTGCCTGCCGTCCCATCGCGTCTGGAGTCGCTCGCGGGTCTGCACGGATTGTCCTGGATCCAAACACCGTCACCGAGTTGGGACGCGACTACATTCTCGTGTGCCCCAGTACCGACCCCGGCTGGACTCCGTTGTTTGTGAATGCACGGGGACTGATTGTCGAACGTGGCGGAGTCCTGTCGCACGGTGCCATTGTCGCCCGCGATTTTGGGATCCCGGCGGTTGTCCTGGAAAGTGCGACGCAGCTGATCGCCGAGGGGGCACTGTTGGACCTGGACGCCGTCCATGGAACCATCCTGGTTCAGCACGCGACGGGGGCTTCGGTATGAACGACGCCCTGACAAATCTCGGCGACTGGTTACTGCGTGTCATCGACTTGCCACTCGGGTGGCTGCTGGTTTTGCCACGTGATCTTGGTCTGTTGCTGTTTGCCCTGGGAACCGCTTTGCTGATGACGCTTGTCCGTCGCTTTGCGACAAACCAGGACATGCTGCATCGCTGTTCGTCCGATCTGCGACAATTGAAGTCCCTCAGTCGTGCAGCGCGGCAGGCGGCAGACAAGTTGCAGGTTGCCCGACTGCGCTCGACCGTTGGTCAAATCAAGGGGATGCAACTGTCTCAGGACCTGCGTCAACTGGCAGTCGTCTTGATCCCCGTGGGAATTCTGGCCGTCTGGGCCAGTGAACGGTTGGATTACATTCCCCCCCGCCCGGGCGACGAACTGACCGTGCGAGCTCACTTTCCCGCGTCTTCGGTCGACCGCTTCACACACCTGGTTCCGGCTCTGGGGATTGACCTGAAATCAACAGCCATCCAGATCATCAACAGGAGTTCGCTATCGCCTCCCGGGGGAATGGCTGAATGGACGGTCGTCCCTCAGGACACCGGTGATTTTGACCTTACGATTCGCCACCAGGGAGAATCCGCCGTTCATCGACTGGAGATCGGTGGGCGAACGTACCAGGCTCCGCATCAACTACATGCCGGGCCCCGCCTGACGCGTACGGAAGTCCGCCTGGACCGTTACCTGCCACTCGGCAGCAATTGTGGCAGCGAATGGCTCGGCCTTCCCCCATGGATGATCGGATACCTGATTCTGACTCTGGTCTCGGTCCCGCTGTGGAAGCGATTGCTCGCAATCGCGTAGTACTTGTACCCAGTCCTGCGCCACCTCAGCGCTTCAATTCCTGACCAGACTTTCTATGATCTAATTCCGCGAACAAGCGTTTGCAGCTTGTTCGTCAATTCGCTCAGCAGGAGTCCATCATGGCAGGTCGCATCTCAGTCTCATGTCCCGGTTGTCTGGCCAAGCTGAATCTTCCCGATGAAAGCAAACTCGGTAAGAAGATCCGGTGTCCAAAATGCTCAGACGTATTTGTGGCGAAGGCTGCCGAGGATGAGGATCTGGATGACGCGGACGAGGAAGAAGCACCCGCGAAATCGCCGCGAGGGAAGCAGCGGTCGGCCGCTGGTGGGCGCAAGGGACCTGCGAAGAAATCCTCCGGAGGCGGCGCAAACGTGCCGTTGATCGCCGGGGGTGGCGCGGCGGTCGTGGTCCTGATCGTCGTCGGACTCTACTTCGCCGGCGTGTTTGGTGGCGCCAAGCCAATCCCGGTCGTGGAACAACCGGCGGCCGTGCCGATGCCCGTTGTCGCGCCCACTCCCGTAGCGGCACCGGTTCCTGCTCCTGCTCCTGCTCCTGCTCCTGCTCCTGCGAATCCCGCCGAACGCATTCTGGCACTGAAATGGTTGCCGAAGGAAACCGAGACCCTGGTTCACCTCAAGGTGGCCGACCTGTGGCAGGCCGCTCTGCTCAAGGGCGTCATCGATGGTCCCGCCGTGGCTCTGGGGATCGCGGAAATGCAGAAGAATACCGGGCTGACGCCGACCGACATCGAAAGTATCACATTTGGAGTCAGTGACGTTCAGGCGATGCAATCGATGGGAAATCCGATGACGATGATGGCTGCGGCGCAGAACCCACCGAAGTCACTGGCGGTCATTCGCGTGAAGAAATCGCTCACACTGGATGACATTTTGAAAGTCGCACCAACTCTGAAGTCTGCTGACTACGGGTCGAAGAAGTACTTTGAGGGTCCCGACTCCGTACCGAACGCGCCTCAGTTTGGCGGTTGGGTCGCCGAACCGCAGACGATCGTCATGGGTGAACTGAAGGAACTGAAGGCGGCGATGGACCGCGGCGAGACGGTCGTTCCGCGCAAGGAATTGTTGTTCGTGGACCCGACCCCGCATCTGGTTCTGATCATCGCGCCGAAGGATCCCAAATCGTTGACGCAGTCGATCCCGCCGATGCCACCCTCCCCCGGCACACCGCCGGAATTCGAGGCGATGTCCAATGCCTTCCGTGATTCTGTCCAGGCGTTTGGACTCGGCCTGACGATTCGTGGTGGATTCGATCTGCAAACGTCATTAATGATGGCCGACTCAGACAGTGCCGGCAAAGTGAAGTCGGGAATTGATGTCGGAATCGCCCAGGGAAAACAACAGTTGGAGGCGATGAAGGGGATGCCGTTTGCCAACCTGGGCGAACAGTTGTTGACGAATCTGAAAGCGGACGCTCAGAGCCAGATCGTCAAGATCTCCACGGGACTGCCGGATTCGTCGCAGCCGGAAATCCTGGCCCTGGCGTCAATGGCAAGTGGCTTTCTGGGAGGCGGAATGGCGGGAGGAATGGGGCGTCCGCCGGGGATCCCCTTGGGCTCTCTGGATTCTCCGCCCGGTGATCGTCCACCTGGAGCCTCAGATCCTTCACAAGGTCCACCCGCCGAATCCTATTGGGCCGAGACCGATCCGGTAACGGCCAAGACGGCCACCGGACTGAAGGAACCTGACTCACTGACCGCTCGAACCGCCCTGGCGATGGATCCGACGTCGCCGGCAGTTCCCAGCCTTCAACTTCTACTGGACGTTCAATCTTCCGCGCTTGAGAATGTTTGTGGATTCGGCGACATCAGTCTCAAGCCGATCTCGATCGAAGGCGGGACTGTGCGACTCGACAAGAAATCTGCCAAGTACAATGCCATTGTTGACAACTTCCAGTACTTCGAGGCGTCCGACATGCCATTGCGGTTGGACGTTCCCTTGGAATCCCCAAAATCCGGGGCGACAGCCCTGAAGCAGATCGAAGGCTCGTTCAAACTGCTCACCTTTGAGGAATCGAGCGACTTTACGCTGGAGAACGTCCCCAAGGTTGCCAAGCGTCCGTTGAGTGATCCGGAATTGAAGGCTGCGGGAATTCGCTTGATCCTGAAACCCAAAGACGGGGCCGAGATCATGACGCTGACCTATGGGAAGGGATTCTTTGTGGGAGCGGCGAAAGTCTCGTATGCCGGTGATCCTGCTCCCGATTGGCCCAAGAATAATCTGACATACGTCACAGGCAGAGGGCAAAGCGTGTTGACGATGGATTCAAAGCTGTTGACCGGTCCGAAGTTTCCAGAGGATCTGCAATTGGAGTTCCGCGTGTATCGTGGTGTGAAGGAACAGACCGTCAACTTCCAGTTTGCAGACGTTGCCCTGCCGAGTGCTGATGCCAGGCAACAGACTCCGCCAGCAGGTGCTCAATAGCCCTGTCCGACCGCAGCCATTGGATTGGACCAAATGGGGAATTGACGCATGACGACCCAACCGCAGCCCGTCGCCTGGTCAGAATGGCGTCAGGCAGCAAATCGTGTTCTGGACGCCAGCGAGGCGTCGCCGGACTACCTGTGTGTCGTCCATGAGGCGGGATGGCTGTCCATGGACTTTCTGCAGGGCGACTCGGCCGACGTGATCGTCGTCATGAACCCTGCAAATCCCGCGCGCACTGAACGGCTGCGACGGCTGCTGCCCGGCCAGTTGAGCCTGATCGCGTCCGTTCCCGACCACGATCTGGCGGTCGCGGTCTGCACCAGGGCAATGCTGGCCAACTCCACTCTGGTGAAACAGGTGGACTCGTTCAGCGAATTCGTCGTACGGGTCGCCGCCGGGAAATCCGTGCGTTTCGTGGAACCCGGTGTCGCCGCACCACGGCAAGCGGTCTCCGTCCCCGAATTGAGTCTGCCAAAGTCGGGGCCCAAGGCATATTGGTTGCGGGGAGTGGTTCAGAACCTGTCATTGAAGTTTGGAACCGCCACTCAGCACAGTGCCCTGAAAGCGGGACTGTACCTGCTGAACGATTTGTTTGATGAGAGTCATGAGTGCTCACAATCGATTGAAGGTCTCGGCCAGTATCACACCGGCGACTATTGGCACGCCATCCTGCATCGACGCGAACCAGACTTCAGTAATTCCAAGTACTGGTTCCGTCGCGTGGGACACCACCCGGTGTTTTCCGAGTTGGCACAATTCGTCACCAGTCGTTTGTCAGTCAGCCCTGTTCCAGGCGGATTGGAACGCTGGAGAGATCGGCTGATCTCCCGCGGAATCTGGGATCCACTTGCGTTTGTCGACTTGTGCGAAGCGTCTGTAGGCGATCGCGCGCTCCTGGACTGGTGTGAACAGGTGCAGTTCGATGAGATGCTGTTACTGCTGGAAGCAACCTGTCGCGAATTGAAGTAAACGCCACTTCGATTTCGCATCATCCGTAGCCGAAACGCCCGCAGCCGAACTCGTGAGAGTTCGGACAGACAACGCCCGTAGCCGAACTCGTGAGAGTTCGGTGAGACACCATCGGCTGTGGTTTCTTCACCGGTTAGAATGACCGTACGGAGTTGGAATGACCATCCGAAGATCCGAAGTCTCACGACTTCGGCTACGCCTTCGGCCATCACATTTCTGAGGATAGCTGGTCGTCAAGTCGATCTGTCGCGTGCTGACGCGCTGACAAAAGTAGCTCCGCTTCCTGTTCAATCTCCTGACGCTGGCGCGCCACGGCCTCATCGAACTTCTGCAGGACACCCAGTGCCTTGTCCTTGGAGGCGACCAGGCCGATCAACAGGTACTGGCTGATTGCCATTCCGTAGCAGACCCAGCCCACGGTGAAATCCTTGGAGATCACGGCCAGAATTGCCAGAACCGGCGAAGACCGGTTCAAGTGCTGACACAAAAGTCCCTTCAAGAATTGCGGAATGTACCGAATGATGCTGGAAAACAGTTGCCCTTTTTCCAGTTTCGGCGGTTGTGGTCCCGGATAGATCAAAGCAAACAGCGACTGGTCCGGCATCCCTTCGATCACACTGATGGCCAGCAGCAATCGTCCGGCCATGAAAAAGACGCTATCGCGAGTTTCCTGGCGGACCCAGAAGAAAATCGTCGATTCCATATTTTGAGTGGCGATCAGCAACAACAGGGATCCACGAAACCACAGTTCCAGGTCTCGTTCCAGTTCCTCGTCCAACTCCTGGACTTTGACAACCCGGTGGACGAACAGTCGAAAAATGGGGATCGCGACGAATCCCAGGAACAGGCGGACCAGCGGCTTGAATAGCGGTTGCAACAGCCGCGTCGGCAGCAAAAGTTGCAGCAATTCATTCAACGGTCATCATCCTTTGCCAGTCTTGATCGAACAGGAACATGTGCCCATGGCACTGACATTGTGAGCCGCACGGCGCTAGCCGCGGGTGCATTCTTAATCGTATCCGAAGAACCGGCGGCTAGCGCCTTGCCGCTCACTTTACCCGATGCGTTAGCGAGACCGGGAACTCACAGTTATCGCTTACTCGACATTACCTCCGCCAGTCGATTCTGTGAAAGATGGCCAGCAGTTGCTCACCGCGAGCAGGATTCAGTTGTAACACATGTGCAATCCGACCGCGCAGATGAGCCTGA
The DNA here is from genome assembly GCA_018242525.1 of Planctomycetota bacterium. Classification (GTDB taxonomy): domain Bacteria; phylum Planctomycetota; class Planctomycetia; order Planctomycetales; family Planctomycetaceae; genus Schlesneria. The sequence goes on along the minus strand of JAFEBS010000049.1, from coordinate 19,112 downwards.
AAGTCTTCGACCTGGTCGCGATTTTGAGTGGACGGCCCCATGCGCACACAGTTGGTCAGCGTCGCTTTCAAGCGGTCGAGATTCGCTCGCGACACATTTGGTTTGACGTTGACCACCACCCCGGCAATCACCTGGCGTTGATGGGCACGCAAGACCTGCCGTTTGCTGCGATTCGACTGAAATCGTTCACGGCGAATGATCTGTTCCACCAGCGGGATCAACGTCCGCAGCGCATAAGACAGGGTTTCAGGCCCTGAGATTGTCAGGTCGTCCGCATAACGAGTGTAGTCGGCCCCGAAGGCCCGCGCCATCCCCGTCAATCGTGCGTCCAGATGATAGGCGGAAAGATTCGCCAAGGCGGGCGATGTGGGTGCACCCTGCGGCAGGTGTCGTCGCCAGTACGGCAGGATGGAATAGAGCTTTTGGCGGTCGAACGGCATGTTTCCGGGGACGGCATTGGTTGTCAGCAAGCCCAGCCAGATCGCGGCTTCGCGCGCGTAGCCCAGCGTGCGAAAGATTGCCACGACGCGTGAGTAACTGACGGTCGTGTAGAAGTTGGTCAAATCGAACTTCACGACAATCCCCTGTCCGACATGGGATTTCGCGTTCGTCAGAACGGACCGTCCCGCCACGAATCCGTGAGCGGCCGGATGCGTCGGCACTCGGTCCAGGATTTCACGCAGAATCTTGACTTGAGCTTCCTTCAACGTCTGCTTGGGGGATTCAATTAGCCGGACTCCGCCAGATCGTTTTTTGCGCCATGTAAAGTGGTAATGGGCGTGATCGACCGAGTCCGGGCGCCCGTTTGAGAAGCGGTGGACCAGCCAGGCCAGCTTGTTCAGCGTCAGCCCCAGCCATTCGGCGAGTTCTTCCGGAGTATGAAACACCGGCAGCCCACGATCACGCAACCTGGCATCATCGCCGTCTCGGCTGAAATCCAGGTAACGTCCGGTTTGTGATCCGAAGCGGGCAAACCGGTAGGGAGACGCTCCCGTGACTTCCAGAAACGAGGCCTTTTTTCGATTCCGCCGGTGCTGCTGATCGTGGGAACGAACGTTCAGTCGAGGATTCCGCTTCGGCGGGAAGCGGCGAATTCGTGGACGTTGACGGGGTGGAGTGGTGGAACGCGAAGTGCGGTCCGGTCCGTGATCCGCCGGCGGTGTGGGTGAATGCTGAGGATCCGGTTGCTGACCTCGATCCGTTGTCGGCTGCGAAGGGGACGAGGGTTCGCCTCCTCCGAGCCAACTGAACATCCACGAAAAAAGCCCCATAAAGTGACATCCCGAGACACGCGGTGAGATCCATCAGAGACGCGAAGTCTCGCTGATACCACTCGCAGGCAATCCGTTTTTCGAGCGATTTAAACCGGCTCGTGGGCCGCACAACCGATCCCGTAGCGAATTGTCGCAACGGTGATGAGTCCACCGTTGCCGACAATTCACACCACGAATCCCGAGCAATGCAGCGACCGCGGGGTAACCCCGCAGCATTCATCACGTCCGGTCAGGGACGTGCGAATTGAACTTGTGCGACCCACGAGCCCGCAGCGAACATCCTAGCCGGTTGGGAGATTTGGTCAAAGTCCCAATCGTGCAGATCGCGACGGAAGCGCCGTTCGGGTTTCACCCTGCGGAATTTCACGCTACAGTGCGGAATCACGCCGTTGATCGAACGTCGCCTGCGGAGAGAAACACTGCCATGCCCCAGTTCGCTCGATTTTGAAACCATTCGACGTTCACGTGCCTCACGGGGAGAATTTCCAGAGAATGTTCGGTCTTGAGCCCACTCCCTTTGACCTGCGCCTGGTGGCGTTTCGGATTCCCATTCGCGTAAACCCGTCGTTCTGGATTGCGGGGGCGGTGTTGAGTTGGGATTCCGATCACATGGACCACGTTTTTCTCTGGGTCATGTGCCTTTTCGTCTCCATTCTCGTCCACGAGTTGGGGCATGCGCTGGTCGCGGAAGCATTCGGCTGGGCATCGGAAATCGTGCTGTACATGATGGGTGGACTGACGATGTCACAACGGTATTACAACCGCACTCCCTGGCGCGAAATCGCCGTCTCCCTGGCGGGCCCGTTTGCCGGCTTCGGTCTGTACGGACTGGTTCTTATCGCGGAGGGGTTCTGGTTGAATGGTCGAGAACGAGATGTTCATTTCAACGTTCTGCTTGTGTTCCGCTACCTGGAGTTTATCAACCTGTATTGGGGCCTGGTCAATCTGCTGCCGGTACCGCCACTGGATGGCGGACAGATTTGCCAGTCCTTCCTTTTATGGTGCCGTTTTCGCGACCCCGGCCGTGTGGCTTCCCAAATCGGGGTACTCGTCGCCGGCGCCGCCGCGTTCTACTTCTTTAACTACTGGCACTCCCAATTTGCCGGAATCCTGTTTGCAATGTTGTGCCTGCAAAATGTCGTCAGCTTGCAATCGCCACGCCATTAACGAGCGTCACTGGAAGCGCCGATGTTCCTGTTGTTTCATGCCATCGCCTGCTGTCTGTCCAATCCGGTGGACCCGCCCGACAATTCATTGCCGTGGATTGGATACACCGAACTCCAGACGAATCTGCCGGGCGGAAGACATGCCAATGTCAAAACCATGCGGGCCAGGTTGGTACGGGCGGATGGATCGGCCGGACGTCCGCTGGCCGACGAACTGGCAATGGAACCAGACAGTTGGACTCAATTCGCGGGCTGGTCCCCTGAGGGAACCCTGGCCGTCATCGGGCGCGGCTGGCAAAGTCCAGAAAATGCGAAATGGGAAGAGGAGCACGAGTCGTTTCGCCACACCCCGGAAGGATGGCTGCTGGATTCGTACCTCGTTGACATCGCGACCGGCCAGGCGATCAATGTTACGGCCGTGGAACGTGTCAGCTTCTACAACAGTGTTTTCTTCTGGCCGTCAGATCCGACCAAGCTCGGACTCACAGCACTGGTGAACGGAACCTCAAAGCCGTTTCTGATGGATCGCGATGGCCGGAACAAAACGGATCTCAACCGGAATTCGCTGGGCTTCGTCTACGGGCTCAACAGTTCCCGGGATGGTCGGCGAATCGCCTATCACGAGAACTACCAGGTTTTCCTGGCGGATGCCGACGGATCAAACCGCATCCACGTGCAGACGGGAAATCCATTCAACTTTTGCCCGACTTGGTCACCGGACGGTGAATGGGTCCTGTTCGTCTCGGGAGAACATTACAACTGCCATCCGCATCTGGTTCGATCTGACGGAACGGGATTGAAGAAGATCGCCGATCGAGGCGGCTATCGCGGAGTGGTCGAGTTCCTGGATGTCTTCGACTTCCATGGCGGCAGCAGCGATATTCCCGTCTGGTCGGCGGATGGAAAGTCGGTCTTCTATACGGCGCAGGTGGACCAGAACGTTGAATTGTTCCAGGTGACTCTGGCGGGAGAGACCGTCCGACTGACGACGACTGCCAGCGGAACTCTGCATTATCATCCGCAGCCATCCGCGAATGGACTGCAACTGCTGTATGGTTCAAAGCGTGCAGGTGTGCGGCAGGTTTTTGTGAAGACGCTCGCGGACCAGTCGGAAGTCCGCCTGACAGACCTGGCGACTGGCCGCGGGGCCATGTGGCCGCATTGGCAACCACGACCGGGGACAGCAAAGTGAATGGATGAGATTCGTTGTCGGGAATGGCTGCAGTCACAAGGGCTGGATTGCATCCCGCGTCCGGTCGCGCTCTCACACCGACCGGGTTGGATCCTCAAACCATCTTTGGGCATGCTGCTGGCAGAATTGTCCCTGAATTGCCCCGGCCTGACAGTTGTTCAAGTGGGAGCATTCGACGGTTCGACCGGGGATCCGCTCGACAGCTTCCTGCGTCTGGAGCCTGCCGTTCGAGCCGTCCTGATCGAACCACAACCGATTCCCTATGCTGCGTTGCGAACCCGATATTCGGGAAGTGGAAACGTAACGACGGTCAATGCCGCGATCACCGCCACGAATGGGCTCGGGACATTGTATGTTGTCGACGATCAGCATCCTGGTGATCCCTGGTGGTGCTCTCAAATTGCTTCTTTTTCACGTGCGCATCTGCTGCGTCACGCGGCATCGATTCGAAATCTGCCCGACCGGATTCGTGGCATCGATGTCCCCACTCTGACACCGGCGACACTGATGAAGGATTACCGGATTTCCCGAGTCGATGCCCTGGTTGTCGACACGGAAGGTGCCGATTGGGAGATCGTTCAGTTATTTCTGGCACGTGACATTCTTCCCAGTATCGTTTACTTCGAATGGCGGCATTTGGAAACTGACACGATCCAATCCGCGGTGGAAATCCTGACAGGATTGGGGTATCGGTTGGAATTCCTGGAGGCCGACTTGATCGCGTTTCGATCACCGTCGTCAAGGTCGACGGGCGATTCCTCAAGCTGAACTTCCTGCAGACGAAGGCGATGCCCAATGTCCCAAGTCCTGTTCACTGGTGTTAATGTTCTGGATTGCACGGGAGCGGCCCCGTTTCCCGGTGAAGTGCTCGTGGAAGGGAATCGCATCGCAGCGGTCGCGACAAATGGAAACCCGCTTCCACGGGACAACGTCGAAATCATCGAGGTAGCCGGTGCGACGTTGATGCCGGGACTGATCGAATCGCACGCGCACCTCAGTATCGACAACGCCGCCGATCTGCTGCAGATCGGCATGATCCCGCCGGAAGAGACAACCCTGATTGCCGTGCGCAATGCCCGCCTGTATCTCGACTGCGGCATCACCAGTTGTATCAGTGCGGCGGCGGCCAAGCCGCGCGTTGACGTGGTGCTCCGGAATGCGATCGACAAGGGGGAATTCCCCGGTCCACGCCTGCTGGCCGCCAGCCCGTGGCTGACAGTGACCGGTGGCTTGGGAGACATGCGGACGCTGCACAATCCTCATGTCACATCGATGGCGATTACGCTGGATGGTCCGGAGAATTTTCGCCGCACCACCCGGGAGCTGATTCGCGAAGGGGTCGACATTATCAAGCTGGTGATTTCGGGCGACACTTTTGTTCCTCATGCGCCGTCGGATTCAACCGTGATGAGTGAAGCAGAAGTCGCCGCCGCTGCGGAGGTCGTGAGAGCACACGGGAAGCGAATGAGTGCTCATGCCCGCAGCGCCGGTTCGGTCAAGCTGGCGGTCCGCCATGGAATTAAGGTGATTTACCACGCCAATTACGCGGACGAAGAAGCATTGGACCTGCTGGAAGCCAACAAAGATTGGGTGTTCGTCAGCCCCAACATCGGCTTCACGGCGACGGCCGCGTACGAAGGGCAGAAGTGGTTCACGGAACAGCAGGTGCAGGAGTTTGGTTTTCGGGACGAATTGGCGGGTGCGGCCCGCGGTCTGAAGGAATTGAAGAAACGGGGAATCCGGATTCTGGGTGGCGGTGACTATGGTTTTTTTGTCACGCCGCATGGCCAGAACGCACGCGACCTTCAGCACCTGATTCGCTACTGCGACTTCTCGCCGATGGAGTCGATCTTGACGATGACAAAACACGGCGGGGCCGCGATGGACCTGTCCGACGAACTCGGCCAAATCCGGGAAGGGTACCTGGCCGATCTGCTGCTGGTGAACGGCGACCCACTGTCGGATCCGGCGGTCCTGGTCAACCCGGCCAACCTGCTGTTCATCATGAAGAACGGAATCTTTCACAAGCGTCACTGACTCTTCAGTTTCGCCCGCATGATGGGAATCAGGAATTTGGCGGTTTCGTCGCCGATCACGTGATAGCCCGCCAGGTTGGGATGTCGATCACCGAACCAACCGGGTAAGTTTGCGAAATGGGCGTCCAGGCGATTGTCCATCACCTCCACCAGCGGCGGATTTCCCGGCACCACAAACGGCTTCACGAATTCGCGACGGTTTTCCGGGATCTTGTCGAGCGGGAATCGTCGGTAGTTCAGCATGTCGGGCCCCCGCTTCAATTCTGCGGCATACCGCGGATAAATGTCAAACAGAGTCAAGCCCTCGGTCTTCGCGACGTCTTCGTTCAGCGTGTTGATCCTCAGACAGGTCGCTTCATCGCCATAGGGGATCACGGTCATCACAATCAACGTGGCCTGGGGATGGTCCGCCTGCAGCCGGCTGATCAATTGGTGGTAGTCCTTCGGGAAATTCTCTGCGAAGTTCTCGCGGCGAGCGTTGTCGTTCAGGCCATACCGGATGAAGACATAGTCCAGGCCCGACAGCTTCGAGGCCACCTTGTCGTACCGTCCGGAATCAAGCAGCCGTTGAATGTACTCGCCGCTGAGTCCGACGTTGATCACATTCGTTGGCGGTAGATCCTTTTCCGCCGCCAGCAATTCTCGAATGACATCTTCCAGGTGCGGCCCCTGTGGAACGTGACGCCGAGGAACACTTCCCTCCGTCGTACTGTCACCCAGCAGCAGGATTTGCACCTTGCCATCATATTCGGCCTGGACGAATGTACCTGTCACGACCGCCAGAACCGCGATCAAGCTTTTGATCGATGATCGAAAAAACATTCGTCCATCCTTCACTGGGTTCAAAACTGGATGCGGCAATTACTTCGTGTCAGGCACTTCGTCGGGTTCGTCCGCCAGTGATTGCAACAGCATGTCTATGGAATCGTCCGTAATGAAGTTTGATTCCACTTGCAACAGCAGTTGCACGGCACCGTCGGGACCGGCGAACCGGCCGGTCACCTGCTTGTATTGTATGGAAGATCCCCGATCCTCTCCGTCCACGATCTCAATCGTCAGCGTCTGGCCGCGAAACATCAGGATCTTCTTGCGAGTTTTCCGGGCATCCAGCAGACGTTGGCCTGGATACAACTCATCAAAGACGGTCTGCAACTGCTGCGCATCGATTCCCGAAAGTGCATGCCAGTGGGCAAATCCAAGCAGCAGGCGACCGCGTCCGGCATCCTGGTCGAAACGCGCGATCTGGGATCGGACAATGGAATTGTCAGCAGAACGAGCGAGCGAACCGGTGAATCCGGGCGGGACGACGAGCCGCGGGGCAATTCTTCGAGCCACCGCGTCCACCTCAGCAGGCTTGGTGGTTTCCGTCGGAGCAAACGCGTACTGAATTAACATCAGCGGCACGCAGCAACAGACCAGGACTCCCGTGGAGAATATCGAAAACCCCATGAAGATTCGGTTCAGAAGTGCACGCCTGCGAATCTGCTGTTTCAAATAGTCTTGATCGCTCATCTCGGGCGAATTCATTCCAAAACGACCTTTTTCAGGGCTCGATCAGCATCTTTGCTTATCAAACCAGCCATGAACAACGGACTCGCCTCAGCGGATCGACTCGATCATCTTGACCACCTCATTTTCATTGAAGTCACCTTCTTCCAGGACCAGCTTCAAAAACGTGGTCGTTCCGGCGGACGTCAACTCGCCTTCAACCACGTGATAATCCTTTTTGGAATCCGTGTCGACCGCCTCGGAAAAGCGGAACGGAACTTTTTCTCCCCGGACCGTCAACTCATGAACAACCGTGTTTCCCATCTGTAGATTCATGGCTTGATTGGTGCTCTGCTGAAAATCGGGCTTCTGCCGTTGATCCCCAACTTTCATTCGAAACGTTCCAATCGTCAGGTTGCCGGCGTTGTACTTGTAGGTGGCCATTTTCATGGTCATGGCGAAGTTGTTCATCGAGATCGCCGATTCCGGCCGGAACTCCTTGGGGATGTCCATCTCCAGGATCTCCTTGCTGATCGCCGTCACTTCTGCGGGATTGGTGGCCACCTTGGGCATCACAGACCAGGCAAACCAGCCGCCGACTCCACAACACAGCAGCATCGTGAACAGCCCGATTCCCCCCACGATCAACAGGGTCTTCCCGCACCCGCCGGATTTTTTGGGCGGGGTGGATGTATCTGCTGTCGAAGCGTCTTCGGAAAAGTTCATCGAAGATTCAGTCATTTTCGTTTCCAGAGTTCCCACGAGTGGCGGCAGGGACGATCGTTCGGGATCGGTACAAGTTCTGAGTCGGGTGATGCCGTGCCATCGCCAACACCCCACTCAGTTCGGTATCGTAGTCGTCTCGCGTCTGAAACTCGATCCCGGAACTGCCCAACATGACGTTTATCCCCGCAGATGAAGATTCATCCGCCGTTGAAGCCGACGCGCGGGAACGCGAACTGGCCGCCATCCGCGGCCTGGCAAATGCCTACGCCCGGTTGCGACAGGAAATCGGCAAGGTCATTATCGGCCAGACAGAAGTCGTCGACCAACTGCTGATTGCCATGTTCTGCCGTTCCCATTGCCTGCTGATGGGGGTTCCCGGACTGGCCAAGACGCTGTTGGTCAGCACCGTGGCCAAGATTCTACGGTTGTCGTTCCGGCGGATTCAGTTCACGCCCGACTTGATGCCGTCGGATATCACCGGCACCGACGTTCTGCAGGAAGATCCCGAATCGGGACGGCGGTTGTTTCAGTTCATGCAGGGACCGATTTTCACCAATATCCTGCTGGCAGACGAAATCAATCGGACACCACCCAAGACCCAGGCGGCCCTGCTGGAAGCCATGCAGGAACGCCATGTGACGGTCGGATCCAACACGTATCGTCTGCCGCTGCCATTTTTCGTACTGGCAACCCAGAATCCGATCGAGCAGGAAGGGACCTATCCACTTCCCGAAGCTCAACTCGACCGGTTCATGTTCAACATCATCGTTCGATACCCGACATCGGCCGAAGAACTGCGCATTCTGAAGCAGACAACCGGCGGCGAAGAACCACAACTGAATGTCACCCTGACCGGCAAGCAGATCCTGGCATTGCAGGAAGTGGTTCGAAAAGTCCCGGTTGCCGAACATGTTTTTGTGTATGCCCGCGACCTGGTCCGGGCGACACGGCCCAAGGAACCGGAATCCCCCAAGTTCGTCAAGGACTACGTTTCCTGGGGAGCCGGGCCCCGCGCCGGACAATACCTGATCCTGGGAGCCAAAGCCCGCGCCCTGCTGGAAGGTCGCTTTCATGTGACCACCGACGACATCAAGGCCGTCGCACACCCCGTCCTGCGACACCGCCTGGTCACAACCTTTGCCGGCCAGAGCGAAGGGTATACGCCGGACCGCGTGATCGATCAATTGCTGGAGAAAGTTCCGGTGGAACTGAATCAACGGGCCGATAAACTGGCTCGGGGTTAGACCGGGTTGCGAATGCCTTCCTGCACACTTGTCGGAGATGCCTTGCCATGTGGAGACTTGGACTGGACTGTCAGGAAGGGAAACGGGACCTGCGGTCGGGGGGGGCGGCGGCACCACGAGGGGACCTTCGGTTGGGCGTATCGGCCGTAGAAGAAAGAGGAGACCTGCGGTCGGGGGTTTCAGCGGGGTCGGGAGACCCGCGCCGATCGGGGTCGGGAGACCCGCACCGATCGGGGGCGGAAGTCCCGCGCCGAGCAGGGGCCATGCAACGCTGGACTTTGATTGCCGTGTCGATGGCTCTGCTGTGCCAATGGTGTTTGCCGACGCAAGCCGCGGATCCGATGCCGGAGGATCTGCTCTTTAAGGCCGATTGCGACGGAACCGATCAACGGTATGTCCAGGTTTTGCCCGACGCCTTCGACGCCACCAAACCCCATGATGTGCTGATCGCATTGCATGGACATGGTTCCGATCGCTGGCAGTTTGTCCGTGACCCTCGCGCCGAATGCCGGGCGGCGCGCGATGTCGCCAGGAAGTATCAGATGATCTACATCTCGCCGGACTATCGAGCCCGAACTTCGTGGATGGGTCCCCAGGCGGAAGCCGATCTGGTCCAGATCATTGCAATCCTGACGAAGTCACACGCGATTGATCGCGTCTTCATCGCAGGTGGATCCATGGGAGGGACAGCCGCATTGACATTCGCGGCGCTGCACCCGGACCTGATCGCGGGCGTGGCCTCCATGAATGGAACCGCCAATCTGCTCGAGTACACGCAGTTTCAGGAGGCGATCCAGCAGTCGTTTGGCGGGACGAAAGCGGCGATTCCGGACGAGTACAAGCGTCGCAGTGCTGAGTACTGGCCGGAACGCCTGACGATGCCCGTGGGCATCACCACCGGGGGGAAGGACACACTGGTCCCGCCTGACAGCGTGGAACGCCTGGCCGGTGTCCTGAAACTGATGGACCGCCCCGTCACTCTGATCCGTCGAGACGCCACTGGTCACGAAACGAACTACGAGGACGGGGTCGCGATCCTGGAGTTTGCGATTTCACACGCGAAGCCTGTGGTGAACTCAGGTCGATGAACGAATACCTGCCTCAGACGCTGGTGAGTTGCGGTGTCTGGGATGATACGGTCCCAACGGAATCTGGCTCTGTGTTCAAGTATTCGCCGTAATAGGCCTGGCCGGGAGCGGCACCGTTGGCGATGGCACCCAGGACCCGGATTCCCTGATCGCGGACGAGGTCGCGGACTCGGACGGCCGCGCCGCGCGTGTTCTTGTTGATCCGGGTCACAATCAGCAGGCCGTCCGTCTGGCGTGCCAGGATGCACGGATCGCTGACGGCCAGCAACGGCGGAGCATCGATGAAGATGAAATCGAATTCATCTCGCAAAGTTCTCAATAGTTGCTGCAATCGCGGCGACGACAACAGTTCCGCGGGATTCGCGGGCGGGTGACCGGCGGTCATCAGGCTCAGTCCATTGATGACGGTCGGACGAACTGCGTTCAGGGCATCAATCTCGCCGGTCAGGACTTCGGTCAGGCCGATTTCCTGGGCGACTCGGAACAGGGTGTGAACGTTCGGTCGACGCAGGTCGGCATCGATCAACAGGACTCGCTTGCCCGACTGCGCCACAGCGATCGCCAGATTGCTAACAAGTGTGGTCTTGCCATCGCCGGGTTCCGGACTGCTCACCAGGATCGTCCGAGCCGCCGCCTGTTCGGCAGTAACCAGCATGGCTGTCCGGATCGATCGATAATTCTCGGCTTCCACCGAATGGGGTGCCAGCAGGTACCGCAGAGCGGGATGCGGCAGGTTCGGTCGATTGTCGGCCGGGACCTGGAACGCGATCACGCTGCCCAGGACCGGTTGTTTCAAAGTGACGCGCACATCTTTCACGTCCTTCAAGGTCAGGTCTCGCAGCTCACGTACCAGCACGACGATGGCCACGACGAACATGCCAAACAGCGATCCCCCGGCGTAGAACTTCATCAGGCGTTTCATGACGAGTGCCTCCTTCACGGGGGCCAGCGTCTTCATGGTATATCCGCTTGTATCCTTCTCGATGACGACTTCGCCTTCGCGGTCCATGCGTTTTTTCCACAGTTCCTGCAGTTGAGTCAGCCCCGCGCGCAGTTCCTGGTCTGTCGCCCGGTACCGGGAGAATTCGCTGGATCGGCTCCCTTCCTGCTTGATCAGGCTGGCCAGTTCCCGGTCCTTCAATTCCAGTTCGTGAATCTGCCGCTTCAGGGAATCCCGGTACATTCCGATGTAGTCGATCGCGACCGTTCGTTCAGACGCGGGGACCTCGACACCCTCGGGCAATTGGACTCCGAGTTTCCGATAGGTTTCGACGATTTTCGTGATGCTTTGCCGAACCGAAATCAGTTCCGGGTGGTCCTTGCCGAAATCACGGGACAGATCCTGTTCCCGCAACAGCAAGGGAATGAGGAGTTGTTGATAGGCTGAGATTTCGGTACTGCGGCTGTTTCGTTCAGAACGTCCATCGGCGCTCATGAACCGCCGAACCTCTTGTTCGATCGCATCACGCGGGTCACCCGCAGCCAACGCCGTTTCAATGCTCTTCTGCCGGGAATTCAATTCCGCCTGTCGAATGCGATTTCGATTCCGCTCTTCACCCAGTGCGTGAATGACATCCTCTGGGGCGATGTTTGTTGTCACAGCATTGGGCATCTTGGGGCCGAGCGCCGATCGGTATTCTTCGGGAACAGTCTGCAGAAAGTCGTGGTAAGCGTCTTCTTTGAGATCGATCTGGGTACGCAGTTCCGCCGTGGCCTTCTGAGCCAGGTTCAGGACTTCACGCGAATGTTCCAGACTTTGTTCGCCCAGGTATTCGGCATAACCGGCAATGATCGACTCCACAACCTTGTGGGCGTCGGCGGCGATGCGGCAGGCATAGCGGATTTCGATCACGTTGAAGTGCGAACGATCCTGTCCGGCAATTCGTTTGGCTTTCAGGCCTTCCAGGACTGCTTCGACGATGTCGGGCTCACCCCGAAATGTCGGCAGGTCCTGGAGTTGACCGATCCGGATCGCCTTCTCAGCGATCATCGGGCTGACAATTAGCGGAATGTGTTCGCTGGGCTTACCGGTGTCCTGCAGCATCCGCTCACTTTCGCGGACGGGGGGCATGTACTTGCGTGACACAAGCATCGACCCCACCGCCTCGTATTCCGGACCGGCCTTGGTGTAGGCCAGATGCCCCAGCACAGCCCCGACGGCCAGTCCGCACAACAGCCACCATTTGAAGCGGATGGCGAGTTGAACGTAATTGATCGGCAGGCGTTCCGCTTCATCGTCCGGGTTGACATGGCCCGGCAGCGCGTCGGCATGGAATTCAAGTTCGTGCTTCACCGGAATCTCTTTCGAAGGCGGTCGCGGAGCAAGGGCGGTGGTGTCAGTTCTCAGCCGGCAGACGGAGTCCGCGGGGCGAGGCTGTCAAGAGAATCAGCCGACTGGCTTCGATGCTGTTCGACGTACCAGTCCACAGTCCGTTGCAATCCGTCGCGCACCGAGACCTGCGGGTTGTAGCCCAGGTCGCGTTGAGCGGCAGAAATGTCGGCCCAAGAATGCTGGATGTCACCCACGCGCGGCGGAGCAAAGTACGGTGCAAACGGAACGTCGAGCGCTTCGCAAATCAATCGCAGCAAAGTAACCAGGTCCAGCGAATCACCGCATGCACAGTTGTAGACCTTGCCTGCGACACCGGTCGCCGAGGCTGCCAGCAGGTTGGCCTGCACGACGTTATCGATGTAAGTAAAGTCTCGCGATTGGCTGCCGTCGCCGTAGATCGTCGGTTGGTCTCCCTTCAGCAACGCGGCAATGAACCGCGGGATGACCGCCGAATACTGGCTGTTGGGATCCTGACGCGGCCCAAACACGTTGAAGTATCTCAGTCGTACGGTTTCCAATCCGTACGTGGAAGCAAACGCTTCACAGTACAGTTCGCCCGCCAGTTTTGCCGCCGCATAGGGAGACAGGACTTCGGGGACCTGTCCTTCATGCTTGGGCATCACCTTCTGATTGCCATAGGCACTGCTGGAAGCGGCGTAGACCAGGCGGCGGACATCGTTGCGACGACAGGCATCGAGGACATTAATTGTCCCCGTGGCACAGGCGGCATGAGTATCCACCGGCTTTTCGACACTGCGTGGGACCGAGGCGAGTGCGCCCTGATGGAAGACGACATCGACCCCGGCGACGGCCGCGTCGACTGCAGCGGTGTCACAGAGATCACCCTGGCGGAAATCCACGTCTGCACGGATGTGATCCAGGTTGGCCAGTGATCCGGTACTCAGGTTGTCGAGGATCCGCACCGCGTGGCCGTCTTGAATGAGTTGTGTGGCCAGATGCGATCCAATAAACCCAGCTCCACCGGTCACCAGATACGTTGTCACTTCGGAAACCTCCAGGAATTCTTGATACGATGGTCACGAACCATGTCCACTGGGAATGGTTCGCAGGGAAACCTAGCATGGAAACGTTGCCAACGCGGAACATCAACCCGTGTCCGCACTGCAACACCGTGTGGAAACTTCACCACAGGACGGTTTCAACTGTTACAATCGGCACCGTCGCGCTGTTGACACTGGGCAGTTAGATTTTAAAAACAAGGCGGGGTGTCGGATGAAACGACAGTTTTTATTCCTCGGTATGTTGGCACGAATCCTGACTTTCGCGGCGTCCCCCGCGACTGCAGACGATTTTGCAAACCCGACACCAAGGATTTTCGCGTCAGGAAGTGAGTATGGACTTAAGGTCATTCCCCGTGACGACAACGGAGTTGGAACGTTGTTTCGCCTGGATGATGCAGGGCAGGAACAGACGGTCTGGTCCAAAGCTCTGGTCAACTTCCCCAGCCACGCATTTGTTGCGGACCGGGGGAAATACGTGGTCACGGTTGATACATACGCAGACATGGGGCGCGAGCATTCGATCGTCGTTTATGACGACCAAGGAAAGGTTCGAGCGGACTACAAGCTGGAAGATTTCCTGACTGACGTCGATATCCGGGATCGCGTTCCTACCAGCAGTGCGAATCGCTGGTGGACCACCGAGGCCGATTTCAACTTCGTCTTGGACAGCAGGCAATTCACAATTACAACAAACTGGGGCGCGGTCGTCACTGTGAATTTGGAATCCGGCCATGTGGAAAAGTCCGGCCAGTCATTGTTGCTTGTCCTGACCGAAGATTTCTACTCTCCGACCGCAGGTTCCAAAGGAGTGCTCAAATGCATTTTGCGGAATGACTCAATCGTACCGTTTCGGATTCCCGTGGGATTCCATGAAGGCATCGCAGAATTGCATGCCGGCTCCAGAACCAAAATGTTCCTTTCCAAATCAGTCAGCGAAGATGGTGAGATGCCGGAAAGCCCACAGGCGGTGCTGAGAGTCGCCAAGGTCAAGCCCCGCTCTGAGTTGATGCTCTTTGAGTTTCCGCTGGAGGAGATCCTTGCCAAAGGAGACAAACCGAATCGAGACTGGAAATGGACCTGGCCAAATCCCAAGACTCAACCGCTCTCGCCAATCCATCGATTCCAGAAAGCCGGGTATCTGGATGAAGTGCGCTTCCAGGCAAGACTACGGTTTGGAAAATACGATTTCCTCTCCAACCGGGTCGTACTGAAGGTCAAATCGGACGCGTCGTGACCGACTACGGGCGCAGAACCAGCGTTGCTGTGATCAATCGATGATCCGATCCATTGGCCTGGCCGACGTGGCAACTGCGAACCTGCCACGCGTCATCGGCAAGGATATGGTCCAGCCTCACCCAGGGAACTCCGGCGGGCCAGCAGTATTGCCGGGTGCAGGGGAAAGAATACCCATACCCGGTCCCGGCCGAATTAAAGGCATTTTGGAATCCAAACCAGTTTTGATGGTACAGGTTGCTTTCACAAGGGGTATTGAAATCACCGAGGATAATTGTCGGAAGTTTTCCGCGGCTCCCTTCGACAAAGTCCCGGACCGAGGTCGCTTCTTCGGCCCGCAGATCCAGATACCGCGACATCTTCTCACTGCCACGCTGAGTGATTGGCGAAGTCAGATCCAACGCCCGCAAACCGTGCCGGGGCGTCATCTGGTGGATGTTGAACAGCGAAATGGTTTCCGATGGTAGTTCGACTTCGCAGTGCAGGACCGCGTCTCGATCAAAGGGATCGAAATGCCCGAGCTGGACCAGCTTCACCGGGTGCCGGCAAGCCACGAAGAACTCACCTTTCTCAACTGTGTGCCAGGACGCAAAATACTTTTCCAGCAACTTCGACTCCCCGCGGACGTCCTGGAACGCCACCAGATCCGGGTTACAGCGTCCCACCTCGGCCAGCACACTGGCGAAATCCGGCTTGAACCCCTGCACGTTGCAACTGAGCACTTTCAGCGTGATTCCGCCGGGGACGGTTTGCCCCATCCACCGTGAAACCGGCAGCGACAGCCCCATGATTGGCCCCGCCACCATGGCCACGGAAATTAGATTGACGGCCACCGACGAACGATGCCAGATCAGCGAGGCGATCAGCAGGCCGACTGCCGGGATCAGGTACGGCATTCGGGGTGCGTAAGTCAGGGCGGAACTGAACCACCAGTTTTCCGAAACGGCAAACAGCAGCCAACTGACCAGCAGGAGCAGCAGCAGGTTGATCCACGAACACCAGGCGACCATGCCGGGTATTCGGCCTGGCGATTTCACAACGGTGGCGGTTGACGACATCACAAACGCGTCCGCAAGTTTCGCATCAAATCCAGGAGTGATGTACGACAAAGCGAAGTTCTCGGCAATTGCAGATCACGCCAGATAAGCGAGTTCCGGCGGTACGGTGGCCGCCAGTCCAGGATTGGTTTCGCCCCGCTCGGCCAGATGAACCAATTGAGCCATCTCCCACGCCGAAACGTAATGGAACCGAAAGTTCGGCTGCAACACATGCAGTTCCGCCAGTTCCTGGTGAAACAGTTGCATCGGTTCACCCAGCAGCATCTGCAGATTGCCGGTCTTGCACCCGTGAGTGTGGAGCTTGATGAACCGCCAGTTCGGCTGCCCCTGCACGGTGACACCGGCGTTCAACCAGAGCTGCAGGCGATGCAACGACGGGGGATGATTTCCGAGCAAGTCACCGTTTTCCACACGTGGCAACAGCCCGAATTTGCGCCGTGAACCGTCGAACAACAACGGTCCCTGGATCATCAACAGACTGTCAGCGGGGGCTGACTGACCAACCCGCGCCCGGATCCCCCGATCATGGGATTTGCACTGACCCGGAATGTCGGATGCATAGTAAATGCTGTTGATGGTCCGGGTCTGGGTATCGCTGGGAGCCGATGGCAGTGTGAAATCGGCGTAGCAACCGGTCTTCAGCAGAATCGGAATCTCGTGGTCGACACCACACCATTGTCGATCGCGGCGGGAATTGTTCAGAGCCCAGTTGCCGTGAATGAAGCCGTAGACGATCTCGCCAGAGATCGGATCCCGTCGCAAGACGCCGTGGCGATGGAACAGGGCATCCCGCAGCATGGACAGCTTTTCTTCCAGTCCGTCGGGAGTGTCATCAGCATGATGCAGATGAATCTCGAATTCACCAAATCCAGCATGGCACAATTCGGCCAGCGGATCGATGTATTCGGGGCGGTATTGATCCTGCGGGAAGAAAAACGAATGCCGCGGGGGGCGTCCGTCAACATCCCGAAACTGCTGAAACAGCGCGGGGTAGTCTTCGCACCAGCGATGGACCCGCCCGAGCGCCTGTTCAGGAAGTGGGTTGCCCCACTCCGGTTCATAATGATCGCAGATTGCCAGAAAGACGTCGACGGGTTCACGATCAAACACGACATCCGGAGTCGGATCCGTGGGAAAGACGTAGGCTGGCACCCAGCGATCGAAGCCGCGATCCTGAATTGCAGTCAGCAGTCGCTGGGCCATGACCGCAGCGATGCAAAGCAGCATCAACCCGGTGAACAGCGCTGTGATTCCGATGACCGTCACGACAAACCTCGCGAAAAAACCATTTCAGGACAGCGTCTTAACGCGTGCCGTGTTGGACCTGCTGTCGATAGTCTACGCCGTCTTTTGCCAGGTGACGCGATATCTGGCAAAAAGCGCATCCCACAGGGCCGCCGCCGTGGTGAGATTCAGCGTTACAAACATCAAAGGCGGACCAAACAGTCGGGAACCGCGGCCAGTCGCCTGGTAACTCCAGCCCACGACGGCCGCCACATAGAAGGCGGATTGAGCCAGCATCAGTACCTGGTACATCGGAAATGCCAGCAGCGTCAGATTCGTCGCCAGGGCCAACGCCACAAACACGGGTGACGCCAACCGTAACAGCTTGTGCGAGACATATTCAAACCAGAGCGGATTCTGCCAGGGGATCAGCCATTGAGGAAAGAGCCCGACCAACTGAGCGGCACCGGCAATCGTCCGGCGCTTGCGGATCGATTCCTGCCGGGTGGATTTCGATGGCTCATCAAAGGCCAGCGCCCCTGGCTCGAACAAACACCGGTACCCCCGGGTCACCGCCTGCATCGGGATCGCGACGTCATCCAGGATTGTCGACGCGGGAATTGGCTGAAACAGATTCTTACGCAGCATGTAGCACGCACCGGTTGCTCCCGGAACCCCCCGGCCGCGACTTTCACAGTGACGAATGAATTTCTCATAGCGCCAATAGAAGCCGATTCCGGCAGCCGCCGCGGTCTGGTTGGCGTCGCCACGCAGGACCAGTTCGCCCGACACGACACCGACGGTGGGGTCGCAAAAATGTGCGAGCAGTCGCTGCAGGCAATCCGGGTCAAATACCTGGCGGGCGTCGGCCAGCAGGACGAATTCCGACTGGCACAGCGGTATCACGTCATTCAACACGGACGGCTTGCCTCGCCGCTCTGCGAAGTGACAGTATCGGACTCGCGGATCACCAATTTGCTCCAGGACCTGGCGAGTGCCGTCGGTGGATCCATCAGAACCAATCAGGATCTCCCGAATTCGGCCCGCCCCGTTGGACTGCAACAGGCTGTGGATTTTGCGAGGCAGCGTTCTCGCTTCATTGTGAGCGACGATGACAATCGACACTTTCCGGTCGTCGTCAAGAATGGACTTGTCTCGTTCGAGTGGAACGGTATCACGTCGCATGCGACTCCAGCACACAATCGGGTAGCCGACATAAATGTAGAACAGCACGATCAGGCTGGTCCAGAAGAGGAGTTGCAGTGTGATGGAAGTTGTCATCTGAATCAGTTTCTTCAAACTTCGGTTGATTTCGTTCAGGGCCCTTTCGCGAATCCTTAGCGTTGGCAGACCAACGAGTCCAGGATTTCCGCCAGCCGACGGGTTTGGTTTTCGCGACTAAACTCAGCCAGTGCCGACTCATCCGGTATCATGGCATCCTGGGATTCCACATTCGCCAGCCGTTGTTGCAGCCAGTTTGTCATGGGAACCGTCTGAGTCGGAGTGAATTGGCCGTGCGGAAAGAAGCGCCGCACAATGTCCGCCGTTTCGCCGACAGGGCAAATGGCCAGCATTTCCTTGCGGATGGCCAGGTATTCAAACAGCTTGGCTGGGATGACTCGATCTGCCCCCGGGACATCGCTCAGCAGCAGGCACAAGCCGCTGGCGGAGCGAAGCCATTGCAGGGCTGTGGAGTGATCGCAGTAATCCACCGAGACCAGCCGCACTGATGTGTTTTTCAGCCGATTGAGGATCGCCACCTGGTCCGCAGTCTTGCGGCCGACACAAACGAGTTCCAGGCGCCTGGCCAATTCCGGATGAGTGGAATCCAGAAGTTCCATGCTGCGAATTAACGGATCAATGTCGGTCAGATTCCACAGTGTCCCTGTATAGACCAGCCGAAACGTTCCGCGTTCCGGTTGCATCACTTCACAGCCATGATCCGGCAACAACACGTCGGCCGCAGAATCGACGAAATCCTCGGCGTCGAAGCCGTTGTAAATGCAGTGGGTCGGAATGCGATGTCGCA
>JAFEBS010000048.1 GCA_018242525.1 Planctomycetota bacterium | reverse complement strand
GTTGGTGCCGTCGTCGATGGTGCCATTCGGGATGTGGCCAAAATCCGCCCGATGAACTTTCCCGTCTACGCCCGCGCCACGTGCGTCTACGACAGTCTGAACCGCCAGCGGGTGATTGATGTCGATATTCCCGTGGAAATCGACGGAGTCACATTTGCGCCGGGTTGCCTGGTGTTCGCAGACGAAGACGGCGTTGTCGTGGTCCCGCGCGACGTGGAAACGGAAGCGATTCGACGCGCCTGGGACAAAGTCCATGCTGAAAATGAAGTGCGGGATTCCATTCGCGAAGGGATGAAGGCGGTCGATGCCTTTGCGAAGTATGGAGTCCTGTAGGTTTCCAGCGAAATCAGTTCTCCTGATAGATCGCCTGGACCAATCGGTTGAGTTCAGTCTCGGCGACGGTGGACGCCGACCAGTTCAACGCGATCCGTTCCAGATCCTTCAGTTCCGCGAGTGGCGGGTTGCAGGGGAGCGGAAACTGTTTCAGCACGGTCCCGCTGATATCCAGGTGAGCGCCGCGGCGCTTGGCATGCGTTTCAAACCAGTGTTTTCCAACCGCAGAATTCAGGATGGCCGCCAGTGCCGGCAAAGTGACAGGAGAAATGATGCCGGACGGACGAGCGACAATCAGGTGCATTGAGAACCCCACGTAAGTCGGCCGTTCGGCGAATGCGAAACGGGGTTCGGCACCCATCTGATGGCACAGGACACGCGGGGCCGTGAACAATCGTTCCTCGCGCGGCCAGTGCAGATGCCACCACGCGATCTGACCGGACCGAACTTCGCGTCGTCGTTCGAGCACCCGGCGGAACCGTTCCAGATGCTGCGAAATTCGGGACAGTCCAGCCAACTCTGGAGCCGATCGTCGAGTCAAATAGAGGACTTGGTGCGACGGTTCGTTTGTCACCCGGAACCGGCCGATGGTGGACAGTCCATAGTAGGGCCGAAGGAGGGTGAGTTCCTGCTCACTCAACTGCAGCGCGGCGACTTCTTCGGCCGTCAAGACGAAGACCCCCTGGCCGACCAGTCGTTCGTCACCCAGTTCCAGTGCGGCGGCTTTTGTCACGAATGGAGGGTTTTCAGCCATTCCCTGTCGCACGTCGAACCACTCGCCGAGAAGCGGGCCACGATGTGGCAAACTTTGTGGTGCCGCCTCCATTCGCAAGGTGCCACCCGTCCAAAGGTCTTGCTGAGGTACCGTTCGAATGTCTGACATTGTCATCGACGACTTGGAAAATGCGGCTTCAATCTGTTCGCCGGCCAACTGCGACAGATCCAGGACCTGGCATTCCGCCTGCAAGTCCACGTCTTTACGGACTCGAAAAATCATGTGACGGCCTGAGACGTTGCGAAACAGGCGGGCGGGGCCGAGCAGGACAAGTTCTTCGACGGTCGTTTCCCCGGCCAATCGCTGTCGCAACGGACGGGCGGCGGACGAACTGGTCCAGTAGCTGTTCACGATGAATGCCAGTCGCCCGCCCGGTTTCAGCAGGTCCAACCCGCGGTGTGCGAAGTAATGCCATAGATCCATTCGCGCAGAACGCCATCGCCTTCCCAGTTCTGAAAGGGCGATCTGATCAAAATCCTGCTTGGCGTTCAATTCTCTGCGATAAGGGGGATTGCCGATCACCAGATCGAATCCACCGGCCGCAGCCACCTGCGGAAAGCTGCCCGGCCAATCGAGCGGTCGGACGGTCTCTTTCATTCGCGACTGTGGATCTGTGGATGTCGCATCCCCCAAGGGGTGGCACCAGTCCGGACCAAGCAGAGCATCTCCGCATTGAAAATTGGCGGTTAGAACCGACTCGGTTTCAGGGTGACCGGCCGTGTCGCCAATCCAGTCCGCAACGCGCTGGCGAAGCGCTGCAATCGCCGGCGGATCGGCATCGACGCCGAAGACATGGCTACGCACGATCTGTCGACGTTGAGCGATGTCGCCGACAGTGACGCCACGCTGAGCCGCCATCCAATTCAGCACGGCAAGAACAAACGCGCCATCACCACACGCGGGGTCCAGAATGCGCGATGCGACGTTGGTGGACAGTTGGTCCGGCAGCACCCGTTCGACGATCCACCGGGCCAGCCATTCGGGCGTATAGAACTTTCCCAGTGCACGGTGGCGTGCATTCTTCAGACTGGCACTCATAGGGCGACTGCCACGTTCGATTAATTCCACAGCACGGCCATCGAGGTCCCGAACGACGGCTCGCAAACCCCAGGGTGTTGATTTGGGAATCGCCACCACCAACCTCCAGAATTGGATGCGATCAAACTCATGCTGCACAGTGTACTCGAGGACGGTGATAATAGGACGCGTACGACCGATGGGAGCCCATCGATTTGAAGATTCCGAGGAGCGGGTCCACGTCGTCCCAGTAAACTTTGCGGTCTGGCGAAGAGACGCGGAATTGCGCGAACTCGGCGAAGAACGTCCCAGGAACTGTCGGCATCTCGTGAGGTTCCCTGAAGATTCTGTTTGACATCCCGTTTCAGCGCGCATAATGTCAGCAGCGGTAAGAAACCGAGTCTGTGGCCGTGCCTGCAGCGCACGTTGGCTGGCAGCCCATGGTAAAAGGGGGCTGACCCTCTCGGGGCATGCGATTTTTAAGGTGAACCGATTGCCCTCCAAAGGGTCAGACCCCTTTTACCATGGGTTGCTGGATGAGTTCAGGAGGAATTCGCTTCATTCCGGGCCCTGTTGTCCACCCAGATCCCTCTACGTCCCAAGGAATCATCATGCAGGTCCAGTCCGTTTCGCGAGTTCTGATCCCGTTGGTCGTTGTCGCTTGCGCGGCAGCCCCCGTGCTCGCCCAGGAATGGGGCGCCAAAATGTTTGACCGGCATGAAGTCAAGTTTGGTTCCGTCGCCCGGTTTGCGGACACGACCTTTAAATTCAAAGTGACGAATCCGTTCGTCGAAGACATCCAGATCACCAATCTCAGCACTTCGTGCGGATGCATTTCCTGGACGGATCGACAATTCCCAATCACGATCAAGTCGAAAGAAGTCCGTGAACTGACGATCCGACTGGATACCGTCGGACACCAGGGGGACAAGCGGGTTCGAGCGTACGTTTCGTTGCTGGAACCGACACGTGGCTCCTCCTCGTCCTTGACGATTCCCGTGGAAGGTCGAATTCGCAGCGATTTTGAAGTTCGTCCCAGCTACGTGGGGTTCGGTCCAATTGACCTGGGTAAGGGCTACACCCAGAAAATCGGGATCAACTATGTGGGCGGACATCCGAACTGGAGAATCGTGGCCGCCAAAACAACCAGCCCGCACTATTCCGCAAAAGTCGTGGAAACGGGGCGTGCGGGAGGGACTGCCAGCTATGAAGCCATCGTCGAGATTGATGCCAGGGCACCTGTCGGAGTCTTGAGGGATCAACTGATTCTGACCACGAACGAAGGGGGCGATTCCACAATCTCGATCCCGATCGAAGCGAAGGTGGAACCAGATATCGTGGTCACCGATGTTCAATTCGGAACGCTCGCGCCCGGGCAGGCCAAGTCGACAAACGTCGTCGTCCGCGGCAAGAAGCCGTTCAAGATTGAAAAGGTGGATCACATCGTCCGGGAAGTCCGAGCGCGGCCGACCGAAGATGGAACTGTACCCGGAGCAGGGACGGTCGCCATGGCCGATAACATCGAAGTGAAGGTGCCGGAATCGGCCGCTGCGGTGCAACTGCTGATGTTGACAGTGACTCCGCCTGCAGATGCTGGCATGTTTGAAGAAGAGTTTGCGATCCAGATTGCCGGACGGTCGCAACCGGTAACGTTCAAGGCCAGGGGCCGTGTTCAACCGCCGGAAGTGACGGAAATTCCCAAGTAGTTTGTCGCAAATCGGGATCGGTGAGCGGTGGAAACGACGAACGGCAGGCGGATCGCCTGCCGTTTTTTTAATTGAGTGGTCGCCATGCTGCACGCAGTTTGGCAGGCATGTGGCCTGCCCAAGTCTGCTTCAACACAGTGGGTCAATGACAAAGTTGCAATCGGTTGGTACCGGAAATGGAATTCAATGCTTGTTCGGGAGTGGGAAACACGACCGAGCCTGCAGCCAACCATCGGGATTCATCGTAACTTTCGCCCGTCCGTCGACGTTCATGGCGATAGCTGTGACCACCAATCACGGGGACGTTCATCTTGACGATCCGGTCCGCATCGCTGAAACGATAGGCGACCGCCTGCTGAGAACCGGCTTGCTCCGAAACTTCGGAATTCTGAGCGTCGACCAACTCGAACCCCAGTTCGCGTTCTTCGTCCGTCAATTCCGTCGAATAAAGAGCATACGATTCAAGCATGACTGCATCCTTTCTCACAGATCCTGCGAAGTGATTTGCCGTGAATTGGCTGGATTGGACTGTGGAGCATTTGGCGCGCCATTGGCATTCGTGTCACCACGAATTGCAAATTGGTCAATCGTGGTCCAAGGCCATTCCGCACCAGGCAATTCGTCGCAGCAATCGATCACAACTCACAAACCAAACATGGTTTGTGTGCGAGCGAACCCGATGACAAACCCGCTGAACATTGGACACAAGCCACGAGATTCGGGTTCGGTGACAATCTCGTAATCAACCCGAACACTCGGCCACATCGGGTTTTCAGTTCTTTTGGAGATGCTTGTCGAACCAGTCGGCTAAAGTCACGATGTCTTTGTCCATTCCTGGCCACCCGTGGGCGGCGCCCTTCTTGACGACCAGTTCCGCCGTTACTCCGGCCCCTTTCAGCTTTTCGATAATCAGTTCCGCCTGTTGAATGGGGACCAGTTTATCGGCATCGCCGTGAATGATCAGAGTCGGGGGATCGTCGGCCGTGGCATGGTTGACTGGCGAAATACTTTTGCCAATGGCCTGGATTTTTTCTTCATCGGTAATCGCCACGAACGACTTTGTCTTTGAATCGAATTCGTGGAAGTCAAACGGTGCTTTAAATCCGGCAAGGATGCCCCGTCCCAAGGCAATTTCCCCGGGCTTGCCATAGTTCAGAAAATCGGTCGGCGGGAAGAAACAGGCGACCGCCTGGACTCGGCTGGATTGGCGGTCGACCGGATCCCGGGCTTCGGGATTTCCCAACGTTCCAGCCGTTCCCTGCATCAGGGACAGGTGCCCCCCGGCCGAACCTCCTGTGATCCCGATTCGATTCGGGTCAATTCCATACTGCTCGGCCCGACTGCGAATGAATCGCACCGATCGGTGCATGTCTTCCACCACCTCGGGAATTGTGTATTTGGGATTGCTGCCGTGGACAACCGCAAAAACGGTGTAGCCCCGCCGCAAGTACTCCGCGATTGGTCCGGGATTGATCGCATCGTGCGACGAAAACCAGCCGCCGCTGACCACCCAGACAATGGCCGCCCCATTCCTGTTTTCTTTCGCCGCAAAGACATCCAGCGTCAGCGCCGTCCCGAATTTACGGCCGTAAATGACGTCTTCCGTCCGGGTAAATGCGTCTTCCGCCTGGACCGCAGAACAGCAGGACAAAGTCAGCGTACCGACCAGCACCAGCGAGGCCAGCAATCGATTCACGGTGGACTCCTCAAGATAACAGGGGACGGGAAGGCCGGATTATTCACCACGGATGGCACGGATTTCACTGATCAGAATACCAGAGCAAAAGTTACGGCGCAAGAAGAGTGCGAAAAAAAACAGCCCGGGCGAATCGCTTCGCCCGGGCTGTTGTGAGGGTGTTGTGAGAAGGGTATCAAACCAGTTCGGTCATCGGCTCACGCATGTCCAGCAGGAATTGAGGCCGACCGGTCGGATCTCTCAATGTTGTGGTCATGGGGTCAATCCCCAGGTTGCGGTAAATCGTTCCGACAACTTCCTGAACATGGACAGGCCGGTCCTTGGCGTATTCACCCAGGCGGTTCGTGGAACCGATGACTTGACCGGTTCGCATGCCGCCGCCTGCCAGCAGAGCACAACTGACCTGGGGCCAATGATCGCGGCCCGCCCCGGGATTGATGCGCGGGGTTCGGCCAAATTCTCCCCAGACAACCACGGTGACGTCGTTTAGCATGCCTCGCTCATCTAGATCGGTGACCAGCGCGCTGACACATTGATCCAGCTTGCCGCCATGATCGCGAACCAACTGGAAGTTCTGGCCGTGGCTGTCCCAACGGCCGAATGACAAAGTCACGGATCGAACGCCAATTTCCACCAGCCGACGAGCGATCAGCAAATGTTCGTTACAGGTCGGTGCACCGTCGTACTGATACTGATACGGCTTGCCGTCGCCGTACCGTTCGCGAACCTTGGGATCTTCCTTACTCAGGTCGAGTGCATCCACCAGTTTGCTGGAGGTGAGGACCCCGAAGGCCGCTTCCGAGAATGCGTCCATCCCCCGGATCATTCCCGTCGCGTCGACTTCCCGTTTCAACTGGTCCAGGCCATGCAGCAGAGATCTGCGGTCCTGCAGGCGACTCATGTCGATTCCGTTCAATCGCATGTCGCTGGTCCCTTCACCCTGCGGCTTGAATGCCTGGAAGGCGGCACCCAGAAAGCCTGCCCCACCCGGTTCGGACCAGGGGACATGCTGGGTGCGATCCGCCAGAGCGACGGCGGGCGGGACACCTGGATCGGTCGGACCAAACAACTTGCCAGCGACAGCACCAATGCTGGGCCGTCCACCCACCGACGAGATGCTGTTACGCGGCCAACCGGTCAGACACTGGAACGCATCGTGTGCTCCATCATTGCCGACGACGGAACGGATGGCGACGAACTTATCCATCATGGCCGCGATGCGCGGGAAACATTCGCCAATCTCGATCCCGGCTACATTCGTGGCGATCGGATCGAATTCACCACGGATCTCGCGGGGGGCATCGACTTTGATGTCCCACATATCCTGATGCGGCGGACCGCCACCGAGGAAGACGTTGATCACGGCCTTTTTCGAGTTACTGTGACCTGCCAACGACTCAGCCCGCAGGATGTCCGTCAGCGACAGCGCCGCTGCCGACCCGAAGGCGAAGCCACCGATCTTCAGAAAGCCACGGCGGCTGATGCCGTCGCAGTAACGCGTGGGTTGGCCAAACAGTGTCAACATGGTTCACCCCAATTGGTTGAGGATTGCTGTCGGAGGCGGGTCTGCGTGTCCAAAGAACACGAAGCAAATCGGCAGGACAATTCAGCAGTCTCTGATGTGTAGTCTAGCTTGAGAAACTCGCCAGGGTCAAGCCGCACCTGACACACATCAATTCTTTCCATTATATTCTATCGACTGCTTGTGTGAAGACCTCGACGCGATTTCGAGGTACAACCGGCAATTGTTGCCGGACGAGGCAACTTCCGTGTGTGAACATGCTCAAGTCCGACTATTGTGGGGGCACAGACGTGTGGTCGAATTGGGGTCGAGTATTGGTTGCGGGGGCAATCTTTCTGGTGATTGCGATCGGGATGAATCTCGTCATCACTGGACCTCGTGAACGACACATCGCCAAACGCCTGCAGGCCAAAGGGGCTGCTGCCGGTTTCGTCTACTGGGGACCGACCTGGGTGGAGGAGTTTGATGCCGCCAGAATGATGGAACGCGTTGAGTCTGTCAGC
Organism: Planctomycetota bacterium; assembly: GCA_018242525.1. Taxonomy (GTDB): domain Bacteria; phylum Planctomycetota; class Planctomycetia; order Planctomycetales; family Planctomycetaceae; genus Schlesneria. The sequence continues at coordinate 177,663 of JAFEBS010000048.1, read as the reverse complement.
TTCAGTGGCAATCCTGTTGTCATCAGGGAGGTGATTACGGATCTGGATTCCCTGGTAGGTCTTGAGTCGTTGGAGGTCAATGACTTTCAAATCACCGATGCAGATCTGCAATACCTGAAAGTGTTGGCAACACTGAAACAATTGGATCTGAGCAACACACGCGTCACAGATGCCGGCCTGCCGCATCTGCAAGGTTTGAGGAATCTTGAATCTTTGAACTTGCTCAGTACGTCCGTCTCGGACGTGGGGTTACAGCACCTGGCACAACTGACAAAGCTGCGGTCGCTTGATCTGGAAAACACCCTCACCACGGAAGGGGGCAGGTCGTCGCTGCGGCGGGCGCTGCCCAATTGCACAATCGTACCCGACCCATGACCGCCGGAACGAATCGCCAGTTTCTCGTTTCAGCTCCTACCCCCTGCCCGGCTCCGGTGGTATCCTCCTTTCCCGCTTGTTTTCCTTCAGCGGGATTATCACATGACATCCTCCATCGACGAGACGTTGACCTTGGCCGAACGCATTCTGGACCGTATTGAAGCTCTGATTTTTGAAGCCGAACAGACCACGAAGCCGCTGGAACTGGACCCCTATCGCAGCCAGTTGTTTGAGTTGTTCGTCACCGCCAACGGCGCAGGTTACACCAAAGATGGTTCCGACCCGGATTTGTCCGCAGATGGGTTGTGTCGACTGCTGGGGACCCGTTGGGGCCTGGCGTCCGCGGCCCGCGAGTCAGTGACTCAGCAGACCCGAATGCCGCCAGAACATTTGTCCAAGATGCGGCTGCTGTGGTCTGTCATGCGGATGTGGATGGAATGGGATTACGCCTGGGAACGCTGGGACGAGTTCCACAACCATCCGACCGGGGAATCGGGTGAGACAAAAGTGGATCACACCCCGTAGCCGACGCTGCCAGCGTCGGAGTCCGTCCCTCGTCGCCAACGCTGCCAGAGTCGGCGAAAGAACGACTTCCCACAACCGCGACTCAAGCGACTGCGATTCGGATCTTCCGGACATCGTTTGTCAAGATATCGTCGACACTGGCAGCGTCGGCAACGATCACGGAGAGCCCTTCATGGAATGGATTGATACTCACTGCCACCTGGATGAGGAATCGTTTACGCAGGATTGCTCCGAGACGATTCAGCGGGCCGTCGATGCGGGCGTCAAGACCATGCTGGCGATCGGGATTACGCTCGACAGTTGCCGACGAGTCGTCGAACTCGCCCAGCAGTATCCCAGCGTCTACGCGGTGATCGGCCTGCATCCCAATTACGTTTCGGCCGCTCTGCCCGGGGACTGGGAAAAGATTGTGGAACTGATGCGGGCTCCCAAGGTCGTTGGGTTGGGTGAAACGGGACTCGACAAGTACTGGGATTACGCTCCGATCGATCTGCAGACCGATTACTTTCACCGGCACCTGGAATTGTCGCGCGAACTCGACCTGCCGTTCGTCGTCCACTGTCGCGAAGCCGAGGCAGAGACGTTGGCCGTGCTGAAGCAACATGCTGCGTCCGGTCCGCTGCGCGGCGTCATGCATGCCTTCTGCGGGACTGCGGAAACCGCTGCCGAGTGTCTGCAGATGGGGATGCATCTGTCGTTTGGCGGCATGCTGACTTTCAAGAAGAACGAGGCACAGCGCCAACTTTCGAGGACACTCCCCCTGGATCGGCTTCTGGTCGAAACGGATGCCCCGTATCTGGCCCCGACCCCGTATCGAGGGAAGCGGAACGAACCGGCCCACGTTCGCCTGACGGCAGCCTGCCTTGCCGAGTCGCGCGGAATCTCCAGGGAGGAAGTCGCCACAGCGACCACTCACAACGCCCGGCAGTTGTTTCGACTCCCCGACTTCATGTAACTCGTCGCGGTCTGGTTTCCTCAGGCGAGCGATCCGTTGAATCGTCATAGGCCAGTCGAGCGTCCACCGACACGGGGTCGGTGGAGAGCGGAACGGCACTCGACTCGGCTGGATGTCACTGTCAGACCTTGGTTGTTGCCGGTGCTCGCTCGGCTCGAACGGCCTGCAGCAGTGAATCGATCCGAACTGGCTTTGGGAACCAGCCGTCGATTGGCAGCGGTGACGACGAGAATTCGTCGCGCGACGAGCCGCTGACCCCGAAGACGCGGATGTCGTGCAGGCGCATGTCTTCGCGGACGTTCTTCAGAAACGTCGGACCATCCATGTCGGGCATGCGCATGTCGAGCAACACGAGGTCCGGCAGTTCGTGTTCGTGCAGGAAGTCGAATGCTTCGCGACCGTTGCCCGTGGTGTAGACGGTGATGCCACCGATCCGCAGGCACGTCGCCAGCAACTCCCGCTCGTTCGGCTGGTCCTCGACGATCAGGACGCTTGGGGGAGTGCTCACGACGACGGAATCGGCAGTCGACTGCTCCAGTTCGCTCAACTCGCTGAACACTTCGGACAGGGCCTGCTCGGGATCGGTTGCCTGCCCCAGTTCCAATTGACGCTGCAATAACTGAAGTCTGAGCGTGACCTGATTGAGTTTGTTCCGCAATTCATGCCGTCGCTGCTTTTGCAACGCGGGTTCCGGCCCGGCGTCTGGCAGCACGGTGGGATTGGAGGTCTTGTTCAAGACTTCGTCGCGAAGAACCGGGACATCATCGGGAGCTTCAATTCCCAACCGCATGACCGATCCGCGTGAACGCAGAACTTCGACGGCGATGCCAAGACTGGGGAAGACGATCTTCTGGCCGGGACGGCGGGCGAGTACGAGCATGGGGCAACCCTTCCTTGGAAAAACGGTCACAGACATTCACGGATGTGACCGCGCGACGTCCGGGGGAGCGTCTTGCTCAACCCACACCTCCGTGTGTACCCCAGACCGGCAACCGCATCGAGTTTAGCGGCTGATTTGCGATGTTCAAGCTTTTTTCGGTCGGGTTGGTCTCTTTACCCGGCCCGCTCCATCGCGGTGTGCAGTTCGTGAAGTTTGAGCGGCTTGACCAGATGGGTGTCGAATCCGGCGGCCAGCGCCTTCTCACGATCACTCGCGAATCCATATCCGGTCAACGCGATCAACCGCGGAGTTTTTGCGAGTCGGGCCGATCGGATCTGGCGGGCAACTTCAAATCCGTCCAGTCCCGGCAACCCAATATCGACGATGGCAACATCGGGCTGCCACGACTTCACCAGTTCGATACCCTGCACTCCATCGGGGGCCGTGCGCACTTCATTTTCGTCGAGTTGAAGCAGGGATTGCAGCATGTTGCGGCTGTCGGCGTTGTCTTCGATGACCGCAATCCGAAGCTTCCGCGGGGTTCTGGTCGGCGTGGCTGTCCTCCGATCGTTGGCCGGGCCTGCGGAATCGCTGTCGACAAGAAGGGGCAGCCGGACCGTGAATTCACTTCCCTGATCGCGCCCGGGGCTTTTCGCCGTCACGCTTCCCCCATGGTACTCGACGATCGCCTTGACGAGTGTCAGTCCGACACCCATGCCTCCGTCGGCGCGATCGAGCGTCTCGTTGGACTGCACGAAAAGGTCGAACACATGGTCCAGCATGTCCGCGGGAATTCCGACCCCATGATCCTGAACGCGGATGACGGCCCGGCCATCCTCCTCGTCAAGCCTGATGAAGACGGCATGCTCCGGCGGGGAATACTTCGCGGCGTTCTTCACAAGGTTGATGACGACCTGCTGCAGTCGCGCGGGGTCGCCGTAGACGCACAGTGGCGACGGCAACCCCTCAGTCACCAGTCGCTGCCCGCGCGAAACCAGCAGCGGCTGAACGGTTTCGATCGCATCCGAGATAATGTCACTGATCAGGCAAGCCGTCTGGCGAAGGACGATCTTGTTCTGGGTTACTCGGGCGACATCCAGCAAATCATCGAGCAGCAACCGCATCTGCTCCGCCTGGCGGTAAACCACGCGGCTTGCAGCGAAGATCTGGTCATCGGGGGGGGCGACACGTTCCAGCAGCCGTGCCGCATTGAGAATGGCTCCGAGCGGATTTCTCAATTCGTGCGAGAGCATCGCCAGAAACTGGTCGCGATTGCGAATCGCCTGCTGGATGTCGCGTTCCGCCTGCTTCCGCGATGTGATGTCACGGGCGATCCCCGACGCCCCGATGACACGGCCGGAGGAATCGCGGATGGGTGACGTCGTGTGCAGCACATCGATAATCGTGCCGTCGCGACGCTGGCGCTGATGCTCGCCGGTGATCGAGTGTCCCGCGCGGATCGACCCCAGAATGGTGTCAAAATGGCCTGCGGATTCTGGCGGGTACAGCATGCGGGCGTTGCAGCCGATCGCCTCTTCGGCACTGTAGCCGTACATTTGTTCGGCTCCACGGTTCCAGCTCAGGATCCTGCCGTTGAGGTCCTTGCTGACGATGGCGTCGTCAGAACTTTCGACGATGGACGACAGGTGCTGCAGCCTGGCTTCCGCCTTCCTCAGTGGCGAGATGTCGACAAGCGACAGGACGACGCCGTCGAGTGCCGCCGCGCTGATGCGGTACGAAAGAATCCGCATGAAGTAACAGTTGCCGTCACGGTCGTGGATTTCCTTTTCGACGGGCGTGCCGTTGTCGAGCACCTGCCGCAGCGACTCGATCAGCGGCTCATCCAGCAGGTTTGTGAAACCGGTGATCGGCCGGCCGATGTCCTGCGGCAGCAGATTGAACAGCTTGCCGACGCGCGGAGTAAACCGGCGGATGCAGAGCTTGCGGTCGAGAAACAGGATGCCGACGTCCGTCGCCAACAGCAGGTTTTCCAGATCCGCGGTGACCTGCGTCAGTTCCTCGATCTTGTGCTGGTACTCGGCATTGACGGTGTAAAGCTCTTCGTTCACCGAGTGCAGTTCTTCGTTGGTGCTTTGCAGCTCTTCGTTCGATGCGACAAGTTCCTCGTTCGTGGATTGCAGTTCCTCGTTGCTCGATTCCTGCTCTTCAATCATCGCCTGCAGGTTCTCGCGCGTATGCAGCAGCTCCTGTTCGAGGGTTTGCACCTGTTCCAGCGACGCGGCTCCCATGTCGATGGTCGCTTCGTCGCGTGGCGGCGCGTGTTGAACCATCTCCTCCAGGATGATGAGGTAACTCGTCAGCCCGGAAACACGGTCGGGCAGCGGCTTGACCGTCAACCGTGTCAGCGATTCGCCTCCGTCGTCGCAGGGGACACGAATGCCGGTAAACACGACCGGAACCAGTTGCTTCTCCACGCGTGCCAGTGCGCCGAGCAGGATCATCTTCAGTTCGCTGTCAACCAGATCGAGCAATTGCGTCGTGGCGCGTCCGTCGCGGACCCGCAGGTATTTTCCCGCGCCGCCGAAACTGTGAACCAGTTCCTTGCGGTCGTTGATCAGAAAACTGGGCGGCATGTGTTCTTCGAGCAACCGGCTGTAAACCGCTTGTTGCAGCCGGTCGGACGCGGCGGAGCTCGACGCGAACGACGAATTGATCCGCGGTCGCGCCGGGGGTCCGGACGGCAGCAACAGCCGGAAATCCGGACGCAAGCGCACATCACGGCGCTTGCGGTACAGCTTCCAGTGCTCGTCCACCGACTCGAATTCGTCCGACAGGTCGCCCGGACTTTCACTCGGTCCGAGGAACAGCACGCCTCCCGCCTTCAAACCGAAGTGAAACAGCGAGAGCACCTTCTTCTGCGCGGACGGCTGCAGGTAGATCAACAGATTGCGACACGAAACCAGATCGAGTCGGGTGAACGGTGCATCCTTCAGAAGGTCGTGGGGCGCGAAGACGATCATCTTGCGAATGTGCGGAACAACCTGAAATCCGTCCCCTTTGCGGATAAAGAACTGCTCGCGCCGTTGCAGGCTGACGGCGGTCAGTGCCTCTTCCGAATAGATGCCAGCGCTGGCGAAGTCGAGGGACGCCCGATGCGCGTCCGTCGCAAAGATGCGGACCATCGGTGCCCCGGACATCGTCGCCAGGTGCTCATGAATCAGAATCGCCAGCGAATACGCCTCCTCGCCCGTCGCGCAGCCCGCGACCCACACGCGAAACTCCTGATCGTCCTCAACGGCCGCCAGCAACCGCGGCAGTTCATTCTGAAACAGCCGATGAAACGCTTCGCGATCCCGGAAGAACTGCGTCACGCCGATCAGCAGATCCTTGTAAAGCTGATTCAGTTCCGACCGGTTTTCGGCGAGGCGATCGACGTACTGTTCGACGTCGAGTGACTGGTTGAGCAGCAGTCGGCGTTCGACGCGCCGGGTCACCGTGCTCGGCTTGTACTGACTGAAGTCGATCCCGTATTCGGCCCGCAACATACGGAAGATTGCCTGCAGGCCGACTTCGGGAACGGAGGGTTCTGTGTCGCTGACAACATCCGGCAGGCGGCGCAGCCGGACAAGTTTCAGAATCGCATCCGGCATGTCGGCCGCCGACAGCACCAGATCGACGAGTCCGGTCTCGCGGGCGCTGCGTGGCATCCCGTCGAATTTTGCGGACTCCTCGCTTTGGGCGACGACCAGGCCGCCTGCTTCGTGAATGTCGCGAATGCCGCGCGATCCGTCGCTGCCGGTCCCCGACAGAATCACTCCGATCGACCGGCTGCCGATGTCCTGGGCCAGCGACCGCAGATAACGGTCGATCGGCAGCGCGAATCCCTGTGACGGATCCTTGTCCGTCAGGAACAGCCGCCCCGCCGACTGAATCATTTCCTTCCGCGGCGGCATCAGGAAAATCGTGTTGGGGCGCAGTTCAATCCCGTCTTCAACTCGAACGATCGGAATGCGGGTCCGCCGGGCGAGCAGTTCATCCATCATGCTCTTGAAGTCGGGCGACAGGTGCTGGACGACCACAAAGCACAGCCGCGAGTCTTCCGGCATGTGGTCGAAAAATTGCTCCAGCGCCTCCAGCCCGCCCGCCGAAGCTCCGACGCCGACCACATAAAACGGCTCGGACGTGGACGCGGCCGATGGTGCGGCCCCGACGGTTTCCACGACGGGTGATTCGATCGCATCGTGAGTGTTCATCCACGAACCTCAGGCTGAGGCGAAAGAACGAGAGAACGGTCCTCCACACTGACACAAGGAAAGATTAGCGCCGACGCACACTGTGTCAAGTGGAGCGAACCCGAAGGCGCGGGCCATCGCTTTTTCAAATTGGGAATTGGGTGCTACGGCATTTGGAGTCTTCGACATGGCCGTGCCGATTGAGCACTCGCACGGCCTTCCTGAAGACGGTAAGACCGTGGTACCCCAATTTGAAAAAAGGCGATAACCCTGGCCCGAAGGCGCGGGCGAAGTTGAAATGCCGCCCGCGCCGCGGACAACCACACCAGGAAGACATCATTCGTCAGAATTCATCAGACTCCGAGCGGCTCAGTTCGACGTCTCAATCCGCTTCGCGTCCGAGCCATTGGCAGAGTTGATGGCGATCTTCTGGCGTTGCGCCTCCGGTCGTTTCGACAACTTCAGATGCAACACACCGTCCTTCAGCGTGGCTTCGATCGTGGCCGGATCAACCCACTCGTTCAGCATCACCGTCCGTTCGAACTGCCCGAAGAAACGCTCTTCGTGCATGAAGTCCGCTGGCCGCTCGGCCGACTTGCGCTCGCCGCGGATCGTCAGCTTTCCCTCTTGAACGGACACATCCAGATCGTCCAACGCAATTCCAGGCACATCCATCTCGATGTACACGGCGGCACCGTCCGCCCACATCGAAAGCGGGGCGACTTTTCGCAACCCGGCTGTGTTGCCATTCCACGCATACCCGGAATCGAAGTCACGGAACACTGCTTGGAAGGGATCGGCAAACAACGCCGACACCCGGTTGGGGAGAGTCGTCAACATTGTGATATCCTCCAAAAAGAGAACCGCAGAAAGATGTTGAAACCTCACATGGGCTTCAACCGGGCAACCAAGACATCCGACGGCCGTCACTCTGACTGGTTGCAGGTCTCGCTCGACCGGTATTTCAAAATCCGTGCCAATTCACGACGCAAAGAATTCGATCGCCAAAAGTTTATTTCGCAGAAAGAATTGCGATTTGAGCTCGATCCACAGATCGAATCAGGACTCCCACTTCGCTCTGCCATTTTGACTTTTGAAGCGGCTGAGTGGCTGGCGATCGCGTGGAAACCATGCAGGGGACCAAGGTCGATCCGGAAGTCTTCCGCAAATTCCGAATCATCTGGCCCGCTGAAAAGTAGCATCGTCACAACCGGCCATGTGGCTCTGGCATGGGCTTCGCTTCTGGAGGCAGAACCCCCTTCAGGGTAAAACAATGACGCGCACTGACCCCAGGGTAGCCGCGGGACGCGGCAATCTTGAGTTATAAGACGAAAACTCCTGCTGAGTAATTCCGTGACACCGTCGTCCGAGCCGTTTAAAGTGACGGCACTGATGTGGAATCGCCGCGACTGGTCCCGCATCCCACAAAATCCAAAAACTTCAACGGACGACCTATCCAGCTTCGTCCACAAATCCATGCGTTCCCTGCTTCCAAAGTCACGTCGTCAGTTGGTCGCGTTCGGCCTGTTCATGCCAACGCTGATCGCGATGTTTCTCACGAGCGGACTCTTCCAATGGACTCCACTCAATTGCTGGCACGACGATGTTGACATCAACACTGGATGCGTCCGTCATACCCGATACCTGTTGTTCTGCAAAATCGCGGATCACACCGACGAAACCTGGTTATCGAGCGCCATTAAAGAGTCGAAGACTGCACCTGATTGGCGGCGCGTTAATACATTCTCGCCGGGCGTCCGCCATTCGCCGCGCTACCGGTTCCACGGTGCGATTCAGCAAATCAGGACGTTGGAACTCGCAGGCGAAACAATCCGCTTTGAGCCGAATGCCCGCCGCAAGGTCGCTGACATCCTGCTGCGATTGTGGCAGAACGGTGAATCGTATCTCGATGCCGATGAGTTCGTCGAAAACGTCGCCCAAACTGCGATTGCGCTGCAGGATGGAGGGGCGCCGGCATTCAGGGAGGCTGATGTACCGGCCGGTAAACAGAATTAGATCTCACGAAAGTCAGCTACGTTGCTGTGAGTCGAGCGCTGTTCCGCTCTCCACCGACCCCGCATCAACTTCTAACCCTGGAGTGCGGTGGCTCGACCGCCCTACATTCGATGGAAACGACAACTCTCGCATTTCGAAAAGCCGTCGCTGTCGAACGCGAATCTGTGACCGAACGCTTTTGGGACGATCGACGTGATCGTTCCACATCAATGGAGTGCTGCGTCGAGCCGCAGCACTCCTGGGTGCGCGATTCTCCATGCCCCGGAAAATGAAATGTGGCAACAACTACGGCCGCACCAGGCAATGGATGCCTATAAGCAAATGACGTGCATTCGCAAGCAGTACTGCGACATCAATCGGATGGTTTGCTCATGTCGCACCGTGGTAGCTGGCCAGTCGTGCTTCCACCGACGCGGGGTCGGTGGAGAGCGGAAAGGCGACGCCGCGCGACCTGTGCCGATCCAACAGGCGCCGGTATCCGACGCTGGAGTCCGCGATCAACGCCTTCGATCGGATGGAGGCAACGGGACTGACCGACTGGACTCTGCGCGAACCCGGGCCTCACGGAGGACGTCCGACGCAGGAACTGGTCGCGGTGTTCGAAACGGGCCCGGGCGCCAGCGAGTCCGACGGGAACAGACGTTACGACACTCCGGCGATCTCCCACGAACCGTCTGGCGTCGGAGCAGAGCTTCCCGAGGAGGCCCCGCCGACGGAAGATCGATATCAGGTTTCGTCGGGCGCGATCGTGACAACCAGAAACAGAAATCCCCATCACAAACCACGCGTCATGGCGGGGAATCCTCAATTCGCCAGACGGCCAAGGTAAGAATCCCGAGAACGACTGCGGTTCAGTATTTGGGAAAGATGGCCGGGGTCGGGAAGCGGTCTTCCGGATTGTTTCCGTCGTTCAGATATTCGTCCCGAGAGACGGTGAGTTCGGGCCAGTTCCCTGGGCGGACACGGACGACTCGACCGGGACGGATGCCTTCGATGATGAGATCCGTCTCGAAGCAAATCTGGATTCCACTGCTCCCCAGCGGGATCTCTCCGGTCGCTCTTGTGACGTCGAGGATGGGACCTCGTGAGGCCATGTGAGCCGGGCCATAAGCCCCTCCCGCATGCTTTAGTGTGTTCTCCGCGGCATTCATCACTCCCTGGCTCCCCTGTTTGAAATCCGCGTACAGGGACGGATCCATGCCACCGAACAAAGTTGCGGTGACAGTGGCGCGGCCGAACTTGCCGTACTCGACGTGATCGACCCAGGCGGGCATCCAATGGCTGCGGATCAGCGACTTGTGCGTTTCCGTCTGATTCTGAGCGGCGCGCTGCATGGCAGTCTCATCCAGCCAGATGTCCGTGATGTGGTACCGCAGAAACACACCACCGGGGGTTGGGTGCCAGGTGAGTCCGAGTTGGACGGTCTGGCCGGCCAGGGATTTTTTCCCTTCCGCGGGCCAAATCCCCTCGGCAACCAGATCGGCGACGACCAGGCATTCGCGGCCGCGCCAGATCCGGGTGGCGGCATCGAACGTGAACTTTTCCTCGGTGGCTTTGGTGTCGCCGCCTTCCCTGGGTTCACGGCTGGCGACGATCATCCCCTGGTTTTGCTTCAGGTCCACTTCCTTCAAACTCCAGCTTCTGCCCTCCCGCAGGCAGAAGCTGGGCTCATCTTCGAGAAGGAGAACATGGTTTTCAGCCGGCCGATCGGCAGGTCCATTCTGAGAAACCGGAACCGCGGATGTTTTGGGGTCCGGAGGTAGAAAGGCCCGGACATGTAGGACGGTGCCCAGCGGAATGTCTCGAAGATCTGCCGGCGCGCCGTGCTGGCGGACCATGCCGTACGGAAGCATCGCGAACGGATGCGGAGGGTTGCGGAAGAACTCGCCCGTGGATTCGACACGCAGGCTGCCACGACGATTCGCATGATCCACAAACGCCAGCACACCACGGTAAGAACGTGATTTTTCCAACGGAGGAAATTTGCCCGGCTCGGGACGGACGAAATCTTGGTTTGTGGTTCCTGGTTCGTTGTTCTTGGTTCGTTGTTCCGAGTTTTTGGTTCCTGGTTGTTGGTTCTTAGTGCTTGGTTCCTGGCTGGCACACGTGGCGGCCGTAACAACCACGAACGAAGAACCAAGAACCAAGAACTGACCCAACGACGAACCAACAACAAGGAATCGCCCCAACGAAGGACCAAGAACAACAAACTGACTCATCCAACGACGAACCAGGAACGAAGAACCAAGAACCAACAACTTTTTCATAACTCGATCGCCTTGTTGCTGTCGCCGAATTTGTCGGTTTCCACACCCATTCGCTGAGCCATCATCAGGAGCAGATTGCTCATGTGGGCGTCGGGGTTCGCCGGTCGGCTGCAGAGCGAATAGTGCTCACCGGGTTTGTCGAGCTGATAGCCCTTGAAGTGTCCCTGGTTGAAGTCGAGATGACTGCCGTGCTTCAGTCCCAGGTCCGATCCGCCCGCAAGCACGAGTGGCAAGTTTGCGTTGCCGTGGCTGTGTCCATATGACATCCCGCTGCCGAAGAGGCTCATCGTCGAGCTCAGTAACGGCTTGCCGTTCAGATCCTTCGTTTCCGCGAGTCGGGTCAGGAAGTAGCTGTATTGCTCGATGGCGAAGGTGTCATAGTTCGTGAGCTTTTCCATGTAGCCTGGATCGCCGCCGTGATGGCTGAGTTGATGGCGCGACTCGGTGATGCCGATCTCGGGAATGGAAATGGCATCCCCCTCGCCACCCAGGCTGAAGGTGGCCACGCGAGTCACATCCGTCTGGAACGCGAGCACGATCAGGTCATAGACGGTGCGGAAATAGTCGCCCGCCATCGTGTGAGCGATGTCGCGGTTCGTTCGTTGGCGGTCGGCGCTCGAGACGGTGGGCAGTGGCGTATCGAGCCAGGCGTCGGCCCGCCGCGTCCGGATCTCTGCTTCACGGACGGAGGTGAGGTATTGTTCCATGCGTCCCTTGTCGGCCGATCCCATCTTCTGCTCAAGCTTGCGCACTTCGGCGAGATTGGCGTCCAGCACACTCCCTTTGCGGCGCAAGGCCCGTCGTTGAGCCCCCTTGCCGCCTTTGGGTTCCTCGAACAGGGACGCGAAGATCTCGCTACAACGACGCATCGCGGGGAGCCGGATCCCATCGGCCGTCCAGGCCAGGGAATCCTGTGTAATGGCGATCTCCATGGAGGAGTAGCGTGTGTGTTCCGCGGTGATTTCGGCCATCTTCTGATCCACAGAGATGGTATTCCGATCCGAAGGACCAAGTTGTCCACCGGTTAGCCAGACCGAAATGCAGTTGTGATGGTGGCTGAGCGCCCCCGGGTGATGCAGTCCGCTGATCGGCGTGATCACATCGCGGTGCTTCTCCAGAGGCTTGAGCGACCGGGAGAACTGATAGTCCCTGCCCGGCGTGGTGATCTGGTAATTGAGCGAATGGACGCCGTTCGCCAGGTAGATGAAGGCACTGCGCCGGGGAGTCGAAGTTTGTTCCTCGGCGGCCCGCAACGGGAGCATGCATTCCAGAAATGGCAGCGCGACGCAAGACCCCAGGGCACGCAAGGCGTGCCGGCGGTCGAGTAACCAGGATTGGGAAAGAAAGTTCATGGGAAAGGTCCTTGAGAGCGGTTAGCAGTTAGCGGTTAGCGAATAGCGGTTAGCGGTTAGCAGTTAGCAGGAGTTGGCGAGCGAGAGGTGGAAGTAAGCAATTGGCTAACCGCTAACTGCTAACTGCTAACCGCTATTCGCTAACCGCCACCCTTCCTCAGCTTCTGAATAAAAGCATTCAGCATGCGTTTGATTTCTGTAAGTTCGACGGCCGCCTTTTCAAAGTCATCGAGTTGGATGTATTTCAGGTCACGTGCAAGGATGAGTTGGTATTCGAGTTCGGACGCCGAGCCCATGGCATTGTCGAGGAACCTGGCGAAATCTTTCTCAGTATTCCTTCCGCATCCTTCTGCAATATTGGTTGGAATGGACGAGACCGAGCGACGCATCTGGCTGACAAGTCCATAGGTTTCTGTTTTTGGAAATCCCTGCGTGAGCCGATAAACTTCAAGAGTGAGTCCATGCGATCGGTTCCAAATCTGCAAGTCTCGAAAGTTTTTCATGGGACGAATGTTAAGGGCTGGAACGAATTGGAGTGAACAGCTAATTGCTAACCGCTAACCGCTTTCAGCTCACCGCTTCCGAATCAACTCCGACAACGCCACCGCTCGAACAATGTCTTTGACACGATAATTGTTTTTCTTCGCTTCGGCCTCGATGGCCTTCAGGTCGTCCTGGTCATCGATTGTGAGGACTCGGCGCAGGGCATAGGTGCACAGGTGCTCGATGAAGGCTCGCGCAATTTGCTCGCGGTCGGCGAGCAACAGTTGTTTGAACTGAACAGAATCTTTGAATGACCGCCCGTCGGGCATCACGCCAGAGGCATCGATCAATGGATCCTCGCCGGTCCCCTTCGCAACCTTCTCGCGCGTGCGCCATTGACCGATGGCATCGTAATTGTCCCAGGCGATTCCAAAATGGTCGATTTTTGCATGGCAGGCGGCGCAGCTCGCGTGGTTGCGGTGAGCTTCAATCTTCTGGCGAATGGTAGCCTTGGGGCTTTCCGGCGGGTTGGGTTCAATCGGGTCCACATTGGCCGGTGGAGGTGGCGGCGTCTTGCCGAAGATCGCTTCGCTGACCCACACACCACGGTGCACAGGGCGGTGGCGGGTGCCATCCGAGGTCAGCCCCAGCACCGCTCCCATCGTCAACAGGCCGCCGCGATGATCCTCGGGCTTGAGCGAGACGCGCTGGAAGCCGCCCGTGTTGGGCTCCGGCAGACCGTAGAAATCGCACAGCCGGGCATTGGCCATGGTCCAGTCGGAATCCACGAAGCTGTCGACGGGCAGGTTCTTCGCAAACATCTCGCGGAAAAACTCAACCGGCTCGGTTCTCAAACTCGTTTCGAGCCACGCGTCGTACGTCGGATACAGCTTTTTGTCTGGGGGAAACATGCCCAGTCGGTGCAGTTGCAGCCATTGGCGTGCGAAGTCGTCGATAAAGCGATTGGCTTTGGGGTCGGTCAAGAGTCGGTCCACCTGCTTCTGCAGGTTTTCGCCGCTCAAGTTTCCACCCTGGGCTGCGGCGAAGAGGCCTTCGTCGAGCATCGAACTCCACAGGAAGTAAGACAGCCGGGTGGCCAGTTCCCAATCGTTCAGACGTTCGCGGGGTACTGGATCACCTTCGACGATATAGATGAAATGTCGGGAAATCAGCACACCCGCCATCGCCACCCGATAGGCCGCGGCGGTCTTCTCTCCCGCTTCGCGTTCGGTACGATACGCGTGCAGGTAGTCGGCCAGTTCTTCCTGTTTGACCTGTCGCCGCCAGGCCCGTTCGGCGAAGCGTTGCAGATGCTGGGCGACCAGTTCGGGCGTGGCATCATCAGGCGGCACCAGACCGTCGCGCCGGGACTTTTCCGCCGCTGTTTCCAGCGGTCCCTCCCATTCGATCCAATCGAGCAGCACTGTGGAGAAGAGGCCGTTTCCCTTGTCATCAAACATCTGGGGCGCGTTTGGGTTCAGCAGCAGCGTTTCGCTGCTGTGCGTGAACATGTAGTTGGGACTGCTGAGCGAGTTTCGGAAGGCTGCGCCCGCTCTGCGGTCAACGACGTCGGCCGCGACAACGGCGAAGTGCAAAGACGATGGCATCTCCAGGAACACTTCGAATTCATGAATCGCGGGTTGGTCTTCCGACGCGGTGATGTCAAATTCGATGAGGCCCGCGACTGTTTCTTCACCCGTTTCCTTGCCGATGCTCAGGTGGGCTGGCTGACCGCCGGGCGGGCGAATTCCACTGGCCTGGATGCGGAATCGGTACAGCCCGCTGTGTTCCGGTCCGGTCCTGCCGAACCAATTCGGCGACAGCGCGACTTCGACGCGACCGGGGAAGAGCAGGTCACGCAGGGGGCGTTTGACGCCGAACCGGTCCAGGACTTCCTGCTGGGCTTTGCCGCCGTTGTAACGCAACTCGGCAGCGGTTTTGCGAATCTTGCGAGACTCGCCGGACGCTGCCGGATAGGCGCGGTCGAGCACGATTTCCGCGGCGCGGTAATAGCGATCGACATGCGAAGGCGAAAGCGATAGCTCCGATCCAATGCGCTCAAATCCGTGCCACAAAGAGTCTTCGTTCAACTCGCCGGGCTTGGCGGGATCATAGCGCACGCCGAGCAGGTCGTAGACCGTGTTCTGGTACTCTTTCCGGCTGAGCCGGTAGTGCGCCACGGCCGCACGAGCCGCCATCCGCGCCGCCCGCCCTTCCTTGAGCCGTGAGTCGAGAGTCGTCACGAACGTCGCGATCTCAGCCTGTGTCGGCTTTGGTTCACCCTTCGGCGGCATCTGGCCGGAATTGATTCGATCGACGATCTCGCCCCAGTGGTGCGCATCCGCGCCCGCCTTGAAATCGCGCGAAAACCTGTCGATCCGCACATCCCCCTCGACCTTTGCGGGGCCATGACAACGGACGCAGTGCTTCTGAAGGAATCCCTCGAAGGACTCTGCTCCCAGTCCGGCGGCCGCAAAACTCAGGTAGACAGCGACGGTTAACGAAGCAAGTCGCACAGGAGCGAAGTACGTGAGTCTGGGTTTCATTGGCTGTTTCGTTTCAGGGAGCGAATTTCGATGGATCCAGTTGAACCTACATCATGGGCGGGAAGTTCGCTCGACGCAAGACTTTCGATAATCTACTGGCGCTTCGCACGGTCGGTTGATTCAAGCTTCAATCATGGCTTTGGAACAGGTCCATCACCTGGTTCGCGGACAGCGTCCCGCGATACAGCCGAAGGTCCGCCATTTCACCTCGAAAGTCGTCGGAGCCACCAAGCCCGATCGGTAGTGGCTGGCGGTTTGTGAGATTGAAGTCGCCGGGCTTCGGCCGTCCTTGTGGCTACCATTTGACCAGGAGATCCAGATTGATTCCAATGTTGCACCTATGCCGACCCATCCGCTGTCGATTTTTCGGAGACATTCTTCATGGCCGTTGGTCTCGAACAACTGGCCGACTCCTTGTTGCGAGCGGGGTTGCTGACCGACACGGAGTTTGAATCGGCGTGCACCGATCTATCGGCCGCGGGCGAATCGATCACGAGCGATCGGTTGCTCGATCATCTCACCGGTCGTGGGCGATTGACGGAGTTCCAACGCCGGCGCGTGGCCGAGGGACGATCCGGCGAACTGGTGTTTGGCAATTACGTCATTCTGAATCGCATCGGCGAAGGGGGCATGGGCCAGGTATTCAAGGCATTGCATCGCCGCATGAAGCGGGTCGTCGCGGTCAAGGTCATTCACAGGAAGCTGGCGACGCCGGACTTCACGGCCCGGTTCCGCCGCGAAATCCAGGCAGCTGCCCGGTTGAACCATCCCCACGTTGTGGCCGCGTATGATGCGGACGAATGCGAACTGGGCGACTTTCTGGTGATGGAGTTCGTGGAAGGGGCGGACCTGAAACAGATCGTCGAAAAGGCGGGGCCACTGGCGGTCTCGGAGGCGATTGAAGCGATCCGTCAATCCGCCCAGGCACTGGGGTATGCCCATCAGCAGGGTCTGGTGCATCGCGATATCAAGCCCGCCAACCTGATGCGTGACCTGAGCGGATCGATCAAGGTCGCCGATCTGGGTCTCGCACGATTGATCGAAGAGAACAACGGCTTGAGTGACGGCGAGTCATCCCGGACGGGAGCGATCGCCGGCACCATCGACTACATGGCACCGGAACAGTCACTCGACAGTAGTTCTGTCGATGGCCGCGCCGACATCTACAGCCTCGGTTGCACCCTCTTCTTTCTGTTGACCGGACGGCCCGTGTTTGAGCGTCCCTCGATCCTGGCTCGGTTGCAGGCCCTGCGTTCCGAGGCACCGCCGTCTCTGTTCGAAGTGGCCGAAGCGGTACCCCGCGAACTCGACGCCATCTTCCAGCGCATGCTGGCCAAGTCCCCGGAGGACCGTTACCAGAGGATGACCGAAGTGGTGACGGCCCTGGATCAACTGGAACGGGGCCGCGCGCCGTCGGCACCGGTCGACGACAGCCTGGCCGAAACGACTGTGTTGCTCGTCGAACAGTCGCGACTTCAGGGAGCGATGGTTTCGAAGATGCTCCATCAGATTGGGATCAGCGAGATTCACGTCTGCCCCAGTGGCCATGAAGCATTGGAGTCTCTGTCGGTGGTGCCCGCCAAGCTGGTGATCCTCAGCCTTCAACTGTCCGACATGTCGGGTCTGATGCTGGTCGAGAGAATCCGGGACGAGTTGCGCTGGTCGCGCGTGGCCGTGCTGGTGATGACTTCGGATGAACTGTCCGAGAGTCTGATTGAAGCACTGGGGCACTTTGGAAAGACCGGACTGTTGCGAAAGCCGTTCGATGCCGCCGAACTCGGCGCGGCCATTCGTGCTTTGATGAATTCGGAATTCACGATGAAGCCGAGTCTCACGGGCTTCGCATCAAAGCGGATCTTGATCGTTGATGACAGCGGACTGGCCCGGCGAAGAATGCAGGAAACTCTCGCCGATCTGGGCTTCGTGCATTTCACCGCGGTTGCAGACGGTACGGCTGCGGTCGACTGCCTGAAGCGCGAACGGTTCGACATGATCGTCACTGATTACAACATGCCCGAAATGAATGGCAAAGACCTGGTGGCATGGATTCGCCAGAAGAGTGATCAGCGGACGGTGCCGATTGTGATGGTCACCACCGAATTCGACCCCTCGATCCTGGCTGGCGTTTATCAACTGGGTGTCTCTGCGATCTGCGGCAAGTCGTTCGACATGGAGATGGTCCGGCACATCGTGATCCGATTGTTCGCCTGATCCACGAATCCCGGTTCAGTCCCAGGGGGGTCTGCATCGCCCGCACCATCGGTTTTTTCGGCACAATCGCACTCGTTTCGTCCGAATCGTTCCGTTGACGCGGAAGTCATTTGCCAGAGGTCAGTCGCGTCGTCTGAGATGGTGCAGGTCGCTCTGAGTGGCCATTTCGCTGCCATCCTGCGATTCCCCGCCAAATGATCGTTGCCAGGTTTCTAATCCCCGAAAGTCCCCGGACTCACAATGGCTGGTTCCGACGAATTCACGAAGGAGTTTCTCACCGAGAGTCGCGAAGGGCTCGACCGGCTGGACAACGACCTGGTGGCGCTCGAAACCGATCCGCATGACATCGGCCGATTGGACAGTGCGTTTCGCGCCCTGCATACGATCAAAGGGAGTGCCGGGTTTCTGGACTTCCCACTCGTCGGGGAGATCGCGCATGCCGGTGAAGCCATTCTGCAACGTTTGAGATCCGGCCAACTCAGCATCAGTTCTTCAATCTCGGATCTGTTGTTTCAGGTTCTCGATGCCATCCGTTCCCTGCTGGCGACGATTGAGTCGACCGGCAAGGAGGGCGACGACACGTTTGCCCCGTTGAAGGAAGATCTGCGGTGCATCGGGATCGGTGAGGTTCCTGCTGCAGCCACGTCGAGTCGAAAGCCAGACACGCAGGTCTTGGACCTCGCATCGATTTCGCAAGAACATAAGACTCGCGATGAGACGATCATCGAACCCTTTCCTGAAGACCAGGTCGAAGCCGGGAACAGAATCTCGGCCGCGAGTCGCGACGTCACTGAGCGTTCACTCGCATCGGACGTGCCGACGGATGCCACGGTCGACGTGCCTTCCACGGGGTCTGATGTCACGGCGAAACACGAGCCTCTTCCATCAGTTTCAGCGGAGACGTGCAATCCGGCCGTGACCGATGAACCCCGGACGCCACCCCTGGTTGCCCCAACGACAGACGCTCACCCCGAGTCCCGTTCGCCCGTGCTTCCCGCGACCGTCACTCTGGCACCGGCGCCTGCCGCGGCACCTCGTTCCGTACCAGAGCCTGTCGCATTCTCGGATTCACCTGGGCGCGAATCGACGGACTCGTCGTTCGTACTGCCGCGAGGATCCAGCGGAGATTCGGGGGGAAAGAGTGGCGCAGCGAGTCTCGTTCGAGTGGACGTCCAGTTGCTGGACCGACTGATGAATCTTGTCGGTGAGCTGGTACTGGCTCGCAATCAGATCGTGGAGATCTCGTCGTATCGTGCCGACTCCATGCTGGTCAGTCCCGTGCAGCGGCTCAACGTCCTCACCTCCGAATTGCAGGAGGGCGTGTTGAAAACGCGGATGCAGCAGATCGGCGTCATCTGGCAGCGCTATCCGCGCATGGTCAGGGATTTTGCACGACAGACGGGCAAGGAGGTCTCGCTGGAGCTGATCGGCGCGGAAACCGAACTCGACAAGTCGCTGGTCGAGGCGATCGCCGATCCGCTGATTCATCTTATTCGCAACGCCATCGACCACGGGATTGAAAAGCCGCAGTTGCGCAAGATCAAGGGGAAGCCGCGCGAAGGAAGAATCACGCTGAAGGCGTCGCATGAAAGCGGACAGGTCCAGATCGAAATCACCGACAACGGAGCGGGACTGGACATTGACAAGATCCGTCAGAAGGCGATTCAGCGCGGGCTGATCAGTGCAGAAGAATCGGCGATCCTGTCGGAGTCAGACTTGCACGATTCGATCTTCCTGCCGGGGTTCTCGACCGCTGACCAGATCAGCAATCTTTCGGGACGCGGCGTCGGCATGGATGTCGTCAAGACGAACATCGAACGGATCGGCGGCACGATCGAGATCGACAGTCGGAAGGACATCGGTACAACATTTCGTTTGACGGTGCCGTTGACGCTGGCGATCATTCCCGCGCTGATTGTCACCTGCCACGGACAGCGATTCGCGATTCCTCGATCCAGCGTCATGGAAATGCTGTCTCTGCACGGCGGACAGGATCGGCGCATAGAGCACCTTCATGACACCCCGGTTCTGCGACTGCGGGACGAAGTGCTGTCGATCGTGTCGCTTTCTCAACAGCTTCGGATGTCCGACGCGAGCTTCGACGCCGGTGCGGACGTCAAAGTAATGGTTCTCAAGACCGGCTCGCGGCAGTTTGCATTGATCGTCGACGAAATTGGCAACTCCGAGGAAATCGTCGTCAAACCGTTTGGTCGAATTCTTGAAGGAATGTCGGAATACTCCGGCGCGACGATCATGGGAGACGGCAGTCTCGCCCTGATCCTTGATGTTCGCGGCATCGCGCAACGTGCCGGGCTGTTTGCGGTCGACCGTCCCCTGCTGCAATCCGCGACGTATTCCACTGAATCGGCGGAAACCCAAGTCACCGAGGTCGAAAGCTGGCTGATCGCGGATCTCTGCCCCCGCCGCCGAATCGCCGTCCCGCTGGCGGGCGTCATTCATCTGGAGCAAGTCCCTGCCGCAAAAGTCGAGTTTTCGGATGGACAGTTTGTCATCCAGTATCGCGGTGAAATTGTTCCGCTGCTGGACGCAAGCCGATTTCTGGCAATGAGCGAGGCAGACAATGAGTCGAAAATGATGGACCAGGCGAAGACGCTGTCACTTGTCGTCTACAGTGTGAACGGTCGGATGCTGGGCCTGGTGGTGCAGTCCGTCGTCGACATCATCGAATGGACCGCGGCCACGCTGATCCAGGCACGGCCGGGACCAATCCGCGGGACGACAGTGATGCTCGGTCGAGTGACCGATGTTGTCGATGTCGCGCGACTCGTCCAGGCGGCGTCCGTCCGGTTTCCGATGGCGACGCAGGCCGACCCGTTCCAGACCACAGACTGAATCAACCCCCCCCCTGACTTTCCACGTGAAACCCGCCAACAAACATTTCGGGAACTGACATCATGCTGCGACGATTCCTGACCGATTCTCGCATCTCTCACAAATTGCTGTGGATCAGCCTCAGCTTCGCATTGCCGATCGCCGTCCTCCTGTATTTCATGGTGTCCGGCATCAACAACGACATTCAGTTCACCACCCTGGAATTGCATGGCAACGATTATCAGCGACCGCTTGAAGATCTGTTGCAGGCGCTGCCCCAGCAGCAGTATCTGGCGCACCGTGTCTTGTCGGGTGAAACCGATCTGGAGAACCGGCTGGCGGCGACGCAGTCGCGCATCGATCAGGCACTGCAGCGTCTGGCGGCCGTGAATCGGCAATACGGCACCGAACTTCAATTCACGCAGGAGGGCCTCGACAAACGGCAGCGTTCATCTGCCAATGTCCGCGAACTGACCGCCGCATGGGACAAATTGAAGCAGGAGGTAAAGTCGCTCGATCCCACGGCCAGCGACCGTCGGCACCGTCAGCTTCGAGACACGGTTCGGACGATGATCTCACATGCCGGCGACACGTCCAATCTCATACTTGACCCGGATCTTGACAGTTACTACCTGATGGACCTGACGCTGCTGGCGCTTCCTCAGACCCAGGATCGGCTGGGTGATGTACTGGAAGAGGGACGGCTGATTCTTTCCAGGAAAGAACTGACCGCGGCCGATCAATTGCGGGTTGCCGTATGGGCCACTGTGGTGCGGGAGTCGGATTTTTCCCGCATCGTCGGCAGCGCACGGACCGCCCTCAACGAAGACGCGAATTTCTACGGCATCAGCCCCTCGATGCGAAACGTCGAACAGGCACTGGACAATTACTCCGTTGCCACCGAAGAATTGATGACGCAGTTGACGAACATCGCCGGTTCCACGACGCCCGCCATGTCGGCAGATGATTTTGAAAAGACCGTACAGCGGGCGTCCGATTCCAGCATTCAACTCTGGAAAGTGGCCGCCCAGGAACTGGATGGGCTCCTGAAGATTCGGATCAATGCCTATCGTGCTCACCGGATGTGGGCGCTGTTGCTGACTCTGCTCGCACTGGCCGTTTCGGCAGGGCTGGTGTTCGTCGTTTCTCGCGGCATCACACAGCCCCTGGCAGATTGTGTGCTCGGCCTGCAGAAGCTGGCGGCAAGAGACCTGACTTACAGACTCAATCTTCGGTCGTCGGGCGATATGGGCGAAATCGCGGCGGCGATCGATCAGGCGTCCGACGGGATGCGACACGCCGTCTCGTCGCTTCGCAGCAGCGCCGCGGAACTGCATGACGCGGCCGAGCATCAAACGGAGGCCAGTCAGCAGATGAGTGCCAACGCCGAAGAAACGTCCACACAGGCGAAGGTCGTGTCGAAGGCGGCCGATCAGGTGAGCCGCAACACTCAGGCGGTGTCGACGGCAGTCAACGAGCTCAGCGCGAGCATTCGCGAGATCGCGTCCAACGCTCACGACGCGGCCCGGGTCGCCACTGAGGCGGTTCAACTCGCCAGCAGCACCAATGCGACCGTGTCGCGGCTGGGTGAAAGCAGCACCGAAATCGGCGAGGTCATCAAGGTCATCACATCGATCGCCGAGCAGACCAATCTGCTGGCGCTGAACGCCACGATCGAAGCCGCGCGAGCGGGTGAAGCTGGCAAGGGCTTTGCCGTCGTTGCCAATGCCGTGAAGGAACTGGCCAAGGAAACGGCGAAGGCGACCGATGACATCAGCCACAAGATCGACGCGACTCGACACGACATGCAGGAAGCCGTTGACGGCATCCGTCGCATCAGCAATATCATCGAACAGATCCACGACTACCAGAACTCGATCGCCGGTGCGGTCGAAGAACAGACGGTCGTTACGCGACAGATCAGCACCAACGTCAGTGATGCGGCTCGCGGCACCACGGAAATCGCAGAGAACATCATTGCCGTCGCCCAAGCCGCCGCCGGCACAGCCGAAGGAGCCGCCAGTACACAGCAGGCGGCCCGCAATTCGGCCGGACTGGCCGTCCGCTTGCAAACGCTGGTATCGCAATTTCAAAGTTGACTTTGATTGTCAGGAGGACAGATTCCAGCACTGAGCAACAGACTTCTGAATCGCCACAAGGTGAACACGTCCAGTCGTCACCCCGCCAGGAATCGGAACGACTCTGGAAATCGTTTTATCCGAACCCGGTGTTCGCGAACCTCAGAACGACAGCGGAGAATCAACGGTGACCAGTCGTAAGCTTTGTACGTTTCATCTCGACAACATTTACCTTGGCGTCGACGTCAACCGCGTGCAGGAAGTTGCCAAAACAGACCATGTCACCGGCGTGCCACTCGCGGACCCCCGAATCGCCGGGCTGATCAATCTGCGAGGCCAGATTGTCACCGCAGTCAATCTGCGGGAATGCTTGAAGCGACCGGCGGATCCCACGGCTCGGAAACCACTTTCGCTCGTGGTTCGTTACGATGGGACCATCGTCAGTATACTCGTGGACCGCATGGGCGACGTGCTCACCGTGGACGACCGATTGTTTCTGCCGGCACCGGATGCCGTGGATCACGACGTGGCGAAATTCATCACCGGCGCATACCGACTGCCCCAGGCATTGCTGCTTGTGCTAGATCCGGACGGAATCGTGGCTCATGTGACGGCGGCGCATATGGGACGATCTTCGCGATGAACGGGGGAAGACGGGGAATGGAGACCATACGCGTGCTGATCGCGGACGATTCATCGACAATCCGCATGATGCTGCGTCGACTGCTGACCGTCGACCCGCAGATCGAAGTTATCGCCGCTGCGGATGGTCGTCTGGCTCTGCAACAACTGGCAGCGAACGTCCCGGATGTCGTGGTGCTCGACATCGACATGCCTGAACTTGACGGCCTCGCGACGCTGAAGGAACTGCGAACGAAGCATCCGAAGCTTCCCGTGATCATGTTCAGTCGACTCACACAGCGTGGTGCTGGCGAAACGATTGAAGCGATGTTGCTCGGGGCAGACGAATGCGTTCTCAAGCCGGATAGCTCCGAAGGACTGCGAGACTGCGTGAGAAACATCCTGTTGCCTCACATTCGGGCGCTGGCAGGACGCGAAAGCGGAACTTTGAGTCCGCGGCATGACGATGTTTGCTCGCTGACGCCAGTTTCGCGGGAAGCGACCCAGCCGACACTCGCCCCGCTGACGGCAACGTCGTCTCCTTCACGTGAATCGGTCGGAATCATCGCCATTGCGGCCTCCACCGGCGGTCCGGCGGCCCTGTCCGAATTGTTGATCGGGATCGCGGGTCGGCTGACCGTCCCCGTCGTCGTCGTTCAGCATATGCCCGCCAATTTCACGGGAGCCCTCGCTGAACGACTGGCGAACAAGACGCGTCTGGATGTGCGAGAAGCGACGGATCTCGCTCCGTTGGACTCCGCTCGGATCTGGATCGCTCCGGGAAATCACCATCTCGTGCTCGAACGGACCGCGAGCGGCATTCGCACACGTCTCAATCAGAATCCTCCCGAGAACGAGTGCCGTCCGGCGGCAGACGTGCTGTTCCGATCTGTCGCACAAGCCTTCGGTCCGCGAGTGTTGGCGATCGTGTTGACCGGCATGGGGCAGGATGGGCTGGCCGGCTGCCGCAGCGTGCGGGCGCAAGGCGGCCGCATCCTCGTCCAGGATGAAGTCACGAGCGCCGTCTGGGGCATGCCTGGTCAGGTCGCCAAAGCCGGCCTGGCCGATGCCGTTCTACCGGTCGAACAGATCGGGCGCGAGATTACGCAACTGTTGATGAAATGGCGGTGATTTCGATGCCGCTCAATCCCGCCAACTTCGACTGGATCCGGCGCTTTGTCGAACAACGAACGGGTAACGTCGTCGACGAGAGCAAGATGTACCTCGTTGAATCGCGACTCGCGTCCGTAGCCGAATCGGCGGGCCAGCAGAATGTCGAGGCGCTGATCGAGTCGATGCGCGTCGCGACCGACCCACACCTGGAACGCCGCGTCTTTGAGGCGATGCTCACGCACGAATCGTCGTTTTTCCGCGACCTGCACTACTTCGATGAACTCGCGACCGGGATCCTGCCGCAACTCGTGCGACAACGACAAACACAGCGGCAATTGCACATCTGGAGCGCAGCGTGTGCCGCCGGTCAGGAACCGTACAGTCTGGCAATGCTCATTCATGAGCAGTTCGGTCCGATGGCCGACTGGGATCTGCGGATCGTTGCCACGGACCTTTCGAGACCGATGCTGCTTCAGGCGCGACTCGGCCGCTACAGCGCGCTCGAAGTTCAGCGGGGCGTCTCACCCGCGCGGCAACGGCGATTCTTTCAAAAGGAGGGAACTCACTTCGTGACACTGCCGGAGTTGCGACAGAGGGTTGAGTTTCACGAGATGAATCTCGTGACCGATCCGCCGCCTCTGCCACGATTCGATCTGATCCTGATGCGAAACGTGCTGATCTACATGACCGAAAGCACTTCGCGCGGCATTCTGGAGACGGCGCACCGGACGTTGGCTCGCGATGGTCGACTGGTGGTCGGTTCGACGGAAACGCTGATTCCACATTCCGACCAATTCAAGCGCGATCACATGCGCCGCATCGGCAGTTTTCAGGCGGTGTACCCAGGCGATTGAAGTCGCGCAGATCCCCACAATTGGGCTCTTGGGTGGGAATTCGACGCTGTGACGACCACATCGAAGCGTGCCGGGTTGCCGATCATGTATTCGCACAATCCGTTGGTTCAAGCTTCAATCATGGCTTAGGAACAGGTCCATTACCTGGTTCGCGGACAGCGTTCCGCGATACAGCCGAACGTCCGCCATGTCACCTCGAAAGTAGTCCTGGGCGCCAAAACCGATCCGTAGTGGCTGGCGGTTCGTGAGGTTGAAGTCGCCCGGCTTCAATGAAGCCGACGTGGCGACGGGCTTGCCATCGACGAACAGCGTTAACGTCTCATGGCCGCGCACGGCGGCGATATGATGCCAGCCTGCCGAAAGCTCACGGTCGTACGTCGCATTTCGACCTGCTTCGATCGACAGGACGCGGCCTGATGGAAGCGTCCCCACGAAGAGCCTGCCCTGAAACACCGCCATCGACCATGCCCGTCGATACTTCACGTCCGGTGTCTGGTCGACACGCCCGATCTTCGTCCAATTCTGATCGCCGTCAAACCTGTAGACTTCGGCCGTCGGCAGCGTGCCTCCATACATTCGACCGTTGTAGACCAGCAGCGGCATCGCCTCCAACTCCTGGCCCAGCCGGCCGGCATCGTCCCAGCGAGTCCCCCCGGCGTACCGATAAACGTGAGCCTGTGGCCATTCGCTGACGAACAGGCTGCCGCCATGCACGGCAAATCCATATGTTTGCGTTGCTCCGGGAATCTTGCCGACGTGACTCCAATTCTGGCCGTCGAACCGAAACACCGAACCTTCGTCATAGCTGGTCGCGTAGATCGCCCCGTTGAAAACAGCCAACGCTTCCACTCGCTTTCCATCGGGAGTTTCGCAGGGAATCCATTTCTCACCACCGGCATACCGGAAGAAGCCGGCCGGCTTGTACAGGGAACTCGCGTAGAGCGTTCCGCGAAAAACGATCAGGCTGGCGACACCTTCGGTCTCAGACGACACGGTCCCGCAGGAAACCCACTGATTGTTGCGGTCCAGGCGATAGACTTTCCCTCCGAAATTCGGATTCTGCGACTCAGCCAGCGCCGAACCCGCCAGTCGATACTTGCTCGTTGCAACGTAAAGCGAGCCGTTATACGTCGTCATGGCCGACACCGCGTTCGAGACATCGGGATTTCCCAGGTCCGTCCAGCGATTGCCTTCTTCAAACCGGTAGACTCGCCCTGTCGCTTCACCTGCGTGACACGTTGAGGCATACAACCGACCGTCATGGACGCACAAGGCGAACACGAATGTTGCATCACCCAACTGTCCATGGTCGGTGAATTCCGATTCCAGCTTTGCCTGGTCGATGCCGAAATGGAGTTGTTTCGAATTCGACTGAGCGTTCGTCACACCTGTGTGACTGTACAGTCCCAGATGGAATCCGGTGCGAGTCGCCGGGTCGTACTGGCTGACCAGATCCCCCGGGACGTCGTCGAGTTCCGCGTCGGTCTTGATCCACATCGAGATCGAGAACGGGTCGGTCCCCAACTGCAGCGATTCGGCATTCGCCACTTCGATGACTGCATCGCGACCATTGAATCGGGCCGCCGTGCGTGGCAATTGGCGGGGTCCCGACGCATCAAACTCAACGCCCCGCGACGTGGTTTTCAAGTCTCCCCCAGTCCGCTCGCTGTCACTTTCCCGCAACGGCCAATGCCCGATCAAGACCGGTTCTGCTGACCAACCAGGGACAATCAGGATCGCTACCAGAAAAATGGACAGGAAACTGGCTTTGAAAACCTCGCAGCCACGGTGCGTCTGATTCATGATCGAATTCTAAAAAGAGATCCTTGTCGGCAGCGGATAATGGCCTGAATTGTCGTCTATTGCCTGGTTCGTGCCAACTGTCACCTGGACTGGCTGAAGATCAGTTCCAGCAAAATGGTCGCCGTCAGTACCGAACTACTGATCAAGGCGGGACGCCAGGAAATGGCCTCTGCCTGCAGGCCGAGGCCAAAGGTGCGGCCCAGGCCATTCCACATCCACAAACCGATCGGGATCGTGGCAGCACCGAATAGAAACAGCAGCCAAGCGGGCGAACCATATCTTTGCAGGTCTCCGGCGTCTCCAATTCCCTCGTTCGCCCCCACGGCCAGATAAGCACCATTGGCAATCAGGCAGAAGCCCGCCTGGAACTTCAGCCAAAACGCGCAGGCCGCTTGTTTCCAGCTTGCCAACAGCCACACGCCAGTTGGTGCGAAGGTTCCAAACAGGGGACCGGCCCAGCAGACGATCAGTGGCGACGGGTTGGTTCCCAAGTCCGTCCGCGAAATCTCCAGCGGATGCAGGACCACGGCACGGATTTCTCCGCCGGTCAGGATCCCCGCCAGCACATGACCCAATTCGTGAACAGCCTGCATCAGCAGCCAGGCGCTTAAGAACGTCGTGGCGATCAACACAAGTTGTGGCAGGCGAGACATCTTCGTAATTCTCTCAGCGGCTGGTTCCGTCAACCCATGCAGCTTGTTTGATTTCAGCAAGGGGAATCTTCCGACGAAACTTTGAGAAGACAGCCAACCTGTTTTACAATGCGCGCGCGGCGAGTAGAATCCAATGGGGCCTGTTCACCGTCGGGTCAAATGGTTTGTCCGCTGCACTCGTGTGGCCAACCGGCGGGTTGGACGCGGATGGAGATTGTTCATGTCGACGTCATTGCGAGGCAACTGCCTGGTTGCAGCCAAAGCACTCCGCGATCCCAACTTTCACAAGACGGTGGTGTTGCTCCTGGAGCACGGCGACCAGGGCGCGACGGGATTGATCGTCAATCGTCCTTCTTCTATCAAGGTCTCGCATGCCCTGGCAGGGCACTTTGATCTGCCCGAAATGGACGATGTCATCTTCACAGGTGGACCGGTGGAGCCGACGGCCTTCCTGATGCTGCACAACGCCGACACATATCAGGAAAACGAAGCTTCGCCCGTTCCGGGACTGTTCATCGGTGGCAGTGCCGAATCCTTTGAACAGGTTCTGCGAAACTGCGGTTCGGGGGCCGATCAGCCTCATTTTCGGATTTTCTCCGGATATTCAGGCTGGGGAGAAGGTCAATTGGAAGGGGAAATCGAACGCGGGGACTGGCTGCTGCATCCCGCCTGCTGTGACCTGCTGTTCCGGGCGGATCCCTATGAAGTCTACGACGTCATCATGCAGAAGATTTTCGAAGCCAAACGACTGCTTCCATACGACGTGAAGAATGCCCAGTGGAACTGACGATTGACCAGCGATTTCGAGAATCACCCCTCTACTGGCCGGCTTGGTCCCGCGCTTCTGCCCTTGCCGTCCTGCCCTCCCGTTGCGTGATGCTGAAACTGTGAACTCCGCCACATGAATTACACCTACTTTTCACCGCGTCAGATCGTGTTCGGCTGGGGTCGTCGATCGGAACTGGGGACGTTGGCGGCCAACCTGGGTCGCCGCGCCTTCGTGATTTCAGGCAGCCGGACCCTGGAACGAAATGGCGTCATTGACCAGTTGGTCAAATCTTTGGACGACGCGGGACTGGATGTTCTGGGTTTTCCCGTCGATTCCCGCGAACCCGAAGTTCGGGACGTGAATCAACTGGTGAATGCCATTCGAACACTGGATCCAACAACCAGCGATGTGGTCATAGCGATCGGTGGTGGTTCCACAATTGATCTCGCCAAGGCAGCGGCAGCCCTCGCCACAAATCGACAGGGGGAATCGGTTGAAGAATTTCTGGAAGGTGTCGGACGCGGCTTGCAGATTACGGTGCCGCCGCTGGATCTGGTCGCTATTCCCTCGACGGCGGGAACAGGTGCCGAGGCGACCAAGAATGCCGTGATCTCTTCCAACAATGATCCGGCGGACGCAAATATCCGGCCGTATAAGAAGAGCCTGAGGTCGGATCTGATGATCCCCCGGCTGGTGATCGTGGATCCGGAATTGACGGTCAGTCTGCCCCCGTCCACCACCGCCTACACCGGGATGGATGCGATCACGCAACTGATCGAAAGCTACATCTCGCGCAAGGCCGCACCGATTCCGAAGGCGCTCTGCCGGCAGGGATTGCAACTGGCGATTCCAGCCCTGGCGGCGGCTGTCGCCAATGGCTCTCTGCGTGAACCGCGTGAAGCAATGGCGCATGCGGCGCTGTTGTCGGGGATGGCCCTGGCGAATTCGGGATTGGGATTCGCCCACGGTGTCGCCGCGGCACTGGGAGTGACCTGTCAGGTACCACACGGCCTGGCATGCGCCCTGCTACTTCCGGTCGCGTTGCGAGTCAATCGTGAAGTCAGCCGCACTCCGTTGGCCGAACTGGAATCCCTCTTCAATCCCGCCAGCATCGGCGATCCGCTGGCTGCCGACCAGTTCATCGATCGGATCGATCGCCTGTGCCGCGAGGTTCAGATTCCGGCACGGCTGCGTGACGTTGGTGTTCGTCAGGACCAATTACCGATCCTGGTCCAGGGATCTCGAGGGAACAGCATGAGCTGCAATCCGCGCGATGTTTCGGACGAAGAATTGCAAGAGCGACTGGAGCGACTCTGGTGATCCTGGCCGCTGGTCTGACCCCCGCATGGCAGCAGATTCTCAGCTTTGACCGCCTGACCACAGGCCAAGTCAACCGAGCCCGTTCGACGTTGTGGTGCGGCTCGGGAAAAGTCTTGAACGTTGGCGCGGCCCTGCACCAACTGGGTGCGCAATCGCTCACGCTCAGCCCGACCGGCGGAGCGACCGGAGCCCAGATTCGCGACGACTTCGCCCGCCGCGGCATCCGCGCCCGCTGGATTCCCACGGCCGCTGCCACGCGCGTCTGCACGACATTGCTGGACGAGTCCACTGCAACCACGACCGAACTGGTCGAAAACTCATCCCCAATGACCGCTGCGGAACTCGATCAATATGTCGAAGCGTTCGCTGAAGAAGTCCCGCATGCCAGCATGGTCGTCCTGAGCGGGTCTCTGCCTCAACAGACTCCGCCGGACTTCTATCGACGCCTGATGGAACATTCAGTCGCGAAGACGATCATGGACGTCCGCGGTCGCGAGTTGCTGGAATGTCTGCCACTGCGTCCGTTCCTGATCAAGCCAAACCGCGAAGAGTTGGCTGCCACAGTGGGTCGCCCGCTGGAAAATGAAGCCGCAGTCGTCGAGGCGATGTCCGAAGTCCGAGACAAGGGGGCCGCGTGGATCATTGTCAGCAACGGCCCCGATCCCCTGCTGGTGCTGGGTCCGCCAGGATTGACGCGCATTGATCCGCCACAAGTTCGAGTCGTGAACCCCATCGGCTGCGGCGATTCCCTGACGGCGGCCATCGCCGCGAAAATCGATGCGGGTGTGGATCCGCTGGAAGCAATTCGGTTCGGGATCGACTACGCTTCACGTAAGGCGGGGATTCTGTATCCAGTATTGCCAGGCTCACATTCGTCGCTGAAGTCGTGAGACTTCGGTCGTCGGCAGCCACGGCCCTGAATCCTTTATCTGGCCGCATCTCTTTTCACGTTATCGCGTTATGACCCAGACCTGGACGCGATGGCTTGGAATGGTCCGTCGCTGGGTGAACAACTTCTTCTCGAATTCTGAACAGTACGCCGACGCACGAACGGGCGTTGACGTTCGCTGGAGTTCTTCCCCCGCTTTGGATATCGTTTGTCGAGTTTGAAGTCGGTTCCTTCCATGCAGAGGATTCGAACAGCAGCCATGTTGACGCAGAAAGCTCAAGCGATTTCGGGCGTGAGCCCGGGATTTGAATCGATTGTTGAAGAAATGTATCCGTCGATCGCATGCACGGCCTTGGGGGAATTCCTCAATCGCCTGTATGAGTGTATTCCGGTGAAGATCTGGGGAGTGAAGATTTCGTACATCTTTGCTCTGCTGACCGCCCCGCTGGGGATCCTGATTTACCTGGGACTGAAACTGGTCGGCAGTCGCTACACCGTCACCAACCGCAGCGTGAATCGAGTGACGTCACTCGGCATTCGGCTGCTGGAATCTGTCCCGCTGACCCAGGTCGCGAGCGTTTCCGTCGATCCCGATTCCCGACAAACCTTTTTTCGGACCGGTGATGTCCGCCTGACGAACGCCAATGGCGACACCCTGATGCTGATGCGAGGTATTCCGTATCCCGAGCGGTTTCAACAGGTGATTCTGGAAACGCGCGACGCCCGCAGCCAGGTGGCTGCGTCACTCGCTCGAATCCAGTCTCGTCATTGAGGCGATCCCGACAGTCACTCAAGCCCGGCTCCGGAAGTGCCGGGCTTTTTCCTTTGGTAAAGCGACTCGAAATGACCATCACGATTACCGGTTTGAAGGTTCACGACGTTCGATTTCCGACTTCACGGATGCTGGATGGTTCCGACGCCATGAATCCGGATCCGGATTATTCGGCAGCCTATGTCATCCTGGAAACCGACCACCCCGAGGGTCTCGCGGGACATGGGATGACGTTCACAATCGGTCGCGGAACCGAGGTCTGCTGCCTGGCGATTGAAGGCCTGGCTCCACTGGTTGTGGGGCGGACTCTGGAATCGTTTACCCGGGACATGGCCGGGTTCTGGCGACACATCACGGGCGACAGTCAGCTCCGCTGGATCGGTCCCGAAAAGGGTGCGATCCACCTGGCCACGGCGGCAGTGGTCAACGCCGTCTGGGATCTGTGGGCGAAGGTTGAACAAAAGCCGTTGTGGCGACTGGTGGCAGACCTGACGCCCGAACAATATGTCGGCTGCATCGATTTCCGGTATTTGACGGATGCTTTGACTCCAGAATCCGCTCTGGAACTGCTGCAGCGAGTGGCGTCGACCAAAGGGGACCGGATTGCTCAACTGGAACAAAGCGGCTATCCGGCCTACACGACCTCTGCCGGATGGCTGGGCTACGATGATGAAAAGCTGCGGCGTCTGTGCCGCGAATGCCTGGCCCAGGGTTGGAGCGTCTTCAAGATCAAGGTGGGACGCGATCTGCAGGATGATATTCGCCGTTGCCACATTATCCGCGAAGAAATCGGCTGGGACCGTCGCTTGATGATGGATGCCAACCAGGTCTGGGATGTCACCCCTGCCATCGAATGGATGCGCGAGTTGGCACAGTTCAAGCCGTGGTTCATTGAAGAGCCGACCAATCCGGATGACGTGCTGGGGCACGCGGCGATCGCACGAGCGGTCGCGCCAATTCAGGTCGCCACGGGGGAACACTGTGCCAATCGGATCATGTTCAAGCAGTTCCTGCAGGCACAGGCGATTGGCGTGCTGCAGATCGACAGTTGTCGCCTGGGGGGTGTGAATGAAGTGCTGTCGGTGCTGTTACTGGCAGCCAAATTCGGCATTCCGGTCTGTCCGCATGCGGGTGGAGTCGGCCTGTGTGAATACGTCCAGCACCTGGCGATGATTGATTTCGTGTGTGTCAGCGGTTCACTGGAAAACCGGTTGTGTGAATACGCGGCACACCTGCACGAGCACTTCGTGGATCCGATCGTGATGAAGAACGGTCACTACATGCCTCCGACCGCTCCCGGCTATAGCATCACGATGCACCCTGCATCCATTGCCCGGTACGAATTCCCGAATGGTCCGGCCTGGAAATAGATTCATTCCCAGTCCATCGATTCCAGGTGACCTCAGGTGAGCCGGTCGCCGTCAGGCACCGGACTCTTCACCCGTACTGATGCTGCCATCCGGGAGACCGGGGCCTCACGGCACCCGGCTCACTGCCCTGCGCTCGAAGTGCGGAACAGGCGTGATGCCAGCGGCCAGGTGGCTGCCAGTCCGATGGTGGCACCAAGCAGGTCGGACAGCCAGTCGTGCAGATCACAGACGCGTCCGACAATTGGTTGGGTGACTTCGTCGACCACACCGTAACCGGCCAGCATGAGCCACATCAGTAGCAGGTGGCTCAGTCCGACCTGACCACGACTGCATTGCCAGGCCATCAAGAGCGAGGCAAGGCCGCAGAACGCAGTCAGATGGACCGTTTTGTCACTTTGTCCGGGCAGGGCAATTGGCAGAGTCGGTACGTGGGTACTGACAAACATCGCCACCCAATAGCCCGCCAGGAGGGTGACCAGCACGAAAGTGCTCCAGGGCTGCGTTCGTTTTGCGGAAGCCACGGGACTCAAATCCCCAGCAGAACGGCCGGAACCGCCAGCATCAGGCCGACGACGAGCCCGACACCCGTCAGAATGGCCCCGGTCGTGTTGCCTCGCGTCTGCATCAGTTCCATCAGTTCCGGAGTGGACGCTTTCCGGGCAGACGGAAGACAGGCGATCACCACCAACCCGACTGGTCCGCAGGCAAACAACCACAGGTAAGGGGCGTACCCCTTACTCCACGCCACAAATGGCGAGACCAGAAACGACACGAACGAGAGACCCGTTACGGCGAGAATCCCGAACAGCGGAATCGAAGGTCCCATGACAGTCCTCCTTGCCAGCAGCCCGTGGTAAAAGTGGTCTGACTCTCTCCGGGCATGCGATTTTCAAGGTGAATCCATTGCCCTCCAAAGGGTCAGACCCCTTTTACCACGGACTGCGAGTCGATACCGAAATGGATCAGCCGACAGGATACGGAGTGGTCAGCCGGTATTTGGGGTATTTCTCCAGGTAAGCCGCGATTCGATCCGTCCGCGAGATTCCAATGGGCAGGAAGTCCAGCGCCTGCTGCAGGCGTTCGTCGGGTTCCGCACAACTGAACCGCAGGAAGCCACCTCCGGCATCACCGAAGCATTCTCCACCCAGGCAGGCGACACCAAACTTGTCGTCGGCTCCTTCGAGCATGTACAGTGCCAGGCCGTGACTGGTGATTCCCAGGCGATTGCAAATCGGAGCCACGTTCGGGAAGACGTAGAACGTGGCGGCCGGGTCCAGGGAATGGAACCCTTCCAGGCGGTTCAGGCCGTTGGTCAGCAGTTCGACCTTCTTCCGGAACTTCTGCATGACGGCGTCACGTTCCGTCGTGTCCCGCTCCAGCGCTGCCTTGCCAGCCAGTTGGACCAGTGGCGGAGTACATGAAAGTGTAGTGTTGATCATTTTGCCGATGGCATCCGACACCTCTGCGGACGCGACTGAGAATCCCAGTCGCCAACCGCTCATGCTGTAGCTCTTGCTGAACGTATAGGCAGCGACTGAACGTTCCAGCATGCCTGGTTCAGACAGCAACGATTCATGCGTCCCCTTCCAGACCATGTGGCAATACGGCTCATCACTGAACACGGCAACATTGGTCCCGCGCAGCAGATCGGCGACGTCGCGCAGGTCCTGCCGGGTCATCACGCCACCGGTTGGGTTGTGCGGCGAATTGAAGAAGATCGCTTTTGGCGAAGGATCGGTCTTCAGGAAGTTTTCGATGGCGGACATCTCGGGCCGAAACCCGTTCGATTGCTTCAGCGGGGACAGAACAGGCCGGGCGTTGCGTCGCAGAATATT
The DNA here is from genome assembly GCA_018242525.1 of Planctomycetota bacterium. Lineage (GTDB taxonomy): Bacteria > Planctomycetota > Planctomycetia > Planctomycetales > Planctomycetaceae > Schlesneria. Next base: position 142,951 of record JAFEBS010000048.1, on the reverse strand, counting down.
GGGAAGATAGGTTGGGAAATACGGACTGAACACCAGCACGCCATCACCGGGATTCAAGAAGGCTTCACAGAAGTATTGCTCGAACACCTTGGCACCGGGGGCGACAATGATGTTGGCGGCCTGGGCGGGAATGCCAAATTCGTGCTTGACGAAGTTCGCAGCGGCTTCCCGGAATTCCGGAAGGCCGGGCGAAGGACAATAGTGGGACTTATTCTGCTGAATGGCTTCGACGCCGGACGACTTTGCCGATGCCGTACTGTCAAACGGGCTGTCCCCGATTTCCAGTTCGACAACATCCTTCCCCGCCGCCTTCAGAGATTTGGCAATCGCCAGCACATTAAAGGCGGTTTCCACCGTCAGAGATTTGGCAAACTCGCTGAGTTGAACAGACATTCGTTAATCACCCGAATTCAGAAGGATGTCGCCGCAAAAGGAGAAGGATGTCGCAATCTCACAGGCTACCGGATTGACGGGAAAAAGTGCAACTTACCGACGTGGCGGACTTTCCCTGTTCACTGATTCCTTGAATGTGACGATGAACGAGATTTCTGACATGGGTGTCGGATTCAGGCGAAGGACGTGGTCGATCAACAGGTCAACGGAGGAAATCAGAGGAATCGGGATTGCTGCTTCCCGATTGTCCAGGATTTGTCGCGCCATGAACGCATGAGCTTCCACGTCCTCGGGTCACTTGCAGATGTGCCGCATCACCGTCAAATCCCCCCCCCCAATTCATAAGCAATCTTTACCACAGCCAGCGTCTGGGAACTTCCATCGGTGATATCACGGATCCCCACGCTGAACATGGGGTAAAGGACCCCGTCGTTCGTGTTAGAAGTGACCCTCGCATTGCCGGCATAGTGATTCCCCATTCATCGCTTTTCCCTGGAACACATGTGGTCAGATTAATGGCATTAGGAACGGCGGACGGCCGATGGCAGAGGTGCTTGGAGGTGCATGGAAATGTTCTTGTACAAATATGACATCAAAAATGCACGCGAATATGCGCATGATCATCACTTGAAGACGAAGTGATCGCATAGTAGCATTTTGACACCTTCGCGTCGCGGAGTGAAAAGAGACCTGTTGGCGGCTGATGCCGGTTCGACTTTCTTGGAATCTTCCTCCTGCACGTCGCTCTCTTCATCCTTGTTGGAACAACACATCTTCAGTCAAGAGCTTCCGCTCAAACCTGTAGTTCCCGCCTTGCATCCGTCGCCAGACCTGACAGGACAACGCTCGGCGGTATGGATCGAGTTTCACGACCTTTTACTGGCGATTGAACACACGTCGTTGTACCGTACTCACGGGCAGGATTGATCACTTCATGGAATTCTGCAAAGCTGCGGTCAGTTTTTGATCGTATTGTTTTGGGTGTCTATCTGTTCTGCGAGCAACAAAAGCCATCTTGCGGCAACTGGCATCTTGCCGCAGTCGAAACCAACTCGATGCCGCCCCCCGATGTGCGTATCGTCGGGGGGGAGCGATCAACGAACTTCGGAGGTTTAATCATGTCACAAAAAAGCAAAATGTCAGGATCCAATCGGTATTATGGCTGGAAGCGTCAACAGCCTGATCGGCGTGACTTGCGGTTCGTTCCCGCCCCTCAAATCATGGCGGCGTTGCCGCCGGCGGCGGACCTTACGACGGGGATGGGGACTGTTCTAGATCAGGGACAGCTTGGCAGTTGCGGTCCCAACTCGATCGACTCACTCGTGATGTTCGACCAGCACAAGCAGGGGATAAGGGTCGAATCCATCTCTCGGCTGTTTACCTATTACACGACTCGGCAGTTGATGGGTACGACGAGCTATGATTCGGGTGTTGATAATCGCACAATGCTCAAGGCCCTGCATCAGTATGGATTTTGTGCCGAGACGCTTTGGCCCTACGACCCTGTATACGCCGAGGGGGACCATCAGCAGACGTTCGCCACGGTGCCACCGCAGTCGGCTTACGCAGCGGCTCAGCCCAACGCAATCAGCAACTACTCTGCAGTCGCACAGGACCTGGATTCCATACGGGGCTGCATCGCCAGCGGCTTCCCGTTTCTTTTTGGATTCACGGTATACGAGTCCTTTGAGTCGCCACAGGTGACTCATACCGGGATGGTGCCAATGCCAGGCGGTCAAGAGAGAGTGCTCGGCGGCCATGATGTCTGTATTGTTGGCTACAACGACGCGACGCAACGGCTTAAGTTTAAGAACTCCTGGAACGGCTGGGGAGAAAACAATTCTGGATATGGCTATTTCCCTTACGCCTACGCTCTGGACAGCCACCTGTCTAGCGACTTCTGGGTCATCAACGCAATCCCAGGCGGCGTTCCGACTCCGCCCCCATCGGGCAAACTTTTCAGCCTGACGTTCAACCGCGCCGTGCCCAAGAATGGGAGCGTGTCATTCCGCACTCCGGTGGACATCCCGGTGGGCAAGTACGACGTGGTCCCGCAACAAATGGCTCAGGATCGGACGTACTCGGCCGAGGCCGAGGAGTAATAGCACCCAAAATGAAAGCCAGTCTGTTGTGACGCGAATCTGAAAGTGGGCTGGAGCTTCGAGGGCGAATTGAAGATTTGGTGTTGGTGGTGAGACCGCTTCTGGCCGATTTTTCGCTTTCAGTGATTCCCTCCTTGGAGCAGGCTGCCACGCTTGGGCCAGGGAGGGTCTCATAGAAATCAAAGGGTCAGGACGGTCAGGACTCTGTGACATTCAGGAGAGCGGTCGTTACGCTGTCAGGATGCCCCGTCCTCCGCGAGCCGATGAAGCTGGTGGGCTGTATCATGCCCTGAACCGGGAGAACTCACGCTCCGAGATCTTCCACAAAGAAGGCGACTTTGAGGCGTTTGAGCGAATCCTGAGTGAGGGACTCCAACTGTACGACGTGCAACTGTTTTCGTATCAGTGAATGCCAAACCACTGGCATCTGGTGCTGCGTCCGAATCAAGCCGGGGAAATGAGTCATTTCCTGCGGTGGATCACGGCCACGCACACGATGCGTTATCACGCTCATTACCACACTTCCGGCGAAGGCCATGTCTACCAGGGGAGATTCAAAAGTTTTCCCATCCAGGATGACGGCCACTTTTTGACAGTCTGCCGGTACGTGGAACGCAATGCCTGCCGCGCACAACTCGTGCTCCGTGCCGAGGACTGGCGTTGGGGATCCCTGTGGCGCTGGTTGCAACCGACCGAGCCCGCTCCATGCCTGTTCTCTCCCTGGCCAATTTCACGCCGGTCGAATTGGATCGAGCGTGTCAATGAGCCACTGACCGACAAGGAGTTGGCTGCGATCCGCCGCTGCGCTCAGCGGGGTACTCCCCACGGGGACGCGACCTGGATAGAATCGATTGTGGAACGCCTTGGCTTGTAATCGACATTACCCGCGTGGACGCCCCCAGATTCGACCGCTCTTGCCCACAGATGGTGATGCCCATGAAAACAAAGAGTCCTGACACCTTTGAATCCTTTAGTCCAGTGGAACTCACGACGGGCCAGGCGATTCTGGCAGGGGGACACTGAGGCACTGTTGCCAAACATCGGTTCCATGGGGGAACTCTGGGAAGAGTTGTGGAAGTCGCGGATTGATACTCGACCGCATTGCACGAAACAGCTCGTCAAGCCAACCTGACATCGGAAAACCTGCGATTCCAAATCCGGCTCGCCAAAGACTTGCGGTGACTCAAGGTCCAAAGTTACGGTTTCGCTGCGAATTCGGTTGACGAGCTGTTGGATTTCGAGGCGAGGAGCGTATGAACTCATGTCTGATGTCACGATTCTACTTTCTCGAATGGTCTCAGGCGACGGTTCCGCCGCCGCGGAACTACTGCCCATCGTGTACGACGAACTGCGCAAACTGGCCCGGTCGAAGTTGGCTCGGGAAGAGTCTGGGCAGACACTACAGGCAACGGCGCTCGTGCACGAAGCCTACCTGCGAGTCGTCGGTGATCATCAGGACGCAGAAGCATGGAACGGACGTGGTCACTTCTTCGCGGCGGCTGCCGAATCCATGCGACGAATTCTCGTCGAAAATGCGAGGCGAAAGCAGCGAATCAGGCATGGTGGTGATTTTGTGCGTCGGGGCTTGGACGAAGTCGAAATCGCCGCGCCAGAACCACGCGAAGATTTGATTGCACTCGATGCCGCTCTCGCCAAACTGGCGCTCGTCGATCGCAGTGCTGTGACCCTGGTTCAATTGCGATACTTCGCTGGACTGACTCTGCCGGAAGCGGCCGAGATACTGAACATCTCGTTACGTTCAGCAGACCGTCTGTGGGCTTACTCACGCGCCTGGCTGCATCAGGAATTGCAGTGCCAATGATCGGACGGTGAGACTTCGGCCAAGCGGCCTTTCGACAGACTCCGATGCCTGCCGATCTATGGCTTCCCGTTCGTCTTTCCAAGTTGTGCAATTTCGGAAAATTTCCTGGCGTGAATCCGGCGTCGGCGTCGCATTGTCTATTGAATCGCTTTTTGTGAGTGTTTTTAGCCCCGACGAAACGGGACATTGAAATGACGGAGCGTGAAATCTTCGAGACTGCCGTGGAGATTACAGACCCGATCAAGCGAGCAGCGTTTCTGAACGAGGCTTGTCACGACGATGCTACGATGCGGGGACGGATTGAGGCGTTGTTGGTTTCTCACGAGAATGCCAGCAAGTTCTTGAATGTTCCGGCGGTCGAGCAATTCAATCCGCCCGCCGATGTCGCGGATTCGCCGACCAGTCTTCGGCCGTCAGCTGGCGGGCAAGAAAATCGCCGTGTCACCGAAGTCGACACGGCACTCGACATCAGTTTTCTACAACCGTCCTCGCGTCCCGATTCCATCGGGACGCTTGGCCACTACGAAATTCTGCAGGTGTTGGGGCACGGCGGGTTCGGGATCGTATTCAAAGCGTTCGACGCGAAGCTGCGTCGGCTCGTTGCGATCAAGGTGATGCCCCCCCAGATTTCAGCGACATCACCGCCGCGAAAGCGGTTCCTGCGCGAAGCGCGGTCTGCGGCGGCGATCAAGCACGAAAACATAGTACAAGTCTATAGCGTCGAAGAACTGCCCCTGCCGTACCTGGTAATGGAGTACGTCGAAGGTCAGACATTGCAGCAGAAAATGGAGCAGATGGGCCCGCTGGAGTTGCCCGAGATTCTGCACCTTGGCCAGCAAGTGGCGAGCGGTCTGTTGGCCGCCCACTATCAGGGACTGATTCATCGTGATATCAAGCCAGGGAACATCCTGCTGGAAGCAGGTCCGGTACTGAAGGCGAAAATCACCGACTTCGGCCTGGCCCGTGCAACCGACGACGCGAGCATGACGCGTACGGGAGTCATCTGCGGTACACCGATCTACATGTCTCCGGAACAGGCGCAGGGACAAGCCCTCGATCAACGTAGCGACCTGTTCAGCCTTGGAAGTGTTCTTTACCAGATGGCCTGTGGTCGTCCGCCGTTCCGAGCGCCGAACACAGTCGCTGTATTGAAACGGGTTGCCGACGAGACTCCGCGTCCGATCCAGGAGATCATCCCCGAGGTTCCCGATTGGCTGTGCGACATCATCTCGAAGTTGCACGCCAAGCAACCCGAGAACCGCTTCCAGTCAGCAAAAGAACTCGTCGATCTGTTGGCTCGTTGCCAGTCGGAATTGAAACAGCACGGACGAGTGGAATCACTCGATCTGCCGATCTGTCCAGAAAATGCTCCCGCACGCGAACGCCGCTTGCTGCGCAAGCGGGGCTGGGCGGCTGCAGCCGTGTTTGTGACATTATTCGCGGGGGTCGGTTTGACCGAAGCAACGGGTTTGACCAACGTCTGGGGGACGATCATTCGACTGGTCTCACCCGAAGACATGCTCGTGGTGGAGGTGAATGATCCGGGCGTGACCGCGTCCGTCAATCCTGACCGCAAGGCGGCAGAATACGTACTTTCAATCGGCGGGAACGTTGGGATCAACGGAGCAGATCGATATATCAAGAATGCATCGGAGTTGCCGACCGAATCTATTGAACTGACTTATTGCAACTTGAGGGGGAACAAGAGGCTGGGCGAAGATGGCGTGCATCCGTTCAAAGGTTGCAGCCATCTGACATACCTCGATTTGTCATGGAGCAGTATTACCGACGCAGGACTTGCGTACTTCCTCAACTGCAAGGATCTCAATACTCTATACTTGGATGGTACTCGGATTTCCGACGCAGGACTCGCAAATCTCAGGGGCTGCCAGAATCTAACATCCTTGGCATTGACACGCTCAAGTATTGGAGACTCGGGCGTCGCGAACTTCAAGGGGTGTACGAACCTCACCGAGCTCAGATTGGGGTGGTCGCGGGTCAGCGACGCGGGGTTGGCACGTTTCAAAGACTGCAAGAAGCTGACGTTACTGTACTTGGATCACTGTAACGTGACCGACACTGGGCTGGCCTGTTTCCAAGATTGCATGAACTTAAAGGCACTCCTCGTAGGGGAGACCAACATCAGCGACGCCGGTTTGGCTGGCTTCAAAGATTGCCTCGATTTGGAATGGTTGAACCTGGACCGTACCCACGTCACCGATGCAGGAATGGACACCCTCAGCGCCTACAAGAAACTGAATACGCTGAATCTCAGTCGAACACAGGTGAGCGACGATGGTCTGCTCAAGCTTGCGAACTGCAAGAATCTGAGATCTCTCGTCTTGTTGCGGATGCCTAACGTGACTGCCGCCGGAATGCAGGCGCTTGCCATCGCGATTCCACAATGCCGGGTGACATGGGAAAAAGTTCCAACTGCAACTGCCGAAACCGCTCCCCCATCAATGCCTCCGAACGAAGACAACACAATACCGCAGTAGCTTCGGAAGTTGGGAATCGTTTACGAGCGGCTGAGGCGAATGAATGAGCAATGCGTTATGTGTCGATTGACTTGTTTAGGTTGTGGAGAAAAACGATGCACGAATTGAAAGTGTCGTTACTGGCTGTGATGACGTTCGTTGCCTGTGCGGTCCAGTGTTATTCTCAAGACGCGACTGTTACGGAGCTCAAGCAGAAAATCGAATTGCTGGAGCTGAAGTTACAGTTGGCGGAAAAGTCACTGGAACTCATTGAAAAGGAATGCGAGGCCCTGCGCAAGCACAGTACAGAAGTAACGCACCAGAAGCCGCAGCCGGCTGAGAAAGACGATCAGTTCTTCCCTGGGGTCGTATGGGCGGGCAGTGCCATTACCGTGATTGGCAAGGACAAGCGGAATTACAAATGGGCCGTGTCGATCGCGAAACGTGACGGCAGAAAACTTGAAGGCGCAATTGCAGTCATAGCCCCCGATGGCGGGAAGATTGAGATTCCTGTGACTGGCACCGCTCCAGAACGTGGGGACGGACTCGTCGTTCTTGAATCACCTGTGATTGGTCGCTCAAAACTCTACATGCGGGGAAACTTGAGAAACGGCGGGATCTCACTCGCGTATTCCGGGGTCACCCCCCTTGGAGAGAAATTCTTTGGTACGGCGGCTCTTGCACCGAAGAATTAGTTAGCACAGTTCATCGCAGATCACGTCATACGATTCACGATCTCGAACATAACCGACCGAGCCCGCTCCATGCCTGTTGTCTCCCTGGCCAGTTTCACGCCGGTCGAATTGGATCGAGCGTGTGAGTGAGCCACTGACCGACAAGGAGTTGGCAGCGATCCGCCGCTGCGCTCAGCGGGGTACTCCCCACGGGGACGCGACCTGGAAAGAATCGATTGTGGAACGCCTTGGCTTCGAATCGACATTACGCCCGCGTGGACGCCCCCCAGATTCGACCGCACTTGCCCACAGGTGGTGATCCCAATGAAAACAAAGAGTCCTGACACAGTCCTGACACCTGTGATTTCCATCGATGTTCAGCCACGATTATCACCGGGCAGAAGTATTCGTGTCCAGGCCCTGGCGATCCCTTCCGCGGAGCATCAATTCAGGGACCGATCAACAGCTTTTCCAGCACTCCCGAATACACGATGGATCCGTCATAGTTTCCGACCGGGTTGCCATCGTCGTGGCCGATGCAGAGTTTTTCCTGCGGTTGGTGCGGGATCAATCGGGGCGCCTTGCCGGTTGCAACCGATGTCCCGTTCAGGCTCAACGTCATGGTTCCGTCCTTCGCCAGAGTCGCATCAATCGCGATGCGTTCCTGCAAGACCTCGGGAGCTGTGATCGTGGTCAACTCGTCCGATTGAGTTCGAACGGAGAAACTGACTCGGCCTTCTTTGAGTGAAAGCGCATATCCGACCGCGGAACCTCCGTGTGCGACAATGACGGCGTTGTTGATGGTCGGCTGAATCTCGCACTTGATCGAAAATGGTTGTTGGCCGATCTGAGGGGCGGCTGCGGCTGGGATGGTGTCACCAATCTTCAGTGATTTCAAGTCGACGGGTCGGGACGGCTGGGCGGCCCTGGTGGCATACAGCAGTTTCGGACTGGCGACCTCACCGATCGGGCGAACGGCGGGTCCTGGCGTTCCGTTGCCCAGTTCTCGCGCCATCCGATCGGCCAACCCCTGCAATCGTCGCACGATTTCCGGATGCGTTTGGGCGACGTTGGTTCGTTCTCCAATGTCGTCGACCAGGTTGTACAGTCGGACTCCAGGTGCCTTGGCATCCGGCGCATCGCCGCCTTTGCCGCGCGCTTCCACTTGCGGGCCCAGCGCCAGCTTCCACGGACCGGAACGAACCGCCTCCAAGTTGTATCGCCGGTAATAATAGTGGACGTCGCGCGGCGACTGTGTCGTTTTCCCCAGCAGCAGCGGGGTGATGTCTCGACCATCGATGGCTCGATCCGTCGGAACGGCCCCTCCTGCCAGCGACACAAACGTTGGCAAAAGATCGATGTTGCCCGCCATGCTGTCACAGGTGGATCCGGCTGCAATTGTGCCCGGCCACCACGCCACCGTCGGTTCGCGCACTCCCCCTTCCCAGGTACTCCCTTTGCCGCCACGCAGCGGCCCGGCCTCGCCACCATTTTTCCCCTGAGTCAGCCAGGGACCGTTGTCGCTGGTGAAGATGACCAGCGTCCTTTCCGACAGCTTCGTTTCGCGCAGCGTGTCCAGGATACGACCGACACTCCAATCGATCTCTTCGACCCAGTCTCCATAGTTTCCATTGGCGGATTTGCCGCGAAAGGGATCGCCCGGATGCAATGGGACATGGACCGCGGTATGCGGAAAGTACAGGAAGAAGGGATGCTGCGTATGGTCGCGGATGTACTGCACCGCTTCTTCGGTGTAGCGCGCGGTGACACTGTTCTGTCCGGCGGCATCGAGCAGATCGGCCACGTGTTCATCGCGCAGCAGAGGCACGACCGGCACCCCGGCCTCGTTCGGCTTGTTCATGTCATTGGAATAGGGAATTCCAAAGTAATGATCGAACCCATGCCGCGTCGGCAGAAACTCTGGTTGGTCGCCAAGGTGCCATTTGCCGATGCACATGGTTGAATACTGCTGCTGCTTCAACAGTTCAGCGACGGTGATCTCGGCGGGATTGATTCCATGCCGCTCGGCCGGGAAGAAGACGTGCGGCACCGACACCCGTTGCCCATAGCAGCCCGTCATGACCTGGGCTCGTGACACCGAACAGACTGGCGCGGCATAGAAACTGGTCAGTTTCATCCCTTCACGGGTCATGCGATCCAGTTGTGGTGTCCGATTCTTCGTCGATCCAAAGGGGCCAATGTCCCCGTACCCCAGGTCATCCGCAAATATGAGTACGATGTTTGGCACATGCGCTTGCTCTGCGCAGGATGCGTGTGCCGTCGACAGAAGTGAGATTGTGATCACAATCGATGACATCAGCCTGCGTCGTAGAACGACAGGATTTGCATTGCAAACGCCGGTACCGTCACGTGCTTTAGCCATGGGCTCTCCCGGGAATTGGGACTTCAAACATGGAATGCGGTTCAGTATTGACGACCGGCATCGGATGGTCAACGCCTTGGATTCAGTGGCAAATGAGTTCACCTCTGCGAACCTGAACGTCTAATTCGCAGAGGTGAAGGATTTCAAGTGCACCCATTGCCCTCCAAAGGTCCAGACCCTTGTTTTCACGGGTTGCTACGGCACGCGACGGCTTATTGATGCTTCTCTGGAATCGCGAACTTCTCGTCTGCGATCGGCCGCGTTGAAACGTCCTGGACGTTCATCTGCTTGACGATTTTCTGGTTTTGTATGTTTTGGGCCGATTTCAGCAACCAGACACCGTCGACGATTTGAAATTCTGCGGCGAGGATCCATGGATCAAGTCTGCCGGACTTGCTGATATACCGCATCGATTTCGGCGCCAGATGGTTACCGACTTTTAAATATGGCGATTCGAACTCGATCCGTGCCCCGTCGGCGAATTCCTCGCGAAACGGCACGTACTCCGGCAATTTTAGCGTCAGTTTTATTTGGCCGATTGGCCATTGTGAACTGCCATAGAAGACGTGATACAGTCCCAATCCAACGAAGCTACGTTCATTAGCGGGCGTCGCTTGTATAGCGATAAGCCGGCTGTCGCCATCTCGCAAGTCAGAGATGACTTTCGCATCGTCGGGCAGTCCCTGCTGCTGGAGTGCATGAATTGCCGAGTGCCAGGCGAAGGATTGCCGTAGCGTGCCGAGCGGTTGCCTCCCAATATTCCTGCCCAAAAGTGATTCCGGTCCACGGAGATACTGCGATCGGTCCGGGGTCATAATCAGCGTGTAATTCAGAGGATTCAGCTCATGCCGCGATTCCATCTCCCAGCGGGCTTTGTTACCAGAGATCCAGACGAACTGTGTGGTTTCGGGGTCGGCCAGTGGCGGCGACCCCGAGACGATTTTGTAACTCAAGGATTCTGGCCGCGGATCAAGCCAGACCTGGTTGACCTCAAGGACCTTTTTCCAGACATCTTTGAGATCGATCTGTTCCTTGCCGTTAGACGAGTTCTCTTGCGCCAATGCCGATGTCGCCAAAGAACCGATTACGAAAAGAAGAATGGTCGACGAAAGTTGTCCAGCGCCGAGCTTTGTCATCGTGATACTCCTTGATACGGAGCCAAGGCAACCGGCAGAAGAGTAACGCCCAGTCACGGCGAACACCGCTGACTTTTTGGCGAGATGGGCAACCATATTACTCTACCGAATGATCCACGTGAAGCGGTCGCATCTGCGATGTGCTTCAGGTGAGCGGACCAGCGAGCGACTGAAGGGCGTTCGCTCAAATGTCAGAAATCTCGGCGGCCAGGAAGATCAGGCACTTCGTGTGACGGACGACGTCCTCGGACCAGGAAGTGATGTGTTCTCCGTGGCGGTCCGTGAAGGAGGCCAGAGTCTGACGTGCCACGATGAGATCGATGCCTGTCTCCCGGATTCTCTGGAGCAGGTTTTCCTGGAAATCACCTGTCACGTTGACGTCGACGGTTCGGACTTCACGGCCCAGGTGATCCGCCGTCTCGACATCTTGTGTCAACTGTTTTGTGTCCTCACCAGTGATCTGTGCCACATCCAGTTCAACTTCGCTATCCAGCATTGTCACGAGCATTCGCAGCAGGTCGCCGGATCGCTCGGTCCCGTCATGCAGCAGCAGCACCCGATCGACGCCGGTCCCCGCCGCACGCAACTCTTCGACGGAATGGGGATGCAAGGGCCTGGCATTCGGAATCCGATTGCCTCCTTCCAGGTCCAGGTAGAGGTCTTGATTGCCACCGACGATTCGAACGGTCAGCGGGGTGGGCTGCCAGTCATGCAGGATCCTCCAACTCGCCGAGGCTTGATCAAATTGCTGGCTCGGCGAGACCTTGGCCGATGTTCCGAGGATGACTTCCTGAGCCCCGACAGAGTTGGCGGTTTGCAACACTGCGTGCAGCGCGTTGTTGGTCGAAACGACGATCGGGAAGACCGTTTTGCCCGCAGTTTCGGCTCGTTTCTCGATCGCGTTCAGCAGTTGGCGCTCATACCCGGCCATGTGGACTGGTTCCGAATCCGAACCGCCGATTGGACGAACCTGCGCAGTCATGACTATGACGTCCGTGGTGTCGGTGTCGCTTTCCTGCAGGACTTTGTCCAAACCGTCCAGATGCCGCGGAGATCGAATGGCCACCAGCTTTCGATAGGGACGTGTCAGCCCCAATGTTTCCGGGTTCACGGTCTCTGCGGGGATTTCATTGAATTGATCCAGGTGCTCCTGATCTTCGGAGGTCGCGTTGTCTCGACGAAAATACTCGGTGCCCACAAACAACAGAAACAGGACCGCCGTGAAGCTCAGTCCGGCAATGGTCGCGATTTCCTTCGTCAACACATTCATCACGGCGGAAATCAGCAGGACCACAAAAATCAGTGCCAGTCCGACCGGAATCTCGATTCCGTTAATGTGCATGTTGAACGGCACCTTGAAGCCGCGCGGTCGGTCCGGTTCCTTCCACCTCAGGACCAGCATGGCGAGACAATTGAACACGAAACTCCAGACGACCCCGAAGGCATAGGCTTCGCCGAGGACCAGAACATCGCCCCGACTGACCAGAATCGTGAACAGCTGCAATCCCAGGATCACGGAAAGCATCCGATGTGTCGTGCCAAATCGTGGATGCGGCCGCAAGAACCATTCGGGGATGACGCCATCTTCGGCCACGCGATTGAGCACGCCGTTGGAACCGATGATCGCCGTATTGACCGCTCCCGCCAGGATCAATGAACCGACGACGACTACGAACGCATTCAGAATCAAACGCGCCAACGGCGGCCCGGACATGTGCATGGCCAACCCGCCGATCAGGTTGTCCGCATATTGCGACATGCGCACATCGTCCGGGATCAGCAGCACCGCCAGTACGCTGATGCCTCCCGTGAGCAGGATGCTGAAGATGAAGACGATCACGGCTGCACGCTGGAAGTTCTTCAGTTTGGGCGCTTCGATTTCACGGTAGATCTGGGCCAGAGTCTCTTCGCCACTCATGGCCAGTACCGAGTGGCCAAATGCCAGAAAAAAACCAATGACTCCGATCATCCCGAGCCAGTCTGAACCCGTCATCGAAACGAGTTGGTTTCCGAACGCCGTCCCGTCCAAAAAGCCCAGCGGACTTTCCATCTGTCCCGTGGATGGATTCTCCCGAGAGATAAACGTCGGCTGAAAGGTGATTGGATTGCAAGGCCCTTTCAGGCACAGGGTCACCGCCGACCAACCCAGGATCGTGATCCCCATGACCGTCGTGGCAATCATGATCTTCAGCGCTTTGTCGCTGGATTCATGGATTCCAACCACGTTCAATCGGTAGAAGTAAACGGTGATGGCGCAGGCAATCACCACCGCGCCCGTCGCCTTCCACCAGTCCCGGGATTCCACCGGAATTGGCGTCCCTGACGAATGAGAGATCAGTTCCAGGATCAAACTCATTACATACTGACCGGCGGCGACTCCACTGATGGGCCCCGTCAGGACGTAGTCGAACAGCAGGGCTGAGACGGCGATCTTGGCGGGGGTGCGACCGAGCGACTCTTTTACAATTCGATACACACCGCCCCGCACATACATCGAGCAGCTTTCGATGTAGACGGAACGCACCGCGTAACTGAACAGCATGACACCCAGAATAAACCAGGGAGCGGCGGGACCAATGGAATGCTCGACAATCCCCCCGATGTAGTAGGCGGTACTCGCCATGTCGCACAGGACGATGGCCGCGACACGCCAGTACGAAATGAAGACGAACATCACGCTGCTGACAATGACGACCTTCGCCGCCTGTGGCACGGCTGAAGTTCCGGCCTTGTTTTCGGATGAATTCATTCGAACCGGCTTTCAGTCATCGCGTCCCTGGACCCTGTCTCTGAGATGTTGCGTCTCGATCAGCCCGATCACCCTATCACTTGCAGCGATGGCCCGATAGCGACCAGTCCGTGCCTCTGTGCCGAATTGCGAGGTACTGTCCGGGGTCATTGGCCGGGGATTTCTTCGGCACGAGCAAACTCGACATGGCACGCATTGCTCCCCCCAAACTCAAAGTAATCAACCTGAATTGTATGGGAGCCCTCCGTAAGCATGAATTCGCTGTAGCTCGGGAAGTTGATTTGGCGGCCATTCCAATGCTCAAAAACGACCTGATCGTCGACACGGACGCGAACGCCATCGTCGGTGCTCGTGAAGACGACGTACCGACCAGCGGGCAAATCTGCGGATGTCTTTGCTCGCAGGCCAAACCAGTCGACTTGACCGAGAGGATTCCGGTCAAGTTCCTCGGAACTCCATTTGAGATTCTTCCGCTCCGTGGTCATTTCGGCGGACTCATCGGTACGGCTCGGAAACTCTGTCAGCAGTCTTTGAACGTTCGCCGGCAGGCGAAACCACTTCACGTCCCAATCGAGCACCAGCTTTCTCTGGTTGGGCCAATCCATTCGCAGGCGTGCAGCTTCCGGCAATTGTCGATGGCGGCGGGCGAATTCGACTTCAACACTGGAATCGCGGTCGGCCGGATTCAGGGGACGATACGTGAGTTCGCTGATCTCAAAGCCCGCCCATGTCCGCAAGTAGGGATCACGTTCTTCAGCGCCAGGCGGGAGTAAATCATCACTGATTTGCGACGGATTCCCGACCCACGTGACGACTTCCCGATCATTGACGAAGGCACGGACACTGTATCGATCCGCACTTTCGCGGGCCACTCGAATCCGCACTCTCTGCGCTTCCCCGGGTACGAGTTGGTTTCCTGGAACTCTGGAACCGTTCGTGATCATGTCCTCTCCGTTGATCCGATAGACACCGCTCCACCGGCTCGCCCATCCATCGAACTGGATGGCACCTCTGGAACGGCCAATCGGCATCGATATGGCGAACGCCTCCGCTCCCTCTCGACGCTTCACCGTTGTCGTGATTTCAAACTGATCTGGCAATGCATGAGGGACATGAAGTACCGAATAGTAATCCTCAGGTCGCCAAGGGGAGGAAATGATAGTTGCTTCCCTCGTCCACCTCCCATCGATCGAATCTCGATCCGTTTCGATGATCGCCAGCAGGTCGCCGTTGACTGGCTTGATGGGTGGTGGAAACGGAAGCGATGGCGCTGATAGCGGCCTGACTTCCAGCTTGTTGATGCGATACGCACATGTCCAGCTTCCCAAACCGAGACATCGATTCCCGGGAACGGCATAGAACGGGTTGTTTTGCAAGCGGCGTGGATTACCCCGCCAGTCAACGATCAGATTGCCATCACAACGAAATTGCACGCCGGTCGGCGACACACCCAGAATCAATTGATGCGACCCGCGTGGCAGAAGTGTCCCCGAGAACGAGGTCACGTTTTTTTCAATGGAACCATCGGCAAACAACCCAGTACACGTTCGACCATGGCAGTCGATGATCAATTCTCCCCGGGTTTCGGCCATCGGGAAATTGTATACCAGCTGATGTCCGTCGCCGGGGGAATCGATGTCGGCGTAGATTTCGTATTCAGCCGGCAGTTCGGCGGGAATGCGGAGTTTTGAGTTGCGGAGGTTGTTTGGGAACGTGATCGAACCATCGGCGTTCTTTTGAAAAACTCCATGAATCGCGTCCCGTTCAGGTTCAATAATTGCCAACAGGTCGATTCGCTCGCCGTCGGACAACTTCTTCGGTGGTGGTTGGGGCTTCGGCAGCGGTCCCAGGCGGACGCGAGAGAATTCATAGGAACCGTCTGTCCCCAGGATCAGCCCCGTCGATTGAGTATGCCAGTTCGCTCGGGCGAAGTGAGCCGCGTCGACCGGCCAGTCGATCAGGCAGCAACCATCACCCAGGATCACAATTCGCTCGCGCGAAACCCGACATTCCAAGTCGAACGGCACTTGATCCACGAAGCGGGCTTTTGGCAACGCCGTGGGTCCATACGCGGCCAACTGTCCATTGATCAGTTCCAACCCGCCACCTTCGCCCGACTTAAGGTCGAAGACGGCATCGACGGGTTGGCCACCGGCGACCAGCCCAACGATGATGGCATGGATCGTCGATGTCCGTTTCGCCGTGAGGCGCAGCGTGTATTCTTCGGGAGGTTCGACCGGCAATTCGAGAATTGAATCCCGATTAGGGTCAAGATTGACGGCCTCAATGCCGCCATCAACAGTCTGGAATGCATCCTGGAGTGCATCGCGTTGAACGTCGACCAGATTCAGCAGATCAACGTCATCCGTATCCAGCAGCTTGAGCGGCGCGAGACGCAGCTTGCTGAATTCATAGGGCCCCTGACAGACCAGGCTGAAGACAGGCGCGCCTTTGGGAAGGAATCTCGCCGGGCAACCCAGGTCTCCGGGTTGGCCCTGCCAGTGAATCCGCCGCCGACCCTGCCAGAAGATGTCGATGGAGTCGTGACGAACAATGCAGCGAACACGAAACGTTTCGCCGTCGGGGAGTTGTTGCCCCGAAATTCGCGTTGACTCTTCCCACTGCCCCTCTTGATTGGAGACCAACCCGGACAATCCACCGGTATCGTGACTGTCAGTGTCGATGTGAACCATAACAGATCGTCCCTGCATCGGCAGCACGATTCCGAGCGAACGATTCGTCAGCGGCGTCATTGGGGTCCGGGTACCTTCAAACGATACGCTGTACTCCGTGGGGAACTGGTCGGAGAATCGTATCTGAGCATCACCACCTGCCGTCTGCTTTAATGATCGGTCGGACGTGATTTCCCACTGTCCACTGGCGGAGTCACGAGGGACATTGATCTGCTGGAGCAAATGGACGGTTCGCCACGGCTCACTCGCAACATCGGTCAGTGTTCGGCGATCCACCACCGCGTTGCCCACCTTGGTGACAACCTGCGCGTTGCGAAGTTCCACGGTGACCATCGGGTTGTCGCCGCGTTTCAATGGGAAACTGGCGGTGTCGAATTCAAGATCTCCCGACTTGATGCGAAGCGAATGTGAGCCAGGTTGAGCTTTCACCGTCTGTTCGCCATCGGCGAGCGTGATAACGCTTCGCTGGAATCTCACTTCGAGGTTGTCATTCAGAACCTCAATCCTGACAGTCGCTGCGCCACTGCGAGACCACATGATTGCAGCCAGGAGCAGTGTAAGCCCCAAACTACTGGCCACGATTCCTCGCTTCGATGACGCCAGAGTTTTCCACCATGTCGTCAGCTGTGCGTGAAGTCCTGGCGTGGAAGTCTGCAGCGACCGGGCGTTCGTCACCTTGACCGTGGCGTCCGCCGCCCGACGGCGCCGTGCAGCCGGCTTTGCCGAGGCGACGTCGAATGCTGTACAGGGATCGTCACCGGACCATTCCGGGTCATTTTCCTTAAATTCGAGGACTTCCAGTCGGGCTGCAACGTCTGCACAACTCGAAAACCGGTCTGCTTTCCTGTGGGCAATCATCGTGTGGCAAATCGCCGCCAATTGCGGTTGCAGACTGGGGTTGGTCAGCAGCGGTGACGGCGCTGCCTGCACGCACTTCTTACCCATGACTTCAATCGTGCTTCCGGTGAACGGCCACTCGCCAGTCAGCATCTCGAACAGAATCACGCCGAGGGCGTACTGATCGCTTCGATGGTCGATCTCGCCGGCATTGGCCGTGCCGCGTGCCTGTTCTGGAGACATGTACGCGGCCGATCCAAGGATCGTTCCCGCCAGCGTCAACCGCGCGTCGCCGGCGATTGTGGTCTGCCGTGCAAGGCCAAAATCCATGATGACCGGTGCCCCATCAGGGCGGAGCATCACATTTTCCGGCTTCAGGTCCCGATGAATCACTCCCTGCTCGTGAGCCGCCTGCAAGGCTTGCGCGAGTTGGAACACGATTCCCACTGCTTCGGCCGGTTCGCGGCGGCGACCGACTCGATTCAGGTATGACTTGAGATCTTCACCCTCAATGTATTGTAGCGCAATGAACCGAATGCCGTCGATCTCGCCCGAGTCATAAACTTTGCAGATCAGCGGATGGTCGATCTTAGCTCCCGCCCGCGCTTCCGCCTCCATTCGCTTCAGGATCCTGGCCGCCCCGCTGGCTGAGACTTTGGCCACTTTCAGCGCCACCGACCGTTCCAGCGTGATGTCCTCCGCCAGATACACGGCCCCCATCGCCCCCTGGCCGAGCAGTTTTTCGATTCGATACCGGCCGAACTGAGTTGGCAGTTTCGCAAACATCCCGCCTGTGGCCGGAGCGGAATCCGATGTCCGGGACGTCTGCTCCGGTCCCCGAGTCGGTGGGATGGGTTTCGTCGCGCGCGATGCTTTTTCTCGGGGATCATCCGCAGGGGGCTTTGGTGAATCAGTCATGAATGAGTCCCAATCGGGCGTGACATTTATTCCAGTCTCGCAACCCGAGAGGGGGCGGCAGCGTGATTCGGTAAGTCGGCCATGATTTGTCTTGAAGCGGGGCACACAACCCAAGATGAAGTCTGCGACAATACATTAGCGACTGATGAAGTCACCCGCATCGTACTTCGTCCAGAATTCCTTGGGTGAAACCCGAGCCTCCATAGTCTCAATGGACTTCAGGCTCTCCATTTGGCGAATAATATCCATTCCCCGTTTGATGTCCTGAGGTGTGAGCGAGAGATGAGTCAGTTTCATCCCGCGGAGCGGCGAAAGGTCGGAAACATGCGAGTTGTGCGACATGAACGCCGTCAGTGGCAGACGTTCGAGCGGCGTCAGGTCAGAAACGCGTGTCGACCAGATCCTCACTTCCGCCAAAGGCATCCCCTTCAGTGGCGACAAATCGGAAACATTCGTTCCTCCGCAATCAAGGAAGACCAGTTGCATCCCCGACAGAGGTGCCAGGGAACTCACTTTCGTCGCGTAGAAACTCAGCCGCTTCAGCGGGGCTCCCTGAAGCGGAGTGATGTCAGACAATTCCGGGCATCCGTGGCATTCCAATTCTTCCAGCGGCATGCCGTCCAGAGGCGACAGATCCGCGATTCGCGTATTGACGCATTTCAGACTCGTAATCGGCATTCCTTTGAGAGGGGAGAGGTCAGACACATTGGAATTCCCGCACCAAAGGGATGTCAGCCTCATCCCCTGAAGCGGTGACAAGTCGGAAAAAACGCTCATTACCGGGTAGGCGCCGACAATCGACAAGTGTTGGAGTTTCGCAAAGGCTCTCACGGGGGAAATATCTGTCACGGTGTCGCTCGGAAACTCGAATCCCGTCACAATGTGGTCCTGGAGAGTTGGCCTGGTCGAACCATCAAAGGCCGGATTGAGTTCTTTCAGCTTTTGAGTGACGGCCGCCACTTGCTGGTCGGCGTTGCCACTTGAGGCCTCCGCCAGCCACTCCGCGAAACCCGGCTCCTGAAATGCCAAGCTCTTCGGGGGCTGCGATTGCGATGGAATTGGCGGCCACCCTTTCCAAAGGAGAACGCCATCCGGTGACCTCACTTCGCAGTTGCGCCAGCGAGCCTGACCTGCGTTCCACGATCGAACTCCCACACGACCGCGACTCAACTGATCTTCGCTGGTCATGGCAACCAGCCTGTCGTCAACAAACACTCGAATCGATGGTCCCCTCACTTCGATCTTTGCGCGGTACCAGGTGCCGTATTGACCATGTAACCGCGCGGCCAGAAATCGTCGGGCGGGACTTTGCCATGGTGCGGCGTTGGCCAGGAACGGCAGCAAGTCGAAGTTTCTCGCATCCCCGAATGCACCCAGGTCCAGCTTCCAGAAGTTCCTGGCTTCATGGTCCGACTGAAAGAGAATCGAATGCTCCATTCCGTCCTTGTCGCTGACGACCTCCATTGTCAGATCGTAGTCCGTCCAGCTTGGATCTCCAAAGACGAAGACCTGCGGTTCGTTGGGTTTGCCAATCGTCATCAGTTCACTGCCCTCAAGGTTCCACGCTCCCTCCAGATGCGGTGCCGGCATCCGCGCCATGCGGGAACGCAGTGCAGAATCCGTTTGAGGTTCCGGGTCGGAAGCATTGGCATCCATACTCGCCGTGGTCTCGACCTTCGGTCGCGGTTTCTGCCGTTCCGTCAGTGTTGATTGATTGATTTCCTCCGCGACGGGGTGTCGGTCGACCACGTCCCCACCGAGCCTGGTGACAATTTGCGATGCCACCCGCTCGACGGTGACGGCAGGATTCTGGCCCCGGTTGAGTACGAAAGCCTCCGTTTCGAACTCGACATCGCCTGACTTAATGCGCAGTGTCTTCTTACCCGGCGTCACCCGATACTTGTGAATCCCATCGACGATGGTGAACGTTTCCTTTTGAAAGGTCACGTTCAGGTCGTCGGTCAGGATCTCGATCTTGACGATCGCATCCCCGGAATGAAAGACCAGCACGACTGCCAGCAGAATGACCAGGAATGCAGTGCCGCCCAGCAGTGCCCATCGCGCGGGGGACCACCTCCACGTCGCAAATCCGACACGAGTGCCTGGCGGCAACTTCCGTGAAACACTCTGGCTGAATGCCATCGATGCAATCGGGTCGGTATCCGACGGGCGTTCGGCGAGTTCACGCGGCGATCGATCGTCTATCGCCATTGTTGACTCGGCGGCAGCGTATTCTGACAGCATCGGATGCCAGCCGGCAGGAGTCAGATCGACGGATTCCAACGCAGCGATCAGTTCGTCACAGTCGGTGTACCGGTCTTCCTTGTTGAGGGCCACCATCATCTGGC
The DNA here is from genome assembly GCA_018242525.1 of Planctomycetota bacterium. Lineage (GTDB taxonomy): Bacteria > Planctomycetota > Planctomycetia > Planctomycetales > Planctomycetaceae > Schlesneria. Next base: position 122,419 of record JAFEBS010000048.1, on the reverse strand, counting down.
AGACATCAACGAGAGCGGGCGGCAGGTCCGGGACGATCTCGCTAGCGGAGGGCGCTGGATGCAGGCACTTCCTTCCCATGACATCCATCGGGCTTCCGACAAACGGCCATGTACCTGTCAGTAATTCGAACAGGATGACGCCCAGGGCATAGATGTCGCTGCGCTGGTCGATTTCTTCGGACACACCGACCGCCTGTTCGGGCGACATGTACGCTGCTGTCCCAAGGATCCCCTGGGCCAAACTTAATTCGGTCGGAATGATTGAGCGTCGGGCCAGGCCGAAGTCCATGATGACCGGCTCGCCTGACTGATCAATCATGATGTTTGCGGGTTTCAAGTCGCGATGGATTACGCCTGTGCGATGCGCCGCCCTCAAGGCACGCGCCATCTGCAGGACCAGCCGAACCGCCTCGGCGGGTTCCCGTCGGTGGCCCGTACGCCTCAACCACGTTTTTAGATCTTCTCCCTTGATGTATTGAAGTGCGATATACTGAATCCCGTTGATCTCACCGAAATCATAGACCTTGCAGATCTGTGGATGATCAACCGTGGCCGCGGCCTTGGCCTCTGTTTCCATTCGCTGGAGGATGATGTCCGTACCAGATCCCGAGACCTTGGCGACTTTTAATGCCACGGGGCGGTCCAGGACTGTATCAAACGCCAGATACACCGCACCCATCGATCCGGTGCCAAGAAGCTTCTGAATCTGATATCGACCGAGCGCAACCGGCAGGTTTCCAAACGGGCCATCGGCATGTGGTGCTGAATCGGCCGCGCAGGCAGTCTCGCCAAACCCGGTACTCCCCGAAAGACGGTTGTCAGCGGCGGGTTCCGAGCCGTCAGAGTGGTGTCGCGGCATTTCAGGCATGGTCCAGCGTTCAATGCATAGAGTTCGTTGATTGTCTGAGAGTGGTCGGCTGGTCTCGTGAAATCAAGATCGCATCGCCGACCACTCGGATTGCAACGACGCGGACCTAATTCAGGTCCGGCAGTCCATCCCAGAGGGTTTCTCCAGTCGGTACAGAAACTTTGACCTTCTGAAACCTGGCAGCTCCATTCCAGGTTCGGAACCCGACATGGCCCGCGGGCAAATCCAGGGGATTCCGCGGGGCGATCAGTACACGTTCGCCATCAACGACGACTTCAATGGCCGATGTCCGGACTTTGACGGTGACAGCCACCCAGCGATCCGTGGCAACAGGTTTTCGTTGAACAGCCAGCCGTTGAAATCCGCGACCGCGGACCCGTTCCACGTCGACCAGGGTGTTCTTGAACCCGCCAATTTCGGTATAGACATAGTTCTGAGGATCAACTGCGCATGTCACAAGACTGATTCCTACATCATCCGTCCCCCGCCATAGTTCACATGAAAAATCGATCTCTCGTGATTCTGCCGATCCGAACAAAAGGAGTGCGGGTGTCCGGTTCGACGATTGTCGCAGGACGTCGTCTTCGATCGTCCACGATCCTGACACGAATGCCGGCAGGCGTGACGAAGACTTTGAGTTGTCCGGTGGGGTGGACGGCACGGGGGACGAATCAATGACCTTGACCGGTACCGGGACTTTCGATGCCGGCGCAAGCGTTGTCTGCAGCGTTCGAAGGCGATCCGGAATGGCAGTGACTTTGATCAGTCCCGTCGACGGACCATTGCGGTCGCCACTACCACTGGCAATCTGACTTCCGTCGGGGCTGAATGCAAGACAGAGAACTCCATCCGAATGGCCTGGAAGCTCAGCAAGCAACTCGCATGTGGCGGAGTTCCAGAGCGTGATTGTCGAAGCGTCGCTACCGCAGGCCAGCAGGTTCCCATCAGGGCTGAACACCGCCGCCCAGATTCGACCCATATTGCGAGTCCCCTCCAGTAGCTTCGCCGCCTCGTTCCCAGAGGTGTCCCAGAGTCGAAGATCCGATCCGCAACCTGCGAGAAGTCGGCCACCTGGATGATAATTGACATCCAGAATCCCCGATTCGGATTCATACTTTTTCAGCTCATCACCACTTGCAAGATCCCAAACGCGGATCGTTTTGTCCCAACTGCCAGTCGCCAGTTGGTGCCCGTCTGGATGAAATGTGACCCCTTCCAGAATCCCGGTGTGCCCGGAAAACGTGCGCAGCTCAAGTCCGGTTGAAACATCCCAAAGCTTCGCCGTGGTATCGCTGCTGGCGGTTGCCAGGGTCTTGGTGTCAGAACTGAAAACAATCCTGCGGACTTCTCCGTTGTGCCCGGCCAGTTCGTGAACTTCGCGACCTGTTTCAGCATCCCAGACAAGAACCTTCGGTTGTCCGCCAGATGCTGCAATGAGTTTTCCGTCAGGACTCCAGGCAACACTTCGAAAGCGGTCGGATCGTGTAGTTAATTGCCGACTGACAGTTCCTGTGGCGAGATTCCAGATGCGAACCGTCCCGTCCGCACTCGCACTGACGATCTGATTGCCCGTCGGATCAAACGCGACATCCCACACCATGTTGGAATGACCTGTCAGAATCCGCGGATCCGCAGGGGCTTGTTGTGCAGGATCGGCGGAGATTTCAGTTGCATTTTTCTTGATCGAAGCAGGTGAAGAGCGTTGGTTTGCCTGCGGGGCCGTGGGTGCAGCCGCATCCGGCTTCCCCGACAAGGCGTGTCGTCCGATGATTTGTTTGCCCTGTCGAGTCACGATTTCGGATTGAACGACTTCAACGGTGACGATTGGATTCTCGCCCCGCCGGAGAACGAATTTGTCCGTGTCAAACTCGACATTGCCCGATTTGATGTGCAATGTCTGTTGCCCCGGACTCAGTTTGAATTGGTGCGCGCCGTCCGCAACCATCAGCGTCTGGTTTTGGAAAGTGACTTCCACGTCGTCGGCGTTGACTTCGACCTTGACCAATGCATCGCCGTTGCGGAAGAACAATGTTCCAGCCGGAAGCAGCAGGCAGGTTGCCAGAGCGACAAGAATTGTCGCGCGAAAAACGACTGGCAGGCCGCGGCACCATTTCGTGATTTGAGCGAATGTGCGGAAACCCGCTGGATTTCTGACTGGCTTGGGTCGGTAACGGGCCTGCTCGAACCAACCGGGGGCGTCCGGCGGTGCCTGCGGAAAATCCAGCAGGGATGTCACATCTGCAGACTCAAGGTCTATCTTGGCATTTTCGTTCAGATCAACTGTCTCCAGCGCGGCAATCAATTCGCCGCATGAGGCATATCGATCGTCTCGACTTTTGGCGATCATTTTCTGGCAAATCGCGGCCAATTGCGAAGGCACCTCCGGATATTGGCTCGCCAGTGACGGTGGTTCCTGGACGCATTTTTTCCCCATGATTTCAATCGCGCTGCCAGTGAACGGCCATGAACCGGTCAGCATTTCAAACAGCATCACGCCCAGCGCGTACAGATCGCTGCGGTGATCGATTCCCGAGGCCACGCCGATGGCCTGTTCGGGCGACATGTAGGCTGCTGTCCCAACGATCATTCCCTGTGTCAGACTGGCATCGGTCGTGCCCGTCGTCCGCCGCGCCAGGCCAAAGTCCATGATGACCGGTGACCCGTTTCGGTTGAGCATCACGTTCTCAGGTTTCAGGTCTCGATGGATCACGCCCTTCTCGTGGGCCGCACCCAACGCTCGGGCGAGCTGCAGTGTGAGCCAGATTGCCTCCGCCGGTTCGCGACGCCTGCCGGTGCGCTTCAGATACGACTTGAGGTCTTCGCCGTCAATGTACTGCATCGCGATGAACCGGATGCCATCGATTTCCCCGAAGTCGAAAACTTTGCAGATCTGGGGATGATCGATCCTCGCGGCCGCCTTCGCTTCCGTTTCCATTCGCTTGATCAGCTTCGACGAACCTCCGGACGAGACCCGCGCAACTTTCAGCGCCACCGACCGGCCGAGCTGCGCGTCGTGTCCGAGATAGACGGCACCCATCGCCCCTTTGCCGAGCAACTTTTCGATCCGATACCGGCCAAATTCCATGGGTAGCTCGGAAAATGGTCCGACACCAATCGGAACGGAATCTTCCGCCCGTGCTGTGTTTTCTGTGGCCGATGCAGGCTTGGCAGGCTTCGAATCACGCCGTGCGCTCGCGCGAACGGCATCCGCCAGTCGATTCCGTACTTCGTCCATCAGCTTTTCCCACGTTGGAGAGTCAGATTTCGACATCCAATTCGACTTCGCAAATCGGATCACGATTCTGAATCTAAATGCGGAATAGACTCTTCGTCCCGACACACCAATCCTTGAAGTCCGCCGAATTCGATCCGCTTTGATTCTCGTTCAGGCGCAAGTCGCTTGCAAACAATAAGTTGTGCCGTGCGATGAATTTCGCGAAAAGTCCACGACGACAGGCTTCAACACCCGTCTCGATTTGTTCCGAAGAATCGAACTCGGACAAGCCCGGGCAGTATCGAAGGGACAGACCCTCGATTTTGGACCTGGAATGCGGTCGTTGAAGATCGATCTCACCTCAACCGGGGGCGATGCCACCGGTGTTACGACACGTTCGTTGGCATTGCATGAAGTTCGCAACGCTTGATCTTGCCGGACGTTGTCTTCGGCAGTTCGGTCACGAACTCCACCTGACGGGGGTGTTTGTAGGGAGCAATCCTCTCTCGAACATGGTTTTGAAGTTCTTCCGCCAGTGACTCTGTCGCAGGGAACTGCGACCGCAGGACGATGAATGCCTTGACGACCGTCCCACGCAGTGGATCGGGGCTTGGTACGGCAGCCGCCTCCAGAACAGCGGGGTGGCTGCAGAGGCAACTTTCCACTTCGAATGGCGAGATCCGATACCCGCTGGCCTTGATCAGGTCATCGGCCCGTCCCTGGAACCAGAACGAACCATCCTCATATTCACGCACAACGTCACCCGAAACATACCATTCGCCGCGAAAAATCTCCGCCGTTTGCAGCGGCTTGTTCCAGTACCCCTGCATCATGCCCGGATGGGAATCTCGTCGGACACACAGAACTCCGTCCGTCCCCGGCGAGACAGGTTGCAGATTGTCGTCCATCAATTCGATCACGGTCCCCGGTCCTGGCCGGCCGCAACTGCCGGGACGTATGGGCTGACTGATGGAATTGAAACAATAAACCATGCACTCGCTCATCCCGATTCCGTCCCTCGGACTGACACCAAACGCCTGCCGTATGGCCTGAAATGTGTCGGCGGGCAGGGGCTCACCCGCAGACACGGCATGTCGCCAGGTTGACAGGTCAAAGTTGGCCGCTTGATCCGCCGCTGTCAACAGCATGCGATAGACCGTCGGAGGTGCCGTGAAGCTGGTAATGCGATACTTCTGAAACAATCCGTACCAGGCCAGCGGGTCGAAGCGCCGACCCATCGCATCGAACAGGACCACAGTCAGTCCACGACTGAGCGCATACAGAAATGTCGTCGCGACCGGCAGCAGCCAGCCCATTTCCGATGGGCAGGCGACTATGTCATGCGGCCGATAATCGTGCCAATAGCGAATCAGTCCTTCATAGGCCAGCGGGTAGCGCTGGTAATGCAGCACACCCTTGGGATCTCCCGTCGTTCCCGAAGTATAGGCCAGGAATGCCAGGTCATCCTGACGCGTCTCGGCCGGTTTCCAGGGTTGTCCATTATGCGTGGCGACTTCATTGACGAGTTTCTGGAAATCCTCGTAGTCCGCGACCGTGGCTGCGGGATCGGGATACTTGACGATCACGATCTGCTTCAGATCCGGGCATCCGGGAGCAGCCTCTTCGACGGCATCGAGCAAGTCGACAGTCGTCACAACGGCCACCGCACCCGAATCGTGCAGTCGGTACTGCACTTCGCTTGACCGAAACTGGGTGCTCGATGGAATGAAGATGCCCCCTAATTTCGCCACGCCCAGGGCCGCAATGTAGAATTCCGGAATGTTGGGCAACCTCAGGAACACGCGATCCTCACGCTGGACACCCCGCCGCGACAGGGCCGCCGCAAACCGTGTGCTGAGTTCGTCGAGTTCCAGATAGGTCAGGTCGCGACAGGCTCCATCCGCATTCTCCCAGTGCAAAGCGACCCGGTTGCCCTCTCCGCGGCGCACCTGTTCGGTGGTCAGATCGACTCCCAGGTTGTACTGCTCGCGTATGTATGACCAGGGGTTCCAGGTCGACCAGACTTGATCGTTTGTTGTTTCCATGGTTGCCTACTCCTCAATGGGGGAACCACTCAGAATCTTCCAGAGTTGCTGAATTCCTTCGTTCCGGGCTGCGCTGACTTGGACCAGGTGCTGATGAAGAGGAGACCTGCGATCTGGCGTTTCGGCGGGGTCGGGAGACCCGCGCCGAACATCGTCGGACCCGCGCCGAACATCGTCGGACCCGTGCCGAGAGTCGTTGGGCCCGCGCTGAGCTGGACCGGACAGGTTCAGATGCTCTCTCAGTTCGCTTTCCATCCGTTCCGCGCCTGGTAGTTCTGACTTGTTGATCACGATGACATCCGCGATTTCCAAGAGTCCGGCTTTTTCCCATTGCACCGAATCGCCCGTCTCTGGTTGCAGTACCAGGACAATGGAATCGGCCACCGCTCTTACGGCGACATCCCCCTGGCCGGTTCCGGCTGTTTCAATCAACACGACGTCAAATCCAAATCCCGCCAGTGCCCGTGTCATGAGATCGAGATGTGCGGCAATTCCCTGTGACCCGCTGGGGACCGGCAGGCTGCGAACAAACACACCTTCATCCGGCAGGCAACCGGACATCCGGATCCGGTCCCCCAGCAGAGCCCCGCCTGTGACGGGGCTTTGGGGATCGCAGGAAAGGACTGCCACCGTCAACTGCCGAGATCGGAGTTCCGTCACCACTCTGGCAATCAGGGAGCTTTTGCCAACGCCCGCATTTCCCGTGAACGCCACTGTGCGAACAGGTGTCGGTCCTGCCGTCTGACCGTGGCCTGGTGTGCAGGTCGCGAGCGCGTCGCGAATCGTGTCGATCTGTCGACCTTCGGCAATCAGGCTGAGCAGGCGGGACAGGGCACGACGATCTCGTTGCTGGCTGCTGGACACCAGTTCCACTGCGTCATTCAGGCGGGTTGGCGGCGATTTCAGGAATCGGGCAATTTCGTCCACGGATGTTCCCGGCCCAAACACGCCGGAGACACCAAGTTCATTCAGCGCCGGGATGTCCCTGGGCGGAACAATTCCGCCGAGAATCACCCCGACGTCATCGAGTCCACGCCGACGCAATGCGTCGATCACTTGCGGGATCAGTGTCAGATGAGCCCCGTTGAGCAGGCTGATACCCAGCCACCGGGCATCTTCATCCAGCGTCGCCTGGGCGACCGCCTCGGGGGACTGCCAGATCCCACCATAGATCACATGCAACCCGGCGTCCCGCAGACCCCGGGCCACCACCTTGATGCCGCGATCGTGACCGTCCAACCCCACCTTTGCCAGTACGATGCGCACCGCGGCGGGCGTTGTTGCCGGGCCAGGCTCAGGCAGCCGATTCAAGGTGGTGGAGGTTTTCATTGCAACGGCCCTTCCGAATCATTGCTCCTGCAGTTGATGCCGCCCCATCACATCGGACAGGGCTCCCATGATTTCACCGAGCGTGGCCCGAGCCCGCGCTGCGTCAATCAACGCTGGAAATGTGTTCTCGTTCGTCGCGACGACTTTGCGGATCTGTGACAACGTTCGTTCCACGTCGCCCCGATTGCGCAACGTCTTGATTCGCTGGAGTGATTCCACCTGAGTCGGTTCGACGCCCGGATCGTGTTGCAGCGTTTCGACCGAAGTTTCGTCAGACTGCGTGAATCGATTGACGCCGACAATCACTCGCTCGTCGCGATCGATCGACTGCTGATATTGATAGGCCGCCTCGGCGATCTCGCGACGAAAGAAGCCCGCTGCCAGCGCGGCCAGCATTCCGCCCGATTCTTCAATCCGTTGGAAGTACCGCAACGACTCGTCATACATCCGACTGGTCAGCGATTCCACAAAATAGCTTCCCCCCACCGGGTCGGCGGTATTCGTGACGCCAGTTTCATGAGCCAAAACCTGCTGAGTACGCAACGCCAGCGTCACGGCATGCTCGGTTGGAAGTGCCAGGGTTTCGTCCATGCTGTTCGTGTGCAGCGATTGGCAGCCACCCAGCACAGCGGCCAGCGCCTGGTAGGCCACACGAATCAGATTGACTTCCGGCTGCCGATCCTGCAGCGAGCATCCGGCGGTTTGAGCATGGAATCTCAACTTCCACGACGCCGGATTGGTCGCGCCATACGTTTCACGCATCAGCTCGGCCCACAGTCGCCGGGCCGCTCGATACTTCGCGATCTCTTCAAACAAATCGTTGTGGGCGTTGAAGAAGAAACTCAGTCGCGGCGCAAAGCTATCGACCGGCAGGCCGCGCCGCAGTGTTTCGTCGACGTAGTGCCGACCATCGGCCAGCGTGAATGCCAGTTCCTGGACGGCTGTCGATCCGGCTTCACGAATGTGGTAGCCACTGATCGATACAGTATTCCATTGCGGGACGTGCCGCGTGCAATACTCGATCAAGTCGACGACCAACCGTACCGAGGGCTCGGGGGGAAAGACGATTTCGTTTTGCGCGTGGAATTCCTTCAGGATGTCGTTCTGGATGGTTCCACGCAGTTTCTTCCAGTCGAGACCTCGTTCCTGGGCTGCAGCCAGGTAGAACGCCATCAACACCGCCGCAGGGGCGTTGATCGTCATTGAGACGGAAATCTGTTCGAGGTCGATTTCCTGAAACAGAACCTGAATGTCGTCGATGGTGTCGACCGCGACTCCCAACCGGCCGACCTCCCCGAGCGAACGGGCATCATCGCTGTCCAATCCCATCAGTGTAGGGAGGTCAAATGCCGTGCTGAGTCCTGCCTGTCCCTGATCGAGCAGAAATCGAAACCGCTGGTTCGTCTGCCGGGCCGTGCCGAATCCGGCGAACTGCCGCATCGTCCAGAGCCGACCGCGGTACATGTCGGCGTGAATTCCGCGCGTGTAGGGGTACTGACCCGGCGGACCGATTTCACGGTCATACACCACCTGGACCAGATCTGCGGGGCCATACTGTGGGGCAATCGGCATGCCGCTGATCGTGGTATACGTGTTGCCCACCGGCATTGAGCCTGAGCGGTTTGCGTTTGGAATCGTTGCGGTGGGCATCGCCGGACCTCGCGTTCCCAAAAACGACTCTGTCTGTAACCCCAAGCGTCGGCATGTAACCCGATGCGTCAGCGAGAGAGAAACGGTGTTTCCCAAATCCCTGCCTCGCAAACGCTTCGGATTACATGCCCCTTACTGTTTCCAAGGCACCATCCCATTGTACGCAGACAGGGACGTCAGGCACAGAACCTTTTGAATCGTTGCCGGAACGCAAGCTCGCTGAGTTCGTTACGGCTTGACCAGCGATCGCAACGTCTTCACCGGGACACACGACTTAAAGACCATTTGGGGGTCGGCGATATCTTCGGGCTCGTCCTTGACTTCACGTTCACGTTTGTCACCGGGCATCGGTCCCGCCACGCGGCGGGGACGGCCTCGAGTCGTTCCGCCGGCATACAGGGTGTAGGTACGGCTGACCTGGCCGACGACGTTCCCGAACTCGTCCAGCACCGGACCGCCGCTGGATCCCTGGCCAAAATCCGCGGTGGTGTTCAGCCAGGTTGTTCCTTCGTGGTCGCGTTCATAGTTTGCCAGCAGTCCGCTGGAAAGGAAATAAAAACTGTCGCCGGGATGGCCCAGCACGCGCACTCGTGTGCCCGGCGGTGCATCATCGGCAAACGGCAGCGGTTGCAGATCGGTGGCATCGATCCGGAACAGACAGGTGTCCGCCCTTTTATGGACGGCCAGCAGTTCCTTCACTGGATAGACCTTGCGGTGGACATCCATCACGACCACCGCATCCGCTTCGTCTTCATTGTCGAACACATGACAGCTCGTGGTCAAAACGCCGTCGCTGGTGACGGCGAAAGCCGTGGCGAGCGATGTCTGCCAGTCATTTGATTCTGCAACCTTGTACAGGCTGCAGACGATGAACACGCTGTTGCAGGCCCGGCGATACAGTTCGCGATCCGTCAGCAATTCATCATTCGGTTCCGGAAGTTTCAATTCGATCGACTTGCGATCCAACTGCTGGCGAAGTTCGACGTCCCCCCTGGTCTTGCCGGATTTATACAGCCTGGAACCTGCATTGGTCAGCTTGTCGATCACTTCGCTGACGTTGAACACGGGATAACCCGGACGCTGATTGTTCCCGGAGCCACACAATTCATCCAGCTTGCGGCTGAGCTTTCGTCCTCGCAGATCGGTCGCCAGAACGCGTCCATCGCGGTCGATCAGGAATGACGTGGGATACGCTGCGATGCCGTATTGAATGGCGGCCTGGTGTTCCGAGCCTGTGTCTTCATCGTGCAGCGTCGTCCAGGGAAGACGCTGTTTTTTGAGGAATGTCTGCAACGCTTCACGGTCGTCATCGACACTGATCCCGACGATCTCAAAGCCCTTGTCATGGAACTCACGATAATTTCGTTTCAGGTTGGGCAGTTCATCCAGGCAGTGTCCGCACCATGTCGCCCAGAAATCGACGAGGACCACCTTCCCCTTCCAGGACGCGATGTCAAACTCGGTCCCGTCCACGGTCGTCCCGACAAGCTCGAACCGATGTCCAACGATCCCCAGTCGTCGTGCGGCACCGGTCAGGTACTCGCCCCGCCGCGCGATGGCTTCGTTGGTGTTCCGAACAAACAGTTCCCCCAGTGCTTCGTACAGCGCCAGTGATTCGTCCGCCGGAGCAAATTCTTCAAACGTAATGGCCAGCCGGGTGGCGAGTTCCACATCGGACGCGCTTCGTTCGGAGTCTTTCAGGATTTGAATTGCGTCGGCGGCAATCTGCTTGCGGGCCTCCACCGTGACTTTGTCGGACTCGGCAAGATCCGACATGCGGAAAGGGAGCAATTCACGTTGTGCGAACCGTCGGGCTTCGGACGTCGCGGACTTTTCCAGATCGATAATTCGTTCGCACGCCTTGCGAATGGCTGCCGGCGCTTTTTCCTCGAACTCGTCCAGGGCCGGTCCCAATTCCGGTCGGACGGTCCGCAGGGCCTTGACGAAGTTGACCAGCACAGCCACTTCGGCGGATTCCGGGATCGTAAACGGATCCGCAACTTCCTCGCGCGAAGCGGGGGCCACTGTCGACGGCTCCTGCGCATTGGCGGCTTCCGGTGGCGGTGTCAATGCCCCAAACCGAAACGCGATCCCCGCCGCCAGCAACATCACTGCCAGCCCCAAGAGGTATCGTCGCATGCTGTACTCCCGCTTCCAAAATGGCACAACGAATTCGTTGTGATTCAGGGTTGATTCGTCACGCCTCTGAAATCCAGTCCCAGTCCAACGGATGCCGAATGTCCAGCCGGGGTAACTCGCACTGCAGTGCTTCGACGTATTTCTGGGCCGCTCCCGTATTGAACACCACCACGCGTTCATCGGGCCGGATCCATCCCGATTGACTCAACTGTTCCAGAGCACCCATGCATGCCGCCGTTTCCGGACAGATGGCGATCCCTTCGGTCGAGGCGACCTGACGCATCCATTCCCGGATCCGCGATTCCTCGACGGCCAGCGCCGTGCCGTGACTCTGCCGCACGGCATCCAGGATCATGAAGTCGCCCACTTCGGCGGGAACGCGAATCCCGCTGGCGACGGTGGCGGCGTTGGGAAATGGTTCCGCGAATCGCGATTCGGCGGCGAAGGCGGTCGCGATTGGAGCACAACCCGTCGATTGAACACTGACCATCCGCGGCAGTTTGGGCGGTGAACCCGTCGATTCGCCGAGCAGCCAGCCGAGTGTTCGCAGTTCCAGAAACGCCTTCCACATGCCGATCAGCCCGGTCCCGCCACCAGTGGGATACAGGATCACATCGGGCAGTTTCCAGTCGAACTGTTCGGCCAGTTCCAACCCCATCGTCTTCTTGCCTTCGATCCGATACGGTTCCTTCAGCGTTGACAGATCGAACCAGTCCAGCCGCTGTTTCCCTTCGCGGACGATCCGTCCGCAGTCGGTGATCAGGCCGTTGACGAGGAATGTTTTGGCACCGGCCAGGTGGCATTCGTAGATGTTGACGACCGGTGTGTCTTCGGGCATGAAGACATAGGCCTGCATCCCGGCCCGGGCGGCATAGGCAGCGGCGGCACCACCGGCATTCCCGGCGGTTGGCAAGGCGACGCGGCGAATGCCAAAGTGCTGAGCCATGGTGATCGCCATTGCCAGACCGCGGCTTTTGAAACTGCCTGTCGGCAGATGCGATTCATCCTTGATCCACAGGTGCTCGAGGCCATACCGATTGGCCAGCCGCGCACAGTGTAATAGTGGCGTCTGTCCTTCGCCCAGCGAGACTGGTTCCTGCTCGAACGGGACCGGGAGCAGTTCACGATAGCGCCACATTGTCAGGGGGCGATCGCGCAATATCTCCTTGGTAAGTGCTTTGCCGACGGCATCCAGATCATAACGGACCCACAGAGGTCGATCTTTGTGGAGTGTTTGAACCCGATCCGCAGTCAGATTCGCCCCGTCGATGGCTCCTTCCAGATGCGTGACGAACGAAGTCATTGCCATTCCCCAACCTGCGTTGCCGATGCCGTTTCGAGGGGCATCGTGCCGGATCAACTGATCCGGACCCTGCAATCATCGCAGCCGAGGCAAAATGGGGCAACAGGAGTTCCCGAACGGATGATTAAATAGGGTTATTTGAGGGCTCTGGGGGCCGTGTTGGCTGTCGGTTCGTCGGGCTCCGCGCGGACAAACTCCAGCAGGAACTGTCCCTCAGGAATAAGCGATGTTGGCGTTGCTAGCTCTGCTGGAGGCGGCTGATTGCGATCGACCGCAAACTGCAGTCGTAGCGTCGTCGGAGTCAGTACATAGATTCCGACGTGCCGCGTTTCGGGGGACGCTATCCCAAACCCTTGATTGATCAGGGTGATCTTTTTGGGTGACGACTTGGTGTCGAATTCAAATTTCTGCCCGCCGAAATGGGTGAAGAGATCACCAGCGCCGTTCGGGAGTTCGAGTTTTGGACTGGCGTCGGCCCGCTCTATCGACCCGACAGATCGATTGAACGTCAGCCGATAGTCGGGTGGTACTTCCCCATTTCTGTACCCCTTCAGTCGCCAACTGCCGGAGATCATCGTGAAGTCGCTCAACAGCATCGTTGGGGAATTGACTTCGCGGTCTCCGTGAAACATGGCCATCGCGGCATCCAGAACCGCCCGCTCTCTGGATGACAGATTCATCCGGATTGAGTTCAGTTCTGAGAGCAATTGCCAGCCTTTGGAGCCGACGCCGATTTCTCCCAAGGTTTGGATCTGCACTATGGAGAATTGCGACGGACTTCGATGCTGCATTAAGCGTCCGACTGGCGGGAGTGACAACCGTTTTTCTTCTTCGATTCTCCAGTTGACGACAAACGAGTTCACGATATGTGGTACGACGGGCTCCGCGCGCTGTTTCATCCTGCCAATGTACCGGTAGACATCGCTGTTGACGTGATACTTCCACAACTTGAGCGACAGGTCTGGCAGTTGAGGATCTTTGGTGACGACGGCGTCGACAACGATCTGCCAGGATCGATCGGTACTCAATCCTTCGTCGATCAGTTTGACGATTGCTGGTCGCAGTCCCTCATAATCGTCAAGCGGTCGATCCGTGGATTGCCAAATGCGGCAGGCGGCCGCCAGGAATTGATTCGCGTGAGCGGCCTCGGAAGCGGACACCTTGAGCAATTCAGCAATCAATTCTTGATCTTTATGTGTTGCGGCAATTCGGGTCGAGATCTGACTGTCTTGGGAGAGAAAAAATGCCGGGAAGAGACCGTGGTCTCTGTCATGCTGGCGTAACGCGCGAATCAACTCGTCCGCCACAACTGCGGCGGGCAGTCGATACAGGCCTTGGACCGCGGGCAGCCATACGACATCCCGTTCTTCGTCTTCGGCGGCTTCAAATAGGTGGACCGCACGCAGGATTCCTTGCGCAATCCGATGCTCGTCGTCGTTACTGGCCAGGCGACTGCAGGCCTCAATGGCCAGGGCGAGTTTGCCGGGTTTGCGTTCGGTCTCCAGCAGCGTCAACCACTGCGCATAGGGGACTCCGTCGAATGTCCCCGGATTGCGAACGAGTGTGACCAGCGGGTCGATGCTGTCCGGAGCCGAATCAAGAGTTGTGGAACCTTCCATGTTTGATATGTTCCCCGGAGCCGGCCCCGACACTCCTGGTGCAGGCGCGCTGGATTCGTCCCAACGAAGATCCGCGTTGGGATCGAGCAGTTCCTGGATACGACGCTGAATCACTTCCGATTTGTTCTGCTCACGACGCAGATGACTCAACCGCAGTTTGTCGACGCGGCTGCCCAGTTCGTCAATTTCCTGCTTGCGGTTCCGCTGCCGCAGATCGAAATGACGCTGAGTCAGTTCTTCGAGTTCCTGGCGCAGTACTGGTGATTCAGTCGGGGAGGCAGATCGAAGTCGCAGGGCCAACTGGCGCGCTTCCCGATCCAGCTTTCGGTCCAGTTCGTCGGGCGTCGCTCCACGGTTACCCATTCCGCTCATCATTCCAGTCATCATCTCGATCGCAGAATCGCCGGGCGGCGAATCTGTCGGTGGAAGTGCTGCCGCATTCTCCGGGATAATGGCAGGGCCATCCGGGCCCAGATCCTCACCCCGTCTGACTGGGTACTTCAGCAGTAATTCCTTCGCACGTCGCGCTTCGTCGGCCGACCGTGCGCCGTGTACTTGCTGATTCATTCTTTCCACAACTGTGGCCACCTGCTGATGAGTCGCTTCGGATGCGATCACGATGATCGATCGGGTGACCGGATCGATCCACAGCTTCACAGAGTTCCCAAACTGGTCGCGCAACGCCTTCACCGCGTCATCGCGGACCCCTTCAACCGAATACACACGCCCGATGTCGGTCGAATCATCTGCCATTGGATTGAATGAATCGTCCGGATAAGTTCGCAGTTCGTTCGCACCTGCGGTTTGCGGGGCGACCTTTGCTTCGACGTCTGGTCTGACTTCAAGATCTGATTTGGTGCGAGAACTGGGAAGGATCGGCGGAGTGTCGTCGGTAGGGGGGACTCGAGCCGCTTCGCCGACTTCGATCTTAAGGTCAGGCAGTTGCGGGGGGGCCGCATCGGCGTGAATTGACATCGCCCTTTTCGAACCAGGCACAAATGGATCCTCTTCCACTGCTCCATTCAGGTCAGCTTCCACCTTTTTGTCCCCGATCACGACGTCCGCCTGATAAACGGCTTCAAACAGCCGGTCCATGGGAACGGCGAATGAGTATTTGAGCTTTCCAATCGCCACGGTTGCGACAATCTGACCAATGGGGTCTCCCTGGCTGTTACACGCAACGGCCCCCATCTCACCATTCCACTCAGTCAACTTCAGCAGATGATCCAGCTTCGTGTCCGGTGCCGTGTTGACCGATTCGTCCATCGCCAGCACTGCGACTTCTGCGAAACTTCCGGGTTTTGCCGATTCTGTGGTGATGACCATCAGCTTTTCGCCGACGACCGCCTTGGGGAAATCCCCAAGAACTCGTAGTGGAGACAGCGACGTGTTCGCGCTCAGAGTGAGCAATCCCAAGTGAGGAAACTGCTGTTTCACGAGGATTCCAAATGGCTCTGCCATCGCACTGCCGCCGGCCATCCCGGGCATTCCGGGCGGCATCATTCCCATGGCACTGGACGGTCCGCCCGGTGAACCGGGACCTCCCCAGCCTCCCACCACATTGACTGTACTCGGGCTGACGGTGACAACTCGACCATTCACTTTTCCCGTAATCGGAGCAAACACGTCCCTGGGGGCCGTCAACGTCGAAGTGTTTCCATTGCGTTCGACGATCAAGGCCGTCGTAAACCGTGTCTCCAGATCTTCAAACGAAACTTTCAACTGGACGACGTGACTTTGAACTCGTTGAATCACCGACTGAGCACGGGCCACCGCGATGTCCTGCTGCTGCCGTTCCCTGGCCAGCTTCAGTTGATATTCCTCATTCGCCCGCTCCCGGGACATCTGGTCCAGTACGGTCTGATTACGGCTTTCCTGGGACAAGTAAGCCGTGAACAGTACGGTCAGTATCAGCACCGGCACGCTCAACATCAGGGCGAGCAACGGCAGCCAAATCCAGCGGAAGCGGGATCCTGCGGGCCGACGTTCGGATTTGGGTTCGGGATTTCCTTGACTCATGGGAGCCTCAACTGACGTCTGAATGAATTTGGAATTCTGATATCACGAAGTGTGGGATCTCGCGACGACCCCGAATTTAGAACTGGTCGGACGCTTCGCCTTCCAGCCGCTCAATCGCTTTTCGCACGGCCTGAGCTTCCTGCGGATGAGAGTCATTCCAGTCACTGTCCGGTGACACGACCGGTGGAATGGAACTCGGTGAGGGGTTCAAACCTGCCGGCGGAATACTGGTTCGTAGAAACTCTGGCCACAGTCCCAATCCAGCCGCCCATACGCCCAGCGCGACCACGGAGGCACCTCCCCAGAGTACAAGCCGATTCGACTTCAATGGACGGCGCACCAACCGTGCCACTGCATCCGGCAGAGGCACCACCGTCGGCTGCTGGATATGAGCCAGACTCCCCTTCAACAATTCCGCGACTTCCAGGGCCGAGTCGAATCGGTCCGCGGCCGACTTCGCCTGCAGCCGGGCGATGAATCTTTCCAGCCAGTCGGGGACACTGGGATTCAGTTCGCGCAAGGGACGCGGGGAATCGTCGCACACACGCCGCAACACCCCCATCGCGGTTTCGGCCCGGAACGGCGAATGTCCCGCCAGCAACGTGTACAAGACCGTCCCCAGGCTGAACAGATCCGTCCGGTGATCGACATTCTCGCCCCTGGCCTGCTCGGGGGACATGAATTGTGGAGTCCCCGCGATCACTCCACTTTGAGTCAAACTGGCATCATCCGCCGCGCGTGCCAATCCAAAGTCCGTCAACAACACCCGGTCGACATTTCGTTCCAACAGGATGTTGGCCGGCTTGATGTCGCGATGGACCAGCCCCTGTGCATGTGCCGCCGCCAGACCCTCGGCCACCTGCTGGCCGATCCGCAGGACATCCACGACTTCCAATGGACCCAGTCGAGTCAACCGCTGTTGCAGGGATTCGCCGGGGACGAAAGGCATCACCAGATACGGAGGATGGTGATGAGCCCCGACCGCGTGAATCGCCACGACATGCTGATGGACCACCGCGGCGGCCGCCTGAGCTTCCCGCGCGAACCGCCGTCGGGCTCCGGCACTTGTCGCACAGTGCGGATGCAGAACCTTCACCGCCACGTACCGATTCAGTTCGTGGTCGTACCCCTTCAGAACAATCCCCATGCCGCCGGAACCGATCAGCTCCAGGATTTCGAATTCCCCGATCCGCCCCACCATCGCGGGGTTGTCGGAGGGCGAGAGGAAGTCGAGCGGGACGGAGTGAATGGAGTGGGAATGGCTGGCGAATCCGTCGTCATCAACATCCGAAAGGGCCTCGCGCATCTCGTGCCAGACATCGGCCGTGGCCGCGAACGATTCCAACCGGCATTGGCAGACCGAGCACGTTTCGATGTGCGCAGCAACTTCCGTCTGCACGGTTTCCGGAAGTTGGTCTTCCAACAAACGCTGTAACTGCGCCTGATCACATTGGGACGAGTGGGCCACCATGGCTGTTCCTCAACTCACCTTTCCGCCTGTTCACTTCGTTCGACGTCTTCCACCATTTCCCGCAGTCGTTTCATGACGCGACTGCGCGACACATAGATGACACCTGGCTTGACCCCCAGGATCTGGGCCACCTCGCTCACATCCCGATTCTCAACGGCGGTCATCCAGAACGACTGCCAGGTCGATTCCTTGAATTCTTCACGGATCTGTTCTGAGGCCCACCGAAATGTCTGGCGTTTACGTTCCAGATCAAACAAGGCCGAAACGTCGCCATCGGGTGCTGGCTGATCTTCCAGCCAGCGATTGAATTCCGTGTCACCACTGGCGCGCGGTTGCCGCGACTGCCGGATCAGGAAATTGACGACCAGGTTCCGGGCAATCGTCGCCAGCCAGCCGCGAAATGAGCCTCGAGCCGGATCCGCTTCCCACCGGTGAATCGCCGATGCCACCGCCAAGAGCACCTCCTGAGTGACCTCGGCGACGTCGGCATCCTGGACCCCACGCCGCCAGATCAGGCGGCTGATCAGCGGTTCATAGATTTCCAGAAACTCTGTCCACGCCTGCTGGTTGCGCGCATCGCGCAACCTGAGCAACAGGCTGGCTCGAGTCTCTGGTACCGATGTCACTACACGCCTCCTGAGAGAGATTTTTCGTACGGCACCAGTAGACACAACACGAGCCTGGGAATCTTGCACAAATTCGGAAATCTGGACTGCCAGGCAGGGCTTCCATTCACTCCGGCAAGTTTGCGTGGCTTTCAGAAAGCTTAGATAACCGGCAGACCAGGATGATGCTTCCTCTCCGCCCGGCTTCCTGGACCGGGTCGATTCCGGGATCAAGCCGGGTTGAGACCAGAATCTCCATCTGGGTGTCAACCAGCGTGTTCTCCCTCGGCAGATAAACGACCTTGGTCACCCGATGGTTCGACTGAAGTTGTTCTCGATCTTCATCGGTGACCCGGATCGGAACAGAATGACGCTCCAGAAAACTCTCAATCCGCGTGTCCGCAGGCAGCACATCCAGGACCATCGAAACTGTGGACTCGCCCGCCGGACGATCTGGAAAAAGTGTCAGTGAATACTGCTCGGCAGCCTTCTTTCGTGGAAAGTTGTAGCGAGCAGGGCATGTCAGCCGGGTGGGAATCGCTCCCTGCCCGATCACAATCTGCATTCCTTTTGGCGCGACGAATTCAACCTGAGTCGTTCCAAAAGTGATTGCTCGGGAAGCAGATTGTGTTGGGTTGTCGGGGGCGAAGCTCAAATCGTCACAGGTCCCGTCGATTCTCGGATAGCGGTAGTACACCTCCAGGATCATTGTGCTCATGGCGGTGGAAAAGACCCGTCCACCGATCCCAGCCCACTTTCCCTTCGGCGGCCAGCTACCGGCCTGGGTTCCGTCCGAGGTTTGCAGGTCGACCAGAACATCCCGCAAGGCACCGTTCCACGTGTTGAACGGCGCCTCACCACATTGAAACATTGCCAGTGATCCAAAGTACCAGTACCACTCGTCCTGTTCGCTCAGACGCGGGGGACGCGCCAGTAAGTATTCGATGGCTGCCTGCGAAGCGGGATTTGAGTTTTTGACGCAGTACAGTTGGCGGCAGTACAGCGCTTCCGCAGTCATCGAGAGTGTCGGCGGACTGGTCACCAGATATCCGGCCAATCCGCCGCGCGGCCCTTGAGAACTGGCTGCCAGAAACCGAATCGCGTTTTCCATGGTTGCTTCAGGAAGTCGAACCCCGGCGTGGCTGGCACTCCAGAGCGCCGTGAGTTGCCAGCCGGTCATGCTCAGATCGCTTTTGCCTCCCTTGCCATAGCGCCACCCGCCGTCGTCGTTCTGCATCGAGCAGATCAGGCGAACACCATTCCGGATCGCCTCGCGCAATCCCGGCACGGCATCGGGGTCGGTTTGCATGGCCTGGGCTTCAGCCAACGCGGCGGTCGCCATCGCATGACAATACATGCTGTCGTACCGCGTGGCCGGGCCGCCGAGATACCCGTTGGCCGATTTCTGCTGCGTGATTAACCAATTGATCGCCCGCAGCACGACCTCCTTGTATGGACCTTCATCGTGTGTGTACCCTGCCCCCAGAAAGGCCAGCACTGCCAATCCGGTGATCCCAGCATCGCCCGGCAGTCCCTCGTGACTCCGTGCCACCGGCTTGGGCAGACGATTGAGCATCGATTTCAATTGTTGTTCTGACGTGACACCGCTGACACGATCGATTTCCTGTCCGCCAGCGATCAGTACGAAACACGGGATAGACTTCACACCGAATCGCAGCGCTAATTCGCGTTCGGCATCCACATCAACCTCGTGAATTGAAAAGGACTGTCGCTGTAGACGCGAAACGATGGGACGCATTTGCTGACATGGCTGACACCATATGGCGGTGAATTCGAGCAGCACAGTGTCGGATTCGGCGGCCGAGTCGCGGAGTCGATCTCGCTCCATCGGGTCTTTCATGGCGGCGGCCCCTTCGTGCCGTACTGACGTCCAGTTCCCCGCGGGTTCCTGGACGCTCGCCAGCCAACGGAGGCCCGCTTCCACGGCCCGTTCCGACTTGGCGGAAGCTCCGTTTGCCAGAGCTGTTTTGTCGCGGTGCCCCTTACGCCGCAGGCGGTATGGCTCAGTATCACGTACAGTTGCGATTATAATCTCAGGGTGGATTCCGAGATCCGTTTCAATGGAATCGGCATGCGGTGATTCGGACGTTACTTCAGTCAGATTCTCGTTTGCCACGGAAGAATTCGGCACATTGATTTTCTGAGGTTCGACATCAGGGCTCGCAGGATTCCACTTCAAAGCGCCCCCTTCGAGCAATTCCTGCGTGCGTCGCTGCAAGATCTTGTCGCGGGAATCCTGGCGAAATTGCAACTGGTTGCGCAGGCGTGACAGGCGTTCCTCAAGTTTCCCCAATTGCTCGCGTTCCACTTGAAACTTGAGGTCCAAAGCGGAGGCGAGCGCTTTGTTCAAACTCTGACGGCTCCGTTCGACATCAGGGTGGTTCCAACCCAGGCGATTCGCTTGACTGCGAAGCTGTTCCGCGATTTTGACAGCCAACGCTTCCTGCTCGGCAATCGCAGCCGACCCGGTATCAATGCCTGGCGGAGCGATATTCACCCACTGATTCTTCGGAGCTACTGTGTCACCATGATTGACGGTATGAGCATCCCGTCCATCAGATGTGTGGACAGACTTCAGAGGTGTTGGTGCCAGATGCTTCAGATCGGCATCTATCAGGAGCCGGGCGATCGGTTTCAAACTGGAATAGACCCCGCGCAACGACTGAGGATCAGCCGCGATACAGACGCCGACCAGTTCATTTCTGCGAAACAACCCACCTCCGGCGCGTCCACTCTGTGGCAGTCCGGTGCATTCCAGGTTTTCGGCCCCCTGGTATTTGTTGATCGATGATACACGTACGCTTTCACGCGATGGAGCATTGCCATTCGTGCAACCGTAACTGTTCAATTGATCCGTGACCGCCACCGGTTCGCCGTCGGCACTCATCAGTCGGACTGTCGGAAGTTGTTGCGGATAGCTGATCGAAATCAGCGCCAAGGCCGCTTCAGGATGCGTCCTCAAGACTCGCCCGGTCACGATTTCCGGATTCGCCGACTTCTCGCTTGTGAATAGCTCCACTTTGATGACGGCCGACGACGTTGTCCGCTTGAAGAAATCACCGGTCAGAATCGTGGTTCGACCGGCACTGCTTTCGATGATGGTTCCAGAGCCCTGAGAAATCGACGTTCCATCGGTCACTCGAATCGCCACCGTCGCCCGCAACGGATCGGGCTGGTCGTCATCGGCAGATTTGGGAGGGGTCTGCAGATCACGCGGCGGGGTCTCATGGACGACCTCCTGCGCGACAATGAACGATCCGCTGTACACCACAGTCAGCACCGCAACTGAAAGTATCGACGGACAGTATCGGGTCATTGTTCCTCCCGTTGTTGAATGAGGTCGCTCTCTTCGATGTCCCTGATCAGCGAATCCAGACTTCGCCTGGCCTCAGCCTCAATGGGCTTGAACTCGGTCTCTGCGGTTTGTAATTCCGACTGGAACGCGTCCCATTGCAGCCGAGGATCCGTCAGATCTTCGGCCACAGGCTCCGCTGGCGTCGAGACCGGCAGCGTGTACGAAGTCGACGATTCGGCGTTGTGGCTTTTGATCGGCCGGGGACCGAACACCACAGTGACCAGCGCTACGACGGCTGTCGCGACAACCAATGCTCCTGCCCAAGCCCGCTTCGATCGGAAACGACTCACCGACGTAGGGATTGGTCCGGGTGACCAGTGATTGATTTCCGCGGGCAAAGGGATCGATGTCGGTTGCTGGACGTGAGCCAGGCAGCGTTCCAGCAGCGTCGCGATGGTGCTGGCCGTATCGATCCGGCGGGCTGCTTCCTTGGACAAAAGCGTCTTGACAATTCGATCCAGCCATTCGGGGATGTCTGAATTAATCTCGCGGATCGGACGCGGCGTTGCTTCGCGAATGCGTCGCAGGACTCCAAACGTCGTCTCAGCGCGAAACGGGGGGCGGCCCGCACACATGGCGTACAGAACACTCCCCAGGCTGAACAGGTCTGACCGAGCATCGACCGCGTCGCCATTCGCCTGCTCGGGTGACATGTATTGTGGAGTTCCGGCAATGACTCCCGTTCGAGTCAACGTGGCGTCGTCGACCGCCCGGGCCAATCCGAAATCGGTCAGCATCACCCGATCGACAGTCGTTTCCAGCAGGATGTTCGCGGGTTTGACGTCCCGATGAACCAGCCCTTGAGCATGCGCGGCGGCCAGCCCGAGTGCGGCCTGCATCCCGATCCGCAGAACATCCTTCAGATCCAATGGCCCCTGGCGATCCAACCGTTCCTGCAGTGATTCGCAGGCCACGAACGGCATGACCAGATACGGAAGCTTCGCAGTGGCGTGGACCGAATGAATCGCCATCACGTGCGGATGTACAATTGCGGCCGTCGCTTGTGCTTCGCGGGCAAACCGTCGCCGCGCTGCCCCACTGGTCGCCAGATGCGGTGCCAGTACTTTCACGGCAACGAAGCGATTCAACTGCTGCTGAAACCCCTTCAAGACGATTCCCATCCCGCCCCGTCCGATCACCTCCACGATTTCGCAGTCACCCAGTCGCCCCAGCTTTGTGGGATCGTCACTCGGTTCCAGGAAATCGACGGCAAAGTCATAGTCGAAGTGATCGGAATCGCTGTCGCAGGTCGAATTAGCCGTTGTGCGACGTCGATTCTGCTCCAGTTCTGTCGGAAGACCTGCCGCATCGGGGGTGTTTCCCTCCGATGTCGAAGGTGCCGGTGCACTCTCGAACGACGACCGACTCAGTCGCTGACTCGCTTCCTTCCACCAGACACGTCCAGCGGCCATGTCTTCCAGTTCCGCCTGGCAGGTCGGGCAATGCGCGACATGTTCTGCGACATCCCGTTCGGCGGTTTCCGGCAGAGATTCGTCCAACAGGCGTTGCAGGTGCTGTCGCTCGCAGTGTGACATGTCATTCCTCTGCCGTTGAGCCATGTTCCGCCTCAAACTGTTCGACCACGATTCGCAGTCGGGCGATGATCCGGCTGCGGGCGACATAGACATTTCCAAGACTCATTCCCAACAACTCTGCGACATGGGGAATTGGCTCGTTCAGCACACATGTTCGCCAGAAGGCCTGCCAGGTCGATTCCCGGAATTCGGTTTTGATCTGGTCGGCCGCCCAGCGAAAGACCTCATTGCGGTATTCGTCGTCGAACAGAGCCTTCGTCCGATGTTCGGGCTCTGGAAGGCGGTCAAGGACCTTGAGCATGTCCGATCCCCCCACGCCACGTTTCGGCTGGCCACGTTCAAGGAACCGAATTGCCAGCCGCCGGGCAATGGAAAACAGCCAGCGCCGAAACGAGGCCCGCTGCCCATCCGGTTGCCACCGCTGGACCGCCTGAGTCACGGCAAGAATCACCTGTTGCGTGACATCACGAGCATCCGAGTGTTGAAGTCCCCGTTGTCGCAGGACACGCATCACGAGTGGTTCATAGATGGAAACGAATTCAGCCCAAGCCTGCTGATCCTGCGGGGCGCGCAGTCGCAGCATCAAACTTGGACGCGTATCCGGTTCCACCATCACGAGCCTCCTGTAGATTCATTCCGTGAATGACGCAGATCTTACACCGGATTCTTCAGGATTGTGGATTTGACGATCTGAAGTTCTGCATCGCCACAAAGCGGGGGGGGGCTGAGTTGGCACGCATTTGAGGGCTGTGTCACTGGAAATTCGATTTCTTCGCTGGAATGGCGTTCCAGATTTGTCGCCGCACCCGATTTTTCGGTAGAATTGGGGGCACATTTCGTCGTAATCAGTGTGGCTTCTGGAACTTTGGATCGGAAGCCGCGTCAAACAGAAGTTGGCTTCGAAGCATCACGGAAAACACACGACTGAGGCAACTCAGCGAGGAATCAGCGATCATGGACTTTCCGGTTTGTCCTTCATGCGGTCAGTCGGTCATTGATGACGATGCAGCGGATTGTCCGTTCTGCGGGTCATCGATGAAGGCAAAGCCCGGTTCCAAGCCGGCCCCCAAGCCTGCTGCCGCAACTTCAAAGAGTCCAACAGCGACCAAATCAGCGGCCACGGCCAAGTCCAGTTCGGCAGCGGGGTCTGGAACCCGCCCCGGTACCAAATCGGGGCCAGCCGACGATTTCCCGTTTGAAGCCGAAGTTCCCGGTGCCAAAACCGCGATCCAGGCGATGCCGAATGCGTCCAAGGGGCGCACGTTGCAAGTCACCTGTCCGATGTGTGAGACGACGGGATATGTTCCCCCCAATTCGGTTGGCAAGGATGTGAAATGCGCCAACATGAAGTGTATGGTTCCTGTCTTCAAGGTCCCGGTGCCGGTTGTGGAAGCACCACCTCCGCCGCCTCCGAAAAAGAGTAACATCCTGGTGGTCGGGGGGATCACGTTGGTCGTCGTGGCGGTGATCGGCGGAGGGATCATTTACGTCTCCAGCCAGAGCAACAGTTCCAAGCCCGTGGTCAAAGGGGGGTTGTCGGATGAAGCCAAGGCGGCGCTGGCAGAAATGAATGCCCAGCCCGCGGTACCACCGGTGAAGCCTGATCCTGCGGCAGACAATAAAGTTGCGCCGCAAGAGGACACGACAACGAAGTCGGCAACCACGGCCAAGACTCCCGACGAGTTGATTACCGCAGCCTTGAAATTGATGGGTGAATCCTGTTTGAAGGGGGACCGTCGTCAACGCAGCAAGCCGTTTTGCCGACAATTGGCCGCGGATGCCTGCATCCGAGTGGGTGACATCAAGGCCGCCAACGAACATCTGTCGCAGTTGATGATTGTCGGCTCGGCCGTTCCCTACTTCCGGATTGAACCTCGCCTGGAAATGTTCTGGAACGACTGGAACGCGGGAGATAAGGCCGCCGCGACGAAGATCCTGGACTCCGTGTTGGTTGATGTTGCAAAGCTTCCCACGGTGGGGCGAACCCAACTGGAAGTCGCCAGTCGAATCGCTGCGGCACTCGTCCTCAGTGGCCAAACTCCTAAGGCCCGGGAATTGCTGGAGAATCATCAATCGTCACTGCTGGAAGGCCAGATTTCTGCGCGAGCCCAGATGGCGTCCGATGGCCGGGTATCACGCCTGACGAAAACGCATTCGGTTCTCCCCTGGTCCAATCCCCAAGCCGTGGCCGCCACCATGTCCCTCGTTGTGCGCGGGCAGGCGGACGCTGGACGGGATTGGGCACTGGCCCAGTCCGACGTTGAAGTGAAAGTCGAGTGCCTTTCCGCGTGGGCCGAGACCGTCGCCCGCCAACAGGAGAAGCCGCCAATTGATGATGCCGTGAAGGGGTTGCCTCCCGCGTTGGCAGCGCGCGTCTGGGCGCGTGCGGCGTGTGGACGGTTTGTGGCAGGTGATAAAGCGGGGGCGACTCAACTGCTGAAGTCAGCACAAGATCTGATGGCGACAGTGCCCCCCCCGGCGGAACCGGAATTGCCGGCGTTGAAACCGTTGTTGACTTACAAGCTGCCGGATCCCGCCCCCTTGATTCAGGCGGCGACGACCGCTGCCGAGATCGCGTTTGCCCACGCGCAATTCCCTGATCACAAGCAACAGGCCGAAGAATCGCTCGGTACGTCGCTGGCATTCGTCCGAGGCATCGCACCCGCGCTGCCTGCCGTCGCTCCAAAGCTGGACCAGGCAGATCAATTGGGTTCGTCTGGTTTACGCGAAATGATCAAAAAGGAACTCGGAATCAAGAAGGATGACGTCGCTGACCAGCACGCCAAGACCTATCGCAAGGTGGTGTCAGATCTGAACGACGCAGGGGAGAGGCGGCTGTACCTGCAGGTAGACATCCTGTCGCGGCTGATCGAAGTCGGCTTGAAAGAAAAAGCCTGGACCATCGTGAGTGACAGCAGTGCAGCCCCCAACCCTGGTCGTCGTGATGAATTCCTGACGACCCGACTGGTTGGTGAATTGCTTGAGGCGTTCCAGGGGACCGAAACCGAAAAGGCAATCCTGGGTGCAGTACCCGCTGGTACGAATCCGCCCCGCCCCGCCTACGCCGTCATTCGACAATTGTTGAAGGAGCGAAACACGACCCAGGCGGCGCAGTACATCTGCGCCCTCGACTCCAATTCCGGCGAACGCGATGACGCCGCACTGATGTTCGCGACGTATCTGGCGATCAACGACAAGCCCGAGTTCGTATTTGCTTTGATCGGCAAATTTGACGACATGGTGCTGCGTGAAGAATGCTATCGGCTGTCTGGAGCGCTGCTGGCACAGCGCGGGCTGGCCGAGGCGGTCTGGAATCAAGCCAATATCGTTCAGCAGGCGACTGAAAAGAATTCTCTCTGCCGTGGGATGGTCGTCGGTCTGAAGGCCGGGGCCGCACAGAAGGAACTGCCCGACCCGGCGGTTGGGCCGTGAGTATCTGCAGACGGCTTGGCTGACGACAGACTTGCCCAACAAATGGAGTCTGACCGTCCCCATGCGGTTGCTACTCAAATCACATATCTGTGGCAGGGGTCTGACCCCATTTGTTGGGCAAAGCCATTGACGACGCCTGGTTCACGGAGTGGGTTTGCTGACCGATTTTTCCCGCTGCTTGCGGATTTGTTCGATCTGCTTTTCGGTTTCCTGGTTCCAGCGAATGCCATCCAGCTGAAACCTGGCCAGATCACGCAGGACGGGATCTTTGTCCGAAGCGGCGACTTCCCGATAGGCATCGATGGCAGGTTGCCACTGCGATTGCTTTCGCAGGCAGGTTGCGATCAGGTACTTCAGCAGCAAACGATTTTCGTCCGACGGAGTGACCTTGCGGAAGGCCTGCTCTGCCTTCTTGAAGTCATTGGCGCGGAACAGAACCTTGCCGAGCGCGAACTGATCGACGGCAGAATCCGTCACGGCAGGGACTTCGATCGGTTCGGGGGTCGGTGGAATCGCGACATCGATCAGGACCGGCTTTCGATCTTCGGGCCTGGTAACCGGCCGTTGGATTCCCTGAGTGGCCAGTCGTGTCAGGATATCAAGCATCTCCTGTCGCTGGCGAAAACTTGTGCGATCGGCTTCCATTTCTGCCGAACGAGCGATCCGGGCGACTTCTTCACTGAGGGCGTGAAACGACTTCAGGTCGGCCCGTAGTGCTTCAACCTCAGATTCGAACGGAGTTTCGGCGTCCACACTTCGCGTCGGCCCGGTCGTCTGGGGGAACGCATTCAATTCCGGTGAGATCTGGCGTTCCACGTCATCCAGCGGCAACGGGCTTACTGGATCCTGGGCCAGGGTTGTGTGAGTGATCAGCAGTAGTGCGAGAGAGACCGATCCCTGGAATCTCATGATTTAGTGTCCGTGATTTGAGGGGTGTTTCTTGATCGCATCGTCATCGATTGCTCCCTCCAGAACATCGTTTTCCGTGGGGAGGAAATACGTGCCCATGGTGACGACCACGAGTTGCCGGTCGGGTGACTTCAGCACGGTCATCGATTCGTGAGAGGCACACGACACGATGCGCAGCCGTGTGGCGGCGACGCCACGAGATTCCAGCGCGATCTTGACGGCGAGCGCCCGCCGGAACGACAGGTCATGTCCGCCGGCGGCATCCCGGTACGCCTCTTCCTGCGAACAGTGCCCCTGGATCACGAGCATTCGGTAATGATGCCGGACCATTTCCGCGATCTCATCCAGGTCTGCCAGCGCCGACTTGGGAACAACGTCGGAATTCTTTGCAAACCGAATCGGTTTGCCGAGTGGCGACTGCGCCTTGACCCATGTGTCGCGTTCCTTGTTCGCGGTCCCCTTGACCGCGGCTGGCAGCCAGCGCTGTCCACTGAATGACCCACCTCCCTTTTGCGACAGCACCTGCAGAACGGCGATATCCAGCGGGTCTTTCGAGTCGGGTCGGGGAGAATATCCAAAGCCAACTTTGACCGATGCCAGGATGCGGAGCAGATCCTCGTCACTGGCCGTCTTTTGCGATCCCTGGCAAAGCAGCAAGACGAAGAAACTCATCAGCAGGATGACCATGTCGGCAAAGCTGACGATCCACATGGGTGCGTGACCGCCCCCCTCTTCGTGGCCGCCTTTCTTGCCGGGACCTGAGTGGCCTGACATCGCCCTGCTTTCGGAATGGTTGGTTTGACTTGTGGCTTAACGACACCGTGGGACAGACATCCCCCTCTCCGCGTCTCATCGTCAGGTCTGTTCAACCCTGGTGGCGGTTCGACCGTCCAGGAAACTCAACAGGGTTTGTTTCAATTCGGTTGGAGAGTTTCCCGCGGCGATCCCCATGATTCCCTGCAGGTACAGTTCTTTCAGCAACGCTTCCTGGTTGGCACGAATTCCCAGTTTGTCGGCCAGCGGAAGACAGAGCATGTTGGCAAACAACGATCCGTACAGAGTTCCCAGCAATGCCACCGACAGTCCACCGCCGATCGCGGCGATGTCACTTCCCATGTTCTGGAACATCACGACCTGACCAATGATGGTCGCCGTCAACCCGAATGCCGGTGCATAGTTCCCCATGATTGCGAAGACCTTCTTCCCGAGGGCATGTCGTTCGCTCTGCGAGAATAGTTCCAGCCGCAGGCTGGATTCGACCGCCTCGTGATCCTGGCCGTCAATCACCATTCTCAACCCCTTGGCCAGGAACGGTTCCTTCGCTTCTTCCAACCGGGCTTCGAGTGCCAGGACGCCATCCTTGCGGGCGACGGCCGCAAAATCCACCAGTTGCAGCAGCGCTTCGGTCAACGGGATCTCCCGGTAAAAGATGCACTTCCCGAGCACGCGAAAGGTGGCCAGAAAGTTCTTCATCGGCATGCTCATCATCGTCGCGCATGCCGACCCGACGATCACCAGCAGCACACCTTCCGTGCTGTAAAAGCCCATCAGATGGCCGTGAGTCTGGTGGTACATGGCGCCCAGGATGATTCCCAATGCCGCCAGAAATCCGATGATCGTTGCAAAGTCCATGTCGCATAATTCCGGATGCAGGTCCGTACACCACTCCCCATCAATTCACTTGTCGAACAAATGGACGCTTCCTTGCCGACTTTCGAAGTCTGGACTCACAACATGGCGCAAACAGTTTCCGCGAAATGGATTCTAACGACTTTGAGCCTTCGTCCTGGTGAAAGGATTGATTCGATGAGACGGTGACGACGATTCTGCGGGCGCAGTGTAGCCGGCCGACATGACATCGGAGGGCAGGGCGTTCAAAGGTGGCGGCGGCAGCAAGATACCCTGTGCCGGCTGCAGTGAAGTTGCGATCTGCTGGCAGACAAACCGCTGGTAGACGTCCGGCGATTCCAGAGCCCGGTCGACGCCCATCAGGCTTTGTCGCCAGGTCAGCTTTTCGTGCAGGTACCCCTGGGCCTGTTGCGCCGTCGTAATTTCGCGGGCGTCCCACAAGCCATCGGCCGAGGCAATGGCGACCCCTTCGGCGGGACTGATCATCAGCAACGTCAAGCCGACCTTGGGTGGTGGGTAGGGGTGGTACTGCGTCAACTGGCCGAACAACACTGCCTGGGCGTCGTATTCACGGGCGATTCGCAGCAGTTCAAGTTCATCGAATGTTCCCCGGGAGAAGACGTCGCGAGCCCGGGCACCGGGATCCTCATGAGTGGCGACGACGACATCGAACCGGCCCGCACGTTGAAGCTCGGCCGCCAGATTATTTTGCATCTCAACCGACGCTTGAGCAAATGCCGTGTTGTTGGACATCGGCATCAGGACGACCCGCTTGACCGTCGACCAGTCGAATTTCTGCGAGACAAACTGCTGATAGGGAGCGGGGACCACTGGTGCCGCCGTCTGGATGGGCTGATGCGCGCACCCCAGATGCACCAGCAGCAGAATTCCCGGTAAATAGCGACGTCTTGGCATGACAGGCTTCATTCCTGATCTTCATTGGCCGGAGCATTCGGCCCATCCGATTCGACGAGTTTCTGGAGCAGCGGAGCCATGGTCTGCAGCAACGCCGCATTGTCGCGTTCGGCGTCATGCACCTTGTCCTGCAATGCCTTGACCTGTGATCGCAGATGTTCCAGTTCATCACGGGCTGTCGTTACTTCCTTCCGCGCTGACTTGATTTCCCGAATCGCCAGCAGCAACTGATCATCCCGCTGCCGGGTCAGTGCCAGCAATTCGCTGTTCTGCTGTTCTGAAGCATTCAGCCGGCTTTCCAATTCACCAATGTGCAACATCAGTCGCATCGACCGTTCCGTGGCCGTTTCACCGGGCAGCAGTCCGATGCGACTTCCCGTGATCTGCGGAGCCCCGATTCGCTCGGTGGGAAAACTCATTCCGGGGGCTGGAGGCGGCGAATGGGTAAAGTTCAAGAATGGGCCGGAATCTGGCAATTGACCAGGCGGTGGTGATGAAAAGCCGAACTCGACCGGATTTTCCAGATGCCCGGCCTGGGAAATTGTGCTCGTCGTTGAGGCCTGTCCCAGAGGCGTCACCTGACGCACAGTATCGGCGCTGGAACTGGTCGAATTCGAGGTTCGCGAAGGGTCTGGACGTCGGCCACCGACCCCGTATGGGCCGACTTTGGCTTTCCCCGTTGCTCCGCTTTGGTGGTTGGTCCGTGCCGGTTGCCGACTGTATCCGAAATCCCCCGTGGCGGCCGACGTGGCGGGGACCGGACGCGTGACGGATGGGTTTGGTACATTCCCGGGAACAAAGGTTCCTCGCGGTACGGAGTTGTACGCCGCTGGCGATGGAGGAACGTGCGAGGAATCGTCGACGAATCCCTGCTGTCCGGCGACCATGGACGCGCAGACCCCCGTTCCCGCCAGGAACATTGCCATCCAGAGTGATTTGCCATTGATCCGAATCATCGGGTGCCTTTCGAGCAACTATTCCGCTCCATATGAGCACCAAATGCGAATCTGCTCGCCGCACGAGCAAGTGACGTCGATCGCCTTGACGATGTCGCCATCGCGAACCAGTTCCACCTTCGGTTGTCCGCCAACTGTGCGGGGATGGACATGTGCACTGCCGACGCGGGCCGTTTCGGTTGTCTGGATGACACGATGGCCCGGCAGCACCGAGTGCGGGAGATCGCGGCCAGATTTGTCAGTGGCTCGAGCCGACATTGTGTTCCTTCCGAAATCAGCGGGCCAAAACATATTCGCGCAACTGATGCTGGGCCGAAGCCAACAGCCGCGACACGCGCGATTCGGACAGATTCAGGACCGCCCCGATTTCCTTCAGACGCAGATCCTCCGTGTAGTACAACGTCACCACCAGTCGCTCCCGTTCTGGCAGCGCGGCAATGGCATCCGCCAGCAATTGCTTCTGTTCCTCGTGTTCCATTGCCGTATCGCTGGTATTGCCGGACCGGTGTTCGGGATCCGTTTCCAGTTGCTCCAGCGAATGAACATGAACAAACGGCATGGCGATCAGTGCATCCAGGACTTCATCATTCGTCAGACCTGATTCGTGGGCGATTTGCTCTGTTGTCGCGGGGGCGGGGAGTCGTTCGCGGGCCTTGGTCACCAGAGAAACGCGTCGCATGACTTCCTGCGGCAGCGGACAATTCCGCCGCGCTTCGTCAATGATCGCACCACGAATCCGCAGGGCTGCAAACGACTTGAAATCAACTCCACGACTGGCATCAAACCGCTGTGCCGACTCGACCAGTCCCAGCACACCGGCCGATTCCAGATTGTCGACGTCGACTCCGGACGGCAATCGGGCGGCTACCTTGCCTATCAGATGCCGCACCAGCCACAGGTGGCTGACAACAAGTTCATCACGTGCCGTTTGTTCGGCCGTGCGTGAATACTCCTGAAGTTTGCGTCCCACAGCGGCTGACATGCTGACGCGACCATCCTTGGTATGTGCGACAAGACCGGCGGACGACTGTCCGGCCGGTAGATCCTGTTTGAAAAACGAGACGGGAGAGAAGCTCTTGGATTGTGCTGAGAATCGAAAATCGGTCAACACGATCCCGCGCAGGAACCCGGATCCGTCGCAGCATTCCGGCCAGATCAGACTTAAACGGGATCAGAATCGGCAGCAGTTGCCGTTACGAACCTGCGGCCAACCTCGTAAGGAATTGAGATTGCAACAGGGACGTCACGGCGATAAACCGCCGCAGTGACCATTGGGAATTGCCGCCAGGAGGCTACGAGCCGTGATCAGACGCGTTGGCCTGCTCTTCGCCATCCAGATTCTGCTGGCCGGGTGCCATAGCGCGCGTCCAGGGATGCCGGCTTGCGTTCATCCCAACGACCAACATGGCCATCGCAATATTGCCAATGACGCGCCCACAACGTCGCAATCGAAGCCGAGCTTGGACAGTTGGCGGCGTGGCAAAAACTGGATAGAAAGCGAGCTCTCCATGTCTCTCTGGGGTTGGACGTTGCTGGGCTGCCCAGATTGAGCAGGCAGTACAGGATGCGCGGCAACGCCCGCATGGCTTCAGACCAACACACGCTCGTCATGACGAGCACGTGCGGCCGCGCTGAATTCGACAAACTTCGTCGCTCGCAGGAAGGTCATTCCGGCCTGCCCGTCCATATGGTCGAATCAGCGGTCACCAATTGTCCGTTCAGGAGCACCGATGTAATTGGATGACGGGCGAATGATCTTGTTGTCGCTGACCTGTTCCAGAACGTGAGCACACCAGCCGACGATGCGGCTGGCTGCGAAAACGCAGGTGAACATGTCGCCGGGGATCCCCATGTAGTACTGCAGGCTGGCCGAGTAAAAGTCGACGTTGCAGTTTTTCTTGATCGCATTCTTGACCGCTTGTTCCATCGCGATCGAAATGTCATACAGCGTCGAATCGCCGGTTTCGATCCCCAGGCGTCGTGACAGTTCCTTCAAGTGAATCGCTCGTGGATCTTCGACCTGATACACGGCATGGCCGAAGCCCATGAACTTGCCCTTTTTGGCGCGAACGGCGTCAACCCAGGGGACGACGTTTTCGACACTGCCGATTTCCAGCAGCGTCTTCAGGACTTCCGTGTTGGCACCACCATGCAGCGGGCCCTTCAGCGCACCGATGGCACCGGTAATGGCCGAGTAGATGTCAGACAGCGTGGCGGCGATTACGCGCGCCGCAAACGTACTGGCGTTCAGCCCGTGTTCCGCATGCAGGATCAGAATCAGATCCATCGCCTTTTCGGCATCCGCCGATGGCACGGTGCCATTCAGCATGTACATGAAATTCCCGGCATGGCTCAAGTCGCTGCGTGGAGCGACCGGTTCCAGTCCGGCCGACAAACGGCGAATGGCGGCGATAATCGTTGTCATCTCGGCCGTCAGTCGGATCGATTTTTCGAAGTTGGCGGCCGGTGAATCGTCTTCTGCCAGCGGATCGTAGGCCGCGGACATCGAGACCGCCGAGCGGAGCGATGTCATTGGTGGGGTGTGGCGTGGCAGCGACTTCAGGAATGCCAGGACTTCCGGTTCGATTTCACGATGCGTGACCAGCAACTTCTTGAATGCGGCGAGTTCCGCGGCGCTGGGCAGATCCCCCTTGAACAGCAGGTAGGCGGTTTCTTCGAAGCTGGATTTCGTTGCCAGATCGTGAATGTTGTATCCACGGTAAATTAGTTTGCCGACTTCTCCATCAACATCGCAGATGGTGGTATCGGCCGCCACGATCCCCTTGAGCCCGCGCGCCGCGATCTTGTCGGCCGAATGATCTTTGTCAGGATCTGGAACGACGGCGGCGGTCATGTGCAGGTTCTCGCTGTTTAATAAAGGAAAGATCAAGGCGGTGTGGGGAGGGACATCGTCGCCTGGGGGCGAAAGGGAATCAGCCACAGGTGCTTGCAGCCATGAATCCAGCCCTGCGCCGATGTCCAGAGGGCAGTATAACGGTGAGCACAGCGAGTTCAAATGGTGCGGGTCGGTCGGTTGCGGCCGTCGGGAATTCCGAAGCAGCCACTTGAACTTTTTTTTAAGATTTTTTCAGAGTCGTGGATTTTCGAATGCGCGCCGCTCCCGGTTTTGTTAGCATCTTCGTCTTCGCGGGCTCCCGGACGGGCTCGCGAGTCGCAACGAGAGAAAGGATGCTGTCAATGCGAACCTCTGTAGAGTTGTACACCGTCGTGCACCGTTGCCAGCAAGAATTGTTCGCCGCGCTCAGTGTCGAGCTGCGAAATCAACGACGCTCGCCCCAGCAGTCGGGTTTGAGCGGCTCAGGCAGCACAGGGGATCTTTTGAAATCGAGGGACGGCCGTCACTGGCTCAATACCCGGTTTCGCAGTGAAATCAGTTTTTCGTGTTTCTCGTGTTGAATGACAACGGTCGCCCCGCAACGACCGTCACACAAGGAAGTGGTTTTCTTCACAGGAGTTTGGACCCAAATGCACCGATTTAACCCAGGCCTTGCCGCGCTATTGGATGGCGCGCGAATCAAGGGCTTCGCCACGTTTCAGCAAGTCGACAAGTATCTGCCAGACGAGGGCGGGGATCCCGAAATGGTTCCCGAACTGATCGCGGCTCTGGAAGATGCCGGACTGGACATCGTCGATGAACCCAGCCCCGAAGAACTGCGTCTGGATGCGATCCCAGATGCGATGATCGAGCCCGAAGCGGCCTCGTCGTCCCGCGATCCCATTCGCATGTACCTCAGTCAGATGGGGCATATTCCCCTGCTGACCCGCGAAAAGGAAATCTTCCTCGCCAAGCAGATCGAACTGGTCCGCAAGTGGTTCCGTCGGAAAATGATGGAATCCGATTTCGCCTTGAACCTGGCGATCGAGACCATCAAAAAGGTCATGGCGGGTGAACTGCCCTTCGAGCGAACCCTGCGCACCAGTGAAACCGAAAACCTGCGCAAGGAACAAATTCAGGGCCGAATTCCCGTCAACATGCCCACCATCGACCGCCTGATGGGGGAAAACCGCATTGACTGGGAGTTGCTGAAGAACGCTCCCGACGCCGCCACTCGCGCCGAGATCAAGCAACGCCTGACCCGCCGGCGACGCAAGTTGTGCTGGCTGATCGAAGAACTGAGCGTCCGAACCCAGCGCCTGCAGCCGATCATGCGCCGCATGGAACAGGTGGCCCGCCGCATGAGCGAGCTGCAGACGCAGATCCGCATGCTGACCGAACGCCGCACCCAGGCCTCCATGAACGAGGCTGAAATCCTGCGTCGGGAACTGAACGACCTGGTCGAAATGACCATGGAAGTTCCCGAGGATTTCTGCGACCGCATGCGCCGCATCATGGCGAAATTCGATGCCTGGACGAACGCCAAGCAGCAGTTGTCAGGGGGAAACCTGCGGCTGGTGGTGTCGATCGCCAAGAAATATCGCAATCGCGGGCTGAGTTTCCTGGACCTGATCCAGGAAGGAAATGCCGGCTTGATGCGCGGCGTCGAAAAGTACGAATACCGCCGCGGCTACAAGTTTTCGACCTACGCCACCTGGTGGATTCGCCAGGCGATCACCCGCGCAGTGGCGGACCATGCCCGCACGATCCGCATCCCGGTCCACATGTTCCAGTGCATTTCGACACTGAAGGCCAAGAGCGAGCAGATCCGCCAGGAAACGGGACGCGATCCCAGCATGGAAGTGCTGGCCGAGGCGGTCGGCATGTCACTGGAAGAAACCGAACGGATCATGAAGACCTGGAAACATCCGGTCAGCCTGGATACCCCCGTCGGTGAAAGCGAAGACGCCAGCTTCGGTGACTTCCTGGAAGACGACAATGAATCGAGTCCGGCCGAAACCGCCATGCAGGAAATGCTGCGCGACAAGATCGAAGTTGTACTCCGCAGCCTGACCTATCGCGAGCGCGAAATCATCCGGCTGCGCTACGGCCTGGGCGACGGCTACAGTTACACCCTGGAGGAAACGGGACGCATCTTCAAGGTGACCCGCGAACGAATCCGCCAGATTGAATCCAAGGCACTGCGCAAGCTGCAGCATCACACGCGGGCCGACCATCTGAAGGGGTTTGTCGACGATCTGAATCCGACGGTCAGCATCCAGGTGGCTGCTGATACCGACGAAGTAATCGCTGACGACATCCCGGAGATTCTGGCCGCCGCTGGTTGACCCTCGTTCGACAGGCTTCAGCCAGTCGGTAAGAGCACGACTGGCGAGCCACGTCCTCTGGTGTTGTATGGGATCCGCTCTCCACCGACCCCGCGTCGGTGGAAGCGTGACTGGTCAGCTACATCCACATGAGTTACGTGGGACCTGCTTCCACCGACGCGGGGTCGGTGGAGAGCTTGATGTGGGATTCCTATGTGGCTTGCGGTGACGAACGAATCCGGCCGGAGCCCATTCGCTCAGCCCCGGCGTGGTACGTTTGCTGAACAGCTCATCCCGCGAATTATTTCGTTTCTGCCGGCTTGGCCACGTCGACGCATATCAACCAGTCTTCGCTGCGCAGGTAGACGCGTCCGCGACTGAGCACCGGCGAAGCCCACATGGGATACTTGAGCTTCGGATACGTGATCCGGCTGGCTTCTTTCCACCCATCGCGACTCAGTGTCGCAATCGCCAGTGTGCCGCGTTCACCCAGGATGATGTATTTGCCGTCCACCCGCGTCATGGAACCGCGGCCATAATAGGGGAAGGGAATGAATTCTCCCGTCGTGGAATTCCGGATCCTTCCCGTGGTGGGATCCGATTCCAGTTCGCTCACGTCGCCGGAGTAGCCGTTGGTTTCCCAGACCCGTTCCCCGGTTTCCAAATCGACGCACTGCAACATCCCCTCGTTTTCGTGACGACCGCTGAATCCATACAGACAGCCGTCATCGTGAATGGCCGTGGACCAGTGAGTTGACATGCCTCGCTTGTCCCGCCAGACGACCTCGAATCCATCTCCGTCCGGTTGCACCTTTAACAGAGCCATGCCAGTCTCATAGGCGGCTGACAGGAAGATCCGATCGCCAATCACCACGGGGCGGGCTGCGTTGACGGATTCGTGGGTGCGCGAGCGGAACCAGTACTTGAATCGGACACGACCATCCTTCGGATCGACCGAGACCAGGCCCTGACGAACCAGGCACAGCACATGTCTCTGATCATGGATTGTCACCGCCAGCGGCGACGAATAACTGACCAGCATTTCTTCGTCTGTCCAGACCAACGGCGGATTTCCCGGATTGTCGGTCGTGACACCGTCCCAGGTGTCCTTTCCGACACTTTCCCACTTGGTAGTGCCTGTCGCAGCGTCAAAGGCCACGACCGCCGAATTGGGCTGGCCGCCGACCAGGACAATCAGCAGCCCCCCTTCCAGGATCGGCGTGCATCCTGCTCCGAAAAAATGACCAGGGACCTTCCAGTCCCTGGCCGTGTCTCGTTCCCAGACAAGGTGGCCGGTGTTCAACTCCAGGCAGACCAGACGGCCCTGGGCACCATATGTATAGCACAGTGTCTCGGTCAGCAGTGGCGAGCAGCGCGGGCCGTTGTTGTAACCGTAGGGGTCCGAGAAATCGGTATCGTACTCGTACTTCCAGATCGAAGTCCCATCATCCGCCTGAACGCACTCGATCACATCTCGATCCTGATCGCGTTTCCGGTAATGAATGACCAGCTTGTTCCCGCGAATGGATGGCGAACTGTACCCCTTGCCAATGCGTTTGTCCCAGAGAACTTCGGGACCTTCATCAGGCCAGTTGTCCGCGATTCCCGTTTCGTGGGTGACACCAGTCCCCTGCGGCCCCAGGAAGATCGGCCAGTCGCTGCCCGGCCGATCTGCGGTTGCCTTGGGCTTTGCGGCTGGTGCCGCCACCTGCGGCGCATGCGGAGTTCCAGGAGTCGCAGCTGCAGGTTCGTTCGTGGACGAGGATTTCGCCTGGCCAGCATCGTCTTCCGGCTCAATGGCCTTTGCCGGGACAACGGCCGGGACCGAGACCGACGTGGTCGCCTGCTGTGGTGCCGGACCTGTCCCACATCCGAGTAAGAAACAGCCCAGGAAGAATGAAGTCTGAATGCGTCGAGTCATGTCTGATTTCCTCTGTCGAATCCGTGCCGAAGCCGCCAAGATGCACAAAGCCCGGCTGGCGAGCAAGCCGGGCTTGGTTTTTCCTGGTGTTTGGCAGTTATCGAAGGAAACCGGAAGACCTGCGGTCGGGAGTCATGTCGAGGTCTGAAGGCCTGCGCCGAACACGCGAACGGGCTATTTGTTGAAGTCCCCGGGATTGCCAAACAGGCCGCCGCCACCGTCCTTGCTGGTGCCTCCACGCAGCGGTTCTTTCCGCTTGCGCTCGTATTGCTGGCCTTGCGACGGGGCCAAGTCTTCGTCTTTGGGCTTTTCCGGCTTTTGCTTCATCGCCTTCAGCGACAGGCTGATACGCTGGCGGTCGGGCAGCACTTCCAGAACCTGAAGTTCGATTTCCTGGCCGACATTGACGACGTCGGTTACTTTTCGCACGCGCTGGTGGTCCAGTTCGCTGATGTGAATCAAGCCTTCGACGCCGGTTTCCAGTTCCACGAAGGCACCAAAGTCGGAAACCCGGGTGACTCGACCAGTAACATTCTTGCCGGTGGGATAACGATCTTCGACACCGGCCCACGGGTTGGTCGCCAACTGCCGCATTCCCAGGCCGATCTTCTGCTTTTCTCGATCCAGCGACAGAACGACGACTTCAACCTGAGCCCCTTCCTGCAGGACTTCCGACGGATGTTTGACGCGCGTCCAGCTCATTTCGCCGATGTGCAGGAATCCGTCAGCGCCTCCCAGGTCAATGAAGGCACCGTAGTCCTTGATCGTTTTGACTGTACCCGTGTATTGCTGGCCAACTTCAACCTGTTGCCAGAAGTTGACAGCCAGTTCCTTGCGTTCTTCGATCAAAATCACGCGACGGCTGACCACCAGGTTGCGTTTGGCAGGATTCACTTCGGTGATCTGAACCGTCAGCTTCTTGCCGACGAATGTTTCCAACGCGGGCGAGAATCCGAGGTCAACCTGGCTGGCGGGCAGGAAGGCTCGCAGGGGGCCGATGTTCACTTCAAGGCCACCCTTGTTCACCTTGGTGACCATGCAGTCGACGACCTGACCGACGGTCAGTTCTTCCCAGTTCCCCTTGGCGCGCCGAGTCGCCTTGGGAAGGTTCACCAGGATCACGCTGTTTTCCGCATCATATTTCTCGACAACCACCAGGAATTCTTCACCCACGCGCGGTTGCTTCCCTTGCGGAAACTGACGAGCGGGCAGGACACCGGGCGAGCGGAAACCGACTTCGCAGAAGACATCGTCGGCCGTGACGCTTTGCACCTTGGCTTTGAGCTTTGTGCCCGATTCCAGTTGTTCTTCCGATTCAGGAAGTTCGGAAACAGCCGAGTGCGGTGTGGGAGTCTGGGCACCGGCCGGCGGTGTGGTGGGGGCAGTCATCTGACCTGCCATGGCCGCGTCCAGTTCCTTTTCCAGTTCTTCATCCATCGATAACTTGGCCGGCGGCAGTTCAACGGGTTCTGCAGGTGGTGGTGGCGGCGCTGCTACAGCCACGGGCGTTTCACCTTCCGCGGGTGGTCCTTCAATGATCGACGGAACCGCAACCGCATGTCCGGGATCCATTGTGGGATTCAGCCGGGGACGGCGTTCACGCCTGGCGACGATTGCCTTCACTTCGGCAAGCCACGCTTGTGCGGCTTCGACCTGGTCCGTGATTCCCAGGGACAACGTAATCGTGGAACCATCTTCGTTCTGGAAAACAAGGCTGACTTCAATCCGCCCGCCATCCTGCGACACGGTCGAGACGTCCAACACTTTGTCGGCAGCCAGAGTCGCCGGAATCGGTGTTCCATTGGCGAGTTCCCCGCGAAGCGCCAGCTGACCGGATTCCCGATCGACTGCCACGGCGGAGGGCAGTTGCTCAACATCCAGGACCAGTTCCTGTGACTCCGACCGAAAACCTGTGATCTGCATGATAATTCTTATTCTTCAAACGGGTGGCGCTCGTACCGATTCGCGGGATCAATCGGTGGGCGGGCATCAGCGATTGGCTTCAGACTAACACAGTCCGCGTGAAGCCAGCGAGGCAACATGTGAAGTCGCCATGGGTGGCGACGGCATCCTGAAAATGAGAAAGAAAGAGAGGCAACAGTTTCGCTTGTGTTGGCCGTTTGTCGCGTCGCAGCGGACAACCCGAATGGCTCCAACACATTCCGTTCCAAAAACGTTGCTTGATCTATAAGAAGTTCGATTGCGTTCGTCAATTCCCCGGAATCCCGCGAATCCCTTGGGCCAGAAGATTCTTCAGACATTCATATTCTCGATTTTAATCAGATTTTGACAGTCTTCAGTGCCGTTTGTCGAATGCTGGTCGAGTTTCTCCGGTGAACATCTGCAGCCAGTTCAGTGGCCGGAATCCGGCAGGCAAGGTAACTTAATCGAAAAATCCAAGTCCCAACCGCATTCGTCGGGGAACACCA
Source organism: Planctomycetota bacterium (assembly GCA_018242525.1). Lineage (GTDB taxonomy): Bacteria > Planctomycetota > Planctomycetia > Planctomycetales > Planctomycetaceae > Schlesneria. Next base: position 81,892 of record JAFEBS010000048.1, on the reverse strand, counting down.
GATGAGCTTGAAAGTCCTGATGCCCATTGGAGATGCCACGGAAGTGATGGATACCCTGTATCCGTTTTTTCGACTGCCGGAGGATGGGTTTGAAGTCGTTGTTGCGGGCCCGGAGGCCCGCAAGTACCACGGTGTTATGCACGAGATTCCGCCGAACGACAGCATTCCCTGGGATATCACTCGTGAGCAGCCGGCCTACCACATTCAGGCGCGGATTGCCTTTCGTGACGTCAATCCTGCAGACTACATCGGACTGTTTCTATCGGGGGGGCGGGCTCCGGAATACATCCGTTATGATCAGGATCTGCTGGCCGTCACGAAACACTTCTTTGACGCCGGTAAGCCGGTGTGTACCGTCTGCCACGGTGTCGAAATCGCGGCCGCCGCCGGATGCCTGTCCGGCCGAACGTTGACGACAGTCGCCAAATGCGCACTCGACATCACTCAATGGGGTGGGACTTATGTAGATCAGCCCGTGGTGATTGACGGGAATCTGATCAGCGGCCGGACCTGGCATGACAACTCGCCGATGATGCGCGAATTCCTGAAGCTGCTGAAAAAGCATGCTGGTCTGTGATTGACAATCCGGAACCGAATTCAGTGTGTCGGCAACGTCTCCAGGGCGACGATCGCGTCATCCAGTTCAGAAGTGTCGCCGAATCCGATGATCGCGGAGTGAATCGACGGATGCGACAGGGCAAACCGGATCGATTCCTGTGAAAGCGGGCAATCCGGCCCCAGTGATGCCTGCAACTGTGCAGCTCGTTCGCGGTCGCGTTCAAACAAGGGCAGGGGAAAGAACGGCGTTTTCAAGGTGTGCGCGCTGGGGCCCCGTCCTGCCAGCGCACCGCCTGCCAGAACCCGGATCGCAAACACGCCCATTCCCGCTTGAGCACACTTTGCGATGATGTTCCCATAATTTGTCTCGACAAAGTCTTCGCCCAGATCCTGGCCGGCACTCGGATTCAACAAATGATACGGCACCTGGATCGTGGCGAAGCCCCCGGAATGCACGACTTCGGCCAGCGCCGCCGGATGTCCGATCCCGGTCAATCCCGCGTTTTCGATCAAACCTTCCTGGCATAGACGTTGAAACTCGTCCGCGATTCCGCCGGGGCCAAGGACATCGTACGTTGTCACTGACGTCGGCTCGTCTCCGCGGTTGGCTGTGATGGAGTTGTGCAGTTGCAGCAGTGCGACTCGCGACAATCGTAACCGGGTCAGACTCCCTTCCAGGGATCTCCGTACGGCGCCCCGGATGTCTCCCAGATCTTCTGTCGTCAGTCGAACCTTGGTGGCGACGTGGACTTGATCGGAAGACTTTAAGTCGGCCAATGCCTGGCCCAGATTCCGCTCAGACTGTCCCTGCCCGTAGGTGGCCGCCGTATCAAACCAGTTGATGCCACGCGCCAAGGCCTGTTCCACCACATGTCGTGGTCGATCTGTATCCTCACCAACCATCAATCCGGAAACCGGTCCCGCACCAAACGAAAGAACCGAGACCTGAATACCCGTTGTGCCCAGTGATCTGTATTGCATCGCCAATCCTGACATTGCGTTTGTGTTGATTGAACTCACTTGCAAAGGCACCGCAGAGGACTGACTCCATTCTGTGGAAAAAGTCGAGCTGACGACAAGGTCGACGCGGACTGTGAAGATCTCGGTGGCCGGGAATCCCTTCGAGTTTTCGTGGTCTTCTGCGGGAAACCGGCCAGTGACTTCGTTACGATTCATCGAACCATTTCCCGAAGCCGGATGCTGATCACCATTGAACTGCCAAAGCGATCTGACATGCAGTCGTTCGTCGCGAAGTTCGGATTTCCCCTGCTGACGCGTGAGTTGATTCAGAAGTCGACCCACAAGCGGATTTACGTTGTTCGCGTGGTTTACGCGACAGCGCTCTACGCGGCGGCACTCTACAGCTATCGTCGCTGGTCCGGTCAGTTGCCGGATTCGTTCAGGGTCCTGGGCGAGGGACTGCCGCTGTTTGAGACGCTGGTCAACTGGCAATACGCGGCCATCTATCTGTTCCTGCCGTTGATCACCTGCGGCACGATCACGTCCGAAAAAGAGCGTCAGACGTTGATGTTATTGAAGCTGACCAAACTGGGGCCGTGGACGATCCTGATCGAAAAACTGGCCAGTCGGTTGCTGGAATTCAGTACTTTCCTGTTGCTCTCATTGCCCTTGGGAGCGGTCGCCTATGGCCTGGGCGGAGTGGAAACCGGCGACCTGGTGAATTCCGCCTATCAGTTGGCGGTGACTTCAATCCTGGTCGGCTGCTTTTCGTTGTTCATGTCGACCTGGTTTCGCACGACTGCCGGAGCAATGATCGGTACTTACCTGATTGGAACGGCCATCCGATTTGGCGGGCCGCCCGCGGTTCGACTGCTGTTGCTCGGTGCCCTGCGACTCGGCGCGCAGGTTTCATGGCTGGGCGTCGATGCCCAGGCCGAGGCAACGATTGACGAATCGATTCGCCAATACTTGGACGTCCAGGGAATTCCATCAACGAAGCCGCAGGGTTTCTTTCCGTCGAGTTCGGATCAGACCATCACCTTCTGGCAGTCCCCGATCACCCCGGCACCACCCGCGGTTCCTCCGATCGTCACGCTTGAAGAGACTGCGATCGCATCCATCCCAATGCTTGCAGGTGCTTTCATTCTTTTGATGCTGGCGCGGATTTGCCTGTGGCGGCGTGCAGAAAGTCTTCCGCAACATCTGCTGCGGACCTGGTTCATCACACTCGATTCGATCTTCCGGGCACTCAATCACAATCGATTGACCCGCGGGATCACGTTTGGGAACGCGGGGGGGGACCTGCCGACAAGCCAGCCCATCCGTTGGTACGAACTTCGACGTCGCCTGATCGGTCGCGCTCCGAACCTGCTGCGGATCCTGTTGGCGATCGAAATCTCATTGATTGCCTGGTTCGCGTGGTGTGCACGGTTCCACCCGAACGACCTGGTGGACGGTCTGGAGGGCGTCTGGAAATGGGGCTGGCTGCTGGCTGCCTTGGGAATCGCGGCCATCTCAACCGGTGTTGTGGCAATTGAACGGTCCCGTCAAACACTGGATGTGCTGCTGGCAACTCCTTTGACGTCCCGGGAGATTGTCTCGGAGAAAATGGCGGGCGGCTGGCGCTGGATTGTGGCGATCAGCATCCCCTTGTTGACCGTCCTGGTTCTGCAGGTGGCCAGCCGCGTCTGCTTTCAGAGTAACGAATATGTCACGACATCCATGCAGATTCGCATCGAGACCACTGATGATGGGTACGCGGACGTTGCTGCGATCTCGTTTCGCGGCAGTTTGACGATGCTGGTTTTGCGACGGACTGCGGCAATCCTGTGTTACCTGCCGCTGTTGGGCTGGCTGGGGTTTCAATTTGGATTGAGGCTGAAAAGCCAGTGGCGAGCCGTCCTTTTCCTGTTGCTGACTCTGGTCGCTGTCTGTAGCACAACCTCGATTCTCGACCGAATCCTGGCGATTCGTGGATCCATGGCGGGTGCAGACCTGTTCGCGGGGACGGCAGCCTGGCTGAAATGGCTGGATCCCCGGTATGTGGCGCTTGGAAATGCCGAGTTTGATGTCACGGAAACGGACGTGATTGTTGACAGCGATATTTTGCCGCCGGAGTGGTTCCCGTTTCTGTTCCATTTTCTGATTGTTGGCGGCATGCTATGGGGCGTCAGACGAAATGCCTTTCGCAGCTTCAGCCGGTTCGTTGGGAGGTTGGACCCGGCAGTTCGGCGGTCCATCCCGATCACAGGCGCGGAATCAATTCCCGCGTTTGCCGGAGTTCAGATCCCGGTCGCGCCGGGACAAGTACAACTTTTCGATGCGGAACCGACGAACAGCAGTCCCGGGACCAAAAATGATTGATCCAGAATCGAGCATGACTCGTTGGGCACAAAACGCCGGTACTTCACAGCAGAAAGCGGATGGGGGAACTGAGACGATGATGCGATCCTTGACGCACGGCTGGTTTCAGGCCGGTCGAATACTGCTGGTGCTGGCCGCCGGACAAATGCTATCCGGGTTGGCGGGTGCGATCGACATTGACGAAGTCCGCTGGGGGTTCAATGGCAAGGTTGCCACAAATCGCTTCAACGTGTTGTCAGTCCTCGTTCGCAATTCGACTCCACAGCCCTTTGAGGGCGATGTTTCTTTGCGCAAGACTCTGGGCGGGGCGGGGTTTGTGGATGCACGGATTGTTGAGCCGGTCAGCCTGGCGGGCAATTCATCCAAGTGGGTGCAGTTCTACCCTTACATCAACGGCGCTTGGGGAAACGAAAACTGGAAGCTGACGTTCGGTCGCGGCGAAACCTACGATCTGCCGCAACCCCGGATTGCGAAGTACCAGCGTGTGATCCTCGACGACATGTCCGGGATGGGTGGACGGGGCGGAGTGTTGAAGTCAATGCCGGAATCCCTGTTCCCGGCTTTCGTGTCGGCGACAGACGCATTGCAGGTGGTTGGACTGGATCGGGAGCCGCGAACGTGGATCCCCGCTCAAAAGGAAGCGTTTCTGGATTGGATTCAACTGGGTGGAACCGTGGTGTTGTTGCAGGGCTCCAACGGGAAGATTCCGGAATTCTCCGGCCCGCTGGCGGTGCTGAATTCCCCCGTCGATGATCGACGGTTGGGAACCGGCCGAATCATCAAAGTTGGCCTGCAGCGCGGCCAGTTCAATGCGGACGAAGCACGCCAGTTGTTTGCGGGACTGCCCAAGAACATCCTGGGCCCCAGCGAAAAGCCGGAAGACCCGATCGATTATGTCGACCCCTCGATGCAGAATCAGATCGGACAGACCAATGCCTATGGCGAGGGGGCGGATCCCTTTTCGTCAACGTCATTCCTCGGCCAGTTGAAAGAGATGACCAAGCCGGAACACAACTGGTTGCTGCTGCATTTCATGTTCTGGGTCTACATCGCGATGGTGTTTCCCGGCTGCTACATCCTGGGCAAACGCTGGTCTGACTTCCGCGTGGTGTACGCCGGACTGCTGGGCACCGTCACGCTGTTCAGCTTTCTGTTCTCGATCGTCGGTCAACGTGGATACGGGGAGGCGACGGCCGTGCATACGGTGGCGATCGCCCGCTCCCTGCCTGATGGCGGTCTGGATGTGGCCGCCTGGTCCAATGTGTTTGTCACGGCAGGGGCAGACTACCTGATCAAGCACAACGGCCGCGGCGCGATGTATTCGACCTGTAACGACAGCGAGCAGGTCAATGGAGTGATTAACAACGGGACCGACGGTGCCTTTGTTGTCGACATTCCTCCCTTCTCCAACCGTGAGTTCGCCATGCGCGTCCGGCTGCCGGCGGGTTGCCCCAGAATCACGATCGATGAAGTCAAGCGGGATGGCGGAAAGCTGTCCGAACTGGTCATGAGCATCGACGGGATGACCCAGTCTGATACAAATTTCATGAACGCTCTGTATGGAGACCGCTTCTACGGGCTGAACTGGGTGGATGGCAAACTGAAGATGGTCTCTGACACCGGCGACGCCGCATCAATGCTTAGACTGCAACAGATGCAGAACTGGGGGAACAACCGCTTCAATTACGGTTATGAAAAGACCACCACTCCGCTGGAACGCTACAACGAAATGTACACACCGCTGCTGTCGCGAACCTTGAATGTGTCTCGCGAATCCGAAGCGCGCCAGGTGAATCTGCCACCGGACACAGTTCGCGTCTTCGTGTACAGTAAAATCACCCCGGAATTCGCCGTGCAAAATGGCAAACTGCCGGCACAGTCCGGGCATGTCCTGTACTGCCTGGATGTTCCCCTGACGGAAAAATGATTTTGCCGGCCCGGCGTCGCTCCAACCTGCCCCTGACAAACATCGTCTCGTGAGGAAAAATTCCGATGGCTAATCCCCCGACCACTGGCACCACCCAGCCGGTGATTGAAGTTGATGACGTGGTTCATTCGTTCAAGGGGCGCCGGGCGCTGGACCACGTCAGCTTCCAGGTGATGCCCCAGTCCCTGCACGGATTTGTCGGACCCAACGGTGCCGGCAAAACCACATCGCTCAAGATCATCTGCACCCTGCTGCGTCCCCAGTTTGGCGTCGTCAAGGTATTTGGACACGACGTGGTTGACGAGCAGAAGATGGTCCGTCGCAAGATTGGATTCATGCCGGACCATTTCAGTACCTACCGTCAGATGACCGTGTACGAATACCTGGATTTCTTCGCCGCCGCCTATGGGCTGTCGTTTTCACAGCGGACGCGGGTCATTGACGAAGTTCTGGCGCTGACCGACATGGACGGACGCAAGAATGACCTGATCAGCGGCCTGTCGCGCGGGATGCAGCAACGCACAAGCTTGGCCCGAGTACTGGTCAATGACCCCGATCTGCTGTTGCTGGACGAACCGGCTTCGGGGCTCGATCCACGAGCCCGCATCGAACTGATGGAAATCCTGAAGGCGCTGAGGTCGATGGGAAAGACCATTTTCATCAGTTCGCACATCCTGAGCGAACTGGCGGAATTGTGCGATGCGGTCACGATCATCGACCGCGGAAAGGTCAAGTACAGTGGATCCATGCACGGCCTGCTGCTGACCAGTGAAGACCATCCCGCCTACCGGCTGACCGTGTCCGGAGAAGCCGATGGCTGGGCGGACCAGTTGCAGGGACTGCCGGGCGTGCTGAAGGTCGAACAGATTGAGGGGCGGCCCGAATATCGCATCGAATTCGATGAGACCCAGATGGATACAAATCGCCTGCTGCAGGGGATCATCGGGCTGAACATCCCGGTCTCCGCGTTCGCAGAAGACAAGCGGCACCTGAACGAAGCGTTCATGGACCTGACGGAGCGGGGTGTCCGGTAAACCCCGCCGGCGATGATCCTGACCGGTTAATTCATACCCTTCGATGGCTTCCCGATGTACTACGGCCTGCTTGCCCTGTTGACTCGATCACTGCGTCAGGATGCACGCCAGTTGCGGAACCATGTGTTCCGGCTGACATTCGTGGCCTTTATCTACCTGGCCATGTTGTTCGCTGCGTTGACGGCAGGGATGTACGGTGCGCCGGGATTGAACTTCTTTCGGATGATCGCGTGGCTGAACGCGCTGTTCATCACATGTGCGGGGATCGGCTTCTTTGCTTCGGCCATCACCGAAGAGAAGGAAGAAGACACGATCGGACTCTTGATGATGGCGGGGCTGAACCCGCTGGCCATCCTGCTCGGCAAATCCACCAGTCGGCTGATCCAGGCATCCATGCTGCTGATCGTGCAGTTTCCGTTCATGTTGCTGGCCGTGACCCTGGGCGGGGTGACTCCGCTGCAGATCATCGCCGCCTATGCGGCACTCCTGGCATTTATGGCTCTGCTGGCCAACGTCGCTCTGGTCTGGTCGACCGTTTGCGAACGCGGTGGCAGTGCCGCGGGGCTGACGGCGGTATTGCTGGTACTTTATGCCATCATCTCACCCCTGTCCCCGGCGACTTCTGCGGCACTGGCGGGTCTGGGGCTTCCCGCGGGGACATGGTACGGCAAAGTGATCTATACTGTCCTGGATTGGTGTGCCGATATCTCGGTCTTTGACCGGTTGTCGCGCATCATGGAAACGGGGTTTAACGAATCCGTGTTCAGCAAGCAGGTCATTTCCAATCTGCTGGGCGGACTCGCTGGTTTCGTGATTTCGTGGCTGATTTTTGTGCCGAGTACCAATCGCACCACGGCGGGGGCCAGCCGGGGTCTGGTGTTACGTTCCACCGCGCGGCTGCAGATTTTCAGTCCGGGTCGCGCCTGGGCCATGCCACTGGCCTGGAAGGATTTTCAGTTTCTGGCGGGAGGTTACAGTTTCGCCGTGGTCAAGGTCTTCGCGTATGTGCTGCTGCTGGTGGCCTTCGCGGGATTTTCGGCCTGGACCAGTGGGGTTAATGGGATCTATTGGGAAGGGATCGGAGAACTGTACTCCACCTGCCTGTTGTGGGCCGTGGTGATCGAAGCGTGTATTCTGTCGGCCCGCATCTTTCACGATGAAGTCCGCCTGCAGACCATGTCTTCGCTGTTGATGCTGCCGCGCAGTATTCCCTACCTGGGCTATACCAAGGCCTTCGGATGCCTGCTGGGATTGGCTCCGTCCATTGGCTGTCTGTGCCTGAGTGTTCTGTTGCGACCGCGTTTTGACATTACCCACCTGCTGGAAATGATGATCAGCCCGTACACCTGGGGAGTCGTGCTGGCATTCGTAATCTTTCTGCACCTGGTCGCATTGCTGAGCCTGTTTGTCAAATGGGGAGCCCTGCCCCTGGCAATCGCCGTCATGATGCCCATCAGTGCCTGCTGCCCCATCTGGCAGTTGCTGTTCATGGTCGTCGTCAAAGGAGGGCTGCGCGATTCCCTGGGAGAATTTGCCGCCACGATCACGGTCTGGATCCTGATGGGCCTGGTCTGCTTTGTCTTCCAGATGATGATCGCAGCCAGACTGCAGGAAATCGGCGCGAAGTAGGGAAAGCTTAACTACACCCACGGTTGACGATACGGCCGCGACAGCATCTCTGCGGCTTCCTTGTCGCCGACGATGGTTTCCTGGACGGGATCCCATTGAATCTTGCGACCCAGCCGGGCGACGATGTTCCCCAGATGGCAGACGGTGGCCGATCGATGTCCGATTTCGACATCGCAAATCGGAGTCTTCCGACTGCGGATGCAGTCCAGGAAATTCGAGTGATGGTTTGGGCTGTTGTACAAACGCTCATCGCTGTCTCCCAACGGTTGCATGACCAGTTCGGCGGGATCGCTGGTGATCTTGCTGCGGTCAACCATGATCTTGCCGTGATCGCCGACAAACGTCACCGCCCCGGTGATGTCTTTCTGTCCCTGGCCGACAATCAATTTGACGCCGCTGGCGTACGTGTGAGTGATCCGGCATCCCTGGGTCACTTCATACCAGTGTTCCGGGTGAAAGGTCGCCGTCCCTTCGGTACTGATGGGGCCGGAGTCGTCCATCCCCAACGCCCATTGAGCGATGTCGATGTGATGGGCTCCGAAGTTAGTCATCTGGCCGCCGGAATAGTCCCAGAAGAAGCGGAAATTGTAATGGACCCGTTTGACGTTGTAGGGTCGGTACGGCGCGGGACCCAGCCAGAATTCGTAATCCAGAACTTCCGGCGGCTCGGAATCGGCGACTGGAGGCCCGGAAAAGTTGCATCCGGGTAAATTGACGAGCACTTCACGGATCTTGCCGAGCCGACCGGATCGAACCAGTTCACAGGCGAGCCGGAAACGGTTGTCGGACCGCTGCTGTGAACCTGTCTGAACGACTCGCTTGTGTTGTCGAGCGGCATTGACCATCTGTCGCCCCTCGGCCACCGTCAATGACAACGGCTTTTCGCAGTACACATCTTTGTCCGCCTGACAGGCGTGGATCGTGGTCAGAGCGTGCCAGTGATCGGGCGTCGAAATCACGACCGCGTCGATGTCTTTCCGTTCCAGAACCTGGCGATAGTCCTTGTATCCTTCGCACGCATGCCCCTTGGCGGTGACCACCTTGACCGCCTTGGCCAGTCGTTCACTGTCGACATCGCACACCGCGGCCGCGGAAACCCCCTTGCCAAGAAACGCATTCAGATTGCTGGTCCCCTGGCCCCCGACGCCGATATGGGCGGTCACGATTCGCTCGTTCGCCCCAAACGCCCGGAACGGAACAAAGTACGGAGCCGCCAGGACGGTGGATGCAGCCAGAAACGAACGGCGGTTGAGTTTGCGAGACGTCATGAAGGTCGTCCTCCCACAGAATCCAGGGAAACACAGCACGTTGATCGGCATAGTCTGGCAAGGAAACCGCGTCGATTCAATGTTGGTGGTGTTTTGACATCTTCCACTGTTCGGCGCGGGTCTCCCGACCCCGCCGAAACGCCCGACCGCAGGTCTCCTCTTGTTTTCAGTCCTGATCATCCATCACCGTTGTCTTCGCTTTCTCAATTTTCACTCAGGCATGTGGCCCAACTGCAGCGGGAATGAATTGAGCCGGGTTGTTACAGGACTGCGCAAACTGTGATGCGTTGGACGCGAAGAGGAGACCTTCGGTCGGGCGTTTCGGCGGGGTCGGGAGACCCGCGCCGAACCCGCGCCGAACATGCCCGCTTTGACATCGTCCTCAATCATCGGTGTAATCTTCCTTGGGAAGCTTCTGATTGGAATGGAGTCTTTGATGCATCGAATTTGGCGAATTGCCCCGCACGACGAAGCGGTGGTCCGTGATCTCAGCGCGCGCTTGCGGATCGCTCCGCTGCTGGCGCAGGTCATCGTGTCGCGTGGCTGCCGAACCGTCGAGGCGGCGGAAGCGTATCTCGCCAAGAAACTGATGGATCTGCACGATCCGGAAAAACTGCCGGGCGTCAGCACCGCGTCTGATCGCATCGTGGCGGCGGTCCAGGCGAAACGCAGAATCACGGTTTATGGAGATTACGATGTCGATGGAGTGACCGCCACCAGCCTTTTATGGCATTGCCTGCAATTGACGGGGGCCACCGTCGACTACTACATCCCCAGTCGATTGGAAGAGGGATACGGGCTGAACTGCGAAGCCCTGCGCCAACTGCATGCCGAGGATCCTTTGCGACTGGTCGTGACTGTCGATTGCGGGATCACCAGCGTGACCGAGGCTGCCCTGGCCCGTGAACTGGGTCTGGAATTGATCATCACCGATCACCACCAGTTCGCCGATACGCTCCCTGCCGACACCGTACTGGTCCATCCGCGCCTGCCTGGCGAGTATCCGTTTGGCGAATTGTGTGGAGTCGGCGTGGCCTTCAAACTGGCCTGGGCGATATGTGCCCGGTTGGGTGACGGCAAGAAGGCCTCGCCCAGGATGCGAGAATTCCTGTTGAGTGCCATTGGCCTGACGGCGATTGGCACGATCGCAGACGTGGTCCCGCTGATTGATGAAAACCGGATCCTGGTTCATTTCGGCCTGGCGAGCCTGATTGAGCGCGCAACTCCGGGGCTGAAAGCATTGCTGAAGGTGGCCGGTCACTCGGATCGGACCGCGTTGCAGTCCGAAGACATCGGATTCGGCCTGGCTCCCCGGATCAACGCCGCCGGGCGTCTCGGCCAGGCCCGATTGGCAGTCGAATTGCTGACGACCAGTGATCCCGAACGAGCGGCCGCGCTGGCCGCCTACCTGGATGAACTAAACAAGAACCGTCAGACGGTTGAACGCCGGATGCTGAAACAGGCGAAGGAACTGGTCGCCGAACGCCCGGAATGGCAGGATCAACGTGCCCTCGTCCTGGCTCATGAGGACTGGCATCCGGGTGTCATCGGGATCGTCGCCAGCCGTGTGGCGGAACATTTCCAGCGGCCCGCGATCATGATCTCGATGCATGGCATCAACGGTCTGGCTCAGGGGAGCGGTCGCTCGTTTGCAGGGTTCAATCTGCACGAAGGTTTGACCGCCTGCCGCCATTTGCTGGTCGGCTATGGAGGTCACCATGCGGCGGCCGGCTTGAAGATTCAGCCAGACGGAATCGATGACTTCCGAAGCGCCTTCAGTCAATTCGTCGCCGACCATCACCTGGTGAAGCCGGGCGAAGGGGAATTGAAGGTGGATGCCGAAGCGCGTCTGGCGGATTTGAATGTTCGTTCCATTACGGACCTGGAACGACTGGGGCCGTTTGGGGCTCACAATCCCCGGCCGGTCTTCGTAGCCAGCAACGTGACGTTCGCCAGTCCCCCCAGGAAGATGGGCGAGGGAGAACGCCATCTGTCGATCCAGGTTCGCCAGTTCGGAGAAAAGATGCGCGGCGTGGCATTCGGCAAAGGGGACTGGGCGGACGAGATGAATCAAGTCACTGGCCCGATCTCGATCTGCTTTCAGCCAACCATCAACCGCTTTCAGGGACGCGAAAGCGTGGAATTCCAACTTCTTGACTGGCATCCGGCGGAAACAACGTGAATCCTGTTCCCGATGTTCGTCGCCCGCTGCAGGTTCACTGGATGGGGTTCGTCCTGGTATCGCAGAATCTGATGAACCTTTGGTTCGGATAATTCAAACATCGCGGGGGAACCATGTCGCATTGGGCTCGTGATCCAAAACTGCACACGAAGTGACGCAACAGTTTTTCCTCGTCTCCCCCCGCCCAACTTACCCAACGTCCGGCATTTTCATCCCGCTTCGGTGTCTCTGCCGAAAAGCTTGGACATCCTCTTCTGTCAGGTGAAAGATCCAGATTGAGTAGCCGGCGCGATCAATGGGCTGGAACTCCTGCAGCCAGGTGAGACAGGGACTGTCGGTCGCTTCGTTGCGGTATCCCATCAGATGGTTGACGCTCACAGCGTACCAACCGGCCTGGAGTGCTTCCAAGTTTCCGCTGGTCACATGACCTCGATCGTCGAATAGCAGCTTCGGAATGTCTGGTGCTTCAATTCCCGCCAAACTTCGATCAATCCACCCGAATTCCGAGACAAATAGAGGTTCCTGCGATGAACGTTTCTCAATCCATCGCTTTAGTTCGAGCAGATCCTGGCCCCAGTCGATGTTTGCGTCCAGCAAATGCCGATGCCCGTTCTCCGGACCGCCTGCGATGGCGTTGAAATAGGACATGGAGTGCGGCCAGACGCACAGAGAACTCCAAACGACCGCAGCAAGACACAGGACTATGGTCATCTTGCCGGTGCGGCGCCAGCACTGCAGTTTAGGGGCACACGGCTCAAGCAGGAGCGCGACACGGCTGATCCATACAAACACGAACGGCAGTGCCGGGAGAACATATCGCAGATACCGGTTGAAGCCGGTCTGCGAACTGACAAGCACGAGGACAACAGTCGCTGGCACCAAGAGCAAAAGTTCGTCTCGTATGCCGAACTGCGGGCTGGCCAACCAAGGCCGAGTGGCGAGGGCGAGTACGAAGAGCACCAACGTTCCGACCGGCGTCTTCACGGCCAGCGCGTAGAGATAATACCACCACCATCCACCGAACTTCTGCTGGCCGCGGAGATACGACCATTTCCCTTTCTCGAACTCCTAGCGTTGAACGTCCACCCCGATCACGAAATCGGCAGGCAGTGGGACCGGAATGATCTCGAACCACTTGCCACGAAATCGATTGCCAACCTGACCGAATGGCTGCCCGCCAGCGAGCGCCCCGCTGATGAATGAAAAGTTTCCGAGAGGCCGCAGGCAATTCGCGAAACCGTACCCCGCATTGACGACATAAAGTCCGATCAAGAGAATCATCACGACACCGATACCAGACGGCGAAGTAGATCGAGGTTTGGCTTGCTCGTCGGGCCTCCGCTGGATTAGGTACCATATGAGCCACACCGCAGGCCATATGCCAAAGAGCACCAGCCAGGTCGATTTCGTCAACAGCGCCATGCCAAACGCCAATCCGGCAAGCCAGATCCCACCCCAGGACGGTTGCCGCAGCCATCGCCAATAGACATACGCGGCGAAGACGCCGACGGATGCGGCCGGCGCATCGGGACAGAGGGTCGCGCTCCAGCCCATGAGATTGGGATCAAAACACCACAAGAGAAGTGCCACCAGCCCGGCGTTGGTCCCGTAAAGATCACGTGCCCAGAGGTAACAGATGATCGCGCCCAAAAGTGTGAACGGAAGGCAGGCCCAGCGTGCGAGCGTGACCAGCCAGAAGCATCGTTCTGGGTTAACCTCAAGAAGCCTGCGTCCCAACAAGAATTCCGGTCGCGCGAACGGATTGTCGGCCCAGCCGCCCATCCAATCCGTTTCGATACCTGCGAGCAATACCGGGAGTGCTGCGACCGAGCGCACGAGGGGAGGATTGACCCGATACAGATCAAACGTCCCGAACTTGCAGTGAATGATTCCCGCGACGAGATGAGGAGCTTCGTCTACGACAGGGCTCTTGCAAAGGGCGATCCATCCAACAAGCAAGATGTGGAATATCAGCAAACCCGCGACAGTCAGCCTGCGATACACGGCGCGGCCTCCCACGTCAATCAAGGTCACTCAGTGACAATCAGAATGATTCGAACGGGGGCAATGGGCACGGAAGTACTGGGAGTCGACTCATAGAGTGAAGCCTCTTGTCGCCCGGGGGAAAGCGGAGGGACTGTCGTAATTTTGAATCGGTGTGTCGCTCCATCCTCGGCGGTACCGAGATTCTCGGCATCCACGCGAAGGAATCCCTTAGAGACAGCAAACATTTGCGGCATCTCACCCACAGTTGCCCCGGAGCTGCGGGTGAGTTCGACCGTCCGAGAAGCCACCTCGTCCGTGCGAATTCCGTCGAAGATAACCGTGTCTTTAGACCAGATCCAGCGCTTTGAGACACGGCCCTTCAGCTTCAACCTGAGATGCCGTGTCGGTTCTCCAGTAAAGCGAACCTCAACCGGACGTTGAAACTCACCATCTTCGGCGCTTGACAGCGCCAACTTTACGGGAACGTCGAACGCCTCGCCGGGGCCGACGACGGTCCCTTCCAATTTGGTTGCAACGGTGGTACAACCGCAGGATGTCTGAATCTTCCCGATCTCAAGTGAAGTCCGACTGACGTTGATGACGTGAAAGGTATGATCGATCACTTCACCGACGAAAGCCTCGCCGAAATCGAAGACCGGCAGGTCGCAACGAACTGCGCGCGTCCGCTGGTGCTGTTGAATCGCCTCCCAGCCATTTCGCAATACGACCACGGCGAGTGCGAGCGCCGAAACGCACATCAGCCAATTCGACCAGTCCCACTGTCTTCCCTTTTTACGGCAGTTCGCTTTGTCCGGCTCAAACACCGGATCTGGCTGCGTTTCTTGCATTTCAATCATTTTGCCCCCTGCACTACGACCTGCTTTTCAATGAATGCGACAACAGGAATCCGCAACTCATTGACACCCGATCGAACGATGACAGACGCCCTCATCCGCTCTGGCGCAATTCTCGGTTCGAGAGTCACCTCAAGTTGTGCGAAGGTCATCCTGACGTTTTTATTGTCACGGGACATTTGAGGCTGCGGAAATCGTTTGACAAGTACCGAAATGCACGGGTCGTCTGATTCGACAGTCAAATCATCCTGTGGTGCCTCACCATCTTGGGGGAACCACAGATCGATGGTTTCCCCACGTTTTGTGTTGGTGTCTCTGATCTTACCCAACACAAGAAACGAAGGCTCGGCATTCAGATGCTGAACGAACCGAACTGCAACAACCGAACCCACGTCAACGGGTTGGTGACCAATCCGACCGACAACGCCGAATTGAATCTCCAGCGGACCGCGCTCGCCTTTTCGAGGAGCTACTGCAACTTTGACAGGTACGGAATTCGCACGGGCAATTGATTTTTGCCGCTGATAGACCCACTCGCATATGAACTGGAAAACCGTAGCTCGTCGATCTGGACTACATTGGATTCAGAGTTCTTCAACTTGAATGTGAATTCTCGAGAAGCGCCCGGCAAAATCCAAGACTGTTCTCCACTGAGAAATGGGGGATCAAAAGTCAAAGCGTTCGAGGCTTCTTCAGGACTGACACTTAGTGCATCCCACCAAACAAGTCCATTCCACCAAACAGCGAGCGAGGCGAGAAAGACGACCGCGCCCCAAGCGGCACCACCCCAGTAATGGATTCTCATTTCCCACAATACCACAAAAAAGCTGACTCGGAACATTCCCGAAAAACTCATGGTCGGCGGGATACCCGTCTTCGCAAGTATGTGAAAAGTGCGATGAGGGCAACGAACACGACATTAACGAAGATAATCCAATGTGTCGCTGACTGCGCCTTCGCTGCTGGAAGCTGCTGCTGGCCGCCACGCTGAAGTTTGATAACGTAGTTCTTCTGGTAATTCAGATAGTCTTCAGAGTTGGAGAAAGACTCTCTCGGTCCGCCTGCCCCCCAAATATGAATCCGACCGCTAACGTCGTCGTTGACCCGAGCCCCATCTGGAAACTGGACCTGCAATTTGTCTTGTGTAAATTCTTGATTGACCTCACAAATTGGGATCGATATCACATTCCTGCGACGACCCATATCCAAGAATTCCCACTCGGAAACATACCAGAACCCAGACTCCGTCTGATGAAACTGGCGGGCTCGGCGGATTAGTGGTGACGGCCCTGGACCACCCTCGAATCGAGAAATCAACCAGCCGTGTTTGTGATCCAATTCGATCACTGCGCCGACGTCGATCGAGGTACCGTCGACATACCTCCAAACGTTGGTGGCAAAAGTATTAGGAGTGGGGACGGAGAGAATCTGTAATCGAGTGACCGTTGAGTCGGACTGGGGCAGCTCAACCAACTCGCAGACCTCCGCAACTTTGGCTAACGACCACCCTGGCAACAAATCCCAGTACATCATGGCCCGGTCCATGGACGATTGGTCTTCCATGAGAATGGGGTCGGTCGCCGAAATCGAGCAATTGACGGAAGCAACTTCATCCCAGCTTCGGGCAATATCCAACGGAACCTGAGCGGGGGGATGCTCCCAGTCCCACCCTGATAAAAACAGAAATGAAGAGCCGTGCAGACTATGGTCACGGACGAGACCCTGCTCGCCATAATCCATAACCCCTTTTTCTCCCGCGGTAAAAAACGTTCTGTCAATCCAATGTCGTTGAGAACCCGCTTGCCAAATCTCCGTAGTCGATTCGTGAACGAGCCGCCCGTCGGCGTCATCACTCCCAATCAAAAAAGGGCCAAATCTGAGAGAATTCGAATCCGGCAATCCCAGAAGATGACTCGAATGCTTCTCAATTCTAAGATGGTAGGATCGAATCTGTGCAACAGCTTCGGAGTGCCGACGAATAGCGTCCTTGGCGGTCACACTCTCGTCAGCAGCCCTAGTCGAAACCACGCTGGTCAAACAAAGCGTGAGCGTAACGACATACCGCACAAAACCAATCACGATCAACTCCAGCGAGTTGGTACGATCTGCTTGCCAAGGAGTTCTTGCCACAACCACGCCCCACTCATTCTAAACATGCGTTTTCCAGCAGGCCATCAAACCCCTTGAGCAGACCAAACTTCTACCATTTTCCGCTGACTGAACACTTACAAGGCGCACCCAAATTCGCCGGGTTATTGGCGGCAGTGAGCGTCCCCAAGCAATCAAATGTACCCGGCCCGCAGACACCAAACGCCCACACACAAGTAGTCGTCAATCCCGTCACCTGAAGAGGAGCCGTTACTGTACACGTACCAAGAATGTTTCCACAGGTTCCGGGGCAGCTAACCCTCGCCCCCGATGGCGCGGTGCAAGGTACACGAGTCGCTTCAGCAACATTTTCAAGTCCAGGCGCCGGGAGCAATCCGCAATTAAACAGCACCAAGGCAAGGGTCAAACAGACCCTCAGAGCGTCGAGAAAACCACAGATCGCCCCAGCCCTATGATCACATCTGCTCATTTCAAAACCTCATTAAAAACAAGAACACGAGATACCAAGGTTGTACACACCGCTGCCCCAACGTCCACTCGCTGTGAACCAGCATCCAGAACTGGGGAACCACACCATCACGGGCAAATCCAGCAACCGCAACTTTCGCAACATGTAGCGTCCTGACACTGCGCAGAACCCTCGCACGGGGACTCTTGAGCCGACGCTTGCGGCAAGAACGGATTGGTCGCGACGTTCACGGCGAATAGCGACAATAGACACATTGAAATGGCGAGATTGCAGTAGATTCGCACGAGTGAAACTCCTTGTCAACGGCATGGGTGGAAATGAAGCACAATGGGATTGCGTCAAGATGATTCAGTCGCGTCAAGAAGAAGCAAGGAAATGGCCGGGAATTGGCAGAGTAATACGATGGTCGGGAATAAGATGATGTCGAGCGTGTGAGGTGTTGTCGCGCGTAGCGCACTGCCTCTTCACCGCTCACGGCGGGATTCGATTCAGCACGAGCAAACCTTGGCGACCTGCCACTGTTCCTCGCGAGTTGGTTTCACCTCAGGTTTCAAGTTTCCAGAGCGGGTCCTGATAGTGCTGGCCCCACTCGCGACCATAATGTCCGAAGGCCTCGGCGTGTTGCCAGTCAATTCCGCCAGCGTTTCAATTCAGCACCCGACTCCGTTTGTTCAATGATCATCCGCGGGGCTCCGCCTGCGTGAAGTACCAACAGTCGGTCCGTTTCCAGTGCCAGGCGGAACAATGCGACTGTCGATGCTGTTTGACTTTTCGTCCCATCGGATTCAATCTCCTCGGCCACGGCATTGTCACCTGTGGCGTTGACCCTCAGTTTTCGGTCGCTGATACTACAGCACATTCCCCGTTCGCCCCCCCCAAAAAAAATACTGGCAGAGCCCATGTCTTCATCACGCATCAGCACCGAAGTTTCACTCACCGGATTCCTGGTATTGTTACTACACAGAATTGCCGCACTCATACTTATCGCGCTTTCGGTGGGATTGGCAATTCGGCCGGAAAACGAAGCCTGTTCTGCTGAGAAGCCCCGTGTGCCAAACATGGTGTTCATCCTGGCGGACGATCTTGGTTACTCAGACCTGGGGTGTTACGGCAGTGAAATCGAAACCCCGAATCTCGATCGGCTGGCCGCCAATGGCTTGCGGTTTTCGCAGTTCTACAATACCGCCCGATGCTGGCCATCGCGTGCGGCGTTGATGACGGGTTACTATGCCCAGCAAGTCAATCGTGATCCGCAGGGGATCCGCCCGAAATGGGCCGCGTTGTTGCCCCAGTTGCTGCAACCCGCGGGGTATCGGTCGTACCACTCCGGCAAGTGGCACATTGACGGGAAGATCCTGGACGGGGGTTTCTCCCGATCCTACCACACGACCGATCACGATCGTTTTTTCTCGCCCAAGCACCATCAACTGGATGACAAGGCGCTCGCCCCGCCGGGCATTGATGAGAAGTACTATGCCACCACGGCGATCGCTGAGCGGGCCATCGAATGGCTGACGGAACACCAGACCACGGAACCGCAGAAGCCATTTTTCCTGTACCTGGCGTTCATCGCACCGCATTTCCCACTCCACGCACTTCCCGAAGACATCGCCCGCTACAAGGATCGATATCGACAGGGGTGGGACGTTGTTCGCGCCGAACGTTGGAAACGGATGCAGGAAATGGGACTGGTCTCCGGCGAATTGTCCGCCCCCGAACCGAACGTTGCCCCGAGTTGGAATCTCAGCGAAAAAGAATTGCAGATGCGGATCGGACCTGGAGAATCCGGCCACGCCGTTCCCTGGCGGGACCTGACACCCGAACAGCAGGAATTTCAATCGCAGAAGATGGCCGTCCACGCGGCGATGGTCGATCGGATGGATCAGGAAATCGGTCGGGTGTTGGAGCAGATCCGCAGCATGAAAGCGTGGGACAACACGCTGATTTTCTTCGCGTCAGACAACGGTGCCAGTGCCGAACAGATCATTCGCGGTGACGGCCACACGCCCGGTGCCGCTCCGGGTTCGGCCCAAAGTTACCTGGGACTCGGCCCCGGCTGGTCGACGGTCTCCAATACCCCGTTTCGTCGGCACAAGTCCTGGAATCATGAGGGAGGCACGTCCACTCCGCTGATCATCCAGTGGCCCGCCGGAATCGTGGCGAAGGGCGAATTGCGTCACGCGACAGGCCACTTCGTCGACATTGCCCCCACGATGCTGGAATTGGCCGGGGTGACTCCACCGGAATCCTGGAACGATCAGCCACGCCCCACACTGCCGGGTCGCAGCCTGGTCCCGTTGTTTGCCAGCGATTCGACAACGGCGCATGCTCCGTTGTTCTTTAAGCACACCGAGAATCGCGGCCTGCGCGTGGGAGATTGGAAAATCGTGGCTGCGGGGAAAAATGCACCGTGGGAACTCTACAACCTGGCCACAGACCGGGCCGAGTCCCATGATCTGGCCAGTCAGCAACCGGACAAGTTGCAGGAACTGGTCACGATCTGGCAGGCTCGCGACGCCGAGTATGCTCGCCAGGGTGCAACCGGAACTCCACTGAAGCGGTAGCCAGGATTATTCACCACAGATGCTGCGGATTTCTCTGATCGGAATACCGGAACGAGAGTCGAACCAGAATCTTCAACACAGGGCTTAACACGAATTGCCAATGGCACTCGGGTTATCTCGGTTCATCCGTGTTCCGTCCGTGTTTCATCCATGGCCATCCGTGAATTATTCGGGATCTCTCGTGCACGATTTCTCACTGGCATTGATCAGGGATCGGGGACTAGAATCCGCCGCATGCCATCGAAATTGACATTGCTGACTGGCGACGCGGGGAGCGGGAAGACGGATCGCCTGCTGGCCGAGTACCGTGCGGCATTGAAGCAGGCGCGCGAACGTCGACGGCCGGGGACGGTCTTGTGGATCGCTCCGACTCACCGTGCCCAGCAAACGATTGTTGAACGGTTGCTGAATGCCAGCGATCCCGTGCAGTTGGCCCCCCGGGTCCTGACGTTTGATGTGTTCGCAGAACAGATCCTGGCAGCCACGGGGCGACCGGCAACGCTCATGTCTCCGGTCATGAAGCGATTGCTGTTGCGACGGATTGTGGCGGATCTGAGCCAGCGGAAACAACTCGTCAATTTCGCGGCTGTCACGCAGACAACGGGGTTCCTGGATGTTGTTTCGGCCTTCATTTCGGAACTGAAGCGCGAAGAAATCTGGCCGGATGAATTTTTGGAGGCCTGCGCGCATCGCCCACCCAAGCGTGCCAGGCGGGATCGGGAATTGGGGCTGATCTATGACAAGTACCAGCATCACCTGGCTCGCCAGAACTGGTACGACAACGAAGGTCGATTCTGGCTGGCCCGCACGGCGCTGAACAACGGTGAACGAGGCCCGTTTGCGTCCGTCGAGTTCCTGGTGGTCGATGGGTTTGCGGACTTCACACAAACGCAGTACGAGATCCTCGGTCGCCTGATGGACTGGATTCCACGCGCGATGATTTCGCTCCCCTATGAAGAGCCGTCAACTCGTCCAGAACTGTTCGACAAACCCCGGGCTACAGTGGATCGGATTCGAAAACATCTGCCGGTGGGAACGGACTGCAGTAAGGAAGTGATCCGGGCGGATCGGTCATCCTGGCCGGGTGGTTTACGGACTGTCGCCCAATCGCTCTTTTCGAACCCCCGGGCCGTGAAGCCAGTTGATGACGCAGCCGGATTGCAGGTCATCGCCGCCACTGGTCCGCTGGGAGAATGCCAAGCAGTCGCGATGCGGGTGAAGCGACTGCTGATCGACGGAACTCCGCCGTCGCGCATTGTGGTGGCAGTTCGTCCGGTCACCGAGGCCGGGCCGGTCTGGCGCGAGTATTTCGATCAGGCGGGAATCCCTGCATGGTGTGAAGCCGGAACACCGCTGGCCAGCAGTCCCCTCGTCAAAGGGTTGTTTTCAATCCTGCAACTCGAACTGGAGGACTGGCCGTTTTCACGGTTGACTCAGGTCCTGGGATCCAATTACTTCCGACCGACATGGCCGGAACTGACAACGGGACATGGTTCGCGAGTTGTCCCGGCGGCACTGCGGCGATTAAAGCTGCACGCGGGTCGCGATTTGATCCTGCGAGTCCTCAGCCGGGTCGCCGGCGGGATCGCCATGGACGAGGAATCGGGTGACGAAGAACGCGGTGACACTCCATCATCGGTCGCCACATTGGCCCGACATGCCGATACGATTCTGAAACGGTTGTCGTACGTGACCGACCGGCTGCGTCAACGTCGATCCCTGGCAGATTGGGGCGACGTTATTTCCTCGTTGGGGAATGACCTTGGCTGGCAGCACTTGGAACCCGGCCGGGACAGCCAGGACTGGGATCTGCTGCAGCGGATCCTGCGGACTGCGGGGGAAACGGATCGGCGACTGGTACTTTCGGCGGACACCAAATCGGTCAAACAACCCCGCCTGGACCTGGCCGGGTTCACGGCAGAATTGCGGGATCTGCTGGGTGGCGAACAGATCAAGGCGGTGCCGGATCCCGGCGGCTGTGTCCGGATCCTGGATGTCGAACAGGCGCGGCACCTGGATGTTCCTCACCTGTTCATTGTGGGATTGTCCGAAAGCAGCTTTCCATTGAACCGCGGTGATGACTGCCTGTTCGGCGAGGTGGAACGTCAGGATTTCGCGCGGCGCGGTCTACCATTGCAACATCGCGAACAACATCAGCGGGACGAGATGTTCCTGTTTTACAGTGTCGTCACGCGAGCCCGTTCGCAACTGACACTCAGTTTCCCCGCCGTCAATTCGAAGGGGCAGCCGGTGTTTGCCAGTCCGTACCTGGTGGCGCTGCGATCCCTGTTCACGGAAGCAGCCATCGCTGTCTCGCACGAGGGGCAGTTGGATCCGGTTCCCACGCCAGATCGGACGATGACGGAATCTGATCTGCGTCTGCTGGCGATCAGTACCGCACAGACCGGCCATCCGGGACTGTTTGCCCGGTTGGGTGAGCGGACAGGCTGGCTGGAGACTGGGCGAAACATCCTGGCGGCGATCGACGTCAACCAGCATCGGTTCCACGAGCGCGGATTCACCGGCTACGAGGGCCGGCTGTCCAGCGAGCAGAATCTGAACTGGCTGCACCAGCGATTCGGGGCACGCCACCAGTTCAGCGCCACGGAACTGGAATCGTACGCCAGCTGCCCGTTCCGTTTCTGGGTTTCCAGCGTGCTGAACGTCGATGACCTGCTGACTCCTGAAGAGGGGACCGATTACGCGGCTCGGGGAAGTCTGGTCCACGATGTCCTGGCGCAGTTGCTGCGCGAAGGGATCGACAAGCCCCCCGAGCAACTGGCCGCTCGCTTTCATGCATTGGTCGAAGGCCACCTGGCCAGGCGATTCCACGAAACGGAACTGCAGCGTGCCCTGACACTGATCGAACAGCGGTTGCTGCAACAATGGGGCGATGCGTTCGCACGGCAACAGGACGACTATGCGAAACAGTTGCAGGAAGTCTGGAACGGAGGCATTTCCGCGCTGCCGCCGGAAATTCCGTTTGGCCGACTGCCCGGTTCGGCGAACGATGGCGAGATGTCGAATGATCCCCTGAGATTCGGTCACGACCAGGATTCCGCACTGGTCCGGGGGCGAATTGACCGGGTCGATACCGGGATCTCGGCCGGTCAGCGTGTCTTCAACGTGATCGACTACAAGACCGGCAGTCCGCCGCGAACGAACGATGCCGAATTGGAAACCGGGCGGGCAATCCAACTGGCACTGTATGCGGTCGCGATTCGCCGACTGCAACTGGCCGGATTGGATGCTCAACCGTACCAGATGGGCTATTGGAGTCTGAAGGCGACCGGTTTCAAACGCGGCTACCAGCGTGACACCAAGACACTGAAGGCCATGGATCAGGGCACGGTGGACTCGCTGGAGCAGGCGTTGGAGACCGTGATTCCACAACTGGCCCGGGGAATCCGGGACGGAAAATTCCTGGTGGAAAACGCGGACGACAATTGCACGGGGTACTGTGCGTACCATACGACGTGCCGGGTGAATCAGATCCGGCCACTCGCACAGTCCCTGAACAAGATCGGCAACATCCTGAACAACCGGACGGCCACAGCCCCGCCAGCTGACAGCGAATGAGGATGACGACTCCGTTGCCATCGTGCCGTATTGAACTGGAAACTGACGAGCCATCGAATTCATGCCTCTACAGCTACTGATCGTCGGACACCTGGATCGAGCGGAAGCGAAACCGTTGGCGAAATTTCTGCCGCGGGTTCTGCAACCTGCGGATGTTCGTCGATTCGCCGAGTTGCAACTTGCCTTGGACGCACTGCACGGGGCAACGTGGATTCCCGATCTGATCGTGGTCATACAGAGTTGGCCGGACGAACATTCCGCGGAGCAGATTGACCAACTGAATCGCCTGGCCCCGCTGGCCCGTTGCGTCGTCTGCTACGGATCCTGGTGCGAAAGCGACGGTCGAACACGCCAACTGTGGCCGCTGGCAGTTCGCGTTCCGCTGCGGTCGGCAATGTCGCGATTACTGACCGAATGGCAGTTGCTTAATGGGCAGTCCGTACGTGTCATGCCCATGTCGGGTTCCCGCGAAGAGACGTACGGAGTCGATCACCCGGCACTCGTCCCCGGTGCGCCCGTGGATGTGGCTGTCGATTCTCCCGATCCCGAATACCGGCGTTACCTGTGCGAGCTTCTCGAAAGCGTCGGCCATCGCATCGCGCCTCTCGATGAAAGCAGACTGGACGAACGATCACTGATCCACGTAGTGGATCTGGATCCTTGGGAAGAGTCGCGCCGAATCACCGTCGTAAACCTCAAGCGGCGACATCCTGCCGACCGAATTGTCGGATTGATGAACCTTCCCGATCCGGCGGCATCGAAAGAATTGCAGGACTTGGGAATCGCGGCCGTGTTGCCGAAACTGGGCAGCCAGCAAACAATCCTGGATGCGATTTCGCCTGTCGGTAAATCAGAAAAAGCTTTCCTCGAGTTGTCGTGACGTGAAACGGCTTTCCGTTCAGCTCGGCGAAGTTGTCCCATCACGCAGAGCCATCACGGCTGGAATCTTGATTCGATGACCGCCTCGGCGCAGGCTGATTTGAACAGCAGTTCCGTTTGCGTTCGTTGTTTCTCGACGCTCAACTTGCCAAGGATTTGCTGCTGAGCGTCCGCGTAGGCAATCGTTCGGGCAGGCTGGCGGGAAAGAACCCGGACAATCAGAAAGCTGGATTTCCCTTCAAGGATCGGGCTCACTTCGTCAAGTGGTAGTTCGTTCAGGGTACGTGCCAGCGTGGAATCGACCAGACTGCGGACATCCATGTCGGGCCAGCGCCCACCGGTCCGGGCCGTGGCTCCTTCCGAATACTTCTCGACGATGGAATCAAATCCGGCACCCGTCTGTAATTCCCGCACTGCCGCAGCGATTCTAAGACGCGCGTCTTCCCGAGACGTTGGCGGCGGAGATTTCTCTCCCTTCGAATTCAATATGCTGGCGGCCGGATCGGTCAGTGGTATGACTATCGGCGCCACACCAACGGGTTGAGTCTCCAGGCGATTTGCCGGTGTCGCAAAGTTGCTGGTGACCTTCGGACGACTCGTTCCGTAAGAGACTTCAATCTCTTGCCAGGTGATTGTGGCAGGAACTGCATACTCCGCCTGATGGGAATTGTAGTAGGCAAGGATTTCGGCGTCGTCGACTTTCACCTGCGTCAGGAAAAGCTGGATGTATATCGTCGACATTCTCTCGTCGACATACGCCGCCTTGATCTTTTGAAGCGTCGTACCACGTTCTCGCAAGGCGACTTCCAATTCCTCGACCGTCGATGTGTTCGTTTCACGCAACAGCTTTTTAGTCTCGTTCTCGAAGGATTTTTCAAATTCCTCGTGCATTTCGTGCTGTTGTTTCGCACTGACTTTCGACTTCAATCGCTCAACCAGCACTCGCCGCTGGATCAGTGTCGGCAGGTCCCGCTTGACGAGCTCGCGCCGAGTCCGTTCATAATCGGCAGGCGTTCTTGCGGAAGCGATCCACACGGGAGGTGTCGAACCTTGCGCAAGCGTTCTCGTCGTAATCGTTGTTCTGTTTTGACGAAGTCTGGTCAGGTAGCCGCTATATCGAGCGAGTACTTCTCCGACGAGAACGGGTGTGCCGTTGACTGTCGCGGCCACCTGGGCTTCAAACTCTTCCGTGTCATCCTGCCAGTTCTCCCAGGGATCTCGATACGGCTCCTTGGTGGGACGCAACGCTGGTATCACAGGTTCGTCCGCCAAATCCCCCCACCATTCCGGAAGATCCTTATTTCGTTCCGATGCGGCAGGAACGACCGGCGGAATTGCCTCGGCGGTTGCGATTGGTGCTGCCGGCTCGGCGGGCGATTGATCTGTGGATTGTCCGGAGACGCTCGACGCAGCCATGGTGGACCACGAGATCAGGCAGGCCACGGAAAGCGGGATCACGCCGGCACACCAGCCACACGTTGATCGCTCGCGTGAACGCAGAATGTTGCGGACACGGTTGAGCAGCATGTCGGAAGAACCTGTCAGAGAGACCGTCAGCAGTGACTTGTCAGTCGTGAGGGAGAGTCGGCCGATGGCTTCCAGCGTCTCGGCATAGCGTAGCGGATTCTGTGTCACGTCGACCGCCATCTCATCGCAGCACAACTCGCGCTCCATCCGAAGCCGATGTGACAACCACCAGACGGCGGGGTGATAAAACAAAGCGGTCTCCAGTAACCGCTGAGCCAGATTGACCCACAAATCGTGTCGACGGATGTGGGCGAGTTCGTGGGCGATGACCGACTCCAGAATGTCCGGAGGCAGTTCGGTCAACCAGGCGGCCGGGAACAGGATCATCGGTTTCAGGAACCCGATTGCCATTGCTTCCGTGACATGCACGCTGACCCGCAACAATGGTGCTGCCATCTTTAACGTGTGTGAC
Source organism: Planctomycetota bacterium (assembly GCA_018242525.1). GTDB lineage: Bacteria > Planctomycetota > Planctomycetia > Planctomycetales > Planctomycetaceae > Schlesneria. The sequence continues at coordinate 55,591 of JAFEBS010000048.1, read as the reverse complement.
ATTCGGTTCATGCGGCCGACGAGCCAGTCAGGAGCGGCGACTGCATCGCGTCGCATACGGATCACACCCATCCAACCCAGCAACAACCGAAGACTCAGTAGTGCAACGCCGGTCACCCACCCGACGACAATCCAGCATTGGGCCTTCGTCCAGAAATCCAGTTTTAAATCGGGGACATTCTGTACCGAATCGATTGGTGCGACCTGTGGAACCTGATTGAGCTCCGCGACCAGCATCCCGACGTCGACCGCAATTGGCAGGTTCAGGGAGGGTTCACTCACGCGTATCAGACTTGTCCTGCACATTGACGCAACCGACAACGTGATCACCGGTGCCATGCACATTGCCGCCAATGCCAGCAGGCTCAGCGAATAGCGCAAGGCGGAACCGCGCACCCGACCGAGACGGACCGTTGCGGCCAGCGTGACTGCTATCAACAGTCCCTGCCAGAGGAAATGAATCAGCGTCCAGGCGAGACCTTCGACAATCGACGGTAGGCTGGTCATCGCGAGCAAAGCATTCATGGGATCCTTCCCGGAAAATGCGGTGACGGTGTTAACCGTGTTTCAGTCGTTTTGCTGCTTGTATTGCTCGATCAACTGGCGAATTTGCTCCAGTTCCTCGGAGGTCGGTCGGGACTGCTCCAGCAACCGGGAGACCAGCGCACTCGCGGAACCATCGAAGACACGATCCAGGATTGTTCCCAGGATCTTCCCTTCGGTCTGATTCGGTTGCGAGTGTGCCGTATATCGAAAGGCCCGCCCTTCGGCTTTACGGGTGACCAGCTTCTTGTCAACCATCACATTCAGCAGACTCATGACGGATGTATACGCCCGCTCTTTGGGGAGCAGTTCCAGAACTTCCCGGACCGTGCTGGGCCCCCGTTCCCACAGAATTCGCAGAACTTCCAACTCGGCGGGAGTTGGATGGGGTTGCGGCGGTCGTGCCATGTTCTGCCTTCCGTGTCATCGTAAATCGACTGTGCCGACGGGATGTGTACTGGTTCTACCGTAGTCTGTCAACGGCGAAACCAGTAGATCGCCGTCAGGCAATCAATTCGCGGACCACGTGTCCCGCCACGTCGGTCAGTCGGAAGTCCCGGCCGGCGTAGCGATAGGTCAGGCGCTCGTGGTCAAAGCCGAGCAGATGCAGCATGGTCGCGTGCAGGTCGTGGACATGAACCGGGCTTTCGATGGCCTGGAAACCGAAGTCGTCTGTGGCTCCGTAAACAATGCCCCCCTTAACGCCTCCACCGGCCAGCCAGCAGGAAAACCCATAGTGGTTGTGATCACGACCACTCAAGCCGGGCAATTCGGCGACCGGGGTTCGACCGAATTCGCCTCCCCACAGGATCAGGGTTTCGTCAAACAGGCCCCGTTGTTTCAGGTCGGTCATGAAGGCGGCAATCGGGCCATCCCAGTCCGCCGCCAGTTTCTGATGCTGGGCCTGCAATCCATCGTGGTTGTCCCAAGGCTGACCGGCTCCGCTCCAAAGCTGGATGAAACGAACTCCGCGTTCGATCAACCGGCGAGTCGTCAGCAGTTGTCGACCGTGAATGCCATTGCCGTACAGTTCGCGAACGTGTTGGGGTTCGCGATTCAAATCAAACGCTTCGGCCGCTTCGCTCTGCATGCGATAGGCCAGTTCGAACGACTGAATGCGGGCTTCCAGCAACGGAGCCTGCTGCCGTTCCTGCGCATGCATTTCGTTCAGTTTCTTGACCAGATCGAGTTGGCGTCGCTGCTCGCTCAAGGTCAGTCGCGTGTTGCGAATGTTCGCGATCAGTTTGTCGACTTCAGTCTGGTTCGTGTCGAGGTAGGTTCCCTGGCAGGCCCCCGGAAGGAATGACGACCGCCAGTTTTGAGTCGCGACGATCGGATATCCGCCGGGACACATCACGACGAACCCGGGCAGATTGCGATTCTCAGTTCCCAGCCCATACGTCACCCACGCTCCCATGCTGGGACGCGGCAGTCGGCCATCGCCGCAGTTCATCAGCATCAGCGACGGTTCGTGATTGGGAACTTCGGCATGCATCGACCGGATGACAGCCATGTCATCGATATGAGCGGCCGTCTTGGTAAACAGCTCACTGACCTCAATCCCGCATTGCCCCCGCTTCTCGAACTTGAACGGAGATCGCATCGCGGCACCGGTCTTGCGTTCGGTTCGCAAATTCGAAGTCGGCAGCGGCTTGCCATGGTATTGGTCGAGCAACGGCTTTGGATCAAACGTGTCGACCTGAGATGGCCCCCCGTTCATGAACAGGTGGACGACATGCTTGGCCCGCCCGGAAAAATGAGGTCGCTTGGGAGCGAGCGGATCGGCTCCTGAACCCGCATCCTGAGCCAGCAGTGCACCATCATCGGCCAGCAACCCCGCCAGTCCAACCATGCCGAACCCCATCCCGCAGCGATTCAAAAGGTCGCGCCGGGAAATGACGGGTGGAACAGGTTCCCGGGAATTCATTGGAGAAAACATGGCATCGGGTCCGGCAGGCACGTTTTTGAGGGACTTGGGCAGGGGGATTATCATACCCGCTGGTCACCAGGCGCGTCACGTCGACCCATTTGCTGACACTGACCGGCAACTCAATCAACCTGGCAACTGCTGCTGTCCAGGGCTCGTTCCATAGTGTCCCATTCGACTCGTCAACACTATTCCGACTCAAAACGGGCCGCGGTGCCGAGTTAACGGTCGTCTAAAGTCAGACTGGGCAAACCGGGATTGCAGTTCTGTTGAGCCCATCGCGTCTACCTGAGTTCAACCCGTCACCAATCGCCAACACTGCCATCCGGATAAAACACCCGCTGCAGAAGTTCCTGCTGGAACGGATGCTTCTTGACTTCCGCTTCGTTGATCTCGATTCCCAGTCCGGGGCGGGCATTCGGTTTGACGATCCGGCCTTTCGGTTCGACCACGAATCCTTCGCTGACCACATCGGCGCGCCAGGGGACGTCGTTGTGAACCGTTTCGCAGATGATGTAACTGGGCTGCGAAAAGCCGAATTCCAGGGATGCCGCGGTACTGACTGGCCCCTGCGGGTTATGTGGCGCCAGTGAGATCCGGTACGCCTCTGCCAATGCCGCCACCCGGCGTGCGGCTGTCAGACCTCCACAGTGCGTGATGTCCAATTGACAGACTTCGCAACCTCGCTGGTGGAACAGGTCGCGGAATGTGGCGAGGTCTGTGATCCGTTCCCCGGTGGCGACGGGTGTCGTGATCGCTGCGTTGATGGCCGCCAACCCGGCGATGTTTTCCGGCCAGCAGGGTTCCTCGAAGAAGTACAACCCGAATTGATCGAGCGCCTGTCCGAACTTCATTCCCATCGCGGGCGACGGACGGGCGTGACAATCAACCATGATGTCGATCTCGTCTCCAACAGCGTCGCGCATCGCCGCGACGGCGGCTTCGGCCAGACGGATCGGCCGCAGACCTTCCAGCGGCATTGTCGGCGGAACTGCCATCGCCTTGAACGCGGTAAATCCGCTTTCGACCGCCTGGCGAGCCAGGTCGCCAAACTGGCGGGCGTCGTCCACAGACGTTTCGTAGAAATCTTCCATCTTGCCGCCACCCAGGTGGCTGTAGGTCCGGATCCAGTCGCGAACGCGTCCCCCCCACAACTGGCAACAGGGCATGTTGGCCATCTTGCCGGCGATGTCCCACAGCGCCAGGTCAATCCCGCTGATGGCTGTGGCCCGAACGATGCCGTTGCCGTGCCAGAAATGCTGGCGGAACATCATCTGCCACAAGTGCTCAATCCGCCGCGGGTCCTCACCGACGATCAATTCCGACAGATCCTGCACCGCTCCGACCACGGCCCGTGTGTGCCATTCCAGGGTCGCTTCGCCCCAGCCATACAGGCCGGGTTGATCGGTGACCACCTTGATAAAGATCCAGTTGCGCATCCGGGCATGGCAGACCAGCGTTTCGACGGCTGTGATTTTCATTCGGGAACGATCTCGCCAAGTGTTCAATTCGCCTCTGTCAGACACTGTCGTTTATCCGAGTTTCCCGCGTGCTGGTCAATCGAACGTCCGCTTGATGAGCCAGGGCTGTTGCTGAATTCACTCGCCAAAGCAGTTGGCAACTCAAGACGGATTCGCGGACGACGTTATTCTTCCGGTGCGGATTGTGGCAATTACGACGTTGTTTCCGGGAAACGATTTGACCGCGACGGATTCTCGACCTAAGTATTCTCTGGCAGAAGAACGCGTTGCCCTGCGTGGATCGATTCCAAGGACAGATTTGACATGGCCGAACGTCGCCACACTGATGATCGTCGAGTTTCTGATCGTCGCCAATCTCAACGATCGACGGTCGATTGCCAGATCCGTCTGCTGAGTGCGGCAACACCGTTGCGAATCGTGCAGGGGAGTCTGCTGGATGCCTCCTCGTCGGGGGTGCGTCTGACCGTTTCCCAGGACATCACCATCGGCGAAAAGCTACTGGTGGAAGCCCGTCGAAATTCCCGGGTCTTGTGCAACGTGACTGTGCAGGTGATCTGGTCCGAGCCGCAGACAAATGGCCAATTCACCGTAGGCTGTGAATCGCTCACCGACCTGTCCCCGCGCCAGTTGAGCCAGTTGAAGTCGATGGCCACGGATCCGTCTGCATCAGCCTCCGCCTGAATCTCTCAAGTCCAAAGGCAGACACGTCCTCGCCGTCTGGGTGGAATTGACCGGGGAGAGGTGGGATAGTGTCACTGTCCTGGACGTCCTGCGGAGCTTCTTGAAGAGTCACCGGTGCGGATTTTTGTTTCCGAGTATGTATCGAGCGGTGCGCTGGCAGGTACGCCACTTCCCGATTCGCTGTTACGCGAAGGGACAGCGATGCTGGTGGCTGTGTCCGCCGACCTGACCGCAATGCCGGGGCAAAGCGTCACAACAACGCTGGACCGGCGTCTGGCGGATTCTGTGCCGATGCGGAATCTGGAGTCGATCGAGTTCGATTCCATCGACGATGCTGCCGCCGAGGCCATGGCATTCGAACAGCGAGTCCGCGCAGCGGATGCAACTCTGGTCATCGCGCCGGAGACAGATGGAGTGCTGGCTGCTCGCGTGCGGCGGGTCCTCGATCTGGGCGGACGATCACTGAATTGTCAGCCCTCAGCCATCGAACTGTGCGGAGACAAGTTGCTGCTGGCTGGTCATTTGACATCCCATGACATTCCCACGATTCCGACTCGGCCGCTGTTGGCGGGAACAGCCCAAACAGAAATGGCTTCGGGAGCCTGGGTGATCAAGCCCCGCGACGGTGCCGGGTCATGGTTGACGTTCGGGATTCGTGCCGGGGACAGCCATGCGTGTGACCGCGCATTGGCCGAGTTTGCAGCGGCCGGCGCGATGGATCGGGCCATCGTACAACCCTGGATGGATGGTCAGGCATTGTCAGTCGGCTGCCTGTGCGACGGCGACGGAATGGTTGAGATCCTGCCGGTTGGCCAGCAGGACCTGTCTGGCGACCGTTTTGAGTATCAGGGCGGGCAGATTCCCGCTGACATTTCCGGTGAGGCTCGATCAAAGATTGACACGCTCGTCCGGGCCGCCTGCAAAGCGGTTCCGGGATTGTATGGTTATGTTGGCATTGATCTGCTTGTTCCGCACCGCGAATCACTGGTACCGTTGATTGTGGAAATCAATCCGCGGCTGACAACGTCGTATGTGGGATACCGGGAATTGTGCCTCGACAATCTGGCGAGGCAGATGCTGTGGCGGTGTGGACTGGAATCGAACGGATCGCCATCGGCTGTTCTGGGATGGAAGCCGAAGTCGGTTTACTTTCAAGCAAACGGCAATCTCCGAATCTGATCCCGTTCCACGTGACCCCGGGGCGCTCCACCGTCTATACTGCGCCGATCCCATGCGATGCCGGATGTTGAAACTTTCGTTTTGTGAGCACGCCTGACCCACCATGCAAGTCGTCATTACCGCTGTTGGTCCCGATAATCGGGGACTGGCCGATCCCATCGTTCATCATGTGACGGGGGCCGGGGCGAACATCTATGAAATTCAGATGTACGACCACGATTCCGAGCGACTGTTTGCCATGCTGCTGCGCTGTGACTGGCCGACGGATGCGTCGCCAATTGCCGACCTGCGGGCCCAGATGGAACAGATCGGCCTGGTGAAGAACCTGTCGATCCGGACCTGGTCGCGCGACGAATCGTCAGAACCACCGCGACTGGCGATTTGCACCACGTTTCGACCGGAACCGGCCTTGGCCGTGCTGCGGGCGATTCGCGACAAACGACTACGGGCCACGCCTGCCGTGATGCTGGGAAACCGCGACTCGTGCCGCGGCGTGGCGGAACAGTTTGGCGTCGAATGGCACCAGATCGGGAATGCCAGGGGAGAGCCCGACAATGACCAGATGGTCGAGATCTTCGACCGTTACAAAGTCGATTACATCCTGCTCGCGCGGTACATGCGGGTTCTGCCAGCCAGTACCTGCTGGCGATTCGCAGGTCGGATCATCAATCTGCATCACGGGTTGCTGCCGCCATTCCCTGGTTTTCGTCCCTATGAGGACGCCTATCAACATCGCATGCTGACTTATGGAGCCACCGTCCATTTCATCGTTCCAGACCTGGATGCCGGCAACCAGATCATTCACCAGAGTACGTTTACCGTCTTTCCGGGAACACCGCTGGAACAGATCAAACGCCAGGGGGAATCGGACCACGAACCAAGTTGCCTGGTGGAAGGTGTCCGGCGGGTTCTGGAACGTGAAGTCGAGTTGCATTTTCACCGGGTGATTCGGCGACCACCGGTGCAATCGTAAACCTGGCGGCGGGATCTATGGCGCGTGCGCAGGCGGGGAGAACCACATCGCGGCAAGCAGCACGATGTGGCAACATGAGTCCGTCGCAGATTACCGGGCTGCGGGGGACGGCGGTACCTTGCCGCGGTCCATGCGGATGGTGGCGGGTTCTTCCAGCCACGCTTTGATGGCTCCGGCGACCGCGTGCAGATCGGCCAGTTCAGCGGCATCCCCCGTCGCCGTCGCCGGGGTCGTGGACGGCTTTGGTGCGGGCTTGCTGCGCAGGGACATCAGGCCGATGACCAGCAGCGAGAGCGCAGCCACGCCAAGTGATGACGCTTTGGCGACGGTTCCGTATCCCTGCCAGGCCTGGACGGCAACGATCTGCCGTTCAATCGCCATCTCTTCCGGCGGTGGGGCGACGGGTTTGCCGATCGCGACCTGGATTTCGTCGCGCCCTTCCTGGAACCCGATGGCTCGTTTGACCAGCAGGCCGACATCGGTGGCCGAAAACCCGAGGGATTCTTCCAAGGGGGTTTCATCGACGGGAACCGGAGGAATCAGCATGACGGCCACGGTCAGCCGGTTGATGGATTCCAACTGCTCTTCCTGAGTCCGGTTCACCACCGAGACGGCGTATTTGCTTTCGGTCACTTCTTCGTTGGCACTGGGGCCAACCACGACACCGACCACGGGAGGACCCGCCGGAGGCAGATTGCTGGCAGTTCCCGCCGGGCCGCGTGGGCCGGCCGGACTGGTTGTTTTTGAAGAACTGACCGATTCGTGAGTGATCACCTTCCCCTCGGGATCATATTTCTCGCTCGACTCCTTCAGGTGACGAAAACTCATGTCTGCGGTTACGCGGACGACTGCGCGACCGGGGCCCAGCGCCCGCGTCAGGATTTCCTGAGCTTTCGACGCCAGGTGAGATTCGACTTCCAACTGATGATTCAGTTGATCCGTCGAGGCCATTCCCTGGGCAGATTTTCGTTTCTCAGAAAGGATCCGGCCATCGGTGTCGAGTACAGTGACGTTGTCGGTCGTCAGTCCTTTCACGCTTCCGGCCACCAGAGCCACGATCCCCTGTGTGGCGGATCGGCCCAGGGATGCGGCCGGTCTGATCTTGATGACGACGCTGGCTGTGACTGGTTTCTCCTCGCGGACAAACACATTTGGTTCCGGCTGAACGATATGGACACGCGCCTGGGAGATCGGTTCCAGAGTCATAATGGTCTTGGCGAGTTCCCCCTGGATCGCCCGGACATAGTTCATGTTCTGGATGAAGGGAGTGGCTCCCATCGACATCGAATCGAAGAGTTCGTATCCCTTTTCTGAACCGTTCAGCAACCCCGCCACGGCCAGGTTCATCCGCGTTTTCTGGACATTTTCCAGCGGAACGAAGATCGTTGTTCCGTCGCTGGAGAGTTTGTAGGCGATTCGATCAGAATCCAGCTTTTGAGTGATCGCAGCGGCCTCGTTCGTCGGTAAACCCGAGTAGAGGACGGCGTAGTTCGTCTGGGTTGCCCAATACCCGACAGCACCGACGACCAGCGCCAGCACCCCGGTAGCCCCGCCGAGCGTCACTTTTCCCATCAATCCCTGGCGCTCCCAGAGTTGTTGGATTTGCTGGAAAAATGGGTTCATGATTTGGTTTACCAGGGAATGGCGTGGGAAATCGCACGAACCAGATTCGGTCGACAAAGCAGGGAAATCGTACGCACCAACACGAAGTACGGGGAAACTCCTGTCAACTGTATCGGTTCGGAGGACTCTACCGATTAAGGCGAATAATGGGCCGGAGTTTCATTCGGCCGATACTGCCAGGGGTTCGCTGGGGGTCGACTTCGCCTTGGCGCTTGATTTCCGGTCAATCTGGGCAGATATTGAGGACTCGGCGACCGCCGTTTTTCGCCGGCTGCAGGAATCAAATCACAGCAGTGACTTCCAGAGGGATGTAGATCAATGGCGAAGAAGAAAGCCACGGGAGGGCTGGACGAAGGAGCCCGAATCCGCGTCAAAGAGGGCGTGGCGTCACCCGATTTTCCCGATGTTTTATTTTCGGGCTGGACCGGCAGCGTCGTCGAAGTGTCGGGCAAGCCGCCAGCTCAGAAATTCATTGTGGAATGGGATGCCCCCACCATTTCGGCGATGCCCCCGGATTATCTTTCGCGCTGCGAAGCGCAGATGCTGTATCACGCCATGGCCTGCCTGGGGGTGGAGGATCTCGAACTGGCGTGATTACTTGTGGCTCAACAGGCTTTGCCCACCCAATGGGGTCTGACCCCCTCCCAATGTGGCTTCTGCTTGAATGCAATCCCTGTGGCTGGGGTCTGACCCCATTTGGTAGGCAAAGCCGGCTCAACAAGTCCGTCGGGTTGCGGGGCCTGCTAAGCTAAAGCATCACCGGCGGACGATTTGCGGTTCGTTAAGAGTGCTTGGGGAGCGCGACGGCATATAGCATCGTGACCGAGCCAATCGAAAGCAGTGTGAAGGCGGCCCAGTCCGGCGGGTCGATGACGGGCCGGGCCTCTTTGTTAACAATCTGCTTGGCCAGCATGCCACGAATCCCTGGATCACGTTCTTCGGGTTGGAACATGACCAGTTTGTCAATCGCCAGAAACGACAGGCCCCATAAGCCCACAAATAAGCCAGCGGCGAAGCACGCGGAACGCAACATCATTCGATCCTTGACGTTCATCAATGAGATGGCTGTCTTATCGGCGCGGCTCCAGGCCAACTTGATGGACGAAACCGGCAAAGGTGGCCGTTACCGTCACTGCACGTCGTTGGGAACGGTCGCAACGGATTTGTGACTCTGTTGACAGGTATTGCGTTCCGAGTGCGAACCAATTTGAAAGGGAAACTGTCACAATTTGCTGGTCAGAATGACATGCACGGCCGATTTTGACGATCCGGGCGGCGGGAAAGGGGGGACGGGTCGCCACTCTTGCGAACAAGCCCATCGCTGTTATATTGCTCGATTGCAGTTACGGCCGAAATTCGCTAGCGTAGCTCAACGGTAGAGTTCCGGTTTTGTAAACCGGCGGTTGTGGGTTCGATTCCCACCGCTAGCTCTTGATTGCAGAGTACTTCCGTCAAAAGAAGAGTTTGCAAAACTGGTAATGGGATGGCCTGTTGCCGCGTAGATATCGGGGCGGGATACCCGAGTGGCCAAAGGGGCCAGACTGTAAATCTGGTGGCAATGCCTTCGCAGGTTCGAATCCTGCTCCCGCCAATGTTGTTTTTGAATGCGGAAATCGGTCGCCAGCCGGTTTTCGATGGACGTGTTGAGGCGACTGCGGGTGTAGCTCAATGGTAGAGCTCCAGCCTTCCAAGCTGGTGGTGTGGGTTCGATTCCCATCACCCGCTCTTGCTTCGCGAGTGGCCCCGGAATCGTTGGGTTTCAGTGTCTTCGGGCGAAGCGGATTGGGTTGATTCAAAGTCAGGGCTCCCAGGCGGCAAGCTGGGGGGCTTCGGCAGCGAAAGCTGAGTTGGTGATTAGATGCGGCGTAGTCGCTGTTGAGCGAGCCGCTCGGATTGTCTTCTTTGCAATGGGTCGTAGGGTTGACAATCGAAACCGCATCCTCCATTCTTTGGGGATTCGCGACTTCCGTCGGCTGCCCTGCTGCTGTAGCTCAGTTGGTAGAGTGCGTCCTTGGTAAGGACGAGGTCAAGGGTTCAAATCCCTTCAGCAGCTCTTGCGGTCTCAGTTCTTTTGTTGCGGGGTCGGGGTGTTCCCGCCTGGTGTTTGCGAAGTCGTTCATTGGTCGGTGGGGTTTTAGACAAGAGAAGCGAGGTTAGGGATCAAATGGCGAAGGAAGTTTTTCAGCGTACCAAGCCGCACGTCAACGTCGGGACGATTGGTCACATCGATCACGGTAAAACGACCACGACAGCGGCGATCCTGGCAGTCCAGACCGCCAAGGGGCTGGCGAAGTTCAAGAGCTATGCGGATATCGCCAAGGGCGGTACCGTTCGTGACGAAACCAAGACGGTGACCATCGCTGTGAGCCATGTTGAATACGAGTCGGAAACTCGTCACTACGCTCACATCGACTGTCCCGGCCACGCTGACTATATCAAGAACATGATCACCGGTGCCGCTCAGATGGACGGCGCGATTCTGGTTGTGTCGGCTGCCGATGGTCCGATGCCGCAGACTCGCGAGCACATCCTGCTCGCCAAGCAGGTGAATGTTCCAGCTCTGGTCTGCTTCCTGAACAAGTGTGACCTGGTGGACGACGAGGAGTTGCTTGAGTTGGTCGAGATGGAAATTCGCGACCTGCTGAATAAGTACGAATTCCCTGGCGACGACATCACCATCGTTCGTGGCAATGCCAAGGGCGCTTTGGATCATCCGGCTGATCCGAAGTTCAATGAATGCATCGGCAAGCTGATGGACGCGCTGGATGCCGATATTCCTGAGCCAACTCGTGAAACCGACAAGCCCATGTTGATGGCAATTGAAGACGTGTTCTCGATCGAAGGTCGTGGTACCGTTGTCACCGGCCGTATTGAGCAGGGTGTTCTGAAGGTTGGCGACAAGGTTCAGTTGCTGGGGCTGGCTGATCCGATCGAGTCGGTTTGTACCGGTGTTGAAATGTTCAACAAGACCCTGGATCAGGGGATTGCCGGTGACAACGTCGGGATTCTTCTGCGCGGCTTGAAGAAGGAAGATGTTCAGCGGGGCCAGGTGCTCGCCAAGCCGGGTTCGATCACTCCGCATACCAAGTTTGAGGCTCAGGTTTATATTCTGAGCAAGGAGGAAGGCGGGCGTCATACCCCGTTCTTCAGTGGTTATCGTCCCCAGTTCTACTTCCGGACGACCGACGTGACCGGTGAGGCGAATCTGCTGGGTGGGGCTGAAATGTGCATGCCTGGCGACAACGTCAAGCTGGAGATCAAGCTCGGCAAGCCGATCGCCATGACGGAAAACGTCCGTTTCGCCATTCGCGAAGGCGGCAAGACGGTTGGTTCTGGCGTCGTGGTGAAGATTCTCGAGTAGTCTGAATTGTCAATGACGGGCTGTGACGGGGTGGTCTTTCCGTGGATTGGCCGGCTGTCGTAGCCCTGTCGTTGTTCATGTTGCCTGCTTGAAGTTGTTTCGGGTCCTGTGAGGTGTTTCATGGCGCGCGAGTTTGTCTGGCTGGAATGCATTGAATCGGGACTGCGAAACTATCGCGTCAATAAAGAGACGCGCGGCACAGAGCGTCTGGAGCTGAAGAAGTACAACAAGAAGTTGCGCAAGCACACTGCCCACAAGGAATCACGCAAGAAGTGATTTGTTGGGGTTGATTGGGCTTGGCTGGATACGGACGGGCGTAGCTCAATTGGCAGAGCACTGGATTCCAAATCCAGGGGTTGGGGGTTCGACTCCCTCCGCCCGTGTTGCAGAGCGGCTTCGGTGGCTCGTCGTTCTACGGAGTCAGCGTCAACTGGGGTGTCAACGGTGAATCACGCAAAGTCGGGCGGTTTGTGGGCGACGCTCTCCAGCGTCAATCTCTACAAAAAGAACCAGGGACGGGTCGCTCGGCAGCTGGTGGCTGGGGCTGGAGCGATTGCGGTGTGCCTGTTGTGCTGGTCCATGTACCAGTCGTTGCTGGCGGATGCCAACTCGACGGTGCGGGGATTGGTGACGGCGATCTGTGTGGTCGGCGGGTTGTGGTCAATGTTTCGCGTGGTGAACCTGCCTCAGTTCGCCGAGTTTTTGATTGAAGTTCAGCATGAAATGGCCAAGGTGTCGTGGCCAAGCTGGCCGACGTTGAAGCGATCGACTTCGGTGGTGCTTTGTGTGATGGCTTTGTTGGGTGTTGTTTTGTTCTGTTATGACGTGGTCTGGCACTGGTTCCTCAGGTTGATCAACGTCCTGCAGTTTTGAAGTTCGGCGGTTCCGCTGGCCCGGCGTGGGTAATGGCGAAAACAGGCAAGGCTGCTCTGCAGCGTTCATTATTCTGCGCTTGGCGGAAGAGCCCGGGGGTTGGTGGCCATGACGGAAAGTACTGAACAGCAGATGCAATGGTATGTGCTGAAGGTGCAAAGCAATCGCGAACGAACAATTCGTGACGCATTGTGGCGGCGGATTGGCCAGGAGGATCTGGGAGAGTTTTTCGGGGAGATCGTGATCCCCGTTGAAAAGATCGTAGACAACAAGACCGGCAAGCGACGGGTCGTCGAGCAAAAGCTGTATCCTGGCTATCTGATGATTCAGATGGTTTTGAATGACGACACGTGGTACCTGGTCCGGACGACAAATGGGGTTGGTGACTTCACGGGTTCGGCCGGGCAGCCGATTCCCATGCAGCCGCATGAAATCGATCGAATGCTCGGTCACGGAGCTGCCGCTCCCGCCGAGCCTGCCCGCGTGAAAATCGAATTCAACGTGGGCGACGGGGTGAAAATCAAGGACGGTGCCTTTGAAGGCTTTGATGGACAGATTGAGGGTGTTGACGAACACAGCGGGAAGATCACCGTACTGATCGAGATTTTCGGCAGGCCGACGCCTGTCGATCTGGACTCGTGGCAGGTTGAAACGACCTGACACCGGTTTCAGGCAAGCAAGAGGAGATGGTGGTGGCTAAGAAGCAGGCGAAGATCAAGGCGCAGGTCAAGGTACAGATTCCTGGTGGGAAGGCGACGCCCGCCCCTCCCGTCGGTACCGCCCTGGGCCCGCACGGGATCAATCTCGGTCAGTTCGTGATGCAGTTCAACGAGAAGACTCGTGACCTGAACGGCACCGTGGTTCCCGTGATTGTGACGGTGTTTGAAGACCGCAGTTTCACGTTCGTGCTCAAGAGCTCGCCAGCGTCCGTGCTGTTGAAGCAGGCGGCAGCGGTGGCGAAGGGTGCAACCAATGCCAAGACGGATCGCGTCGGCAGCGTGACAGCCGCTCAGGTGATGGACATCGTCAAGGCGAAGTTTGAAGACCTGAACGCCCGTGACCACGAGCATGCCGCCCGGATGATTCGGGGCACGGCCCGCAGCATGGGCATCGAAGTCTTGGACTGACGATCGAGTATCTTTTTTTTTTAAGTTTTGGGTGTTCCATGTCACGTTGTTCAAAGCGTATTCGGGTTTTGCGCGAACAGATCGCCGATGTCGGGGCTCTGGAGGTCGGCGCGGCTGTGCAACTGCTGAAATCCCTGGAAGGAAAGCTGCCAGCCGGGATCCGGCGCTGCCGGTTCGACCAGTCGGTGATGATTGCAGTCCGGCTGGGGATTGATCCCCGCCAGGCGGATCAGATCGTCCGTGGATCGATCGTGCTGCCGAATGGGATTGGCCGATCCAAGCGGGTGGTCGTGTTTGCCCAGGGGGACAACGCCGCTCTGGCGACTGCCGCAGGCGCCGACGCTGTTGGTGGCAAGGACCTGGCAGACAAGATCAAGGGCGGGTGGCTCGACTTTGACGTCGCGATCGCCTCGCCGGACATGATGGGGGTGGTCGGTCCGCTCGGTAAGGTGCTCGGTCCACGTGGATTGATGCCATCTCCCCGTGCCGGCACGGTGACCAGCGACGTCGCTTCGGCCGTCAAAGAATACAAGGCTGGTAAGATTGAGTTCCGGTGCGATGCGGGCGGCAACGTTCACTGTGTCGTCGGCAAGCTGTCGTTCGACGAAGCGAAATTGGCGGAAAACGTCGATGCGATGTTGAAGTATCTGCGTTCTATCAAGCCGTCGTCGTCCAAGGGCCAGTATGTGCGGAACATCTGCATTTCGGCCACGATGACCCCTGGCCTGTCGATCGCCGGTTAGTTCGATTGGTTCGTTGACCGGACTGAGCCCGCGACGAGCATGGCGAAGATTTGACGAACGGTCCGTGTGGAGTGAGTGATGAGTAAAGTTGTCAAGCAAATGATGATGAGCAGCATTCAGGGGGCTCTGGGCGAGTGCCGTGAAGTGTTGATTCTGGATTTTTCCCGCATGGACGGTATGGCTGTCAATCAACTGCGGAACACTCTGCGGAAGAAACAGATCACCCTGCTCGGTGTGAAAAACGCGGTAGCGCGACGAGCGCTGTCCGAGATCGGTCTGACGGGGGCTGCGGACGTTCTCACGGGTGCCTGTACCCTGGCCTTTGGAAGCGATGATATTGTCGCGCTGTCGAAGGAAATGTCCGAGTGGTGTGAAAAGATCAAGACCATCGAAATCCGTGGCGGCGCCATCGGAAGTACTCCGTTGAAGGCTGCGGACGTCGAGACGCTGAGCAAAAGTCCTGGACGACGCGAGTTGCTCAGCCAGATCGCCGGTCTGATTCTGAGTCCGGGTGCCCAGTTGGCAGCCGCGATCAAGGGACCGGGCGGGAAGATCGCCGGTCAAGTGAAGACTCTCGCAGACAAGGCGTCTTGACCGCCGGATGGCGGAGCGTGCAAGCGCCCGTAAGTAGAACCAAACTGACGTCGACTTGTTGTAACGTCTTGACCCAGAGTTTGTTTTGTTGTTTGAAAGGATGAGTTCGATGAGCGAGTTTGATGCGACGATTACACAGTTGGGTGATCAGATTGTCGGTTTGACCCTGCTGCAAGCCAAGTCCCTGGCCGATTACCTGAAGGAAAAGCACGGGATCGAAGCCGCCGGTGGTGGCGTCATGGTGGCCGCTGCTCCAGTCGCTGGTGGTGGTGCCGCCGCAGCGGTGGAGGAAAAGACCGAGTTCGACGTCATTCTGACCGGTTTCGGCGAGAACAAGATCGGTGTGATCAAGGTCGTTCGCGGCTGCACCGGCTTGGGACTGAAGGAAGCCAAGGACCTGGTCGAAGGTGTGCCCAAGCCGCTGAAGACGGGTGTTTCCAAGGAAGACGCGGCCAAGTTGAAGGCCGAAGTCGAGCAAGCGGGCGGGACCTGCGAAATCAAGTAATTGACGAAGCAAGTTCGGCACTCGATCGGCCTGTTCTCAGGACGGTTTGATCGGGAGGCGACAGCCGGCGAAGAGAGACAAGTCTGGGCAGAGACGTCGGTCGGGGCGCGACGGAGAGGATGATCCGGCGCGCCATTCGGCCCCAACATCGGGGTTATCCCTTGTGCTGGCGTACGTTGTGATGCACAATTCGCCTGCACGACCGATGCGAAGGCGTCGTGAGTGTGCAGTGCGAGGATGTGGGTCGACAGCCAAACGTCGGGGCGGCTTGAAGTTTCCGCAGGGGAGTTTCAAGCCAGCGTCACTGGACCAGGCATTACGAATGTCGATGGGCGGGTGCAGAGGTCACGCTTTGACAGTCGTGAGCGAAATCAATCTGGCGACAGCTGCGCTACCGAATGGTGGCGACAGTCGGTATCGGTGCGCACGGAGGTGCCGCATCGCCAGTGGTTCGCACTTCTTCCGGTGGGCGAGTGTCAGGTGCCGACACAGCCAATCCAAACCAGCGACGCGCCTGGTTCGTTGAGTTCATTTCGGCTGAAGTAACTCGACATCGTGTAGCGCGTCTCCGCGAGATCTAAAACAAGTTCGACGAATCAATTTGGGATTTAGGAAGCAACCTAATGGCAATTCCGGCCACCCGTATCATCGAAACGTCCGAAATGCGGTCGTTTGGGTCGCTGCAGTCTCAGTTCCAGATTTCCGATCTCACCGAGATCCAGGTCAACTCTTATATTCGCTTTCTGCAATTGGATGACGATCCGCGTGAACGCAAGGACGTGGGTCTGGAAGCAATCCTGCGGGAAGTGTTTCCGATCGAGAGTTACGATCATAGGTATCGGCTGGAGTACGTCAAGTACGAGTTGGGCAAGCCGCGCTACACCGCGCTGGAGTGCCGCCAGCTGCGACTGACCTACGGTCGTCCCTTCCGAATCTGGTTGCGCCTGCAGAAGGAACAAGCGATCGAAGAAGAAGTCTACCTGGGCGACATGCCGATCATGATTGGTGGCGGCGAGTTCATCATCAACGGTGCTGAGCGTGTCGTCGTCAGCCAGTTGCATCGCTCCCCGGGCGTGGACTTTGTACAGGGCTCGGAGCCGGGTGAACGCAAGCAGTTCTCCTGCCGTGTGATCCCCGAGCGTGGCAGCTGGATTGAAATCGTCATCAGCAAGCGGGAAACGTTGGGCGTCCGCATCGATCAGAGCGGCAAGTTCTCGGCGATGACGTTTTTGCGGGCCATGGATCCGAGCTACGGCACCAGCAACGCGCTGGTCAAGCTGTTCTACGAAACCAAGGTGATCAAGATCAGCAAGGCCGGCGATGACGGTCTGGTTGGGAAACATGCCGCCGAAGACATTGTTTATCCCGCCGGTCATGAGAAGGTTGGCGAGATTATCGCGGAACTGGGCGATAAAATCACCGAAGCCTCGGCCGCTGAAATCCGGACCTCGACATTGAAGTCCGTTGAAGTCATCGAAAAGGCAGACGACCTGCTGGCATTGTCCAGTATCCTCGAAGATCCGACCAGCACCCACGAAGACGCGCTGCTGCGAATCTACCAGCGGTTGCGTCCCGGCAATCCCCCGCAGCTCGAAAAGGCGGTCGAGTTGTTCAAGGAAAAGTTTTACGATGTCAACCGCTATCGGTTGGGGCGTGTCGGCCGGTTCCGGATCAACCGCAAGTTCGATCAGTCGATTCCGGACAGTGAAATGACGCTGAAGGCGGAAGACGTCGTCAACGCCATCCGCTATGTGATCAAGCTGCGCATCGGTGATTCCAGCGCCCATGTCGACGACATCGACAACCTTGGTAATCGTCGGCTGCGGACGATCGACGAACTGGCGTCGGAGGAAATCCGCAAGGGTTTCCTGAAGCTGCGTCGAACCGTGCAGGAGCGCATGAGCCTGAAGGATGTGGAGGAAATGACCCCGCGGACGCTCGTGAATCCGAAGAGCGTTTCAGCAGCGATCGAGTACTTCTTCGGTCGTGGCGAGTTGTCGCAGGTTGTCGACCAGACCAATCCGCTGGCCACGCTGACTCACGAGCGTCGTCTGAGTGCGCTCGGTCCCGGTGGTTTGAACCGCAAGCGTGCGGGCTTCGAAGTTCGCGACGTACACATCTCGCACTATGGGCGAATCTGCCCGATTGAAACGCCTGAAGGTACGAACATCGGCTTGATCTCCAGCCTGAGCATCTATGCTCGGGTGGACGACTACGGCTTCCTGATCACCCCGTACCGCGTTGTCAAGAACCGCAAGGTGACTGACGAAGTGGAATGGCTGCGGGCCGATCAGGAATCCCGCGTCTTCATCGCACCGGCGGATACCCCCGTCGAGAAGAGCGTGATTTCCGAAGAACGCGTGATGGCCCGGTTCCACAACGATGTGGTCTGGATGTCATCCAATGAAGTTGGTTACATCGACGTCGGATCGTGCCAGATGGTCGGTGTTTCGGCCGGGTTGATTCCGTTCCTGGAACACGACGATGCCAACCGCGCCCTGATGGGTTCGAACATGCAGCGCCAGGGGGTTCCCCTGCTGGTCGCGGAATCGCCGCTGGTCGGAACCGGACTGGAAGCCGCTGTGGCCGAAAGCTCGGGGATGGTGCTGAAGGCTGAAAAGAGCGGCAAGGTGACGTTCGTCGATTCGACCTGCATCGAAATCGATGGCAAGCGACAACTGCTGCGAAAGTACACCGGCCTGAACGAGCGAACCTGCCTGAACCAGACACCGATTGTCAAAGTTGGCGAACGGGTCAAGAAGGGTCAGATCCTGGTTGACAGTGCCGCGACCTCCAAGGGGGAATTGGCCCTGGGACGCAACGTGCTGGTCGCGTTCATGTCGTTTGAAGGGTTCAATTTTGAAGATGCGATCATCCTGTCCGAACGCCTGGTGAAGGAAGACGTTTACACATCGATCCACATCGACGAATTCGATGTGGAAGTTCGCGAAACAAAGCTGGGGCGCGAAGAATTCACGCGGGATATTCCCAACGTCAGCGAAAAGGCACTGCGAAACCTGGACGAAGGGGGTGTGGTCCGGATCGGAACCCGCGTCGAGCCAGGAGACATTCTGGTTGGCAAGGTGTCTCCCAAGGCCAAGACCGAGCTGACGCCGGAAGAAAAGCTGCTGCACGCGATCTTCGGGCGTGCGGGTGAAGATGTGAAGAACGAATCGCTGGAAGTCCCCAGCGGTACTGAAGGGATCGTCATTCACACTGAGAAGTTCTCGCGACGAATGAGCCTCTCGGAATCCGAGCGCAAGAGATTTGAGCAGGAACTGAAGAAGAACGAAGACTCGGGCAATGCCCAGATCGCGGAAGCCTTCCGTGAATTCCTGAAGGAATTCGAGAAGGTGCTGGATCGTCATCTGACCGATGCCGACGGACGCGAAATCCGTACGATCACCGACGACAAGTTCGTCGCCACATATGCCGAAGGATTCCGCTCGACGCTGGATTCACTGGACATCCGCAGTCCCCAGAAGAAGGCGGATTGCCGCCGAGCCTTCAAGGATGGCTGGGGTGCGGTCGAAGAGGCCATTGATGCCCGTGATCGCCTGCTGAACACGATGAAGCGCGGGGATGAGCTTCCCAGCGGCGTGCTGCAGATGGTCAAGGTGTACGTCGCCTCGAAGCGTCAGATTTCGGTCGGGGACAAGATGGCCGGTCGCCACGGGAACAAGGGGGTCATCTCCAAGGTCCTGCCGATCGAAGACATGCCGTTCCTGGAAGACGGGACGTCGGTCGACATCATCCTGAATCCGCTGGGCGTGCCGAGCCGTATGAACGTCGGTCAGATTCTGGAAACCCACCTGGGCTGGGCGGCTGCGAAGCTGGGATTCAAGGTCCGCAGCCCCGTCTTCGACAGCCCGTCGGAAGACTTGGTCAAGGGCCTGCTGCGTGACGCTGGTCTGCCCGATGACGGCAAGGCCCAGTTGTTTGATGGACGGACGGGTGACCGGTTCGAGCAGAAGACGACGGTCGGTTACATCTACATGCTGAAGCTGCATCACCTGGTCGAAGACAAGGTGCATGCCCGGGCCACCGGCCCGTACTCGCTGATCACCCAGCAACCGCTGGGCGGCAAGGCCCGTTTCGGCGGTCAACGCTTCGGGGAAATGGAAGTGTGGGCACTGGAAGCATACGGTGCCGCGTTCATCCTGCAGGAACTGTTGACCGTCAAGAGCGACGACGTGGAAGGACGCACGAAGATTTACGAATCGATGGTCAAGGGAGAAAACACTCTTGAAGCAGGAACGCCTGCGAGCTTCGAGGTTCTGAACAACGAAATTCGCGGTCTGTGCCTGAATATGCAGTTGGAAAAGACATCCGTCTAGACGGATCTCGATTCGAGGATGAGCCTTGTTCACCGCCTGAAAACTCGATCACACGCAACACCGCGGCGGCCAGCAAGCCGCCGCGGCTGGTGTGTTTCTGGTCCGAAGTCGATCGCGGGCCTTTTTCGCGGTGAACAGACGAAGACAGATGAACATTACCGGCAATCAGAAATCATTGCCCTGAATTTTTGTAGCAGATAGATCCTTATCCAGCGGGGGGGGAAATCACGTGAGTGTAGCTGAATCTTCATATGACCGGGTCAACGAGTACTCCGCGATCAAGATCGGCCTGGCCAGTCCGCACGACATTCGCAGTTGGTCGTTCGGGGAAGTCAAGAAGCCGGAAACAATCAACTACCGAACCTACCGTCCGGAACGGGACGGTCTGTTCTGCGAACGGATTTTTGGTCCTGAAAAGGACTGGGAATGCGCCTGCGGTAAATACCGTGGCATGAAGTACAAGGGGATGATCTGCGATCGCTGCGGCGTCAAGGTCACCCACAGCCGCGTGCGCCGCAAGCGCATGGGCCACATTGAACTGGCTGCGCCCGTTGTTCACATCTGGTTCTTCAAGACAATGCCCAGCCGCCTGGGGGCGTTGCTGAACGTCAAGACCACGTCGCTCGAAAAGGTCATCTACTTCCAAGACTACATTGTCCTGGATCCCGGTGATACTCCGCTGCGGACCGGCCAGTTGCTGACGGAAGAAGAAGCCCGCCAGGCACGAACCAAGTATGGTGAAGGAACATTCACCATCGAAATGGGTGCCGAGGCTGTCAAGCGGCTGCTGACCGGGCTGAATCTGATTTCGTTGTGCGATCAATTGCGGATTGAACTGCGCAAGACGACCAGCCAGCAGAAGAAGAAGGAGCTGATCAAGCGCCTGAAGATCGCCGAAGCCCTGCGTGACAGCGAGAACCGTCCGGAATGGATGGTGCTGGACTGCATCCCCGTGATTCCGCCGGATCTTCGTCCGCTGGTTCTGCTCGATTCCGGCAACTTCGCCACCAGCGATCTGAACGATCTGTATCGCCGCATCATCAACCGGAACAACCGGCTGAAGAAGTTGGTCGACCTGAACGCTCCTGAAGTGATCGTGCGCAACGAGAAACGGATGTTGCAGCAATCCGTCGACGCCCTGTTCGACAACAACCGCTGCAAGCGACCGGTGCTTGGTTCCTCGAACCGACCGCTGAAGTCGCTGACAGACATGATCAAGGGCAAGCAGGGTCGATTCCGCGAGAACCTGCTCGGTAAGCGCGTCGACTATTCCGCACGCAGCGTGATCGTCGTCGGTCCGAACCTGGATCTGCACCAGTGCGGCCTGCCCAAGAAGATCGCCTTGGAACTGTACCAGCCGTTCATCATCCGTCGGCTGAAGGAACTGGGACACGCCGACACCATCAAGAGTGCGAAGCGGATGCTGGAACGCCGCGACGAAGAGGTGTGGGATATCCTGGAAGAAGTGATCACCAACCACCCCGTTCTGCTGAACCGGGCCCCCACGCTGCACCGCATGGGGATCCAGGCGTTCGAGCCGACCCTGGTGGAAGGGAACGCCATCCGCATTCATCCGCTGGTCTGCAAGGGATTCAACGCAGACTTCGACGGTGACCAGATGGCCGTGCATCTGCCGTTGTCGATTGAAGCGCAGGTCGAAGCGACCACGCTGATGATGTCGACGAACAACATCTTCAGCCCTGCCAACGGGGCGCCGATCATCAGTCCTTCCCAGGACATCGTGATGGGTTGTTACTACGTCACACTGAAGAAGGCTGGCCGCCCGGGACATGGGATGAAGTTCTCGTGCCTGCAGGAAGTTCACACGGCGTTTTCACAGGGCAAGGTTTCGCTGCATTCGACGATCCATGTCCGGTTGCCGAAGGGGAAGCGGGTCAAGGGAGAGGGTGCCGAAGGGTTCGCGTCTGGTGGATTGATCGAGACCAGCGTCGGGCGGATCATGTTCAACGACTTCCTGCCCGCGAAGATGTCGTTCTACAACATCACGATGAAGAACAAGGATCTGGCGAACGTCATTTCCGACTGTTACCTGGAGTTGGGACGTCGTCACACCATCCAGTTGCTGGACAAGATGAAGGAATGCGGCTTCCGCGAATCAACCCGCAGCGGTCTGTCCTTCGCCACCAGCGATCTGAAGACTCCCGACAACAAGGAAAAGGTGCTGGCCACGGCCGAGGCCGAAGTGCTGAAGAAGCAGAAACTGTACGAGAAGGGGATCATCACCGCCCAGGAACGTTACAACTCGGTGCTGGACACCTGGACGCACGCCGGGGAAGAAATCCGCGGTGCGATGATGGAAGCGTTCAAGAACGACGTCCGCGATGGCGGCGCCTATGTCAACCCGATCTTCCTGATGGCAGACTCGGGTGCACGCGGTGGTCAGGAACAGATTCGTCAGTTGGCCGGGATGCGTGGTTTGATGGCCAAGCCCAGCGGCGAAATCATCGAAACGCCGATCAAGGCCAACTTCCGCGAAGGACTGACGGTTCTCGAATACTTCAGCTCGACGCACGGTGCCCGCAAAGGTCTGGCCGATACCGCCTTGAAGACTGCGGACAGCGGTTACCTGACGCGTAAACTGGCGGACATTTGCCAGAACAACGTCATCACCACCCACGACTGCAAGACCACCAAGGGAATCACCCGCGGGGTTGTGTATCGCGGGGAAAAGGTCGAAGTCAGCCTGGCCGACGCCATTCGCGGTCGCGTCAGCCGGTCCAACATCGTGAATCCGATCACGGACGAAACCATCGTCCGCGAAAACGAGATGATCACCGTGGAGACGGCCCGCAAGATCGAAGCCATGGGCCTGGAAAAGATTCAGGTCCGCAGCCCGATGACCTGCGAAGCGGACTTGGGGATCTGTCGCCTGTGCTACGGGATGGACCTGTCGACCGGGGCTCTGGTCGAAGAGGGGCTGGCGGCCGGGATCATCGCGGCCCAGAGTATCGGGGAACCCGGTACTCAGTTGACGATGCGTACGTTCCACATCGGTGGTGCGGCTTCGCGTGATGTCGAAGAAAACGAGATCAAGGCCCGCCGTGCGGGACGCGTCAAGTTTGCCCGGATTCGAAGCGTGGTCAATTCCGAAGGTTGGGGAGTGGTGCTGGGCCGTAACGGCGAAGTCACCATCCTGGACGCCAAGGAACGCGAACTGGAAAAGTACACCATCCCGAACGGGGCCGTGCTGGCCGTCGCCGAAAACGACCTCGTCGAAGCCGGCCAGACACTCTGTACGTGGGACCCGCACTCGGTGCCAATCCTGTGCGAAGTCGGTGGACGCGTCCGGTTCGAAGACCTGGTCGAAGGACAGTCGGTGCGTTCGGAATTGGACCCGAACGGCAACATGCGTCGTACGGTCATCGAGCACAAGGGGGATCTGCACCCGCAGGTCATCCTGGAAGACACCACCGGCAAGATCCTGGACTTCTACTACCTGCCGGAGCGTGCCAGCGTTGAAGTTCAGGAAGGTCAAGTCATCACCGCAGGCTCGGTGCTGGCCAAGAATCCTCGCGAAAACACGGGTACGCAGGACATCACGGGCGGTCTGCCCCGCGTCACGGAACTGTTTGAAGCACGCAAGCCGAAGGAGCCGGCGGTCATCGCTGAAATCGACGGTGAAGTCGAACTGGTCGCCGAACGCAAGCGTGGCAAGCGGGTCATCATCGTCCGCGGTGCTGATGGGACTGAAGTGGAACACATCATTCCGCACGGCAAGCAACTGCTGGCCCATGCGAAGGAACAGGTGCGTGCCGGTGACGCTCTGGTCCGTGGTCCGCTGGTGCCCCACGACATCCTGCGAGTCAGTGGTGAAGAAGCGGTCGAACAGTACCTGCTGCACGAAATCCAGACGGTTTATCGTTCACAACGCGTGGCGATCGACGACAAGCACATCGAAATCGTCGTGTCGCAGATGTTACGCAAGGTCAAGGTCGAAGACGTCGGTGACACCACCCTGTTGCCAGGTGTGTTGATCGACCGATTCGACTTCCGACGGATTAACCGTCAGTTGCAGGACAGCGTGCGGATTGTCGAACCCGGTGATTCCGAATTCCATGAAAACGATGTCGTCGTCAGTTCGACGGTTGAGCAGGTCAATCGCGAAATCGAAGCCTCGGGTGGCAAGCCGATCAAGACGGCCAAGGCGCGACCCGCCACGGCCAGTACCCAGTTGCTGGGGATTACGAAGGCGGCCGTTCAAAGCGAAAGCTTTATCTCGGCCGCCAGCTTCCAGGAAACGACCAAGGTGTTGACCGAAGCCGCGATCGCGGGCAAGATCGACAACCTGGTCGGGCTGAAGGAGAACGTCATCCTGGGCCACCTGATTCCTGCCGGTACGGGTTTCAGCCTGCATCGTCAGTCGGAAGTGAAGATCAAGCCGGAAGCCCTGGCCGAAATCTATGCCGAACGTGACCGCATCCTGCAGGCACGTGCCAACATGCTGAACGAACCCGGTTTGGGCGGCAACAACGACTGATCGATTCGACTCGCGGGTTCTGAGATCAACCGAGCCCGCCTTTGCAATTCGTTGCAGGGGCGGGCTCGTTGTATTGGTGGCTCGAGCTTTTTACCAACCAGTCGGTGGCTCGATCCGTTCCGGGATTGCAGTGATGAAGATATCGTGGTGTGAGACGCCGCAGAATTCCCCGGAATATTCTCTCGCCGCAGGAGCATCTTCGTGTCCAAGACTCTCTCCCCATTGATCGTCGTCCTGACACTTTCGATGTCCGTACTGGGTGCCGACAAACCGGCCGACTGGTCGAAAGACCATGTTGATGAGTTGTTGAAAGTTTATCAGGACTTCCATGCTCACCCTGAGCTGTCATTTCGCGAAGAACGGACCGCCGCCAAACTGGCCACCGCACTGAAGGCGTTGGGGATCGACGTGACCACGGGGGTCGGCAAAATGGGGATTGTCGGCCTGCTGAAGAACGGCGACGGGCCAACCATCATGATCCGGACCGATCTGGATGCACTGCCGGTGGTCGAGGCCACCGGCCTTCCATTTGCTTCCAAGGTCATTGCCAAGGATCCGAAAGGAAACGACGTTGGTGTCATGCATGCCTGCGGGCACGACATTCATATGACGTGCCAGATTGGAGTCGCCCGGTATCTGGCAGCGAATAAAGATGCCTGGCGCGGAACGGTGATGTTTGTCGGTCAACCTGCCGAAGAGGTCGGCAATGGGGCTCAGTCGATGCTGAAGGACGGCTTGTTCACCCGATTTCCCCGGCCGAGGTATGCTCTGGCGTTGCATGTGGATGCAGCCATGCCAACCGGGAAAGTGGGGTTCCGAGCGGGGTACATCCTGGCCAATGTCGACAGTGTCGACATCGTGATGAAGGGGAAGGGAGGACACGGTGCGTTCCCGCATACGACAATCGATCCCGTTGTCCAGGCGGCGCATTTGATTGTCGATCTGCAATCTCTGGTCAGCCGCGAGAACTCGCCGTTTGAGCCTGTTGTTGTGACAGTTGGCTCAATCCATGGCGGGACCAAGCACAATATCATCAGCGATCAATGTCGATTGCAGTTGACGGTCCGCAGTTACGGGCCAGAAGTTCGCGAGCGCCTGCTGGAGGGAATCCGTCGCAAGGCCAAAGCGGCCGCGCTCAGTGCCGGTGCTCCGGAACCGATCGTCGAATTCTCCGATGCAACACCTGCGACGCGCAATGATGAAGATCTGGTGGCACAGGTTGTTCCCGTGTTTCGCCGCGTGCTGGGTGACGAGAATGTTGTTCCGACCGAACCCTCGATGGGTGGCGAAGATTTTTCGGAATACGGCCTGGCGGGGGTGCCAATCTTCATGTTCCGCCTTGGATCGGTCAATGCCGACCGCCTGGCGGAAATGAAGCAGGGTGGTAAAACGCCACCGTCGCTCCATTCGCCGTTCTATTACCCGGACGCACGAGAAACCATCACGACGGGGGTGACCGCAATGTCGGCGGCGCTGCTGGATTTGATGAAGCCGCAGTGACAGACTGTGCCTGGCATTTGATCCACTGGAACACGCTGCCTGTGAAGTTCATTACCTGGCAGCGGCGAAGTCATTCTGGTTTGCTGGCAACAGTTCGTTGATCGAGTGCCGGAAACGGGAATTCCGCGGACGGAACATGCTGCTCCCGCATTAATTGATCGATCCGGGCAACCATGTTCGGATGGTCGTCGGCAACATCACGCGATTCGGCAATGTCGTCTTTCAAGTTGTACAGTTCCATCTTCCAGGGCTGAGGGGGACGTTTTCCCTGGGGCAGCAGGTTCTGAACGACTCCCTTCCAGTCCCCCATTCGCAGAGAGACTTGACCTCCGTAGGCGGGGAATTCCCGATAGAGAAATGGCCGGGCGGGCTGTTTGTGTCCCAGCAGAGTGGGGGCCATGCTGATGCCGTCCAGGCCCTGGGGAATCTTGTCGGCCGCACCGATCAAGTCCAGCAGAGTAGGGATCCAGTCCTCGAAGCCTGAGACTCGATCACTGGTCGATCCCGTGGGGACATGACCCTTCCAGCGGACAACAGTCGGTTCGCGGAATCCCCCCTCATAGAGGGAACCCTTGCGGCCACGGAGGGGGCCGGCCGATTCGAAGAACTCGCAATCGGTTCCTCCGTATTTGTCGTAGAGCGGGCCATTGTCGGAACTGAAGACATAAATCGTGTTGTCGTCCAGGCCCAGTTTCTGAATCAGCGACACAATCTGACCAAAGTGCCGATCCATGCGCGTGACCATCGCCGCATAAGCGGCTCGAGGATACCGATGTGGCAAATACCCTCGACCGCCAACGTACGGCGGATCATCAGGAAACGCGTTCGCATATTCCTTAAGTCCATCTTCCGGCACCTGCAGTGCCAGGTGCGGAATGGTGGTCGGCACATACAGGAAGAACGGCCGATCCCGATTGTCCCGGACGAATTTCAAAGACTGCTCGGCAATGACGTCTGCCGAATAGACTTGTCCCGAGAATCCCGCATAGCTCTTGGGGTCCAGCGGGTCGGCTCCGTCCGCCAGCTTGGGATGATGGGCCGAAAAGGCGGGGTTGTTCAACGGGAATACGGTCTCATCATCCCAGAGCGATGTCGGATAGAAATTATGGGCGACCCCCTGGCAATTGTATCCGAAGAAACGGTTGATTCCCTGTTTCAATGGTCGCCCCTCGGACGTGGGACCGCCCAGTCCCCACTTGCCGAAGGCTCCCGTCACGTATCCTTCCTGTTGCAACAGCTTGCCAAGCGTCACAGTGCTGGCCGGAATGGGGTATTGCCCTTCGGGCGGGGTCGAGCGGTTGTTCCGAATGAACGCATGACCGGGATGCAGGCCCGTCATCAGCACGCAACGTGAGGGAGCACAGACGGCATTGCCGGAATAATGCTGAGTCAGCCGCATCCCTTCAGCGGCGAGTTTGTCCAGGTGTGGAGTGCGAATCTTCGTCTGGCCGAAACAACCCAGGTCGCCATATCCGAGATCGTCTGCCAGAAAGAAGACGATATTGGGCTTCGCCCCCCGGCGAATGGTCGTCTCGTCCGCTTGAGCCCTCCTGGCAGAAAGGCAGAGATTCAGCAGCACGGCCGAAAATGTAACGATTTTCAGCAACCACAATCGTCGGCTGTTGAGTGTTGTTATTCCGTGTCGTAATACGGCGGTGAATCCGGCGCGTGAAACGCCGCTACTGAAGAGTGACGAAGGCATGAGTCCTCCGGGCGAATGGGTGTTCGGAACGGGGAATGCACTTCAGTATCAACCGCCGGACGCCGAGGGTCAACGCCATGGCTGACAATGCTCGACGATTGAGGCCGATGGGAAAAGGAGCAAAGCCGTGTCGACAAGCTCGTGGCTTCGCCTGGAACTGGAAACAGCACGTTTGCTGGTAATTCACTGCCGCATAAGCCGTCGAACTGAGAATCTATTCACAACATGCACGGCGGCGTCCGAGAGTTGACCGCTTTGCAACGGCTCTCATCAAGCAGTACCTTGGAAGGTGCGCCTCGGAACTGCTGACCATCGCCAAGGAACCAATAACTGTGAAGAGCTCGCGATTTCTCGTTGCCGTCATGATCGTCACCGCAATGCTGTCCTTTCGCGGTGAGTCATCAGTTCGTGCGAAACCGCCGAATCCGGTGGCGCGCAGTCTGCCGAGTGGACCGCTCGGTGAAACCATCCGTCTTGGCGAAACTCTGGTGGAACAGACCGCCACTCATCCACTGACGAAGCCCCACGTCGGCAATTCTTTGAACTGCACTTCGTGCCACTTGAAGAACGGCACCAGCCCGAAGGCGGCAACGTTCATCGGTGTTGCCACAGCCTACCCGGCGTGGTCGCCTCGAGAACGCAAGGTCATCACGCTGGAAGATCGAGTCCTCAACTGTTTCATGCGCAGTTGTAACGGCATCCGTCCGCCGCTGGGGAGCAAACCCTCCGTCGCCATCACTGCCTACATCAGCTGGCTTTCGGATGGAGAAGTACTGCGAATGAACGCCGGGAATTCGAAGGGGCCGAACGCCGTGCCTCGACTCGCGGTGAAACCAGAGTCTGCCAGTATCGAACGCGGAGAACTGCTCTACGCCAGGAAGTGCGCGACGTGTCATGGCAAAGATGGAGCAGGCGAAGACAAAAACCCTCCCGTCTGGGGGCAACAATCTTTCAACCAGGGTGCCGGCCTGGCCGACACGGTGCAGCTGGCGAGTTGGCTCAAGGTCGCGATGCCTTTGGATGAAACAGACCTCGCCGATCAGGAGGCCCTTGATATTGCCGCTTTCGTCAACACCCATGATCGACCGTCGTTCAACCTCAAGAATCACTTGCCGGTGGAGTCGCGGCTCGGGGAGTACAATGCCGAGCAGACTCGTTGAGTCAAAAGAAACTGCGGCATACTGTGGATCTCATTTGTGTAATGAATCACTGTAGGATGAATCACACTGAAGAATGAGGAGATGACCATGAAGACAATTCAGGTTTACGATAAGCCGATGTGCTGTTCGACAGGTGTTTGCGGACCGCAGATTGACCCGGTGTTGCCGCGATTCGCGGCCGACCTGGGCTGGCTGAAATCGCAGGGACATCAAGTCGACCGATACAACCTCGCGCAGCAGCCAGAGGCATTCGTTCAGAATCCCGAAGTTCAACAACTCCTCGCAGCACAAGGAATTGACTGTCTGCCACTGATCACGGTCGACGGTCGTATCCTGAGTCAGGGCATATATCCGACACGTGAAATGCTTTCCGTCTGGATTGGCTCAGAGGCCACAATTGAGTCTCTGCCGATCGTCCTTGACCAGGGCGAGTGTTGCAGTTCCTCGGAACGCTGCGACTGAGCGACCGCAGGCCGTTCGATCCATGACTTTCACCATAGAGCCTCTCATGAAATTCCTCGATCATCCTACGCGCAACCTGTTCTTCACAGGCAAAGGTGGCGTTGGCAAAACCTCGTTGGCGTGTGCCGCGGCGATTCGCCTCGTGGATGCGGGAAAAAAGGTTCTGCTCGTTTCCACGGACCCGGCTTCGAATCTTGATGAAGTATTGGGGGTGCCGCTCGGACATCATCCGACTCCGGTCTCCTCGGTGCCGGGACTCTCGGCGATGAATCTCGACCCGGAGAAATCGGCGGCCGAATACCGCGAGCGGATTGTCGGCCCGTATCGATCACTGCTTCCCGCCACAGCGATTGCGGGCATGGAGGAACAGTTTTCTGGTTCCTGCACACTGGAGATTGCCGCGTTCGATGAGTTCTCCCGGCTTCTTGGAGATGCGCGCGCGACTTCAGGGTTCGACCATGTGATTTTCGACACTGCACCAACGGGACACACGCTGCGGCTGCTGACCCTTCCGTCTGCGTGGTCGGGTTTCATGGAGACGAACACGACAGGGACGTCGTGCCTCGGTCCGTTGGCTGGATTGCAAGCTCAGCAACAGCTCTATCAAGACACCGTGCGTGCGTTGAGCGACCCTTCGATCACAACACTCGTGCTGGTAACTCGTCCCGAAGTGACTGCTTTGCGAGAAGCGGCTCGCACCAGCAGAGAACTTGCGGCACTCGGAGTGCAGAACCAGAGCCTCGTGGTGAATGGCGTGTTTCAGGCCAGCGACCAGTCCGATCGTCTCGCCATTGCCATGCAGCAGCGCGGCGAGGCGGCACTGTCAGCGATGCCTGACGCATTGCGGGAACTTCCCCGCAGCGAAATCCCGCTCACAACGGGCGGCGTGCTGGGAGTCACCGCACTCCGCGCCATCGGCACACAGCCAGCAACGGTCTCCGACACGAGCATTCCGTCAAAGTTGGACTTCACGCTGCCGTCGACGCTTGGCACCCTGATGGATGGTCTGGCCGCTCCGGGCCACGGTGTGATTCTCGCGATGGGAAAAGGCGGGGTGGGCAAGACGACTGTCGCTGCGGCCGTCGCGGTGGGACTCGCCGAACTCGGCTTTCGTGTTCATCTATCCACGACCGACCCCGCCGCGCATCTCGCCGCAACAATTGCCGGCGACGCGCTGCCCAATCTTTCTGTAAGTCGAATCGATCCTGCCGTTGAAACGAAGAAATACTCGTCGGAAGTGATGCAATCGGCCGCGGCGGGACTTGATGTTGAAGGTCAATCATTGTTGGCTGAAGACCTGCGTTCGCCCTGCACTGAAGAGATCGCTGTCTTTCGCGCTTTCGCCGAAGCCGTTGCCGAAGGAACGGACCGATTCGTGGTTCTGGATACCGCTCCCACCGGGCACACCATCCTGCTGCTCGATGCCGCACTTGCCTATCACCGCGAAGTGATGCGCCAGTCGAGCCAGATGCCTGAATCCGTCGCACAACTTCTCCCCCGCTTGCGTGATCCCAACTTTTCTCGAGTTCTGATTGTCACGCTCCCGGAAGCGACACCGGTTCACGAAGCGGCCCAGTTGCAGCGAGATCTGCGGCGCGCCGGAATCGAGCCATATGCGTGGGTCATCAACCAGAGTCTGGTGCCGCTGACGGTGACTGATCCGGTGCTTCGTGGTCGGCAGATTCAAGAGGTAAAGTTTATCCGGGAAGTCCTCGCCGAATATGCCCACCAGACGGCGATCATTCCCTGGCAAATCGATCCGCCAGTGGGATATCAATCGCTGAAGCAGCTCATTGGATCTACTGCTCGCATTTCTGAATTCACGGCTGAATCGCGGTAACAGAGTTGATCTCTGATCGTTGAGCATCGTTGACTGAGGCCAACACGAATGAGGACTTCTGACGAAGCACGTCGATTGACGATGCTTGAAGGAGAAAAAATGTCATCGAATCTAGGCACGGTTGTCTCGATTCGCGGCAGCGTCGTGGACATCCAGTTCGACGTGGACCTGCCGCCCATTCACTCGTTATTGCAGGCCAACAACGGGAAAATCTTCATTGAGGTTCTCGCCCAGATTGACGCACATCGAGTGCGCGGGATCGCTTTGACCCCGACTCAGGGGTTGGCCCGTGGCGCTGAGGTGGTAGACACGGGTGAGCCTTTGTTGGTACCCGTCGGCGGGGGCATTCTGTCGAGAATGTTCGATGTGTTTGGCAATGCCATTGACCGCGAAGGGCCGTTGTCCAATGTCGAATGGCGTTCCGTGCATCGTGCTCCGCCGCCGTTGTCACGACGTTCCACCAAGTCTGAGGTTTTTGAAACGGGGATCAAGGCGATTGATGTGCTGGTGCCGCTGGAACGTGGCGGCAAGGCGGGACTTTTCGGAGGGGCGGGCGTTGGCAAGACGGTATTGCTGACCGAAATGATCCACAACATGATCGGGCACCAGGAAGGCGTTAGCATCTTTTGCGGAATTGGCGAACGTTGCCGTGAAGGCGAGGAACTTTACCGTGACATGAAAGACGCCGGTGTGTTGCCGAACATGGTGATGATCTTCGGACAGATGAACGAGCCGCCAGGTAGCCGGTTTCGCGTGGGGCACGCCGCGTTGACAATGGCAGAGTATTTTCGGGACGATGAGCATCGCGATGTGTTGCTGCTCATGGACAACATCTTCCGCTTTATCCAGGCTGGTATGGAAGTGTCAGGATTGATGGGCCAGATGCCGTCGCGGCTGGGCTATCAACCCACGATGGGGACCGAGCTATCCAGTTTGGAGGAACGCATTGCCAACACCGATGCCGGTGCGATCACCTCGATTCAGGCGGTTTACGTGCCCGCCGATGATCTGACCGACCCAGCCGCGGTACACACGTTTTCGCATCTGTCGGCGTCCATCGTCCTGTCTCGCAAACGGGCGAGTGAAGGACTGTACCCAGCCATTGACCTGCTGCAATCCAGTTCCAAGATGGCCACTCCCGGTATCGTCGGCGAACGACATTATCGCCTGGCGCAGGAAATCCGGCGGACGCTCGCACAGTACGAAGATCTGAAGGATATCATTGCCATGCTCGGCCTGGAGCAATTGGCTCCTGAAGACCGCAACGTCGTCGCCCGCGCGCGACGGCTGGAACGATTCCTGACGCAACCATTCTTCGCGACCGAGCAATTCAGCGGCATCCAGGGCAAACTCGTCAGCCTCGAAGATTCGCTGGATGGCTGTGAGCGAATCCTGCGGGATGAATTCAAGGACTATCCGGAGCGTGCGCTCTACATGATCGGAGCGATCAGCGAAGCGGAAGGAAAAGCTGATCTCCGTCATTCGAGTTGAAAATGCAATTGTGAGCCGCAAGGCGCCGGCAGCCCGAGGAACAAGGTGTCTGACCCTTTGGAGAGCAATCGATGTGAATTGAAAATCGCCTGCCCGGAGAGGGTCAGACACCTTGTTCCACGGGCTGCTGGCCGCGGGTGCGTGAAGGCAACCCGCGGCTAGCGCCTTGCGGCTCACCAGAAATCGAAAAGAGTTGAAATGCCGCCGACGCTCATGACACTGAAAGTGCTGCTTCCGTTTCAGGTTTTTGCTGAGAAAACCAGCGTAAAACGCATTGTCGCGGAGACGGACGAGGGGGCGTTCGGACTCTTGCCGCACCGGTTGGACTGCGTTGCGGCGCTGGTGCCCGGAATTCTGGTCTATGAAACCGAGGCCGAAGGCGAGGTTTGTGTGGCTGTCGATGAAGGAGTGCTCGTCAAGACGGGAATGGATGTGCTGGTTTCTGTTCGCAATGCCATTGGCGGGGCGGATCTCGGACAGTTGCACGCGGCGGTGGAGCGTGAATTCCTGAATCTGAACGAACGCGAGCTGAATGTCCGCTCGGTCATGGCAAAAATGGAGAGCGGTTTCATTCGTCGTCTGGCGGAGTTTAAGCGTGACTGAGAAACCAGAACACAACAGCGGGACGGGCCGATCCGACTTCAGTCGAGAGATCGCCTCGAAAGAGGCACGCAAACTGAAGGCGCAGCGCCATTCCACGCTGGGTGTCTGGTTCGGTTTGGGTATGATGGGACTGATCGGCTGGTCCGTCGTTGTTCCGACGCTGCTTGGTGCGGCATTGGGCATCTGGCTGGACAAGCACCAACCCGGAAATCATTCCTGGACATTGGCATTTTTGGTGGGGGGGCTTGTGATCGGCTGTTTCAATGCATGGCAGTGGGTGGCACGGCAAGAGCGGGCCATTCGCGAGGAGCAGGAGAATTCGGATGAATGAAGTCGTGAATCTGCTTCCGGCGCTCGTGGTGGGCGTTTTGCTCGGCGCGATGTTCTTCGGCGGTCTGTGGTGGACCGTCCAGAAGGCCGTTTCATCCAAACAGCCGGCGCTGTGGTTACTCGGCAGCCAGTTGCTGCGCACAAGCATCACTCTGGCTGGTTTTTATTGGATCTCAAGCCGCCATTGGGAGAGGCTGCTGGTGTGCCTGGTGGGGTTTGTAATGGCGCGCCTGGTGGTCATGCGCCTCACGCAGTCGACCGAGGCCCGGGTTGATTCGGTTGGGGAGGCCGGTCATGCGCCTTAGTTCCGACGAGTTGATCTTTTGGCAATGGGGCTTGGTCAAGCTCAACGGCACCATCGTTTTCACGTGGGCACTGATGCTCGTTCTGGTTGTCGGTTCCGGACTCATCACGCGCAAGTTGTCCCGGGACCTGAAACGTTCCCGCTGGCAGAGCTTTCTGGAAATCATCGTCACCGGCATCAACAGGCAAATCGAAGAGGTCGGACTGAGTGAGCCGCAGAAATACCTCTCTTTTTTGGGCACGCTGTTCCTGTTCGTCGCCGCCGCGACCCTTGGTACGATCATTCCCGGTTTCGAGCCCCCGACCGGATCACTCTCAACGACAGTGGCTCTCGCGTTGTGTGTGTTTGTGGCGGTGCCGCTCTTCGGCATCGAGGAGCAGGGAGTGGGCAATTACCTCAAGACTTACGTGGAACCGACGGTCATCATGCTGCCGTTCAACCTCATCAGTGAGTTGTCGCGTACGCTGGCCCTGGCAATCCGCCTGTTCGGCAACATGATGAGCGGCGCAATGATTGTTGGCATCCTGCTGACGATCACGCCGTTTCTCTTTCCCATCGTGATGACGGCGCTCGGTCTGCTCACCGGCATGGTGCAGGCCTACATCTTCAGCATCCTGGCCGCGGTCTACATTGCAGCCGCCACGCGGGTCCGAAAGCTCAGGACTGCCCCCGAAGCGAATCAGCAAGGGATGAACGACGACAACCAAAGGAAATAGCATGGACAGCATGACGATTATCGCGGTGGCATCCATTGCCATGGCCGGATTGACCACTGGCTTCGGCACAATGGGGCCTGCGCTGGCGGAAGGGAAGGCCGTCGCGACGGCACTGAGTGCGCTGGCACAGCAACCCGATGCTTCCCCGACAATTACCCGCACCCTGTTTGTCGGCCTGGCAATGATTGAATCGACGGCCATTTACTGTTTTGTGGTCTCGATGATCCTGATCTTCGCGAATCCATTCTGGAACCACGTCATTGCGCAGGCCGCAGGAAAGTAACCCATGCTCATCGATTGGTTTACTGTCGGTGCGCAGACGCTCAACTTCCTCATCCTGGTGTGGCTGTTGAAGCGATTTCTGTACAAGCCCATCCTGCTCGCCATCGACGAACGGGAACAGCGAATTGCCGCGAAACTCGCAGACGCCGATGCGAAAAAGGCAGACGCGCAAAAGGAACGCGAACGGTTCCAGCACAAAAATGAAGATTTCGAACAGCAGCGCGCGGCCCTCTTCAGCAAGGCAATCGACGAGGTGAACGCTGAACGTCAACGGCTTTTCGACGAAATGCGACAGGCGGCTGAAGCCCTGCGTGCCAAACGCAACGATGCGCTCGCGCGTGAACTGCAGAGTCTGAACGACGAGATCACCCGCCGAACGCGCGACGAAGTGTTTGCCATCACGCGAAAGGCGCTGAAGGATCTCGCCGCCGAAAGTCTGGAAGAACGCATGACGGAAGCCTTCACGGAACGCGTGCGTGGCTTGAACAGCGGTTCTAAGGCGGAGTTTGCCAAGTCTCTGAAAGGCTTTTCGACCCCGGTGCTCGTGCGCAGCGCATTTGAACTGCCATCGCAGCAGCGAGACGCGATACAGCTCGCGCTCAACGAAACGTTTTCGGAGAACATCAAACTCCGATTTGAGACCGCACCCGACGTGATCTGTGGAATCGAACTCACTGCCAATGGACGAAAGGTCGCCTGGAGCATCGCAGAATACATCGGGACACTGACAACGAGCGTCAGTGATTTGCTGAAAGAGCATTCGCAAGCTGACGCCAAGCCGAAACCGGAGGCAAAGCCCGAGGCTCCCGGGGAGGCCCGATGAGCGCGACTCCCAATTCCCTGCAATCCATCTTTGATGGGTCATTCGACGGACTCAGGCAGGGCCGCGAAGGTTTTACGCCGCAATTAATGCCGCGCGAAGTGGGCAGGATCATCAGTGTCTCCACAGGTATCGCCCGGGTTTCGGGCCTGCCGGGCGTGGGCTATGAGGAGTTGGTGAGTTTTCCAGGCGATGTGTACGGCATTGCGTTCAACGTGGACGAGAATGAAATCGGAGTTGTGCTGCTCGGAGATTACTGGGATCTGCACGCCGGTGACGAAGTCGAACGAACAGGCCGGGTCATGGATGTTGCCGTCGGTGATGGTTTGTTGGGGCGTGTGATCACGCCGCTCGGCACGCCTCTTGATGGCAAAGGGCCGTTGGCTGCCAGTGAACGTTTGCCAATCGAACGGCCGGCCCCGCCGATCATGGATCGTGCACCAGTCACGGTGCCGCTTCAGACGGGATTGAAAGTGATCGACGCGCTCATTCCGATCGGACGCGGTCAGCGTGAATTGATCGTCGGTGACCGGCAGACGGGCAAGACGGCGATTGCGATCGACGCCATCCTGAATCAGCGTGGGCAGGATGTTGTGTGCGTCTATTGCGCCATTGGCCAGCGGGCAGCCGCCATTGCGAAAGCCGTGGCCACACTGC
This sequence comes from Planctomycetota bacterium, assembly GCA_018242525.1. Classification (GTDB taxonomy): domain Bacteria; phylum Planctomycetota; class Planctomycetia; order Planctomycetales; family Planctomycetaceae; genus Schlesneria. The sequence continues at coordinate 19,280 of JAFEBS010000048.1, read as the reverse complement.
GGGAGAAGGATGCGATGGAGTATTCCGTCGTCGTCGTCACCGAGGGCAACGACCCACCGGGACTGGCCTACATCGCCCCTTACGCCGCGACCAGCATCGCTGAGCATTTCATGCGGCAGGGTCGAGATGTCCTGATTGTTTACGACGACCTCACCCACCATGCCCGATCGTACCGCGAGATCTCTCTGTTGCTGAGGCGTCCGCCCGGTCGGGAAGCGTATCCCGGTGATATCTTCTATATTCACTCACGGCTGCTGGAACGCTCCACACACCTGCGTCAGGAGCTTGGCGGTGGCTCGCTGACGGCCCTGCCCATCGTCGAGACTGAGGCGCAGGATATTTCCGCCTATATTCCCACCAATTTGATTTCCATTACGGATGGCCAGATTTACCTCTCGCCGTCGCTGTTTGAGTTGGGGGTGCTGCCCGCGGTCGATGTCGGAAAATCCGTTTCACGCGTCGGTGGTAAAGCCCAGCGCGCGTCGTATCGAGCGGTGGCGGGCAATCTCAAGCTCGCCTACGCGCAGTTTGAGGAACTCGAAACATTTTCCCGATTCGGAGCCCGCCTGGATGACGACACGCAGAAAATCATTGAACATGGTCAGCGAATTCGCGACTGCCTCAAGCAACCGGAAGTCTCTCCGGTTTCCGTCCCCGCGCAAATTGCCGTGTTGCTGGCGTTGACCGCAACACTGTTCGACAGCGTGCCACTCGATCGGATGACGGACGCGGAACGCGCCCTCTGCGCGGCGGCCGGAGAGATCCCGATGGATGTGTGCCAGCGATTATTGACCGCTGAAAATCTGAGCGACGACGATCGTGATGCGATCATCGAACTTGCTCGCCAATCCCTGGCGCCGTTTCAACAAGAACCTGCTTCCGCGGACAAGGACAAGTCATGAGCGACACCACGGCAAACTTGCGCCGCAAGCTGGCGGGAGCTGGTGACCTTCAATCAGTCGTCCGCACAATGAAGGCCGTGGCCGCTTCCAGCATCGGGCAATACGAGGACTCGGTGCGCGCCTTGGCCGACTACTATCGCACGGTCGAGCTGGGGTTGGGCGTATGCTTCAGGAAAATCGGGGCGGCGTCCGGGAATGGAGAACGGGACAGTCAATCTGCGGCCGCTGCAATTGGCGCCGTCGTGTTCGGATCCGACCAGGGGCTGGTTGGCCAGTTCAATGATGTGGTCGCCGAGTTTGCCGTCGAGAAGTTGTCGACGCTGAGGGGAAAACCGGAGATCTGGGCCGTCGGTGAGCGTGTTTATGCGCGCCTGGCGGATGCCGGCCTGCCGCCGAAGGGACTGTTGTCCGTGCCGAATTCCGTCAAAGCCATCACTCCGTTGATCGGACAGATTCTCATGGAGAGCGAGTCTCTCAATAGCCAGGACGAAGTCGCCGAACTCTACCTCTTCTACAATCGCCCCACGTCCGGAGCGGTTTATGCGCCCGTCAGTCAGCGGCTGCTTCCACTGGATGAAAGCTGGCACCGCGAGCGAGCGGCCCTTTCCTGGCCGACGAGCAATCTGCCCGAAGTGCTGGGCGGTGGCAACACGACGTTACGCGGCCTGATCCGTGAGTATCTGTTCGTCTCGCTCTTCCGGGCCTGTGCCGAATCCCTCGCCAGCGAGAATGCGAGCCGGCTGGCAGCAATGCAACGCGCGGACAAGAACATTGACGAATTGCTGATGGATCTCAAAGGAAGATTCAGTCGGTTACGTCAAAGCAGGATTGACGAGGAACTGTTCGACGTGGTTTCCGGCTTTGAAGCGCTGGCCGGCCCGCAGGAAACCGTGGATTCTCAACAGGTTTGAAATGATCGCAGGTGAAAGATCCGATGCTCCGAGAGCGGCTTTGCGCAAAACTCAGCGAACTTGGAATTGTAAGAACAACCTGCTTGCTATTCCCCGGCTCAGGTACGAACAGCCGGCGGCTCGATCTTGAAACACGTTTACTGTCATTCCGCCGGACTCCAGTTAGAATGGCCGCATGGCCGTCGCAGAGCACCATTCCGACTCGAATTCAATGTCGCTTCAGGAGCGTCGCGGTTCGATCGTATCGAATTGGGTGAAGCCGCTGCTGGTGGTTGCTTCGCTGGGAATTGTGGTGCAGTTCGCCGTGCCAGACTCGACCGGTCAATTGCCGCAGGTTGTGCAATGGCTGTTGGTCGCGATCCTGCTGGCTGCCGCAGGCACCTGTTCGTCGCGCTTCGCCCTGGCAATCGGTGTGCTGGTGCTGGCAGGGTGGTCCTGGGGTGAACTCCGTTCGCTAAACGGAGCCTGGTCCACGGTGGTAGTGCGGCTCGCGGTGGTGATGGGATTCATCGTCTGGATGATTCGAGTGCGCGGGCAACTGGCAGCGTCCCATCGATTGGCGCGGGTCGACAGCCTGACCGGATTGCCGAATCGTCCGGCCTTGATTGAGGCGATTCAGGCGGAATTGAGTCGCGCGAAGCGGTTTCAACGTCCGTTTTCACTGGCTTTGCTGGACTGCGACGGGTTCAAGCAAATCAACGATACGCGAGGACATCTGGCGGGTGACGAAGTCTTGCGGGTGATTGGCCGCTCACTGCGGCACCAGACTCGCAAGTATGATTGCTCGGGCCGCTGGGGTGGAGACGAATTCCTGATCCTGCTTTGTGAAGTGGACCACAACAACGTCCTGACCGTTGTCGAACGCCTGCGGGCGGCGATGCGAAAGGAAGTGGAACAAGAATACCCATCGCTGACATTCAGCCTGGGGGTTGTCACCATCTGCAACGCATTGACTTGGGAAGAATGCGTCCAGCGGGCGGACGCTTTGATGTACACAGCCAAGCGTCAAGGCCGCGATCAGACACAATTTGCGGACCTGTGAATGGTCGACGCCGAGCACGGAGCATCCACCATCGCCAGGAAAAACAGCCCGATCATGATCGGGCTGCTTTTTCTGCAATCACCTCAAACTACTCGATGATGATATCCTTGACCGTCTTGCCGCCGGGGATCATGGGCAACACGTGTTCCTGGTACGGACAGATCACATCCAGCAGATAGGGACCATCGTATTCAAGCATCGTTTTCAGGGCTTCCGGGAATGCTTTCTTACTGCGCACCTGGGCGGCCCCGATCCCAAATCCTCGGGCAACCTGCACGAAGTTTGGATACGTTTCCTCGTAATGCTGACCGGCACCTTCACCGACTGCTTCCGGATGATCGACGGGGCCCAGGTACGTGTGAGCCCGGTTCTGCTGGTGAAAACGATCTTCCCACTGCATCACCATCCCCAGGTGCTGATTGTTCAGCAGCAGGATTTTGACCGGCAGTTTTTCGCAGTGCAGTGTGGCCAGTTCCTGCACGTTCATCAGCATGCAGCCGTCGCCATCGATGTCGACCACCAGTCGATCGGGGTACGCAGCCTGCACGCCCATCGCAGCCGGCAACCCGAAGCCCATTGTTCCCAAGCCTGAACTGCTGAGCCAGCGGCGTGGATTGCGGAACTTGTAGAATTGGGCCGCCCACATCTGATGCTGGCCCACGCCCACGTTGATGAACGGGTCCTGATCGATTGTCTGTCGCCACAGTTCGGAAATCGCGTACTGCGGGATGATAAAGTCACCCGAATCGCGCACCTTCAGCGGGTACTGTTTCTTCCACGCGTTGACCTGGGTCCACCAGTCATCGATCTGCGGGACATCCTCGTCCGCAATCATTGCGTTCAGGCCTTGCAACACTTCCTTGATATTGGCCACTACGGGAATGTCGGCAATCTTGTTCTTGCCGATTTCCGAAGGGTCGATGTCGACGTGGACAATCTTGCCATGCTTGGCGAATTCGCTCAGCTTGCCTGTGACCCGGTCATCAAACCGCACTCCGAACGCCAACAGCAGGTCGGCTTCGTTGATTGCATAGTTGGAATAGACGGTGCCGTGCATTCCCAGCATGTGCAGGGACTGATCGTCGTCGCCGGGGAAACAGCCGATCCCCATCACCGTCGTGGCGACGGGGATTCCTGTCTTGCGGGCAAACTTGGCGAATTCTTCGCTGGCGTTGGCCTGGATGATTCCGCCACCGGCATAGAAGATCGGCTTCTTGGATTCGCGGATCAACTTCAGGATGGCACGGATCTGGTTCGGATGAACATGGCGCACTTCCGGGTGATAGCCGGGCAGGTTCATCGGGGGATCGTAGTCAACATCCCACGGCTGACCGTCGACGATGACGTCGTCCACGAACTTCATCTGCACGTCTTTGGGGATGTCGATCAGCACTGGACCGGGTCGTCCGGTCCGGGCGATATGGAACGCTTCCTTCACAACGCGCGGAATATCTTCAGTCCTGGTGATCAGGTAATGGTGTTTGGTGATCGCGCGACAGATTTCAACCATCGGCGTTTCCTGGAACGCGTCGCTGCCGATCAGGTGGGTGGGGACCTGTGCTGAGATGGCGATCAGTGGAATGCTGTCCATCTTGGCATCGGCAATGGCGGTGACCAGATTCGTCGCGCCGGGACCGCTGGTCCCCATGCAAACACCGACTTTGTCGGTTGTTCGCGAAACGCCTTGGGCGGCGAAGGCTCCCCCCTGTTCGTGGCGGGGCAAAATCGTGCGAATGTCGTTGCTGCGGAACGTCAGGGATTGATGGATCGGCATGCTGCATCCGCCGGGATAGGCGAAAATCAGGTCCGTTCCCTGGCGGATCAGACATTCGACAAAGACATCGGCCCCGTTCAACTTGCCATTTGCCGTTGATGCAGGGGGAGCCGAAGTACATGTTCCAGTCACAGTCGCCACGATATCGTCCTCGAAACAGAGCCAAAAACATCTCGCTCAACGGATCAACGTCGAGCCATAGATCGACAAAGATAGCCGTCCCGGCAGGAACGGCTGCGGGCTAACAGTTTATCGCCCAAGGGTGTCCAAGGCGAGTGGCTGATTTCACCGAACCCGGAATTCCCGTCTGAACGAACCTCATTAAGCCCGGCATAATCGGCATTCTTGATGCGTCGCGGACAATCCGTGCGGGCTCGGTCATGCGGAACTTCAGAATTGGCCAGAAGTAACGATGAGGCAGTGCCCTCAACCCGGCTTTGCCCAACAAATCGCGTTAGACCCCTGCCACAAGTGCCTGATTGGAACGGAAACCATATTGGGAGGGGGGCAGACCCCATTTGTTGGGCAAAGCCATCAACCCAATTCGAGCGACCACTTGAGAACTGCTACGCCGCTCCCGTGGGTCGCTTGCCGAAACAAGCGCAAAAACTGCGATGGCCACATGCGAAAGTGCCTGAAACGTGCCAATTCCGAGATTCCAGGGTGCCTGACCCCGGTCAAGCGCTCTGGAACACGTTACACTGACCCTGAATTCGTTCGATTCCACTCTGAACTGATACCGAGAGACCTCTGAAATGATCACTGTCGGAATGAATTACCACGTCATTGCAGGCAAGCAACAGGACTTTGAAGCCAAGTTCGCCGGGGTGATCGACGCCCTGAAGGCGGCCCCGGGGCACACGAGTTCGACGTTGTGGAAGGACGTTGCCGATGATGCTTCGTACCTGATCACCAGCGAATGGTCCGACGAAACGGCGTTCCAGGAATTCATTCGCAGCGACGCATTCCGGGCCGTCACCAACTGGGGCAAGGAACAGATTCTGTCCGGTCGGCCTCAGCACAAAGTGTACAAGCACTAGCACACTAGCAGCCCGTGGTAAAAGGGGTCTGACCCTTTGGAGGGCAGTCGATTTACCTTGAAAATCGACTGCCCGGAGAGGGTCTGACCCCTTTTACCACGGGCTGCTAGTGGCCCCCTTTTCCATGGACTTCTGGATACTGGTACTGATGGAGCGATCATGGCCGGAGTGGGAACACAAAAAGTCTTCGAGAACGACCGGGTCGTTGTCTGGCATCTGGACCTGGCACCCGGTGAACTCGGTGAACGGCACACGCACGAACTGGACTATGTTGTCCGCGTTCTGACAGGGTCAACCCTCGAAGTGTTTGGGCCGAGCGGAGAACTGCTCGACACCGTTGAACTCGAATCCGGCGGCGCGGTGAGTTTTCATGTCGACGGCGATCGAATCGTGGCGGATCGGCCTGGTTACCCGGTTGTCCCGGCCACCCACAGCGCTCGTAACATTGGTGCCAACACGTTTCGTGAAGTGCTGATCGAATTCAAAAAATGACGGTCGAGCGGTTCGCAGCGTGAACGAGTTGACAGATGCAGTTCGTCCGGATTACTCCTGGACCTCATTCAGTTCATCGAGCAAACGAATCGTGGCTTGCAGCAACTGCGGCAGTCCCCGGCCGGTTACGGCACTGATCTTCAGCACCGGGCGGCCGATCCGTTCTTCCAGCAATTCGGCGGCCGCATCGGCATCGGGCAGTTCGGACTTGGTGATGACGACGATTTCCGGGCGGGCTGCCAGGGCTTCGTCGTACAGTCGCAACTCTTCCCGGATCTGCAGATAGTTTTCGACCGGGTCCGTCTGATCATCGGGAGCCGGTTCGATCAGGTGAATCAGGGCCTTGGTCCGTTCGACATGCTTCAGGAATTCATGGCCCAGGCCAACCCCCGCGTGAGCGCCTTCGATCAACCCCGGAATGTCGGCCAGGACAAACTGGCGTTCCTGTCCAACTCGGACCATTCCCAGGTTCGGATACTTGGTGGTGAATGGGTAGTTGGCGATTTCCGGCGTCGCTCGGGACAGTCGGCTGAGCAATGTGGACTTGCCGGCATTCGGCTTGCCGATCAATCCCATGTCGGCGATGACCTTCAATTCCAGGGAAATGTCACGTTGTTCACCTGGCTCGCCCGGTCCAAACTCGCGCGGAGCGCGGTTGGTGGAACTCATAAAGTGGACGTTCCCTTTGCCCCCTTCGCCGCCTTTGGCAACGATGACTCGATCGCCATGCTCGACCATATCCTTCAGGATGTGGCCCCGCTTGAGGTCACGCAGAATTGTCCCCGTCGGGACTCGGATCACGGTGTCTTTGCCTTCCTTGCCGGTCTTCATCGAGCCGTGACCCGGTTCGCCATTGGCGCCGACCCAGTGCCGGACACCCACCAGGTGCACCAGGCTGCTGACGTTTTCGTCGGCTTCGATGATGATGTGACCACCCCGGCCGCCGTCGCCGCCATCGGGACCACCACGGGGAACATGTGCCTCACGCCGGAAACTGCCGGAGCCGCTTCCGCCGTCACCGGCCTTACAGAAAATCGTCACCTGATCAACAAACATAGTTCTGCCATGATAGTCGATCGGTGAGCGGACCGGGAGTCACTGGCACGCGTACGCCGAAACGCCGGGATCGCAGCGACGAATAAGACCTAAGAGACGGAGCGAACCGGGATTACGCGGATCAGTTGTTCAGATTCCCCGGGACAGATCGTTCAAAAGTGCGACGTAATTCATGAAGACGCGGAAAATGATGAAGATGATCATCGCGGCGACCAGGGCCCAGATCAACCAGGCCAGGACGGCGGTCATGGCCGACAAACTACGCCGGGCCTGATCTTCCAACTGGGGGCTGATCCGTTCCAGGGCCTCGGGCACCGTTCCCGTCGTTTCGCCGACCCGCACCAGCTCGAGATACTCGCGCGGATACAGCCCCGTGGCGTTCAGCGTTGTCGTCAGATCTTCTCCTTCGCGGACCATGGCTACGGTTTGCGGAATCGAAGCCGCAAACGCGCCATTTCCCGTCGCTTTCAGGCTCGCTTCCAGGCTCGGTTCGATTGACATGCCCGACTGTTGAGTCAACGCAAATGCCCAGGAAAAACGTGCGACCGCGAAGGATCGCAGGCAACCGCCGACGACGGGAACTCGCAACAGCAGCGAATGGACAAACGTCTGTCCGGACAGTCCCCGGGTCAGCATCTTGTACCCGACGAACAGGGCGATCGCCGTTCCAAAGCAACAGCCCAGCCAGATCATTGCCCCGGTCGGACCTCGCAGTCCCATCCCCAGCATGTCCGGTTGATCTGCCTTGTTACCCGCGATCCAGCCCAGGATCAGGATCAATCCGGCCACGATCAGGATGGCCGCCAGAAGCTGAAAAATCGGCCAGGCGATCGCTCCGAGGAACGACCGCCGCAATCGGACCAGGTTGTCATAGTGATTGGCCAGCGCAACCAGGACCTCGGGCAGCGATCCGGTCTGTTCGGCCACGTCCACCAGATCGATCATCAAGTCGGGAAACGATTCGGCTTGATCGCGCATTGCCTCGGCGACCTGACTTCCCTTTTTCAGGTCATCCACGATCGCCTTCGAGGCTCGCTGCAATTTCGGATCCAGCGACTGAGCCCCGGCGACCTGGAAGGCCTTCAGGATGTTGACTCCGGAATGCAGCATCGTGCTGAGTGACCGGTTGAAGATGGCCAGCGTGTTCCACGATAGCTGCGATCCCCCGAACACTCCCACGGCAATCCCCTTGTGTCAGTCAACAAAACTCGATCCCTAATCCGAGCGCGAGCGACGGATCATGACAAGTCGCAAACGGATTCGCCCCGTTCCGGATCAAGCCCCCCGCGAAAATCCCGGTTGAACCCTCGTCCCTGACCGGCTTTCGATGGTAGCATTCCTCCGCAAACTCTGTTTCGCGATTCTATCACCTTGATCGACAGGAAGCTCACGATGCCACGATCCCCCTGGTTGACAGCTCTGACGATTTGCACTGCGTTTTGCCCGGCAGCTCAAGCCTTGGCAGGTGTTCCCAAGTTTGAAGCCACAGTGATTGACCCGAATATCGGCGTTGTCTGCTACGCGGTGACCAGTGCCGACGTCAACGGCGATGGCAAACTGGACATCGTCGCCGTCAGCGAAAATCGTGTTCAATGGTACGAAGCCCCCGCCTGGACCAAGCACATCATCTTGGAAAATCAGACGGAAATGGACAACGTCTGCATTGCCGCCAACGACATCGATGGCGATGGCAAAGTCGATTTTGCCCTGGGAGCAGGCTGGATCAAGTCCAACACCGGTACCATCCAATGGATTACCCGCGGTGCCAGGGCGGACGACAAGTGGTCCGTCCACTTCATCGGCAAGGAAGTCAGCACACATCGAATGAGCTTTGCGGACGTGCTGAGCAAGGGCAAACGACAGTTGGTGGTGTCGCCGCTGAATCGCAGCACGGCCCCAGGCGGAATCCGGTTGATGGCGTTCGAAGTCCCCGCACAACCCAAGTCGGATCGCTGGCCGATGACAGTCCTGGATCAGACTCTGAACCGGATGCACAACCACACGCATGTTGATTGGAACAATGACGGAAAGCTGGACACGATTACGGCCAGCGAAGAGGGTGTCAACCTGATTCAAAGCCGGGGGGATTCCTTCAGCAAGACGTTGTTGGGGACCGGAGCAGCCGGCGACAAGCCGGAATTGCGTGGTGCCGGCGAAATTCGCGTTGGCAAATTGAAGAGCGGTGCTCGCTTCCTGGCAACGGTCGAACCGATGCACGGGACCAGTATCGCGGTTTACACTTCCAATGCCGACGGTTCGCTGCCGTTGCACCGGACCGTCATCGAAGACACCTTGAAGCAGGGGCATGCCGTCTGGCCGGTCGACCTGGACGGTGACGGCAGTGATGAAATCGTCGGTGGCCACCGCGAGGCGGGAACGGGAAGCGTGAAGGGGCCCGGCCTGTATGTCTATTCGTGTGACCACGAAGCAGATCACAAATGGTCCAAGCATGTCATTGACGATGGCGGAGTCGCTGTCGAAGACGCCCTGGCCGCCGATTTCAACGGCGACGGCAAGCCCGACATCGTGGCGGGGGGCCGACTGACTCACAATGTGAAGTTGTACATCAATCAGGGAAAGTAAGAATTCCCGGCGGTTAATAGCGACAACCGAAGTCTCACGACTTCGGCTACAAGATCACGCCCTCCACTTAGTCGCCCTGATTACGCCGGATCACCACTGATCTGTTCCCAATCGACGTCGCGGATCCGAGCGGCCGTGGCGGCGGACTTGAGCTTCTGAACGACGAAGCTCTTGTGATTGGCGACCACCTGCTCGCTGAGCCCCAGCTTCGTCGCCACATCTTTGTTGGACCAGCCGAGGACGAACAGAAGTTCGACGCATTTCAGGCGTTCGAATTCGCCGCGGCTGAACCAGGATTGGATCAGGCCTCGCATGCAGTCGCCAAAAACTCGCTCGACGACCAGATTTCGTTCGGCACTGCGGGCCAGGCTGGAGGCCTTGCGGTCCCGGCCTGCGGGTTCATGACCGCTGCCGGATTCGGTGGCGATCAACAATGGCAACAGCGGACGCCGGCCGCTGCGGCGCAGGGCGTCTGTCAGCTTGTGAGCGGCGATGGCGAACAGGAACGATTCCAGAGGAGTTCGCTCGTCGTAGTTCGGCAACGATGTCAGGAACCCCAGGAACGTCTCCTGGACAACATCCTGAGCAGAGGCACGATCGTTCAGCCGCACCTCGGCAAACGCCTGCAATCGTCCTTCGTAACGCCGAATCAAAGATTCCCAGGCACCGGCGTCACCGCGGCGGATTTCGTTTAGCAACTGCCGGTCATCGACGTTCATGGGCGTGCCCAGTCATTGGCAACTGAATCGCGCTGCATGAACCTGGGACACTAGCCCGTGGTAAAAGGGGTCTGACCCTTTGGAGGGCAGTCGATTTACCTTGAAAATCGACTGCCCAGAGAGGGTCTGTCCCCTTTTACCACGGGCTAGTGTCTTGAGGTTTCCGCGATTTCGTCCCAACATTCTGCAACGCGGTTTAGACCGGAACGAAGCGGATTGCCATCCACCACAGAATAGCAATCAGACCGGTCAGTGTCCCCAGGTTCCAACGGGATTTTCCCTGCGATTGGACATCCAATTGTCGATACATCGCGACCAGACTGGCCACCAGGACCAGCGTCGAAAGAGCGATCCCCACATGTGTGATCCGGGTTTTGGTCAGTCCGCGTCGCCAACTCGGTAGAAATTCCGTGCGAATTTCGGGCGACAGCTCTAATTGCCACCAGACACGATACATCGGATGGGTGAACGTTCCAAAATCACGATCTACAGCCTCCACGTACTGCTGCTTGACCGCCACTCGTTGAATTTCGTCGCTCGTGGGATGCCAGTTCCGGGGTCGAGCTTCGCCTGGATACAGGCGTTGCAGATCCTGCAGCAGCAATTCAGTGGCGCTGGATGTCAACTCCTGTGCCGCTTCTTCGCGAGTGGAGTATTGCTGACTGATCAGGACGACTCGTTCGCAGACTCCGTCGTTCGTGCGACCTTGATGGACCCAATCCGGACGCTGTGCCAGGCTCTCTGCGGTGACAGGGACGATGCGTGGTTCGATCGCAGTTGACTGAAGTCGTGCCTGCTGTCCGTGCTTGCTTCCGTTGTCTGACTGCCGACTTTCCGAACCAGATCCGTGAATGGATGTGATGGCGGTGAATGTGGAAAGGACAACGACAGGCGCTGTCAGCCAGGAAAGTTCCAAAAGGTAACGGGGATTCGATCGGGGCCGCACGACCGGGCTTGGCGCACTGTGCTTTTTCCCGCGAAGTTGCAGCCAGGCACCGATGCCGAAGCCAATCGCCATCACCACAAACAAAAGCGATCTCCCGGCCACGAGTGTCATTGGCGTTTCCATGACCATTCAAGCTCTCCTCGCCGTATGTCGGGGAATGGCCGACCAGGGAGTTGCCAGTTGGGCCGCTGCGGAAATGGTAACCGCCCACAGGACTGCGGGCCATTGGGGAAAGGCGAAGATCACGGTCATTAACCAGCCAGCGATCCCGGCTGCGACGAGTTGTCCAAGACCCAATTGGCGACTGCGGTGACGCGAAGTGTCGAACCACCAGCTTTGCAGGAAGACCAGGCCACCGAAGAAGATCACATAACCCAGCATTGTCGGATTCATGCTGGAATCCACCAGAGGATGGACACCCAATGACCGAAATGCAGGCGAATATCGGGTCGCGTAGCCGTCAAATCCGGCCAGCAGGTACTGGTCCAGGCCATAGGCCAACATTCCGATCATTGCACCAATTCCCAGAGAAACCGTACGCGGCTTCTTTTCCATCCAGCGCACGCGCTGTCGCAACTGACCTCCGAGCAGGACCAGCCACGTTGCCGCGAGTGACGTGCTGACGAACAAGGTCAGGAATTCCGGCGACGGCGCCCGTGGCGACCTCTGAAAGAACTCGGTCGACAGCAGCGTTCCGACAGAAACCAGCGCGGCACTGACACTGCCCACGGTCAACGAGGCTGCGGCGTCGCCCAGAGCCTGATGAGTTTCCGACGTCGGCGTACAGACTTCCACATCGACCGTGGGATCCATGGAAATCAGGCTGGTATCCAGACGGGATCCATTCCGGCCGCGCAGGACGGACGTGGCTGCATAGGCCACTCCCAACAGGCCGATTCCCGACCACGAACGCCAGGAACCCGGAGCAAAAATCAAAAGTCCCACGAGGCCCGTCAGAATCAGCGGCCAGTTCACCGTCGATCGCGCAGGAACAGTTCGAGTGCCCTTCGCGGCCGTCGTTCGTCGTCGGGTTGTTGCTCCTTGAGTCGGCGTCCGATCACGCGTGGTGTGACGCTTTGTCGTGGAGTTGACTGATTCGGGGACCGGGGGTGGTTGTTTCGCCGGGGGATAGTGCGCATAGGCCGATGCGGACTGTGCTGTTGTTTTTGTGGATGTTGCAACTGAGAGCGGTCGGATCGTTTCCCGTTGGGCATTCGAGGGGGTGTCCGCCATCGGCAGGGGAGTGCGAAACAGGTTTCCGATGGCCGCCATCGCCCCCGGCCGCGAATCTGAATGGCCCGCGGCAACCACGGCCGAGCGTCCGACGACCGCCGCCTGGAATTCTTCGTTCAGTTGGGCGACGGATGAGGTTCGACTGGCGGGAGATTTGGCGAGCGCCCGGGCGATGACCGGCTTCAGGGATTCGGGGATGCCGTCGAGGTTGGGCGTTGCCGTCAGATGTTTCATCAAGACTTCGGCCGTGGTTTCCCCCATGAATGGCAGGGATCCCGTCAGCATCTCATAGGTCATGATCCCCAGGCTGTAGACATCCACTTCGGGACCGTACTGTCCGTTGGCGACTTCGGGGGCCATGTAATAGACGGTTCCGACGCTTTGCGTCTGAGCCGTTCGACGGTCACTTCCCAACCGCTTGGACAATCCGACATCCCCGACCTTGACCGTCCCGTTTTCACGGTAAACGTTGGCAGGCTTCAGGTCTCGATGAACGATGCCCCGGTCGTGCAAGTAGGTGACACCTGCGGCAATTCCGGCGAGCCAATCCTGTACTTCATCGATTGGTAAACCGTTCGGGAAGGAAGCCAGGACATCTTCCAGGCTGGTTCCGTTGACGTATTCCATCACGACCCATTGCTCACCTTCGTCGTCCGTCCGGACGTCGAACAGGTTCACCAGGTTGGGATGTTTCATGTTCAGGCACTGGCGGACGCCGCGAAGCTCAATATCCTGCTCACGCTGCAGCAGCTTCAGAGCGACTTCCTTTCCCCCTTCACTACGAGCGTAATACACCTCGCCGAACCCGCCGCGGTGGATGCCGCGCTGGATCGTGTATCCCGCCAGAGGTTGAGCTCCAGGCTGGTGAGTGAATCGCATGGAAGGAATCCCGTCCGCCCCGCCCCGTCCCGGTCGCGTTCCAATAATGTGCGACAGGATGAAGCCCGAAGGGCGATGTGATCATTCACTGAATAAACATGTGTCTACCGACTGGTGCACCGCAAAACGATTGAGATCGCGAACGGATCATTCGGAACGACGGAATCGCGTACGGGTTCTGGGTCCGTACGCGAAACCATGTCACCGATATTCTACCGACTTTCGGACCGATTAGTCGCGTTCGGCCACTTCGGTCGATTCGGCGGCCTTGCCGAAGTAGGCGTCAATCTGTTGATCCAGATCGGCGGGCGCTGTGGGGGTTGTCGCTTCGACCGGGATCAAGCCAATGAATTTGACTTCCGAATCCAGGACTCGCTGCTTTACGTCCAGTTGCTTGTTCAAGTCGTCAATCAGCTTGCGGGCATGGCTCAGATTGGAATCATCGATCGCCAACTGGCTGACTGCTTCGGCCGCCTTCAGCGTCTGCAGGCGAGCCTGCAGTTGTTCCAGTTTGACTTCCAGATCCTTCTTGGCCTGCATCAGGCCTTCCAACTTGTCACGGTTGGCGGTCAGGGTCTGTTCGCGGGCGGACAGGATCTTGCGGTCCGCCGTGAGCAATTCGTCAGCCGCTTTGTAACGCTCAAAGCGGGTGGCCAGATCACGTTTGACGTCGCCGGACGTGTATTTGTGGCTGGCATAGGTAAACGTGCTCTTGCCCGTTCCCAGGTCCGTTCTCAGGGCCACAATGGCGTCCTTCTGTTTCGCCAGATCCGCTTCCTTGCGATTCAGGCCGGCGGCCAGGTGCTCGATGTCAACCTGTTGCTCGGCAATGACATGCATGCACTGGCGAATGTCGGGAACAAGCTGGTCGACCAGCGTTTTCGCCCGTTCAATCTCGAATTCCACGGGGACTTCAGCTTTGACGGCGTTCTGGACATTCCGGCAACCGGCCCGCACGTAACTGATGGCATCTCGACCGAAAACGAATGTTCCCAAGCCGACGGCGATTGCACTTCCAATCAGGATCTTTTTCAACATGGCAGCGACCTCCGAAACCGAATCACAGACCTCGCGGCTCGGCTCACCTTGTCCGGTCGCGTCATTATCCAGTCATTCGCCGCCCATGAGAAAATCTTGGCGGAATTATTCGGATTTTTTCAATTGCTCACGCATCCAGCCTGGCCGATCGGTCGTGATCCCCTGGACTCCGGCGGCAATCATCTGTCGCGCCAGTTTCGGATCATTGACCGTCCAGACGGCCAGTTTCAGACCCGCCTCCCGGATTTTCGTGGCATACGGCCGATCGATCGTTTCGTGAGCTGACAGGTCGAGCCCATCAACACCCGTCTCTTTCGCACCCTGAATCAGTTCCTCGACTGACGGAGATTTCTTGCCGGTCTTCGGGTTCGGCTTAATGTCCACAATCCAATAAACCTCCAGATCAGGGAACGCTCGTTTGGCATCGGCCATGGTCCTGGCGGAGAATCCGATCAGGGCGGTCTGGGCGGCGGGCCGTTTGGCTTCGGCCAGTTCCCGCTTCAGTTCCGGCAGCACTTCGGAACCACATTTGATTTCGATAAACAATCGCTTACCGGCGGGAATCGATGCCAGGACGTCCTTGAACCGGGGGATGCGAGTTCCTTCCCAGCGGGGATCCTTCCAACGGCCAACATCCAGTTTTCGCAGTTCTTCAAACGATTGATCGGCGACCAGTCGATCCACACCGGCCAACCGCTTGGTGTCCTTGTCGTGAATCACCACAATTCGGCCGTCACTGGAAATCATGATGTCGAGTTCCACGGCGTCGGCATGCTGCTGCCACCCCAGTTGGAAGGACTCCAGCGTATTCTCCGGCGCATCGTACGAGGCTCCACGATGACCAATAATCTCGGCAACCGCAGGCTCGGTGAGCGGCAAGGCGCTCGCCGCCGGTTCTTCGGCAGAATGACTCATGGGGACGACCTTTAGCAGGATCAACACGATGCAAACGTTCATCAATCGCTGTCGCATACCAGATCTCCTTGCAACCAGATTTCTCCGCACAACTCCAGCGGCGACTGTGCCCCCCCATTTGTTGGGCACAGCGGACATTACAGGGACATTGCCCCGTCCACGAATCGACCGGGATTCAATAACCCGTGCGGATCGAGTTTTTGCTTGAGTTGCTTCATCAACCCCCAGGAAGGCTCCGGATCGCCGCACATGGGCAGGTGGGACTTCCACTGTGCATCGCAGTGCAGCACCACCAGGTTGCCACCGTGTACTCGTGCCAGGCCGCGCAATTCGTTCAAGACCGCCGTTGTCTTGTCGATTGTCGCGGCCTCCTCCAGTAACTGACCAACGACCAGCCCGTTCCCCGCGTGGACCTGGACGGCGACTCCCAGTTGAGTGGCACGCCGGGCGAACTCCATGCATTGTGACGGACGAAGATTCGCTTCAAAGGTCAGTGGATCGTCCGCGCAGGTCTGGAACTCGGTCAGTGCCTCCCAGATGCGGTCCGCCTCATGCTCGCGAACCCGTCGGCATTCCTGCAGTCCGGTGGTCGATAACTCCTGGGTGAGCGTTTCCAGTTGCCAATCGACTTCACGCGCCGATCCCTCAACCCCGATGCACAGCACGGGCGCGTCCACCGGCAGTTCGCACCGCGCGGAGCGGACAATCAACGCGGCTGCGGCAGGATTCAGAACTTCGATCGCCGCCGGACGGGCCTGTGATGTCAACAGTCGCTCCAGACGTTGTTCGATCGCGGGAAACGAATCGATTGTCATCCACAGTTGCGCAGAGGTCTCCGGCAGCGGTCGCAGTTTCAGTGTCACCTGCGTGACAATGGCCAGGGTTCCTCGTGAGCCGACCAGCAGTTTACAGATGTCGTACCCCGCGACATTCTTGACGACGCGGCCCCCGGCCTTGAACAACCGTCCTTCCGCGTCGACAGCCGATATGCCGATCACATAGTCGCGAAACGTTCCGTGCCCGAACCGGCGCGGACCGCTGGTATTGGTGGCGAGAGCTCCCCCGAGTGTGGCCCGCTCGCGTTGCGGAATGTCGATCGGCAGACGCTGGCGTTCGACCGCCAGTGCCTGTTGCAGGGCGTCAATCCGTATCCCCGCTTCCACCGTGATTGTCATGTCACGTGCGGGATAATCCACCAACTTGTTGAGCTGTCCCAGCGAAACGTACGTTCCCGGCGCGGGCGCGGAATAGCCGTATTGCAGCGCCGTCCGGCCACCGACGGGACAGAGTGTCCGGCGTCCGTCCTGGGCGTTTTCCGCCACGAAGCGCGACAGTTCCAATTGCGTGGCGGGAGTAAAATCTAATGCAGACAACCGAGATTCCTCTCAATGCAGAACGTTGATTTCGATCCCCGGTCACAGGGCGGCCCGGCGACCGGGTTTGGTCTTCGGCAGATGCTCGTTCCCGCATCCGGCCGAAGTTGGCAGCATCTTGCCGGGACTGCAATGACCTGTCGGATTGAAACAGTCTCGAATGGACTTCATCACCGCGAGATCTTCCGGCGAAAACAACTTGTCCATGAAGCTGATTTTTTCGACTCCAATCCCATGTTCGCCGGTGACACTCCCGCCCAACTCGATGCACTTTGCCAGGATTTCGTCACTGGCGAGCAGCACCCGCTGGACCTGCTCGGCATCGCGTTCATCAAACAACAGGATCGGATGGATGTTGCCGTCACCCGCATGGAAGACGTTGACGATTCGCAGTCCGTGCCGTTGCCCGCAGTCGGTGATGAATTCCAGGATCTCGGGCAGTTTTGTGCGGGGAACAACTCCGTCCTGTGTGCAGTAACTGGGGCTGAGACGGCCAATCGCGCCGAACGCCTGCTTGCGACACTTCCACAAGAGCTGTCGTTCCTTGGGAGTATTCGCCTGCCGGACCTCGCGAGCTCCACTTTGACTGCACAGGGCCGTGATGCGCTGGGCCTCTTCGTCAACGGCCACTTCCAGTCCGTCGAATTCGATCAACAGCACCGCTCCTGCGTCCAGCGGGAATCCGAATTGGAACGCCTGTTCGAGGGCGCTGACGATCCCCTGGTCCATCATTTCCAGGGCGGCCGGCACGATGCCCGCTCCGATGATTTCGCTGATCGCCCGGGTGGCGTCGGAAACGGTCTCGAAGACTCCCAGCATCGTCCGGAATGCGGCGGGATCTCGGGTGAGGCGTACGATCACCTTCGTACAGATTCCCAGGGTCCCTTCACTGCCCACAAACAGACCCGTCAGGTCGAATCCGGGGACATCTTCGACGGTGCCCCCCAGTTGAATCACGCTGCCATCGGGCAGCACGACTTCCGCACCGAGCACATGGTTGACCGTCACGCCGTATTTCAAGGTGTGCGGCCCACCCGAATTGGTGGCGAAATTCCCGCCGATCGTACAGGCCCCCTGGCTGGAAGGATCCGGAGCGTAGTGATACCCGCTTCCCTTCAGGTGCTGAGTCAGGTGCACGTTCACCAGCCCCGGTTCAACGATGGCATAGCGGTCACGGAGATTGACCTCCAGAATCCGTTTCATGCGCGTCAGCGCGATCATCACTCCGCCGCCGATGGGCAGGCATCCTCCGGCCAGGCTGGTTCCCGCGCCGCGCGGCACAAACGGGACATCAAACTCATTGCAGATCTGAACGATCGCCTGGACCTGTTCAGTGGACGTGGGAAAGACCACGACATCCGGGCATTTCTTTTCGACGGTGTATCCGTCGCATTCATAAACCAGCAGTTCCGCCTGCTCTGCCAGGACACTCTCATCACCGACGATGGAGCGAAGTCGGGCGAGGAGTTGCTGGGCACGGACGTGTACGGGCGACGATTCAGCCAGGGCAGTGGTCATGTGTTATGGCGTACTATCAGGACAAGGTGGCAACAATCCAAGCCGACATTCTAGGCTGGGGACGCCTGAATCGCCATCAGAGGCGGATCTGGACCCATGTTCGGCGCAGGTCTCCCGACCTCGCCGACACCGCCGACCGCAGGTCTCCAGAATGATTTTCTCACAGAGTCACCGAGCCACAAAGAGAACCCGGCAGAGATGACAACGATGAGCCATCATTCCTGCCCTCGCGATTCCTTTTCTTGCCATTAATTTCTCTGTTTCCTCTGCAGCCTCCTGTAAAAACGTCTTCTCGCGGTCGATCACCGTCACAACTGTGTCCGACAGAACCGCCCCTCGATGACTGTCACAACTGCGCCCGACAGAACGGGTGTGCGCCGCGTTGGTTGGCTGGGGTCGAATCTTCGAGCCCCAGTTTTGAAAATGGCACTGTGGGCGGTCCAAAGCGACCGACCACAGCCACCCACCGGCAATCGTTCGGGCCGCTGCGCACGGACAGCATCGACTCGAATCGGGATTTCCAGGACTTTGCCGTATAAGAACAATAAAGCCGAGAACGCCTGGTTCTGGGTGCTGGCCGCGACACGGCGGTGGACTGCCAGGTATGTCAGATACTGTCAGATACTCGTTGATTTCCAGGCTGCCCATTTCACCTGGATGAATCCACTTGCCGGATTTGTCCCGATGGAACCGCAGAAACTCTTCGATCCACCGCAGATAGGCCTCTTCGGTCCGGATCGACATGTGTCGAGTTCTCATCAACTGCCTGGTTTTTTCCAGGAGGGGCGATTTTCGCGGCGCGGAGAATTCTGCACACATCGGTCTAATTCCTAAAGGCAGAACGCCGTCTACGGGAGCC
>JAFEBS010000047.1 GCA_018242525.1 Planctomycetota bacterium | reverse complement strand
TTGGGTTGGCGGGCGTGGGGTTTGAATCGGTTCGCTGCCGTCGTAAGCTGTGCCTCGTTGAACAATGAACCCGGTTTCCACCTGCCAGAGAATGCCTGTGTCCCTGACGCGCGTTGTCCTGCTCATTCCCACACTCGATCGGTCTGGAGCCGAGAAGCAGTGCACGTTACTGGCGACTCATCTGCCACGCGATCAGTTTGATGTGCATGTAATTGCTCTGACACGCGGTGGCCCGTTCGCCAAAGACCTTTCCGCCGCCGGGATCCCGCTGACCGTCATCGGCAAGCGATCCCGGTTTGATCCGTCGTCATTCTGGCGACTCCGGCAGGAACTGAAGCGGTTGCAACCGGACATCCTGCATACGTGGCTGTTCGCCGCGAATTCCTACGGACGTCTGTGTGCCGGGGTTATCCCGCGTGCCAGGGTCGTGGTCTCGGAACGCTGTGTCGACAGTTGGAAGTCGGGCTGGCAATTGTGGCTGGATCAGCGCCTGATCGGTCGTACGGATCGCTTGATTGGAAACTCGCCGAGTGTCGTTGAGTTCTACGGAGAGCTGGGTGTACCGGCTGAGAAACTGGTCTGCATCCCCAACGGGATCGATCTGCCTGCCCAGTCTCTTCCCGCGGATCGAACGGCACTGCTGGCTGAACTGAAGCTGCCGCCGGACGCATTTGTCGCCGGGTTTGTCGGCCGGCTCGCCAGGCAAAAACGGGTCGAAGACCTGATCTGGGCCGTGGAAACACTGCGTCAGATTCGGAACCGGCTGCAACTGGTGATTGTCGGCGATGGCCCCGAACGGGCGAAACTGGAAGACTTCTCTCGCGAAGTCCATTGCACGCAGCATGTACATTTCCTGGGCCAGCGTGAGGATGCCACGCGGTTCCTGGGAGCACTGGATGTCTTCTGTCTGGCCAGCAGTTTTGAAGGAATGTCCAATAGCGTGATGGAAGCGATGGCGGCCGGGTTGCCCGCCATTGCCAGCGATATCCCCCCCAATCGGGAACTGGTCGTTCCGAACGAAACCGGTTTCCTGTGCAAACTGGGGGATACGGTCGGTTTCATGCAGTACCTGCGTCGGCTGATCGACGAACCAGGGTTGGGCGCGCGACTTGGGGCAGCGGGACGCGAACGGATTCAGACTCTGTTCAGCATCCAGACCATGGTGGGGCGCCACGTGGATCTCTATCGCCAGTTGACGGGACGGTGACGCATGTGCGGAATCACCGGAGCTTGCTGGACGGCTGATGGTGAACCTCTGTCCACAGAGATCCTGAAGCGGATGACCGATGTCCTGGTCCATCGCGGCCCGGATGACGCGGGATTTTATTTTTCGGATTCATCCAAAGGCCCCGGTGGTTCGGCACTGGGCTTTCGACGGCTGTCGATCATCGATCTGGCGGGTGGACATCAGCCGTTGTCGAACGAAGATGGCACGGTCTGGATCGCATTCAACGGCGAGATCTATAATTACAAAGAGCTACAGCCGGAACTGGAATCGCTGGGCCATCGGTTTCACACCGCCAGCGACACCGAGTGCATCGTCCACGCTTATGAACAATGGGGGCGTGACTGCGTTCAGCACCTGCGGGGAATGTTCGCGTTTGTGATCTGGGATCAGCGTGAACGTCGACTGTTCCTGGCCCGGGATCGAATGGGACAGAAGCCGTTGGTGTACCGGTTGTCCGGTGGCCGGTTGGTGTTTGCGAGTGAGCTGAAAGCGTTGCTACAGATCCCGGGCGCTCCCCGCGAAGTCGATCCGCAGGCTGTTGCCGATTTTGTCGCCCTGCAATACGTGCCGCATCCGCGCACGATGCTCAGCGGTTATCACAAGCTGCCGCCGGCTCACTGGGCTGAATTCAATGCCGTCACCGGGGATCTGTTGGTTCGACAATACTGGCAGGCCCCGTATGCCCGGCCGGTCCAGACGGCATTGTCCGCGAGCACGAGAACTCCTGATCCTGCGAATCTGCGTCAGACGCTGACGGACGCAGTCCGGCTGCGCATGCGCAGCGACGTGCCATTTGGCGCATTTCTGTCGGGCGGAGTCGATTCGACAATCATCACCGGACTGATGCAGCAGCAGTCCGCACAGAAGGTAAAGACGTTTTCCATCGGGTTCTCGGTCAAGCAGTTTGACGAGAGGTCTTACGCCCGCGAAGCTGCGGCGAAACTGGGGACCGACCATCACGAATTCGTGGTCGATCCGTCGGCGATCGAAATGCTTCCCCGGTTAACCTGGCATTACGATGAACCGTTCGCGGACAGTTCAGCGATTCCGACCATGTACCTGTCGCAGATGACCCGTCAGCATGTGACCGTCGCGCTGACCGGTGACGGCGGCGACGAACTGTTTGCGGGCTACGACCGTTACCGCGCGGTGCAACTGGCTGCAAAGATCGATCGACTGCCGTGGTTGCTGCGGGCTCCGCTGACCAGTCCGCTGTGGCAGCGGCTGCCAGCCTCGGTACGTCAGAAGTCGCGCATGCGGCGGGTGAAACGATTCCTGGCCGCGTTGGGTCAATCGCCCCAGCGGCGCTATTCCAACTGGATCAGCATCTTCGACGATTCCCGCCGCCCGACGTTGTTCTCCGCGGACTTCCGGCAGTCACTGAAGGGCTACGACGGAGCCTCGTTCATCCTCGATGCCTACCAGAACTGCACCGAAGCCGATTTCGTTCAACGGACGACCTGTGTCGATGTTGAGTCCTATCTGCCATGCGACATCCTGACGAAGGTCGACATCGCCAGCATGGCCTTCAGCCTGGAAGCCCGCAGCCCGTTCATGGACCACCTCGTGGTGGAACTGGCCGCACGCCTGCCCATGAGTTCGAAATTGCAGGGTGGAAAGGGAAAACGGATTCTGATCGACACGTTCCGGGACTTGCTGCCGGAATCGATCCAGACGCGTCCGAAGATGGGATTCGGCGTCCCCCTGGACCACTGGTTTCGGAACGAGCTGCGCGAAATGCTGACCGACACGCTGCTGGATTCCAAGACACTCAGCCGCGGCTACTTCGATCCGGCCGCGATCCGTCGACTGGTTGAGGAACACTCGTCGTCGCAATGGGATCACAGTTCGCGGCTGTGGCTGCTGCTGGTCTTCGAGCTTTGGCATCGTCGTTTCATCGACGATACGACCGCCGCGTCTCCGACCCGGTGAGCCTTGTGCCGTCGCGCAATACCGGCTGCGGCTTCAAATCACAATTGCTGGAAAATGGAAGGTAATTGGCCAAGAAGTTTCGTGGATGCGGTGTCGTATTTTCTTGGAACTGCGATTGACCGTCGCAAAGGAAACTTGAGATAAACAGTCGAGTGATGATGGCCCCGTCAACTGTTGACGCCGGTGCTGCTACCGATTGACCGGAGACTCACCGTTTCAGGACGAAGCGGTTTGTAGTCCCGGTGCTGAGCAGGGTCGGAGGATGGGAATGCTCGATGCCACCGTATGGCAGCGAGACCACCGGTTTCGTCGGGCGCGCCGATCCGGCCAAAGCTGGAGTTGCACCCACTCACGCGGCCCCGGTACCTGGAATTCGGACCGTGGGGATTCCGCACGAGGTTCCGTCGGGCGCGGGTGCGCCAACGATGTGCGGTCCCTGGCAACGACCGTGACGAACCGGGGCGGCGAGGTTTCGTCGGGCGCGGTCGTGACAATGCTGTACGCAGTTCACTGGGGCGGGGATCTCAGTTCGTACGGGTTTTGTCGGGCGCTGTTTTGCCAACGATGTACGGTCCCTGGCTATGGCCATGACGAGCCGGTAGGGCGGCGAAACGGCCATTGCGATTCGTCGGGCGTTGGCGACGGAGTTTCGTCGGGCGCGATTGTGACAGTGTTGTGCGGTCTCCATGTGATCGGGGAAGTCAGATCGCACAGGTCCGCTTTCCGAGCGGAAGATAATTCCAGGAAAGGAGATCCTGGCTTCCGTGAGGTTCCACCGCGAGGTTCTGTCGGGCGCACTTACGCCAACGATGTGCAGTCCATGACGACGGCCGTGTCGAATCGGGATGGCGAGGTTTCGTCAGGCGCGGCTGCGAAAGTGTTGCATGGACTCCGCGGGGGCGGGGATATTGGATTGAACGGGTTCCGTCGGTCTCCATTGTGCCAACGATGTGCGGTCCCCAGGTCGGCGGCGAAAGGACACTGTTTTTCGTCAGTCGTTGGCGACGGGGTTTCGTCGGGCGCGGTTGTGACAGTGATCGACGAGCGGTTCGGTTGAGACAGTATCGGTTTCCAGATAATGCTCTTTGACAATTCGTGATCAGTGTGGATACCGGTTCCAGACCGGCAATCGGTGTCTGCATCCATTGGCTCAGGGTTCAACGAAGTACGGTCGCTGGACCTCGGGCCGATGGCGTAGCACCGGGCCGTTTCGCCGCGCCGGATCGGCAGGTTTCATCGGGCCGATGTGCCAACGCTTCAAAACACTAGCCCGACGCGCCAGTTTTGATGTTGCGCTACGAAAACCATTTCGGCCGTTGAGAGTCGTAGAAATTCACCACGAAGGACACGAAGATCCACGAAGGGAAGAATGAAGGATTCTTTGTATTCCTTCGTGGATCTTCGTGTCCTTCGTGGTGAATATCCTGCATTCGTCTTTTTTGTTTGCCGCAAAGAAGCCTTGGAATTTCCTGTCGGACGTGGCAGGAATTCCTGCAAAGGGGATTGGGACGCGGAAAACGCGGACGACACGGAGAGAATCCAAATTCATCGCTGGCAAGTGACCCGGTCGTTTGAAATCGCGAGAGAAAAAACGCAACTTCAAAACGCGCCAGCGAGGGATACCTGCAATCGACTCGCATTCACTCGTACTCGATCCAAACTCCGTCGAGCCGGAAGTGGAATCTGGTTTCCTCGCGTCTTGCTCCGGTCCCTCGCTCGCGCGTCGGGCTAGTGTGGGCCGCTACGGCTGCTGGGGCCGGTCGCGCTCGTGGTCCACGATGCAGAAGAAGCCAAACGGTTCGCTCGACGCGTTGGTCAGCTGATGCACCTGCAGCGGCGGAACATAAGCCACGTCGAATGGTTTGATGGTGACCGATTTACCACCGCTGACCAGCGTCCCCTCGCCGCGCGTTCCGATCACCACGTGCGTGTGAACGTGCTTTTCCAGGCTCGAATGACCACCGGGGCCGATTTCAAAGTACCGCAGGTCGAACGCCGTCTTCTCGCCTGCGGTGCCGATCAGTTCCGTCCGACTGACGTCACGGAACGGTAGCTCGTCACTCGGCTTGTAGGGAACCGGATCGCGTCCGTCCCAACGGAATCCCTGGACAAATCGCACGTGCTCCAGCAGTCGCTGAGTCCCCGGAGGAGCGGGCAGTTCGCAGGCGGAGACGACATCGTTGACGTTGCTGCTGCTGGTGGATATCGAACGGGGAAACAGTTCAACAATTCGATCCAGAAAGCGAGCGGTACTGGCCTTCAGATCGGCAGAATCGCCCAGCAGCGCCCCGCCAATCAGGAAAATGGAATCTTCGCCGCGATCACTGGCCATCTGACCGAGGTTTTCATACGACATCCCTCCGGCGGGTGCCGGCCAGGCGGAACGAAGCTCACCCAGCGGGGCCAGCGAATGCTCGTCGATCTGCCGGCAATCGGCCGCCGTGAAGGAAAAACGGCCACCCAGATTCGGGTACACAGTGGCATCGCAGCCCGCCATGCGGAACAGTGTTCCCAGCAACAGTCCCGGTTCCATGCCGTGCGTTGCATCGTGGAAGTACGCCCCGGCAAACGTGGGATGAGCCATGAAAGACAGCGGGTACTTGTGGGCGAGGTATCGTACCTGATCGAGACCGACAATCATCGGGGCGATCAGGACACCTCGAATACCCTGCCTGACCAGGAATTCGGCGCGACGCTCCAAATCCCCCATCGGAGCGGCCAGGTTGGGAAAATACAGGCAGGTCCGGCCCGATTCCTGGCTGCCGTCAAGGACTCCCTGCTGGCAAAGTTTGACGCGCCGGCAGTAGTCGTCGAACGAGACGTCCGCCAGGTTGTGATCGTCCTTAACCAAGTCGCCACCACCCGCGGCGAAGGCCCGAGCCCGCACCGCCAGCTGCTCTGCCGTCGAACCGCGGGGCTTCAAGGCGGTAGCCAGCAGCGGCCGACCGAAGACTCCCAGGGTCTGTCGCAGTCCTGCCACGCCCAGGTTGGGGCCGCGATAATGAGACAGCAAACTGGCGGGCAGTTGCAGACCGCGCAGACGGATTCGCTGTTTCAGCGAGATGTTACCGTAGATTAGATTGAGCAGCGCACTCAGGCCGCTCTGGGCGAGGTCGGCGGGGTAATCGATGCGAACATCAAACTGTTCGGCGGAGTCCGAATCGGGCTGAGGTCTGGGGGTGATAGAGATCACCCGGCCGACGACCGCCTCACGCAATGCCTCGCAGGCGATCAGGGCATCGGGGACTTCCACGGTCTGTTCGAGTGCAATATCGCGACTGAGGCGTTCGACTTCGGTCCCCGGGCAGGTCAGCCGATATGTCGCAGCAATAAAATCCATGATCTTCCGTCGGAGTTGGCGAACCTACCCGCCGATCTTCGATGCAGAAGGAAGGCTCCAACGCGGGAAGAAAAGACCGCTGCAATTGGCGATGCGGTTCCGGCAGGCAATTCAAGCGAAAAGACGTACCACAGCTAGTACTGACCGTCAACCAACCGCGACCGGATAAACAGGGGATGTAAAACGACGTAACATTGTCAAGTGTGAGGAATTGCCTATTCTGTGACGGTGGGGGCTGTGGAACGTCCCAGCAACTTCTGCAGCGTTTGCCGACGATAAGTGAAGATCCGGTTCAAATCCGGGCGCACAAACAGCCAGTGAACCAGCGGTCCGCCAGGAACCCGATAGTCGACATGATCGCGAACGAATGTCCCTCCATCGCGTTCTTCAAACGTGTGTAAATGCCGCCACAGGCGGTAGGGCCCCTTCAGCTGGCAGTCGACAAACCGGAATGGGGGAGCCCATTCGCTGATCTCCGTCCGCCACCGGATGGGAACTCCGTGCAGTTTCAGCGTGTAATCGATCAACGAACCTGCATGCATCGGCACCGGCTTGGGGGTTTGCACCTGAAAATGAAGCCAAGGCGGAGTGATCTCTTCCAGGCGGCACGCATCCGCAAAGAACTCGAAGACTTCCTCAATCCCGCGTGGCAGCCACTGTTCGTCGCGCAGCGTATACGTTCGCGGCAGAGATTCGTGGCGAGAAATCGTCGGCATGAAACTCGTCTCCTTCTGGCGTCCATTAGGTTCTTGTCGGGTTATAGATTTCGGGACGACAATCGACCAGCAATTCGTCGGTGCTGCGGACCGAAGTCTCACGACTTCGGCTACAGAGATGGGGCGGACCGAAGTCTCACGACTTCGGCTACAAAAATGCGGGCGTTGTGCGAGGCCGGCCACATTCAGGGCGGACTTCATCGCTGAATGTCGAATGAGTAGGATTTCACACCGTCGCAACAACGTGTCGCGACACGCCATACAGGGGGGAAGGGAAAACCATGACTCCGATGGCGATCAAGTACAACTTGACGATCAACACCAAGTTTGCCGAAACGGATACCGCCGGGGCGGCCGAAGAGGTGATGACAAAGAAGAAAACCGTCCTGATGGTCTGGGAACACAGCCAAATCCCGGGACTCGCCAAGGCGTTCGGCGTGACTGATCCCAAGGCCCAATCCTGGCCTGATGATGACTTCGACAGCATCTGGATCATCACCTATCCCAACGGCAAGGCAGTCTTCAAGACGGACAAAGAGGGAATCACCCCATCCGAAGATTGCCCGTTCTGAATTCGGACCAGCAGTGGCCGGAGATTTGAGATCCCCGCACCGAACGCGTTCCCAATCACTTTTTCGGCTTGCTGCGCAGCAGGGCTTCGTGCAGACGACCGACGTGCCACATGTAATTGGGACCATAACCGGCGCGAGGCCCCCACGTGTTCAGCGTCGCCAGTCGCAGATGCTGTTCGGCAGCGGCAGAATCCCCCTCCACAGCATCATTCAGACCGATATACAGGTGGGCATAAAACAATCGCTTTTCGCGTTCGTCCTTCGGCAGTTTGGCCGCTTCGATCTTTTCCAGGATTTCTTCCGGCGTCATCGCACCCGCAAACAACTTGTAGACCGATGGGAATGGCTCGCGGTCGTCCTTCTCGTACTTCAACAGCCCTTCTCGGGCCTTGTCCTTGCCGTGGGCTTTGTACTGTGACAGGTAACGCCAGATCCCGTTTTCGCGATCCACCTGATCAAACGAGTGATAGCTTTCAAACTGAGCGGCGGCATCCTTGAATTTGCCTGCGTAGAACAGGGCGATGCCACGTCGCCAATGGGAACTGGCCTGAGTTTCGTCCAATTGGATCATCTGGTCATAATCGGCGACCGCGTCGTCGAAACGGCCTAGGAAAAAGTTGGCATCTCCCCGGCGCGAGAAGGCCTCAAGATTCTTGGGATTGGCCTCAATCGCTTTCGTGGCCTCGGCTTGCGACTTTTCGAACGCCCTCGTCAGATCCGCCGACTGTTCCGCAGATAACGGAGCAGCCGGAATGTCTTCCGCAGCAGTCAGTTGCAGCGGAATTGCGACGAGGAAACTCGCCAGGATTCCCAGCAGCCCGTGGTAAAAGGGGGCTGACCCTTTGGAGGGCAATCGATTCACCTTGAAAATCGAATGCGCGGAGAGGGTCAGACCCCTTTTACCACGGGCTGCTAGGCGGTTTGTCATGGTGACTCCTATTTATCAGTGGAAGTGTCCGGCGAGTGACGTCCTCGGAACGCATGCAGCATTCACCTCGGGACCATTAGAAACGATTTTGAGGGAAAAACCATGCGACATGACCGCCCGATATCGCGAGCTTTGCCCAACGAATGGGGTCAGACCCCGACCACAAGTATCTGATTTGAATCGAAAGCACATTGGGAGGGGGTCAGACCCCATTCGTTGGGCAAAGCCGATATCGCGCCAAATTGGCAGTCGTAGACAATTTGGGGAGAAATCGAGACACTTTATGCGTCTTCCGGTGTAGTTTCTTTGCAATTCTTGCGGCAACGGCATTTTACGCTCAAGTCTTTCTGGTTTTCCGAACCCGTTCCCTCGACATATTCTACCTGTTTTGCTGAACTTAGCGTTCTGGCGGGGGTTTGTGATTTCAAGGACTCATGGTATGCAAGCGACTCGGCACTTGGGACTTGTTGCCGTTCTACTGTTGGCAGGCATGTTGGCGGGGCCTCCGTCGGCATTGGGGCAGCCTGCGGAACCTGACAAACAACCGGCCAAGCCGGCCGAAAAGACTGTGGAACGGCTGATTTACATGCCGTTCAAGAGTTTGAAGTCGGTCTTTGAAAAGCCCGATGGCAGCGTGTTTGTCCCGTACTCCGATTACATGAAGCTGCTCGAATCCGCCGTTCAAAGCGGACTTCGCAAAGCCGAGCAACCGCCCGTCACCGGTGTGATCAGCTCCGCAGTCTACACAGCTCGGGTGGAAAAGGATGTTGCCCAGGTCTCGGTATCCCTGGTGGTTCAGGCTCTCGACAAAGGCTGGGCAGAAGTCCCGATCAAGTTCGGCGAAGCAGCGATCGGCAAACTCTCATCAGACTCGGGCAAAGTTTTGCTGCGAGGAACAGGCAATGGGACATATTCGCTTCTGTTGCCGACACCGGGTGAACACAAGATCCAACTGGAATTGACTGCCAGGGTGCGATCAGCCCCGGAAGGGAAAAGTCTGGACATGGACATTCCCACGGTGGGGATCACCACCTTTGAATTGGTGATTCCGGAAGCGGATCAAACGATCGAACTGAAACCGAAGCTCGTCAGCGAGCCACTGCCCGCCGAAGCGGGTGCCAAGGAAACGCGAATTAAGGCGAGTCTGGGTTCCACCGAAACGATCTCAGCCCGCTGGCATCCACGGGTCGGGACGAAGCCCGATATGGAATTGCTGGCGAGTGTCACCAACCAGACACTGGTCACGGTGGAGGATGGATTGGTCCACACGGACGCGTGGCTGACCTACGAAATCCTGCGTGGGCAACTGGAGAAAGTGCGGATCGCCGTCCCCAAGGGGCAGCGCATCCTGGACATCACTTCCAGCGCCAAGGTAAAGGAGTGGAAGGCCGTCGATGAAGAGAATCGGCAGGTGGTTACGGTCGAATTGCTCAGTCGCCTGGATGGCAAAGTGACGTTGGAAGTCCATACCGAACGCGCCGCACCGGCGGACGCGTTTGATGTGGCCGGAATGGAGGGGACAACCGCCCACGGCATTCATGCCCTGGACGTGATTCGTGAAAGCGGTGTCGTGGCGGTGAAACAGGGCAGCGATCTGACGCTGACCGTCGAAGAGCAAACCGGCCTGCTGCGAACCGATGACAGCGAGGTGGACGGACGATTGAAGCGTCCCGGCGCGCTGTACTTCAAGTACTACAGCCCGGCCTTCCGGTTGAAACTTTTGTCGAAGCCAGTGGAACCCCGGCTGATCGTCGACCATGGTTCTCAACTGATCTTCCGCGATGATCAATTGCGTCTGCGTTCCGTCACCACGTACACGATCGACCGCGCCGGGGTGTTTGAGATCAAGTTCAAACTGCCCGAAGAGTTGACCGTGGAAAACGTCGTCTGCGATCGCATGAAGCAATTTGACGTCTCGCCCGACAAAACCACTTTGTCGATCAGCCTGCGTGAAAAGACCCTGGGCAACCTGGCAATTACCGTCTTCGCCAACCGTGCCCTGGACCCGGCCGCCGAGAAGACGGACCAACTGTTGCCGCTCCTGGAGCCGGTTGGGGTTGAACTGGAAAATGGCAAGGTGCAGGTCTACGCCCCTGAGGCGATCGACGTGATCACGGATGCGGAAAAGCTGGTCTCGGTGCAACCCGACCCGGCTCCGCAGGCGGAAGCGGTGGCGAATGCCCGACTCGTTTCCTCGTGGCTGTACAACCGCCGCCCCGTCGAGATTCCTGTACGCACCGTCCGCAAGCCAACTCGACTGACCGCATCCATTGGGACGCGTGCCGACGTCAAACAGGGTCAGGTCCAGGTGACCACGAACCTGAATTACTACGTCGAATACGCCGGGCTGGACACGTTCCGCTTCGCCGTACCGGAAGCGCTGGCCGACAAGGTTCAGATCACTTCCACCGCGGGTGGGTCGGCACCGCCGATCAAGCAAAAGAGCCGGGCCACTGCGGCCGTGGATGGCTGGGTGACGTGGACCGTGGTCATGCAACGGGAAGTCCTGGGGACTCAGCCATTCCAGATCACCTATGATCTGGTCCCGACCGCGGATGCCGAGGCGAAGAGCGAAAAATCGGTGGTCGAGGCGATCCGGGTGCTGGACCCGTTTGACAAAGATGACGGCCCGCAGGGGAAACGGGAGATCACCGTTTCCCGAACCGTGGGAGAAATGACGATTGTCAAAGATCGGGCGTTGTCGGTTTCGGCCGGAGCGACCGGTGGCGATGTGGAACCGATCGACGTGCGTGAGTTACAGCAGTTGGCGCAGGATGGGTTTGTCGCCTTCCGATATTTCAAGCAGCCGGTCAAGCTGGAACTGACCGCGAACAAATATGACGTGCAGGGTGTTGTTGAAACGGTCGTCAGCAAGGCACTGGTGGAAGTGGTACTCGACAAGTCCAGCATGGCCACCTATCGGGTCCGGTATGTGATGAAGTCGAGCGAACGACAGCGACTGCGGGTCGACTTGCCATCAAATGTGGAACCGCTCGGCGTGCTGGTCGATCGCAAGCCGGTGGCCCTGGAAAAGACGGACTTGAAAACTCGCGATGGCTGGACGTCGTACTACGTCAATGTGGCCCGGACGAAGTCATCGGACGAAGTCTTTTCATTGGTGATCCTGTTCCGGAATCCGCTGGAACCGAAGGCGTTTCAGGCGGCGGGCGGATCCATCAAACTGCGATTGCCCATGATCGGCGGTTCGGACGCCCAGGGAGCAGTTGCGGTCCAACAACTGCGGGCTGCCCTGTGGGTTCCCAATGAATATGCCATGATCGGGACTCCGAAAAACTTCACGATTGAAACCCGGACAGCCCTGCGAGATCTGCTGGTGAGCTCACCGCACAGCGGGCAAAGCACCCAGGACCTGGATTCGTGGATTGGGACCGATGCCGGGGGGATTTTTGAATTCCCGGTCGAAGGCCGTCGCTATCAATACTCGAACCTGGGGGGCCGGGACACGATCGAGGGGCTGGGATGGTGGCATCTGCCGTTCTACACCTGGATTGTCAGTCTGGCGATCATTGTGATTGCCCTGGTGCTGCGGAATACCAGTTGGGAAAACAAGCTGACGCTGCTGATTGTCGCCGCGTTCTGTGCCTGTGCGTATGCCCTGGCGGATGCCGACCTGGTGACACACGCTCTGGCGGTTTCGGTGTATGGTCTGGTGGCGCTGGCTGCCTTGTGGCTGGTGCATGCCTTGTTGAGTCTGCGTCCGGCGACAGGCCTGGTGGGTATCAGTCCCGCACCTGCCGCCGTGGTCAGCCCGGCATCCGTTGAATCGGCGGTAACGCCTCCGGCGTCTGCGGAGTCCTCACCTGCCGAACAGTCTGCAGAGCCGCCGACACCGCCACCAGCCGCGTCGGACCCCAGCCCGCCGACTGACGGGAACGCCTAGCGTCCAACGTCCTTGGAAATGACTTTGCTAAAGGACACTGCGATGAGTCATCAATGGATGACACGCTGCTTATCAGCATGTAACACAACAACCGGGGCCGGGCCATCGGAACGTGGCGGGATGCCGCGTGCCCGCGACGCGGCTCGATCCAGGAACCGGCGGGCTTCTGCGTCCCGATCGGGAATGCTGGCCGCTGTTGTCTGGCTGGCATCGATCTCGTCCGTCCTGGCGCAACCGGTCGACTTGACGACCGAATTGTCCGAGGCCCGGCGGATCTTTGTTCCGGCCGAGGATCTGGATGTCATTGTGGAACGCGATCATCGCGGTGCCATGCTGACCCGGAAGAAATTCGACGAATTGATGAGCCTGGCGAAGGCGAATGCGGCCAGGGCGACACCTCAACTGCCGATCGTTCTCACCAGCAGCAGCTATGAAGCCCGCGTGGCGGGAGATCAACTGCTGCTGTCGGTCACCGCCGAGATGACTCAATTCATCAATGACTGGCAGTCGATCTCGTTCCCGATGCAGCGGTTGGCCATCGAAAAGGCGACATTGGACGATGAACCCGCGATGTTGGGCCGCAACCAGGACGGTGCCGTGGCGTTGCTCAGTGCCGACAAGGGGACGCACACGCTGAAGCTGGAATTGTCGACCGAATTGAACAGCCTGGGGAGCGATCAGGTGGCGGGGTTCTCCCTGCTGCGGGCTCCGAGCGGAACGTTGTCGCTGACGCTACCCGCCGGCAAACGGTTGTTTGTTGGCTCGTTGCAACTGGAACGACCTGCTCCGCTGGAGCAGTCCGCGGATTACAAAGTTGCGATTGGGGGGGCTCCCGGCGTGCAACTGCGGATCACGGACCGCGCCGCCGAGAATGCTGCGGATGCTTTGACCTTTGCCACGACCGGCTATGGGCTGCACGTCGCTCCCGGTGAAGTCACCTGGCACGCGCTCACCACACTGCAGATCTTCGGCAAGCCGATCGATCGGCTGACGTTTTCGGTCCCCAGCACGCTGGAAATCGCCGACATCGAAGCAACCGGCCTGGAAGCGTGGGATCTGACGGACGATCCGAACGACAAAATGCGGATGAACATTGCGCTGACATTTGGCCAGGCGTTTGATGGGTCCCGCAAGATTTCCTTCAAGGGAGTGATGGCGGTCGAAACAGGCCAGCCGTGGGCCGTACCGCCGCTGTCGATCACCAACGTGACATCGCACATCGGCCAGGTTGTGGTTCAGCATTCGGCAGGAGTGCGATTGCGGATCGAAGAGACTGAAGGGGTGCGGCGCGCCACTCAGGGGCAAAAGCCGAATGCCGACATGCCCGATGAAATGTCGAAATTCAACGCGACCGAATTCCTGCGGTTCGATGTCTGGCAACCCGCCTTCGTGCTGCGCCTGACGACTCAACCGAAGCAGCGTGAGGTCCAGACCGCCGTAGCCGCCGTCCTGGATGTCAACGCCACCGGCCTGGATCTGCAGGCCCTGCTGACAGTGGTCACTCATTTTGCCCCGCTGTTTGAAGTGGATGTCCGGTTGCCTGCCGACTGGACTGTGCTGAGTGCTCAACGCGACGACACGGTGCTCAAGTGGCAGGTGTTGCCTCAGGAAGCAGGCATCAATCAACTGCGGATTCTGCTCGAACAACCGCTGGCGGCCGAAGCGACAGGAACGATTCGGCTCTCGCTGCGACGCGAAGTCGAAGGCTGGCCGGTCGAAGCGGAGCCGATCACGGTGGACCTGCCGGAATTGTTTCTGCCTCAATCCAGTCTGAATGAAGGAACATTTGTTGTTCGCGGGGATGATGATCTGGATCTGGCGTCGCTGGATTTGACGGGACTCGACACGATGCCACTGAAAGCGGATTACGAGAGATTGCGGTTTCAGACGCAGGATACGCGCTACAGCGGCAAGTTGAAGGTGACTCGAAAACCCTCGCGAATTGCGGCTCAGACGATCACGTTCGGCCGGCTGGATCCGCAGACGATGCATGCGTTTGTACAGGCGGTCGTCGATGTTCAAGGGGGCGGAGTGCGGACGCTCAAGGTGGCTCTGCCGGAATCGGCGGGGACGGCGTTGCGATTTCAAAGCCCCGTGCGGCAGATCGTCGAACAGAAGCCGGGGACCGCACAAAACGGCGAGCGGATCTGGACGTTGCAGTTCGACCAGCGAGTGCGGGGAATACTGCCGCTGTTCTGCGATATCGAATTGCCCCGCGGTGACGTGAAGGAATTTCGGGTTCCGCAGGCCCGGTTTGTGGATGCGGAACGTCAAAACGGGTTCCAGGCTGTGGAAGCCAGCGGAGAGCAGCGTTTGACGATCGATGCGAAAGGGGCGGATGGCGCGGCCCTGGTCGATGTCGATCCGCTGGATCTGCCGCCCGTGTATTACACTCCCAAGGAGCGGATCGTCGCGGTCTATCGGAATGTGACGGCCGGGGCAACGCTGACACTGAGTGAAGAGCGATTTGACAAGCTGGCTGTTCCAACGGCGATTTGCCCGATGCTCAACCTGACCAGCGTGCTGGGCAAGACCGGGGAACTGCAGCATCGTGCGGACTTCCAGTTGACAGCGGTTGGGATCCAGGGATTGCGCGTGACTCTGCCTCCCAAGACCCTGCTGTGGGCGACGCTGGTGGATGACAAGCCGGTCGAAGTCCGGCACCAGGGGGACATTTACCTGGTGCCCTTGAACGTGGTGTCAGCGGGAACTGGTCAGGGAGCGGGACCGCATTCGGGCAGTACTCGTCACTTGCAGTTGTTCTACCGATCAGAGGTGGACGCGTTGACACAATTCGGCACCATCGAACAGCCCCCCCCGGAACTGTCGGTTCAAACCGGCCAGGGGACATCGCAACCGGTGGATGTCCTGGATCAGCACTGGGAACTGTATTATCCCTCGAAGACATTACTGGTGGGGAGCGATGGCCTGATGGAACCGGAACAGAAGCTGGATGAAACCAGTCTGCTGGGTCGGTTGAACACGGGAGTCCGCGTGCCGACATTGACCGAACTGGGTTGGCAGGCGTTTTCGGTGATCGTGACGCTGGGAGTGATTGCATTGCTGGTGCTGGCCTATCGCAAGGGGCGCAGTATCGCCGTGACAGGGGTCTGCCTGCTCGTCGGCCTGCTCCTGTGGTTTGCCTTGATGCTGCCGATGACTCACTTGCCGCCGCATTCCGGAACGAGTCACCGCTATGGGACTGGACCTGCAGCAATGACAACAGCACCGATGAACGCAAAATCCGAATCCTACGAGATCGCTGACGGTGTCTCTGCCACGCAATCGGTCACAGAGGCGATGCCGGCCGCTGAAGATGAGATGAAAGAGATCACGGCAACTCCGCCGAAAGCACCGCCGATGCCCTCGGATTCGCCCGCCGCGGAATCTGCTCTTGCCACGTCGGAAAAGTCGGAGAAAAGCAATGCAGAGATCAAACGTGACAGGGAAGAGTCGTCTTGGAAATCGCTCGATGATGTCGAGGCGATGGCTCAGGCTGATGCAGACAAGCCGCTGGATTTCGGTGCCCCGAATCGGGCTGACATCGAAGGCCGACGAGGCAAAAACGGCGACGGCAAGCAAGGGATGGCGTTGCTTTCCCTGGCCATTGATTTGACGCCGCCGGAAGGGAGCCTGCAGAAGAGCTTCCGTTACGCGGGGGCCGATCCGGCCCGTGGTGGCATCACGTTGAAACTGGATTATGTCGACGAACATTCGGGAACGGTCTTGAGGATCTTTCTGGTCGCACTGGTGGCCCTCATCGGCTGGTGTCTGCGTGGATCCAGTTGTCTGACCAAGACCGCGTTGGCGGCAGTGGGTTTGACGATCCCGCTGGCACTGCTGCCGCTGGCCCCGCAATCGCTGCAAGTCGTTCTGGACGGGGTGTTCTTCGGCGTCATCGTGACCTGTGCACTGTGGCTGCTGATGGGCATCGTGCGCTGTCTGGAAACCTGTTGTACCAATTGCTGTGGCTGGGGAGTCAACCAGGCTGCGAAAAGCGGCACCACTTTGGGGTTGTGGCTGCTGACGGTGGTGATGCTGTCCGGGAACGCGTTCGCTCAGAACGGCGAGCCGAATCAGCCAAATGCCCAGGCCCCGACCGAGCAACCGGGTGGCACACCGATGGCCCCGCCCGTCAAACACGAAGCGACGCTGGTCGTTCCGTTTGATGCCGGAACCGATCCCCTGGCCGCGGACGAAATCCTGTTGCCATTCGACAAGTTTGTCGAACTGTATCAGCAGGCGTATCCCGACAAGGCGATGCGTCAAACGGCACCGCATCCCGGCGGCATCGTGGATGCCCTGTATGCCGCGAAGCTGATTCCCAATGAAAAGCGGCCCGAGGAATCGACCATCGAGGTGACCGCTCGTTATGCGATTCGCAGTCATGTCGACGGTCAGTTGCAGGTGGAATTGCCCGTCGGTGAAGTGGCGGCCCGCCAGGCCAGGCTGGATGGCAAGACTGCGGCGTTGATCGTCAACGGTGCCTGTTCCAAGGTGGCGATTTCCTCGCCCGGATTGCACATTGTCGACTTCGTGTTTTCGGTTCCGGCCCGCTTGTCGGGTTCCACCGGTTCGTTCACGTTGCCACTGCTTCCCGCGCCGAGCGGCAAGTTGTCGCTGGTCCTGCCCGCGAAAGACTTGTCCGTGCGGATCAATGGATCCTCAACCGTCTTTCGACGTGTGACCCAGGCAGATGTACAATCGATCGAGGTTCCGATTGACAAGGGGGGCGATCTGACGATCGCCTGGCAGCCCGAACAGGCGAAGGGAGTAGCTGCGGCCGTCATCCACGTCGATTCGGTCCAGGCCGTCACGTTGACCGACGCGGGGATCCGGGTCAGTACCGGCTTTCAATATCGCATTCGTCAGGGGGGCGTCGCAGATGTCGCGTTCTCATTGCCGGCGACATATCGATTGCAGGCAGTCAACGGTTCGGATGTGGGTGGCTGGGAACTGCAGGGGGAAGGCGATGCCCGGCAACTGCGGGTCATCTTCCGACGCAACATCACGGACACGACTCAGTTGACGGTCGAGGCCTTCCTGGATTCGAAGGTCGGTGTCGAGACAACAGTGATTGACGTTCCACAACTGGCGCCGCTGCAGGTGACGAACGAAATCGGTCAGCTGGCGGTATTCGCCGGGAACCAGTTTACGATCCGGGCCGACAAGGTCGAATCGCTCTCACAGATCGACGCGGACAAGTTCAACACGGCGCTACCCGTCAGTCGCCCTAACGTGCCGCCGCAGTTGGCCTATCGGTTCTCAAAGCGACCGTTCGCGTTCGCACTGCGAGCGACCCGGCAGGAATCGCAGGCCAATGTCGTCGCGCATCAGGCGGCGTTTGTCACGCTGCGCAAGCAGCAGTTGACGACCCGGCTGCTGTACAACCTGACCGGAGCCCCCCGTTCCTCGTTCAGTATCGCACTGCCGGACGGCTATGTTGTCCTGGATGTGAAGGCGACGGGATTGCATGACTGGTCCCTGGGAAAGCAGAACGACGAGACTTACCTGACGATCGACCTGAACGGCCCGCGACTGGGGTTGGCCGAGGTGGTGTTGTCGGGAACGGTGCCACGCGACAATGGCGATGTGAATGCCTCGCTGGTGTTCCCGCGTCCGCTCGATGCCACCAGGCTAAACTCGGTCGCCGCCGTCTGGCTGGATGACGGGTTTACAGGCACGTTGGATACGTTTGAAGGGTGGCGATCGGTCGATGCGGCGCATGCCAGTCCTGAAGTGAAAGCCGTCCGCCCGAATCAACCGG
This sequence comes from Planctomycetota bacterium, assembly GCA_018242525.1. GTDB lineage: Bacteria > Planctomycetota > Planctomycetia > Planctomycetales > Planctomycetaceae > Schlesneria. Next base: position 7,211 of record JAFEBS010000047.1, on the reverse strand, counting down.
TTCAATTCGCATTTCAGTCCAGCGTGGCCACTCCCTCGGCCATTACATTGAATTTGCAGAGGGCGACTCCCAAGTTGACCGCAAACGGCCTGACGATGGTGTCCGTCACCGACGTCTCGGTCATTCATACCCTCGCACTGCAATGGCAGATCAAGACCGCGACAACCGATTCGCTGGTCTTCACCACGCCCAGTTTCCTGGCGGGGAAACTGGAATTCGCCGGAGACGGGATTCGCGAGACGACGCATGTGGATGCAGGAAACGATCGCACTCGCTGGACCATCTGGTTGCGGACACCGATCCGTGGCAAGTACTTCGCTGCTGCCGTGGGAACGATGCCCCCCGCGTCGACGGAAGTGGTCGCGCCGTCGGTCGCGTTTGAAGCGGTGGACAGCCAGAATCAGTATGTGCTGCTGATCAATTCGTCGCAGAGTCAACTGACGTCCGCTTCGCCGGAATTGACCGAAGCGGTGCAGCGGGAAGACGTCCCGGTCGTTGTGGACCAGTCGCTGGTCGACCAGGCGACGGAACTGGTGCGAGTCAAGCAATTGCTGACCGCACCCCGGTGGACGGTGCAGACGTTCGCACAAACGGCCGGAGCCCCGGCTTCCGTGAATGTCGCCGACCTGACGACAATCGTCAGCCGCGACGGAACGTATCGCGGGCAGGCGATCTACACGATCAAGAATCGTTCACGACAATTCCTGGCATTAAAGCTGCCTGCCGATACGGAATTGATGTCGGTGTTCGTGGGCAACGTCCCGTCTCGGGCGGTGAAAGCCAAACGCAACAACGAAACGATCGATTTGATCGCGTTGCCGAAAACGAGTGCCGCCAGCCTGTCGTTCCCGGTTCGAATTCAATGGCGCGGCCGGTTGGGCAGCAGCCTGCCCAAGTCCGCGCGGTTGCTGCGGCAGGATCTGGACTTCCCGGCTCCAGTGGTGGTCAGTCAGCAGGACGATCCCGATTTTGGGATCCCGGTCGCGCGGACCCGCTGGACGGTCTGGTTGCCGGACGATCTGGATGCGGAACCCCTGACTTCGTCCGCCCGTCACAACCTGACGTTGCAGTCATCGGATCAGAACGATTTGCTTTACGAAAAGGCGGCGATGCAGGAGTTGTCGGAATTACTGGGGTACGTGGAACAGAACTACTCGTTCCTGTCTGCCTCGTCCGAGCGCCGCAATCCAGCGTCGAACAACCTGAAGCAGATCGGTCTGGCAATTCAAAACGCCAGGCAGTTGGAACAATCGGTTCAACGGTCCAGTGGCGATCAGGACTTCGACCGGCAGAAAGGCCTGGCGCTGAAGCGATTGTCGGAACTGGAGAAATCGATTCAAACCGATCAGCAACAGGCGTATCAGCAATTCAACGAGCAGGTGACTCGAGCGATTGATAGCAACGGAAACGGGATCCAGAGCGGCGTGGTCAATCAAATTGACACCAATGGAGCGACGCTGATTCTGGACAATCGGTTCGAGGGGATTGAGCAAAAGAAATCAGAAGGTCAATCGTTTAATTTTGAATTGCAGAACAAAGATCAGGACGGCGAGAAGGCGGCCGAGGGAAAGCCATCGCCCGACGATTCGAAACCTTCCTCGGGCAAGGGGGGCAAGGGTGCCAATCTGGAAACCCGGCAGAACCTGCAACTTGGTAACACCGCGAACATCGACAATCTGAACCTGCAGATCAATCAACAGAAGATCGCCGGACAGCAGGGACAGCAAGGTCAGCAGGGCCAGGGCGGATTCGGCGGCGGACAGTTCGGCTTTGGTGGACAGGGTGGCTTCGGTGGTGGGCAGTTCGGTGGCGGTCGAGGTGGCCAGCAGGGAGTTGGTCAGCCCGCTCAGTCTCAATCGCCCCTCGGTGGACCAGCCTCATTGCAATCGCACACCGTTCGCAATCGGACTGTCAATGAACAGCCGAGAGGCGTGAATGATATGAAGATCGACGTGCAGAAGGACGCGAATGGCTTTCTTCCTCCACCGGTGAGCTACGGGATTACGACCGCTCCGGCCGGAGAGCCACCTTACGGTCGGGGCTTCACGGCAGGTGCCAATATTGGTGTGGTTAATCCTGGCCGACCTGTAATGAATCCGCAGGATGAACGGCTGTTCGAAACGGCACAGTTTGGCGATTTGGGACAGGCCAATAATCCTCGAATCAATGATCCGTTCAATGGAAGCTCGTTCTCGACGAATGGTGGCGTGATTCAGCAGCCACTCGTCACGGATGGGTTTGCGAACAACATGGCTCTTGCGGAACGGGGAAATCCAGTCGTAGCTGCTCCCCAAAACCCTGCTTTCGGTCCCAACGCAGGGTTCGTCGCCGCGGGTGGTCAAGTTGGCGGCGGATCGATCTGGTCGCAGTCGGGTGGGTTGTCGCTGGGATTTGAATTGCCCACCCGGGGCCGCAAGCTGGTCTTCTCGAAGGCGGGCGGCGATCCCAAGCTGGCACTCGCCGTTCGACCGGAACAATCCATTCGCTGGGGATTGAATCTGGTCTGGTCAGCCGTCTGGCTGGCGATTGGACTGGCCGTCGTCCTGGCGGTTCGCAGTCCATCGGTCGTGACTCGGTTGTCACGCCAACTGCCGATTGGAGTGGCCGTGTTGAGTGTCCTGGCGTTTATCGTGCTCCCACGACCTCTCAATGGGTGTGCGTTTGTGACCTTCGTCATCGCGTCCCTGGTCGTGGCCTGGATCCATCGCCAGGCCCCGGAAGCGGCGAAGTCGTAACGCACGCGGTTCGCGTGCGTTCGCGGCGGAATCCAAACTCATCAGTCGCCGCCGCTTGAGATGAGCTATTCGCACAAGTTTCCAGAACTTCGGGGGCTGGCGTTGACTTCGAGCGATTCGTCGCGAAGATGTTGCCCGAGGATTGTGCTCCCGGCCACCAGCTCTTTTGAGAACAAATGTCGTTCACCATGTCTGTGCCCGTTCCAGCCGTTGTCCCCACGATTCGTGCGGTCTGCTTCGATCTCGATGGACTGATGTTCAATACGGAGCATGTGTTCTACGAATCAGCGGAAGTGCTGCTGCAGCGACGTGGGTTGGCGATGTCGCGCGGGGCGATGGATGCCATGCTGGGGCGTCGTCCGCTGGAATCGTTTCAAGCCCTGATCGATTACCTGGGGCTGACAGAAGGCCCGGCGGAACTGTTGGCCGAGTCGCGGGTCGTGTTTCACGAATTACTCCAGACCAAATTGCAGCCGATGCCTGGGCTGTTCGAATTGCTCGATCTGATCGAAGCGGTGGGATTGCCCAAGGGTGTGGCCACGTCCTCACCACGCGATTACCTGGAAAATGTCTTCGGACGGTTTGATCTGGCTCGCCGGTTTCCGGTGTCACTGACGGCCGAAAGCGTTACACACGGCAAGCCGAACCCCGAGATCTACCTCAAAGCGGCGGAACAGTTGAATGTTGCCCCCGGTGAGATGCTCGTCCTGGAAGACACTCAGACGGGAACCCGCGCCGGAGCGGCTGCCGGAGCCTATGTCGTTTCGGTCCCTCACGAGCACACAGAGAATCACGATTTTTCTCAGGCGAAGTATGTCGCCACCGGGTTGAATGATCCGTTCGTGATCCGGCTGGTCCGGGGGCAGTGACTGGCTCCAATCCATTCATTGTCGTTTACATTAAGACGCGATGACTTGACTCCGGCAGGACACCGGACAATCCTTGGGGAGTTTTTCGGCGGGGTCTGGAAAGTCTGATTCACGCAAGGAGGCACATCATGCAACGATGGGAACTGTTGTTTGCGCTGGTCGCAATGGGCCTCGTGGCGGGTTCAGCGAAAGCGGACGAAGCGCCGGCGAAGTCCGGCGGAAAGAAAACCCCAGTCAAGTCGTCCGAGACTCCCAAAAACGTTTCAAGCATTATCGAGCACCCGGTCCCATCCACGGCACCTGCGACTCCCTTATCCCGCCAGCGACGACAGCGGCATCAGCAATGGGAGCGGGCATTGCAAGTGCCTGCCGAACTGAACGTCGGAGACAGGGAGTCGATCACACTGGGAGCCCTGCTCGATCAAATCCGCCAAAAACATGGCTTGCACGTGCAGATTGATTTGCCACATGTCTTGCCGATTGCTGCGGCATTTGATTTGCCTGGCCAGAAGTCACAGGGTGGCAAGTCTGGCAGTCTGACTGCCGTGTTCACCCACACACGGCGCCACGCCAACGTGCCCAACGCCGGGCTTCTGCCGCCGACGTCTCCGGACCCGTTCCCCCGCGCAACTCCAGCCTATCCGACTCCAGCCTATCCAACTCCAACCTACCGGCCATCTTCACCGTCACCTGAGTTACCGTCGATTGCTTCGCCAGCCGACGAGATCCGGACCAATCGGCCGCAGTTGAATCCCTATGGCGAGGATGCCATCTCACCAGTCTCCGTGGCCCCGTCGGCAGACCCGCCGGTCGTCGAATCGGTCGAACCGATCAAACCCAAGGTGACGAAAAAAGCCAAGAAGTCTGCTGACAAGTCGACGGTCGGCAAGAAACCGGAGAAATCCGACCCAAAGCCTGCAGAGACGGGCGACGATGATCAGGATCCCCAGGCCAGCGCCCTGATTGCAACTGCGACGACGACTCTGCTGGAACTCCCGGTTGCGGCATCGGTCGTGACACAGCCAAACGCCACCGTCGAAGATGTACTTCGCCAGGCGTTCGATCAGGCGCTTCCCTTGCAAACACTTGTAAATGCGGAAATCTCCGAAGAATTGCCGCTACTGGCGTCACTGACACAGGCGACCGAATGGGATTTGCTGGTCCAGGATCACGGTGTGCTGGTGACCACCCGGCTCAACGCCAACCTGCAAAAGCAGACACGCGTATATTCCGTGCGGATGTTGGAACAGTCCGCGAAACTCAAGTCGGAAGACGTGGCCCGGATTATCACCCGGACCATTCGGCCCTGGAGTTGGAAGAAGCATTTTCCGGATGCGAACACCGCGTCACAGGCAGCAACCCCTGCCAGCCGAAAGACCAGTACCGGCAAGAAAATCTCGGTCCCCAAGGTCAACCTCGACATGTTGGGACTGTTGTTCTCTTCGGCCTCGGCCGTCAATCAACGGATTCGACTGGTCAGCGATGACTCCTCTTCGGAATCCAGCGGCGAGGATTCCGCTTCCGAAAAAGTCGAGATTACGGAAGAGGATCTGGCCCTGGTTGGTCAGGCGTGGGATGGCCTCTTCCAAACGGCCGTGATCTCGCTGCAGGTGATTTACCACGCAGATCCGCCGACGGGGATCGTGGAAGTCTTGCCCGGAATGCTGATTATCTCGCAGTCCCAGGGAGCCCATCGCGAGATCGCGGATTTGTTGGAACAGTTGTCAAATCCAGAGAACTGATGGGCCTGACGATTCGCAGCGTCTGCTTGATGTCAGCTTCCAAACCAGGATGGATCGGCCAGCCAGCGCAAGCTGCCGATGCCACTGGTCAGCGCACTGTGGAACTCAATTCCCGCCAGCGTTCCAGGAGAAATCAGGGCACGAACGCCCCCGGTCATTTCCGCCAGGCTGCGACCGATATCGGGTTGATGCCCGATGCAGACGACTCGATCGACTCCCGATTCTTTCAGACGATGCAGCAGTGATGCCGTCGAGAATCCGGGTGACAATAGACTCTCTTCCAGGACGACGGCACCTCCCGGAATCTCGCCAGCGATCGTTTCCGCAGTCTGACGGGCACGCACCAGCGGACTGTGCAGAACCAGTTCCGGGGCGGGTTCCCGTGTCATCAACCACCGGGCCAACTGACTGACCTGCTGGCGTCCATATGGAGACAGAACACGGTTGAAATCCGATCCTGACGCATCGGCGTCCACCGCTTCGCCGTGTCGCCCCAACCATAGTTTCATGACGTCCGCCATCGGAAATTGCCTTCTCGTTCGGGCCGATTTGCGCGCCATCCTCGTTCGCGGCCGCCATGGTCGAAGTGTATGTGTTTCAGGTGACCTTCGCGGAATCTCGCGAGGTCAGCCTGTGCTGATGGATTGCCGTTGCAAAAGGGTACCGACTGTGGTGTTCGGATGCCATTCCGAACCCTCTCAGCCCGTACATCTTTCGCAGGTCGCAGAAGGTGTCCCGAATCACCACGGACCGGGCACGGGGGCGATGCGGACGGTGGCGGTTGGCAGGACAGCCGGATACCATTCGCGGACTGGACCCACGGAGGGGACGCATAGACGCGGAGCGATGTCCCGTCGCCAATCATTATTCCTCCCCAGGGTACTGCTCAAACATGACCACTGCTGTTGCGAAGACCGAAGATACCGAATCCGCTCTGATTGCCCGTGCCTTGTCGGCACTGAGCCGGTGCAACTGGGAAGTGGGTGAGTGTGCCGCCCAGTGGACGAAGCGTTTCGCCCGGGGACGCACGGACGCCGACTTCGCGGCGCTGGTGGGACTCAGCCCGGACCAGGTTTACCAGCGGCGGCGGGTCTGGGAGACGTTTGGCGACGTCAGTGAAAGCTATTCCCTGCTGAAGTGGTCGCACTTCTATGCGGCCTTGAACTGGGACGACGCGGCTGAATGCCTGCAATGGGCTCAAGACGTCCAGGCCGGTGTTGCTGAAATGCGCGCCTGGCGGCGGGCACAGCATGGCGAAGATCTGAGCGAAGCGTCATCCGATGAATCGATGGGATTGGGACCGATCGAATTGACACTGACGAACGAGTCTGCTCCGTTTGACGCTGGCTCGGTGCGAATGGGGGCGTCCGAAGGAATGCAAAGCGCCGCGCTGGCGGCTGGCGGCGCCGAATCCTCATCCAATTCCAGTGCGCCCTATGCACCGTTCCGCGAAGATGCAGCCACGCCCCCTGCACGCGAATCCGCCGAACGGCAGGAACCGACGACCGAACAGTTGGTCAAACGCATGACCAGCGCGGTCGAACGCTGCGTGGGAGCCATGAATCCTCAGTTCGCCAGGCAGTTTGGCAAGCTGCCCGAAAAGGTTCGAAAGCGGTTTTTGAAGGCGGTCGAACAACTGACCGAAAAGGCGGGCGAGTTGGACGAATGATCGTTGATGTCTGAGTACTCTGGTGGCGCAGACTGGTGGGCTGCGAGTCTTTCCTGGTCGGTGGCACACGTTGGTTACCGCTGCTGAATTTCATCTCCGTCGAATCAATACAGGCAGCCGAGTCCTCACAGGGCCATCGCCGTTTTCAAAATGGGGTGCCACGGTCTGACCGTCTTCGGGAAGGCCGTGCGAGTGC
>JAFEBS010000046.1 GCA_018242525.1 Planctomycetota bacterium | reverse complement strand
TTCAGAACTCAATCCCAATTCAAGTGGCTTGTATTCCACCTTCGGTGATCGACCAAGCCTTTCAGGAAAAATGACAAGACCACAGATGCTATCGGTTCATGGCAAGTACATTGGCACTGGCGATCAAAGCATCGCCAGTGCCACCCGAAAACCGGCCTCTTGACGTCGATCACGGTGTGTACGTCGACGGATTGACAGTGCCACACCACGGGCTGCTATTCGTCAGGGAAGGAAGTTGCGGACGAAGTGAACAATTGACGTCGCGGTGGCCGTGTTGTAGGCTCACGACGTCCTGTCTTGAATTCATTCTGCGGAATTCCGTGCGAAATCACTTCATCCGCATTGCGGATGTCTTCTTTCGTTTTATTGTCGCCGAGAAACGGAGGGCCACAACCGTGATACTGACTTTGAAGAACGGGTTCGTGGGGCTGGTGTTGGTGTCTGCAGTCTCTCTGAGCGCGATTGATTTTGCCGCCGCCGCCGATCCCGTCAAACCGGGAGGTGTCGCCGCCCACTGGAAGGTGAAGCCGGATCCTCCGACTCAACCCGTGGAATGGCCTGCATCGCTGGCGGTCTCGATCCAGCAGCCGCCGCGGATTGAGGAGATCCTGTTTCCTCAGGGACACAGTCCGTTCTGCATGGTCGGACTGGATGCTTACGAAAGTCAGAAGGGTGAGCTATGGAATCTGGCAACCGGCAAACGCGTTGGTGCCATCCAGGGAACTCCTCCCAAGGCGATCAAACGGGCGTTGTCGGCTGATGGGAAATACATGGCACTCGCCATCCTCGATCGGGCTCAAGCCAATGACATCGAGGTCTGGTCACTGGAAACGGGCAAGCAAATCTCCCGCTTCCAGGCGGATGAACGTAACTATTCCATGACGATTCTGGACTTCGCCGGCCCCGACGAAGTGCTGACCTATACGCTGGGTCAGACGAATGGCAAATTCGGGCACCACTTGCGCGTGTGGGATGCCAAGACCGGAAACTCCGCCCGACAAATCGATCTGGATAAGAACCTGTCGGGCGATCAACGGTACGACATCAGCCCCGGCCGAAATCTGCTCGTCTCGATCATGGCCTCCGACGCAGTGATCTACGATCTGCAAACCGGCCAGGAGAAGGGGACCATTACTCCTCCCAACCGGACGGAAGACGGTCAGTCGGTCAGCCTGGATGGAGTGCGTTTTTCACCCGATGGAACGGAACTCGGGTGTCTGTGCAGCGGTGGGCGCGGTTCCATCATCGCAACCTACGATCTGGCGAATGGTGACCAGAAGAGCAAGTGCGAATTGACGGCCGCGATGAAAGCCAGCCTGCAGCATCCTGCCTCTTACAAGGGGCCTGCGCTGGAGTACGTTTCGCAACCGAATGGATTCCTGTGGTATGGATCCGGCTTCGTGGATCGGGAAACAGGTTTGCTGTTGTGGACCTACAAGCAGGGGATTCTGGAGTTCTCGCACTGGCGACGCATTATTACTCCGGCTGGGATGATCGTCTCCACCGGTGGCAACGGCGCTCGAAAGATTCAAGTCGTGCCGTTCCCCGCCGAGGATCTGGAGCAGGCGCTGACAGATTATCGCAGCGACAAACCGGCCCTGATCAAGCCGGGTGAAAAGGTGAAAGTGGTCGTCAAGGTGACGGAAGTTCGCTTTGGAACCAAGGAAGAAGCCACCAAGGCGATTGAAGAGGTGCTGGCGGAACGATTGGCGGATGATGGACTGGAAGTCGCCGATGATGGCAACACGATCCTGAATGTCAAATACAAAGAGGGGGCCGGCAAGGTCCTGAAAGAGATCAAGGGAGGATCCAGTCGCGGCGGCGGCACACCGACCGGCCGCACAGTTCAAAGTACCGCTGCCGAAGTGGACCTGTCGTGGACGACCAAGGACGGCAAGACCAAGGTGTTTGCCCATAAGCTGGACCTGGATCCCAGCATGCTGACCGTCCGGACGAACGAAGAAGTGACGGCCGCTGTCGCTCACAAGCAGGTATTCGCGATTCTGAAGTTGCAGTTGGCCGGGTTGCCGATGCCGTTTTTCGTTCCGCTGGACAAGTCGGGCCTGTCACTGCCGATGGTGAGCAATTCGTCGATGGCCGCGCCGCTCTCCAAAGCGGACGCATTGAAAAAGAAGATCGAAGCGCGGAAAAATCTCGGCAAGAAGTAACTCCATGGAGTTGGTGTCGATGAATCCTCGAATCCGTCCGTGGTGTGGATTGCTGGTCGCTGGTCTCTGGCTGGGACACCTGGTTGGCGAAACCCGGGCTCAGGAGTCGCTGGCCCCCGAGATTCTGCAATCGCTCAAGCAGGGTGTCGTCTTCTTGAAGGTCTCTGTCGGACCGATCGAATGGAGCGGTTCGGGGTTCGTGATTCATCGTCAGAGTGACACCGTCTACATCGTGACGAACGCTCATGTCGCCACGAAACCGGATCTGGAAAACGGGAACATCCCGGCCGGCCTGCGCGGTCGCGGTGCGGTGGAGTTACTGCGTCTGAAGCAGGCTCTGCACGGTCGAGAACCGGAAATCACGGCCGTGTTCCAGAGTGGCACGCCCCAGGAAGAACGACGCGCTGCGACCCTGGTGGCAGTCGATGTCCCGAACGATCTGGCCGTCCTGAAGCTGACAGGGTTAACCAGGATCCCGGAACCGCTGGTACTGGATCCAACACTGAAGCCGATGGAAACCACTCCCGTCTTTATTTTTGGATTCCCATTTGGCGAAGCGCTGTCGAGTTCCAAGGGGCATCCCACGGTTTCGGTGGGCCGTGGCACGATCTCAAGCATTCGCCTGAACGATGCCGGGGCGGAGGACACCATTCAAATCGACGGAGCACTGAACCCGGGCAACAGCGGCGGCCCGGTCGTCGATTCTCGCGGCAGGTTGCAGGGGATCGCGGTGGCGACCATCAAGGGATCGGGGATCGGATTCTCAGTACCCACCTCGGTCTTGCATCGACTGCTGTCGGGCAGCGTGACGGAACGGAAAGTTGTCCGGCGGTCCGAAGACGGGCTGGCGTTCGACATCGAGTTTTCCCTGTTCGATCCGTATCAGAAGGTGAATTCGATTCGCGTGGCTTGTGTGGCGGGCAAGGTGGATGTCCCTGCGACGGACGCCGGAAAGCCGCTGAGTGGCTCTGAAGAAGTCGAATTGGTCGTGAAGGACGGCAAAGCGCACGGAGTCTGGAAGTTGCCCCCCGACGCAACTTTGCCGCCGTTCGTGACCATCCAGCCGGTTGTCCGTGACGTGGACAATAAAGTCACCTACCTCGTGGCGTCCCACCATCGGTTCCTCGTCGATGCGACGAGGCGACCGGGCCGGCCTGAATTGAAAGATGCGACTCGCGCCGAGATCCTGACCGATCTCAAGTCGGATGTTCCCACGGCGATCCGCCAGCGATTCGCGGAACTGCTGGAATACAGCCCCGAGGCAGGACAACCCGAAATCGCGGCGGAACTGGAACGACTGGCTTCGTTCAAAGATCCGGAAATCCGCCTCGCCTCGGTCCACCTGCTCGCTGTCTGGGGGACGAGCAAGAACGCGCCAGGCCTGATCAAGCTGCTGACGGACGAACAGATCCCGTTGCGACATTCGGCCATGCAAACACTGGCCGCCTGGAAGACGGAAGCCGCCATCCAGCCGATCGTCGATCGCCTGGCTGAACCTCAAGATCGAGCCGCGGGGCAAAAGGCCCTCGTTCGCATGGGAGAACTGGCAGAACCCGCCGTGATGAAGTTGCTCGCCTCGGCCGATTCTGTCATTCAGGCACTGGCCTGTGACATTCTCGGCGACATCGGCACGACCACAGTGGCCTTGCCCGCATTGCAGAAGCTGGCAATGTCCGAAACGGGATTGGTTGCCATCCGTGCCCGGGAGGCGGCTCAACGGATCACTCAGCGTGGCTCCACAGTGGTCTCCATCCCGGGTCTCACGAATCGCCCCCGCGTCGTGACGGGTGACCGCAAGGTTCAGCGACCCAAAGAGCAAGCTGTGGGTGATCGGATCCATACGGGTGGCGTTGTGATTGTGGGACATCGACGGGCGACCGTGTCGCTGGCGCTATCGCAGTCGTCGGAAGGTCCCCGCGAAGTCGCTTGCTTCCTGATGTATCGGCTTCCTGCCAACGAATTCAACCGCATGTCATCCGTCGTCCAAGCCAAACGGATGGGGAATGACACCCGGTTGATTTATCGCACGTTCCTGGACGACATCGAACTTCAAACGGAGCACGTCTTCACACTCGATGGCACACAAATCCAGCAGGAGAGGCTGACCTTTCAGGAGCAATCGTTTGACCCGGCCGCCGGACGGGTGTTCCTGATCGACATGCAGGCCGATCCCCCACGCATCGTGCAAAAGAAGATCGCTCTGCCGACCGTCGCCCGCGAAATCCCAATGGACGATCCCGCGCTGCTGACCGTGGCCGATCAGACACTCGATTTGCTCACCAGGGAAGACGCCGAAATCCGCAAGTTTGTGACGCTGGGCCGCTAATGCAAGGCGATAGCCCAATGGCAGTTACTTTGTGAGCCGCAAGACGCTAGCCGCGGGTGTATTTACAATCTTACCCGAAGAGACCGGTGCCGTCGGGGCCGCGGCAGGGTTTGACGCAGTTGCGGTCCAGCGTTCCTGGTGGACGATCGCACCGTTGTCACGATCCGTCACCTTGATTTCGTACTGCGCTACTCCAAACGGCAGTTCCTCGCACAGCCATGTGTCACAGCGATACAGATGAGTCGGCTTGTCCAATGGATACGTCACCGCTGCCGCCGCCAGTTGGCACCGGAAGGCGTCGGTTCGAATCGGCAGGTGGACATACCGGATTCGGCCGGCCCGGAATGGCTTTTTCAATGGCAGACCGCGGACAAAGGAGTAGTCGGCCTGCTTCTGCAGATCGGTACTCGCGGCGGGATCCGCCCACTTCAGGAAATCGGCCGTTGAGGCACCTGCGTGGAAACGGGCAACATCGATCAACACCGTTCGAGTCGGCTGCAATGGATCCGAACCCAAACCTTCAGAAACTTCGAGTTCGACCAGGTCCCCGCCGGCGGCCCGATTCCGACAGGTCAGCCGACGGCGTCGCATCGTGCCGTCGGCGGTCGGTGACGTGAATTCAAGCCACGGAGCGTCCTCGGCGGCGGCCGGGGGGATCGGCATTGTCAGGAACCACGTCCACAATTGTCGCGGCAGTTCCGGTGGCTGTCGGGTGTAATCAATCCAGTTCATCGCTTCCATGCGGCGAAACAGCCAGGGCTGCTGCCAGGGGTTCTCGATCGGCAACCACGCCGACAACATCCCTCCCCCCAACAATCCCAACTGCATCCACCGGGCCACCGTGGTACGGGCTGCCGCATCGACGATCGGCACGATCGCCAACAACCAGAACGGGATCAACCACAGCGCCCAGCGCAGGCCGCAACTGACGCCGCCATAGTTGTAGTTGTCGAACCGCGTCATGTAGAAGCCGAGGACCACCGCAGTCAGAATGGCACCGAGTCGGATCAGGGTCCGCAATGCCACATGCTGAACCCAACCGCTCGAGATCCAGCCGATCAGCACCAGTAGAAACACCGGCGTTAACGAAACGATGCCGTGGTGGCCGACGGTGCAGTGCAGGAAGTAGACCAGCGGGGAATCCAGGTTCCGGTCGACCCCGTCCGGGTCCATCCAGTAACTGGGAACTCCGTCGATCACGAAGTTGTATTTCGATGATCCGTAGTTGGCGTACGTCGGCTTCCAGCTTCCGGTCGCGATGACGTTCGTGGCCAGGAAGGCGATGATCGGAATCAGGGCCGCCGGGGCGTAGCAGCAGATCGTCTGGCGAACCGATCGACGAACCGCCAGCAGAAAGGTGGCCAATCCAAATGCTGCGGCCGGCAATTCATTCGCACATGCCCAACCTGCGGCCAGGCCGCACACGATGAACGCCCACGCGCGCGGAGATTCCTCCGACAACAGGCGTTCCAACGCGAACAGACAGACCATCACTCCGGCCACGGCCACAGTGTGGTTGTTCAGTGTCATCAGGAACGGAGTCACCAGTGTCCCGAACGCTGCCACGGCCAGTACGAATAGCCGGCACCATGAACATTGAGCCACCCGTTTCAGGAGGCGCGACAGCAGGACCAGCGACACGGCAAATGGAAGAATGTTGACGAAGATCAGCACCGTCGCTGTGACGGCATGAGTGTCATTGAGCAGCGACCAGCCCGTCACACGCTGCACACTCCAGGTCACACCCGCCACGATGACACTCAACAGAGGCGGCTTCGTGGAATAGAAATGCCCTTCATCGTAGATAATGTCGATGGAATCCCAACCAGCATGCTGACGGATTTCGTCAATCTGAAACGTTCCCCGTTCGACCAGCGAATAGACGGTACACCAGCGGGACCGGTCATTCGCGCTCATCAACGGCTGGGCATTGAGCAATGATGCGGCATGAAGCATGACAGAGACAAAGATCAGCAGTCCCGTCCCCCAGCGTTCAGTGATCAGGACTTGCTCGTCGTCGGCATCCAGCGGCATCGTCGAATCTTCTCTGTGAGGTCGTATCACGCTTCATTTCCAACCGCATCGTGCGCGAAGGCGGCGGCATTCGCAACCCCATTGTAACAGTCAAACTCGATGTGCCGTAGCAGGCGCAGGCGAAACTGGCTGTGCCGATTGAGCACTCGCACGGCCTTCCCGAAGAAGGTAAGACCGTGGCACCCCAATTTGAAAAAGGCGATGGCCCTGGGCGAAACTGTCAGCATCGATGACCAGTAGACGTGACATGTGATTACAGCCGCTCGGGAACGCAGGGAAGTCCTGCAGTCGCAACGGTGGCGTTCCGAAAAACGGCCAACATTGATACGATCGTTTTGCCAATCCGGGCGGGAGAGAACCATGTTACAGCTTGGACTCGGAAACCTTCGAACATGCCAGGGGATGTCCCGGCGTCAGATTCTGCAGGTGGCAGGAATCGACTTGCTGGGGCTGTCGCTGGCCGGGGTGCTTCGTCAAAAGTCCATGGCGGCCGATGTCCCGTCGCGTGAGACGTCGTGCATCTTCCTGTGGCTGGATGGAGGCCCCAGTCATTTTGAGACGTTTGATCCGAAGCCGTTGACTCCCGATTCGATCCGCGGACCGTACGGAACCATTGCGACGTCGGTACCCGGCGTGCAGTTTTGTGAACTGATGCCGATGATGGCCGAGCGGATGCACAAGGTCAGCCTGATCCGCTCGCTGAATCATACAACCGATGCACATGCGCCGATCCCGATGATGACGGGAACGCCCGGGGATTCGACATCACACGGCGCCATCGTCACGAAGCTGAAAGGCTTCACCCAATCGATGCCTCCCTATGTGCATATTGGTTCCAGGTTGGGAGTGGGAGCGGGAAATCTGGGGGCTCCGTACAATCCCGTCGAGATCCGCGACCCGTCCGGTTCGCAGATCCAGTTGCCTGACTTTTCCTTGCAGGCCGACATCCGAGCCGACCGGTTTCTGCAACGCCGCGAATTGCTGGGTTCGATCGATCGCCTGCGGGCCGATGCCCTGCAGAGCCGATCGATCGAAAAAATGGATGCCTTCTACCAGGCCGCGGCCAACATGCTGACTTCGGAAAAGGTGCGCACGGCCTTCGATTTGAACCATGAAGCGGATTCGCTGCGTGATCGTTACGGCGCCAACTTCTTCGGACAATCCTGCCTGATGGCACGTCGGCTGGTTGAGGCCGGCACGCGGTTCATTCAGGTCAAGTGGTATGACGGTCCCGCCTGGGACGCGTGGGATGTTCACGGTGCGGACCTGGGTGGTATGGAACGGATGGAACATCACCTGTGTCCTCGGCTGGACCAGGGGTTATCAGCTTTGCTGGATGATCTCGAACAACGTGGACTGCTGAGCACGACGCTGGTCGTTGTCGTCGGTGAGTTTGGCCGGACACCCACGATCAACAAGTACGCCGCCCGCGATCATTGGCCGTATTGTTTCTCCGCGATGCTGGCGGGTGCGGGCCTTCCTGGCGGAGCGGTCGTGGGGGCCAGTGACAAGACCGGGGCGCATCCTGCCCGGCGTCCGGTCTCCCCGCTGGAGTTTTCTGCGACGCTGTACAAGGCCCTGGGATTGGATCCCGTCAACGACAGTCGCTTGCGTCCGTTCATCAAGGATGCCATCGCCGTCGGAGAACTGGTGTGAGCGGCCCATCACAACTCCGTGGCGTCCTGGTTTTACTGGGCCTGATTTCTGCAACGGTCAATGCCCAGGAAGTATCGCCGCGATTGCTACTGGCGTACGGCTCGTACAAGGAGCGGGGAAAGTATCCGACGGTCACGTTTTACGAGCACGATGGCCAGTCGACAGGGAAAATCGTTGCGGCAATTCCGCCGGACAACCTGCGCAGCGATTCACATCCCAGCCTGAGTCACGATGGACGCTGGTGTGCGTTCACGTCGGAAGTTGAAAACCTGACCAGCCGCATCCTGCTGTGGGATCTGACGACGAAGCAGTTAGTCGACCTGCCGCTGGTAAACGATTCGCCAAACTCGCTGCAGCACTCCACTCTGTCCGGAAACGGTCGAGTGCTCGCACTGGCCGCCTGGAATCGGCCGGGATCGAGCAACCGGTGGGACATCCTGCGCTTCGACATCGACACCAGACAGCTTCAAACGCCGGCACTCTGGAATACTCCCGGCAACGATGAACGGATGCCGGCGCTCTCGGCCGATGGAGGGTTGCTGGCCTTCGTCAGCAATTCGGGTGAAGGCCGTGTTGCCGACATTCACTTGTGGGATCACAAGTCCGGGGATGAATTGCCGCTCCCCGGATTGAATTCACCGGCACGCGACGTCGAACCGTCATTGAGTGCGGATGGCCGGTGGATTGCATTTGTTTCGGATCGACCAGGCGGAATCGGAGCGCGCGACATCTATCTGTTCGACCGGCAATCCAACCAGTTGGTGCCGCTGCCTGGTCTGAACTCAGTCGCGCATGAACAGATGCCTTCGATCAGCACGGACGGTCGCTACATCGCATTCGTATCAGAACGGCGAGCGGGTCAGGGTGAACGTGACGTCTTCATTTATGATCGTGTCCATTCCCGCTTGCTGCCAACCCCCGACTTGAATTCGCCGCGTGAAGAAATCGATCCGTGCCTGATTGTGTTGCCGCGCCCGTAACCGACGCGCCAGCGTCGGCGAGTCTCTGCGAGGACCGTCCCAATGTCCAGAGTCCGATTCCCACGTGCGTTATCCGCAATTCTCCTCTTGATGCTGGCGGGTACGACTCCTGCCGATGACGGCCGCCAGTCACACGACGCAACCCCTGGCACACGCGGCACCCACATCAAGACGGCAGTCCAGCGAGGACTGGTCGTCCTGCAGCGCGGGGCCCGGGAATACCCGTCGCATCAAACCTGCTTCGCCTGCCATCATCAGACGCTGCCGCTATTGGCGATGAAGTACGCCCGGGACGCCGGAATTGCCATCGATGAATCCCTGTTCCAGTCACAACGCAAATTCACGCGGGAAAGCTTCACGGAGCGTCGGGAACGACTGGCAATGGGCAAGCAGATCGGTGGTCAGGCGGCGACAGCCAGTTATGGCTTATGGACTCTCGCCCTGTCCGACGAGAAAGCTGATGAGTTGACCGAGGCGATGACCTCCTACCTGCTGAGAATCCAGCGTGAAGACGGTTCCTGGAAACCGCCCTCCAATCGACCTCCCTTGGAATTCTCATCCGTTAGTTGCACGGTGTTGTCAGCGTTGGGGATTCAGCGGTTTGGTTCAGCCAGCCAGCAGGAACAAATCTCGATCGCCATCGACCGGGCCAAATCCTGGCTGGCGACCGCTGCTCTGGAGGATCAGGAAGATCTGAACTTCGCTCTGTGGGGCGGTGTACTGTTGGGAGGTGCGCAGGAGCGTCAAGCCGACTTGCGAGACCGGATCCTGGCCGCGCGACAGGCCGATGGAGGCTGGAGCCAGAAACCGTCGATGAACAGCGATGCCTATGCGACCGGACAGACTCTGTTCATCCTGATGGAAACGGGAGTCGATTCCTCAGAGGCGGTCATTCGCGAGGGGTTGTCTTACCTGACGGATTCGCAACTCGAAGACGGTTCGTGGCATGTCGTCACACGCTCAAAACCGATTCAGCCCTGGTTTGACAACGGCGATCCCCACGACAAGGACCAGTTCATTTCCATCGCGGCCACGGGGTGGGCCACAGCCGCACTGGCCCGGTCTCAACGGGTCGTCGCCGCAGTGAAATGAATTGCCCGCTCGGACCGAGCCCTCGACTGGCCTGGGCTGAAGACTGGCCAGGTGACTCCTGCTGCCGCGTTCGAGTTGCTTACGTTGCAAGCGGTGAAGGCTCGGCCTGCCGGAAAAACTTGTTTCGGCATGCCACATTGACAGGTTCTTGCTTCAGGCATCAGGATTCGCTAATCTGACGCATGAAGAATTGGCGACAAAGAGTTTCGCTGCTGAATGACCTGCCGCAGTCCCCGCCTCCCGCCCCGGTTCCTGCCAAAAAACTCGCCGACTGAAGGGTAAACGATTCCCATGCATCAGGTTCGCGGAGTCATCGCAATTGTGTTGTCGGTCGCCTGTGTGTGGGCAACCACCGTGGACGCGGCGGAACTGGCAGCACCGGATCTTGCGATCGAGCAGGCGATTGATCAGTACATTCAGGCCCGATTGACCGAACGGCAGGTCCAGCCGGCGCCCATCGCCGATGACTGCACGCTGGTCCGACGCACGACGCTGGACCTGCAGGGGCGGATCCCGACAATTGCCGAAGCCCAAACGTATGTCCAGTCGAACGAACCCGACAAACGATTGAAGCTGGTGGAACGTCTGCTGGCTTCGGCCGATTTTGCGTACCAGTTCCGAAATCAACTCGACACATTGCTGATGGGTGGCCAGAAGGGGAACCACAACGAGTTCCGCGAGTACCTGTTGAAATCGGTCCGGCAAAACCGTCACTGGGACCAGATGTTTCGGGACATGCTGATTGGTAATGAAGACGATCCCGAAGTCAAAGCGGCGACCACCTTCGTTCGCGTTCGCGCGCGCGAACTGGACGAGTTGACGAACGAGACCAGTACCGTCTTCTTCGGGGTCAATGTCAGTTGTGCCAAGTGCCACGATCACCCGCTCGTGGACGACTGGAAACAGGATCACTACTTCGGCCTGGCCTCATTCTTTCAGCGGACCTATGTCACCAAAAAGAACAACCTCGCCGAGAAGTTTTCGGGCGAGGTCAAATTCAAGACGACCAAAGGGGTCGACAAGGTCGCGAAAATGATGTTCCTGACCGGAACCACAGTGGATGAACCGGTCGTGGAAGTCAGTGCCGACGAGCGAAAAAAACAGGACGAAGACGTCAAGAAGCAGATGCAGGATGACAAGGCCGGGCCGGCTCCCAAGCCCCCGTTCAGTCCCCGCGAAAAGCTGGTGGAAGTGGCCCTGCAACCGGGCAACGATCAATTCTTCGCCCGCGCGATTGTCAATCGGGTCTGGGCCATGTACCTGGGACGCGGACTGGTCCATCCGCTCGACCAGATGCATTCGGGCAATCCCGCCAGCCATCCCGAGTTGCTGGACTGGCTGAGTCGCGATTTGATCCAGCATCAATTCGACCTGCAGCGGCTGGTGCGGGGGATTGTCCTGAGCCAGGCGTATGCCCGCACCAGCGAATGGTCGGAATCGACCGAGCCCCCAGCCCCCGACCTGTTCGCGGTTGCACTGGTTCGTCCCTTGTCGCCCCGCCAGTACTCGATGTCGCTCCGCCTGGCCAGTTCCAACCCGGAAGCGTACAAGCCGGAAGTCGGCGGGGAGGAATGGCAGAAGCGCCGCGATGAGCTGGAACGGAATTCGGAAGGGTTTGCCAATCAGTTCGAATTGCCCGGTGAGAACTTTCAAGTGGGGGTCGACGAAGCGCTCTTGTTCAGTAACAACGCGCAATTCGTCGATGACTACGCGCGTGACTCCCAGGATCGACTCGTGGGGGCGATCAAGCAGCAGACTGACAGGACAACGCAGATTACCACCGCCTATTGGGCCGCGCTTACACGGGCTCCGTCGACGGACGAAATTGCCGCCTGCAACCAGTATTTGGAAAAACGAACGGAACCTGTCGCCGGTTTGCGTCAAATGGTGTGGGCGCTTCTCACCAGCCCGGAATTGAGATTTAATCATTAGGGATACACCCGTCGTTCGAGTGACGGCAAAGGATCGATACCGATGTCACGACAAAACTTCTGCGGTTCGGCCGAACATGGCGTCTCAAGACGCACCTTCTTCGGCACGACCATGTTTGCCGGGGCGACCGCATTTGCCGCCAATATGCGGGTCATGGATGCTCTCAAGAATCCCTGCCTCGCCTCAGAACTGAAACGTCAGCAGAAAAGCGTGATTCTGTTGTGGCTGGGTGGCGGAGCGAGTCAGTTTGAAACGTGGGATCCGAAGCCGGGTCGCCCCACCGGTGGCCCGTTCCGTGCCATCTCAACGGATACTCCCAGCGTTCAAATCAGCGAACTGCTGCCGAAGATGGCTCAGCGTCTGAAGACGACGGCGATTATCCGGTCGTTGAACACTCGCAACGCCGATCACGGTGGTGGCACCCGGCTGATGGAATGCGGGCGCGCCGTCGAACAGGCTGTCGACTATCCCGATCTGGGAGCCTTGATCGCCCGCGAACTGGGGCGGGCGGACAGTCAGGTTCCCGATTACGTCTCGATGTATTCCGAGACTGAAGGTCGCCACAAGGGGGGGCCGGGCTTTCTGGGGGCGCGCTATGCCCCGACGTTCCTGACCGAAAGCATGATTCCGCCGAACATCCGCCGACCAGAATCGATTCCCGAAGTCGATCACCAGGAACGGGCCGACCTGCAGAAACTGCTCGCCAAGCGCTTTGCCGAAAAGCGTTACAATGCCTCGGTCGCCAGCCACGGCATGGCCTATGAACGTGTTCGCGGAATCATGGCGAGCGAAACACTGTTTGACATCAACCAGGAACCGCAGTCCGCGCGCGACTTCTACGGCCCCACGCAGTTCCAGGAACAATGCCTGATCGCCCGACGCCTGGTCGAAGCCGGGGTCCCGTTCGTGAAGGTGGCCCGGGCGTGGTGGGACAGCCACGGACAGAATTTCGAAACTCACCTGGAACTCTGCGCGGACCTCGATCAGGGAATGTCGGCCCTGCTCGACGATCTGAAGCAACGCGGTTTGCTCGACAGCACCCTGGTCATCACGCTGGCGGAATTCGGCCGCACTCCGGGAATCAACGCCAGCCTGGGCCGGGATCACTTTGCCAGCGCATGGAGTTGCACGCTGTCCGGTTGCGG
Source organism: Planctomycetota bacterium (assembly GCA_018242525.1). GTDB lineage: Bacteria > Planctomycetota > Planctomycetia > Planctomycetales > Planctomycetaceae > Schlesneria. The sequence goes on along the minus strand of JAFEBS010000046.1, from coordinate 55,892 downwards.
AATCAAAGGTGGCTCGGTGTATGGCAAGACCGACCCGGACGGTCACAAGGTCGAAGACGGAGAGATGAAGGCAGGAGACCTGTTCGCCACGATCTTCGCGGCGCTGGGGGTCGACTACAAGAAAGAATACCACCTGGGCGCCCGCCCGATTCCAATCGTCGACTTTGGCTGCAAGCCGGTTCCCGAGATCCTGGCGTAGATCGTCGGCCGCAGTTGCAGGTGATGCTTCAGCATGCTCTGCAACGTCAATGATTCCCGCGATGTTATGCGGACGCATCACCAGCGACGTTAGTGCATTTAGATGCCGGAGAACGAGTCATGACCAGTTCCGACCCCACCAAATTCAAAGTGACCAAGACCGCGCGGCTGAAGGGGATTGCCCTGTGCATCGCGAATCTGCCGGGGACGGAACGAGTGTTCTTCGGCAGTTCGGATTTCAAGGTCTACGAATTGGACCTGGCCGCGGAAAAGCCGCAACCGGTCGAGTTTACCGGTGAAGGACACCAAAGCTATGTCACCGGCGCAGCACTCGCGGGACCGCAACTGGTCACGGGCGGCTACGATGGCCGGTTGATCTGGTGGGATCTCGAGAAGCGGGAGCCGGTGCGAACCGTTCCCGCTCACGAAAAATGGATTCGAAACGTTGTGGCTTCGCCGGACGGCAAGGTGATCGCCAGCGTCGCTGACGACATGCTCTGCAAGATGTGGGATGCGGGGACCGGCAACCTGCTGCACACGCTGGTGGAGCACAAGCCAATGACTCCCCATCATTTCCCCTCGATGCTGTTTGCGGTCGCATTCTCGGCAGACGGACAACTGGTCGCGACGGGGGACAAGGTCGGTCACGTGGCGGTCTGGGAAGTGGCCACAGGCAAGAAGATTTCGGAACTGGAAGCACCGGTGATGTACACTTGGGATCCGAAGCAGCGTCGACATTCGATCGGCGGCATCCGCAGTCTGGCATTCAGTGCCGATGGAAAACTACTGGCCGCGGGAGGGATTGGGACGATCGGCAACATCGATCACCTGGACGGGCCATCGCGGATCGAGATTTTCGATTGGGCGGCCAGGCAACGGACGCAGGAGATTTCCGACACCAAATTCAAGGGTTTGGTCGAGCAGATCGCCTTTCCGCGCGAAGGGACGTGGTTCGTCTGTTCAGGCGGAGACAACGGTGGATTTGTGTCATTCTATGACTGGCAGACCGGCAAGGTGGTGCATCAGGACAAGGTGCCGATGCACGTTCACAAGTTCGTGCTCAACGATACGCAGGACACGTTGTACGCGGCGGGCCACGATCAAATCGCCGTCGTTGAATTCAAGGCGGTCCCCGTCCCGGCCGAACCTGTCGCCCCGGCGTCGTAAGGTCGTGTCGAGTGGTCTAAATGGCTCCCGACGCGGGTCACGAGTTTTCGTAGCCGAATTCGTGAGAATTCGGATGTTTGTCACTCGACATCCGATCTCTCACGAGATCGGCTACAAGTGACTGTGTCGTCTGCCCTTTTTCTGCCTCATCCGGATGTTCACCACGGAGTCACGGAGGCCACGGAGGTGAAGAAGGGCAGTTTTGAGGTGGCGTTTAGATCGACTCAGCAATCTCACCGGTGCAGTGTCCGCGGGGAACGGATTGCGATGACAGGGTTTTCACCGTGTCCTCCGTGACTCCGTGGTGCAGGTCTTTCCCCCGATTTGCGCCGCAGTCCCTTGGCCTGGCTCAGTGTTAATCGAAAATTCCTGCTGCCGCTCACAGTGTTCACGGACGCTCGCGGAGTCTAAAATCGCCTCCACTCGCACCTGTGCTGTTGTCCTCGAAGGAACTCCGAACTCGTGACTGCCTCGCCCTCGTCTCGCAAGCCGCTGCTGGTTATCTTTGTCACCGTATTCATCGATCTGCTTGGCTTCGGCATTGTCCTGCCGTTGCTTCCCCGCTACGGCGAGCATTTTCTGCCTGCGGAAATCCAGGGGTCGGCGGCAAGTCTGTTGCCCCCGAGTGCCGCACCGGGTTACGTCGCAGCGGTTCTCTCGGCACTGGCATTCCTGTACGGATTGCTGGTGCTGCCGGAATCGCTGAGACCGGGGGAAACTCAGCGCCCGCGCTCGAATCTGTTCAACGTGATGGCTGGACTGCGGGCAATGACTCGCGGGTCGCATGCCTTGATCCTGTCGACGATCTTTTTGACAACGTTTGCGTTCGCTCAGTTTGAAAGCACCTTATCGCTGTTGACGAAGCATCTGGGTGAGGATGGTGCTCAAGTCGTGGGAGTGGTGGCACGTGACTGGAGGCGTGGAGCCATCCTGGGCGGGCTGATGGCGTCGTTTTCACTGATGCAGTTCGTGTTTGCCCCGCTGTGGGGCCGCTTGTCGGATCGAATCGGCCGACGTCCCGTCCTGCTGGTCGGCCTGGCCGGTTCGACCATTTCGTATTTCCTGTTTGCACTGGTCACTCAATGGGGTAACAGGGGACTGATTCTCGGACTGAGTCCGCTGGTCTGGTTGTTTGTCACTCGGATCGGCGCGGGGATCTCGGGGGCGACCATTTCGACGGCCCAGGCGTACATTGCGGACTGCACCGACGAAAAGTCCCGTGGCAAGGGGATGGCGTTGATTGGTGCCGCCTTCGGGATCGGCTTCACATTCGGACCGCTGCTGGGGGCCGCGTTTGTCTCGGGAAAATCCGACGGACACGGGATGAGCGATCGTGCCAACTTCCTGACGTTTGCCTATATCGGCTTCATCCTGACGCTCAGTCAGGGGTTCCTCGTGCGACGACTGATTCCCAAGTTGGGGGAATTCCGCATGGGACTGGTCGGAGTTGTCCTGATGACGTTGGGACTGTTACTGATTGGCGTGGCCTCGCACCAGACATCGTTTCCCCTGTTGTTCTGCGTGCTGCCGGTGGTGGTGATCGGCTATTCGGCGGCAACGCCCTCGCTCTTGTCGATGTTGTCGCTGACATCGCGGGCGGATGAACAAGGCGAGTTACTGGGGATTGGCCAAAGCATGTCATCGCTGGCCCGCATCCTCGGCCCGATCGCCGGCCTGATGCTGCACGGACTGGGGATAGCCTTTCCTTACTGGTTTGCCGCCGCGTTGATGCTGGTCGGAGCGTTCATGGTGTGTGGACTCAGATCCGCAGTCCAGAAGGGCCCCGCACGCTGACGTTGGAGTCCGACTGGCGTTGCCCGCCAAATCGGGAACCGATTTCGTGAGCGCATGACATTGGACGCTGGAATCGACCGCTCGGCTGCAGAGAGATTTCATGGCATCCTTGCATTCGAGTTAAGCAGGCGATCGCGCGCGACGTTTCTTCGGCATTCCGTATTGCGGGAATGCTTCGATCCAAACCGGCTGATTTCAAAACAAAATGTCGGGTTTCCGAAGCAGGGTTTGCAAATCAAGAATCTGGAATTTGATTTGCTCGTCTGAAACAACGAGCACGCTTTTGGCACCACTTGACAGACTTTGTCGACGTCCAAGGCCACTTTGAACTCAGGCCAAAGCCTGATTTCTATTCATCGCAGAAAAAGCGGCAATCTCAGAAAAAACACTTGCCATTCTTGATGGATTTCGGCAACCTGATCGGCACATCTCGTAACGCACGATTTCTCGTCGAATCATCTTGTCACATGTCTGTTTCTGGGGATACCCAGATTTTCCTTAGCGTCTGATGGCCATTTCTCTCTGGAGCATCCGATGTCATTCTCACGGACCTTGTCCCGTCGCGCCCGAGGTTTCACGCTGATTGAGCTGCTGGTGGTGATTGCAATCATCGCCGTCCTCATCGCTCTGTTGCTGCCTGCCGTCCAGCAAGCTCGGGAAGCCGCCCGGCGGACACAGTGCAAGAACAATCTGAAACAGTGGGGACTGGCCCTGCACAATTATCACGATACGTTCAACGTTTTCCCGCCTGCGCTGCTCAACTCAGGTCGCTACAACAACGGGGCGTACTTCACGGGAAACAACCTGGTCCTGAACACCACCGGTTGGGTTTTTCTGATGCCTTACATTGATCAGGCGCCCGCCTACAACAGTTATAATTTCTCGAACTGCTCCAGCCAGTCTTCCCCCTATGGTATGCCAGTGCAAGGGAGCGATTCGGTCAACGTCAACATCATGCAAATGCATCTGGCGGCTTTGGAGTGCCCGTCCGACCCGGCGGCGGGGAACCTGGTGACCAGCAATGCGGGAGTGACCACGGATTACTATTCGCGGAACCATTGCCGTCAGACCAGTTACCTGTTCTCGGTGGGTGCGTTCACGGACTATGATTCCCCTTACGCCACGAAAGCCAATGACATCCGGCAGGGTGCGTTTGGGAACAGTGGGGCGGCGCGACTCTCCGGCATCACGGATGGCACCAGCAACTCGTTGCTGATTGGCGAATCGTGGGGCGGAATCCACAAAACCAGTACTTCGTACGGTCCCTGGGGGTTGAGCGGGACTCACACGTCCGTTCACGGCCGGATCTACACGAATAACGGAAGCACGCTCACATCGGCAATTGCATCGCCGTATACCTATCTGGGGATCAACCAGAATTACACGGCTGGCGCTGTTCCCGTGAAATCGTATGCCTGGCAATTTGTCAGCGGCCATACGGGCGGAGCCCATTTCCTGCTGGGTGATGGAACCGTTCGATTCCTCAGCGCCAACCTCGATTACATGATCCAGTGTCAATTGGCATTTATTCATGACCAGCTCCCTGTCGGAGAGTACTGATTCGCCGAGGATTTCCTGCTCCTCTTGGTGTGAGAGGAGAATCCGTTGGACAGGGACCAAAGCAGGAGTGCAAGTTGTGAGCGATCGACGATTCAGCAGTTGGGGATTCGGCGTTCTCTGCTGTGTAGTGCTGGTGGGATGTGGTCGTGAAGCACAGTCGACAAAGGGATCAACCCCCAAAGCTCCGGTATCCGGGACGATCACTTTGGGAGGAAAGCCGCTCGAAGGGGCGGAAGTCTACTTCTACACGGCCGGTTTCACGGGGTTTGCAAAGACCGACGCGGCTGGAAAGTATCGTCTGGTCCAAGGGGCTGCGATTGGTGCCAACAAGGTTTTCATCTCGAAGCTCGAAGGGGGAAGTCAGAACGCAGCGCCTACGGACGATCCCGTCATGGCCTTGAACGATCCGGGACAGCTTGAGGCTGCTCAGGATGCCAACGCGTCCCGGTCGTCCGCCAAACAATTAATCCCGCCCGAGTTCAGTTCCCAGGCGACAACCAAGTTAGAATTCGACGTACCAGAAAAAGGTGCCAAGGACGTCGACTTCAACCTGTGATCCGTTACTGGCACTGGCCTGCCGAACTGAGCTTTGAAGGACACTTCGGCAGGCCGGTCCTGGCACCCAATGGCTCTGACTTTGTGAGCCGCAAGGCACTATTAGCAGCGGGTGTAATCCGCGGCCAGCCCAAAGCGTGCCTCAGAATCTTTCCGATGCGCCCTCACCCGCTGTGCTCCAAGCAGGCGATGCCCAGGCCCCTCTTGCCCAAGAATCATTCACCGAGCTCAGCGGCAGCGACTGGTATCCACTCTATGCATACATTCGCCGCCGGCTACGATCCTGCCAAACTCGCGAACCCGCTTCCGGTTGGAACAGACCAGTTCAACCTTTCAGATCCCCGATGGGCGTGGACTGGCGATCAAGGTGTTCGACGTCGAAGGAAACTGGCTGACTTCGGATGACAACGGTGTGCGGGCACAGGACTTCGTGATGGTGAACCATCCCGTGTTCTTCGCCCGGAATGTGAAGGACTTTTTGCGCGTCGAACAGGTGCTGGTAGCCGCGAATGACAATCCTCTGGTGACCATCGCAGAAGGGCTGACTGGTGGTGACTGGAACCCCTTGCGCTGGCACTGGCGCGAAGCGTTGACTGCTGTCCAGATTGCCGGACAACTGCCGACACATCCGGCGAGCAATACCTATTTCAGCATGGTTCCCATTCGGTTCGGCCAGTACGTGGCGAAATACCGAGTCCTGCCTGCCGGGAATCTGCCTGGAAACTGGCTGGATCTGGCATCCCGGCTGGGAACTCAACCGGATGCACTGCGGCTGATGCTGGAAGAAACCTTGCGATCGCAACAATTGTTGTTCGAGTTCCAGATTCAACTGCGAACGTCTGCCAGCAGCATGCCGGTGGAGGATGCCACGGTCGAATGGCCGGAAGGCGAATCGCCATACCGCACGGTCGCGCACGTAATGCTTCCCCGGCAGGAGATCAACACGGAGTCACAGGCGGCGACATCCCGCCAACTGTCCTTTAACGTCTGGCACGCCATCGCAGACCATCGACCACTGGGGGGAATCAATCGCCTGCGACGCGAGGTCTATCCGATCTCAGCCGCCTGGCGAAGGCAGGAGACGCAGAGTCCAACGCCAGAAAATCCCGCAGATCAGGCTTCAGCCTGACAATGAGGTCGAGGTTGCCGGAATCGAGGTTGCCTGCGTCTGGAGCATCGGGAGGGTGGACCTGTTTCGGTTCCAAACGGAAAGCCTCTTGGATCGCCTGGGCTGACTGATAGAATGACCTGTGCCGGGACGTCATATCTTCAATCATCGTCAGTCATCTCGGAGGCAGAATCATGCGTAGGTCTTGCGGTATGGATCTGTCACGCCTGAGGACTCAGAACTCAAGGCGTGGTCTCACCCTGATCGAACTGCTTGTGGTCATTGGGATCGTCATTGTGTTGATTGCATTGTTGGCACCGGCGACGCGCAGTGCCCGCCCGGCGGCCCGGAGGGTGCAATGCAAAAACAATCTCAAGCAGATCGGCTTGGCCCTGCACAACTATGCGGATGAATACGGGGTATTTCCGCCCGCATACACAGTCGATGCCAACGGAAGACCGTTGCACAGTTGGCGGACTCTTCTGCTGCCGTATCTCGACAACGCTCCGCTGTACCAGAAGATTGACCTGTCGAAGCCGTGGGACGATCCCGCCAATGAGGTCGCCTTCCAAACGAAAATCCCCACGTATGAATGCCCTTCCTCAACGGCCCCGGCTGGTCAGACGACCTACTTGGCTGTGGTGGCACGAGGTGGCAGCTTTCTTCCCGCTGAATCCAGGCAGATCTCGGACTTCAAAGACGGGACGGCGAATACGGTGATGGTGATCGAGGTGGATGCCGCGCACGCGGTCCACTGGATGTCTCCTGTGGATGCGGATGAGTCGCTGGTTCTGGGATTCGGCCCGAAGTCCAAACTGCTACATGCAGGCGGAACCCACGCCTTGCTCGCCGACGGTTCGATCCGATTCCTGCCAGAGAAACTGTCCGCTGACCAGCGTCGTGCACTGATCACAATCGCGGGAAACGATCAGGTCGTCGAGTTCTGAGCTGGCCGGATTGAGTGGTGAAACTGTCTCCAGCCTCGCATTTCAAATGCCACAAGCGGCACAACCCAACTCGCCCAGGACGCGAGCGGGTCGTACCAATCGGACTGGACGCCGCCGACAGACCCCAATCCGCCGACAACACGCAGGACGACGGCCGAACAGAGCAACACAAAGCAGCGCCCCATCCAAACACGATGAATGGCAAACCGCCGCTTCACCGCCGCCTGCCAGCCGAGTACGACGCACGCGCCCGTCAGCACGGACAGGATCGCGAAGCTGATTCCTGCCACCGGTCCCGGCGCGGCATACCAGGCCATCCAGAGTCCGCTGGGAGACACCAGGAGCAACACGCAAAAGACCTGGACCCGGCCGAGACGCCGATGCCACTGGGGAAATCGCGTGCGAAACCGGTTGCTGATCAGGATCAAACCCAGGATCAACGTCACCGGCCCCGAGATGATATGAGGATAGAAGGCCCATTGGTAATCGTGGGCGAAGTAAGATTCGCGGCCGTGCAGGAAATCGGAATTGAAATCGGGCGGGATGTATTCGCGATATCCCAGGACAACCGCCACGGTGACTTTGACAATCACAACGACGGCCAGCAGGGCCAGGATGCGCTGCAGTAGTGGGGTGCGACTGTTCAGCATGGTGTTGCGAGCAGTTTCGTAGGACGGATTTGATTTGTGGCGAGCAAAGCGACCTCAGCCACAGATTTGCGGTGGCCGACGGATACCATCCTCAGTTTCTTCGTCGGCAGGGTCAACAGTCTTGGGAAGTTCATGGGATTTCCTGAAAGTATCCGGAAGGGCTTTGCCCACAAAATGGGGTCAGACCCCTGCCACAGATTTCTGATTTGAATAGAAACCACATTGGGAGGGGGTCAGACCCCATTTTGTGGGCAAGGCTGACGAAGCCCAGTGCGCCGGACCGGCAACGGCATGAACTGCCGGTTGTGAACCCGTTTTCGGCTGAAGCTGAAGGTTTTGGGTCAGTACGGTCGATTGTCAAATTGTGCGCTTTGGCGCGGACATTCCGTACGTGATCGGCGTACGGCCTGGTGGCAATTCACTGGACTCTTCCAGCATTCACTCCTAGCAGCCCGTGGAAAAAGGGGTCTGACCCTTTGGAGGGCAGTCGATTCACCTTGAAAATCGCATGCCCGGAGAGGGTCAGACCCCTTTTTCCACGGGCTGCTAGGGCAGGGCGGCCTTCATGAGTCGTGCGGTCTGTTGCGCTTTGGCGATCGTCCTGGCGACGTCGGGATTGTCGTGGGGACAATCCGACGTCGAACTGCATCCCGCATTCGTGGACGAATCGCTGCGCGATCCGTTTCTGCGGCCCGCCGCCCAGATCTCGGGGCCGCTGGATGGGGAAGACCCGAGCGAGCAATGGGACCTGGATCGAGTCCAGCGACACTATGCACCCGCCTATCTGCCGGGCGACGACTCTGGGGACGACGGGGATGGCTCGTGTGTCGATACAGCCCCGGTGACGCCGCAGCGTCGGATCCCGTTCATGGATTCGGGAGTGACCGCCACCTATCTGTCTCCCGTGGACGGGTTTGGTGTCTCTGACGTTGATTTGAAATCCCAGTTGATCTTCCCGCTGTTCGTGAAGGGATCTCCGTTACGACTGGCCATGGGGGCCGGGACGACATTCATCAGTGCACCGGCGGCTCTGGATGTTCCCAATCGGTTGTATGGACTGACCTCGGAATTGCGGTGGTATCTCCCACTAAAGGAAACGTGGGGGATCGACCTGGGAGCGGGCGGTGGTGTTTACTCGGACTTGAACGGCACAGCGGGTCAGGGGGTTCGCGTCACCGGCCGGGCAATCCTGGTCAAGGACCTGAATCCCAATTTGAAGGTGTCGGCCGGGATCCTGTACCTGGGCCGTAAAAACCTGCTGGCGATGCCGATTGCCGGCCTGATCTACACGCCGCGTGATGATTTGAAAGTCGAACTGCTGATTCCCCGGCCGCGCGTGATGCGACGGATCAGCGTGAACGGAACCCGCGAAAACTGGGTGTACGCCGGAGCCGAGATCTTCGGCGGCAATACGTGGGCTGTCCAACAGACCTCGGGGGCCCAGGATACGTTCATCTACACAGACAACCGCCTGCTGGTCGGCTACGAAACCAAGGCCCCCAATGGAATCGCCGGACGCCTGGAAGCGGGCTACGTCTTCATGCGTAAAGTCCACTTCTCGAACAGCACGGCGTCACTGAATCCGGGTGGAACGGTGATGGTGCGAGCCGGTGTGACGTACTGACTCATTCCTGCTCTTCCGCGCCGGCCGTCGGCGCGAAGCCTCGACGCAGCGTGTTCTCGGTGACGTTGATCGGGATCAGAAAATGCTTCAGGTAATCGGGGCCGCCCGCCTTGCTGCCGATGCCGCTCATCTTGAAGCCGCCGAACGGTTGGCGACCGACCAGCGCCCCGGTAATCGGGCGATTCAGATACAGGTTACCGACTGCAAACTCGTTGCGAACTCGCTTCAGATTCGCCGGGCTGCGGCTATAGCATCCGCCTGTCAGGGCGTAGTCCGTCCCGTTGGCGATCGCCAGCGCTTCGCTGATGTCCTTCGCCTGGAAGACGACCAGGACCGGACCGAAGATCTCTTCCTGAGCGATCGCGGAATCCGGTGCCACGTTCGCGAAAATATGGGGGCCGATGAAATAGCCTTCGGCAGAGAGTTTCGCGTCGACCTCGCCCAGCAGTAACTGGGATTCTTCCAGCGTTTCGGCCTGTTCGATGTACCGCAGGATGCGGGTGGCCGACTCTTCATCGATCACCGGACCGATGTCGCTGCCCGGCAATTCGGCCGGGCCGACCTTCAGTGATTTCGTGGCATCCACGAGCCGGTTCACAAATTCCTGGTAGGCGTCGGCGAGCACGATCACTCGTGAGCAGGCCGAACACTTCTGACCAGCATAGCCGAAGGCACTCTGGATCACTCCGGTGACGGCTTCGTCCAGGTCGGCATCGTTGTCGACAATAATCGCGTTCTTGCCCCCCATTTCGGCGATAACATGCTTGACGCTGGTTTGGGCCCCATGGGCCGCGGACGCCTGTTCGTTGATCGACAGACCGACTTGGCGTGAACCGGTGAAGGCAATCACGTCGACATCCGGACTGCCAACCAGCAACGGCCCAACTTCTTCGCCAATCCCCGGTAGGAAGTTGACGACACCATCGGGCAATCCGGCGGCCAGGATGACTTCCATGAATTTTGCACCGACCACCGAAGACTGTTCGGCCGGCTTCATGATGACGGTGTTCCCCGCCACTAAAGCCGCAGTCGTCATCCCGGTCAGAATTGCCAGCGGGAAGTTCCACGGCGAGATGACCGCCACGACGCCGCGTGGACGGTAGAAGTACCTGTTCTCTTCGCCCGGCAAATCGAATCGCAACGGATCGTCCAGTTGACGCATCTGTTGTGAATAATAGATGCAGAAGTCGATTGCTTCGCAGACGTCGGCATCCGCTTCAGCCCAGGGCTTGCCGCATTCGTAGACCTGCCACGCCGCCAATTCGAATCGGCGTTCGCGCAGTTCGCGAGCGATCAGTTCCAGGTACTCGGCGCGATATTGAACTTCGGTTTTGGACCATTGCGGGAAGGCACGCCGGGCCGCTTCGATGGCGTTTTCGACGTCGTCCGTGGTGGCCGAAGCGATGCGGCCGACGACCTGTTCCTTATGCGATGGATTGCGGGACACCATCATCGGGCGGGCGTGAATGGATTTGCCGCCGATGACAATGGCGTAGTCTTCGCCCAGTTCATCGTAGACCCTGTCCAGGGCATCCAGCATCTTTTCGCGGACGGCTTCCTGGCTGAAGTCGGCGGTCGGTTCGTTCAGGAATTCCGGGACAGGCTGTTTCTTCCGGGGGGGGATCTTCGCAGCCAGTTCGGTCGGTTTCATCAGCAGTTCCTCGATCTTCACGTGTTCGTCGTAGCTGTGTCGCAGGAAGGAGTCGTTGGAGGTGTTTTCCAGCAGGCGTCGGACCAGGTAGGCCATCCCCGGCATCAACTGGCCGAAGGGAGTGTAGATCCGGACGCGATGCCCCATTTCACTGAAGGCCCGCGCCTGTTCCTCGGCCATCCCGTACAACATCTGCAACTCGAACGCCCCTTCCGGAACCTTCAGTTGCTTGGCACACGCCAGCGCGTGCGACAGGCTGCGCAGGTTGTGACTGCCGAAAGCCGGCCGCAGCAGGGTGTGATTCTGCAGCAGAGTGGCCGTCAGCCGTTCATAGCTGTCGTCCGATTGCCACTTTTCCTCGTAAACAGGAACTGGCCAGTTGCGGCAGGCCGAGACCACGGTTTCGTAATCCCAGTAGGCGCCCTTGACCAGACGAACCCAGACCGGCGTGCCGCGCTGCTTCGACCACTCCAGCAGTCCCGCCAGATCCCGCTCCGAATCCGGCAGGTAGGCCTGGATGACGATGCCGACATCGGCCCAGTCGCGAAATTCGTTTTCCACCAGGGTCTGCTTGAAGATCTCCAGCGTCAGGGCTTTGTACGCGTGCTGTTCCATGTCGACATGAACATAGGCATGTTGTTCGCGAGCCTTGCGCAGCAGCGGTCGCAAGCGGGACTTGACGGCATCGGCGGTTCCCGCAGCATCGGTCAACCGGAAATGGCTGACCAGTCCCGAGAGCTTGATCGACACGTTCACCCGGGGGATCGGACCATCGTGATCACAGTCCAGTTGCGAATGTTCCGGCCACCGATTGACGACCCCCGCCAACCCGTCGATCAGGCCCAGATACGACTGCTGGTACGCTTCCGCTTCGGTCTCGCTGATGACCGCTTCGCCGAGCAGATCGAGAGTAAACGCGAACCCGTTCTTGCGGAGTGTGGTAACGGCCGACAGAACTTCGTCGACATTCGTCCCGGCGATGAAACGTCGGGCCATGCGGGTGGCATTGGCGCGGGCATTGTAGGCCAGAGCCCGGGACAAGACTGATTCCGGGGCCAGGTGCTCCACGCCGAACCGGACCATTTCGACCGCCCACGGCAGATGTTCTTTGGCTTCGAGGAAATATTCCTGCAGGTGCCGGGTCACTTCGCGGTGCGTCTTCAGACGGGGGAGAACATCGACAAAGCGAAACATTTGCACCTTGAGCGACTCATCAGCCATCGCCGCTCCCAGGATTCGTTCATCCCACCAGCGTCGTTCAAAGATGGACGGTTTGCGCCGCGAGAGGTGCTCCCAGACAAATCGCCCGATTTGCTGAGTCTCCGCCTCGACGGATTCCGCCATAAGTGCAACGTCTACAACCGGATCGGCTATTCCGTCGCTGACAGGAGTGGTCTTGGGTTTTCGAGTTGACTTCTTGGCCAAGGTCGCGTCCGTGCTGTCGAGATTCAAAACGGCAATGTGATAGACCACTCATTTTACGTAGACGGCGTCCATGTGGATAGGTTCGGCAATGGAATTCATGGGGCGAGTTGCAACACCAGCCCGACGCGCCAGCGAGGGATACGTGCGTTGGACTCACAATCACAAAGATTCTGGTTTCCATGCGTCATGATTCGGTCCCTCGCTCGCGCGTCGGGCTAATGTTCCGAGCCCGATCCCACTCCAGCCCGACGCGCCAGCTGCGATACGTGCGCTGGACTCACTATCCGGGCAAGTCCTCTTTACGGCCACAGACAGAATGTCACAATGATTGCAGGATGTCGTTATTGGTCGAGTTTTGCCCGTGAGCCGTGGAACCCAGTCATGCAGGAACCTCACCGCGTCTTTCGATGCTCGTTTCTCTACTTCTTCTGTTGGACGGCCGTGATCGGGTTCGTGGCCTACGTGTGCCTGATCCCCGTGGCGGTGCTGTGCGATGATCGATTGCTCCACGTCATACCGTTCCCGTTCTTGCTGCTGAGTGCCGCGGTCATGGCGATGATTGCAGCAGCGATGGCGGCCTTGGTAGCGGTGGTGGTTGTCAGTCTGCACGTTTACCAGGATGGTCTCCTTGGTCAGGATTGCTGGGGACGGCGATGCTGGATCACCTGGACGTCTGTCTCCCGGGTGGCGCGGATCAATATTGTTGGGCTGCGGTATCTGAAGATCTATGGCGATGCCGGAAGTCGAGTGCTGTGGATGCCTGAGTTTCTGGCGCGGCGGCTGGAGTGTGACAACGTGATCCTGGCGCTGGTTCCCCAAGATCATCCGCTTCGCGAGCAACTTCTATTGTCGCGGTGAGGGAGGGAGATTCGCCGACGCTGGCAGCGTCGGGTACGTTAACTCCACTTCCCCAGCGGGCAGGTTTCTGTTGCGAGTGCCAGCTTGTTGATCAGGCGGTTTTGTTCGACACAGGCACAGCCGCATTGAGTGCAGTGGTCGTGACGCAGGAATTCGCACGATTGGCAAATTGCCAGCCGGGTGTCAATTTCCGCCTGAGTTCGACGCGGTAAGCCGGCCAGTGTCCAGCGGGCCATGGCAGTGGCGAAGTTCCAGCCGCGGATCAGGAGCGAGGGCGGTTCGGTGGTCGGACTGGGAAGTGATTGGGATTGCAACGGAGCCAGCCCCCAGTGGGCACGGTAGGCGTTCGTGCCGTTGGGGCCTTCCAGCGGCAAATCTGCTTCGCCCCGGCAGATTGATCGTTTGCGGCCAACCAGGTGTTCGCATTCAGGGAACGGCATGGGATCTCCCTCAGTCGCTACGGTGTGCATGTCCACCGCTCAGAGGACGTCTGGCTTAAGCAGTAATGGTGACAATCATTCCGGCACCGTGGGTTCCGTCAGGGCAGCACAGGCCGTCAAACGAGTAGCCAGCTTCAAGTTCAAACGGACTGCAACTGAAGCCGAGTATCTCAAACGCAAAATTCGTAAACGCACACCCGGTGACTCTCAACACCCATGTCCCGGATTCGCACTTCAGATTTGCCAGCAGCGTCATTCCACAGACGGTTGTGGCACCCATCACCCAGGCGTCAACGCCGTTCCATGTCAGTGTTCCGGGAAACGGATTCGCACAGGGAGGCACACAATCAATTGTGACGCCGTAACTCCACGATGCGTGCAGAGTATTTGGGACTCCTGCCGGGCAGCAGGGGTTTGATGGCCCACTGCTGCTCGACGAACTGCTGGAACTGCTCGACGAGCAGCAGGTGCAGTTCGGATAGGTGGTGATGGTGGGCATGAGTCGTTCTCGTCAACAAATCGAGAGCCGCGCGCGGACTTTCGTCACGACCAGCGAACCGCCGGTGCAGGCAACATCGGTCACCACGTCAGAGCACCCATCGTCACTGCCACTCGATCCCGAACCGGTACCACTGCCGGAAGAGGCTGTTGATGACATGCCGGACCCATTCGAGGTCCCCGATCCGCTGGAAGTCGCAGATGCTGATGACATACCACTGGATGACCCCGCGTTCGATGTTGTGCTCGATGCACCCGACGATCCTGTGGTGTTCCCCGATCCGGAACCCGAGGTGTTGCTTTCACCGCTGGAAGTCGCGGGGCTGTCACTGGACGACGGGCCGGAACTGGACGACGAACCGGATGACCCGGAAGAGATCGATTCGCTCGAACTGGAGGATCCCGATGAACCGACGGACGAACTGCTCGTTCCGCTCGATCCGGTGCTGCTTGCAGAACTCGACATCGATCCGCTGGAATTCGCCGACGAAAAACCACTGCTGCTCGGAGCATTGGATGATGAAGCACTGGAAATTGGACTGGATGAACTCGAACTGGAACCCGGACTGCTTGCTGAGCTTGCTGACGACGATCCGGTACTGCTGGACGACGAATGTGGCGACGAACTGGCGCTGCTGATCGACGAACTGCTGCCTGATGAGACGGCCGAACTGCTGGAAGACGGCAGGCTCGATTGACTCGGACTGCTGCTCCCGCTGGACGATGGGCTCGAAGAGGACGCCGAAGACGGGCTTGAGGACGCACTGCTGGACGAACTGCTGGAACTGCTGCTGCTCGAGCTGGAACTTGAGCTGGAACTTGAGCTGGAACTTGAGCTGGAACCCAGCGGATCGATCGGGAGCGAGTCATAGCCAAAGTTGGGAGGCATCGACACCGCTCTGGTCTGGCACTGATACCGTCGCCGCCGCCCCTTGCCGTGTACGGCGATTTCCCAGCGAATGTAATCGTCAAATCCAGTGACTTCCCACGGGACGATTCCGGCCAGTGTCAAATCGTAATGCAGCCCAAGCCATTCGTAGTAATCCGCGCCCAGGCGATCCGACAGATTCCGCTCGAAGCCCGTTGTGTACCGACCATCCGCCGGCGCGTTGCTCCCCGTTGCGGAACAGTGGAAGACTTTCGAGCCATCATGCGTCGTTCCGGTGCCGTCGAACTGAGCCCACCCGGCCACGCGATCACCGGCGACCGTTTTGAAGGTGATCATGACATTGGCCGGGATGTTTCCCAGTGAGGCGGCTTCCGCGGAGAAGTCTCCTCCAGCCACAACGTCCCAGCCGGAGGTCAAATTGGACAAGTTGGCGTTGGCGGCCGTTCGAGCCGTCGTCACGGACTGCGTTTTACAAGACTGAAACTTATAGGGCGTAACGGTTGGCCCGGCGACGACCCGGCGACCGATCGACAATGCAACCGCCTCCACCAGCAGGGCGGCATTTTCGAAATCGCGAACGAATTCCACGGCCGATGGTCGACCGTAGGCAGACGACACCCCTTCGCCGAGGGTTGGCGAATCCGTCGGGCTGACTCCTTGAATCTTGCTGAGGGCCTCGGACCACGTCTTCGGAGCGTATTGCCGGACATTGTGGAATTGCCAGAAATAGCGAGCGTCGACCAACGGCAGCAGCCACAGTCGCTCGGTCGAGGGAACTCCGGGAGCCGAAATCGGTCGCGGGGCAAGTGCGTACAGACTGGCGGAAATTCCCGCCGTCAGAGTTGTCGCCGACGACGCGGAACTGCCTGTCGGCGCAACGGTGCTTTCTCGAACGGCCGACAACTCCAGCACTTGTGACTGTTCCCCGGCACAGGCGGCCAGGACCGCGTCCAGATTGGATCTGGAAATCAGAAACAGGCCGTGCGCCCATCGTGTGGCCCCCGTCGGCCAGTACAGGGAATTGATCCTGGGTTTCGGGGGACGTGGATAGTTTCCAACGGGCAGCCCAATGCGGCGAATCGTCGCGGTCGCGGACGACGGATACCCCGACGAACTGGACGTCCCCGTGTCGCTGACCACGGGGGGCGTCACATTGCTGATGCTGGCAAACCGGGCCTCGCGAACGGATGTCGTGTCCAGGCAGAAGATGCTGGCGTACAACTCGGGCAGATGTTGATCCAGCCACGCACGGACCACACCTTCCGGGTCTTCCAACAGCAGATCGACGCCAGCAAAACGGATGGGCATGTTGGTAATGCCGAGAATTGAGAATGGATTCAGGAGTCGATGGACAGATCCCAGTTGAACACAGCACGGAAGATCAACGACACGGATCGCAGATCATCGGCACCGCGGCGGGACGTGGGATGCAGTGCCCGAACAGGTCGCAATGGTTCCATCAAAAGCGGGACAAGATTCAGCGGCGCATCCGCATAGATCTGCCTGCCGGCCAACGATTGCAGGCTGCGTTGCTTGAACTTCAGCAGTCCGCGCGAGCTGTCTGTCAGTGACTGGCTCGAGTGTTCCAGCCGATCGAGCATGAGTCGGGACCAGACGGTCACCTGAACCAGAGCCACTTCCACAATCCCCCGTTCCGCTGCTCCAATCGGCGCCTGGTCGTCAAACGTGTCATCGATGGGAGCCACGGTGCAGAACAGATCCTCCTGGATTTCGATTCCCGGTGACGGCGAATCGCTCAGGAAGCAGCACGATTCGTTTCCCAGTTCGCCAATATCGGTGCGCAGCTTTTGTACGATGGCAATCAGGATCGCTTCGTGCGTTGTCGGACAGACACTGGCTGAGGAACTGAATCCCGTGGACATGGCAGGTTCCTGTAAATGTTGCGGCATCTCGAATCGTCAGCTCAACATGAGATCGAGAGATTCATAGCGGGTTGTCCAATTCGTTAGATCCCGTTCCTCGGTCCTTCGCTTGCACATCGGTCTCGCTTCAATAGGAACTGTTGGTCAGCACGGAATTCGATTGCGTCCCACTGTCTGTCGACCATTTGTTCTGGCCGAACTTCAGGATTTCCGCGGCGGTGGGAGTCCTCAGGAGTGCGAAGACCGCCTCGAATCGCGCACGGAAGACGACTTCACCATTGCACGTCCTGGTTTGCGTTCCCCCCAGCAACTTCGACGACAGCAGTCTCTGGGAAATCGCGGGGAGGCCGACACCGGGGTCTGCGGTTGTTGCGGCTCCGGCATCCATCGTCTCCGGGTCGGGAAACTCGGGCCATTCGCCGACGCGTTCGGCGGCAATGCGGACGATGCGGCGGGTTTGTGGTCGTCCCAGCGAAATGATCGCACAAGCATCGCTGGTGTCCGTGCCTGAACCCAGGTACGGAACGGACGCAATGGGCAGGGCCGCACGCAATCGCCGAGTTCGATAAATCGATTCCATCTGGTATGTGGTATACATCGCGACTCGATGACTGACGCTGTAATACGGCGGATCGACCGAAGGAATGCTGGGGACAATGACCGCCTGGATGGAGGCTTGCGGCGTGGCGGACGGTTCCGAATTCAAGTCGGTTCCGAGTAAATTGGATTGAAGATTGATTCCGTGGTCGCTGGTACAGGGAGACTGCAGATAGCACCGCAGGATTCCCGTCAGTGACACCGGGCCCTGATAGACGGGAGTTTCTCCCAATCGTCCATCGGACGAGCGGCGTGGATCATAGTTGACGGACCAGGCCGGCAGATCTGACTCGGCGATGACGCGTTCAAATCCGTCAGTGCAGATTCGCAGGCCCAGGTCGGTGGCTCCCGCGGAGTCGTCGCGAATGGACTGGCCCAGGCGTTCGCAGGCGGCGGAAACCCGGATCGCGTTGGTGTCGCCGGTGAAATCAGTGATCGTCAGGTCACGCATCACAACAGGCGATCCGACCGGCGGTGCCACTCCGGGACGGCCACCCGCCAGCTTGGCTGTCACGACGTACAGCGCCAGCAGGATCAATTGCCCTTTGTCGACATTGCCGTCACCTTCGAGCGTGACGAGGATCTGTGAATGCGACTGTAGCGGGCTGTCGTTCAGGGAATGTTCCGTATGCTCGACCGACCAGCGGCGGGCGGGATACGGGGCGGCGATGGCGATCTCCTGGTCCGTGACGGTGTACTGCAGGCAACGTCCATCTTCGCTGGCGGTGAATTGCATCTGTTCCCGCCGCATCCCCGGCTGTAATGGCGGAATGACCAGTGAACGAAACCAGTGGGGGCTGAAATTCGACGTCGCCAGTTCCAGGAATCCGCTGTACACACGAGTGGCTCTCAGGTTGACATTCAGGCCATCCGTACAGGACCAGCGATGCAACAGCACTCCGTCGGTGTTTCCTGCGGCACTGTTGTCGTCGTCACATTGAACTTGATGGAGCTCGAACGTTGCTTCGACCTGGAAGATGTTGTCGGCGGAGATATGGACAACATCAAACTGCGTACAGCGTGGCCCGTCGTCGACGTCGATGCCTGTCAAACCCGTCCCGGTCAATTCGGCTGGCGTGGCAGCAGTCCATGGATCCACGCGCAGCAGAGTCTGCCCCGAGGCAATGTCCGCGGTACAGCCCATCGCCATCACGAATGACTGGCGGGGAAGCAGTCTCCAGCGGACCTGCTGGTGGACCAGTGGGGCGTTGGCATCCGTCGGCGTGTGTCCTGTGATCGAGTGATATTGACAGGCAGCGGGCCAGCCATGCAGGTATCCCGTCACTTGAATCTGATAACGCCAGTATTTCAGGTCGGTCCCGGTCGGATCCAGGACCGGCTGCTGCTCGACTCGCCGGGTCAGGCAGCGCAGCAGCGTGACGTCGCCGTATTGAATGATCGTCTGGCCCGACATGTCAGGGGTCTCCTGATGAGGTTGAATTCCACGTGGCAATGACCGTCGCTCGATTCCTATCGAATCGGGGGAAGCATGGATCGGGCTCGGGCATTTGTCCGAGCCTCCCGTTTCTTGTCCAGATCTGATGTGCTGCGGGCGAACGTGTCATTCTGCAAGGTCGGCAGAAATGGAGTGACTGGACGTACCGTTGGCTGCATTTGACTCAGCGCAAATCCGGTGGATGAAAGAGCCTGGTCAGGGTTGGCGGTCGCAACGTGTCGTTCTGAATTGTGCGTAGTATCAGATGTTGGTGCTGGCAGCGTCACCGGACGCGCGACGACTGATGGCAAAGGCTCCTGGCTGGCCTGCACAGTTCGTTGCAGTGTGATGCCATAATGGGTCGAATTCAGGGACTGATTTCGATTGGGATTTGGATCAGGAGGCTGTGGACCGACGGAAGGACCAGCCTGTCGGCCCGCCCCAGCACCGGGACTGATCGCTTGTTGCAAGTCGGATGGAATGGAACCGAGCCGATTCGTGAATTGGTGTGGGGCAGCAGTGTCATTAATTTGTTGACGGAAGTTGTCCGGTGAGTCGTCATCCGGGCCTGTTGATGGACGAGTTCGGTTTGCGAGTTGGGAATTGGAGCCGGCAGGCCTCAGACCAGTCTGCATGGTCTGTACGGTGTTTTTCAGAATTCGAGTCCAGGAGGGCCGACCGCGAAGCTGTGATTCAGCCTGCGACACAGGAATTGAAGTCGAAACGGAGGCAGCACGGTGCCAGGCGACTCCTGAGGATCCGGGACGTGCATGGCTGTTCTCAATTGCAGTCTTTGAACTTGTTGATTCAATCGCGGCCAATGTTGGATCGATGTGGGATTGCCTGTCATCGAAGTTTCGTGGGGCTGCTTCTGGTGTCGGATCACTGCTGGATAGTGTCGCCCCTGGATCGACTTCCAAGCCGGCCTTGATCAATGATCGAGACGCGGAGCGAAACCAGGTGCTCACAGACTGCTGTAAGCGCCGTCGCAGGTTGTCCGTCCGGAGGGTGTGCCAAATCTTCATGACGAATGTCGCTTAATGGTGGCTTCGATACGCCAGAAGTCGAGATCACCACGCGCCTCGGATTCCGTCAGGGCGCGGCAGGTGGCTGCGGTCAACGTGCGAAGGTTTGCTCCGCCGGCAATCCAGGCGGCCCGCTCGATGGCTCGGTGGGTGTTGAGCCACAGTCCGAGACGGGCTTCGTGGTCGATCCGACCGCAGCATTCAATTCCGTAAAGACCAGCGAGGTCGGAAACAGGCTGCCATTTTTTTTTACGTCTCCCAGGTACGTTCGAAACGCCGTCAACAGATCGAGGCACTCGCGATCTGTCAGGCCGCCGCGTTCGACCGGATCGATCCGAAAAGCTGTTCGAACGGCATCGCCGATGATTCGAAACGCCTCCAGTTGAATGCTGGCCCTGGCGGTCAGCAGAAGTTGAGGTGTTTCGTCCCAGTCGAACTCCGGATGGGTAAACAGTTGTCGAGCCAACTGTAACGGGTCTGCCGATCGCCAGCGTCGTCCGTCAAAGTAGACAAACAAGCCGCGGGGATCCTGCCCCAGGCGGGTTTGCAGCCAAAGCCAGAATCGAGTCCACATCAGTGAGTCTCACATTGAAGGAAATGAATCAAAGATCGAGCCTTTGGACAACCGCCGAACCAGGGCCAGAGGCGATTCGCTCACGACATGTGAGAACTCAGGTTGTCGTCGTATCCCACAATGTGCCGCCCGTCACGACGTTCGCGGTAAAGGCGATTCGGGCACGCGAGGCCTGGCTGCCGACAGGGGCCAGTTCAATCGGTTCCAGGATGACCGTCGCCAGGTAGTTCCGAACAAAGTTCGGGGCCTTCAGCAGCAGGCGAAACGTCGCCGTGGCACAGCCCAGCAACATCCCGACGCCGACACTGCCGGCGGTCGTTTCCGGGTTGTAGCGGGGATCCAGTTTCGCCAGCACAGACTCCTGGAACTTGCTCAGTTCCATCGAGATCCGATGTTGGTGACCGAACAACTGGAAGTCCACCGGCGGGCCCTGGACGCCGCCGTTTTCATCGGAATGAATCGGCGAATGGTAAGCCAGTTCTTCGATGTTGATTCCGCCCAGCGACCAGCCCAGAAACTCCAGGGCGCGGGATGTTCCCGTGTCGACCCAGACTTCGCACGGTCCGGCGACCACGGCACAGATGTTGGGAGCAGTCATGGCTTACCTCAATGAGAAAGAGAATGACGGATTTGTCCGGTGTGTCCGTACGCGGTCAGTCGCGTGGATTCGGAGGATCGGGGTAATAGTTGCGAGTCCGGTTACGGATTGTTTGACGAGTGACGACGGGAATCAGTTCGGGCCGGACGAGTTCCAGCGTCGACGCCGCTGCCGAGGACTGCTGGTTCAGCAGCAGCAGATCGGTTCCGTTGCGCAGCGATTGCAACGTCGAATTCACTTCATTCAACAGGGCCGCATCCCGCTCCTGGTCGAATCGACCTCGCCGGCGTTTTAGATACACAAGCGCCAGATCGCACGTCAGACGACGGACAAACGCGGCCGCTGTCTCGGAGAGCGCAGCCATCTGTGTCACGGTGTACCGATTGCCAACAAACACGGCGGCATCGACGGCCGCGCTGGCATCCGCCAGAACGGCCAGCAAGACCGTGTTTGCTGGCAGAGAGTTTGCCGGTTCCTGGACTCCATCATCACGTACCAGGTCGCCAATCAGCCTGGCGTCGTATCTTTCCAAAAGGTCAGTCGGAGTGGCGTAAGGCATGGTTGTACCGCTCTGAGGTTCAGTTCTGGCCGGGGCCTGCCCGGCTTTGCCCGACAAATGGGGTCTGACCCCCTCCCGCTGTGGTCTCCTCGCATATCGGATCCCTGTGGCAGGGGTCTGACCCCATTTGTTGGGCAAAGCCGGGCTGACCTCGTTTGTCAGGCAATGCCCGGGGGACACAGTGTCCCCCGGCGAACAGTCTGCGGGGATGGTCGTCGAGCACCGGTCAGCAGACGTTTTCCAGCAGGAAACCCGTCAGCGGAGCGGTCATGTTCACGTCGAAGTTGTCGGTCACGGCGACATTCGTCAGTCGGTCCCAGCGAACGTCATCCGTTTCCACGGTCAAATCGTCATCGCGGTAGATGTGAATCGAGCACGTGGAAAACGAGCGGCCGCCTTCGACCCCTTCCAGGGCAGCGGGCTTGTGGCAGACAACGACCGTGCCAAACGGCAGCACGTACTGTGCGGATTGCGTGAGCAATCCACGCTGGCTGGTGACTTTGACCGTCTTTTCGATGATCACTTCGGTGTTGTACAGGCGTTGAGGCAATCCGTAGCTGTCCTTCGGAAACTCCTCATCGGCCCGCAGGTACTTCAGTCCACCGATGTTCTGCTTGATCAATTCGACGATTTCCTGACTGACCGCAATCTGTTCGGCGGTATCCGGCGACATGACGAGGACCAGGTCGTCAGAATTGACCGCGGCGCGGGTGGCCAGGGTGATCGTGTTCTTGATGTGATTCAGCGTGCGACGAATCGCCATCCGGGCCGACGTTGATGCGGCCCAGTTGCCGGTCACGCCGGGAATCACATCGACCACGCTCAAGTCGGCCACATGATCGGCATCGTATTCGGACACGGTCGTCAGCTTGCTGACGATGGCGTTGGTCCGAACGGTCATGGCCTGTTGAGCCAGCATCCGGCTGCGGCGATCCAGTTCATCCCACGCAGCCTGTTCCGAGGCCATCTTGCCGATCGTGCTGGTGTAGCTGCGTCGCTCGCATCGGAACGACTTTTCTTCGAAGTATTCATCACTGTCCTGGGCTCGAGGACGCGGAGTTCCATCGGCCCACATGTACTTCGCCGCATCGTTGTCGGTCAGTCGGGCTCGTTCATCGAGTCCCATCTGGTACCAGATTCCCACCGTTTGCTGGACGGGAACCGGTTGACAATACCGCAGGCAGGCGAAGTCGTTGATGTTGCGGGAAAAGTCGACAAACAGATTGCCGCTGGATCTGGCATTCGGAATAAAGGTGTTGTAAGCACCGGGCAAAACCTTGGGCATGTGAAGTTCTCCACGAAATGTGCTGAAATTGAGACGAATTGTGGTTTCGGCGGCGACGGATCTGGCTCCGCCAATCAGCGTACGGCTACGGCGTCAGGCCGCAGACAACATCGACCGGGCACAGCGCACCGACGGTTCCGGCGGTCTGGGCGCGAGCACCGTAGTATTTGCCGGTCGTGGCGACGATCCCCATGCCGTTGGCATCGGGCATCAGCAGGTCGCCGGGATTCCACGCAACGTTGCACAGCAGGTCGACGCCCACAGTGCCGGGGGGATGGATGCCAATCACTTCCCCCTGGATGGCGGCTTCATCGATCTGGGTCTGGGTGTATTCGGGATCGGGATGTCGTCGACTGGCGTTGGTCGAGATCCCCAGCACCAACTTCGTGCCGTCGGTGGCCTGGATGGCGGCGTTCGGATGAGTGGTGGAGGCCACCACAAACCGGCTGGTGTTGATGGTGCCTGCCGCATAGGCATTCTGCAAAGTACTCACGGGTGGGCTCCTGATTGAGTCTGAAAACAATGGGGTGTTTACTGTGGATGGGTGGAAACGGCTCGGACGTGTCGTGACGAACGAATCAGACAGACAAACCGTGTTGCTTGCAGATCGCGTCAAATTCGACTTCGAACGATGTCGAACCTCGTTTGGCAGCGTTCTTGCGGGCGGCGACGGCGGCGGCTTCTCGCGAATACCGCTCGATCTGGTCCAGGGTCGCTCGGGATGGGGCTCCGGCACCATAACGATCCACAGTGACCGTCGAATCGGTGAACAATTCCACGTTGGTCACATCGTCCCGGCGGGCATACTTGACGATCGTGGCTGTGCAGTGCCGCTCAAACTGTTTGTCGGACATATCGCGGCAGGTTTCCGCCTCTTCGCGCGGATCGAACGCGAATTCACGCGACAGTTCATTCAGCTTCGAATAGCGCGCGGCATCGCGTCGTTCGCGGGCGATCTGATCGCTCAATTCCTGCAGGCGGACCTGTTGCCGAGCGACCACCTTGTGCAAGTCGGTGTGGCGGGCATACCGATGGCTGACGGCGGCTCCCCGTTTCCAGCCGGAACGGAAGGCCCTCTGGCAGTCCTCCGACATCGCGGAATACTGCTGGCAAAGTTCTTCGTCCGGGATCTCAAGCGAGTCCATGACCTCCTGTCCCGTGGTGGAAGTGAGGGTGTCATCGTCGTCGGAGTTGTCCTGCATGTCATCAACGGTGGTTGGTTCGTCGTCGTCCTGACCCGCCAGTTGTTGCTGGACGGTCTGCAGGATCGACGGGATTAATGCCGTGACGGATTGCATCACAGCCTGTTCCAGCATGCGCAGGTCGAATCCGCCTGCATTCTGGCTCTGGGAATCCGGGGACAAAGGCATAGTCGACTCTCCTGAAAACGAGGGCGTACCGGACCGTCGATCCGGTACAGGGGACACGTCAATTCGAGGGACAGTCACATCTGCCCCCGGCATGGTGGAAACGGTTCGAGCGAAGTCGGTGTGGCTGGCGTCAATCGTCATCGCGGAATAGGACATGACCTGTTGTCCGTCCCCGGCGCGGCTGTACGGGTTCATGCCGCAATCGAGTCGCGGAGTCTCGGCTCCCAGGGCCGCGATGGGGTCCATCGTTCGCCGATCAATCGGCTCTGTCACCCAGACTTCGGGACTGCGCCGCTGAAGCTTCTCAAATTGGGGCACATCGGCGCGATGGACCCACTCTTCGGCGTAGATGGCCCAGCGGGGATTCAGATCACCCAACTGGCCCAGGTAGAATGGTCCGGCGTAACCCAGGACATCCGGCATCGCGCGGCCGGTTGCCAGTTCGGCGTTGGTGGGAGTGTGCCCGTCGGAAATCACGGAAAACGTATCCGAATTCCGAATCCGATAGTTGGCCCAATCGACCATCTGCTGCAACGCGTCCTGGCCGTAGTGAAGTCCTGGTCGTTCGCCATCGCTGCTGGCAGGGATCGTATGCTCCAGGAAAACACAACGGGGTGCGTAGTACTGGAACTCGCTGGCGGGAAACTGGGCCCGGGACTTGTCACGCAGATCACGGTCATTCGCGGAGTCGATCCAGAGCCGCAGGACTTCGAGTGTCCGGCGATTCACGGAAGGCATGACGTGACGCAACGCTCGCATGGCTCGTACGAAGAAGGCCGTCTGACGCTCGCCCATCATCGGAGTCGGCGGATTGCGGGTGCTCGATCCGGGATGGTGAGCGGCGGAGTGACGGCCTTTTGCGGCTGGTCGAGTGCGTGTCGGCATGGATTGCTCCCAAGTCACCGCCACGAACGAAAACAGGCCGCGACCTCCCGAGGGAAGTCGCGGCCTGAGTGCTTCATGGCCCAATTCAGGTTGTCCGAGCGTGGCGGCGAGTGTCAGTCACCGCGAAGCGAATTGGTACGATTTTCAGATACGAGGGTCAATACGAACACTGGCGTTCTGAGGTCAATTTCGCGAAACTCTTCCCTTGGCGGTCGAAACAGATAGAAAATCCAGGGACGACGATGCAGATTTTGTTGGTCAACGACGACGGGATACATGCTCCCAGCTTATTGGCGATTTATCACGAACTTCGGAAGTGGGGCGATGTTACGGTGGTCTCACCGGCCGCGGAACAAAGCGGCGTTGGTCATTCCATCACCTACCTGCATCCACTGTTGGCGTCGAAGGATTATCGGAACGGTGAGTTCTTCGGCTGGAAAGTGGAGGGTCGGCCCGCCGATTGCGTGAAGTTGGGGATTCATGAACTCTGCCCGCATCGCCCCGAAGTGATCATCAGCGGCTTGAATGCCGGCGCCAACGTGGGCTTAAATGTGCTGTATTCGGGAACGGTCGCCGCCGCCGTCGAAGGGGCCTTCTTTGGCATCCCCTCCATCGCCCTGTCGCAATGGATGGATGGCCCACCGAATTTTGAAGATACGGCCCGACGCGCCGTCCCCCTGTGTCAGAAGTTGTTTGAGAGGACTGAACGTGGCACATTGTGGAACGTCAACTTTCCACCGCCACGTGCCAACTGGCCGCGCGGAGTCGCGTTCGTGGGGATGGAGTGCCGTCGTTCGGCCGATGAGATTGAAACACGCGTTGATCCGCGCGGCCGTACGTACTACTGGAGCGGCCTGAATCCGCTGAAGTGTCACGTGTACGATCCGACCACGGACGTCAAGATGCTGACGGATGGATACATCACGGTGACCCCCCTGCAATTCGATCTGACACAACAGAAACTGCTGGGCGAACTCCGCACGGAGAATTGGGAGTTGCCAACACTATGACCGAGTCCGAATCCGGCAAGCCTCATCGCCGAAAGCCAGGATCACGCCCGCCTGGCCCCGGCAAGGCAAAGCGTCCCAGGCCACCGTCAAGCAAGCGGTCACCCGCAGTTTCATCGGCCATGCCTGACGAGGCTCCTGTCGAAGCACGAGCGCCCATGCCTCCGCTACCGCCGCTGGCGAACGGTGGTTCGTTTGTTGTGCCACTGGGCGTTGCCGGCAATACGATCCTGGCCGTGTTGCGTGCATTGCGACCGGGCGAATCCTGGTCGAAACTGCGCGGGCGGGTCCATCGAGCGTTCGTGTCGCTGAACGGAGTCGTCTGCGTTGACGAGGCACGGCGGGTCGCGGAAGGCGATGTTTTGACGCTGTCGGAACAACCGCAGAAATTGCCCCCGCGACCATCCGATGTCGTAATTCAGTATGTGGACGCGCATGTGGTCGTCGTCGAGAAACCGTCCGGCATGCTGACTCATCGGCGTCCAGAAGAGCGAAACTGGTCGGCCGAACGAAAAGCTCGGCAACCGACTCTGGATGAATCCCTGAACGAACTGCTGCTGCGTCGTTCCGCAGCCAGCGGACGCTCACGATCCAGGCCCGGGACTGTCCGGTGCGTGCATCGCCTGGACCGTGACACCAGTGGGCTGCTGGTGTTCGCAAGGAATGAGGCTGCCGAAGCTCACCTGGTGGCCCAGTTTCGCAGGCATTCCGTCCATCGTGCCTATTGGGCGATCGTTCACGGTCGCCCAGCGGACGGAACGATTGTGACCAATCTGGTCCGCGACCGCGGCGATGGCCGTCGCGGCAGCGTGTTGAATCCAAAGATCGGTCAGCGAGCGGTCACACACGTGCGCTGGCTGGAACAACTCGGCGACTTTTGCCTGGTCGAATGTCGGCTGGAAACCGGTCGCACGAATCAAATCCGCATCCACATGGCCGAAGCCGGAAACCTGGTGTGCGGCGATCCCAAGTATGACCAACCGTTTGGTGCCGAAGCTCTACTCGATAACAGCCAGGCACCCCGACTGGCGTTGCACGCGGCAGAACTCGGATTCATTCACCCCATCAGCGGTGAAGAACTTTTCTTCCAAATGCCGTTTCCCCCCGACCTGGAGCAGTTTGCGAATCGACTGCGCGCGGGAAAGTCGCCGCGACGATGATTGTGGCGACTTTCTAACGCTGCAAACGTCCATGATCGCCTCATCGGGAATCTGAATCCGTGGGTGTGCCATGCGATGCGCCAATCCAACGGCATGGGGTGCGATTTGACGCCCGCCGTTGCGGGATCGCAGAACGTCAGACGCCCGATTCAGGCAGCGCAGATTCGGTTGCGCACGAGCGCAACTGAATGCACCTCTGTGCAACTCGCCGTCGACAACGATGACCAATGTTTTGAGTGTCCGTCAGCAGCGCTGCTCAAAAACACGGTGACCAATCGATTTCTCGGTCTCGATGACTTGCAGCTTTTCAGCCGCATTTCGTGCGCCGAATTCACGAACTGAAGGAACCATCATGAAGCACTTGCGCGTCGAACAATTGTCCACGAAGTTTTCGATCGTCAAGGATCATCTCTGGTGCGTTTACGACGGAGAGCAACCGCTCTTTCAGGGGAGTGCCCGCGAATGCCGCGACTGGCTCGATCTTCACGAGGCGCTGCGGTTGCATCAGGAGCAGTCGACGGCAGATCAGACTGCGGTACGTTCGCTCTCGATCTGGGATCGCGTTGTCCGCGGCCTCTTTCGATCTTGACGCACGGCGTCGAGTGCTGGTGACACCGACAGTGTGATCCGCCCGTGGCATTGAGCGGGCGCGCTCCGCGGATCATCGGCCCCTTTCATAGAACAGTCAGCTCGATGTGGAAAGGCAACTGATTATGAATACGAATATGAATCAGGCACTGGACGCTCCGGCGGAAGATCACCACAATCTGAAGGCGCCTCTCTGTCTGTCGCCGCAAACTGCCAGGCCAGTCAACGGTCCTCAGCCTCCGCGAGTTCGCAGGGCAAATGCGATCACCTGGGCGTTCGCACCTGGTACCCCGCAGATCAGTGAATGGCGCGCTGCTGCGGCAGATGGCGTCCCACCGCTGACCTCGTTGATCGTCTGGATCGACAACAGCGAAGCAGACGAATGCAGTGACGTGCTGGTCACGACGCATCCCGACGAAATTCATCGACTGCACGTCAGCCTGAACGAACGTGCGACATCGTCCACCATGCTTGCGGAAGTGCTGGCAGAACTGTGTGCGGTGATTGCTACGCTCATCGAGACGTATTCCGTCTCCTCGAATCATGTTTATCTCGCCGGTCGTGGGGATGGCGGTGCTGCCGCATTACGGCTGCTGCTGATGCAGCCGGAGAGCTTCCGCGGTATCGCCATGTTCAACGCCGAAGTCTCCACATTGCCAGTACTGATTGACGTCGATACCCAGTTGCAGAAACACCGTGCGCTGCTCGTCACTTCGATCGAACATTCATCGCGAGTCCGCCAAGCGCTGCAGTTCGGCAGGCTTCTTCACTCTGCCGGAATGTTGATTACGACACATGTTTCGGATCCACGAGTTCTCACGCACGAGCAAATGTTCCGAGACCTGGCCGAATGGGTCAAACGTGACCGCCTGCTGTACGGCACCCACGCAGATTGAAGCTGACAATCCGGCTCGCAGCAACCTTTCAAACTCAATGTCAATGAACGGATAGGAACCACTCAAATGGAAATCCGGATACCGCCGTTTCTCGATCCCAATGGCAGCGTCATGAAAATGCTCGTAGCTCTCGTCATTTTTGGAAGTGTTGAAGCTTTCCGACGGGTCAAGGCCCGGCAGATCAATGATAAACCTCGACCAGTTGAAAATGACGATGCGGAGGAAACGAGGCTGGAAAAGCCGCCATCTGCCGATTGAACTTCGTGTTGTGTTTGCCAATCGCGAGTCAGCCGCACGTACAGAACGCCCCGGGTTCCGGAATTGATGCCCAACAGAGGATGGAGCGTGGTCCGAGATGTGAAGGTGGCGAAGCGATTGTCACCGTCTCCGCGAGACTTTTCCATGAGCGCATACAGAACGCCGGAAACAGTTACCCAATCGTTACAACCGTGCGCAGAATGTATTCGGTTGAAAACCGCAGCGTGTTTTTCGGGTATGTGAAGCCGGCCCGAGGCGACGTCCCGGACGATCTCCCGCATAGGATCTTTCCGTCTTTGAATTGAATACCGTCGCCGGTCATTGGCTTGCGCTCTTCAGCTGCAATCGAAGTCCGGGAAAGGTGACACGGATGAACTGCCTTTTGCGTCGACACCTGGTTGCGTTTGTATTTGGCCTGAGTCTGATTACGGCGGCGGTCGGTCGATCGAATGCCCAGGAAGTCCAATCCCCCTCCTCTGCGGATTCCGGTCTTCCTGCACCTCAGTCTCTCAGTACAAATCTTGAGCCGGGGGCTTCACTGACTGATGCCACGGCGACAACTGCGCCGTATCAGATGGTCCCGATGACACCTCCGGCAGCGCCACCCACATTTCCTGGCCCGATGGTCCTTCCACCTGTTGGTCCGTGGAAGCTGATGTACTTTGACAACGACTTCACCTCGTACAAAAAGGATCCGAACCACGAGTATCTGCTGGGTGAAGAACTCAAAGACATGCCGATGGAACTGTTCGGAATTCCGCTGACACTTTCGACCGGGGGAGAAATCCGTGATCGGTTTATGAATGAGCAGAATCGCCTGCGACCGGGGGGAATTCCCACCGGGCACACCGCCGATTACAACCTGATTCGGTGGCGGCATTACTTCGATCTTCGCGCGGGCGACTTCCGGTTCTACGTGGAAGGGATTGATGCCGACAGTGGTGGCAGTGCACTTCCGAATCAGCCCATCGATGTCAACCGCTGGGATCTTCAAAACATCTTCGCCGATTGGCAGTTCTACGATGACGGCTCAAACAAGCAGACCGTTCGATACGGTCGCCAGGAACTGACTTACGGCAAGCAACGCTTGGTGTCCCCGCTGGACTGGGCCAATACCCGGCGCAACTTCCAGGGGGGCCGCTACTTTGCAAAGGGAAAAGATTATCAGTTCGATCTGTTCTGCGTGAATCCCGTCAACTCGGCCACCGGCTATACGACGCTGGCAAACGACGCCAACAGTTTTGATTCTCCGAACTCGCAAGTGTTCTTCAGCGGCGCGTATCTGAACTACACGGGCATCCAGAACACTTCGATCGATGCCTACTGGCTGTACCTGGATACCAATTCATACACCAACCCATCGCTGCCCCTGGGCGGACGTCGGCACACCATGGGCGGCCGTTATGGGGCGTTGTTTCCTGTCGATGGGGGATCTCGAGTCTGGGACTTTGACACGGAAGGAGCGATCCAATTCGGTGAGGACCCGGCGGGGGCGGCCGTGCTGGCGGGATTCTTTACGGCAGTGGGCGGACATACCTGGAAAGAGGTGCCCTGGACGCCCCGGGTGTCGAGCACGTTCTACTATGCTTCGGGTACAGGCACGAAGGGTTCCACCAACCATACGTTCAACACGCTGTTCCCCCTCTCACACGCCTATTGGGGACTCAGTGACAACGTGAATGGTGAAAACCTGTTTAACTACGCCCTTCAGGCCGAGGCCAAGCCGACTGCCAAATCCTCGATTGTCTCCGCATATCACTGGTTTGAATTGGCCAGTGCCAACGACAATCTGTACACCGTTTCGGGGTCGCCGTTGTCGGGTGCCGCGCACGGGCCGGGTCGGAATGTCGGTACGGCTCTCGATTTGTACGGTTACTATGCGTTCAGCAAGGCTGTTGACGTCCAACTGGGGTATTCCTGGTTCTTCTTCGGAGACTACTTTCAAACGGCTGCAGGTTCCCGCCCCACCTGCACACAGCTTTACCTCCAAACGACCTACCGCTACTGACGAATTCCTCAAGAGGAATGATCGCAGTTAGGACCGTGGCACCCCAATTTGAAAAAGGCGATGGCCCTGTGCGAAACGGCCGCTCGAGTTGACTCATCAACAGACTCCAAGCTATTGTTTAGGGAGCGATTCGCCAGACGATGGTTGCCAGTCGGGAGAAATCAGGATGCTGGAACTGCAGACCGGGACACCGTTTGCCAATTGTGGTGGGGTCTCCCGACGGACCGCATTAAAGGCCGGATTCCTGGGTTTGACGGGAATGTCGGCGGGAGATCTGTTGCGTCTGCAAGCGCACGGCGCTGCCACTAGAAATGACAAGTCCGTGATTCTGATCTGGCTCGATGGCGGGCCCAGTCAGTTGGAATCATACGATCCCAAGCCTGACGCCCCGGTCGAGTACCGCGGTCCCTTCGACACGATCGCGACCAATGTGCCGGGAATCTTTCTTTCCGAGACGCTGCCGCACCATGCGAAACACGCCGATAAGATGGTCTTTATCCGGTCGCTGCATCATGGAACCGGCGATCACTTTGCCGGGGCTCACTGGATGCTGACGGGTCGCGCCGGTTCCACCAGCGTGAATCTGCCGCAGAAGTTCCCTTCCGTCGGTTCGTACGTCTCAAGAGTTCACGGACCGAATGCACCGGGAATGCCGGCTTATGTGGGCCTTCCGGCCGCACAAAGCGTGTACTTGTTTCCCGGTTACCAGGGGGCGGCTTATCTGGGGAATGCCTACAACCCCTTCGATGTCGACACCGAAACCAAGTACCTGCATTATTCGTACAAAACGCCGGTGGGTCGGCCCAAGTGCCTGGAGAGTCTGCAGTCGGTGGAAACCGGTCGCGCGGAGGATCGCCGATCGTTGTTGCAGGGGCTGGATCAGATCAAACGTCAGGCTGACCAGCGCGGTGTGATGGACACGATCGATCGCCACCAGCAGGCCGCCCTGTCAATGGTCTTGGGAGGCAAGGCGCGGTCGGCATTCAATCTGGACCTGGAGGATCCTCGACTGTCGGACAAATACGGTCGTAATCCGTGGGGACGCTACACATTGATGGCGCGTCGACTGGTCGAAGCGGGCGTGTCATTTGTGACGGTCGACATGCCCCACTGGGATGACCATTCCAATATCAAGGTGGGCCACGGTGGCAAGTTCGAAGCGGTCGACCGGGCGGTCGGGGCGCTGATGGACGACCTGGTTGACCGCAATCTGCTGGATCGAACGCTAGTCATCGTCATGGGCGAGTTTGGCCGGACTCCGAAGATTAACACGGGCCAGCCGGGCATCCCCATTCCCGGCCGCGATCATTGGGGCGATGCCATTTCGGTCATGATGGCCGGGGGAGGCCTGCGCGGCGGCACGGTCGTCGGACAGACGAACGCCCGTGCCGAATTCCCGATCGAACGGGCACTGATGCCACACGACCTGCTGGCAACCGTCTATGACGTGATGGGAATTGATTCGACGTTGTCATTCCCGGATCATTCCGGACGCCCGGTCCCAATCCTGACCGAAGGCACGCCCATCCGCGAAATCCTGTAATCGTCTGACCGTTGGGGTCTGGCATTGCGGAAATTCGGAATTGGTTGACACCAGATTCAGCGGCCAAGTCACAATTCCGTACAGCCAATTCCGAAATTCCGCAGTGCCTGACCCCGGATCTCGAACGCCTTTTTGCTGCGCGCGCTCATCCCCAAAGATTCCACCACGCCGGCTTACCAGCCCGATCAGGTGACGTTCGCGCGGGCCTGGCTGACGGATTTGATGGTCCGGACGAAATCACCTTCCGTTCGGGCATCAAGACGCAACTCAAATCACCGGAATCCCCGCCAGTCGTGTCAACCAGGATTCGTTTCGGCTTCAACACCACTTCAGACACTCTGACATGCCCGGAAACAACCACAAACGGGCAGTCGGCGGGCGGATCTGCAGCAACGAACGCTCGTTCGCACAGCCATTGTGGACGGTTCAGCGAGAAGTCTCTTTGGCGCAGGATCTGCAATTGCACCGAGAACGGACTGTTCGGATCCAGTCCAGCATGCACAAACAGCAGTTGCGGATGTTCGACGCACCACGGCAGGTTGGTGAGCAGATCCCGGTGCTCGGCAGACACCCTTGCGTTCAAGTCAATCAGGTTGCCGATCTCGGCACCATACGATGCGAACGTCGACTCTGAGTTGTAGTACTCGACCCATCGATCGCCCCAGAAGGCGCTGTCCTGGGTGGGAAACCAGCCGAGTGACGCGCACATGGCAAATTCGTGGTTGCCAGCGATCGCCGTCGTGCGTTGATGGTCACGAACCGTCTGGCACAACAGATCAACGGCGCCCCTGGGGTCGGGGCCGCGATCCACCAGATCCCCAATCAGAACGATCCAGCGATCTTCGTAGTCAGGCAGTGCTTTCAGTTTGTCGAGGATGATCGCAAGTTTGTCCACCTGGCCATGGACGTCACCGATCACGGCGACCGGTCCCTGGATCTTCGTCGGTAGCGACGTCGACATGAAATGCATTCCCGCTGCGAACGTCCAAATGGCGTTGCATGAACCTGGAACATTAGCCCGACGCGCGAGCGAGGGATGCGTCGATGCCTGCCCAGCTTGCTGATCCCTCGCTCGCGCGTCGGGCTAATGTTTTGAAGCTTTCGCGATCCGTCCCAACATACTGCAATGTGATTTAGCAGCCCGTGGACAAAGGACGCTGCTATCGCAGACGATCTTCGACTTCAGGATCCAGCGCGACAGCCTGCTGCAGGACATTGGAGGCCGCATCGGCCTGCCCCGAGGCTTGCAGGATCTGCGATTTCCGATAATACGCTTCTGCGACCGCCGAGTCGATGCGCCGCGATTCAACGTAGTTTTCGATCGCCTTGTCGTAATCTTTCAGGCCCATGCAGGCGTCGCCGCGCAAGGAGTACCCTTCCTGGCTGGGGGCGATGGCGACTGCCGCGTCGGCATCGCTGAGTGCACTTTTGAAATCGTTCCAGACCAGGTGCAGGCGGCCGCGCAGCAACAAGGCGTCTGTCGACTTGGGGTCCAGTTTCAAGGCCGCCTGAACATCGTCCATCGCCTTGGCGGTGCCGTCCACCGACTTGTGATGCCGGGCTCGCTCCACCAGCAAATTGGCGTTCGTTGGCTTGGCCTGAATTGCCGCGGTCAGGTCCTGCAGCCGTAACAGCCAATCATGCTTTTCCTCGTCCGCCAAAGCCGATTTCGTCTGGGACGTCCGTCGATAAATCTCGCTCCGATGTTCGTAATACTTCGGATTCATCGGATCCAGCATCATCGCTTCGGTGAAGTCGACGATGGCATTGTCCAAGTCTCCCACCCGGGCACGCAGCAAGCCACGATTATTGAAGGCATTGACGTACTTGGGGTTAATCGTGATGGCATTATTGAAGTCCGCCAGAGCACGTTCGGTGTTCCCGGACTGGAAGGCGGCGAATCCACGATTGTTATAGGCGTCGACATAATTCGGGTTCAATGCCAAAGCCTTGTCCAATTGTTCGATGGCCGAGGCATACTGGCCGCGAGCAATCAGCAGCAATCCGCGGTTGTTGTACGGGTTAGAATACTCGGGAGCCAACTCCGTCGCCTTGTCAAAGTCTGACATGGCCGCCGTGAATTGCTGGGTCCCCATCAATACAAAGCCCCGATTGTTATAGAGTCGGGCGTCTTTGCCATTCAGTTCGATCGCCTTGTCCAGGTCCGCGATTGCCAGGTCGGTGCGACTTCGTCGGTGCTGGATCGATGACCGGATGGAATACAGCATGGCGTCACCAGGCTTCTGGCTGATCAGTTGATCTGCCTTGGCGAGTGCTCCGTCCAGGTCGCCCTGCTCGATCAGGGTGGCAATTTCCGGGGGAATCGGTTCCGCCGTCAGATAGGAAGCGGTTGCGGCTGGTGGAGGGGCACTTTGTCCGCCACAACCAGCGAGTACAGCCACCAGAACAATCCACGTCGCATGCCGCATGGTAGGCGGACTCCTTCCGCGAGGAACAACTTCCCTGTTAACGAAGCGGCTTGTAATTTGGGGCGGCATTCCGGTCAAGAGCCATTTCTGCCGATCCAGCCGTCGAATTACTCTGCCGGCTTCCGTTTCGCACGGTTGCCGCCCGTGCCCGGAAGGTCGGCTGCGTCAACGGTGGGCAGCCATCTGGCCAATTCACTTTTGCGCGTGGCGTATTCCGGATTCGTCGCCAGGTTGACGTACTCCAGCGGATCCACCTGTTCGTTGTAAAGTTCCTCGTCACCGTTGGCATAGCGGATATAGCGCCAGTCAGCGGTCCGGACCGTGTGATTCTTGAATCCGTGAGTTGTGATGGCGGGATGGTTCCAGGCCGCCTGTGGATCGTGCAGCAACGGAACCAGACTGCGGCCGTCGAGATGGATTGGCAGAGGCAGATGCGTCAGTTCGCAGAGCGTCGGATAGATGCTGGTGTAGTCGACGGTGCGCCCGCAAACTCCGCCGGGTTGCGTCAACCCGGGCACTTTCCAGACGAAAACGGTTCGCGTCGGCTCTTCCCACAGTGCAAACTTTCGCCAGTGCGATTTCTCACCGAGGCTCCAGCCATGGTCGCTCCACAAGCACACGATGGTGTTGTCGCGCTGCGGCGATGATTCCAGACCGTCGAGCAATCGGCCGACCTGCGAATCGCAAAAGGCAATTGTCGCCAGGTAGGCCTGGACGGCTTCTTTCCAGCGGCCAGAAGCGACAATTTGTGCGTGATCGCCATTGGGGCCGGCCATTTTCACTCCGGCAGGCGGCACGTCATCCAGATCGTCGGCACGATGGGGCGGCAACTGAATCGAATCGAGCGGGAACATGTCGAACCATTTTTTGGGCACGCTGAATGGCATGTGCGGCTTGACCAGCCCGATCGCCAGAAAAAAGGGCTGGTCGCTTTTCTCCTGCAGTTTCGCCAGCCCGTAGCTGACGACACTGTAGTCGGGCATCTCTTCGTCGGTATTCGCCAGCGGGTAGAACTGGATGCCGCCGACACCGCTGTCCCTGGCATCGGGATGCGGCCGTGTTGTCCCCTTGCCGGGAAAGTAGTCCGTCCATTCGCCGCCGCGGTCCGCCGCCCCGTGATAGATCTTTCCGGCTCCATAAACGCGATAGCCGGCGCGAGCAAATTGCGAATTCAGCAGTTTGTCCTCGCTGATTCCGGGCCGCCAGTTCTGGCCATTCAGGTAGCAACCGGTCGTGCTGGGCCGCTGCCCGGACATCAGGGAGGCGCGCGATGGATTGCACGCCGGAGCGGTGCAATAGGCATTTGTAAACGTCACGCCCTGCCTGGCCAACCGGTCGATATTGGGCGTCTTCGTCTGCGGATGGCGTCCGAGATGCCCGACCCAGTGATTCAAATCGTCAATGGCGATGAACAGGACATTCGGCCTGTCCGCGGCGCGGGCCAAGCCACAGTCACTGCCCAGAACACAAATGGTCGCAGCTGCCCAAAGATACGTTTTCATGGTGTGAATCCCGAATCAAGGTCGGAGCCGAGATCTGACAGGGTGTGAAGGCTCAATCCAACTGCGGCTCACCTGGAACCACGCCGGACTGATGAGCTTGGACAGCAGCCTGAATTCGAGCGATGACGTCAGGATGATCGGCTGCAACATTCCGCTTTTCGGAAGCATCGACTCCCAGATGGAACAGCAGTGGTGGTTCGTGGATGTCGGGCTTTGGCTGTCCGTAACCGGTCTGCGTGAAGAAATGAGCCTTCCAGTCACCTATGCGACATGCGGCGAGTTTGTCGCCGCGATAATAGAAGAACGGGACATCAGGGAGCGACTGCCCGTGCAGCAGCAGCGGTGACAGGTCGCGCCCGTCAATCGTCGTGTCTTGGGGAAACGGAGCACCGCCGAGTGCGAGTGCGGTTGCGAACAGATCCATCGCGCTGGTGCGGTCGTTCGTGACTCCGGGCTGAATGCGACCCGGCCACCAGGCAATCCCCGGGACACGCATGCCGCCTTCCCAGGTGCTCCCCTTGCCATCACGCAACAAGCCGGCACTGCCCCCCTGGTTTCCCATAATCAGCCACGGGCCGTTGTCACTGGTGAAGAAGACGAAAGTGCTTTCGGCGATTCCTTCGTGACGTAATGCAGCCAAAACCCGGCCGACACTGCCATCGAGTTCTTCGACCGCATCGCCGTAGATCCCGGCTCGGCTCTTCCCCTTGAAGGCGGGCGATGCGAACAGCGGCACATGCGGGAAGGTGTGAGCGAAGTACAGAAAGAACGGCCTATCCTTTTTCTCCGCGATGAACTTGACCGCCTCGTCGGTGTAGCGTCTTGTGAGTGTCGTTTGATCGGTGGGCTGTTCGACGATTTTCCCATCGCGCAACAGAGGCACATTCCATCCGTCTTCCGGGGGAGTGGGCGATCCCGTGGACCCTTTCGGCAAATCGGCGCGAGCATCCATATCGTTCGAATACGGCAACCCGAAGCTGTGCTCAAATCCCTGGTCCAGGGGCCGTGAACCGGCATGGATGCCCAGATGCCATTTGCCGATGTGAGCGGTGGCATAGCCCTGGTCCCGCAGTGCGTCGGCAATGGTCACTTCACGCGTCGGCAATCCTCCCTTCGAATTGGGAAACAGAACCCGCCGCGGACCGCACATTCCATTACGGATCGGATAGCGACCGGTCAACAGGGCTGCCCGGCTCGGCGTGCAGACTTCCGCCGCCGAATAGAAATCGGTGAACCGTAACCCCTCGCGCGCCATCTGATCCAGATGGGGAGTTCGAATCGTGGGCGATCCATAACAACCAAGATCGCCATAACCGAGATCATCTGCAAAGATCACTATGATGTTGGCACCACGGAATTTCTCTGCGGAACAGGCTTGTTGTTCTGGCTGAATCGACAATTTCCATGAAAGCGTGACAAGAATGAGGATTGCAATTCTGTGTACGACACCAGCAGCGAATCGGGTACGGCAACCATCGGTACTGACAGATGATGAAGGCATGGGTTGTCCCAATCATTGGGTTTCCGGACGGGAATACACTTCAGTATTGACGACGGGAAACTGAGGGTCAACGCCCATTGGCATTTACTTTGTGAGCCGCACGGCGCTNNAGCCGCGGGTTCTTCGGGTACGAGTGAGAATGAGTGAGAATGCACCCGCGACTGGCGCCGTGCGGCTCACAATGCAACCCGAAGCGTCAGCGAGGCAGGCATCGCGTTAATTCCCTCCCTCACGCTTCGAGTTACATGGACCGAGTACTCTGGATTCTGACGCAGCTTCTGGCAAATGCCTTGAATATCTTCGTATATCCATTCGTCACCACGGACCTAAGTTTCGCTGTGTTTTCGCATGCGGTGGCAGTGCCGGCAACGATTTGTGAGCGTCCGATGGCACTAATCTGGAGCGAAGCGCCAGTGAGAGAGCGAACAACCCTTCCTGATGCCTGCCTCGCTGACGCTTCGAGTTACAGAACTGCTGGACGGACCGGACGGTGAATTGATATCCTCACGACGGGCACTTGAGAATTCTGTTCACTGAATTTGTCACTGCCACGACTTCAAGGAGACACAATGAAACGCCATCCCATCGAAGTGCGCACTGCGGCTTGCATCGTCCTGATGGCATCCGGCCTGTTCTCTGTGGCCGAGAACTCCGCGAGATCAATTGACCCTGTCGGCCGCCCCAAGTACTTCAGTCAGGGTAAGCATCGGATGTATGGAGTCTGGTTTGAAGATGGTGTCTGGAAACTGCGAACCACGTCGGGCAAGGGTGTCAAAGTTGACTTCACGGGATCCGTGGAAATCGACACCGACAAGATTACACCCGACTACTCCCAACTGGAGGGGAGCAAAAAGAAGCTGGCTGATTCGGACCTGGTTCGGCTCAACAAATCGAAGAATAAGATGGACTTCCGTTTTGTCACCTTCGGCGCGACGGACGGGATCGATTTCAAGGTGGGCCCCAAGGCCAAGTCAATCACGTTCAAGCTCAGGACGGCTGACGACGACGATCCAAAATTCATCGTCATCGGGGGCAAGGGAGTCCATCCGGACAAAGGGACATTCACCCTGCCTGCCAACCCGAATTCTGCCGACAATCCAGACACGGATCAAAAGGCATTGCCGAAATAATCTGGTCCGTTGCTACGCTCGGCGAGTTTCATGCCCGAACCACAGCCACAGAATGTTTGTCGTCCATTGAGACGATCTATTCGGAACGGACGCGGGAAGGGCGATTCGGATGGACTGGCTGAACAACATCTGCTGGTTGACGGACAGTTACAAGGTCAGCCACTACAAGCAATATCCGCCGGGTACGACCCGGGTTTACTCCTATTTCGAGTCGCGGTCCGGTTCGGTTCATCCAGCCACGACATTTTTTGGTCTGCAGTACTGGCTGAAGCAATACCTGGTCGGTCCGGTTGTCACTCAGCAAAAGATCGACGAAGCCGAGGAACTGTTCAATCTGCATTTCGGCGGGCAGGTCTTTAACCGCGCGGGGTGGGAATATATTTTCCGAACGCACGGAGGTCTTCTGCCGATCGAGATCAAGGCGGTCCCGGAAGGGACGGTGGTTGGCGAATCGAATGTTTTGATGACCGTTGAAAACACCGATCCCAAGCTGTTCTGGCTGACCAATTACCTGGAAAGCCTGCTGGTGCAGGTCTGGTACCCTTCGACGGTCGCCACGCAAAGCCGGGCGATGAAATCCGTGATTCTCAGATCTCTGGAGCAAACGGGGGATCCGGGACAGATCGACTTCAAACTGCACGACTTCGGCTTTCGCGGGGTGACGTGCCCGGAACAAGCGGCAATGGGCGGGGCGGCACACCTCGTGAACTTTCGGGGGACCGATACCGTTGCAGGGCTTGTTTTGCTGCGGAAGTTCTATGCCGAGCCAGTGGCCGGGTTTTCCATTCCCGCCGCGGAGCACAGCACGATTACGTCTTGGGGACGGGATCACGAAGTGGAAGCCTGCCGAAACATGCTCACACAATACCCCACCGGACTCGTCGCGACGGTGAGTGACAGCTACGACATCTTCAACTGCTGCGCCAACATCTGGGGCGGTGTCCTGAAACAGGACGTGCTGGCCCGGGACGGTGTCCTGGTGGTTCGACCGGATTCCGGATACCCGCCGACCGTCGTCGTGCAGGTGCTGCAGATCCTTGGCGAAAAATTCGGCGTGACGGTCAATGCCAAGGGCTATAAAGTCCTGCATCCGAAAGTTCGAGTCATCCAGGGGGATGGGATCGATTTCAAGATGCTCGGCCTGATTCTGGCCGCCATGCAGACGTCGGGGTGGTCGGCCGACAACATTGCCTTCGGATCCGGCGGCGGATTGCTGCAGAAACTCAATCGGGACACGCAACGCTTTGCCTTCAAATGCTCGTCAGCGACAGTGAATGGCGAAGAACGGGACGTCTTCAAGCAGCCGATGACGGACGCCGGCAAGAAGTCCAAGTCAGGGCGATTGAAACTGGTTCGGTCTGAAGCGGATGGCCGCTTGACGACGGTTCCAATCGCCGACCCCCGGCCGGATGAACTGCAATTCGTCTATCGAAACGGTGAACTGCTGTTGAATCAGTCGCTTCACGAAATCCGCGCAGCGTCAATGTATCGTTGATTCGCACTGCTGTTTCGGGCGTGGCTTGGTTGTCGGATGGATTACCGGTTCAGGACCATTTTTTCGTTCCGGATTCTCAATCCACCTGGGTTGCCAGATCCATCTCAGCCAGCGTTTGGGGACCGCACGAATGGCAACGATTTCGCTCGCCACCAGCCGCCGATCCGACTCAACCTGGATCTTGCCGATGCCGGATTCGTCCCACAACCGTCCACGAAAGATCTCGCGGCCTCGAGTTCTGATTTCGACGAGTCCTGGCATCTGAACAAGTCGGTACATCCGGTAGCCGAAATACAGCCCGACAATGCTTTGGTTGGCGGCTGCAATCTGCTGGGAAGCACGTCCGGTCCCGAAGAGGAATTCATACCATTTTTTCCAGCGTGAACGTTTTGGCGTTTGCGTCTTAAACCTGGCAAGGTCGGGCAGCCGCAAAACGTTGTGAACCTGGTAGACGAAGTAAAGATCCGCGGGAACGTCCAGAATGGATTGTCGCAGGCAGGGACCATAATCCTGCGGAATGAGTTCGACTTCAAAGGGCGGCGTCACGACGCTGCACATGACCCGTTCGACTTCAGGCTGCATCTCTGTCGGAGGTCGTGCTGCCGCCAGCTTGGCCTGATAATTGGCGACAATCTTGACGAAGGACCAGAATCGCACGTCTTCATTGTCCGACTG
Organism: Planctomycetota bacterium; assembly: GCA_018242525.1. Taxonomy (GTDB): domain Bacteria; phylum Planctomycetota; class Planctomycetia; order Planctomycetales; family Planctomycetaceae; genus Schlesneria. Next base: position 14,125 of record JAFEBS010000046.1, on the reverse strand, counting down.
CTGCCGGATTTCCCGGACCAGGCGGCGGAATTTCTTCAAGCTGCGAAGATTGATCATCTGCTCGCTGAACAGGATTTCCAGGTCCTGATCCGGTGCCGGCCCCGAGCCGCAATAGTCACATTCACACAGCGCCCGCGACTTTAGATTCCCACATTGAATGCACAGTGCCAGGGACATGGTGTCGACTCCAGAGAGGCTGAGCAGCGGCAACATGCGCCAACGTGCCGATGATGGACGGTTTTCCAGGAAAAACAGACGCGTGAATTCTCAATGGTTCAGGGCATCAAATAGACATCGTACGCCGGATCCAGCAGATTCGACGGTTCGATTGTCATTCCCAGTACGGTTACGAATCGGATCGTCCCGGCGACCAGGCTGATGTCGTACGTCGAGTCACCGACAAAGGAAATGTGCCCCCACTTGGCATACATCCGCCCCTGCAGGTGCGCGGCCCCCAGCAACGCCTGATGTGTGATCACGATCGGTCGAACATCCTGGCGGCGCTGGTATAGAAACATTCCGTTGAATGGACTGCCGGGGCTGTTCAATCCGGAAAACCTGCTTCCCAGGGTCACGGCGCCATTGATCACAACACTGGGAATCAAGTTCAGTGTCGCCCCGCGGCCGGGAGCGACTTCACCGTCTCCACTGTCGGGACCTCCGTTGACGCCGTCGTAATTCGAGGTATTCGTGATGTAGAACATCACACCATCGGCTGTGATGTTCCCCGTCAGGACATTCAAGGAGATTCCCGTCAGCGGGTTCTTGCTTCGAATAATGTAGACACCCGGCTGAAACTTGACGTTACCCGAGACAATCTCGATCCAGTCATAAACTCCGGGCTGAAGCGTCGTGGTTCCGAGCAAAGGCAAGCTGATGACGGTCACTCCACCCTTCAGAGCGGACTTCACATTGATCGGATCCGTGGCCACGGTGGGCACGGGCAGCAGGCGATGCGGATCCGGAACCGGCATCCGGTTGCACCGCAGGGGGCTTGGCTGGCCGCTGCCGAGTGCCCCGTAATTGACGGGATTGTCAACTCCGCCGACGACTCGAATATCACGTGCGGAAACATGAGTCAGCGGCAGGACGGGTGTACATGTCATCCCGTGGAGCAGGCCGTTCAGAATTCCAGCGTCTTCACCGTTCTCGTCGGAGGCACCCCACGTATTGTTGACATGGATGGCGCCATCGACCTCCAGTTTTCCAAGTCCGATGACTTCCATGCCACCCGTCAACGAGGGCAGGGCGGCGATGCCGACCGGCAGCCCAATGATATTGAGGGTGGGTGGAGAAGGATCGAGGACGACGACGCCAGCCCCCGCGGTCGACGGTTCCGACGAGGCGACCGACCAGACCGAAACACTGGCCTGCTTTCCAACCCCCACCAGGCGGCTGAATGAAGTCTCACGATTGAGCGAAGCAACAACTTCAAGGCAATGTGGCAAACCGGCGCATTGTCCGTGGACAGGCGGCATATTCACGGTGATGGAGGCGGTACTCAAGCCATTCCAATTCTGAATACAGGAAGTCGCTACAGACGTTGCATCTGTAATCGATCCTCCCCGCTGGATGCTCAACATCCCTGCGGCCGCGGCTGCGTCCGACGCGTGCTTCAGTTTCTGGTTGTCGACCGACATCAATCCGATGTCGACAACCAGCCCTGTCATGCCGAAGATCATGGGGATGGTCACGGCCAGTAGCGGGATGATCTTGCCAGGTCGTCGACGATTCCCGGTCGGTGACACAGTGACAGGCATTGGCACAGTTTGTGTTCTGGGTTGGTAGTTCACAATTGGACTCAATTCAGTGGATGACGTTCATGGTGCAGTTGGACTGAAGCTTGATCGTCCCCATCCACAACGTCAGCGGTGTCATTGCCGGGCGTTGGCAGGTCAGGTTGACCGTCACCCGGCTGTCGATGCGATTTTTTCCATCAGGCCATGTGACCTGATACGTGACTGAGGACTTCGGCAAAGTCACACAGAAGGGCGCAACAGACTGGGCAATGGCAGATCCGTCGCCGGCATTTCCCGAGCACGGACCGGGCCCCCAGGCCCAGACCGGATCAATCGCAGAACCGCGAACGATGGCATCCCGGGCCACCTGCCGGGCGGACAATGCCAGCATGTTGGACTGAAACACAAGCAATCCCAGATCCAGCATCGAAAACAGAACGGACAAGAGCAACAGCAGAGAAACGCACGTTTCAACCGTCGTTGTTCCACGCCGCGGGCAGTCGGTGGGAATGGCACGGACTCGGTCATCGATCCTTCGCGTGTTCATGATTGGCCCTGACGTGGTCGCAAACAACATGATTTCGCCGGAAACGGTTGACTATGAAACGCTCAGCGGGCAATCACTGGTACTGCCGCATCTCGATTCGGCTGTGCAATGGGATCGTGGCCGGGATTGCGGTCCACGAGACAATTGTCTGGTAGGTGTAACGCAGATCAACGATGACCTGGATCGTTCCATCACCGTTGTTACTGGTCGAAATCGAAGTCTGCAGTTGACCGGGGGCATATCTCTTCGCATTCGCCATTTCCTGCTGGATCGCCCTGATCATGCGTGCTTCCCAGGCGGCTGCCGAGTCACTGGTGAATCGATGAGTGGCCCCATAATCGGCACCGGCGCGTGCCGCATTGGACAGTACAAGATACGCACCGGCACTACTGCCGAAATCAATGCAAATAAATGTGATCAGGAACAGGACCGGCAGCGCGATGGCCAATTCGACCAGCGCTGCGCCGGAACGCCCGCGAGGCTGTTTTCGAGGGATCAGTCGAATCTTTTGCATCTTGCGACTCACTTGCTGAACGCCTCCAGGATTTCGACGGCCGCTGGCCCGACCAGAACGACGAACACGGCGGGCAGGATAAAGACCAGCATCGGAAAGAGGACTTTGACGGAGGCTTTTTGTGCGGACTCTTCGGCCGCCAGTTCCCGCTGATTGCGCAGCATCTCGGCGTGGTCCCGCAGCGCCTGTGCCAGAGCGGTCCCATATCGTTGTGCCTCTCGAACAAATGTGGCCAGGGTTCGGATTCCTTCATACCCGGTTCGATCTGCGAATCGGCGCAGTGCCAGGTCGACCGTCGACCCCAGTTCCGTGTCGTTCTGGACAATCGCAAACTCACCCGCCAGAACCGGATGTGCCACACGCAATTCATCGGTAACCCGTTGGATCGCCGCCTGGATGCTGAGCCCGCCTTCGATGCAGATGATCATCAAGTCCAGAAAGTCCGGCAGCGACCGTCGCAACATCGTATGACGGTTCCGAATCTGTGCGTTCAGGAACAGATCTGGCAGCAGCAATCCCGCGCAGCCCAGCGCAGCCCCGACCGCCATTCCCTGCGAAAGACTGCACCAGCGATATCCTGCCGCCACGAGCGCCCCCAGGACGGGCACGACAACCAATGAAATCTTGGCACCCAGCAACAGACGCATGGCGTGCGGATGGTAAATCCCCGCCTGAATCAGTCGCAGTTGACAGGCCTGCTCGTTGAACCGTCCCTCGGGAACGGGCTTCCTGGCGGCCAGTCGGCGACGCGTGGCGATACCTGCCGGGGATTGGGCAACTATCGATTTTCGGACTCGGCCCCCTTTTTCCGCCATCAATTCCGCAATTCGATCATCGAGCGCCGACCGGCGGTGGTACGCCAGCAGCAGGCCGCAATACGCGACAGCCATGACGAGTCCAAAAGCAGCGATCGACGTCACGAGCGGGTTGTAAGGCATGATTGAATCCGCGGTCTCTGCAATCACCACACTAAAAATCAAAATTCACGATTCGACGAATCCACAAGCATCCCAGGACCTGCGCCAACGCGGTCATCATTAGAACCCGTGGAAATCGCAACAGGCTTGAAACGTAGTTCGGGGCCATGACCAGCAATGCGAGGAATGCAACGAACGGCAGCACCATCAGGACATTGGCCTGCATTCGTCCTTCACCGGTCAGCGCCAGAACCTTGGAATGCAGCCACAACCGTTTGCGTGTCATATCGGACAACGTGTTCAGGATTTCGACCAGATTCCCGCCGCCGCGACACTGCACCAGCAGTGCAACCACAAAGATCCGCAGTTCCATCACTCCAGTCCGTCGCGCCAGATTGCGCAGCGCCGATTCCATGGACATCCCCAGATTCTGCTGCTCGTAACAGCACATGAATTCATCCGAGATCGGCGAATCAAAGTCATTGGCAATGATCTGCATCGCGGCGGGCACTGTCTGTCCGGCCCGGATGGCCCGATTCATGACGTCGAACGCTTCGGGCAATTGCAGGCACAGCTTGTGGATTCGCGCCGATCGTCGCACATGGACGTACGAATATGGGATCAACAGTCCCAGAGGGCTGCTGATTGGAATCGAATACCAGGGAAGGCAACAGGCCAGGCTGCAACAGGCGGTCAGCATGACAACCGGGAATATCACTGCCATTCCCGCGGACCAGATTGCCAGTTGGCGCACCGTCACTTCCAAGCCGGACTGTTCGACAAATTCGGCCCAACGCGTGTACAGATCACTTTGGACGGACGCCGCCTGCGCGCGAAGTTTTCGCAGGTCGCGAAACACCGTTGACGCCTTCGCGGTGTCGGCGGTCTTCGGATTGGTCAGTTCCTGAAATCGCTCTTCGATCGCCGCCTGATAACGAAAGCAGCGCTGGTAGAGCCAACTGATCAGTCCCCCAAAGCATGCGGTTGCAGAGGCAAATGTCAGTAATTCGACCCACGGGAATGTCATGGTAACTGCCTCAAACAGGCCAGCGAAACGTAGCAGCCCGTGGAAAAAGGGGGCTGCTAGTGCTGCGACCTCAATTCACCACGGGTGAACAAGGACAACGGAAGACTCACACCAGCTCGTCGCATTCGATCCAGGCACTTTGGCTGGATCCCGGTGGCGCGGAACGTTCCCTGGGCTTCCTTTTCGGACCCGACTCCGGTCTGGTCGAAGACAAATATGTCATGCATTGAAATCGAATCACCCTCGGCACCCGTAATCTCGGAAATCTGCATGATCTTACGGGCACCGCCACTCAAACGTGTTGTATGCACGACAATGTTCATCGTGGTGGCAATCTGCCGATGTATGAACCACAGGGGCAATTCCGGAGCGGCCATGCCGACCAGCATCTCCAGTCGATTGATCGCTTCTCGGGTGTCGTTGGCGTGAATGGTCGTCATGCCGCCTTCGTGCCCGGTGTTCATGGCCTGCAGCATTTCGAAGGCTTCTTTGCCACGGCATTCGCCGACAATGATGCGGTCGGGGCGCATTCTCAGCGAGTTGCGCAGCAGATCTCGTGCAGTGACCTCTCCCTTTCCCTCCAGATTTGGAAACCGGGTTTCCATGCGCGCGACATGCCCCTTCTGCAGCTGCAGTTCGGCGGCATCTTCAATCGTGATGACTCGTTCACCGGCGGGAATGTAACTGGACAGCATGTTGAGCAGCGTCGTCTTTCCACTGCCCGTCCCGCCGGACACCATGATGTTCAGTCGGGCCTCCACGCAGGCCGCCAGAAATTCCAGCATTTCACCTGTCGCCGAGTTGTTCCGGATCAATCCCGACGCCGTCAGTGGACGACCACCAAATCGTCGAATCGAGACCAGCGCCCCGTTCAATGCCAGGGGGCGAAGGACCGCATTGACACGACTTCCATCAGAAAGACGTGCGTCGACCATGGGACTGGACTCGTCGATCCGGCGTCCCATTCGTCCCACCATTCGTTGCACGATGGTGACGAGATGGTCCAGGTCTCGAAAGCCGATGTCCGTCAGCGCCAGTTGACCATGACGTTCAATATAGACTTCATCCGGACCGTTGATCAGGATGTCGGTGATCGCGGGATCATTCAGCAATGGTTCCAGAGGCCCCAACCCCAGTGTTTCATCAATCAATTCGTCAATCAGTCGTTCCTGGGCGCTGTGACTCAACAGGCTTCCCTGGGAATTGCACAGTTCACTGGCACCGCGGCGCAGTTCCTCGCGCAGGGCATCGGCGGAAATCGTGCGAACAGCTGACAGATTCACGCTGTTGATCAGTCGTTCGTGCAGATCTGACTTGATCTGGCGAAGCTGGCGGTCCTCGGTGCTCAAACCAGCGGCACTGGCAGGTTCAAAGGATTGTAATCGCGGCATTTTTTTGACTCATTATTGCCTTGGGGAAGCGGCATCCGGACCAGAAACGGTAAACCAATTCAAGAGCGCGAAGCGACCGCGCGGAGCCACCCCCGCAAAAATCTGGAGGAGTTTTGAGGTACGACGGATCCCAATGGATTCAGGACCTTGTTGACAACGTCCATGATACTGGCACCAACTCTTGAGCGTGGGGCCGTGGTGACAATGGGCGACCCCAGGTTGACGGACTCGTTCACCGCCTGCGGCGCGTCTGGAATTTGATGTGCAACCGACACCTCAAGCAGTTGCTCAACGGACTCAATCCGGAACTGCCTGGCTTCGCCGCACCGATTTGCCACCGCCAGAACGTTTTCCAGTGGAATCTGGGCCTTTTCCAGTCGTTCCAGCATGCGCTTGGTGCGTCGCAGCGACGTGAAGTCCAGTCGCAACGGAATCACAATTCGCTCACACTGCGCCAGCAGTCGCAACGACTCGGGACTTTCGACATCGTCCAGTTCAATGACGACTGCGGAAAACAGGCTGCGCGCCAGACGCAGAATCCGCAGCATGACAGTCCCGTCAATCCCGGGACTGTCGCTGTACGGTTCCACACCCGCGAGCAATTGGACGCCGCACTCGTGCTGGATCAGCGATTGTTCGAACATGGCGCGGTCGATCTGGTCGGATTGGGCAGCCAGCGACTGGATGTTATGACGAGGCACCAACCGCAATATGGTCGCCAGGTCCCCTCCCTGGGACTTGAGATCGATCAGGCAGCAACTCAGCTTTTGGCTGGCGATCCCTGCCGCCAGATTGCTCGCCAGAAAACTCGCTCCACATCCACCGCTTGATGGAATGACGGCAAACAGTCGTCCTTGTTGCGCATTCAGGCTTCGTCCAATCGTCAATCGCTCGATCTGGCGACGTATCCCCGCTTCCAGATCGTGCGACGCATCGATAAATGCCGTCACTCCAGCATCCATTAATTCCAGCAGGATGGATTGATCTGGCAGACCGCCCACGACGATCAATCGTGACTCGCCACCGATTTCCTGTTGAATTTCGTTCAACCGATGAATCTGTTCGGCACCGATTGTCTGGCTGCCGAACAACACGATTTGGTCGCCTGTTTCCCCCTCATTTGTTTCCTTGGCAACGCGCGCATCCGCTGCCGAATAGAGTCCCCAATCAGCATTCAATCCATGCAGCGCTGAACGTAGACGACGCATCACTCCGGGGTCGTCACACGAGACAAGAATCTTCATGAATTGGCCTTTCATGAGTACACGATCAACGCAGGCGTCAAATGATTTCACGCCACAGCAGGGTGACAACAAAACCACGCGTCGCCGCACACTTCAACAGACTTCAAAAAACGCAGCGCGTCAAATCACATTTGAGATGCGATTCCCATTTCCGGGAAAAGCAATGATAGAAGGGCAACGTCTCATTTGTGCCGAGACCGCGTATATGATTACGCAAGTTATTCGCCAACAATACGTAACGACACTTGCATCCAGTCACTTCACTGCGGTCAGACGATGATGCAAATTGGAAGCGAGAATTACAGTAGTACACACGTGGTAAACCACGCACGATTCAAGGCGCGCATTGCGGCACGCGGATGGCCTGTTTATTTACAGCAAGAGGCCAACTGAAGGACATGGATGACCCATGTTTTCACCGTCTCCTAGGCGATTCCATACGCTCAGGCCAAAGGGGAATGTGTAGCGATTTCGATTGCCGCGAGAAAACTCCGAAGTCCACACCGGTTCATGACCGGGCAAAGATGCTTGGCTCCAATCGAATCGTCACGGGTTCGTCAGGTCGGGAGCCCATAGCCCGGGTTGCAGCGAGGGAGTTTTCCCGGAAGGGGGAAACGTCGTCTGCGCGGCCGTTCGAACCTGCCGCGACAGGTCTTCGACCGTCGTTGCGTACGCGGGATCGCTGGCCAGATTGTTGATTTCATCCGGGTCGGCGTCGTGATCGTAAAGTTCGCGGCCAAGGTTGCCCTCGTCCCATTCTGTATACCGCCACCGTGGGGTTCGCAAACTATATCCGAAGAACGGCTTGTTTTTTCCTCCACGCGTGACCTGCGTGATCGCCCAGTTGCGTCCGACCACGGTCTGGTCCTTCAACATCGGCACCAGGGATTGCCCCTGCAGATTCGACGGAGTCTTGACGCCGCACAATTCTGCCAGTGTCGGGAACAGATCGATGTGCGACACCGGCGCCGCAGCCACGGCGGATTTCGGAGTGACCCCGGGAGCCACAACCAACAGCGGAACTCGCGAACTTTCTTCAAACAAACTCATCTTCTGCCACAGGCCGTGCTCGCCCATGTGATAGCCGTGATCGCTGGTAAATACGATGATGGTGTTGTCGGCCAGACCGAGCCGATCCAGTGCCGCGATGACCCGCCCCACTTGTGCATCCATAAAGCTGATGCTGGCATAGTAGGCCTGACGACACTGCCGACGCAGGTCGTCCGTCAGCTTGTCCTGCTCTTTCTTGTAGCTCGCCAGTCCCGGCGGCGGGATATCGGCCTGATCGTCCCGAACGCCCTGCACAACCGGCATCTTCTGAGCCGGGTACAAATCGAAGTACGCTTGCGGCGACATATAGGGCGTGTGCGGACGGAAATAGCCGACCGCCAGGAAGAACGGTCGGTCCTTGTGCTTGGCGCAGCGTTCCAGGACCCACTCGGCATCTTCGGCCATGAGCCCGTCGGTATGTTGAGCATCTCCCTGCGGGGACGCATACCAACTGAGTGTCCCGCCGAACTGTCCCGGCGTCAGGGAAAAGATGTGCGGTTCTTCCTCCAGTCGATCGACACCGGCGGGGTTGAGTTCCAACTCCCACGATCCGGGATCGTCGTGACCATTCGTGCCGATCGAGCGGGGGACGTTGTAGTGATACAGCTTGCCGATTCGCGCCGCGAAGTATCCCGCGTTGCGGAAGGCCTGAGGCATGCTTTGCTGCGATGGAATCGTTTGCCGAAAGATCTGGGCATTCGCCAGGACCCCGGTGCTGTTCGGATACAGACCTGTCAGCAGGGCATTGCGACTGGGTCCGCACAGGGGAAACGAGCAATATGCCCGATCAAACCGCACTCCGCGCGCCGCCAGGCGGTCGATGTTCGGCGTCTTCACCAGCGGATCACCGTAGCAGCCGAGCATGTTGTTCAGATCATCAGAGATCAGGAACAGCACGTTCGGTTTTCTGTCGGCAGCCGACACCGCGCTACCCAACATTGCCAGAACTGCCACAAACAGGATCCGCCGATGCGCCATGGAAGTCACTCCTGCCGAAGATCTCATTCCTATTTGCGTTCCTGCTGATAGATCGCCAGCAGTGCGTCTTCGACCGACTTCAGTTTTACCTTGGTGGCAGCCAGGTTGTCGATCTTTTCGCGGGCTTCGACGGAATTATGCCCCAGGCTCATCAGAGCCTCGAAGGCATCGTTCAACACGCTTCGTTCCGAAGACAGTGCGTCAGGGAATTCCCTGGCCACCATCAGAGCGAACTTGGCCATTTTTCGCCGCAGCTTGGCGACGATTCGTTCGCTCATTGCCGGGCCGATCCCGGGCAGAAGGCTGAGTTCCTTCACATTCTGCTCTTCGATCGCCTCGGCCACTTCACGAACCGGCCTGACCATCGCCCGCAGCGTTTTCTTGACCCCCATGCCGTCGACCGAACAAACCAGATCGAAGAATTCGATCTCGGCTTCGGACAGAAAACCGATCAACCGCGGGGTCAGCCGACTGCCCTGAGCATTCCCTTCGATGTACTGGATTGTCTTCAGGCTGACTTCGCTGCCCAACGACGATTGCAATTGCCGTCGAACGAACTCAGGGATGTACAGTTCATATTCAAAGGCTCCAACTTCCAACCGGGCATGATCTTCTCCCAACCGTATCAGCTTGCCCGTGATCCGCGTAATCAAGATGAGGATCCCTTTCAAAAAAGGCTGCATGCGATGAATCGTGTGTCGTCGTCGTCGTTCGTTTACGGTTTGACCAGCGTCACCATGGTCCGGGTGCTGTAATAGTGGCACAGAGCGACCGCGAACGCGTCTGCGACATCATTGGGTTCCAGCACATGCTCCAACTGCAACTCATTCCGAATCGCATATTGGACCTGTTCCTTGGATGCCTTGCCGCTGCCGGTCAACAGGCGTTTGACTTCACGGGGCGCGTAATCGACAACCATGATCCCGGCTTCGGCGGCGGAATACAGGATCGCTCCGCGGGCATGCGCCATCAGAATGGCTGTGCGCGGAAACTGCGCCGATGAAAAGACCTGTTCGATCGCCACCACCTGCGGCAGGAATTCCGCAATGACCTCTTTCAGACCCTGGCCGATCTCCAGAACACGTTCGGCGAGCGACAGACTGGCGGTTGAACGGATAACGCCCCCTTCCCGCAGCACCGGGCGATCGGCCGATCGCTCCAGGATGGCGTATCCGGTCCGATTCAAGCCCGGATCCACTCCCAGCACACAGGTGGCTCGCGGAGTTGTCGAGAAATGAGGCCCAGCAGCAGTCATCAGCAGCATCCTTGCAGCAATCCAAAACTGAGACCACACGACCCGCCAGTCTCACTTCGGCGAAGCATACGGAAATTGAACGGCTGACAACAGAGGAAACGCGTCGATCAGGATCCTCTGTCCCGAATTCCACATTTCTTTACAGATCGTCAATTTGCCTTCATCGTGCTGGACTTGCTTTGCCCGCCATGCAAAATGAAGCGGACGGATTGGAACCCGACTAGCGTTAAGGAAACCGGAAGAATGCCTTTGCATCATCGGCACGCCGTTAAGGACAATCTCGATGACGACGTGTATGCCTCGGTCGATCTCTCGATCAGCATGCCGAAGTACAAGTTCCCCGCGAGCGAGCAGGACCCGCGACATGCCTACTCGGTGGTCCATGACGAATTGATGCTCGATGGAAACTCACGACAGAATCTGGCAACGTTCTGTCAGACGTGGGTTGAGCCAGAAGTGCACAAGCTCATGGACGAGTGTCTCGACAAGAACATGATCGACAAGGATGAATATCCGCAAACGGCCGAGATCGAAGCGCGTTGCGTTCACATGCTTGCCGATCTGTGGAGTTCACCAACCGGTGCCAACCCGATCGGTTGTTCGACGACCGGTTCCAGTGAGGCAGCCATGCTCGGGGGTATGGCCATGAAGCGGCGCTGGGAAGCAAAGCGGAAATCGGCGGGGCTGCCCTTGGACAAACCCAACCTGATCACCGGCCCCGTTCAGATCTGCTGGCACAAATTCGCGAGATACTGGGATATCGAATTGCGTGAAATCCCCATGGATCCGCGACGGCTGATGATGTCCCCCGACGAAGTGATTGCCCGTTGCGACGAGAACACCATCGGCGTCGTCCCCACGCTCGGCGTCACCTTCACCTGCCAGTATGAGCCGGTGCTGGCGGTCTCGCAGGCACTGGATCAATTGCAGCAGGACCAGGGACTGGACATTCCGATTCACGTCGATGGAGCCAGCGGTGGTTTCCTGGCGCCGTTCTGTGCGCCGACCCTCGCCTGGGACTTCCGGCTTCCGCGCGTCAAATCGATCAACGCCTCCGGTCACAAGTTCGGCCTGTCACCGTTGGGCGTCGGCTGGATCATCTGGCGCGAGGAATCCGATCTGCCGCACGAACTCGTTTTCTGGGTCAACTACCTGGGTGGCAACATGCGCGATACCGCGCTGAATTTCTCGCGACCGGGCGGACAGGTCGTTTGCCAGTACTACAACTTCCTCAGGCTGGGAAGGCAGGGATATCGAAAGATTCACACCGCCTGTTACGAAACGGCGAAGTACCTGGCGGGTCAGATTAAACAACTGGGCCCGTTCGATATTATCTACGGCGGCGAAATGGATTCCGGCATCCCTGCAGTCTGCTGGAAGATCAAAGACGGGATCAACCCAGGCTTCAGCCTGTACGACTTCGCCGACCGCCTGCGTACTCGCGGCTGGCAGGTTCCCGCCTACTCGTTGCCGCCCAACTGTCACGATCAAGTGATTCAGCGAATCCTGGTGCGACATGGGGTCAGCCGCGATCTGGGCGCACTACTGGTGAATGACATGAAGTCCGCACTCGAGTACTTTCAGAATCATCGGATTCAATCTTCGTTGACCGCCGCGGATGCGTCCGGCTTTCACCACTGATACGATGTCACAACGCGGCTTCACGTCTCAAAGCACGACATTTCCAGTGCCACGGCGAATGAATTGCTTCCCATAACCCTGCTCACATCCGGGAGTGCAGCGATGACCGATCTGGCTGATGGAGAATCGACTCAGGTCCAGGGATCCGGCAGTTCGGTCTACACCCTGAAGAATATCGGTGGCGTATATTCCTGCACCTGTCCCGCCTGGCGCAATCAATCGTCCGGAATCGAAAGCCGGACCTGCAAACACCTGCGCAAACTGCGCGGTGATGCTGCCGAGGAAGCCCGCCTGGGTACACCCGTGGCGACTGCGGTTCGCAAGAAGTCCGCTGATGGTGACGAGGAAGAAGGAGCGGAAGCCCCGGTGCTGCTCGCGGAATCGTGGGACGGCGTCGTCGATGTCACCGACTGGTGGATCAGTGAAAAGCTGGATGGGGTCCGCGCCTATTGGGACGGTTCGCAATTCCTCTCACGGTTGGGAAATCTTTACTCCGCTCCTGCCTGGTTTACGGCCGGACTTCCGAACGAACCGCTCGACGGAGAACTGTGGCTGCAGCGCAAGCAGTTTCAAAAGACGGTCAGCATCGTCCGACGCAAGGACCAGAGTGACCATTGGAAGCAGATTCGGTTTGTCGTTTTCGATGCCCCCGGTCGCAAGGATCCGTTTGAAGCCCGGATCGAGTACTTGAATGACGTCGTTCGCCAGAATGGGCCGGAATACGCGGTGGCCCACGAACATGCGCGTTGCCAGGGGATCCCACATCTGAAGAGTGAACTGGAACGGGTGGAATCGCTGGGTGGCGAAGGCTTGATGCTGCGTCAGCCAGCCTCGCTGTATGTGGCCGGTCGGTCATCCACGTTGTTGAAAGTGAAAACCTTTTACGATGCCGAGGCACGCGTCGTCGGATATCAGGCGGGTGCCGGTCGACACAAAGGCCGCCTGGGAGCGTTGCAGGTCATGCTGCCGGACGGCACCGAGTTCTCCGTCGGCACCGGCTTCTCTGATGCCGAGCGGGAAGCTCCGCCGGCAGTTGGAAGCACGATCACGTTCCGCTACCAGGAACTGTCGGATGGCGGAGTTCCCCGGTTTCCGTCCTACGTTGGCCTGCGCAAGGACGAACCAATCGCCAGCGCCGCGACCGCGCCAAAACCTGCAGCCAAAAAGGCGGCCACCCCCGCCAGGCCCAAACCAAACACTGCAGTTCCAGCCATACCTTCGTCACCTGCAAAGAGCGAGTCTTCGCGTTACTTTGAGTACCACGACGAGAAATCGGACAAGTACTGGGAAATCACGGTTTGTGACCTGGATGTCACCGTCCGCTATGGCAAAGTGGGGACGAACGGCCAGTCTCAAGTGAAATCGTTCCCCAACACAACCGCCGTCGAAAAGCACACGAACAAATTGATTGAGGAGAAGACCGCGAAGGGGTATGTCGAACTCTAAATAGCGTTGCATGAACCTGGGACATTAGCCCGACGCGCGAGCGAGGAATAAATAGTTGGACACGTATCGACGAATCCCTCGGTCGCGCAATTTGAAGTTGTGCTGTTTTCATGGTTCATCGTTCCCAAGCTCCCGCTTGGGAACGCCCGTCTTCGAAGCTCCGCTTCACGGCCCCAGGCCCCCCCCCATATCCAGTCATTGACCATATCGACAAGTCCTGATTGGCGAGCACAGGTGCGCAGGCGCTGAAGAATCTCCACTGCGCTGGATCGTCGACATAGCCGCGTGCAATCGGATTGTTGTGCATACATTCCCGTGACTGCCACATCATTTCGCCGCTCTGGCGAGTCATCGAGTGGTCTCCTGCCGAATACCG
>JAFEBS010000045.1 GCA_018242525.1 Planctomycetota bacterium | reverse complement strand
GCGCAACGCCGATCGTCCGCGCTTGCGACTCGTCCCCATTCGGCCACAGCTCGATTTTGACCACGACCACGATCCACCAACCTTTCGGAATCGGACTGCCGGGCGACGCGGCGGCGAAGAAGCTTCGTTTGGCACATCTCGCGGGAGGGAGTTACCGCTGGGGCCAGAATCAACCCGCCGCGTCGCCGGACAGTCCGCCAGGACAACTAAACGACGATCGCAACGACCCTGAGAGCCCGGTTACAGCCAGGACATTCGAGCGGCGGGCGCGAGGCCCACGTGCGAAACGTGCCATCCGTCAACGCACATACCGGCAGACCGACCCGCTCCGACATGCGGGCGGCGTCGATCAGACGCCCCAACGAAATGAAGGCCGGAATGAAGTCAGGCAGTGGATTCGCAAACAGCATGACGCCCCCTCAGATAAGAGACTGGAGGGCCGGAAACGAAAAAAACCGGTTGCCCCCGTTGTCGGCGGAACCGGTTTGCTGATGATCATCAAGCCCCGTCACGTCGACGGGGCGAAAATACCAACGCTAGCGAACAGCGTCAAGCAACCAAATCGCTATCGTTGGAATTTTTCTTCGGTCGACCGACCGGTTTTTGTTTCTCGCGAATCGCGTCGATGTCTTCAGAAGACAGAAAACGATCACGCCCAGCCTTCACTCCCAAGCTGCTGCGAATGCAGATTTGGCGAACGTGGGAGTCGCTCAGGTGCAGAAGCTCTGCAGCTTCCTTGACCGTAAACAGCTTGTCGAGCAGTGCCATGTTCATGTCTCCAATTATCCAACCTTTGCGTTGGAATTTCAATTGAGTTTTCAACGATTCGATTAGCTGACCGGTTGCATTTCGTGTATCTGACAAAGCCATTCAATCGAAGTGTTAAGTGCCCCCGCGATCTTCCTCATGGTGAAGACGCCGGGCTCAAACCTCGCGTTTTTGAGTCTCGAAACTGTGGATTGAGCAATCCCCGTCTCCGCTGACAATCGATTCCATGACCAGCCGCGAAGCGAAATCAAATAGGCGATGTTCGCCGCGATCACTCGCACTTGTTCAGACTCCTCTGCCGTCATGGTCATTCAATCTTGTTGGCCTTGCGGTACTTGTCCCAGTCGAATGGTTCGACCACCATCACGGTCGCGGTTCCCGCTGTGACTGTCCCACTGATCCAAAGCGGTTCATCGAATTCCTTGCGGTCGCCATCGACCCAGTCGGTGGTATCAACTCCCGTCAGGTGAAACGGCTTGATTGCGGGATGCAGCATGACCGCGGAAGACTTGCCGGTGACCTGCCCAACGGTGAATTGATCGCCGTACGCCTTGCCGATCGATCCCACCGTCCATTTCAATCTCGCACCGATGTGCGGCGGATCGTTGATCAGCATCATTTCCGAGAGTTCGCTCTGGGCTGCGTCACGGACGGAAGCCGCCTTCTCCCGCTCGATCGGCCCCCGGGCTTTAGCGAGTGATCTTTTCGCCTTCGATAATGCAGTCTCCAGTTCCTTGACTTCCATCGCATATTCTTTGAGCAGTTCCGGGCGAATCGCTTCTGGAAACTTTTCGTACACCGCTGCACCCTTCGGCAGTGGCTTGTCGGCAGCAGCCGCCAAACCAGCGCCGAACAAGATCACCGCCGCGAATCTGGTTGCGGTCGTTGCCATTGATCCAATCCCAGAAATGCCGACACGCCGAGCGGGTCACCCCGTTCGGCGTGTTGACAAAAAACGATTTGATTCGACCACCGGATTCTGTGTCCGGTGCTCTAATCTGTACGCCTGTTCAGTCTTTCCGACCGAACCGACGTCGCCAAACAGGTTTCAACTACAAGCGAGGCGGACGGGGCTCGAACCCGCAACCACCGGATCGACAGTCCGGTACTCTAACCAATTGAGCTACCGCCCCGATTCCGAACAGGAAGTCCGTCCTCTTACGACGACGAACCCGCCCGGAAAATTCCAAATTGGTGAACGCGTGGCGATTCTATCACCATCAACCCTTCCGTCAAGTTACTCGACCATGTTGGCCACCCCGGCCGGACCGCTTTCCGGGTCCGGGGCGGAATAGTCGGAACAGATCGGGCTGGCTGACCTGCCCCGTCCGGTGTCCTCGCCCTCGAACGGGATTCCGGAACCGGCGGGCGACTGGTCGCGGCGTTACACAACTCTATAATCCGGAAACAGTTAACTCGTGTTGTCGACGCGCAGGAGTTTGAAATGGTCAATTCCGATGAATATGCCGCGACGATGATCGCTGTGGCGCCGGGTCTGGTCACCTGCGTCCTGTTGAGCCTGCTGTTCGATTGGCCCGGCCTGCCGGGGATATTTCTCTCGTCTGTGACTGCGGTCGGCTGCCTGATGCTCGCTCGTCGATCGCGGATCCGGGACACCGTCGGCTGAAGATCCGAAGTCTCACGACTTCAGCCACGTAAATCGGGGACTTTCGTGTCCCCCGTGGCGGCCTCCATCAGTGCTTGTTCGGTGAATTCGCCCCGGCAGAACTCGCCCGTCAGGCGGCCTTCACACAGGACCAGGATGCGGTCGCAGACGGCGATCAATTCCGGCAGTTCACTCGACGTAATCACGATCGCCAGGCCATCGGCACACAATTGATCGATCAGGCGATAGATCTCCGACTTGGCACCGACATCGATGCCGCGGGTGGGGTCATCCAGCAGCAACAGCTTCGGATTTGTCCGCAGGGCGCGGGCGATAATGCACTTCTGCTGATTCCCGCCACTCAGGCTGGTAATTGCCGCCGTTTGCCCGGCCGTTTTCACGCGCAGTGCCTGGATGGATTCGGTCGCCACGCGTGCTTCCGCAGCCGAGTTGATGAAGCCGGATGTGGCCACGTCCGACAGCGACGACAATGTGATATGTTCACGGACGTTCATCGTGGTGAACAGACCGAACCGTTTCCGATCCTCGGTGACCAGTGCGATCCCCGCCTGCAGGGCCTGCCCGGGATGCGTGAACTGAATGGGCACGCCATTCAGTTCGATCCGGCCCAGCGGAGGTTCCGGGCTGGCTCCATACAGGCATTCCAGCAATTCCGTGCGTCCGGCACCCATCAGTCCGGCGATGCCGACAACTTCCCCCGCGCACACGGAAAAGTTGATCCCCTGCAACCGCCATTGCCGGACATGGCCCCGCCAGGGCAATGCCAGATCCTTGACCTGCAGCACGGGCCGACCGGGATGACGACCGGTTCCAAACTCACTGGCCCCGATATCACGGCCGACCATCAGGTGAGTGATCTCACGCGGGGTGGTGGCTGTCCGATCCAGGGTCTTCACCACCCGTCCATCTCGCAGGACCGTGATCCGGTTGGCGTTCTGAAAGACCTCGTCCATCTTGTGCGAGATGTAAATGATCGTCACCCCCTGGTCACGCAAGCGGGTGATGATCCGAAACAGCCGTTCGACTTCGGATTCTGTCAGGGCGCTGGTCGGTTCATCCATGATCAGGATCTGTCCTGCCGCGGATTCCGTATCGCGGCGATGGGACAGGGCTTTTGCGATCTCCACCAGTTGCTGATCACCAATCCGCAATGTTCGGACCGGCTGACGCGGATCGATGTGGCATTCCAGCGGTTCAAACAGCAGGACGGCTTCTCGTTCCATCCGCCGATCGTCCAGGAACCCCAGCGGGCTGCGCAGTTCTCTTCCCAGGAAGATATTGGCCGCGACAGACAGATCGCCGACCAGGTTCAGTTCCTGGTGGATGATGCTGATTCCGCGCTCTTCGGCATCGCGAGTTCCAGCCAGGGCCAGTGGTTGGCCGTTGACGAGGATCTGACCTTCGTAGTCAGTAATGACTCCGGACAGGATCTTCATCAAGGTGCTTTTGCCGGCCCCATTCTCGCCGCACAGAGCCAGGAATTCACCCGCGCGCACGTCGAATGTCACGTCCTGCAGCGCCATCACCGCGTGAAAGCGCTTGGTCACTCCTTCAAAGCGGATCAGTGGTTCAGTCACGGTTAGATTCTTTCATCGTGTGATGAGTTTTCAAGCGGACGCTCGATTCGCGGTGAGGGCACTGACTTCATCAGGTCCGCCAATCATGGCACGATTTCCAGATCCTCTTTCCAGCGTTGCATGCGAACTCGACCGCCGGGTGTCGACTGACTGCCGGTTGTATCCAGTCGTAACAGCGGGCGGGTGGTGTCCCAGGTGCTGCGAATTGCATCCAGGCCGGCATCGGAAATCCGGGTCTCCCGCAGCCTCAGTTCGACCAGATTGGGGAAGTACTTCAGTCGCGGCAGAATCCGTTTGAAGGTGGCGTCGTCGCAGGATGTGCCGTTCAGATCGACCACGATTCCCTGGTCTCCTAGCACAATTCTTCCGCCGAGTGCTTGAACGGCCTTCATGGCGGAATGGCGCTGGACGCCGGGATAGGCCTGATCGCAGCCGATCGCCGTCACAATCACCACGGCCGACCAGGCGATTCCCGCCCATTTCTTGGTGGTCCGCGCCCAGGCCGCCCGGATGATCAGCAGCAATGACAGCGTCGACGCGGCGGCCAGAAACGCCTGCCAGGTGGGGTCCATCTGAGTTCGACCTTCGATCAACTTGGCTCCCAGCAGGGCCATCATGACCCCCGCCAGCAATGTCAGATTGAGTACGGTGACCCAGCCCAGGGGGCCGGCAAACAGCCGCCGCGGCGCTGAGGCCGTGCCGGACGACTTCGTGAAGGTGACGGCAAAGACCACCAGCACCCCCACGATCAAGCCTTCGTAAACATCCGCACCGGTCTTGATAATCTTGGCCACACCATCAATGACGACCCGCAGGAACAGTGCGCCGAACAACGTCCCGGGGATCGTGCCCACGCCTCCCTGCAGACTGCAGCCGCCCACCACGGCCGCCGCGATCGCGTTCAATTCATAACCGCGTCCGGCCGTTTGCGGATCCGCGACACTGAGCTGACTGACGTACAGGATTCCCACCAGCGATGACAGCACGGCACTGATGCAATAGGCCAGCCACTTCAAGCGATCGGTCTGAATGCCGCTCAGTCGAGCCGCCTGCTCGTTGCCTCCCAGGGCATACAGATGACGTCCTGTCACCGTCTTGCTCAACAGAACCCACAACAGGAACCCCACGACCACCACCAGGAACACCAGGTTCCAGGCCGTTCCTGAGATCGCACCGGACAGCTCACGAAACTGCTTGTCCGCAATGTTGATTTGGGTCTTGGTGCCACCAGACACCGCCTGTGTCACTGATTCAATGATCGCCCGGCTGAGGCTGCGGAGTCCGACAAGTGTTCCCAGCGTCGCCACAAACGGCGGCAAACCGACCTCGGTGATCAGCCAGGCATGCAGACTGCCGATCAGGATTCCCACCAGCAGCGTGCCCACGATGGCCGCGGAGATCACGACCGAGCCGATCGGCTGGGAGTGTTCGACCGCCTCGGGTGCCATCAGCAGCATCAGCGTGGCGCAGATCGTGCCGCTGAACGCGACCACCGAACCCGTGGACAGATCGATCCCCCCAACAATGATCACCACCGCCGCCCCCAGCGCGTACAGTGCCAGCAGGGCGGTCTGTCGCGACAGGTCGATGGTGCTCAGTTGCCACTGGACATAATAGTTGTGGTTCTTGTCGAGGATCGTGGTCAGGACGAGCACTGCCAGCACGGCACCGAGCAGTGCGAATTCGTGACTTCGCCAAAAACGACCTCTGGAGCGATCAAGATCGGACATCAATGCCGTTCCCGGATACGAAACCTGGCACGGCCGACCACTGGATCCGCCAGCCGCGTGCTGTTGATGGTCGAAACCGACGTCTAATCATCAGATTCCGACAACTCGAAACGGACATGATACGCCACGACTCAGCGACCGCCATGAGTCGATCCGACCACCACCTATTTAAAAGCGACATTCCCGTGGCTGGTTTCGCAGGGCTGCGCGGCCGACCAGTTGATGGACCGAGTCGCTGACCCGCTGCCAATCACGTCCCCGGTCACGATCCGGTCAGGCCGTACTTCGTCAGCCATTCCTGGAACCGTGGCAACTCCAGGAATTCGACGCCGATCCCGACCTGGTCAGCCGTCAACGGAGACTTGTTTTCTGGCACGACGACCTTCAGGCCCGTGTCATAGATGTCGCCACCCGGTTCACCGCGCTTCGGAAGCATGGTGGCGATGGTTTCCTTGTCGTCCTTGATCAGGGCCTGCATCAAGCGCACTCCCTGGTAGCCCATGTCAAACGGATTCTGCACGACCATGGCATCGATCTGGCCGTCCTTCATGGCGGTGATGGCATCCGGTTCGGCATCGAAGACAACAATCGTAAAATCCTTGCGGCGATCCACTTCGCGAACCACATCGACGATGGCCGGAGCGTTGTAGGACCAGATCCCCACAAGGACTTTCAGGTCAGGATGATTGCGGATCGCGTTACGCACGTTTTCGCGAGCCACTTCCTTCTTGGTGTCATCGGCCATCGTATCCTTGGATTCAAACTTGTCCCCGGCCCCTTCGGCGAACCCGCCAATCCGCTCCTTCGCATTCTGAGCCCCGGTGCGTCCGACGAACGTGACGTATTCCCCACCATCTTCCCGCAGCCCTTTGGCGCATTTCCCCAACACCCGGCCACCGGTCAGATTGTCGGTTCCAATGAAGGCGAAACGCGCGTCCGAAAACTTGGCGCGATCCAGGTCGGAATCGATTGTCAGAACTTTGACCCCCTTCTTCTGCAGGGAACGCAGTTCGTCCGCCACGGCGACATTGTCCGCGTCGATTGCGGAGACACCGACGGCGGCAATGTCATTGAGGGTTCCATATTGCTGCAGCTTCTGCAACTGCCCCTGGGGCGTCCCGTCGTTGACTTCCATCACCGCCTTCAAGCCGGAATCCGCCAGCTTGAGTTCGCTGTTCGCGGCACTCATTCCCGCCCGGCAGGCATCCCAATAGGGGGAATCGCCGTTGGTCAGCAGAATAATCCGCTTCTCACCGGTGGCCGTTTCCGGCTTTCCAGCGGTCGTGGTCTTGTCGGCGGACGTGGAATTCTCTTTGGGGACACTGGCATCGCACCCCAGCAGCCCGACAGAAAGGACAATCAGCCACGCGATCGGACGACGGTGATGTGGAGTTTTCATGGCAGCACCTCAAGATGGAATGATTTGAAAGGGGAGGCTGACCACGATACCTATCGCCGCTCGGTGGGACAACCAATTCCTCCAAACGTAGCAGGTCTATCGTCTTGCTCAGCGTGCATCCATGTCGTTCCACGAATCGACTGTGAGCGACGAAGCGTCGACCACAGCCACCCGAACGCCACCCGACGAGAGACATCGTAAGGCGAAGAGGTGAGTGGCTGGGGCCGAGCGCTTCGCTCGCCCCCAGCGAGCGGTGCAGCCAAATCGTTCCCGAATCGACTGTGGGCGACGAAGCGTTGACCGACAGCGCTGTGCTACTTCTTCGAATCGTCCGGCAGATCCCCCGCCACCGCGTTGACCAGTCGCGATGGATCGATGTGCTTTTGCATCGCCGTCTGCACCTGTTCACGAGTCAGCTTTTCGACCGCTGCTTCCAGTGTGGCCTGAAACTGCAGCGTCCGTCCGGCGAAGAGTGCGTCCGACAGCAGGGATGCGAGTCGTCCGTCGTCGCCACGGCTGGCCTGATGCGATTGCAGGTAACCACGCTTGGATTCCTCCAGTTCGGCCTCGGTAATCCCGTCCTTCAGCAGTCGATCCGTTTCCTCGCGGGCCAGTTCCACCACCTTGCCGACATTCTCGGGATTGCTGATCGCATAGATGGACAGCGTCGCGCGTTGATCCAGTGACATGGCGCGGAACACCGAGCCGACTCCATACGACAAGCCTTCCTTCTCGCGAATCCGACCCATCAGGCGGGAGGCGAATCCGCTGCCTCCCAGGATGTCGTTGCCAACGACCAGGGCCGGATAGTCCGGCGAGTCATCCCGCAGCGGCATCAAGAGTCCGGCAAAGTACATAGCGTTGGCCTTGTCCGGGGTCCGGATCCTGATCATCTCGGGTGTCGGCAACTTGTCGACCGTGCGGACGATGCGCTCGTAGGGAATCGAGGAGTTCCAGCCGGCCAGCATACCGGCCAGTGCCGTGGCCGCGGTGGACTCGTCGATGTCGCCGACAATCACCAATTCCCCGGCCTTTGCGGACAGGAATTCGTCGTAGATGAGTTTGACAGTTGACAGTTTCAATTCGTCCACCAGCTTCAGTTCGTCGACCAGGCTGGGGGCGTGACGCACGTCGCCGGGTGGATAGGGGCTCAGCTTTTGCTGAACGGCGCGCGGGGCGAGCGCCTGTGGTTCCGCCGACTGCTCTTCCAGCGTTCCATGGTGATGCTGCTTCAGGATCGCGAACTCGGCTTCGGGCAGGGACGGCTCCCGCAAGATCTGGCGCAGCACGGCCAGTGCGTCCACCAGGTGTTCGCGTTTGGTCTGCAGGATGAAATCCGCCTCGCCGGGCCGGCCGGTGGCGTGCAACGTCGTCTGCAGTTCGTCGAGTCGATCCTGCAGTTCGGTGGAATTCAACTTCCTGGTCCCACGCGCCATCAATTCGGGCAGGAATTCGCAGGCGGTGCTCAGGTTCTTCAAGGAATCCGCCGACCCGTATCGCAACCGCAGTCGCAGGACGACCGAACCGCCGCGGTTTTTCTTGGTCAGCAGGGCGACTTTCACACCTTCAATGGTGGAACGCTTCAAGCGCGCTTCGATGGCCGCTGGAGACGGGTCGAAGACTTCGCCGATCGAGAATTCCGGCCGACCCTGGTAATCCTTCACCAGTGCCGCGACATCGGGGGCCGCGGCCACCGGGGTTCGCTGCGGTTCGGTGGTGGGAATGTAGACCCCCACGGTGCGATTGCTGGTCTGCAGGTATTTCCGGGCGACGCGATTCACGTCCTCCACCGTGACCTTGCTCAACCGGTCCCGGAACAGGAACGCCAACCGCCAATCGCCGGCACCAACCCACTCGGTCAGGCCCACCACAAACTTGGGAGTGTCGGTCGATTGCTGATCCCACAGCTTCAGCAGCGTGCGTTTGGCACGGGTCACTTCCACTTCGGTCACGCCCTTGTCAACCGCGGTTTCGATCGTGTCCAGCATTCCTTCGACGACCGAGTTTGGTTCGTTGCCGCCCGCCACTTCGGCCGAGAAGATCATGCCGCTGGGATCGTGCCAGGCATACGCGACGCCTTCGATCTTGGAGGCGCGTTGTCGTTCCACCAGCGCCTTGTACAACCGGCCGGTCTTGTCGGCCGACAGGATCGCTTCCAGCACCGAGACGGCCGCGAAATCGGGATCCGACGCCGCCGGAATGTGATAGACAACCGCCGCCGCGGCCACCTTACCGACGCGTCGCAGTGTCACCGTGCGTTCGCCGTCCTGGGCAGGTTCTTCGGTGTACGTCGAACGAATCGGTTCTTCGGGGCGGGGGATTGGACCGAAATACTTCTGCACCAGGGCCAACGCTTTGGCTTCGTCGATCCGCCCGCTGACGAACAGCACCACATTGTCGGGACGATAGTAGCGTTTGTAGAAGGCGCGCAGGCTGTCTGCCGGGACCCGTTCAATATCAGCCCGGTTGCCGATCGTCGACTTGCCATAGTTGTGCCATTCGAAGGCGGTGGCAAACATGCGCTGTTCGAGGACATTCTTGGGGTTGTTCTCGCCCATCTCAAATTCGTTGCGAACAACCGTCATTTCACTCGCCAGATCCTCGGCCTTGATCGGACAGTTCACCAGGCGGTCTGCTTCCCAGGCGATGGCGAATTCCAGGTTGTCCTCGGAGGCGGGCAGAGTCTCGTAGTAGTTCGTCCGATCGACCCAGGTGGTGCCGTTGTATTCCGCACCCCGTTCCTGCAGATCACGATCCGGTTGCGGGTGCTTGACGGTTGGCTTGAAGAGCATGTGCTCCAGCAGGTGAGCCATCCCCGCTTCGCCATATCCTTCGTGTCGCGAACCGACCAGGACCGTCATGTTGACGGTCAGCTTCGGCTTGGATGGCTCGACAAACGTGACCAGTTTCAGCCCGTTGGCAAACTGGTACTCGGTGAACCCTTCGACGCTTCCGACCTTCCGGGGAGCGGGCAGATCCGCCGCCACGACCGAGACGGCCCCGCTTGCGAACATCGTCACCAGCAAAAACACCCCACGCGCAGACATACACAGACTCCTCTGTTCCACCAGAATTCGCCAGGCAATCCTTTTCAGTCCGTCAAAGGATAACCGAGCCAGGCTGGTCATGCGAGAGTCTGTGTGTCTCATGCAGTGATCTCCTGCCGAATACCGACCGCGAAGCGGAGCTTCGAAGACGAGCGTTCCCAAGCGGGAGCTTGGGAACGAGAAACAGGACGACTCAACTTTTCGGACCGGCCTATTCGGATTGCCACACCGACCACCCTGGAATCAGCCTCAAACTGGTCACTCGGGAATCTTATCTGTTTCGCATTCGGCGGCAGTTCCGATATACTGAAGAGGCTCGAATTTCGCCGTGTCAGCGAGGGGCAATCTGGATTCTGTACCGCGAACTCGCCCTGCCTGACATGGGGGAAGACTGGTCCTGCCGCCCGCCGCTTACTGATGCTGATCGGGAGATCTCCCTGATGCCTGTCCGTTTCGTTGCGAACCTGAGTTGCTGTTGTCTGCTGAGCCTGCTGTGCTCAGGGATGACCGTTGCGGCCGGCGAACCGAAGTTTTCCGAATCTGAGCGGAATCATTGGGCGTTTCAACCGGTGAAACGACCGGTTCTTCCGACGACGGCCGCCACCACAGGTTCGCAGCCGCTGAACCCGATCGATGCGTTCATCCTGGCCCCGCTGCAAAAAGACGGGTTCAGCCTGTCCCGCCCCGCGGACAAACTGACGCTGCTGCGTCGTGTCACATTCGACCTGGTCGGCCTGCCCCCGACCCCGGCGGAAGCGGCTGAGTTCCTGGAAGACCAGTCCCCGGATGCCTATGCCCGCCTGGTCGATCGGCTGCTCGCCAGCCCCCAGTACGGCGAAGCCTGGGGACGGATGTGGCTGGATGTTGTCCGGTTTGCAGAAACTGCGGGGTTTAACGCCGATCCGGCCCGGCCCCTGGCGTACAAGTATCGTGATTATGTGATCCGGGCGTTCAACCGCGGAACCGCCTATGACCGATTTCTGCAGGAGCAACTGGCCGGCGACGAACTCTTTCCCGACGACGTCGAAGCGCTCGTCGCCACCGGTTACTGCCGCATGTGGGCCGACGAAAGCAATGCATCGAATATCCACCTGGCCCGGCAACTCGCCTTGAACGACCTGACCGGCAACCTGGGTGCGGCCGTCCTGGGACTGTCGATCGGATGTGCCCAGTGTCACGATCACAAGTTTGATCCGCTGCTGCAGACCGATTTCTACGAACTGCAGGCGTTCTTCGCGGGGATCGTCCTGGAAGACAAGCTGCCGGTCGGTTCACAGGCCCAGCTCGCAGACTACCATCGCCAGCGTCAAGAATGGCTGGATCAAACGGCCAACCTGCGGCATGAACTGCACGACATCGAGCGGGAAGCCCGGATCAAGATGGCGGGCGAACGGCGGATGAAGTTTCCGCAGGATGTTCTGGCAGCCATCGATTGCCTTCCCGAAGAGCGGACCGCGCTGCAGCGGCAACTGGCGTTCTGGTCCGAACGGCAGATGGAATACAAGCTCGACGATTTGCCAAAGCATCTGTCCGAAGAGGCCAGGGCGAAACGCGACGAACTGTTGAAGCAACTGGCGGAAGCAAACAAGCATCAGCCCAAACCGCCGCGTGAGGCAAGCCTGATGGCCGTCGCCGAATTGTCGGTCGCTCCCCCCAAAACGCATCTGCTGGACTCCGGCAGCTACGACAAGCCATTGCAGGAACTGGAACCTCGCTATCCAGCCATCCTGCGTCGTGACTCCGCCGCTCCTGCCTTCCACCCGCCCAGCACTCGATCCTCGGGACGCCGGACAGAGCTGGCCCGATGGTTGACCTCAGCAGACCATCCGCTGACGTACCGAGTCTGGGTGAATCGCATCTGGCAGGGACACTTCGGCCGCGGACTGGTCGACAACGCCAACGACTTTGGCGTCTTGACGCCCAACCCGTCACACCCGGAACTGCTCGACTGGCTGACCTCCGAATTCATCGCCAGCGGTTACGACACCAGGCAACTGCACCGGCAGATTCTGATGTCGGCGACATACCAGCAGGCCGCAGCATTGCCGAGCGGCGGGGATGGACCAGTTCCCCCGGAATCCGGTCTGGCGGGATTCCCCCGACAGCGGTTGTCGTCCGAGCGGATTCGTGATGCCTGGCTGTCGGCCGCCGGAGTTTTGAACGACACCATGTTCGGGCCCGGCGTTCGTCCGGAACTGCCCCCCAACTTCGGGGGAGCCGCAAACTGGAAGGTCAGCGAGCAGGCGGATCGGACTCGACGATCGGTCTACATCTATGCCAAGCGAAACCTGCCGTACCCGTTGCTGGCGGCGTTTGACTTGCCGGACATGCACGAGACCTGCGGATGCCGGACCAGAACCACGATCGCACCGCAGGCCTTGATGATGCTGAACAGCGGACTGGTCCTGAATGCGGCCCGTCAATTGGCCGTTCGAGCCGAACGCGAATCCGATTCTGCGGATCCCGATGCGCGCGTGATCCAGGCATGGACAATCGCCCTGGGACGTCGTCCCAGCGAGCGTGAAATTGTGACGGCGCGCACATTCCTGCGGCAGCAGCAACAGGTGATCGCCAGCTCCGATCCCGCCCGGACGGGTGAAGACGCGGGACAGATCAAGCCTTCGGATGCTTCGGAAGCGTTTGTCGATCTGTGTCACGCCCTGCTGAATGCCAACGAATTCCTGTTTATCGAGTAAAACGATGTCCCTGGAAATTCCCCATCGGCTGGTGGCTCCTTCACGTCGCGACTTTCTGGCGCGGACGGGGTGCGGTTTTGGTGCCCTGGCTCTGGCGGGCCTGATGTCCGAAGAATCACGCGCCGTGGCCGGGGCTGAAGTCACCGCCCGGCGCCCGCACTATTACGGCAAGGCGCGCAACGTCATCTTCCTGTTCATGGACGGCGGTCCCAGCCACCTGGACACATTCGATCCGAAGCCGATGGTCAATGAAATGGCGGGCAAGCCGATGCCCCCATCGATCAAGCGCGTCATCACCCCCATGGGAGTGTCCGAAAACCCAATCCTCGCCAGCAAACGGACCTGGAAGCAATATGGGGAAAGCGGTCTGCCGGTTTCTGACTGGTACGCCAATGTCGGAGAATGTGCGGACGACCTGTGTGTGATTCGTGCGTGTCAGTCTGATGCCCTGAACCATGTGGGGGGGATCTGCCAGATGAATACCGGCAGCATCCTGGCGGGACGGCCGAGCCTGGGGGCCTGGGTGAACTACGGATTGAGTTCCGAGAATCGCAACCTGCCCGGCTTCGTCGTGATGATGGACAGCGATCGCGAACCACCCGGCGGGAACCGGGTCTGGGGTTCGGGTTTTATGCCCGCGACGCACCAGGGAACCAAGTTCCTGGCGGGCAAACGCCCGATCCTGTACCTGGACACGCCAGACGGCGTCAGCGACCAACGGCAACTGCAGAAGCTGGGATTGATCGACCAGCTCAATCGCGAGCACTTGGCCACCCGCCCGGGAGACACCGAACTGGAAGCGCGGATTGCGTCGTACGAACTGGCCTGTCGCATGCAGGCCCAGGCGCCCGAAGCGGTGGATCTGACGAATGAAACGAAGGAGACGCAGCAGGCCTACGGACTGAACGACAAGCGGACTCAGCCGTTTGGTCAAAACTGCCTGCTTGCCCGGCGGTTGGTCGAACGAGGAGTCCGGTTTGTGCAGTTGTATTCCGGTGCCGGCAGCAAGTGGGATGCTCACAGCAAGATCGAAGACAACCACAGTCTGCATTGCCGCGAGACGGATCAGCCAATCGCTGCCCTGCTGCGGGACCTGAAACAACGGGGCCTGCTGGATGAGACACTGGTGGTCTGGGGCGGGGAATTTGGCCGGACACCCATGAGCGAAAAGGGTGACGGCCGGGATCACAACCCTTATGGATTTTCCATGTGGCTGGCGGGAGGCGGAGTCAAAGGGGGCCAGGTCATTGGAGCCACCGACGAGTTCGGGATGCACGGCGTCGAGGACAGGGTCCACATCCACTCGCTGCACGCCACGATCCTGGCCGCGATGGGGATCGATCACACGGAACTGACCTACCGCCTGCAGGGCCGATTCGAACGGGCCACCGTCAATGAAGGTGAAGTCGTCAGCCGGGTGTTCGGTTGACGCATCACCTCCTTGTGAGCCGCAAGGCGCTAGCCGAGGGTGAAGAACCGGCGGGTCTCCTTAGCTGGCCAGTCGCGGCTTCCACCGACGCGGGGTCGGTGGAGAGGGTGAGACCCTTTTTCCATGGGCTGCTCGTCGTGGGTGCATTCTCAATCTTGGACCCGAAGAACCGGTTGCCAACGCATTGCCGCTCGCAAGGCGTCTGTCCGCATCTGTCCGACGCTCTCGCTGCCAGCAAGAGCGGGCCACGCTGATCTAACAAACGCGACAGCCCCGTCAGCGGACTGACGGGGCTGTGATTTGATCACTGGGATCAGGTATCGATCACTTGCCGCCGGTGAACAACTTGCTCGTGTGGCCGTCCGAGGACATTTGTGGGGCCGACTTGCGTTGGGTTCCGAAGGCACCTGAAACATTGCCGTTGGCGGAACGATCGCCGAGTGGTTCGTTCACGGCGGTGCTGTTCGCTCCGGCCTTCAAATTGAAGGGGCGTTCCTGTCCGGGTCGGAACACGCGGCGGTTCAGTTTGACTCCCAGGAAGGCCAAGAAGTCATTCAGCTTGATCGAACGGACGCCGTTGACGCGGGCTTCCTTGGTCATTTCGGTGCGGTGCTTGTTGATCTCGGTCACCTTCTGCTTGTCGTCGTCACCCACGACCTGATCCGGTTCTGGAATGTAACCGAGGACCAGGAACTTGGTGTGAACGGTGATCTTGCCAGTTTCCGGGAATCGATTGCCGTTGTCATCGACGTAATTGTCGGCTTCAGCGCCGTGAACGGCCAGGATCTGCTTCATTTCTTCCCAGTCGCTTTTGCCGTCGCCATCCAGATCGACCAGTCCCACGAACGAGATTTTTTCGACCAACCCGGGGCTCCAGAGCGGGGTATAGATCAGGTCTCTGGCGACCATGGGGCGGAACAGGTCTTCTTCGGTGATCCGGGCCTCGGCCATGTGTGGGCCGATGATTCGCGTCACTTCAATCCGACCCTTCACGTCTTCAGCGCCGCGACCCACTCCCTGGCTTTCCTTGGCGTAGACACTGAACGTCATGCGTGGCTTCAGGAAGTCGGCTTCACCCAGATTGATCCAGACAGATTTGGAGGCATTGTCGACCCGTTGAATCAGGCCATCGGGCACTTCAAACGTCACCTTTTCGATTTCGTTCAGCTTGTCTCGCAGGAATTCAATCCGGTTTTCCAGGTTGGTGATTTCCTGGCTCTTGGCTTTGTTGTCGCGTTCCCGGCCTTCCCGTTCCTGAGCCAATTCGGCGATGAGGCCATTGTTGTCAGCCTTCAACTTGTTCAATTCTTCCTGCTTGGCGGTCAGACGCTCGTCCTGGGTGGAAATGACGTCACGCTTGTCACTCTCGGACTTGGTCTTCGCCTTGTTGGCGGTATCCAGTTGAGCGTTCAGCCGATTCCGTTCCGTCTCCAGGTCTTTCTGCAATGCGGCCACTTGAGCGGCCTTGGAATCGCGATCCACCAAGGCGGCGTCCAAGGCCTCGCGCAGTCTCTGAAGCGTTTCGGCATAGTTACTGCCGGCCAATTCCTTGCCGAAGTCTGCCATATCTTTCAGCGCTGCGGATTTAACGGTGTTGGCGTTTTGAGGATTGGTGGGGTCTTCCACCAGATCGAACTGGCGGCCGACCAGCTTCTTCAGGACCTGGATCTGGTCATCGCTGTTTTTCACGAGTCGATTGAGCTTGCTGACTTCCGCCTCTTTCTCAGCAAACTTGGCGCTCTGGTCCGAGTATTCGCGATGGTTCATGTACGAGACAATCCCCAACACCACCGAAATCATGACGAATGCGATCAAGAAATAGTGGACGGCACCTGGTTTGTTGGACGCGGCGGCCATGGGGTTTCTCTCCGGCAATCAGTAAGACGTGAATCAGGTGTCTAACCTGAAGATGAGCAATGATTTGCGACGAAAAACGCCTGATTTCCACAAATGTCGCCATTGTGAACTCTGCGTGGTGTACTCAGTCTTACGCGGTCTGGGTCTTCAGTCAAGCAGTTTCCGTGGACAACGGCAATTATACAGTTACCAATTTCCCAGACCGTTTAATCGTCACAGCAAATCGATTGTTCCCATCCCAGATCTCTCGCAGACCAAACCAGCACTCTCAGCGCATAGGATTTCGTTGAGGTTGTGTCGGCACTTTACGAGCCGCGCCCCCCAGTGAAAGCGCATTGTCCAACCGGGGTTCCCGCGAGACTGTAAGCCGGTGCCGATTAATCCAGTTCTACTGGCGATTCACCTCGCCGGGGTCAATAATGCCGGGCCACTCGGGCTGTGCCTTTTGTCCGAATCGTCAACACACTCAGTAGCGACTCAATGCCAGATACCGTCTTCCTGATCGACACGTTTTCCCTGATGTTTCAGGTATTTCATGCCATTCCTCCGATGACCAGTCCGTCAGGAATGCCGACGAATGCGGTTTTCGGGTTCAGTCGGGACCTGGTTTCGCTGTTGCAGGTCCACAAGCCCGCCTGGCTGATTTGCGCCATGGAGTCCCCGGGGCCGGGAGTCCGGGAAGGGATTTTTCCTGAATACAAGGCGAACCGCTCTGAAATGCCGGAAGATCTGCGGCCGCAGATCCCGTTGCTGACAGAGCTGATTCAGGCGTTTCGGATTCCGGTCGTGCAGTGTGAAGGTTGGGAGGCGGACGATGTCATTGCCACGCTGACTCGCCAGGCGATCGCGCGTGGTTTACAGGTCCGCATCGTCACCAGCGACAAGGACGCCCGGCAATTGATCGGTCCGCAGGTCCAGATGTACAACCTGCGCAAGAACGTTTACCTGGATGAAGCCGCCCTGCTGGCCGATTGGGGGATCCGTCCCAATCAGGTCGTCGATTTCCAGTCGCTGGTCGGGGATTCGGTCGACAATGTTCCGGGAGTACCGCTGGTCGGCCCCAAGAAGGCGGCGGCGTTGCTGCAGCAGTTTCAGACTCTGGAGGAAGTCCTCGCCCATGCCGATCAGGCTCCCGGAGCGAAGCTGAAGGAGAACTTGAAAACCTTCGCCGATCAGGCGCGACTCAGTCAACGACTCGTCCGCTTGAATCAAGAGTTGCCGGTGAAATTCGATTGGGAATCGACCCGAAACCCCGCGCCCGACGTTCCCGCCTTGCAGGACATGTTTCGCAAGTTTGGGTTCCGCCGCCTGATGGACGACGTCAAGCAATTCACGGTGCAGGCCACCAGCGATCCGGTCCTTGTTCCTTCCCAACCAGCACCCATTCGCGGTGAGCGGTCCCTGTTCGACGATCTCCCTTCTCGATCCGGCCCGGTCATCTCCAACGAGACCAACTCGTCCGAACCGACCGCCGCGACAGCGCCCGGCGGAATGGAGGCGGTCGCCAGCGTTCCCCTCACTGTCGGCAAACCCCGTTACTGGGAAATTGTCGATACTGCCGAGAAACTCGCCAGCTTCCTCAGCAGGCTCCGGGATCAGACGCGATTTTGCCTGGACCTGGAAACGACCGATCTGAACCCGCGGTCCGCCCAGATCGTCGGCTGGGCCGTCTGCTGGGATCCGGGTCGCGCCTGGTACCTGCCCACCTTGGGGCCGGAAGGAAGTACGCTGCTGGACGGTGCCACGGTCGTCCAATCGATGCGACCGATCCTGGAGAATCCGGCCATCCGACTGGTCAATCAAAACGTCAAGTACGATCTGATGGTCCTGGATTGCCATGGAATCCAGGTGGCTGCCGACTGCATCGATGTCGACCCGATGGTGGGAGACTATCTGCTGGACGCGGGAGCCCGGTCGCATGGCCTGGATGTGTTGATCGAACGGTACCTGCATCAAACCAGCATTCCGATTTCCGACCTGATCGGCAGTGGCAAGAATCAGAAAAACATGGCTCAGATTCCCGTCGAAAAGGTGGCGGAATATGCCACCGAAGACGCCGATCTGTCGCTGCAACTGGCCGATCTGATCACCGCTCGATTACAGCAGCAGGGCCTGTGGGATCTGTACTGGAACCTGGAACGGCCCTTGATCCCGATCCTGGCCGAAATGGAACAAACCGGCATCCGGGTGAACGTTGACGAACTGCATCGACAAAGCGCAGACCTGACGAAACGGCTGAAGGAGCTGATCGCCGAAATCCACCGGATCGCCGGGCATGAATTCAACATCGATTCGCCAAAGCAACTGCAGGTTGTCCTGTTCGAAGAATTGCAGTTGCCCGTGAAACGGAAAACGCGGACCGGGGCCAGCACCGATCAAGACGTTTTGGAAGAACTCGCCCCGCTGCACGAACTGCCCGCCCGGATCATCGAGCATCGCCATTTGTCGAAGCTGAAGGGAACGTATCTGGATGCCCTGCCGCTGATGGTCCATCCTCGCACGGGCCGGATTCATACGTCGTTCAACCAGGTGGTCGCGGCGACGGGACGACTCAGTTCCAGCGATCCCAACCTGCAGAACATTCCGATTCGTACGCCGGAAGGAGAACGGATCCGGCGGGCGTTCATTGCGTCGCCACTGGTTTCGCCAGACCATCCCGTGACACCGGCAACGGGCGCAGCGACGGCCACAATCACCAAGAAGGACGAACAACGCCGGTTGTTCGACGACGATGACGACACCCCCGCCCCCACGGCCAGGCCACTGGCGCTGGGCCAGTCACGCCTGGAAGCCAACCCGTTGAACGAGGCCTGGAAGCTGGTCTGTGCCGACTATTCGCAAATCGAACTGCGGGTGTTGGCCCATTACAGTCAGGACCGGGAACTAATCGCGGCGTTCGAGCGGGGAATCGACATTCACACCGCCGTCGCAGCGCAGGTTTTCGGCGTCGATACCGAGGCCGTGACCGGCGAGCAGCGGCGGATGGCGAAGGCGGTCAACTTTGGCGTGATTTACGGACAAAGCGCCTTCGGCCTGGCGGCGGCCCTCGGAATCGACAAAAAAGAGGCGGCGACCTTCATCGACGGCTACTTCGCGAAGTATTCGGGGGTGACTCAATTCATCGAGGAAACGTTGTCTGAGGTGCGTCAGAACGGTTATGCCACCACGATCCTGGGTCGTCGCCGCGCCATTGATGGCATCCGGGCGGTGCGGAATCGCAATCTGAACATGCCCGAGCGGACTGCGGTCAACACGGTCATCCAGGGTTCGGCCGCCGACCTGATTAAGCGCGCCATGCTGTCGGTCCACAGCCGCCTGCAACGCGACCATCATCCCGCCCGCATGTTGTTGCAGATTCACGACGAACTGGTGTTCGAATCCCCCGTGTCATCGGTCGCCTCGCTGGCAAGCCTGGTCCGACACGAAATGCAAACCGCCATGACGCTCACTGTCCCGCTGATCGTGGATGTCTCCGTCGGCGACAACTGGCTCGATACGCAGCCGTTATCAGTGTGAGTGACAACGTGTCCGACGCTGCCAGCGTCGGAACAAACAGGCGTGAGATAGTTCAAAGTTCCGTTGTCGCGATGGATGAGGTTCTCCCTTCAGAGCACCTCTTTCCGCGAATCGGGTCGAATTCTTGATCCGCGATCTTCTCGCCATCCTGCTCTCTGTCTCGGAGCGACAGGGCTACCTTGGCAGACCCTCGCATCGCACTTCGGATTTCAACACGGTTAAAAACGCCGAGACATATAAAATCGGTGACTCGGCGTCGCCTGCCAGTGCGGTTGAATGACGAATTGTGCCCATTTGAAAATGGCGATCTCCGAGAAAAATGGGGGGTGAATCCGTCGCAGTCGTGACGACTTTTCGCTACAAGGCTAACGGACGGCGTCTTTGATCCGGATTTTCGCAGCGATCGGTCGCTGACATTGACTGGATCCGCCTTCCTCATGACGATCACGTGACATGACGGCACCGATTTTGTATTGCGGCGACACGAACCTGGATGGGGCGGCGAGTTACCTCGCCGGCCTGATGACTCACTTCGGCTGGCAGTTTGATTACGTCCCCAGCCATGTCCCGGTTTCTGCAGAATTGATCGAGCGACCGCATTCGCTACTGATCCTCAGCGATTACCCGTCGACTCAGTTTGACCCCGACCTGCACGAGATCGTCAGTCAGCAGGTGGAGCAGGGGATGGGGCTGTTGATGATCGGTGGCTGGGAGTCCTTCCACGGTCTGGGCGGTGATTGGGACGGTACCGTGCTGGGGAATCTGCTGCCGGTGGAAATCGGCCGAGTCGACGATCGGATCAACTTTGACCAGCCGGCGCTGATGTACCCCACGGGCTGGAATCGAGAACTGTTCGATTTGCCCTGGTACACACGCCCGCCCACGATTGGTGGACTGAACCGAATTCACCCCAAGTCGGATGCCGAAACGTGGCTGGATGTCACCTCGTTTCGCCCTCACTTTGATCCTGTCTCACAAACTCTACAATGGCCGGAAACTGGAGCTACGTTTCCGGCCCTGGTGACTCGACAACGATCACTTGCACGGACGGCCGCGTTTGCCAGTGATGTGGCCCCGCACTGGGTCGGTGGATTTGTCGACTGGGGGCCGGGACGCGTCAAAGCTCAGGCTGCCGGGGCGCCCGCCATTGAAGTTGGCAGCAACTATGCCCAGTTCTGGCGGCGACTGCTGGCCTGGACCGGACGGTTGGAGTGAGCGACGCTGACAGCCATGTCATCGTCACTCGCGACGAGTCTTTGATTCTTTGAACATGTGATAAACAGGTTTTTGGCGAGCGATCAGCGGGAGCGGAAGTTGCCATTCTCGAACGGTCGCTCGAATCGGGTTGAGGACACTGCCCTCATTGATTAAGGTTTGTTGAATGGCCAGGGGAAATGTGCTGATCGGTCAGTCCGGCGGTCCCACGTCGGTGATTAATTCGTCGCTGGCGGGTGTCATCGACGGCGCTACGAAGACACGCGGAATCGGCCGTGTGTTCGGGATGCGGTTTGGCATCGAAGGGGTGCTGAACGATTACCTGGTGGACCTGGGCAGCGAATCCGCAGCGATCCGCACAGGGCTGCGTTCCACGCCCGGCAGCGCGTTGGGATCCAGTCGCCTGAAGCTGAAGGATGAGCATTTCCCCACCGTCCTGAAGCAGTTGAAAAAGTACGACATCCGACATTACTTCATGATCGGCGGGAACGACACGATGGATACGATCCATCGCGTCACGAAATACGCCAACGAAAACGGCCACGAAATGATCGGGGTCGGTGTCCCCAAGACCGTCGACAATGACCTGCACGGGACAGATCATACACCCGGATATCCCAGTGCCGCGCGGTACATGGCCCTGAGCGTGCTGCAGGCGGGGCTGCTGGCTCGCGACATGCAGAAAGTGGATCAGTTTGTGATCTTTCAGTCGGTCGGTCGCAGTGCGGGCTGGCTGCCCGCGGCCACGGCGCTGGCCCGGACCAGTGAACTGACCGCCCCGCACGTGCTGCTGCTGCCGGAACGTCCCTTCAATCGCGATGCCTTCCTCCAGGCCGTCGCCGCCGCGCACAAGAAGCATGGATTTGCCAGTATTGTGTGTGGCGAAGGGCTGACCAATCCCGACGGCACTCCGGTCAGCGTGTCACAGACGCGGGACAAGTTTGGCAACGTCGAATTCGGGGCGATGGGGGGGACCAGTGCCGCAATGATGCTGCACCGGATCATCGCCGACGAATTCGGGTGGCGCGGCGAGTTCCAGGTGACCGAATCCCTGCCGATGTGTGCGGCGGACCGTGGCACGAAGCTGGATTTCGACGAGGCGTTCGCGTGTGGCCGCCAGGCCGTCAAGCTGGCCGCGAAGGGCGAAGGGGGCGTGATGGTCACCATGCAGCGCACCAACCGGCCGGGGCAGCCGTATGCCATCGAGTTCGGTACAATTCCGCTGAGTGAAGTGGCCAACCACGAACGGCCGATGCCCGACAAGTACATCACCAAGGATGGCTTTGGCGTGACCAGGGCATTTATTGACTACGCGACGCCGCTGGTTGGTCCGTTGCCATCGTACGCGTCGCTGGCCGCAAAGCGGGCCAAGCCGTAAATAAAGACAGAAGGAACGACATTGTGATTGCAGATCGCGAACCGTATTCGAAATTCAATCTGGTCGTGGACATGCTCGCCGCGGCGGACGTCATCCGCACGTTTGATACCGGTGTCGTCAACCAGACTGCGGCCGAGATCGCGGCCACCGGCCGGTTGCTGTTGACGGGCGAGGGGTCCAGTCGCCTGTTCCCGGCCAAGAGTGCCATCATGCAGTCTCGCCAGCAGGGCTGGCCGTGCGTGCTGCACACCGAGGCGGGGCGTCAGTCGCAGCAGTATTCGCTGGGGGGCTGGTCCGTGCTGGGAATGTCGAATTCAGGACGCACGGCCGAAGTCATTCGATTGTTCAACGGCTTGAAGGAGTCCGGACATGCGTCCCGGTACAGCCTGACCGCCATGCCCGATTCGCCGCTGGAAGCGCTGGCCGCGCGCGGACATGTGCTGACCTGTGGCAAGGAAGGAGCCGTCGCCGCCACCAAGAGTGTTGTCGAGCAGGCGTTGTTCTGCCGCGCGCTGGTCGAGGCGATCGCCGGTCAGCAGACCCTGTCCGGGCGATTGGCATCACTGGCCGATCAGGTGCGGTCCGCCTTGGTCGCACCGATTGATCCCCAGATCACGGACACGTTGAGCCGCGCCGGAACAATTTACTTCGCCGGCCGCAACGATGGCGTGGCCGAAGAACTGACGCTGAAGACCAACGAAATCACCCGCAAACGCAGCGATTTTCTGGAAGGAACCTATGCGGTTCACGGGATTGAAGAAATCATGCAGTCGGACGATGCCGTCGTCTGGATCGATCCCTATCCGGAATCGGAACAGAAATTCCATGACGTGCTGGTCAAGGGTGTGGGACTGACGGTGATCGCGGTGTCGTCGCGACCCACCCTGTTCCCCACGGTGATCATTCCCGACGCTGGAGATCTGTCGGGCTTCGTGCAGTTGGCCGCTGGCTGGAATCTGCTCGTGGAAGCGGGCATGTCGCTGGGGATCAATGTGGACAAGCCTCAACGGGCTCGCAAGGTGGGCAACGAATTCACAGGCTGATGATCACGAGAAGCGGTGCTGAGCAGGCACGCCGCCGCGATACACCAGCCAACCGTGGCTCCGGCAAGCACATCGCTGGGGAAGTGAGCGGAGCATTCCAGACGCTGAATGCCGACCAGCGTCGCCATGGTGACGAAGTACCAGCGACCGCGCGGATAGTACGCCGACAACATCACGGCCAGGCCGACGGCAGTCGCTGTATGTGCGGACGGAAAGCTTTGCGCAGCGTTTCCGCCCGACTTGGACCACAGGCCGCCGAATGTTTCGAAGACCGAGTCCGGCAGCACAGCGATGTCGCGGGGGCGATGGCGGATGACAAGCAGCTTCAGCAGATTCGCGATCAATCCGGCCCCCAGCGACCCGGCGAGCAATTGCGGACACGATCGACGTCGGGACGGATCCAGCGCCAGTACCGCGATGACAATCATCGTGACTCCGATTCCATGCCCGAAAGTCTCAGCATTCTCCAGGATTTCCTGCATCCAGCGCGGATGATGGTCCCGCTTGGCAAGCGTTGCGACCGGAAGATCAAATGCCAGTGATGCCACTGTCGCGATCAGAAACAGAATGGGCAACGCCCAGGTGAGCGGACGCGGTACAGGTGTTGGCCTGGATTCGATCATCGACATGCCAACGGATCTCCAGGATCGGGACGGGATCCGGTTCCTCGAACCGGCCGGAAAACGCGGCGGAGTTTACCGCCCGGTGGAACTTCGCGAACAGATCAACTTGTGCGGTCTGGTAAACTGGGTTGACTGTTTGTCAGCGTGCCGGTCACGGAAACGAATCTGCACAGACCCCGTACCACGATCCGATTCGGTTCGTACGGAAACAAACCGATTGTTTTCGGCACCAGGACCGGCGGAGTTTGCCGAAACTTGACGCCGGACGACACGATGGAGCGAGTCATGGCTGATCCCAATCTGGCGGTAATTCTTGATCACGCTGCACACGAACTGTTGATGTGGGTCGGCTTTGGAACACTGGTTGGCCTGGCGGCAAAGGCGATCATGCCGGGCCGAGATCCCGGTGGAGCGATCGGAACATTGCTGATGGGGATCGCCGGCAGCCTGATTGGGTGCGGAGTGCTGTTGCTGTTTGACACCAGCTTCCGCGTCACGCCGATCAGCCCGCTGGGATTTGCCGCCGGAACGGGAGGAGCTTTCCTGCTGCTGCTCTTCTTCCGCATTCTGTCAAACTCGTACGTCGTTGAGCCAGTCGACGGCAGAACGACAGGCACGCCGGGCACGGCTGTCACAACGTACTATCGCCGCCGCCGCCGCGCCGCGTGAGTTTCAGGAGGGCACCCGGGTTTTCGACAGGATCTGGGTGATGATCATTTTGGCGCGATCACGTCGCCCTTCATGCAGTACGCCCTTGACCACGATGCGGTGGGCCAGGACAGGAACAGCCAGCCGTTTGACATCGTCCGGAATCGCGTAATTGCGTCCTTCCATCAGAGCCAGTCCCTGAACGGCCCGATACAGCGTGATGGCACCACGCGTGCTGACCCCCAACTGCAGTTGCTCGTGACTTCGAGTGGCGTGAATCAGGTCGAGCATGTAATCGTTGATCGCGTCGTCGACCCGGATGTTGCGGGCGGAATGCTGCAACTGCCGCAACTGGTCGCCCGTCAGGACGGCTTTCAATCTGTCGACCGGTTCACCGTCGCGATGATTTGTCAGAACATTCCGTTCGACTTCCCGCGTCGGATACCCGATTTCGATGCAGAGCATGAACCGGTCCAACTGGTTTTCGGGCAGCGGATAGGTCCCTTCAAATTCATAGGGGTTCTGGGTGGCCAGTACAAAAAACGGCTCAGCCAACGGATGAGTTTTGCCTTCGACCGAGACCTGTCCTTCGCTCATCGCTTCCAGCAGGGCACTTTGAGTGCGTGGCGTGGTCCGGTTGATCTCGTCCGCCAGCAGCACATTGGTGAAGATTGGACCGGGGCGGAATTCAAATTCTCCCAGGCTGGGCAGATACACGCTGGACCCCAGGATGTCACTGGGCAGCATGTCGGGGGTAAATTGCAGTCGTTTGAAGTCACAGTCAAAGCTCTTGGCCAACGCCTTGGCCAGCGACGTTTTTCCGACTCCGGGGGCATCTTCCACCAGCAGGTGGCCGCCCGAAAGCATGGCGACTATCGCCAGTCGGACAGTGTCTGGTTTCCCAAGAATTGCGGATGCGACGTTACGTTCCAATCCCGCGATCAACGAATGGTCTTCCGCCACGTACTCTCTCCCAATTCCGCAACCGTTAGAAATGTCGGTGCGGAATTATAAGCAGATTCGTCGCGGGTCGCGATGGACAGGGTCATTTGATGAGGGCCGCTTCGACAGCCACTTGATCCATCAACCGTTGCTGTTTGAAGTCGTATTTTTGCCCTGCTTTGACAACCTCGTAGTCCGAAGCGGCGGTCGAATCCGATTCGCGATCGAAGATCGAAACCTGATTCTGTCCGACGACTTCCATCGTGGTCCCGTGCACGATCAGCGCCGTCGACTCGTCGATTCCGATTCCCACCAGATGGGGAAGTTTCTTCTTGAGCGACGACATGTCACCCAATCGATCGCGTTCGTGGAATTGCTGGTCGATCGCCGCGCCCGGCAGGAAGCAGAAACCCCGGTCATAGCCTTCAGCCATCATGTCTTCCTGACGCGCCGGGTTGCCGCGAACCAGGTATTCTCCCTGGATCGATGCTCCCGCCGACGTCCCGCCGATCACGCCACCGCGATGCAACACGTCCTGAAACAGTTTCTGGATCGGAGTGTCCAGATAGGCATCGACCAGTCGCCATTGAACGCCTCCCGTAAACCAGACACCACGAGCCTCTTTCAACCAGGCCAGCAAGTCTGGCTGTGACAGTTCCTTCTGGTCGCGGGTGTGCAACTGACGGACATTGTTGGCACCGGCGGTTTTCAGCCAGCCGCAGACCTTTTGTTCTTCAGGGGGATCGTCGCCCCAGGCGTTTGAGACCACGATGATGGGGGCATCCTTGCCGCCGGCCGCCGCCAGGAATTTGTCAACGGCTGCCTGCGGGGTGGCGCCACCGCCCACGATGACCAGAGTCCCCTCCTTGACTTCGGGAATCCGCCGTTGGGCAAGTTGCAGATCCTTTCGGGTTCGATCGATCGCCGCCCGGGTGAGTTTGATCAGGTCATCCTTCTCACCGTGACGCAGGTACGCTTTCATCTCGTCCCGGTGCGGTGAAGGCGCCAGGTAAAGCGTGACATCCGATTCGCCGATCGCTTCCATCGATCGTCCCCGCACGATCAACGCCGTCGATTCGTCGATCCCGATCCCGACATGACCGGGATGCAGATGAACGGCCTGTTTCAGACGCCCTTCGCGGTCACGCTTGCGAAAATGTTGATCGATGATCGTACCGGGCAAGAACCCAAAACCTTCCGAAATGATTGGTTCGTTTCGGCCACCGGCAATCATGGTATGCGACATGATCGCGGCCCCGGCGGACGTTCCGCCGACAACCCCGTGACGCTTCAGGACGGCGTGAAACTGCTTCCAGGCATGGGTTCCCAAATAGGCTGTTGTCAGCAGGTTTTGATCGCCCCCTGAAAACCAGATGGCCGTTGCCATGTCCAACTTCCGGCAGAATTCCGGACTGTCCGCTTCAGCGCGGTTTCTGGCATGAAAGAAGTCAATCGACTTGTGCGGACGGGCCATCCACGGATCGAACTTGTCTTCCAGTTCTTTCGTGCCGGCCAGCGTGCTGGCGGTCGTGACTATCACCACGCGTGCGTTTTCGCCGCCGCCAAATTCAAAAAACCGATCGATCAAAGCGGGGGGCAAAGTTCCGCCGCCGCAGATGAAAAGTGTCCCGGGAATCGAGGCCGGGGCGTGAGTTTGAAAAAGAGGCAGAGGGGGGGATTTGATTTCTTCCGCTGGTAACCCTGAGGCGGTCGCCAGCAGGCTACACGCCACCAGTGCGGTCCGAATCACTCGTGATCGGTCAACCGATCTGATCTGCGATCCAATCATTGCGGTGTGCTCCCATAAAAGTCTGGAGAAAGCAGCCGCCCACCGTCCTTGGGAGAGTGGTACGTCCATGTACGCATCAAAATATGTCGGTTCGATGTCTAGAGCAAGTGGAGTTCCAAATTGGTAAGCTTTCACGAATCCAGGCAAACCGTGCAAATCCACTGGCAAATCGCCCCAATTATACGCACCAGTCCACCTTGCGTAGTTGAAATGAACGCTGCTTCTTTAGGATCCGCTGCCTGTTCACTCGGCAAGCGTCAGAATCGCGGCGCCAGTCAACTTGCGGAGAAGGCAACCACTGACAAATCAGTTGCCCCCCTTTTTCTTACAAATCTCGTAATCTACTGCTGGACTCTGGCTCTGCACAGTTTTACCATGTCGCGTGAACCCCCCATTCAGATTAATCGGAACAATCGCTTCCAGGGGGCCACGAGCCGGAACTGCTCTTTCGGGCTGGCCGAAAGTGAGTAAGAGCAATAAGTTACGAGGGGGATGTGATGAAAAAGTTGGTGTTGTTTTTGCTCGGACTGTCCGCGTTGGGGTCGGTCGCCGACGCAGGACACTGGCGAAGGGCGCGATGTTGCGACCCTTGCGCAGCCCAGTGCGTGCCCAGCCCGTGTTGCGTCAACGCGCCTGCCTGCGCGACCGTCGCCACGGCCTGTGCACCAGCCATGGTTGAACAGACCGTGATGGAACCGGTCATGGTGACCGAAACTCGCAAGATTCAGGTCACGGAATACAAGCAGGAACAGAAGACACGCGAGTTTACCGTGTGCAAGCTTGTTCCCCGGACAGAGATGCGGACGCGAACTGTCGCGTATTCCGAAAATGAAACTCGGACACGTGAAGAGACCTACACCGAGTGCAAGATGGTTTCGGAAACGGTGCAACAGTCCTACACCGTGATGGTTCCCTATTGCGAGACGCGTAAAGGAACTCGTTGCGTTGTCACGCCCGTTACCAGAAGCGTCGAACAGACGTACACGGTGATGGTCCCCTATTGCGAAACCCGCAAGGGAACTCGTTGCGTGATGACTCCGGTGACTCGGGAGGTTCAACAGACCTGTACCGTCAATGTCCCCTACACGGAACAACGCAGCGGGATGC
Organism: Planctomycetota bacterium; assembly: GCA_018242525.1. Taxonomy (GTDB): domain Bacteria; phylum Planctomycetota; class Planctomycetia; order Planctomycetales; family Planctomycetaceae; genus Schlesneria. The sequence goes on along the minus strand of JAFEBS010000045.1, from coordinate 57,457 downwards.
GGACGATCTGGGAATGTGTTCCCGTCGTGCAGACTCGGACAGTCTGCGAAGATCAGGGGCACTGGGAACAACGCTGCGTGCCGGTTGCCAATGGCTGCCAGCCTTGCGGCGTCGTCACTCACTGTTGCCGACCAAATCGCCATTATGCCTGCTGCGGAGCCGATCCGTGCGGCTCGTGTGGTTCCTGCGCTCCGGCACCTGTCTGCAACACCGTGGTCACTCAGAACGTCTGGGTGCCAAAGATTGTTCAGCGTGAAGTGCAATGCACCGTCTACACCCGTCAGTGCAAGCAAGTTCCGTTCACTTACACCGTGACTCTGTGTAAGCCCGAATTGCGAACCCGCACTGTCCGGGTCTGTGAGATGGTCCGATCCATGCAGGACTATGAATACCAGGTTCGGCTGTGCAAGCCCGAACAACGCACCCGCACAGTACAGGTCTGTGAAATGGTCCGTTCGATGCAGGACTATGAGTACCAGGTTCAGTTGTGCAAACCCGAAACCAGGACCCGTCCGGTCACTGTCTGCCGGATGGTTCCCGAGCAGAAGACCCGGACCGTGAGTTACACGGTTTGTGTCCCCAAGACTCGCGAAGAACAGTTTCCGGTGACTGTCTGCGAGACGGTTCCGGAAAAGAAGACAGAAACGTACACGGTTTGCGTTCCTGTCTGCGTCGAAAAGGAAATCCAGGTGCAAGTGTGCAAGATGGTTCCCAAGACGGTTCAGGTTCCGGCCTGTTGCCCGGCCGCTCCCTGCTGCCAATAGTCAGGGCAGCCCCGAAGTCCGGTTGACGAATCGAGATGCCTCGTGCCTGACCGCACGAGGCATTTTCATTGGACCGGGAAGCATGCAAAACCGTCGATTTTCGCGCAAACGATTGTGAGCAGAGAAGTTTGCGAAACTTGACGGTCCCGGAAGTCACTTCTATACTCGCGGTTCCACACGCACAGGGTGTTTTGTGTGGCGAATCGAATTACATCACGGATGTCTGCCAGCATGAATACCGAAGAACGTCAGCGGCTGAAGACCAACGAACTGGGTCAGACGGTTCAAGTTGTCGGTCATCGACTCGAAGAACATGCCACCAAGATCGTGGCAGGGATTTGTGGACTGCTGCTGGTCGCGGCTGCTGTGACATGGTGGTCTCGACAATCGAGTGCCACGTCGATTAAGGCTTGGACGAGGCTGGAAAGCGCTGAAAACGAGAAGGATTTCGGCGAAGTCGCGGACGACTTCAAGGGCACCGTCGCAGGACGATGGGCCAGGCTGCGGGAATCGGAACTGTATCTGCAGTCGGGGCTGCCGCTGCTGTTTACGGACCGCGAAAGTGCCTTGACGGATCTCAAGAAGGCACGCGAAGGGTTTGCAGCGGCCGCGGTGAATTCGCCCCCCGAGCCGGCGATCCAGGAACGAGCCTTGTGGGGATTGGCACAGACGCTGGAAGCGACCAGCGACGGAGACACCACGAAAGCCGTCGACGCCTACGAGCGACTGCTGAAGGAACTGCCCGATACGTTCTACAAATCCGCCGCCACGCAACGTATTGCCGCCTTGAAAACAGGCGGAGCCAAGGATTTCTACGAGTGGTTTGCCAAGCAGAATCCGAAGCCGACGGAGGCCCGTCCGAAGGATGGCCTGAAGGGGGATCTGGATTCGATGCTGCCACCGGCCAGTCCCAGCGATAACCCGATTGATCTTAAGCCGAATCCCCCGAATTCGGACGCACCCGCGGGTGAGGGAGCGGCGGGCGACGGCAAGGATGACGCCAAAACAGAGCCCGGCGAACCGAAGCCAGAAGCCAAACCGGAAGAACCTTCGAAGCCGGATGAAAAGCCGGCTGAGGCTGCTCCGCAGAAGAAGCCGGAAGAATCACCGGACAAGGAAACTGACAAGCAGGAATAGTTTGTCCTTACCCACGGGTCACGAAGACCGTACAGCCCGGCATCTGGCATGCCGGGCTTCATTTTTGATATTGGCTCTGTAATGACTGAAGAAATCCCTGATGTTGAACCCGATGAACCTGCTGAGGACACGGGGGGCGAGGTCACCGGGCCGATCAAGGTGGTTGTCGAGGCGCGTGCCCACGGCTGGCGGATTGACCACTACCTGACCCGCCTGCACCCCAACTTCAGCCGTGGTGCATTTCAGCGGGTGATTGATGATCGCGGGGTGCTGGTCAACGGGTTGCCCGTCAAGATCGCGCGACGCCTGCGCGTGAACGATGTCGTGGAATTCCGGCTGCCGGAAATTCCCGATCTGACATTGCCACCCGAGGACATTCCGCTGGATGTCCTGTACGACGACGATTCGCTGATCGTGATCAACAAGCCCGCGAACATGATTGTGCATCCCGGTCGCGGTAACTACATGGGAACGCTGGCGGGAGCCTTGCAGTTCCATTTTGACAAACTGAGCGATGTCGCCGGAAAGCACCGGGCCGGGATCGTGCACCGGCTCGATCGCGACACCAGCGGGGTCCTGGTCGTCGCCAAGGACAACACCGTTCACTCGAGCCTGAGCAGCCAGTTTGAAGAGCGGACCGTCGAGAAGGAATATCGAGCCATCGTGTGGGGAGAGGTTGCGTTTGATCGCGACTACATCGAAACACATGTCCGCGTCAGCCAGCGAAACCGGGAACGGATGATGGTTTGCCCGGAAGGAGGAAACTCAAGGTTTGCGGCCACGTTCTACGAAGTTCTGGAGCGTCACCGCGGTTTCTCGTTCATGCGGCTCTGTCCGCAAACGGGGCGGACTCATCAGTTGCGAGTCCATATGCACCACCTGGGTCATTCCGTCGTGGCGGATCGCCTTTACGAAGGCCGGGCCGCGCTGCGGATGTCGGATCTGATTGAGAACCTGCCTGCAGACCAGGATGAAATCCTGATTCAGCGGCAGGCACTGCACGCACTGCGACTCTGTTTTAACCATCCGGTGACCGGCGAGCGGCTCGAATTTGAGGCCCCGTTGCCCGACGATTTCCAGCGGGCATTGACGGAGATCCGAACTCACCGTGCCAAGCCAGCGCCCATCCGTCGGGCGTAGCAACTTTCGCAGATGGAAGGTAGCCCTGTTGCTCCGAGACAGGTGGCGCGATTGGCAGAAACGCAATGAGTGCGAATCAGCGGGAACTGGTTTGAAGGGTCTGTCTGCGATCTCGTTTCCTGTCTCGGAGCGACAGGACTACCTTTGTATGGGCCATCCAAACAACAAAGCCCCGGCTGAAAGTCGGGGCTTTGTTCGAAGTCTTCAGTCTTTGTCCGTAGATTACAGACCGGGCTCCAGGCGGATCAGGCCGCCGGCGGGCTTGTCGCCGGTATTCTTGCCGGTCCCGAACACGCTGATGTACAAAGCCCCGCCCTTGTCGAAGGCGAGTGCTGTCGGCCGATCCAGACCGATGATCTTCCTGGGCTTCACTTCTTCACCTTCGATCACCAGCTCAAACAGTCCCCCCTGGCTTGCGTCCGCCCAGGCAAAGTCAGTTGCATACAACTTGCCACTGGGGCTGTAGGCCAGGCCCGTGATGTCATGCAATCCGGTCTTGTAGCTCTTGACCAGCTTTCCGTCTTTGTCGTACATGGTCAACAGTGCGTCGCCGGGAACGTTGACTTCTCCCATTTGACCCACAACCAATTGTGACTTGTCCGGGGAAACGGCGATGGCCACGGGAGCATCGACTTGAGTCGCTTCCTTGGTGGCGATCGTCGGCGTCAGTTCGCCAGGCTTGCCGTCGGCAATCTTGGAAACCACGATCCAGCCCTTGGTGTCGTCGCCATTCGAGGTGACGTAGATGGCGTCGTTCCAGACGACCGCCTGGTAGAAGTTTCCTTCCCCCTTGGCTCCTTCACCAGTTCCCTTGATCGGGCCGAGTGTGAATTCTGCTTCCGTTTCCTTGCGAGGCTTGGCGGGCAGAGCGTCTTCGATCTTGTAGATCCGGACCAGTTCTTCGCCGTCGGGACGGCTGCCATCGGGTACGACCAGGCGATCAGTTCCCCACAGGGTGCAACCGAGGGGGCCGATGTTGTACTTCGGGCCCTTGCCGTAGACGTCCGTGGGAAAGCCTTCCACTTCCAGGTAGATCTTACCGGGCTTGCCGGGGACCAGGCGGAACACCCCCTGGCGCGATGTAATGAACACATGGCCAGTTCCCGGATGGACGCACACACCCGATGGGTTGTCGAGATGAATGACAGCTTCTTTGAACTCGGGGCCAGCAGGCTTGTCCGCCGGTTTGTCAGCGGGTTTGTCAGCGGGTTTGTCGGCCGGCTTGTCAGCGGGCTTTTCGTCCTTCTTTTCCGCAGGCTTTTCTTCTTTCTTTTCGGCATCCTGCGCAAAGACCGTCGGATATCCGACAGCCATCATCATCGATGCGGCGATCAGGCTGCAAAACATTCGGCGCATGCTCACTCCATCCTTTGTTTGTCGAGTCCACGAGGCCATGAACCTGACGATCGGATTCATGGACCGATTGGTGCCGAGGCATCACGGTGATTGTCGCACAGCGGCCATAAGACCAGTTGCACGATTTGACCATCCCGGCAGACAATGGTGAGGAAATCGTACAAAACGTCCCCCATCAATGCAATTTACGATGGGAATTGAGGTTTGGCGTACGGATGCAGGCAGTCCCGAAGAGCACCGACGAGTGAATCGAAAGGTGACCATCCGGCCCGATGGATACGGCCGACTCAGGAGACTGCCGTGGAGGTACCCAGCTCAAAACGAACTGAGTCGGCGGATGCAGGCTGGGCGGTCGGGTTACTGCTTCCCGACTTCCATGGGAGACGGAGGCTTGATTTCGGTCTGCGCGGGGGCCGGCGTCACATAAGCTTCCAGAGTCTGCACGGCCTGAACGGTTAACCGCTGCCCATGCAGGATGCCCGCAACCAGGGGAACGATCAGGTTGTACGCTGGTTTGGCGTTGGCGGCGGGATTGTTCAACAGCCCCGCCTTGCCCTTCTTATCCGCCATCAGATCGGTCGCATCGAGTGGTTGGAAGGCCAGATAAACCTTGAAGAACTCAGACCGCCATTTCGGGTCACGGGCGTTTTGCGGAGGCGCCTGCTGAGCGGCCTTGGCCAGCTTCAAGGCGAATGCGGCAATATCCTGTGTTACGACCGGGGGATTGACAGTGGTTGGAAGGTGAACCCGCCCCAGCGATTTGGCGGCTTCGGCACGCACGGCCCAAGTCCGCTCGTCATCGGCCAGGATCGCCCGCAGAATGGCAACGGAAGGGGCACGCGACTGATCCAAATCCACATCGACAAACGCCAACGCGCCCGCCAGGCGCATCTGGTACCACGAGTACGCCTTCTTGTTCTTCAATTCGGCAACCAGGCCTTCGGCAATCTTGGAGCGGACCTGCGTCGTCACGTTCCCCAGTCGCAGAACCCGAACCAAGCCATTGACGGCGACGATCTTGATCGCTTCCGGTTGCCTGGGGTCCGTCACGACGTTCAACAGTGGTTCGCAAACAGGGGCATAGGCCTCCTGGGTCAGCGCCAGCTTGGTGTTTTCCTCGGTGATATTCAGCTCGCCCAGCAGAATCACCAGATGCATGCGGACGTAGAAATTCTGCGTCGTTTTCAGGTCGGGATCGCTGGTCAGCAAGGGAGTGACCTGGCTGAGCAACTCGCGCAGTACAAGCTGGCGGAAATCTCGAACGTTGGATGCTTTGGCGACATCCGGCGCGAGGGCGGCCGAGTTCAAATCCCGGAGCAAATCGTCGTGCAGCTTGCTCAGGGAGACTCGATTGTCTTTCAATGTCATCAGCGCCAGGCGGTAACGCAACCCATTGCGAATCAGAACCTTATCTGCGTCGGTTGACCGGGCCGTCCGCATCGATGTCCCATACTTGGCCAGATCCTTTTTCAACTTGTCCAAGTCGTCGGTCAGCGGATTATCGATCTCCATCACCGGGTCTTTGACCGCTGGCGGGACGTAATTATCCGGCAGTTTGTCCGGGTCGAATTTGAACTCGGGAGCCGGTCCGCGACCACCCGTCGCCGATCCAGGGATTGGCGCCCCTGTCGGCTGGCGTCCGCCCGGCATCATTCCTGGCGGCATCATTCCCGGTCGCGCTCCCGGCGGCCCGCCGGGCGGGGCCTGGCTATGCACCTGGGCATCAGCCAGATTGTCCAGGGTCACTGCCAGGGCAAAGAACGCAATCAGGACACATGTCGGGCGCGACGGAGCGGCATTCCGCAGGTGGACGGTCAACGAGGTCACATTCAAGTCTCGCACGGGGCCATCCCTTAGTTATCACGAAACCGTCTTGCAGTGATTCAGCGGGCTTATTCTTCAGTGCGTCGAGTTCTCTGCAGACAGACTACCTGCGAAAAAAATGTTTTGCCACCAGTCAACACCGATTCGCTCCGCTTCTGTCACGCCCGTCCCACGGCTGCCCGCACGTTCGGACTATTGATCCTGAATGAGTTTGGCGATCCTGACGAACGAAGCGATTAAAACGAAGAGATGGGAAGAATACGGCACGAATGAAGGATGGACAAGGGAAAGGATCGTGGCCGAAGAATTGAATCGAGCTCCCATCCATCGACGAGATTTCTACAGTCTGAACATGGGAAATGCCAAGTCAGGCTACCACTCAAATCCCCGCCATGTCAAGGATTGGTTTGGAACGATTCTGCCGGAAGGTGAGCCAACCGTCCTGGTGTGTCCCAGTCATTCAGTGCATACCTGATCTGACGAAATCCTGCCCCGTCGGAACTGTTCGCGGGGCAGATCAGCACGAGGAGCATCAGCTCGCCGCGACGGGGGCGTCCAACTGCGAAAAGAAGGCCGTCAGCCGGCGATCATATTCGGCACCCGCCACGGTGCGGGCTTTATTGTGCTTGGCGCGGGGGACCGTCCAGACCTGGGCGACGGGCGAGTGCATGTTCTTCACCAGTTCGCGCGCCACATCAGGGTGAACGTAATTGTCACGTTCGCCGGTCACCAGCAGCACCGGCCGGTTTTTCAGCCGGGGCAGCCAGCGTTCCAGGACCACGTAGGGCCGCTGGCTCAGGAACCGGCTGGTCCAGCGGACAATGACCATCGTCAGCCGGTAGTGCCACATGGGAATCAGGACACGCAGCCAGGCGGGGACGTAAATCCGGGACCAGTGCAGGATAAAGTACAGCATCAGCAGGTCGGTGGAGTACGCTCCTTCGCAGCAGACCGCCCGCACGCTGGGGCTTTCCGCGGCCGCGATCAGAGCCATGGTCGAACCGCGGCTGACCCCCATCAGTCCCAGGGGCAGATCCTGCAGATCTTCCCGGCGTGCGATGTAATCGATCGCCGAGCGAACATCCTCGACTTCGTACATCGTCGGCCAGTGGTTGGGAACATATCCCGGCAGCGGATCGCTTTCCCCCTGGCCGCGGAAATCGAACGACAGGACATCAAACCCGTCTTCGATCAAGGCATGGCAATAGGAGATCGCGGACCAGTGACTGCCGTCTGTTTCCGGGCAGAACAGGATCAATCCCTTGGCGGTTCGTTCGGGGCGATGATGCAGGCTGCCACGCAGCGTCAATCCATCGCTGGTGGTGAATTCAATCGATTCGGCATTGGGATCGGGTTGAAACAGCGGCACACCGAACGGGGGCTTCGTTTCGAAGACCCGCAATACGATGCGGACGTAGTACACTCGCACGGCAAGCTCGATGGCTATCAGCACGACGAGCGTCACAAGCAGCCACGTCACGTCAAGTCTCCCGGAGGGTCATCGCTTCCACCACGACGCTGTGATGGAACTGGGCACACAGTGTGTGCCCGTCGGCTGCACAATTTCACAGGCAGCGATCTGATTACTCAAGCAACGTATTCTGAAAAAATCAAAGACACATTCTGTCCGCCGAAGCCAAAACTGTTGGACAAGGCCCGTTTCACTGGCAGATCACGCGCCACGTTGGGGATGTAGTCCAGGTCACATTCGGGATCGGGGGTTTCATAGTTGATGGTGGGTGGGACCACGCCATCGCGAATACTCAGCAGGCAGGTGATGGCTTCGACACTTCCCGCCGCGGCAATCAGGTGACCCATCATGCTCTTGATGGAGGAAACGGGCGTCTTGTAGGCGGCGTCTCCAAACGTCTGGCGGATCGCGGCGGTTTCCACCTTGTCATTCACTTCGGTACTGGTTCCGTGGGCATTGATGTACTGGATGTCCTCGGGATTCACGCTGGCATCCCGCATCGCCATCCGAATGCAGGCCACGGCTCCGCGACCTTCGGGATGAATGTCCGTGATTCGGTAGGCATCGGCCGTCGAACCATAGCCGACAACTTCGCCATAGATTCGCGCTCCCCGCTTTCGGGCATGTTCCAGTTCTTCGAGCACGACCATGCCGGCCCCTTCACCCAGTACAAATCCATCGCGATTGCGATCGAACGGGCGTGAAGCCCCCTGGGGGTCCTCGTTGTGAGTCGAAAGCGCCGTCAGCAGATTGAATCCCGTCACTCCGAACGGGTGAATCATGCTGTGGGCTCCGCCCGACAACATCGCGTCCGCATCTCCGCGGCGGATGATTTCCGTCGCCTCGCCAATCGCCTGGCTGGAGGCGGCACAGGCGGTCAGGCAGTTCAGGTTGGGTCCCTGGGCGTCGAACAGGCCGGCCAGATGTCCGGCGGGCATGTTCGGTTCCTGTTCCAGTTCTGTTTGCGCGTGCAGGCGCTGCAGCCCATAGCGTGTGAACGCTTCCAGATCGACCTGGCCATCCCGCTGCGATTCGGCGATCAGCCCCATCACGAGGTTGAAGTCCTGCTGTCCTTCGCCGGCACCCAGGTAGATTCCCAGCCGAGCGGGATCCATTCCTGCACTCAGCAGTCCGGAATCGTCCATGGCCTGCTTGGCCGCACCGACGGCAAACCGGATATTCCGGCCGGAAAACTCAAACCGCTGGGGGTCATCCACGTACTTGCCCAGGTCAAAGTTCTTGACTTCGGCGGCGAACTTGGTCGGAAAGTGCGAAGCATCGAAGTGTGTGATCAGGCCAATCCCGCTCTTCCCCTCCTGCAAAGACTTCCACATGTCTTCTACCGTCTGGCCGATCGGTGTGACGGCTCCCATTCCGGTGACTACGACTCGTCGTCTCATGGCGAATTCCTCTCAGCAGCGGGATCAGGTCACGCGACCCTCATCCGGATCACGGCCGCGCTTCCATCATATTCGTTCGGGCAGCCGGGTACAGTCAGGCGGGCGGAGATCCCGCGGCCCCGTCGCCCGCCTTGCCAATTTCCATGACGCTCCGCAGGATGGAGAACACGAAGTTCTTCTGGTCGATTTTTGCGCCGCCCCCCAACGCTTCATCCACGTGGGCGAACACGATCTCGCCATCGGCGACCAGTCGCTCCCCCACATGGGCCTGAACCTCGACCATCCCGCCCTCGTCACGGGCCTCAATCAGTTTGGCCGAATAGACCAGGGTGTCACCCGGCACCGCCCAACTGTGAAACGTCATCCGTGGAACCTTGGCCAGGATCACGACGTGGGCAAACTGGTTCCGCTCGCCCAGCAGGATGCCGCCGGTTTGCGCCATCCCCTCCAGCATCAGCGATGCCGGCATGACCGGAAACTCCGGCAGGTGATCGTGCAGGTGCTCCTCGGCCAGCGTGACGTTCTTAATCGCCCTGGCATGCGAGCCACTCTTGAATTCCGTAAAACGATCGATCCAGAACCAGCGCATTCGATGTCCTTCGGATACCACCAGATTCCCGATGGCGCTCCATCAGATTGGGATCAGGACAGCTTGGACGCCAGGAAATTCACGACCATGTTCACGGTGAACAGATCCTCGACGTTTTCCACCTTTGGATCGCTGGCGAGCGCATCGATCGTGGCGGGATCGGCGTGCGGCAGGCGAAGCCGCAGTTCGGCCAGCCCCTTTTCCGTCACGCGACCGTTCTCGGCAAAACCAGAATCGGCGGTGAACAGGCTTTCCGGGAACAGCTCGTTCCGGGGAATCCTGATGCCGAAATTCCGTTCCAGGCGGAACACAATGTCCAGGAAGTCGATCGACTCGGCACCCAGATCGGCTTTCAAACGGGAAGTCGCGGTGACTTCATCGTCGTCCAGACCCAGGGCATCGACCAGTGTTTCTTTGACTTTCTCGAAGATTTCGTCGCGTGAAGGCATCCAACATTCTCCTGCGAACGTCCGGGTCGGTGTCCCGGATTCGTTTCGCGAAACAGCCCCAAAACTGATGACCGACCGTCGGGGCAACGCACCGGTCAATCAAACCCACGTATTCTCAAATTGCGGTCAACGCCATCGAAGCTCAACCCGTTCCACCCAGCGTCAGACCGCCATCAACCTTCAATACCTGACCGGTGATATAGCCGGATTCTTCGGAGGCCAGGAACAGCACCGCGTTTGCGATGTCACTCGGCTGCCCCAACCGCTTCACCGGAATCTTGCTCTTGATCTTGTCCCCGGCCGCATTCACCACGGCCGTTGTCATGTCGGTTTCGATGAATCCCGGGGCCACGCAGTTCACCGTGATCCCGCGCTTCGCGTATTCGGTCGCCATGCACCGCGAAAACCCTTCGATCCCCGCCTTGCTGGCCGCGTAGTTGGCCTGCCCGGGATTCGAGAAGTCTGCTGACACACTGGACATGTTGACAATCCGGCCATACCGCGCCGACATCATCGGACGCAGGACCGCCTGACAAAAACTGAAGACGCTGGTCAGGTTGGTGTCGATCACCTTCTGCCAGTCCTCCGGCGACATCGCCAGCAGCAGACTGTCGCGAATGATCCCCGCATTATTCACCAGGATGTCGATCTTGTTCCACTTTGCCAGCACCTGTTCCACCACGGAATCGACTTCGGCACGCTGGCTGACGTCCGCCTGGATCGCCCAGACTTCATGCCCCAGGGCATTCTGTTCCGCAGCCAGTTGTTCCGCGGCCTCGCGATTCGATTGATAGACGAAGGCCACCTTGGCCCCGGCAGCAGCCAGACTGCATACGATCGCCCGACCGATCCCGCGGCTGCCACCCGTCACCAGTGCGATACGTCCAGAAACATTCATCAAATTCAAATTCCTTTTGCGGCTGCCCGGTCGTTCATCTTCGCCCGTTGACCAACACTCTGAAAAACTCTATCTAAACCACCGTCAGGCTGGGGTCCAAATTTGCCGGTAGATGTTCCGGTAGGTCTCACGGCGGACAGCATCCGATGTGGCCAGTTCGGGATTCCGATCCGACAAATTCAGGGCTTCCAATGTCAGCCGGGCGGAAACTGCCGAATTGCCGTTCACAGTCCCGTTCCCGTTGAACTCCCACAACTGTCCGGCCTGCTTGCGAACGGTCAAGTCCACCTTCAACGTGTTTCCCGGAGAAACAAAATTGTTGTATCGAATCGCGCGAACCTCTTTCAGCAGGATCGCACTATGCGCAAAGTCTTCAGAACCTCGTATCAACCATCCCCCCGCCTGGACGAGCGCTTCCAGCATCAATACTCCGGGCATCACGGGAAAACCCGGAAAGTGATCTGCCAGATACTCTTCGGCAAGCGACAAATTCTTGACCGCTGAGATCGATTTGTGCGGCACAAGTTCCGTAATCCGATCAATCAACAAAAATCGCATCCGGGTAATCCAATTGTGCCAACAAACGATCAAGATCGGGAAACGGCGAATCGCGACATTCTATTAGGCCGCCAATGCCCCTACAACTGAGAACCCGGGTGTGAATCCGAGTGTTTTGATGCGTTGTGGCACTCACGCATCAACACAACTTATTGACACTGACGTGAGCGGCGCCAACTTCCCAACCTGCCTTCTCACCACCAGCCGACCTCCAGCACCTCCGTTTGATGGCTCTACAAATGAAATAACTCGACTGAGTGACAGAAGTTCCGTCACCCAGTCGAGAATCGGCTGCGAACTTGATCCAGCTTCGCTAATTCAACTATTCCAGATCGTCAGGGGTCGGAACGACGCTCGTGTTTTCAACGGCTTCGGCAGAAACCGGCCCCGATCGAGATTCCAGGGAATTCCGCGAAATCCGAGTTGCAGTGCGTCCGTCGAGAACAAATCGGGCGGCCTGACGCAGTTCATCGTCGCTCAGGCGTCGCAGGTTGCCAAGCTCAACCAGCGGCTTCATCATTCGGGAAACCTTCACCATGGTGTTTTCCATCATGCTGATTTCCAGGAGGCTTCGGTGCATCTCGCCCAGGACCTGGATCTGCGAAATGAACTCTTCGCGAAAACCGGTCAAAACTTCCAGCGTCTGAACCGCGTCCGCCACCGATTTCGTTTCGCCAACCAGCTCATTCTGGATTCGCAACAGGCCGGTCAGATTCTGCTGCGAGACGGCAACATTCAGTTCCTGGCTTTCCAGTTTCTGGTTCAACGCGATCAGTTGATCGGCGCGTTCCGACGCCGCTTCGACCGACTTGCCACCATCAACCAGCCGATTTTCCAGCGAAACCAGCTGATCGGAAACCGTCTGGGCCATGTCGATATTCTCGGCTGCCTTCGTCAGGCCTGACTTGAGGTTCGACAAACCGGCCAGTCCATTCTTCGCCTGTTCCAATCCGGGATTCTGCTCACGCAACTGTTGAGCCACCTGAATTAACTCGCCCAAGGCGGCCTTGGACAGTTCCAGGTCCTTGGCCTGCTGTCGCAGTTCCGCGTTCAAGGCGATGATTTCCGTGAGGGTCACGGACGCCGCCTTGTTCGCCTCAACCTGTTCTGTCAGTGTGTCTTGCAGCGATTTCATCTGCTCAAATGAAGCCCCCGCCACTTCTGCGGCCGGTTGCTGATCAATAATCCGTGCCTGCAGTCCGGCGACCAGATCCAACGATTTCGTGGCTTCATCGTTACGAGCGGACTCTTCAATCAGATCGCCGCGCAATTCCCGAATGCTCTGCAGAGCGGTCCGAGCTTCGGCGATCTGGCCCTGTTGGGCCTTCAAACTGGAAAGCAGGCTGTTGGCTTCCCAAACTTCGTCCTTGGCACCGACGAGATCCTGCATCCGCTGTTCAACTTGGGCCAGGTCCCGCTGGACCTTTTCCATCTCACGCGCCATCGGCCGGGCCATCATGAAATGGAAGCCGACGAAGCCCAGGGTAATGCCACCCACCAACATGAGCCATGACTGTTTTTGTTGATCTGCCAACTGGTTCTCGATCGATCGCATTTTTGCACCTTCTGATGTGTACACGATTGCTCCTTCCGATCCGCGAAAAGGAATTTGTGATAACGCGGGTCGTCCTGGACCGGTTCTGCATCCTGGGCATCGGTTGCAACCCCATTCATCAATGGCGGTTGTGGTTTCTGATTTCGATGCTTAGCCTGAGGGGAGCAAAGTTGACCGTTGCGCTGGTGGCCGTCAAAAGTTCCCCACGCGTTTCAATATCGCCATTTTGACCCGGCAAGTTTTGCCGATTGGCGTCGCTTCTGCGGATTCGTCAAACTGTCAGGGGCCAACCGCGCTGTGCGTAACGACTGGATGGGATGCAAAGACTCCGATGCAGCCGCATGCCAGAAAATGGCCCCTTGGCCAAGTCCTGACAATGTCGCTGGCGTCATCATGTTTGTGTTTGTGAAATTGTCTGATCGTCGCGGTCACGCCGTAACGGCTTGCGATGGGAATTACGGTTGTTGGAGGAATCGTCGATGCCAAATAGCGAGTTCGAAATCCGCACCGCTCGAGTCGAAGACTGGGAAGTGATCGCCGAATTCAACAGCCGCCTGGCGGCGGAAACCGAAGGCAAATCACTGAACCCCGAAACAATCAACGCGGGAGCGCGTGCTCTGCTGGCAGATCCAAAGCACGGTCGCTATTTCGTCGCCACGGAGAATGGAACTGTCATCGGTCAGATCATGCACACTCGCGAATGGAGCGACTGGCGAAACGGCGAAATCTGGTGGCTGCAAAGTGTCTACGTGTTACCTGAATTCCGCCACCGCGGTGCCTTCCGCTCGCTCTACCAGCACCTGGAGCAACTGGCCCGGAACTCCCCCGAAGTCATTGGACTGCGATTGTACGTCGAGACCCACAACCAGCGGGCTCAGTCAGCCTACCGCCACTTCGGTTTTCGTGATGCGGGTTACACCGTCATGGAACAGATTTTTCGGAACGACGTGTAGCAACACAGGATTTGTTCGACGGGGCCATCTCGTGCGAGGGCTCCATCGGCACGGCCATGTCGTGGACTTCATAACCTTCTGTTCCGGGTGGTTGTTGGCCAATCTGCAGCAGATGGTTACACTACCAGCGTTCCGCGTGAATCGCCCAGGGCGGGCGAATCCTTTGCGCGGTTGCCGGTTCCCGCCAGGAGTCTCTGCCGATGAGAATGTTTGCCGCCTGCCTGTTCGCTGGAGTCGCGATCACCATGACCGCCGGTTCCATCCCCGCCGCTGAAAAGGTGTCCCCGGTGCTCAACCACAAAGTGAAGTCGATCAAAGGTGAAGAAGTCGACCTGTCCAAGTACCAGGGCAAAGTCCTGCTGGTTGTGAACGTCGCCAGCCGCTGCGGGGCGACTCCGCAGTATGAACAACTCGAATCCCTGAACGCGAAGTATAAAGACAAGGGACTGGCCGTCCTCGGATTCCCCTGCAACCAGTTCGGTTCCCAGGAACCGGGCACCGAGGAAGATATCGTCAAGTTCTGCCAGTCGAAGTACAACGTTTCGTTTGACATGTTCGCCAAGATTGATGTCAACGGCGCCGATGCCTCGCCCGTCTACAAGACGCTGACACAGAAGGAAACGGATCCCAAGTTTGCTGGCGACATCAAGTGGAACTTCGAGAAATTCCTGATCGGTCGCGATGGCTCGATCGTTGCCCGCTTCGGGACCGGTGTGAAGCCGGACGCACCCGATGTCGTCAAGGCGATCGAAGCCGAACTGGCGAAGTCTGCCAAGTAGTGTCTTGTGCCTGATTGTTTGCAAATCCAGTCATGTACGACGGATCGAATTGTGGAAGCCCGGCTTTCTCGAAGGCCGGGCTTCATTTCTGTTGAGTGCAGAAAGGACTCGTGGCCATCGTTTCCCTCGTCGCACTGTTCATACTGTCGGTTGGCTTTGCCAAGATCATGGCGATCTGCGTTAACTGGATGTGCGCGCTGCGACTCCCCAGGGAATTCGTTTTTGCCGACAAGACCTTGAACCTGGTCCTGATTACCATCTATCCACTCGTACTGCTCTACGGATTAGGGCCTCAAATCTGCCAGGAGCATTCCTGGTCAGACATCCATCCCGCCTGGTGGCCACCGATCGCTCTGGGAATCGTCGGGGCGTGCCTGCTGATATCTTCCACGGTTCGTTACTGGCGGTATCGCCCCGCCTGCGAACTGTCCGTCAGCAGCCAACTGGTGGACCTGCGCACATCGCCCGACTGGCAGTTGCGATTGATTGGAACCCGACGACGCTGGGGTCGCCTGGCGGCGCTCCCCGGTAACGAACAGTTCACGATCGAGGTCAGCACCAGGACGTATCACCTGCCCTGTCTGCCCGCGTGCTGGGAGGGACTGTCGATCGTTCACCTCAGCGATTTTCATTTCTGCGGCCGGATCAATCGTGCTTACTTCGAGGCGGTCTGCGATCAGGCCGCCGCCCTGCAACCGGACTTGTTTGTCTTCAGCGGAGATCTGCTCGACGATCAAGACCTGCTGACCTGGCTTCCGGAAACACTGGGCCGATTAAAAGCCCCGCTCGGCCAGTTCTTCGTCCTGGGCAATCACGACTGGTATCTGGATCCGGAGCAGACGCGGCGCGAGTTTATCCGTCTCGGTTGGACCGATGTAGCATCGCAACCGGTGACACTGACCCGACCGGATCAACCCACCGCACCGCCGCTGATCCTGTGCGGCGACGAAACCCCGTGGATGGGATCTCACGCAGACATCTCGCAGTTCCCTCCCGACGCCTTGCGGATCCTGATCAGCCACACCCCCGACAACATTGACTGGGCTCGCAGTCATGGCATCCACCTGATGCTCGCGGGACACACCCACGGCGGCCAGATTCGACTGCCGATTCTCGGCCCGATCTATTCCCCCAGTCGATATGGATGCCAGTATTCTGCCGGAGTCTTCTGGCGCGAGCCAACGCTGATGTATGTCTCACGCGGCATCAGCGGCAAAGAGCCGCTTCGGTACAATTGTCCGCCAGAAGTGACAAAGCTGATTGCTGTCAGACCAGATCCTGCAATGTTAAGGCCAATGCAATGACCTTTGTTCTCAGCAGAACGTGTTGAGAGTGCTTCGCAGTCCGATCGCAAGAAACACGGTCGACTTCTTGCAAGTCGTGGCCAAGCTGCAAGATCACGCGTCGCACAATAACGGGGCAATCAGAATACACTCTTCCAAAATCCAATGTCGCAGGAATGACAACTGATCCTGCCGACTGCTCGCCACCACGGCGTCGCACAATCACACGGCCCGACACGCGCCCACAACACGGAAAACTCACCGAAATCTGCACAGCATCCGCTTGAGTCAACCCCGACAAGTCCGACTTACACCGAACTTTCCAGTGCACCCGGTGAATTGGTACAGCATCATCGTCCGACGACTTTTCCAACGATTGGATTTCGCTCGATTCCTGTACGATCGGTTGATTCGACGACCGGAGCAACGGTAGGCACGACAGTGGCGGAAGGGGTCGCTTTCCGAAGAGATGAGTCCGTCAAAGTGGGTGATTGCACATCACGAAGCAACCAGCCGCTTACCCGAGGGCGGGACACTTGGTGATCGCCGCGCCCTCGCAACCTGGCACGAGCCTGTAGCGGGACACGCCGATGCCAAGTTGGGTGTTGATGCCTGGTTCAAGCGAGATCCCAACCAAGGAAGATCGTCTTCATAAGCACGATCTGCAGCACGGTCAGGCAATCAGTTCCCTGATCACGTTGCCATGGACATCGGTCAGCCGGAAATCGCGGCCGCTGTGACGGTAGGTCAGGCGGGTGTGGTCCAGGCCCATCAGGTGCAGGATCGTCGCGTGGAAGTCATGGACGTGAACTCCGTCTCTGGCAACGCGAATGCCATACTCATCGGTTTCGCCATGCACCATGCCCCGCTTCACCCCGCCGCCGGCCAGCCACGACGAAAACGCCCAGTTGTGGTGTTCACGCCCCTTCGCGTCGGCCGTGTTATTGAACGGAGTCCGACCGAACTCAGTCGTCCAGACCACCAGGGTTTCGTCGAACAGGCCGCGCGACTTCAGGTCCTTTAACAGGGCGGCGATCGGCTGGTCGACGTTTTTCGCCAGGCGCGCGTGATCCATCATGTCGCCGTGCGAATCCCAGTTGCCCGACGAGCCGGTGTCGATCAATTCGACAAATCGGACTCCCCGTTCCACCAGCCGCCGCGCCATCAGGCATTGCCAGCCAAACCCGGCCGAATTTCCTCGTTCCAGCCCGTACAACTGCAGTGTCGCATCTGTTTCGGACTTCAGGTCGAAGGCATCCGGAACCGCCATCTGCATCCCGAAGGCCGTTTCAAACGACTTGATGCGGGCAGCCAGTTGCGGGTCCCCGGCCCGTTCGGCCAGATGCTTCCTGTTCATCTGCGCCAGCGCGGCCAGTTCCTTTTCCTGCTGCGACCGGCCAACTCGCGAAGCCACATTGGCAATGGGCTCGGCACCCGGCACCACCAGAGTTCCCTGGTGGGCACCTGGAAGAAAATCGCTGGCGTAGACCTGGGTCCCCGCATAGGTCTGGGCGGGGGCGATCGTGACGAACGACGGCAGATTACGGTTTTCCGTGCCCAGTCCATAGCTGGTCCAGGCGCCGATGCTGGGGCGGGCGAAGGCGAATGATCCGGTGTGCATGCCCAGCGTCGCGTTGTAATGGTTGGAGTGATCGGTGTGCATCGAGCGGATCAGGGCAATATCATCGACACAGCCCGCCACGTGCGGAAACAGTGTACTGACCTCAGTCCCGCAGTCTCCATGGCGGGAAAACTCCCACTGCGGCCGCTTCAGGAAGATCCGCTCATAACCCGGTCGGTTCTTGATCTCGGGGTGGTCGAGTTTGACTTCCTTCCCGACATCCTGGTACAGCCGCGGCTTGTGATCGAACGAATCGACGTGCGAGACGCCGCCGGTCATGAATAGAAAGATGACATGCCGGGCCTTCGCCGGAAAATGACTTTCGCGGGGGGCGAGCGGATCCGAGGGAGCGGCCGAGTCGTCCGCCAGCAACTGCTGGACGATCCCCGGCAACAGCATGGATCCGGCCACGGCGGACTGCAGAATCTGGCGTCGTGATCTCAAACGGGGGGCGTTCATGGGGCTTGATCTCCTGTATTCATTCTATATCTCTACAGAGTCAAGTGCCAGACGGCCCCCTGTCGCCGAAGTCGTGAGACTTCAGACGTCGGTACACAGTCTCGGGGTCAGGTGGTTCGAAGTTCAGTGTCGACAATTCACGAATCAATCTCCGGACCAGGTCGATTGTCACAAGCACGCACAGGAATGGACTCAGCCAGACTTCCTCGCCTTTTTTCACGACCAGCAACGCCAGGTCATAATTGAAGACGGTGGTGACAATCGCCACGATGTAGGCGATCGTGGGCCAGGTTCTCCGGCGACCGAGCCATTCTTCGGCCAGCAGCAGGCCGTAGACCGGGCCGACCATCGCATACGTGCTCCCTTCCGTGCGGGAATTGAACAGCATCAGGTAACAGGCGGCCAGCGAATACAGATAGAACGCGTCACGGGCGGCGGGCAGTCGACGGGCAGAAAACCAACAGGCCGCCAGCGTGGCCACGGCCGCGATCATTCGACCCGCTTGCTGAACCGGGGACGGCAGATCCAGGCCAAAGACCTTCAGCATTCCAAACAATTGCGCCCAATATCCGGTTTCCCCTTTGGAAAAGGCAATCCGCGAATTCTCGAAACAGGCCGTCAATTGCGCCGTCACGTAGTCCGGGCGCTGGGTCAGATACGGGGCCACCGCCACCACGCTCAGGCAGATGGCCAACCGCCACAGCATCGGTCGATGGATCGCGGCGACCAGCAGCAGCAACACGACGGCCACGGGTTTGAAGGCGAACGCCAGGGCCAGCAGGATTGCAGCCCGCCACCAGTGCTCTTCACCCACATCGGCCGCGGCCAGAATCATCAGCCCGGTAATGATCAACGTCGATTGCCCGTTGCGCGCGCAACCCGCCGCCATGGCGGCCGAGGCCACCGAGTTGATCAGGAACCAGCGATCATCTCCGCTGGCCAGCCGCGTCAATCGAAACACGCCCGCGGCGAGCAATCCTAGAATTGTCCACCGCCAGAGCACTTCGCCCAGGTGCTCGGGAAGCAGTCCCCACGGGGCAAACACCAGGGCCGCTTGAGGCATGTAGATGAATCCGGACCCGCCCATGTTGTACAGCGGTTCGCCCGCGATCCAATTATGGACCGCCTTCCGATACTCGGGGGTGACCGAATTCTTCCTGGGATTGGGCAGCACCGCCAGACTCATGGCAATCGCCAGAGCGATCCAGACCAGCCAGGCCAGTTGACGAATTCGCGGTGACGGTGGCGCTTCCTCAGCCATGACGATTCATCCTTAAAGTTCCGGCTCCCGAACCCGATATGCAACTGGGTGATCTGTCTCTGCGGTGATTTGGAACAGGAGTTCCGCCCCCCAATGTGGTTTCTGTTCAAATCGGATACCTGTCGCTGGGGTCCGACCCCTTGTGTTAGGCAATGCCCCCGCGCCGAACTGTGAAAGTTCGTTGCTCTATAGCTGCGGGGATGGTTTTTGAAAAGGAGACCTTCGGTCGGCGGTTTCGGCGGGGTCGGGAAACCCGCGCCGAACAAAGGGGGCGGGAGACCCGCGCCGAACAATGGCGTTGTCTCGACCAAACTCCCCATGGTTACGAGGTGTTCCGTCAAAAAACGGTCTTGCCGCGTTTGGCGGATTCCACTACCGTCCCCCCCACCTAACCGGGGGGATTGGAAAATGTGCGCTGTGCGGGCTGAAGCTGACCAACAACACGACCATGAAAATGTGTCCCTGACGTCGACAACAACGGACGTCAGTACGGCTTCCATTCCGTTCGTGCGGCCGTCCGATCACGATTTGACACTCGTGATCCCGGCCTATAACGAAGAATCTCGACTGCCGAAAACACTCACGGACGCGGCGGCCTACCTGAATCAATGGGGACTCGACTACCGGGTGCTCGTGGTTGACGACGGCAGCCAGGACAACACTGCCACACTTGCCGCAGCCTATGGCCCCCGATTTTCCACAATCCGGCAGCCCAATGGTGGCAAGGGATCGGCCGTTCGCAAGGGGTTGCTGGCGGCGACCGGTCGCGTCGTGGCGTTTACCGATGCCGACTTGCCATATGACCTGATCGCCTTGCGGAACGCCTATGACATCGTGCAGGCGGGACAAGCTGATGCGGTGTTTGGCAGCCGGGACATGAACGATTCGTCGAGCCTGGTGGAACGCAAGTTCTGGCGGACGGTGGCGAGCGCCATCTTTCGCGGGATCGTCACTTTTCTGGTGTCGCGTCAGATTCGCGATACACAGTGCGGCCTGAAGATTTTCAGTCGACAGGCCGCCCACGGGATATTCTCGCGATCCACGATCAACGGGTTTGCGTTTGATGCAGAAGCCGTGTTCCTGGCTCATTGCCTGAAACTTCGAATTCACAAGGTTCCGGTGACTCTCGTGAACGAATATGCCACGACCATCTCGCTCAGTCGAAACGCGATTCCGATGCTGCTGGACGTGGTGCGAGTCCGCTGGCAGGCGCTGCGCGGCGAATACAACTTCCAGGACGACGTTCTGATTCCGTCCGAACAAATCCAGACTCCGACGCGAGCGGCGGCATAATGACGGCGACGGATCGGTGGCTGGTGCTGCATGCCGATGATTATGGCATGAACGGGGCCGTCAATGCCGGGATCCTGCATGCGTTTCGAGACGGACTGCTGACCAGCACATCGCTGCTGGCCAATGCACCTGCCGCCGAGGCGGCCTGTACCGCATGGCCGCAACTGGCCGAAGATGTCCGCGCCGGCGCGATTGCCTCGGCGGACCGCCGTCGAGCACTGAATGATGCACTGGATCCGTTTGACCTGGGAATCCACCTGAATCTGACCCAGGGTCGGCCGCTTTCCAACAGCTATCCCGCCGAACTTTTGAACGAGCGCGGTCAATTCCCCGGGATTGGCGCGGTCTTCCGTCGACTGCGGACCACCGGATCTCGCTTTCGTCCCGGTGTCCTGGTGGAACTGCAATTGCAGATCGAACGGATGCTGGACCATCACCTTCAACCGACGCATCTGAACGGGCACCAATACCTGGAACTGCTGCCGGGCGTGGCGGAATTGATTCCGGAGCTGACCCGTAAGTATGCGATCCCCGTCATCCGGGTCGCCCGTGAACCTGTCCTGACGCGGACCGTTCTTCGATCAGGACGATTGGTGGCGTTTGGCGTGGCCTTGATCAAGCGATACTATGCCGGGCGGTTTCGCAGACTGCCGGAAATCTGCCCATTGAAAGCCCCCACCAGTTTTTTTGGAACTGCGCACGCAGGTCTGGTGAATCGTAATACGCTGAACCGGTTCCTGCAGTTCTCCAGCCCCTGCGGCTGCACCGAGATTGGCCTGCATCCGGCCATCGGCGCGGATGTCGAGGCTCGTCCAGCAACCGATGAATGGCATGATCCGCTGGCTGCCATCCGGCCTGGCGAATTGAATTGGCTCTCGGATGCCGGCAGCGTCGAATTAATCGCATCCCATGGCCAGCGCCTGGGACGACTCAGCCAGATCTGATTCCAGAATTGCGAACTGTCTGCATCCTGGAACACCCGCCAGCGGCAATTCGACGGCGTCAGTCCAAGACTGCGATCATCAACTTCGAGGTGACCGACCATTCGCGGACGGTCCCGTCGTAGCTGCCGGAATACAGGCAGTCTGAACCAGGTCCGAACTGCATTGTCCGGACAATTCCGTCGTGCCCGATCAGGTTGCCGACGACTTCGCCGGACTCCATGTTCAGCAGTTGAATATCCTTCCGAACATTCATCGCAACCGCGATCAGTCTGCTATCCGGCGAGATGACAAGCGACGTCGGACGCGCAGATGCGACGGAGCAAACGTTGGCTTCGCAGATGATACTCTGCTCGGCCAACCGCATCACTCGCAGATGACCATCCACGGTCGTGAATGCCAGCAGACGGTCGTCGTCACTCCAGGCAAAGCTGGTGCATTCAGCGCCGACATTCAATTCCGGTCCCGCAACTGCCCCTGTTACGGAATCGTGAAAAGAGACCACTCCATTCGACCGCGCCGCGGCCACGCGGTCGCCACTGCTCAAGATGCGAATTCGCAGCAGAGGCGGTCCGGCGGGCAGCGCGAACTGAACGGACTGGACGCCTGAATCATCGCGTTTCCAGCCGACGATCCTGCCGCACTGGCTCAAGCACAGTGCGACATTGCCGTGGACACTGGCGTCAACCGGCATGTCATTGAAGGAGTTGATTTGAGCAACCAGAGTTTCCTCGCCGGCGCGATGCCGAGTGACATTCCCCTCCATGTCACAAATGACAGTCGTCAATCCGTCAGCATCATGGGACACCACCAATTGATTCGCAGCGGAAAACGGCAGCGATTGCTCCACTTCCTTTGTCGCCAGCTGAATCTGTTTTAAGCCTTCTCGAGGCCTGTAGACCCAGAGCCGCTTACCAGATTGATCCAGGGAAATTCGATAGACGCACCGCTCGCTGCTCGACTTGGTGTCGGCCGTCGCCGAGAGGGATTCACCGGTGCTTGCCATCAACTGGGAGCCCAGCCACAGCAGGCCGGCCAGAATGCAGATCAGTACCAGTAATTCGCTGATGGCGATCAGGCCGTGCCGTCGATACGGCCCGGGACGTCTCGGCAATAATTCAAACCTGGAAGTCATTTCAAATATCCTTCACATTGAATCGGTGCGCAGACCTTCAGCGCAGCGATTGGACGTGTGATCTCACAATCGTGGAACGATGGTTAAAGGCGCTGTGACCGACGATCAACGGCGACTGGTCGAGGGCCGCTGCAATCGACTCGGGTTGGACAGTAGGCGGGATTCCGGCGGTGTGTCAGCGGGCAAAGCACGAGTTTGCTGTCATCATGACTCCTTTCACAAACGCGATGTCCGACATGGTCATTGACCTGAAGCAGATGTCATGCCGGACAAAACGGGGCGTTGTTCTCAGCAGGAAACACTGATCTAATCCCTGCGGTTTCTCACAATCCGGGCATGTCGCACGGTAGATGGCGAACGTGAAGAAACCATTTGCAGGCAATGAGAAATGCGACGAATTCAAGTCGCTGCATCTGTCGTTGTGGCTTGCCGAAGCCATTTTGTAATCGCCGCGAAAAGAACAAGCCGACGTTTTTGGAAACGTCGGCTTGCGCGTTGCGTAGGCATTCGGCCGCAGTGCTACTACTTTTCGGTCGCCGTCGAATCCTTACGGGCCGCCGCGGCCCAATCACCGGCCACGGCGGTCAGAATGTGGGCCGGATCAATATGCTTGCGCAGGGCGTCGTTGACCTGTTCCGGGGTCAGGCTTTGAATCGCCTGCTCATGGTGCGTGTAGTACGACATCGTCCGTCCTGCCAGCAGCGTCGATTCCAGCATCTGCGACAGATTCACATCCTCGGTACGGGCCACTTCCTGACGCTGCAGGTAGCCTTTGACGGCATCGTCCAATTCCTTTTGCGACACGCCGGATATCAGCAGCGTGTCCAACTCTTCATGAATTGCCTTCGTCAACCGGTCCAGGTTTGAGGGATTATAGATGGCGGAAATGGTGATGGTGGCCCGCCTGTCCAGTGAACTGGCGACCACCGAAGAACCGACGCCGTACGACAGGCCTTCCCTCTGTCGAATGCGGTCGCCCAGACGCGATGACAGTGCCCCTGCACCCAGGATGTAATTGCCGATGATCAGCGCCGGATAGTCCGGATCGTCGTCCCGCATGGGCATGACGCCCCCCGCAAAGTAAAAGGCGTTCGCCTTGTCGGGTGTTTCAATCTTGATGGTGTCTGCCTTGATCTCGACATCGGCCGAGCGGGGAATCCGCTGATATGGCTGAGTCGATTTCCAGCCCTTCAAGATCCCCTTGAGCGCCGTGATGGTGGCTCCTTCATCGAAATCGCCCACGACAACGATCTGGCCCGCCTGTGCGCCCACGAAGTTCGTATACAGTTGCTTGATGTCCGCGACGCCGAGCGATTCTGTGAGTTTGATCTCTTCGTCAAACGTCGGGTTGTACCGGACATCGCCGAATTCGTACGGGCTCAGAGCGCGGCGAATCGTCTTGACCGCCAGTTGCGTGGGGTCGGTCATCGATTGCTTCAGGTCCGCCAGTTGTCCCTGCTTGAGGATGTCGAGTTCCGCCGCGGGGAATGCCGGTTCCCTCAGGATCTGACGCAACAGATCCAGGACGGCCGTCAACTTGTCCCGCTTGGTCTGAATCATGAACGAGATGTCACCGGCCGATCCGTTCGCTCCCAGCGATGCCTGGTTCTGATCCAGTTGATCCTGGATCTGCTGACGGGTTAATTGCTTCGTGCCCCGGGTCATCATCGAAGGGAGGAAATCCGCCACCGTGCCCAGGCCCTTCAGCGTCTCGACGCTGCCGTAACGCAGGGTCATTTTCAGGACGACCGTGTTCCCGCGATTCTTCTTGGACAGCAGTGCGGCATCCAGGCCTTCGATTTTCATTCGATTCGTGCGGGCCTCGATCTTGTCCGGAGCCACGTCAAACGCTTCGCCGACGCTGGTTTCTTCGCGGCCTTTATATTCACCGATCATTTCCGCCAGGTTGGGCTTGGTCGGAATCGTTGTTCGCTGAGCTTCCTTGGTCGGCACATAGATTCCGATCGTACGATTGCTGGGCTGCAGGTACGCCGCGGCAACACGGTTGACATCCTTCACGGTCACCTGTTCCAGCCGATCTCGATAGAGGAAATACAGACGCCAGTCACCCTGGGCCGCCCAGTCACTCAGTTGGATGGCGATCCCGGCACTGTTGGACGCCTGCTGCTCGCGATCCTTCAGCAGTCGCTGCCGGGCTCGTTCCAGTTCCTCGTCCTTCACGCCCTGGTCGACGACGACTTCGATGGTGTCCAGCAGCGTGTCGAGGACGGATTCAGGAGTGTTTCCGGCGGCGACTTCGGCCATGAACCGCAGGATCCCGGGATCGTGCAACGCGTAGGCGGCCCCCGAGACACTGGCGGCCTTCTTCTTTTCGACCAGAGACTTGTACAACCGTCCGGACGGAGCCATCGTCAGGATTGATTCCAGCACATCCACGGCGGCAAAGTCCGGGTGCCCCCCCGAAGGGATGTGGTACAATGTTCCGACGAAGGCGACTTCGCCAACTCGCCGCAACGTCACGTGGCGTTCGCCGTCCTGGGCGGGTTCCTCGGTATACGTCTGTTCCAGCTTGCGCTTCGGACGGGGAATGCTGCCGAAGTGCTTGCCGATGAATTCCAGGGCCTTCTCCTTTTCGAATTTCCCGGCCACGATGACAATCGCATTATCGGGCTGGTAATACTTCACATAGAACTCCCGCAGCTTTTCGACGGGCACGCGTTCGATGTCTGCGCGGTTCCCAATTGTGGATTTTCCATAGTTGTGCCAGTTGAACGCGGCGCTGGTCATGCGCTGGCCCAGGATCACCTGCGGCAGGTTTTCGCCTCGCTCGAATTCGTTCCGGACCACGGTCATTTCCGAGGCCAGGTCCTCACCTTTGACATAGCTGTTGATCATCCGATCTGCCTCGAGGCGGATGGCGAACTCCAGGTTCTCATCGCTGGCGGGCAGGGTTTCGTAGTAATTCGTGCGGTCCAGCCAGGTCGTTCCATTGAATTTGGCACCGCGCATCTGCAGGGCCTTGGGAACGGCGGGATGATCTGGTGTCCCCTTGAACAGCATGTGTTCCAGCAGATGGGCCATCCCGGCTTCACCATACCCTTCGTGCCGTGAGCCGACGAAGACGGTCATGTTGACCGTCACGGTGGGCTTGGAGGGGTCCGGGAACAGCAGCACCTTCAGGCCATTTTCCAACCGGTATTCGCTGATGCCTTCAATCGTCGTAATACTCATGGGTTTGGTTGCTTCAGCAGCATGAAGTGGTGAGTGAGTGAAGGCGGCAGCGAGAATTGCCGCAACAAGCAAGAAAGGTCTCCGGATCGGCATCAAATGCGACTCCTTCCATGAATCGAACGGACCTGTCAAAGATTGACGGGAATCGTAGCAGCAGGCCGTTACGAAGGAAACCCGCTCCGACCAATCCAGGGAAGTTTCACGGGCGAAAACAGAGTGCCGCTTCTGCGGAGTGGCGATCACTGGTGCCTCGGGTGAGTGGCTGTGGTCGACGCTTCGTCGCCCACAGTCGATTCATCCAAAGTCCATTTCCCATACCCAATCTGGAGCAGGCTGCTATAGTTTCGTGGTGTTGACAGTCGAACAAGAAATCAACGCCAAGACGCAAGGGCGCAAAGAGGATGGGGCGGGGATCTCCTGCGTCTTCGCGCCCTTGCACCTTTGCGTTGAATGCCGCAGCCAAATATCCAGCGACCGTTCGATTGACGAGTCGGTTCAGCGTGGGAGCGTCGTTCCATGACGGGACTTTATGACGATGCGTTTGTGGAGGAACTTCGCACCGGTACTCAGGACCTCGTCGGCGAATGGGGGTTGTCGCCGCGTAGCGTGGTTCGTCTTCTTCATCTTTCCGAGAACGCAACCTTCCGTGCCGACGACCCGGAGACAGGTGCGACGGTCGTCCTGCGCGTTCACCGTCCGGGTTATCATGATCGCCAGGAGATCGAATCCGAACTGGCCTGGCTTGCTGATTTGATCGACTGTGACATCGTCAACGCACCCCGCCCATACCCGATACGCAGCGGCGGCCATATCGCTGAATTCAAGAATTGCGGCGAGTTTCGGCAGGTGGTTGGTTTCGCGTTCATGCCGGGTCGTGAGCCCTCACCCACGGAGGATCTGTCCGACAGTTTTCGCACGCTTGGCACCATCACCGCCCGGCTTCACGATCATGCAAAGCGTTGGAGATTCCCTGCGGGCTTTAGCCGCAAGACTTGGAACTTCGATACAACCATTGGTCGCACGTCCTACTGGGGCGACTGGCGAGACGGCTTGGGGCTGACGATCGCAGGAAAACAGGTGCTTCAACGCGCCGCCAATGCACTCGAGACCAAGCTCCAGATCTGGGGGACCGGTCCCGAACGGTTCGGCCTGATCCATGCCGATCTCCGCCTTGCCAATCTCCTGATCGAGGATCAGCAAATTGCGGTGATCGATTTTGACGATTGCGGCTTCGGCTGGTTCGGCTTTGATTTCGCGGCGGCCGTAAGTTTCATCGAGACCGACGATTCGATATCCGATCTGCAAGCGGCCTGGGTCGAAGGCTACCGTTGCTGCGCCGAATTCGCGGATGCCGATATTGCGATGCTCCCTGTGTTCGTCATGCTCCGCCGTTTACAACTGACCGCATGGATCGCCAGCCATGCGGAAACTCCGACCGCCCAGGCGATGGGGGTGCCCTACACCGAGGGAACAATCGAGCTCGCGGATCGTTTTTTGAGTACGACTTGATGACAGGCAAAGGCTCATCGACATGGCATTGAAGTCCCGTCCAATCCTCGAAATGAATGCCTTCAACGCCGAATCGGACGGCGGTGGCGACCCGCTGCTCGACCGTCGACTCAAGAATTGCGGCGCCGCCTCAGTGCTATTCTACCGCCGCCCGATCGAGATGGTACGCGCCAAAGGTGTCTGGATGGAAGCCGCGGACGGCAGCCAATATCTCGACTTCTACAATAATGTGTCGTCCGTTGGACACTGTCATCCTCGAGTCGTCTCAGCCATTTCCGCCCAGGTGGCTGAACTGAACACAAACTCTCGCTACCTTGACCGACGTGTCGAGTCTTACCTGGAGCGTCTGAAGGCAACGCTTCCCGCGGAATTGTCCAACGTGGCCATGTGTTGCACCGGCTCGGAAGCCAACGATTTGGCACTCCGCATTGCAATCAAGGCGACGGGTCGCAGGGGCGTGATCGTCACTGAGTCCGCTTATCACGGCAATACCCTTGCGGTGACGGAGATCTCGCCCGCCTCCTATAAACACGGCGAACCGCCCGAATATGTGCATACCATCCCGGCACCGAGCCGAGTTGCCTATGGTCAGGATATCGAGGCGGGCTTCGCCGAGGCCGTGCAGCGCGCCGCAGAGACATTGAAACGGCGAGGGCATCCACCCGCGGCCTTCATCTGCGATTCGGTCTTCTCGTCAGACGGAGTGTTTACCAATCCCGCGAGATTCCTGGCACGGGCAGTCGTCGCCGCGCGAAACTCCGGTTGCCTTTACATCGCCGACGAGGTCCAGCCTGGGTTTGCTCGGACCGGCGACACCTTCTGGGGGTTCGAACGACACGGTGTGATTCCCGACATCGTCACGATGGGGAAACCGATGGGCAACGGCTTTCCCATGGCCGCCATGGTCACTCACCCGGAACTGCTCGCGATGTTCTGCCGCGATGTCGGCTATTTCAACACATTCGCGGGCAACGCATTGGCCGCTGCCGCCGGCATGGCGGTCCTGGACGTGATCGAAAGTGAGGGGTTGCAGCAGAATGCCACCCGCGTTGGCGCCCATCTGCTGGCTCGCCTTGGGAAGATCATGACCGACGATCCCCGCGTTGCCGAGGTCCGCGGCGCAGGCCTCTTCCTCGGCATCGATCTCTGCCAACCTGATGATCCTTCCAGTCCCAACCCCGCCCTCGCCACGGAGTTGATCAATGCTCTGCGAGACCGCCATGTGCTGATCGGAGCCACAGGCCGCTATGGCCAGACCCTCAAGGTTCGCCCACCACTCTGCCTGACCACGACAGAGTCGGATCTTTTTGTCGACGCCCTCAGCGACGCGCTGGCTGTCACCTGAAGCTTCCGGCTGGAAGGCACCCGAAACTGGGATTCACCCGGCATGCGTCGGCCTGGACGCTGGATGCTCACGAACCTTTGCTGTGAAGATGGTTTGCCGTCGAGCGGTTCGGTTGTACCATGTGACGGATCGGCGAGTTCCCCTGCGTCTGTATCCCTTTCACCAGTGAGATTCCTCCATGACGAACCAATCCCCGTCGGACTTCACCCCGGGTCCTGTGTCACGCCGCCAGTTTCTGGGCACTGCGGTTGCCGGAGCCGCGATCATCGGCGCACCGATGATTGCCACCGCCGCCAAGACCGACAAACCACTGATCGTCGGCGAAGGAGAACACACGTTTGAGGTCGTTCACGAGTGGCCTCAATTGCCTGACAAGTACACCTGGCAGACGACGCACAATGTCGCCGTCGACAAGGCGGGGAACCTGTATGTCATCCACGAAGGACGCGAGAACCTGAAAGATCATCCGTCGATCTTCGTGTTTGATTCCGAAGGAAAATTCATCCGGGCGTTCGGTCAGCAGTTCCAGGGAGGCGGACATGGGATTGAGATCCGCCAGGAAGGGAGCGAAGAATTCCTGTATGTCTGCGCGTATCAGCAGGTGAAGTCGTTCGCGAAAATGACCTTGAAGGGCGAAACGGTCTGGCAGCAGTACGCACCCATGCAGTCGGGTGTCTACGCCGCCGAAGAGGATACGAAGCCGCTGAAGGTGTGGGGCCGCGATCGGTTCATGCCAACCAATTTTGCCTTCCTGGACGACGGCGGATTCCTGCTGGTCGATGGTTACGGGGCGTTCGTCGTACATCGATTCGACAAGGATGGCAAATGGCTGTCTCACTTCGGTGGGGCCGGAGGTGGTGAAGGAAAATTCAACACGCCTCACGGGGTCTGGATCGACAACCGGGCGGGACGCCAGCCCTCGATCGTCGTCTGCGATCGCGCCAATCACACCCTGCAGTATTTCTCGATGGACGGCAAATACCAGGAGACTCTGAAGGGTTACGGCCTCCCTGCGAATGTGGAGACCTGGAAGAACCTGATGGTCGTTCCGGAACTGCACGCGCGCGTCACGCTGCTGAACGAAAAGAACGAAGTGGTCGCGCGCCTGGGTGATGACGTCGCCCGCATCACCGGTAAAGACGGTGGAGCGATTCGAGGCGACAAGTCGAAGTGGGTGGATGGCAAGTTTGTGCATCCCCACGATGCCTGCTTCGGACACGACGGCAGCATTTTCGTGGCTGAATGGGTCGGCACCGGCCGCGTCTCGAAATTGAAAAAAATCAGTTGACGGCGAGTTTGAACTGCCAGACCCGGATTGAGAAATGCCGGGGATACCAGACGACGCGCGGGATGATCCTGCGCGTCTTTTCTTGACTGTAAATCAGCTCGCTTGAGGAACCTTCGGATGACGCTGCCCCGAATTGGATCGCGATTTTCCCTGGCTCTGTCCGGGATCCTGATTTCATCCGTGATGGTTTCGGCTCAGGACGGATCGCTCGACGTTCCGAAGATCGAGCGACAGGCCGACGGGACCGTGACAATCTCCGCCGCGGCCAAGGGGGCCGTCGTCCGGTATTCCCTGGATGGATCCGATCCTGTCCAGCGGTCCGGTCCGTACCTGGCACCGATTGCCCTGCCCCAGGGTGGAGTCGTCAAGGCCCGCACGTTTACCGAGGATCGCAAGCAGCACAGCGCTGCAGCCGAAGTGAAGTTTGATCCTTTGCCGGGTTCAAAGCCCCTCCCTTCCACGCTTGTCACCTGCACCCAGGATCGCGACTGGCCCATCTACGATTGGGCCCAGCGCCACGCCGCGGTTTCCTCGCACGTCCAGGAACACCAGTCGACGCTGGTATTCATCGGCGATTCCATCACTCAAATGTTCGGTGGCGTTCCCCATGATCGCGGCCAGCCAGGCCGGGAGGTCTGGGACAAGTACTACGGGAATCGCAACGCCGCGAACCTCGGTTTTGGCTACGACTACCTCGAAAACACCCTGTGGCGGTTGCAGCATGGGGAACTGAAGGGTGCCAAAGCGAAGGCGATTGTGATTCATATCGGCACCAACAATCTGGGCAAAAACACACCTGAAGAAATCGCCCTTGGCGTGCGCGCGATCTGCGACGAAGTTCATCATCAGCAGCCTCAAGCCCGGATCCTGTTGATGGCAATCCTGCCGCGTGGAGCCAAGCCGGATGCGACGCGGACCAAGCTGAACGACGTGAACCAGTTGCTGGCGAAATTCGACGGACAGAACGGCATCACATTCCTGGATGCCGGCGCCAGATTCCTGCAGCCCGACGGCTCATTGCCCCGCGAGTTGATGGGAGACTTCCTGCACCCGACAGCCAAAGGCTACGAAATCTGGGCCGAGGCCATGGAACCAACTCTGAAACAATGGCTGCAACCGTAACGCGCTCGTGGCCGACGCTGCCAGCGTCGGAAGCTTGTGTCGCGCCGGCGGAGAAGATTTTCCCCTGTCGCCGAATTCGTGCGAATTCGGGGTTGCTGGAACCGACGTCCGAAGTCTCACGACTTCGGCTACACGACTGGCGTTGCAGCTCACAGCGTACTTGTTCATCATGGCGGGCGTCACCTTTCCTGCTTCATTCCCCCACTGTGGCCGATCCCTGATGAACAGTTCGCTGCGCGACCAGATTGAGTCGTTGCGTGCCACGATTCGGCGGCACGATGCCCTGTATTACGTGCATGCCACTCCGGAAATCACGGATCTTGAGTACGACCGGCTGATGCGTCAGCTCCAGGAACTGGAAGCCGCTCACCCGGAATTCGATTCCGACGAGAGTCCGACGCGAAAAGTGGGCGGAGCCCCCATCGCCGGGTTTGTCACAGTCGAACATCGGGTCCCGATGCTGTCGATCGACAACGTGTATACCGAAGCTGAACTGGCTGAATTTGGACAGCGGGTCTCCAAGCTGCTGGCGGGCCGGCCGTGTGAATGGCTGGTGGAATTCAAGGTCGACGGCGTGGCGCTGTCGCTGATCTACGAAGAGGGAAAACTGGTCCGAGCCGTCACGCGCGGCGACGGTCGACGGGGTGACGATGTCACTCACAACGCCCGCACGATGCGCGGAGTGCCATTGCAACTGGAACTGCTGACTCCCACCGCCAACGCCAAGTCTAAAGCCGCTCGCGGATCGCTGTTTGATGGCGAGGCGGATGCCAGCTTGATTCCGACACTGCTGGAAGTTCGGGGCGAAGCGTACATTTCCAACAGTGAGTTCGCTCAACTGCAACTCGCTTCGACCGAGCGGGGTGAAGAACCGCTGAAGAATTCACGCAACGCGACCGCCGGAGCCATCAAGCTGCTGGATCCGACCGAATGTGCCGAACGGAAATTGCGATTCTTTGCTCACAGTGTCGGCAGCCTGGAAGGGGCCACCTTTGCGACTCATGCGGAATTCCTGAAGCGCATCGAACAGTTGGGCATTCCGTCGGTTCCTCGGACGGCCGTGCTGCCAAGTTTTGAAGCGGCGGTCGAATACTGCCAGACCCTGATGCAGGACCTGCACTCGCTGGATTTTGAAGTCGACGGCCTGGTGCTGAAAGTCAACGATCTGGCGTTGCGGCAGCAGTTGGGTGCCACCAGCAAGGCACCACGCTGGATCGTCGCCTTCAAGTGGGAGAAATACGAAGCCGAAACCCGCGTTGTCGACATCACGGTCCAGGTGGGCAAGACCGGAACCCTGACCCCGGTTGCGTCACTGGCACCCGTCGAAATCGCCGGGACCACCGTGTCGCGAGCCAGCCTGCACAACCGGGACGAAATCGAGCGACTGGGGATCCAGATCGGTGACTGGGTCATCGTCGAAAAGGCGGGCAAGATCATTCCTCACGTCGTCCGGACCGAGGTCCATAGACGGGACGGAACTGAGCGACCATTTGCGTTTCCGACGGAATGTCCTGAGTGTCACACGGCCGTCGTGCAGGATGATGGTGGAGTGTATATCCGCTGCCCGAACCCCACCTGCCCCGCTCAACTGCGTGAGGCCCTGCGCTACTTCGCCTCGCGGGCCGCCATGGACATCGAGGGGTTAGGGACCAAGTTGATTGAACAACTGACGGAACACAAGCTGCTGAACAGCTTTGCCGACATCTACCGCCTGTCCGACCGGCGGGCCGAGTTGCTGAAGCTGGAACGGCTGGGAGCGAAGTCGGTCGACAATCTGCTGGCCGGGGTGGAAGCGTCGCGGCAAAGACCGCTCTGGCGACTGCTGACCGCGCTGAACCTGCGCCACGTGGGAACTCGCACGGCCCAGTTACTGGCGGATCGGTTCGGCTCCATGGAGGCCCTGAGCAATGCGACCGTGGCCGAACTGGCGGAAGTTGAAGAAATCGGCGACGTGATCGCCGAATCGGTGCATGGCTTCTTCGCCAGTGATTACGGTCGTCAGATTATCGGCGAGTTAAAGGACCTCGGACTGAACATGGGAAGTGCCGCCGATGCCGCCGCCGCGGCGGCCCGTCAGACCGCGGGAATCCTCTCGGGCAAAACCCTGGTTGTCACTGGCACGTTGGCGCGTTTCAAACGGGACGAAATCCATTCGATCATCCAAAAGCACGGTGGCCGCCCCGCCGGCAGCGTGTCGAAGAACACGGACTTCCTGATCGCCGGGGCCGATGCCGGCAGCAAACTGGAAAAGGCCGAATCCCTGGGAGTCAAGGTCCTGAGCGAAGACGAGTTCCTGACACTGGTCGGCGAGGATCAATGAAGCGAGGGGTCAAGTGGTTCAAAGTTCAATTTTCGCGGACACCCAGCTCAATGTGCCGGGGTATACATGGCCCGCGAAAATTGAACTTTGGACCACTTGACCCCGGATCTTTCGGCTGTGTGGCTGGGGTCGAGCGCTTCGCTCGCCCCCAGTGAGTGTTGCATCGATGTCGTCCGCAAATCGACTGTGGGCGACGAAGCGTCGACCACAGCCGCACAGTCGACGGACGAAGCGCCGCGCACCATGTTTTTCGCAAAATCCGTGTTCAGTTTGGTCCGTGGAACCGGCTTCGGACTCACGCTATCCTACGCTCCAGACGGAATTATCAACCACCTGTGATCTGCCGGGATGTGAGGAAGCCAGAGATGCGCGTTGTGACGTTGGGCGAAGTGATGATCCGGATGATGCCGCCGGGCTGGGGACGATTGACTCAATCGTTGCCCGGCGTCCTGGAAGCGACATTCGGTGGGGCCGAAGTCAATGTGGCGGTCTCGATCGCCGCCCAGGGGGGAACGGCGGCCTATTGTTCCGCAGTTCCCGATAATCCGATTACCACGGCGTTTGCAGGCGAACTGCGCAAGTTTGGCGTGGATGACAGCCTGCTGCTGCGCGGCCCGGAAGGACGCTTCGGAATCTACTTCGTCGAAAATGGAGCGAACCAGCGCGGTGGAACCGTGACGTATGACCGGGCCGGTTCCAGCATCTCGGTGGTTCCCCCGGATCGCTATCCGTGGGACCGGGTCTTTCAGGGAGCCACTTGGTTTCATATCACCGGAATCACGCCTTCCATCAGTCAAACAGCGGCGGAAGTCTCCCGGGTGTCACTGGAAGAAGCCGCACGGCGGGGCGTGCCGGTTTCGTGCGATTTGAATTTCCGCAAGAAACTGTGGAACTGGCAGCCTGGTACAAAACCCGCGGCGCTGGCCCGCCAGACGATGGAGTCGCTGCTGCCTCACATGCAGGTCCTGATCGCCAACGAAGAAGACGCCGATCACGTGCTGGGGATTCGAGCGACGGGAACCGACGTCGATGCCGGCGTTCTGAACCTGTCCGGTTACGAAGACGTGGCACGTCAGATCGTGGCCCGATTTCCGAATCTGAAAAAGGTCGCGATCACACTGCGCGAAAGCATTTCCGCCAGCCACAACAATTGGGGAGCGATGCTGTTCGATGCGGTCGCGGATCGAGCCTACTTTGCTCCCGTGGATCACAACCAGTCCTACCAATCCTACGAAATCCACAATATCGTGGACCGCGTCGGAGCCGGCGATGCCTTCGCAGGCGGACTGGTCTTCGCACTGCAGACGCCGGAACTTTCGGATTCACCCACCGCCCTGGCGTATGCCGTGGCCGCCAGTTGCCTGAAACACAGCATTCGCGGCGATTTTAATGATTCGACCCGTGCGGAAATCGAGGCTTTGATGCGTGGCGGCGGCAGTGGTCGCGTCAGCCGGTAACTGTCAGGACCATCTCCATGAAACATCTGTCCGGAATCGGAATTTGTGCGATCGCTTGTTCTCTGCTGGTCACGCAGGCGTTGGCTCAAAGCCAACTGCCGCAACCCGCGCCCGCATTCAAAGGGAAAATCGGGCTGACTTATAAGGACTCGACTCCTGTCAAACCGGAATTGAAAATCCCCGCCACATTCGGCCTGAAAAACGCGCCCAACATCCTGCTGGTGCTGATTGATGATTGCGGATACGGGCAGATGGGAACGTTTGGCGGCGGGATTCCGACGCCGACCCTGGATCGCGTGGCCAACAACGGCCTGCGTTACACGCGGTTCCACACGACGGCCCTTTGCAGCCCCACTCGGGCCGCGTTGCTCACCGGGCGCAATCACCACTCCGTTGCCACCGGCGTGATTGGCGAGGCAGGAACGGGATACCCCGGCTATTCGGGGATCATTCCGGCGTCGGCCGCCACATGTGCCGAAGTGCTGCGTGAATACGGTTACGCCAACGCCTGGTTCGGCAAGAATCACAATGTTCCCGACTGGGAGACAAGTCTGGTCGGTCCGTTCGATCGCTGGGCGGATGGACTTGGATTCGACTACTTTTACGGTTTCGTGGGCGGTGATACGGATCAGTATCATCCGGCGCTGGTCGAGAATAAGAAGCGCCTGGAACCTCCTGAAACCAACGAAGATGGTTCACCATACCATTTCACGACCGACATTGCTGACCACGCGATCCGCTTGATGCGTACCACCCATGCCGTCGCGCCGCAGCGACCGTTCTTCGTCTATTTCGCCACCGGTGCCACTCACGCCCCGCATCAGGTTCCCGCCGACTGGATTGCGAAGTTCAAGGGGAAGTTTGATGGCGGCTGGGACGTCTATCGGGAACAGACATTTGCCCGGCAGCAGCAGCTTGGCATTGTGCCGAAGACCGCCAAACTGACCGCGCGACCGAAATCACTGCCCGCCTGGGATTCGCTGCCGGCCAATGAACGGAAGGTTTACGCCCGCATGATGGAAGTCTTTGCGGGATTCACAGCTCATACGGACCACGAAGTCGGGCGCGTGGTCGATGCGATCGAAGAGATGGGTGAACTGGATAACACGCTGATCATTTACATGGCCGGTGACAACGGATCGAGCGCTGAGGGGGGCCTCAATGGTCTGCTCAACGAGATGACGTTCTTCAACGGCATCCCCGAATCGCTCGATACCAAGCTGGCCGCCATCGACACCCTGGGCAGCGACAAGAACTACAATCATTTTCCGGCGGCGTGGGCACATGCCATGGACACTCCGTACCAGTGGACGAAGCAGATCGCCAGTCATTTTGGCGGGACGCGAAACGGCCTGGCGATCTCGTGGCCCCGGCGGATCAAGGCCCGGGGTGAGATTCGTCATCAATTCCATCACGTGATCGACATCACTCCGACAATCCTGGAAGCGGTCGGCGTTGAATTCCCCGTGGAGTTTGACGGTGTGGCTCAGAAACCGATCGAAGGGGTCAGCATGATGTACACCTTCGACGACGCCAACGCGAAGGACCGCCGCACGACACAGTACTTCGAGATGCTCGGCAACCAGGGGATTTACCACGATGGCTGGATGGCCAGTGCCATCCGCGGCGCGCCCTGGCTTGGCGAGAACGAACCGGGCGATCTTCTCGA
This sequence comes from Planctomycetota bacterium, assembly GCA_018242525.1. Taxonomy (GTDB): domain Bacteria; phylum Planctomycetota; class Planctomycetia; order Planctomycetales; family Planctomycetaceae; genus Schlesneria. The sequence continues at coordinate 20,689 of JAFEBS010000045.1, read as the reverse complement.
AATGCCGTGGGAGTTGTACCACATCGACGAAGACTTCACTCAGACCAACGATCTGGCAAAGCAGCATCCCGAAAAGCTGGCCCAGATGATCAAGCTCTTCTTCGCCGAGGCCTCGAAGTACAACGTCCTGCCGCTGGACGACCGCAAGACCGAACGCCTGAATGTCGAGAACCGACCGAGTCTGACCGAGGGGCGCAAGAAGTTCACGTATCCCAACCTGATCCGGCTTCCCGAAGGGGCGGCGCCGGATCTGAAGCACAAGAACCATACCATCACAGCCAAGGTCGTGATTCCGGAACTTGGTGCCGAGGGAATGCTGATCACCCAGGGCGGTCGCTTTGCGGGCTACGGCCTGTTCGTCAGGGACGGCAAGCTGGTCTACCACTACAACCTGGCCGGCGTGGAACGGTACACGATCGAGTCGAAGGACCGTATTCCACCTGGACCGGTGACGCTGAAGGCGGTCTACAAAACGGATGCTGACAAACCATTCGCCGGCGCGACAGTCACGTTGTTTGCCAACGACAAAAAGCTGGCCGAGGGACGGGTCGGGAAGAGTATTCCCAATCGCGTCACGCTCGACGAAACATTCGATATCGGATTCGACACGGGCACACCCGTCGCCGACGGGTACGACCTGCCGTTCCGGTTCACCGGGAAACTCAGTGCCGTGTCCATCGAACTCGAATGACCGAGAATCGCTGATTCGAGCCCAACTAACCGCGACGGACGAAGACGGCAGGCATGATCGATAAGGTGTCGTTTTAAGTCAAATGACCGGCAGCGATTGCCGATCGCTGCGGATTTCAATGCGGCATTTCTTACGTGATCGTCACGGACTGTCGGTACCGATCTGCTTTTTGAGACGACCGTGGAATAGCCATTTTCGAGCGATTCCGCACTTCCGATATCCTGCGTATCGAGCACGTGGGTCGGGCTGCGCTGCTTCTTCATTTCGCTCAAGACCATTGACGATGTTCGTTCATACACAACGCGTCGGCTTGCTGATCGGCATCGTCCAGATGTCGGCGTGTCTCGTTCTGGCCGAGGAACCCGCCGACTATTTCAATCGGCCATTGGCTTCCTGGCTGTCCGCAGAAAGCCGTGCCGGGGGCGAAGACGAGGAGGAGATCGAAACAGATCGGGATTCGTTCACGCCGGCGACGACAACCGTCAAAGCCGGTCGAACCATCTATGAATCGTCGTACTCGTTCATCGAAAACCGGGACACCGCGAACACGCACAGTTTTCCGGAAATCATTACCCGGTTTGGAGTCACCGACCGGATCGAATTTCGACTCGGTTGGAATTACGAAATCGGTGGCGGCGGCTCGGTCTCTGGCGGTGATCCGGGCGGGGAGGAACTTCAAGAGCCAGGGTTGGTCCGTGAGTCACAGATGCTCTACGGTTTGAAGTATTCCCTGAACAAGCAGCAGGGATGGATTCCGCAGAGTGCCTGCATTATTCAAGCAACGTCACCGACTTCCGGACCTGATAACTTCTCGGATCTGCAACTCAACTATGTGTTCGGCTGGAAGTTCTTCAACGACTGGCAACTGGATTCTTCCCTGCGATATCTCTCGACGAGAGAAGAGGGGGACCATTTTAACCTCTGGGCACCGTCGGTCGTCTTGAAGGTTCCCGTCGCAGACCGCTGGAATGTTCACGCCGAGTACTTCGGTACTTTCTCCGCCGGGCGAGCGGTCGGCCAAAACCCGCAGTATTTCAGTCCCGGAATTCATTACCTGATCACCCCGGGTCTCGAAGTCGGCACCCGGGTCGGATGGGGATTAAACAATGATGCTGCCAGCTTCTTCGCGAACGTCGGCTTCGGACTGCTGTTTTGACGTTCGGACGGTTTTGCCTATGGGGGGGGCAGCCCCCTGCCACCGATGTCTGATCCCTGTCGAAACCACATTGGTAGGGGGGGCAGCCCCCCTTTGTTGGGTAAAGCCGGTCCAGGCCTACTTCGGCACGACTGGCGTGGCGGCTTCCCGCAGCAGGCTGACTGCCGCCTCCACCAGCATTTCGCCCGAACCGGGTTGCGTCGCCGAATTGGTCACTTCGTAGCTTCCCCCGGCGAACGCGGCACGATGAGGGATGTAGATCGTTTCCACGCAGTTCGACAATTCCACCACCATCGTCGTCCGGAACGGGGAGGCCTGCTTGATGGCCAGTCCCAGTTCGACGAAGACTTCGCCGGGCAGGAAAACCATCGCCACATCCTGCCCCAGTGCGATCACGGTTACTTCGACGGGCAGGGATTCACCGATTCCCGCCCACTGGCGGCTCAGGCCCCACGTGATCTGCTCTTCCGTGTTGGCGTACGGTTCGCGTCGCCGCAGTTGATCGATCATCAGTTTCTTGTAGGCAGTGACATGTTCCAGGAAGTCGACGGTTTCCTTGCGGCGGGCGGCATCCACAACTTGAATGGCTTTTGCGATCTCCTCGCGAGTGGCCTCCTGCAACGGCAACGAGACAACGCGGGATTTCACGGTCAGGTTTGCTGAGTCCAGTGTCTTCAGTTTGTCGAGTTGCCCGGCGATCGAATCTCCGATGGCATTGCCAATGAAATCGGATTTGTTGCGCTCGCGCCGGCTGGGATCGGAATGATTGATGTCACCGCAGCAACCGGTTCCGAACAGCGAGACCACTTCGCCACCGATCGTCTTGCGCAGCGTCTGTTCGATGAAGAACGGATAGTCGGCACTCCACTTCATCCCGCCTACGGTATCCAGGTGCAGTGCGAAGTTGCTGATGATTCCCCGTGGCGAACCGGACGGCGATCGAATCGCCAGCAGACCGATTTCCGGATCGATCGGCCCGGCAGCCCGGATGACGTCCGGGTTCTGCAGGTTCATCCAGGTGCGAACGCTGCCATCCCGCATGACAAATCGTCGGTTGAATGACACGGGGATCTGTTGGACAGCGGAACCGGCCTGCAGAACAGACGGCTCGGCCGTGGCGTGGGCGCGGACAATGGCTTCGGCCGGCCCGCTGATCAGCTTTTCGATGTATCCCGCCCGTAACGGATCAGGATTGGACTTGTCGAGCACTCGCACCAGTTCTTTCGTGTAGTCCGGAGCCGTGTGTGAGTGCGTGGCCGAGACCACAATGTGCGAGACCGGAATCCCGGTCTTTTCCGAGGCGCGTGAGCGGATGGCACGACTGAGGTCCGCGGAGATTCCGATCAGATCGCAGACCACCCAGGCCGCCTGTTCCGTGTCCCCCCGAAAAACGACAGCGCGGGCTTTCAGCGGATCGATCGTCCCTTCGGCCAGGCGTTCGTGATAATACCCCGCCATCGGAAAGCCGACCGGCGGAGTAATATCGGCCACCGCCAGTCCCACCCGCAGTTCCGCGGCCGTGGCCGTGCCGCAGTGGACAGCCAATGAAATCAATACGTAGAACGTCGCTCGACAGTCGCATCGCATTCGGGGACCCCCAGGAATTCTCGGACAGACAGTGCCAGTTCACCGAGTTCGCGGCTGGGATTCAACCCAGTGTGACGTGCCTTGGACAATCGACCACAAATGGGGGAGCACGTTTGAATCAGGTGAGCCGGGTGCCGTCAGGCCCCGGACAAGTGGCATCAGGCGCGAAAATACGTTCGGGGCCTCACGGCACCCGGCTCACCTGGAAGTTTTCCCAGTCTTTTGAGTGCTGCCCCGGATCGGTTCGGCAGATTCTGCCGAAACGGCGATCGGCGGCGAAACTGCCATTGGTCGATCGAATGTTCGTTCGGTACATTCCCGTCGCGGGTCTGTCCTGATGTCAGTCTCCCACGATGGCCGGTATTGATGTTGATGAGTTCTCCCCTGATGAATCCGTCCGAGGAATGCCGCTGGCGGTCCGTATCGGTTGGCCGGTTGCTGGCAGTCAGCGTGCTGCTGACGCTGGTCGTCGGTTGCGGAACGACGCGCATTTCAGACACCCTGCGCACCGGCACCGAGCAGATGCTGTTGTCGAGCGCGATCGAACGCGCGGTCAATGACATGGACTTTTCGGGACTGGCGGGGAAGGAAGTTTACTTTGATTACCAGTATCTAAAGGGTGTTTCCGACGAAGGCTACATTATCAGTTCGATTCGACAGCGACTGCTGTCTGAAGGGGCGTTGCTGAAGGCAAATCGCGACGATGCCATCTATGTTGTCGAAGCGCGCGCCGGGACCGTGGGGACAAACCGACAGGATGTTCTGATCGGTGTCCCCCAGGTGAACCTGCCCACCGGAGCGTTGATGCCCGGAACTCCATCGGCCATTCCCGAGATTCCACTGGCCAAGAAGACACAGCAACGGGGGATCGTCAAGCTGGCGGCGTTTGCCTACAACCAGGTGACCGGTCAAGCGGTCTGGCAATCGGGAACATATCCGATCATGGCGGATTCGCGTGACACCTGGATCCTGGGAACGGGTCCATATCAGCGCGGTTCGATCTACGCGGGAACCAACTTCGCTGGACAGCGCATGGGATTGTTCGGCCGCAAATCCGAACCGCGCCAGTCTGCTCCCGGCTTGTCGGTGACAGCGGCCTCCGAGTTCCGTGAAGACGAAGAATTGCTGGCCAGCAAGTTGAAGGCCCGGGCGGAACTGGCCGACAAGGGGAAAGAGGCGAAAGACAGCAGCAAGACTGTCCCGGCCTCGTTCACTCCGGCGGTCCCGCCGAGCCAACCCCAACCCGGTCGGATCCCGTCCGCGGCCCCCTCGTCGACCACTCCAGTCTCTCCCGCATCGGGATTCCAGTCGGGTGTCAACGGCGCGGCCGATTCGAAGTCGAGTTCTGGCGGCAGTGCCACCGCTGCAGGATTGCTGATTTTTCAAAACCGGCCCGTCAAGTAGGGTCATCCAGCCCACTTCCAAAAAGGCGATTGTCCCGGATCGGCAGCCTGTTGTACGGCGCGGCCGGGTGCTATTCTGCTGGGTTCACAATTGCCTGTCGCGCTGCCTTTCATGGTCAGTCCCATTCGTTCAAGGATGCTTGCCGATGTCGTCTGAAGTTCCGCTGATCGCCGTTTTCGTCGATTTTGAGAATCTGGCCATCGGGGTCCGGGATATGAAGTCTGGCGCATTCCAGATCCAATTGATCCTGAAGCGGTTGCTGGAAAAGGGGCGCATCGTTCACAAGCGCGCGTATTGTGACTGGAGCCACTATCGCGACGCGGTTCGTGAATTCCACACGCAGGGGATCGAACTGATCGACATTCCGCATTCCAAGATGAGTGGCAAGAACAGCGCCGACATCCGCATGGTCGTGGACGCACTGGACCTGTGCTATTCCAAACAGCACATCGACGTGTTCGCCCTGATCTCGGGGGACAGTGATTTTTCGCCGCTGGTCTCCAAGCTCAAGGAGAACAACAAGCGCGTCCTGGGTTGCGGAGTCAAAAGCTCCACCTCGGATCTGTTGATCGCGAACTGCGATGAATTCATCTATTACGACGACCTGATCCGGATCGCGCAGAAGCCAAAGGTGATCAGCACGAAGCCCGGAAAAATCAAGGTGGACGACAAGAAGCAGGAATCCACCGACCGCCTGCTGGAAGTGCTGGAATCGCTGGAACAGGACTATGATCCGGTCTGGGGTTCGATGTTGAAGCAGACGATTCGCCGGGTCTATCCAGGTTTCAGTGAAAGTTACTACGGATACGGCAGTTTTTCGGACATGATCGAAGACATCGCCGATCAGGGCCTGATCGACCTCGATTACGATGAAACCCGCGGGAATTACGAGATCCGACGAAAAAAGAAGTGATGCAGCCGACCGATTGAACTGAACGACACATCAGTCTACTGTAGTGCCAGCACCGCCTGTTCTGAATCCTCCTGCTGGAGTTCTGACCATGGTCCGCCTGTTGCCGTTGACGCGTGTGAGGCCCCTGCTGGTGGCGCTCCTGTTGTCCGTGGGATTCATGCCGGCCGCCCAGGCAGAGAATGCACCCCCGTTTCCGACGGATCCCAACTCGTGGATCAATTCTGGACCATTGTCAGTGTCTGCCCTGAAGGGAAAGGGAATTGTGCTTTGGTTTTTCGAGGAAGAGGACCCCGCCACCCAGGCTCTCTGGTCCGAACTGATGATCAGTGCCAAGAAGTATGAGACCAAGCCGGTCCTGTTCATCGCGGTCAACTCGGGGAATCCGAAGGCGAAAATCGAAGTTTACATTCGTCAGGCGAAAGTGACCTGGCCCGTCATCGTGGATACGTCACGCGGCTTCGAAAAGGCCTGCGGATTATTCCAGGAAATCAATGCCCAGAATGTCTCCGGGATCCGGTACATCAAGCCGGATGGTGAGATCGTGGCAGGTCTGGACGATTTGGAAGATGCGGCCGACAACGCGGTCGAGGGGGCCGAGTGGAAGATTGATCCGGCGGGCATTCCCGAGTCCCTGAAGTCCGCGTGGCATGCCATCGAGTTCGGTAACTACAAGGGACTGGCTGTGACCTTGAACAAATCCGCCAAGTCTTCCAAGAGCGATGTCAAAGAAGCGGCCGCGAAATTGATGGAGGTCGTCCAGAAGGAAATCGAAACCCTGGCCGCCGAAGTCAAAGAGACTCAGGACAACATGCAGAATTACCGGGCGTATGAATTGTACTCGGAATTGACGGAACGGTTTAGCGGCTTCGAGTTGCCCAAGGACGTGGTGGCGATGAAAAAGGATTTTTCGAAGGATCCCAAGGTCAAGGCCGGGATGGCGGCCGCAAAAAGCCTGGAAGTGGCCCGCAAACAACTGGTGACGGGGAACCCGGCAATGAAAACCAAGACCCTGGCCGCCCTGGAAAAAATCATGGTGGATTTCCCCGATACTTCACTGGCGCAACAGGCGAAAACCCTGATTGAGTACTCTGGCAAGTAAATATTCTGGAGCGAATCGCCCACCCCAGCCAGATCGTCGCGTTGCAAAACATTCTCTGAATTCTTCGTGAAATCCGGGGTCTGCAAATTCACGAATCTGCGTAAGGTGTTTCTGCTGAACGCGATAAAAACTTAAAAATAATTCTCGATTTTGTCTTAACAGATCGATAGATTCATGGGGTGTGGTTCTGTGCATCGCTTCAACTCGATCGAGTGAAGCGGCGCGCATCATATCCAGAAGCAGATCCACACAATTCCGTTCATGCCCGGTGTTCTCTTATCACGTCTTTTGCGCGAGTTGTTCTCGCGTTTCGTTCCGTGTCTGTTTTTTCGGGAGGTTCCTCATGTCAAGTATTGGTCGACGTCACCGACGGCCCCAGGCGTTCACTTTGATTGAATTGCTGGTGGTCATTGCCATCATTGCGGTTCTCATCGCACTCTTGCTTCCCGCCGTCCAACAGGCGCGGGAAGCGGCCCGACGAACACAGTGCAAGAACAATCTCAAGCAGATTGGTCTGGCATTGCACAACTATCACGACACGTATTTGAAGTTTCCCGCCACAATGTATTTCAGTAATTTTCCCAGTGGTGGGCTGATTGGCTACCAGCAAGCCAATGGTGGGACCCAGCACGGTCCAAGCTGGCTGGTGGCAATGCTGCCCTACATTGACCAGGCTCCGCTGTTTAATCAGATCAATTTCACGCAGTCGATCGGTGCCAATGCGAATGCAATCGCCACCAGCGCGAATATCAGCGCCTTCCAGTGCCCCAGCGATTCTTCCTCGAATGCCGGCAACAAGTACCAGGATACGGGCAAGATGGGAAACAATCTGTGGGCACGAGGCAACTATGCGGCCAATGGTTACGGGCCACAAACGTATAACGGAGTTGGCGGTCCGGGCAACGTTTCGTACGGGCAGCAGAACGTCAACATGCGGGGCCCCATGGGCTGGAATGGCTGGGGCGGGATTAATGCTGTGGTGGATGGAACTTCGAACACGGTGGCTTCCTGGGAAATTCGGGCGGGCATGATCCCCAGCGATCCGCGCGGACTCTGGGCGAGCGGACGCATGGGATTGGGAATGACCGGAAATTGCAATAATCCCGGCGGCGGGATTGGCAGCGGTGATTGCTACGGGATCAATGAAGGTACACATAGTAACGGTGACGACATCTATGGCTGCACGGATATGCCCACCCAGGGGATGGGATGCTGGGGGAGCGGTGATGGACAATCTGGGCCGAAGAGTCTGCACGTGGGCGGCGTCCACGCCTTGATGTGCGATGGAACCGTGCGATTCGTCAACCAGAATCTCGACGGCAACACCATGGCAGCCATTACGGCTCAGGCGGATGGCCGCATTCCAGGCGAGTTCTAATAATGAGTTTTTAAGGAATTCTTAACCAATTTCAGTCGCAGGGGTTGCGTCCAAACGAGGCCGTTGGGATGGCGATGCGCGCCTGTGAATTCCAGATTCATTTGAAATCGAGGGCCGTTATGGTGTAGAGTTACCAGTTCCCGCGACGATTTGAAAAAGGGCCTTGGCGCGCGAGCACCCGGGTCTCTTTTTTTTGGGCCCCGCAGTTTTCAAGCGAGTACTGTCTCTCACTTGGTTTTTTCTTTTTTTTTGGAATGGATGGTTTTATGCGAAGAACGACACCCCAAGGACGACCAAAAGCATTCACATTGATTGAGTTGCTGGTTGTGATTGCAATCATTGCCGTGTTGATTGCGTTGCTGCTGCCCGCTGTGCAACAGGCTCGCGAAGCGGCCCGCCGCACGCAGTGCAAGAACAATCTCAAGCAGATTGGCTTGGCGCTGCACAATTATCATGACACCTACCTGAAATTCCCCGCGTCGATGTATTTCAGCAGTTTTCCCGCCGGTGGGTTGATTAACTCCTACCAACAGTCGGGTGGCGCGACGACGCATGGACCGAGTTGGATTGTGGGTCTGCTGCCATACTTCGATCAGGCACCTTTGTACAACCAGGCGAACTTCACCCAGGCGATTGGTGCTCCCGTGAACGCGATCGTGACCAGCGCCAATCTCACTGCGCTCCAATGTCCGAGCGACTCGTATTCCAATGCCGGAAACAAGTTCCAGGACACGACCAACATGGGCAACAACCTGTGGGCTCGTGGTAACTATGCGGCCAACGGTTATGGACCTGGCTCTTACAATGGTGCCAACTGGAATGGAAATACCTATTACAACAACCAGAATGTGAACATGAAGGGGCCCATGGGTTGGAACGGATGGGGTGGAATTAATGCGGTCACGGATGGGACATCGAACACGGTTGCCTCGTGGGAGGTCCGTGCCGGGATGACGTCGGGTGACATTCGCGGAACCTGGGCCAGCGGACGAGCAGGCGCGTCGTTCACAATCAACTGCAATAACCCGGGCGGCGGAATCAACAGCGGTGACTGCTACGGGATCAACTGGGGTGGCAACGGCGGCGACGACGTCCTGGGTTGCAATAGCCAGCCGAATCAGGGCATGGGATGCTGGAACGGTGGCGACGGGCAATCCGGTCCGAAAAGTCTGCATGTCGGCGGTGTCCATGCCCTGATGTGCGATGGGACCGTCCGATTCATTAACCAAAACCTCGATGGCAACACCATGGCGGCCATTACCGCTCAGGGCGATGCCCGAATTCCTGGCGAATTCTAATCAAACCAACTGTCCTGTTGTCACCCTATCCGACGCAGAACTGAATTAGCGGATGAGCCCGGTCCCCTGGACCGGGCTCATTGCATTTCGAAAATTTCATGCGCGCGGATCCAGTCAGGGAAGAAAATCGACGGCCGGAACTCTATCCTGCGAGGGTCTGAAATCACCTCTGGACGGGGATCCTGCCATGACTGATGACCTGATTTCGCGTCGCGATCTACTTCAAGCCACCGTGGCCGCGGGGGCCGTAGCCACTTTTACTTCTCTGGGAAATTCAACCATGCTCGCCGCCGAAGACAAAGCCGTTGTGAACGGACGCATTCAACAATCGATCGTGTTCTGGTGTTTCAACGTGGGCGGCCAGGAATGGGATATCGAACGGACCTGCCAGGTCGCCAACGGCCTGGGAGTGAAGTCGATCGAAATCTGCGGTCCCGAGACCTGGCCGACACTGAAGAAGCACGGCCTGACCTGCGCCATTGCTCCCAACGGGATGCCGGGCGCCCCATTCATGAAGGGGTTCAACAATCTGAAATACCACGAAGAAGTGATCGCCACGACCAGCAAGATGATCGAAGACTGCGCGGTTGCCGGATTCCCCAATGTGATCGGATTCACCGGTTACAAGTGGCGCGATGCCGAAGACCCCAAGAGCGGCGAGATCTCGTTGCAGGAAGGGGCGGACAATTGCGTGGCCGGCCTGAAGAAAATCGCCACCCTCTGTGAAAAGAAGGGCGTGACCCTGTGCCTGGAGCACTTGAACACGCGCGATGACTCGCATCCCATGAAGGGGCATCCGGGCTACCAGGGTGACGACATCGACTACGTCTGCAACATCGTGCGCCGCGTCGGATCTCCGCGGATCAAGGTCCTGTTCGACATTTATCACGTCCAGATCATGAACGGCGACATCATCCGCCGCATCGAACAGTGTAAAGACGTGATCGGACACGTCCACACCGCCGGCAATCCCGGCCGTGCCGAGCTGGACGACAAGCAGGAAATCAATTATCCGCCGATCATGCGCAAGCTGCTGGAAATCGGCTACAAAGGCTACGTCGGGCAGGAATTCATCCCCACCCGCGACGCTTTGCAGGGCCTGCGCGAGGCGGTTAAGCTCTGCGACGTCTGATCGTCTTCACACTTTGCTTTCCAACGGGGGGACGTCAGTCCCCCCAATTCTCTGGTATCTGCGGCTTCCATCCGCAGACGCTCCTTCGCACGGTCGTAGGCGTGGTGGGAGACGCGGGCCGTCGGCTTGTCGGAAGAGATCACAGTGAGTCGAGAGAAACAATCGGGTAGCCGGGGAGGTTATTCAGCATGCGTGCGTCCGCTGTTAATACCTCGCATCCTTCGCGCTCCGCCAAAGCGACGAACAAACAATCAGTGACTGCGGTCCGTGTCGCGGACGAGATTTCCACTGCCCTTGGCAGCAGTGGCAGGAACGGATGAAGCGTCGGGCCGTTTCGTAGAATGTTTCTCAGATGTGTTGCCGCATCACCGACGGGGACGACTTTCTTCCGCTCTGCTTTCGTCAGGACGTGAGCCACTTCTTCGGCGAAGACATCAGGTGCGATGATCTCGTGGATGGCGTTTCGCACGTCATCCTGAAATGCGAGTGCCTGCGGACTGTCGGGTTCCGGCAAAATCCACTTCAATGCCACGCTGGTGTCTAAGACAAAAAGCGTCATCGGTCGCGGTGGTCACGGAGATACTCAACGACGATTTCCACCGTGCCCATCCTATTGCGGATCTCTTCCCGCATCCGGTCCATCTCTTGCCTGGAGCGTTTGGCAGCTTCGGGATCGCGTTTGCCAGCCATAAGAGCGGCGATTGTCTCTTCAAGCTCATGTCTGGCGGTGGTGGGGGTTTCTGTGCTCATAGTTTCATTATCGAACGCTGAGACGGGTTGGTCAATCAGAGTCAGGGAGAATGATCTTCAGAAATCTCTCCTCCACCGACTGGATAATCTGCTGAGTGGTCCATCTGCCATTTTCACCCCAAGGGTCGACAGTTCGTTCCAGCGATCCACCGGTTCACGAGCAGACCAGGCGATCCCCCGCAGCAGCAAAATCCGGAACAGGGGATCGTCGAACGTCCAGGAATAGTGGCCCGGGATTGAAACGAAGACCCGGCCGTGGCTTGGTTCCAGAGTCCAGAAGAGCGGTTGTGGCTTGCCGTCTTCAATGCCTGTGGCCAGGACCTGGATCTGTTTCGGATCCCCTTGCATCTGCCAGTAGCTCTCGTCGTGAAAATGGACCTTGTCGAAGTTGCGGGCGATCGGATGACCATCCCCGGTCTCAAATCCCAGATCCAGCGGGCCGTGTCGGAACTTCAGTTTCGCGGCGTTTGAGGCCAGCCCGATCCGCTGAGCAAACGCCGGTGCTTCGGCTCCCGCTTCCACCGCCCAGTGAATATAGACCAGGCCGCCCTGGCGAGCGAGATGCGCGTCCATCGCCGCGGCCCGCTCGGCATTCCAGCTTCCCTTCTGGAAGAAGACGATGGTATCCGCCTTGCCGATCTGGTCCGCCGTTGGCCATTCCATCGCGGTGTCGACGGTGACGGCTTCGGCCCCCAGCAGCAACTCCTTCCAACTCTTCAGCCACGCCGGGTAATCGTGTTCGCCCGGCCCGTGGTCCTTGGCCCCCGCCACGAGCAGAACCGTCACCGGACGTGGTGGCAATCCTGGCGATTCGCTGCGAGCCAGGACCCGCTCCACCTCGGCTCGACTGCGTGGCTTCGGTGGAGGCAGCGGCGATTCCCAGGGCATCTGAGGAGGTTCTGTCAGCAGAAACGTCAACAGGTCCTTCATTCGTTCCGGTCCGAGCTTTTTCGGCACCCCTTCAGGCATGATCGAGATCGACGAATGCTGAAGTTCTTCCACATCGCTCACCGCAACGATGTGTACCTTGCCGTCCTTGTCCCCGACCTGCAGTTTGTCGCCGTCGGATCGAATCGTACCGGTCAGCACTCGACCGTCTTTCAGAGAAACGATCGACGACAGGTAATCGGGATTCAGGGCAAAGCTTGGTTGAGTGATGTCGCGCAGTACTGACGCGTAGTCGCGATGGACCAGGTTGGCCAGATCGGGGCCGATACGGCCGCTCTCGCCCCGAGCGGCATGGCACTTGGCACAGCCCGCCTCTTCACTCCAGAAGACCCGTCGCCCCCGCCCCCAACTCCCGCCGGCCAGTTCTGGAATGGGCGGTCGCCGGGTGGATTCTGGAGCCGCGAATTTCGTGGCCGCCCATGGCAGGATGAAACGATGCAGCGCGATCGGCTGCGTTGATCCTGCTGATGGGACCCGGGATTCAAACTGCAATGACGGCAGACCGTCGCCGGTTCTCATGCGCAAACGCAAGTGGACCGGCTGGCTCGCCTTCGAGGAAACGCTATGAATCGCTTGCTGGCTGTTGCCCAACTCTGCGGCCGAATTCGGATCATTGGTGGGAGCGAAAGGTTCAGCCACTTCGTCCAACGTGATTGGTCGATTCGCTCTGGCCTGTAACTTGACCACTTCTTCGGGCCATTCGTGGTCCAGCTTTGAACCAGGCTGCACCGCTGGCTGAACCAGATCGCGGACATCCAGTTTGGTTTCCAAAGTCAGCATTCCGGGTTGCTGGATCAGTTCCCGGAAACGCTCCTCGTCCGGAGTTCCTGCGAGTTCGTGGACGATGTTCAAATCCAGATGCGGCAACCAGCCACTCCAGCCAGGTTTCGTCCGGTCGGTCGGCTCCCAGCGGGCGGACACGCCTTGCAGGGAATAGGCCAGATCGACTTCCGGATGCTGCGGCAACGCCTTTGGTCCCGGGGTGGCCGCGACGGGCTCATCGCGCCCCAGTCCGGGCAACGTCAGTGCGTACTGCCAGGCGACCGGATGAGGCTCCGTGGCGAAGACCAGAGTCTGGCGATCGGGTGTCACACTGACACCCCTCACAGGCAGGTTGTACCGCGGCGCGGCCTTCTGCATCTGAACGACGGCATACCCAGGCCAAAGGGTTTCGAATCGGTCACCCGCAGCCACGAACGCGCCGTAGGTGATCCGGGTTTGATCCAGGTTCTTCAGTTGTGACGGTACCAGAGGCCGGTCAAAAGCGACTCGAACTTCCCGTGGACCTGCGGCCCAGATCGAAACCGGTTGAGCCAGTTGCCGATTTGTATACCGGATCTGGAACAACTTCCCCTTGCCGCTGGGGCCGCTGCCCCAATCGGGTCCACCGCTGTGACAGGCCACCACCATGCCCCCCTGCGGGGTCAGGCAGCAGTCAATCGTCAGCATGCTCAAACAGGCGATCAATTGAGTGCGTGCGATTTGCCCTCGGTGAATCTCGGTTCGATACAGCTTCCCGCGCGACTCGCCGGTGACAAATGCATTCCCCGCCCAGCCCTCAGGACCAAACAGCGCGGTGTGTCGCCCTTTCTCCGGGTTCGTCAGCGAGAACCTGCGGGGCTGATTGAACGCCAGGCCACAGGTCGATTGATGCTGAGGTCCGTAATCGAACAGGCTGGGAGTATCGACCGCATTGGGATTGTGCCTGGGATGCCGGGGCGGAAACCCGTAGTGGCGACCGCGTTCAATCCAGAGCAGCTCATCGTAAGGATTGCCGTTTGGCAACCATGTCGCTCCTTCCTGATCCGTGACGTACAAATCACCGTTCAATCCGCCTGCGGCATCCGCCCCGGTCGGGTTGGCCTGGTCCCGATCTTTCATCGCCATGCCAATTGTAAACCGGACGCCGGTACAGACGATTTCGCGTTTCGACAGGTCGGGCGAGATCCGCTGAATTGTGCCGTGATCGCCACGGATGTCGTAGTGAGCCTTGCCATCCTTGTCGATCAGATAGGCGTTGTCATATTGAGCGGTTCCCAGTCCGAAATAGATCGACCCGTCAGGTCCAATGGCGGCTCCGATCGCATCGACATTCTGCGCGATCTCTTTCCAGCCGGAGGCGATGACCCGTTCTTCATCTGCCACATCGTCGCCATCATGATCCAGGATTGCCGAAACTTTTCCCTTGGACGGCACCACAATCCCGCGTGAATTCCCGGTGTCGGATTTCAGCAGCGCGTGTCCGGCGGGAATCACGGCCATTCCGATCGGGCCGCGGAGTCGCCCCTTGCTGTCGAAAAACCTGGTCGCAGTTTCTTCCAGGCCGTCACCGTCCTTGTCGCTCAGCAGCCAGACATCACCGTTATATCCCAGTGCGTACAACTGACCGTCTGCTCGATACTGCACGTTGTTGATGTTCGGCAGATCCACCGGCAGTTCAAACACGGAAAAGCCCGGCACCAGCATCTGGATCGGGGGAGGATTGGTGACCGCGACCAGCGGTTCCGCGTTCGCTCCCCCATGTAGATTCAGGGCCCGTGGCAGGGCCTCGCGCAAGGCGGCATGCTTCCGGTCGAGGTATTCGCGAATCTGCCGGGATTCGGCGTCGGTCAGGACCCGGTCGTACAGCAGCACTTCCGCCAGGTCTCCGTGAAAGAATCCCCGCACCTGTTGCGGCTGATCGGGTTCGTTTGTGTAGAAGCGGGCTCCCACAGTGACGTCGTCCATGATCAGGTCGGCGGGAACGAAGTCCCGGTCCAGTTGTGGCTGACCATCGACAACCAGCCGGACCTTTTTTGCATCCGGATCCGCCACGCATTCCAGTGACCGCAGTGTGCCGAAGGGGCTGGGTGTCTTGAGCAGATTGCGAGCACCACCAAAACCGCGACCTTCCAGGTTGACGTTGTCCAGGCGCGTGGACATCGGTGCATTCATGTCCAGCGTAAATCCAGACTCATAGTCGCGACGGTCGGCCTGGTTGAAGGCCAGCACCCCGCGAAAAAAGCCGTGGTTGGAATGCGGTGCCGCCACCACAAACAGCGTGAACGCCTGCAGCTTCTGTTTGACATCCAGGACTCGCAGATGATCGTCCTCGCCATCGAACCGGACGACCCAGTCCTCCGCCACCTTGACCAGCTTCGGCTGATTGTCTGCCTTAAGTTGCACGGCCGATCGCATCCGCGGCGATCCGTCCTGCCAGCGTGCGAGCGGTTTCCCGTCGGGGCCGTCACGACCGGCTGCCGCCGCGTCCAGCCACAAATCCAAACCTGCCACGACCGGCGGTTCGGCGGCGGATGTGGTCAGGCAGATACCCAGTTGCAGCACGAGGGCAATTCCAACAATCCAATCGGAGCGCAGCATGGTTGAGGATTCCTCAATTCGGGTGATCCGACGCCAACGGGAGGGTGGTGAGGTCTGATTGGGTGACATAAACCGTTTTTGAACGTTGCGATGAAGTGGAGAATCTGTTTCGACGCGGTCCCGGACTGTCCGATGGTTGCAAACGGCGGGATCGACATCTACAACGGCAGCGACATTGCGTCCCTTATGACTGTGGAGAAACCGATGGCCCTCGTCAACGACAACTACCTGAAACTGAAAGCCGGATACCTGTTTCCTGAAATCGGGCGACGCGTGGCGAAGTTTGCCGCCGAAAATCCCGGCGCGAAAATCATCCGGATGGGAATCGGCGACGTCACCGAACCGCTGCCGGCCGCCTGCCGGGAAGCGATGCACATTGCGGTCGACGAAATGGGCCAGCGCGAAACCTTTCGCGGCTACGGGCCCGAGCAGGGTTTCGACTTCCTGCGCAATGCCATTGCGACCAACGATTTCCAAAGCCGCGGCGCCAACGTGGCCGCCGATGAAATCTTCGTCTCGGACGGTTCCAAGTGCGACACTGGGAACATCCTGGACATCTTCGGCCCGAACAACGTAGTCGCGGTCACCGACCCGGTCTACCCGGTCTATGTCGACACCAACGTCATGGCAGGCCGCACCGGCGAATCGGACGAATCCGGCCGCTACGCGGGACTGGTCTATCTGCCCGTCACGGAAGCCAACAACTTCACCCCGGACCTGCCGTCCGGCAAGGTGGATTTGCTGTACCTGTGCTATCCCAACAATCCCACGGGAACCGTCGCCACGCGGGACACGTTGAAGAAGTTCGTCGACTACGCGCGCGCCAACGACACCATTATCTTCTTCGACGCGGCGTACGAAGCCTACATCACCGATCCCTCGATTCCGCATTCGATCTATGAGATTGAAGGGTCCCGTGACGTGGCGATTGAATTCCGCAGCTTCAGCAAAACCGCAGGTTTTACGGGAACCCGCTGTGCCTTCACCGTCGTTCCCAAGGGGCTGAAGGGGAAGACTGCGACCGGCGAATCGGTCGAACTGCATGGCTTGTGGAATCGACGTCACTCAACCAAGTTCAACGGCGTCAGCTATGTCGTCCAGCGCGGGGCCGAAGCGGTCTACAGCCCGGCCGGACGCGAACAGGTTCGCGCCCTGATCGAATTCTATCTGCAGAACGCCGCAATCCTGTGCCAGGGCCTGCGTGATGCCGGCCAGACGGTGTATGGCGGCACGAATGCCCCGTATGTCTGGTTGAAGACGCCGGGCGGCATGACCAGTTGGCAGTTCTTCGATCACCTGCTGTCGAAGGCGAATGTTGTCGGCACCCCCGGCAGCGGGTTCGGTGCCAGCGGGGAAGGCTACTTCCGCTTGAGTGCCTTCAACAGCCGGGCGAATGTCGAAGAAGCAGTTTCTCGCATCAAACAATTGCTGAAGTGATGTGTTTTCCACGGGCGGATCAGCACTCGTTTTCGGTTACGTTCACAGAAAGACCAACCATGCGGCTCGCAAAACTGAAGCTGGCGGATAGTTCCATTCGAGTGGCTGTTGTCGAAGACGACGGTCGCCTGCGCGTGCTCGACATGCTGCAGGTCGAAAACGTGCGCAGCCTGATGGACCTGCTGCATGCCCCCGATCCCATCGGATTGGCCAGGTTCCTGATCGACACCAAGGCCCCGGCTCTCGATCCGAAGCTCGTCACCATCCTCGCTCCGATCGATCGCCAGGAAGTCTGGGCAGCCGGGGTCACCTACAAGCGCAGCCAGGTGGCACGCATGGAAGAGTCCAAGGCGGGGGCCTCGCACTACGACAAGGTCTACACCGCTCCCCGCCCCGAAATCTTCTTCAAGGCAACCCCGAATCGAGTCTCCGGGCCCGGCCAGCCATTGCGAGTTCGGGCGGACAGCAACTGGTCCGTCCCCGAACCGGAACTGGCCCTGGTCGTGTCACCGACTGGCAAGCTGGTCGGTTTCACGGTCGGCAACGATATGTCCGCCCGAGACATCGAAGGGGAAAACCCGCTGTATCTGCCCCAGGCCAAGGTCTACAACCAATGTTGTGGTTTGGGCCCGTATGTCTGGATTCCCGAGCAACCGGTCGACCGCCCCGCCACCAAGATTCGCCTGACGATCGAACGCGCGGGGGCCAGGGTCTTCACGGGCGAATCCGACCTGGACCAGATGAAACGCGGATTCGAAGAACTGATCGGCTGGCTGATCAAGGAAAACGATCTCGTCACGGGCGCGTTCCTGCTGACCGGAACAGGCGTTGTCCCCCCCGACAACTTCACGCTCGAAGACGGCGATTCGGTCAGCATCGAAATCACCAGCATCGGGACTCTTACGAATCCCATTGTCAAAGCGAAGTGAATTGCACCCCGTGGGGCATGCTGGTTCGAGGCGGACCGGACATTGCTCCACCCGGGGCCACAGGTGGGCAAACGACGTCGTGTTATTCGGCAATGCAGAATAAATGCTTCTCGCCCCGAATGAATAATTCGCGATCGACGGGGGCCGGTGTCGCATCGACCGTTTCGTTGACGGAATTTGTCGCCACGACTTCATATTTGGCAGAGTCTTTGATGACGACCGTGGTGCCATTGCGGCTGGTGAGATAGACGTGTCCGCCCGCCGCGATCGGGGAGGCGTAGATGGCCTGCAGTCCTGGAATTCTGACCGGACCAAAATGGCGTTCTCCCGTGGCAGCATCGACACACGTCAGCACGCCTGCTTTTTCCTTGTAGAAGTAGACTCTACCCGAAGACAACAGCAGCGACCCGACATCAGGCGTATCCCGATCGATCTCCCACGCCACATTTTTCGTCCCCTTGATGTCTCCGCGCCCGTCAAGTCGCAGGGCCCCCAGATAGGCACCACGAAAGCCGCTGCCGACGTAAACGAGTCCGTCCGCAGCGACCGGTGAGGCCGCCGGACGTTCGGTCTGCCCACCGCAATGCCAGATCTCTTTTCCCGTTTCCAGATCGTAGGCACGAGCCACGCTTTGCCCGTTCATCACGATTTGCTTTCGTCCGGCATGTTCAACCACCAGTGGCGTCGCCCAGCAGGTCGCCGATGGTCGCGGCGTCTTCCAAATCACTTCACCCGTGAACTTGTTTAACGCATACAGAAAGGACTCCCCTTCATGGTCCCAGGGAACAATGATCTTATCCCCTTCCAGCGTCGGAGAACTCCCTTCGCCGAAGCTGTTCCTGGTATTCATCGGCGGGAAGTCGTCGCGTTTCCATTTCAGTTCTCCATCCATCCCGTAGCAGTAAAGTCCGCGCGAACCAAAGTGTGCGTAAACCTGCTTCCCGTCGGTACAGGGAGACGCAGACGCGAATCCGTTGGTTGAGTGCGTTCCCTGGTGGGGAGTCGCGGTCACCGCCGTCTTCTGCCACAGGATGTCACCCTTCTTGCGGTCGAAGCAGAAGAGAATGAACTGCAACGGCTTGCCGTTTCCGGTGCCAACGGCCGAAGTGACAAAGACCTGATCTTCCCAGATCACGGGCGAACCGGAGCCCAATCCAGGGACGGATACTTTCCACCGAACGTTCTTCGTGGCGCTCCACTTCGTTGGCGGAGTTGCCGTTGAGGAAACTCCATTCCCCGATTCCCCGCGCCAGTGCGGCCAGTTGTCGGCGTGGGTGATCGACGTCAAAAGCAGAAAGGAGCCGGCGAAATGTAGAACAACCTTGTTCATGAGATACCTTTGGCAAGGAGGAAGCGATTGGAAGATCATCCTCCGCAGCGTTCGCCGCGGCAAGTCTGCGATTGCCACGAAGCGGGTCGGTGGAACACACCGGGACCTGAATTCTGATCAGGTTTGACGTAGCGACGAACCAAAGTTACGCTTCGGTTTCGGGCAGATCGAATTCACAAATCACAGAACAAACAGGGACAACTGGCATGGCGAAGGACTCTGTACCTCACAGCATCGTCGACCTCGAACGACTGTTGGAAACAAAACGTGACCAATTGCAGGATCTGCTCCACAGGCGTGTGAAAGCTCAAAAGGAACTTGAAAGCCTGGACGCTCAAATCCAGGATTCATTGAATCCCAATGCACCGATCGGCCGGGTTCAGCGCCGACGACGACGCGTGAAGAACGAATCGTCACTGCGTACCGTTGTTGAGGGAGTTCTCGCCAAAAACAAGAAGGGTCTGTCTCTGTCAGACCTGGTGACCAAGGTCACCGAGACTGGATACAAGAGCAACAGCCAAAACTTCAAAAACGTCGTTTACCAATGCCTGTATCACTCAGATACGATCGTTCACGACGAGGTGACCGGCTGCTATCGGATTGAGCGTTAGTCTGCTGAAATGTCGTTCCTGCCGCCGCAAGGTCCTGAGGCCTTACTCAAGTAGTCAGCTCTCCTGTGATTCACTCAGCGATGGGCAATAGCGCCGAGTTGCTTGGGTCGGCTGTTGGACACCAATTCTTGTCCGTGCCCTCAGCGACTCCGTGGTGAAGATCTACTTTCCGGGTTCACGTCGTGAGCCGCAAGGCGCTAGCCGCGGGTGCATTCTCTCTCTTACCCGAAGTACCCGCGGCTAGCGCCGTGCGGCTCACAAAGTCAGTGCCATTGGGCTAGCAGCCCGTGGTAAAAGGGGTCAGACCCTTTGGAGGGCAGTCGATTTACCTTGAAAATCGACCGCCCGAAGAGGGTCTGACCCCTTTTACCACAGGCTGCTAGCGTCGTGCCGCTCACGAACCTGTTACATCCGCCACGTCTCGAAGACACATATCCCCTGGAATATTTGCCGAATCTCCGTTCATTTTCGGCAAACTGATCTTGGCGACCGTATCTTTTTTTGATTTGCTGCGGAACGTCTGAAACCAACTTGAATTGACGGAACTGGAGTACCCAGGCCGGCCACTTGCTTCGCAAAACTGCGAGGCAAATGTCCGGCCTGTTTTTTTGGGCCTGGCAGTCCGTGGCAAAAGGTGTCTGACCCTTTGGAGGGCACGGAATTCAC
>JAFEBS010000044.1:8493-12028 GCA_018242525.1 Planctomycetota bacterium | reverse complement strand
GTTTCCGCGGCCAGGGCCATCGCCCTGTTTCCGCGGCAGATTCCGCCCCAGTTGCCCAATTGTGGGATCTGGTTCCTGCCGCGGTGACCCGGATGACCAGATCCCACCTTGTTGGTGATTCCAAGAACTCCTATAACCCCGCCCGCTCAATTGGACATCCATGATTCCGTCGGAGGTGCCAATCCTTATTTGTGGGCTCGGATCAATTCAACGGTGAGTGCCAGTCACTACCGGATCCCGCCCAACTCCTGCGACTCCACCGTCGCGATCGAATTGTCCGCTGAGCGACCATGAGACCACGACATCTGCCTGCAGGTGTCGTGGTTTCTTTTTTCCGGTTCTACCATCAACAGACTCAGGTGAGCCGGGTGCCGTCAGGCCAATGGTACTTACTTTAGCCATGTCACTCGAAGCGTTAGCGAGGGAGGGCGGGAATTAACGCGATGCCTCGCTGACGCTTTGGGTTGCCTTGTGAGCCGCACGGCGCTAGCCGCGGGTTCTTCGGGTACCAGTGAGAATGCACCCGCGGCTAGCGCCGTGCGGCTCACAAAGTAAGTGCCATTGGTCTGACGGCCCTGACGGCACCCGGCTCACCTGGAACTGTTCGATCGCGATGGCGATCGCACAGGTCGAACGACAAACGTGTGCTGTAACTCATGGCAAAAGCATCAGTTGCAGCACAAGATTGAGTCTCAGCGGGGCCAGGTTTTCACGTGATTACGTCCGAGTTCGGGGTTCGCGTGGCGGATTCGTCGTTCCGGCGGCGAAGTTTTGCTATCTTTCCAGTCCAGCCACCCGTGGAAAAAGGGGGCGGCTTTGCCCAACAAATGGGGTCAGAACCCATTTGTTGGGCAAAGCCGGGCTGCTGGCGCCATTCTGGATGGCAGGTGAGATTCGTTCGGACATGATCGTGCGGATGCACGATGGAAATTCAACAGGGACAGGCATCGTGGCGTTGATCGTGCAGAAATTCGGCGGTTCCAGTGTGGCAGACGCCCGGCGCATCATGGCGGCGGCTCAACGGGCTGTGGACGCCAAACGGGCGGGCAACCAGGTCGTCATGGTCATCAGCGCCCGGGGCGACAAGACCGACGAACTGATTGATCTGGCCCGGCAGATTGGCGAAGTCCCTCCCCCGCGTGAAATGGACATGTTGCTGGCCACCGGGGAACAAGAATCTGTCGCACTGGTCGCGATGGCCGTTCAGGCCCTGGGCGAACCCGCCATCAGCCTGACCGGATACCAGATTGGAATTCTCACCGATTCCACATTTACGAAGGCACGCATTCAACGCATCCAGACGGATCGGATGCGTCGCCTGCTGGATGAAGGCAACATCGTCGTCGCCGCGGGATTCCAGGGAATCGACAGCGACTTCAACATCACCACGCTGGGACGCGGCGGCAGCGACACCACGGCCACCGCGCTCGCAGCGGTGCTGGAAGCCGATGTCTGTGAAATCTACACCGACGTGGATGGCATCTACACGACGGATCCGCGTCTGATCAAGACCGCCCGCAAGATGAACCGGATCGCCTATGACGAAATGCTGGAACTGACCAGCCTGGGTGGCGGCAAGATGCATTCGCGATCGATCGAGTTTGCCAAGAAATATCGCGTGCCCCTGCTGGTGCGTCCCGCCTACTCCGACGGGGAAGGAACATTGATTGCCCCGTACGCCGACGACAGCACGCTGCCCATGGTCACGGGGGTGGCCCTGGTCAAGAGTGAAGCGATCGTGAACCTGCGAAACCTGCCTGACCGTCCCGGTGTGCTGGCGGCACTGTTCACAAAAATGGCCGAACGCAAGATTCCGATCGACATGGTGATCCAGGACATCGCGGCCGGCGCAGTGGCGGAAGTTTCGTTCACGGTTCCCCAGGATGATCTCGCCGAAGCCCTGACGGCCGCACAGCAGGCAGTCCAATTGTTGGGGGCAGGCAAAGTTCATCACGGGACCAACGTCGCCAAGGTCTCGGTTGTGGGCGCCGGCATGCGGACTCACACCGGTGTTGCCGCTCAGATGTTCAAATCCTTGTGTGATGCGGGCGTGAACATCCAGATGATCACCACCAGCGAAATCAAGATCTCCGTCCTGGTGGACCGCGACCAGAAAGAAGCGGCCTTGCAGGCGGTCCATGAAGGATTCGCGCTGCATCAGGAACGGGCCGCGGCCCCCACGATCGGGTACCGTCAAAGCAGTCCCGAAACGAAAACTCACGTGTCACGCGACGAACTGGAGCGTGACGTTGTTTCGCGCCTGGCGAGCATGGAAGACATTGTCGTCAGCGAGGTTCAACTGGATGTCCAGCAGTCTCGCGTCACGGTCCGGCATGTGGCTGATCAACCGGGTGTCGCTGCGGAAGTTTTTGGTGCGGTGGCCGAAGGGGGCGTCATGGTCGACTTGATCGTCCAGAACATCAGCCACGGTCAACACGCCGACTTGTCGTTCACGGTGCCACGCGGTGATCTGGAGCAGTGCCTGCTGCTGTTGCGTGAACTGATCGAGCGCTGGCCCGGCGCGGAACTGAGTTTCGACAAGGAAATCGCGATGCTGTCCGTGATGGGGATCGGGCTGCGGAGCCACACGGGTGTGGGTGAACGCATGTTCCGCGCTCTGGCCGACACCGGGGTCAACGTGCAGATGGTGAACACCAGCGAAATCCGGATCAGCGTCGTGGTCTCACTCGCCGACGCAGCCAGGGCCAATCAGGCGATGTTGACCACATTTGGGTTGAAGTGAGTCTCCGATTGTGAAATCGATCCGGTATTCGCTGGCGTTCCTGCTGATCGCTCTGGCGATCGGAATTGCCGGAATCCGGGCGGTGGAATCGAGCGTCTGGTCGCTGAGTCTGCTCTATCCGAGTTTCGCGTTTTTGCTGCTGGGAATCGCCTACGGTCGCGGTTGGCCGCAGTTGCTCGGCAAACAGCCGGACGGTCGTCGCTCCTGGTGGGGCATCGTCTGGACCGCGCCGTATTCGCTGTTAAACCAATTGGCCTGGTTCTTGGCCGCACTCATCAATCGTGAACCGGCCATCGGGCCAGCGACCGACCGGCTGTATTTCGGGCGACGACTGACGAAACGCGACACCGTGGATTTTGACGCTCATCATTTCCATGGCTGCCTGGATCTGACGGCCGAATTCTCCGAGTTGGATCGCTTGCGACGTTTGCCCGGCTACCGTTGCCTGCCATTATTGGACGGAACGGCCCCGACGGTCAGCCAACTCCAGGATGCCGTGGACTGGTTGAAGCTGGCGACTGATGCCGGGCCGGTGTACGTACATTGTGCCCTGGGACACGGACGCACAGGAACTGTCGTGATCGCGTACTTACTGGCATGTGGTATCGAAAACGATATTGAGACGGCACTGGCAAGGCTGAAGCAGTCGAGGTCTGGCGTCGCCTTGAATTCCGGCCAACGCCAGTTGCTGTCACAGTTCAAAGCAGGCCTGTCGTTCAAGGAGGGGCAAATGACCGAGGTTTAACGAACCCGAATGGCAGACCGGGCATGGCCATCGCCTTTTTCAAATTG
>JAFEBS010000044.1:0-8484 GCA_018242525.1 Planctomycetota bacterium | reverse complement strand
CACGGCCATGTCGAGGACTCCATTACCGTGGCAAACGATCCCAATCTGAAAAAGGTGATGGCCCTGGCAGACCATTCCCGCCTACTGGCGTGACAGCGATCCAGTCCGATAGACTGTCGACCTGTCACTGCGTCCGTTTCTGACGGTTTGATTCCAAGTGTGTGATCCATGTCTGACTCCTCCCCTTCGATCATTCTGCGGGATTGTCTGGCCAAGGCACGCGCCGGCGATCCGTTGGCTCGAGATCGCCTGTTTGCCGCCTGTCGCAGTTACCTGGGGTTGCTGGCACGAGCCAGCGTTGAGCCCTGGATGCAAGCCAAAATCGATGCCTCGGATCTGGTCCAGCAGACGATGCTGGATGCACATCGCGACTTCCAGCATTTCCAGGGGCAGACCGACCAGGAATGGCTGGGGTGGTTGCGGCAGATCCTGAATCACAATGCCTGCGACGCCGCCCGCCACTATGGAGTGGCCGGGAAACGCGCGGCTCGGCGTGAAGTTCCGATGGCGGGAATCGACAACAGCGGGTCCGTCGCCAACATGTTTGAGCCGCAGTCACCCGGAGGCAGTCCCAGCCAGATGGCGATCAACCACGAAACCGAGTTGCTGCTGGCCGAAGCGATGGACCAGTTGCCCGACGATTATCGGGAAGTCATCATCCTGCGCAACATCCAGCGATTGCCGTTTGAAACAGTGGCCGAGCAGATGCAGCGAACGCGCGCGGCAACCCAGATGCTGTGGATGCGGGCCATTCAAAAACTGAAAAGCCTGTTGTCCGTTCCCGGTGTAAGTGGCATCTCGGGAGCGATCCAATGACGGAGCAGACCAGCTTTTCCCATAAAATGGGGTCAGACCCCTGCCACAGGTATCGGATTTGAAACTGAAACCACACTGGAAGGGGGTCAGACCCCATATTATGGGAAAAGCAGAGCCGACCCCCGAGCAACCCGGCCCGGAACTGGCCGATGCCCAATTGCTGGACGAATTGGTGGCGGCGATCCAGGCCGAGGATTCGGCCCGTCGTGAGGAATTGCTGCAACGGCATCCTCATCTGCAGGAATGGGTCAATTGCCTGAAATCGCTCGACAGTTTCGCCCCCAAGCCAGCGGCGGCGCAGTTTGCCGAGACGATGATCAGCAATCATCCCCCGGCACCCGGATCCAACGGATCTTCGTTGGTCGTCACCGGGCAGTTTGGCAAGTACGAACTGCTGGGCGAAGTGGGACGCGGCGGTATGGGAGTGGTCTACAAGGCCCGGCAGCGGGATCTGAAACGCATCGTGGCGTTGAAGATGATCCTGGCCAGTGAATGGGCGTCGGCGGAAGAGATTTCCCGATTCCAGGCCGAAGCCCGTGCGGTCGCCCGCCTGCGGCATCGCAACATCGTCGGCATCTTCGAAGTGGGCGAGGAACTGGGACGGCATTTCTTCGCGATGGATTTCGTGGAAGGGAAAAGCCTGGCCGAATTGATCGCGACGCGGCCACTGGCTTCCGATCAGGCAGCCCGCTGGATGGTCTCCATTGCTCAGGCGGTGGATCACCTGCACGCCCAGGGACTGATCCACCGCGATCTGAAGCCGTCGAATATCCTGATCGACGGGGACAACGAACCGATGGTCACCGACTTTGGTCTGGCCAAGATGTTTGAAGGTGACGGAGCGGCGACGCGGACCGGTGCCATCCTGGGAACCCCCAGTTATATGTCGCCGGAACAGGCCTCCGGCCGGAATTCGATGATCACCGTCCGCAGCGATGTCTACAGCCTGGGGGCGATGCTGTATGAAATGCTGTCGGGGCGGCCCCCGTTTCGCGAAGATAACCCGCTGGACACGCTGGTCCAGGTCCTGGAAGGGGAGCCGACCATGCTGAGGCAACTGGTCGTCTCGATCCCACGCGAACTGGAACTGATTTGCTTCAAATGCCTGGAGAAGGATCCCGAACGTCGGTACGCATCCGCGGCGGAACTGGCTGCGGACCTGACGCGCTTTCTCCGTGGCGACGCCGTGGAGGCTCAGGCCGGCGGGGTCTATCAGGTTCTGGAACGCTGGGTCCGACGCCAGCCGGGTCTGGCCTGTCGGCTGGCGGTCCTGTTGCCCGTCATTGCGATTATTCAAATCTACTTTATGACCAGCGGGGCAGTCGAAATCTCGTACCATCTGCGAGTCGTATCACTTTTAGCGCTCTGGGCCGGCCTCTCGGTGGTCTGGCAGATGTTGCTGAACCGGGAATCGCTGGCGGATGCTTCGCGGATCGGGACGATCCTGACAGACACCGGGATTCTCACGGCGCTGTTTGCGCAAATGAACAACAATAATGGTACGCTCGTGGTGGTCTACGCGCTGCTGATCGTTGCCTCGGGGTTGTGGTTTCAGGAACAACTGGTCTGGTCAACGACCGTCATCGTGGAGGTGGCATTCGGGATCCTGTTGATGTGCAAGCCAGACCTTTGTTCACCGTGGCATTACCCGCTGCTGGTGGGAATCGCACTGGCCGCCGTGGGGGCATCCACCAGCTTTCAAGTTCATCGAGTTCGCGCCTTAAGTCGCTTTTACGATCGACGCCCGCTGTAATGGAACATGGGCCACCACAGCACAGCGTTCGTCAAACTTCACCGTTGAAATCCCTGCCATGCACGCCGTTGAATTCCTCAAGCAGATTCCCGCTTCGATCCCGCCCGTGGCGGTGCTGTCGGGCGGACAGCGACACCTGAAACAGTCGGTACTGGCCATCCTGAAAAAGAAAGTCATCGACGACGATGAAACGTCATTGACCTCTTTCATGGGCAAGGAAACGGATCTGCAGACGCTGACGGACGAATTGCGCACGTTATCGATGTGGGGTGACCGTCGCCTGGTGATCTTGGAAGACGCGGACGACTTCGTCACGAAATATCGCAGCGGCCTGGAAAAGTATGTCGAAAAGCCCGCGAAGAAGTCGGTGCTGGTCCTGAATGTCAAATCGTGGCCCAAGTCGACCCGGTTGGCCAAGCAGGTCGCCGCCAATGGACTGGACGTGGATTGCTCGGAATTGAAAGGGGCGCAACTGTTGAAATGGTTGCAGGACACGGCTCGCGATACGTACGACCAAACTCTGGCGCGCGATGCGGCCTCGCTGCTGATCGAACTGGTGGGTGACGATCTGGGGATGCTCGATCAGGAATTGTCGAAGCTGGCTTCGTACGTCGGAGCCGGTGCCTCGATCACCTTTGAAGACGTTCAAAAACTGGTCGGGGGCTGGCGGACGGAAACCACCTGGGCCATGACCGATGCCGTCCGGGAAGGCGATCTGGGATTTGCCATCAACGCCCTCGATCAATTGTTGACGGCGGGCGAACCCGGACTGAAACTGCTGGGCGGGATTGCGTTTGTCTACAAGAAGTTCGCGCAGGCGACGGACCTGTCGCGCACGATGCCGCTGGATCAGGCCCTGCGGCAAACGGGAGTGTTTCCCCAGGCGGTCGCTCCGGCCCAGGGGTATCTGCGACGGCTCGGCCGAGCCCGGGCGGAACAGATTCTGAACCACCTGCTGGCAGCGGACGCCGGCATCAAGGGGGCCAGCCGATTACCCGAACGAATTCAACTGGAAAAACTGCTGGTGGAACTTTCCGGCCGTCTCTAAATAGCGTTGCAGAAAGTTGGAGCGGAATCGCGGAAGCCCCAAGACACTAGCCCGAAGCGCGAGCGAGGGATCAGCAAGTTGGACACGCATTGACGAATCCCTGGCTCGCTCGTCGGGCTAATTTCCCCTTTGACCACGGGCTGCCAGCAGACGAATGATTCAATGACGGCCACGGATGAAACACGGATATCACACGGATAAACCGAGTGCTTTCGGCAATTCACGTTAAACAGCGTACCACGACCATGAAACTCGAACTGACTGATGAGCAGATCACGGCGTTTGACAACGATGGCTACATCGTCGTCCCCAACTTGTTGAACTCTGAAGAAATCGAACTGCTCCGCAACATCGCGAAGGCCGATCATGCTCTGCAGCGTGAGGCGGGCAGCCGCGCGGATGGTGAAGGGGGAGCGGTCAAGCTGGTGGTTCGGAATGATTTGCCGAACGATACGATTTACGGGGCGCTCGTCCGTTGTCAGCGAATTGCAACTTCGATGCAGCGCCTGCTGGGTGACGAAGTTTATCATTATCACCACAAGATGATTTTGAAGGAGGCCCATGTCGGCGGTGCGTGGGCCTGGCACCAGGATTACGGCTACTGGTACAACAATGGCTGCCTGTTTCCCGACATGGGAAGCTGCATGATTGCGGTGGACCGGGCGACGAAGGAAAACGGCTGCCTGCAGGTGGTCAAACGCTCGCACAAACTGGGCCGGATGGATCACATCAAGGTCGGCGACCAGACGGGTGCCGATCCAGAACGCGTGGCGGCCTGCCTGGATCGATTGGAACTGGTCCATTGTGAACTGGACGCCGGCTCAGCGATCTTCTTCCACGGCAACACGCTCCATCGCTCGGATCAGAATCGAAGTGCTCACCCGCGGTGGGCCTTCATCTGCTGTTACAACACGAAACACAACGATCCGTACAAGGACTCCAAGCACCCTCGGTACAGCCCGCTGGACATCTGGGATGACACCCGAGTCGCCGAGATTGGCCGTCAGCAATGGTCACAAATGTCTCCACGGTTGCCGACGCTGCCAGCGTCGGAGTAATCCACGCCGGGACCACCGAAGGGCAGAACTTCCGGGGTTTCGCACGCCGTTCCTGTATTCAACGAATGGCGAAGTGATCTGGTTTCACGATGCCCCGGCGGATTTCAAAGTTCCACGCGCCGGACGCGCTGCGAGATTCGGTGAAGGTGGCGGAATGGTCGATCAGCAACCTGCCGTCGCACACGCGGCTGCGGCGGACTATAAAGAGAACGGGTCCCCCCAGAATCTGTGCTCTGGAATGAGGATTAAATTCCCTTGAGTGACTATTCCCTAAAGGCTATAATCTGGTGGGTCGAAAAATGGAAGATGAGACATTGGAGGTGAAGCGCATCAGCAGAACCTGGGTGGGTTGACTGGGGAGGTGAAGCGCATGAGTGGAATTCCGTCGAAGGAAATACGGTTGAAAGAGTTCTTTCGACGGCTCCACAGTGCAGTGGCTACTGCTTCCTTTGAAAAGGCATATGAGTTGCTTTGCTCGACTCTCGATCAGGTCGAGGATGAACTGAGCGGCCTTCCAAATGAACCAGATCAATGGATGACGTTAGACCGAATGTTCCCTCCGCAAACAGATCGAATGTCGAGTGTGAGCGGATGCGACGTGAAGCGTTTTGACAGTCTACGACACATTACTTACATCGCACGAAACGGAGCAATCGAGATTCGGTCACGACGCAAAGCAGAAAAGCCGGTGATTCATTTCTCGAAAGCCGGATCGGACGGAAAACACGTCAGCGATGTGTGCCCGAAACTTGTCGACGAAAATCTCTAACTCAACTGCGACGGACACTCCCGCTACTCAATACTCTAATGCAAATGGGAGCCACTCAAATGTCACCAATCGAGCAACTCAGCCAGGATCTCAAAGCCCAATTCCCGGAGACCGAAATCGAAATTCGAAAATCTGATGACCCAAACGGCTTTCAGTTCTTGAGTTTGGTGGTAGGCGATTTCGCGGTTGCGGTCGAGTGGAAGAGCGAGCATGGATTCGGGATTTCATCCTTCCGTGAAGACCCATCGTCACTTGATGGCCTATTCGATTCACCAAGCGAATGGTACACAACGGAGCAAGGTGCATTCCATCGCGTGGCTTCGCTTGTATGCGATCTTCGAAGTACGCGTCTGCAGCCAGTCAAGATTTCCGATGTTCGACAAGAGAGAGGGATGTCCCAGGAGGAGATCTCCAGGCTGCTCCGTATCAAACAGGCAACTTACTCTAAGCTTGAGCGGCGAGAAGACGTGAAGATTTCCTCCTTACAAAAAGTCGTTGAAGCAATGGGAGGCAAACTTCTTATTCAAGCGGTATTCAAGGACACAAGAGATGTACGAGAACTCACGTTTCAGTAATTCGAGCTTGGGATTGCTCGTTGTCTACGCAAGCGACATGGAACGATCGGCGACGTTTTACCGTTCACTTGGGCTGTGTTTCGAGCGGCACACTCATCCTCCGTGCGGAGATCATTTCGCCAGCATCGGTGACGGTTGCGTCTTCGAGATCTGCCAACTTCGCAAAGGTCAAACTGCGATTGGCCCGATGACTTTTGGGTTTCATGTAACCAGCGTTGACCAAGCCGTAATCGAAGCAAAAGAAAACGGCGGTACTGTTCGGCGAGAACCACATTTGGCTGCATGGGGTCGATCTGCATCCGTCATCGACCCTGACGGACATCACGTGCTGCTGATGGAGAAACCTGCTGAATTGGCTTGAAAGCGCTTTCAAACAAAGCAGCGGAGCGTCGGGGTAAACCATGTCACCCGCGGTGGGCCTTCATCTGCTGTTACAACACGAAACACAACGATCCGTACAAGGACTCCAAGCACCCTCGGTACAGCCCGCTGGACATCTGGGATGACACCCGAGTCGCCGAGATTGGCCGTCAGCAATGGTCACAAATGTCTCCACGGTTGCCGACGCTGCCAGCGTCGGAGTAATTATCTCCTGCCACCCTTGGGAGGTCCGGGATGATATGCTCTCGCATCAGCAGTTCGGTACCACGCCGGGATCGTTCAATCATCGATCGGGCCTGATCGTGAATCTGTTCGGCTGACCGTCGTAGTTGGGCAACGCCCTGCTGCTGAGCTTTCATTGCCACCGCCGTGGCTACGCGGGGGACAATTTCCCAGTCATCCATCGTAGGGAGCAGTTGCTCGGCAGAGATACCCCGTTCTTCCGCCGCTTTGGCCAGTTCGAATGCGGCGGCCAGCGCCATTTCGTCCGTGATCGAACGAGCACGCACATCCAGCGTTCCTCGGAAAATTGCGGGAAACGCGAGCGAATTGTTGACTTGGTTGGGGAAATCGCTGCGTCCTGTGGCCACAACGCGGGCACCGGCCTCGGCAGCCTCCCACGGCCAGATCTCCGGGATGGGATTGGCGCAGGCGAATACAATCGCTCCCTGCTTCATCCCACGAATCCATTCCGGGCGAATGATGTCCGGCCCGGACGCCGAAAACGCGATGCAAACATCCGCATCACGTAACGCCTCACGAATTCCACCAGTGATTACGGAGGCGTTGGTTTCAACGCAGATCTTCCATTTGTCGACCAGTACATCGCGCCGCGCCGAGATATCCAAACGGTTCCGATGCAGGGTTCCGGCACGGTCGCATACGATGACGCGGGTGGCATCCACTCCAAGAGTTTTCAGCAGACGATAGGTGGCCACATTCGCCGCCCCGCATCCGACCATGGCAATCTGAATTGCGGACGGATTCTTACCAACGACCTGCAACGCGTTGACCAACCCCGCGATTACGATCGTGGCGGTTCCTTGTTGATCGTCGTGCCAGACCGGTATTCCCATTTCGGCGCGAAGGCGGTCAAGAATGTGGAAACATTTGGGCTGTGAAATGTCTTCCAGATTGATTGCGCCGAAGGATGGTTCCAGGCACTTGATCGTGCGAATCAGTTCTTCAGGATCCTTGGTCTTCAGGCACAAAGGAACGGCATCAACCGCGCCGAGATACTTGAACAGCAATGCCTTACCCTCCATCACGGGCAGACCTGCTTCCGGGCCGATATCGCCCAGTCCCAGAATACGACTTCCATCGGAAACGATGGCGATGCAATTGGCCTTGTTGGTGTACTCGTAGACCAGATCTGGTTGTGCCTGAATGGCCCGGCAGGGTGCGGCGACTCCGGGCGTGTACCAGACCGCGAAGTCGCTGAGATCGCGAATTGGACACTTGGCGGCGACCTCGATTTTACCTCGGCAGTGTGCGTGCCACGGCAGCGCGAGTTCGGTCGGCCTGGTTGCCCTGGCCAGCAGTTCTTCCCGGGAAAGCACTGGATGATCCCTTTCCGCCTGTCAGTGGGCGACACTTCAAAATGACTGTGATTGCAGCATCGATCCTGTGTCATCGGCGTCTGCCCGAAGCGTTACGATAGGTCCGTATGCAACGTTGATGCCATCGCCCTGAGAATTCATCAAGACCACTGCGTGTCGGCTGGCACTCGCTTGTCAACAAGTTCCGAGACCCAAACCCGGCGGAATTTCGCGCACTTGGCAGAAAGTTATCCGACTCTGGTGGCGGTGAACCGCAAGACCAGGGTTGTAACGGGAACACAGGCAGACAAGAAAAAAAGCCCCTGAAAATCAGGAGCTTACTGCCGCTTACGCGCGAATTCTGAGTCGTCGATTGGGCGATACTGGATTCGACGATTCAAGGGATGCTAAGGCGGAAACCGGTCCGAACGGCGAGTTGTATGCACGCCTGTATGCACTCGATCCGCAGCTGGCTCATTTGATGGATCTCTGGCCGCTTCTGACAATTCAAGACCGGCAGGTTGTTCCTGGCCACTCGTCCGACAG
>JAFEBS010000043.1 GCA_018242525.1 Planctomycetota bacterium | reverse complement strand
GGACGCTGTTCAGCCGCCTTCTTGACCTCGGCCACCAATTCGCGGGCGGACTTCAACTGTTGGGAGTTGAACAATGGGATCGGTGATCCCGGAACCTGCTGGTCCATCAACTGACTGATCTGCTCCCACGTCAGGCCGTTGGCCAGGTGCCAGGCCGCCGCTTGCTGAACCTCTCGACTGGTTCGTGGCGAATAGCTTTCCAGCAACTGCTGCAGCATGGGGTCGGTGGTGGCGTCTTCCGCCTTAACCAGTCGATACTTCATTCCGGCATGGGGTTCACGGCGGCCATAGTTCAGGCAGACGGAACTGAAGCCAAGTTGCACGGTTTTTTCCGCCGGGATCGAGAAAAATCCCTGCATCGGCGCTTGTCCGTTGAGCCCGCCCCCACCGGGCAGTGAAGGGAAGCCGCCGGGGTTGCCTTGCATCGGATTTGCATTTCCGCCGACCGCCTGCGCCATCCCGTTTTGACCCTGGCCGTTCTGACCCATCAGGTTGCCGCCGCCGCCGAACGGATTTCCGAGTCCCATTCCCTGGTTCAGGTTGAATTGAGGCAGCACCTGCACTCCCACCAGTCCCTTCGGAATGGCAACCGTCAACGGCTTGTCCGTCTTGTTGGTGATCAGGATGCGACCGTCGTAGGCATTCTGAGCAACCATCCGGACATCGTACTGCCCCTGTTCCATCCCCTCGAACAATTCCACGACGGGTGCATCCGGATCGACCGTCAATCGAGTGATCGGTCCCCGGTTGGCCCCCATGGCTGCCACGCAAACCAGTCCTGCAGCAACCGTGACCGTGGCCTGATGGAGTCGGCGAAACTGAATGATTGACAACATGTTCGAGCTCCTTGAGAGATGTGAAGACTCGGCCGTCGACAAGGACTGATGCCCACGCCTCATCCCGATCACCGCCGGTTCAACCTCAAGCATTTTGGCTGTACGCCAAACTTGGGGCCAATTTAAAAACGTAAGCCAGACTGCCGCCTCAACAGGTTCGTGGAAGTTTTTCATGTTTTTCAGAAAACAACAGCTTCCACTCAACGGTCCGCGCACGGAATCCGGATTCGGCTGCAGGCCGAGTCGCAGTTGCTTCAGCACGGATTAGTGCGCACGTTGCAGGCACCCACGTTCGGGAAATCACTCTCGAGTGATGAACTCATCCAGGTTGATCAGGATCCGGGCCGTAGCGATCCAGGCGGCATTTTCGTCGACGCTGATGCCGGGGGCGGCATCCGGCCCGACGAACTTCGCGGCGAGTTCCGCGCGCGATCGGTACCACTCACGCGATTCCTGCAGCATCCCTGACAACGCCGTCAATTCCGGTTCCTGCGGCGGCCGGGCTACGCACAATCGAAATCCATGCGACAATCGAGCATTGTCGTCCGCAGACGGTGTTGCCAGAAGTCGCTTCGCAAATGCCCGAGATGTCTCGGAGAATGTCTCATTGTTCAAGGACATCAGGGCCTGCAGCGGCGTGTTGGAGGTCCTGCGTTCAATGCACGTCAAATTCGCATCCGGGCAGTCAAACATTGTCAGGTTCGGATGCGGAGCGGTCCGCTTGAAGAAGGTGTACATTCCGCGTCGGTACCGGTCTTCCCCGGTGGAGGTCGTCCATTTGAAGTTCCCGGCGTAACTCAATTCGGCAATCCCGGGCGGCAGCGGCGGGAAGACGCTGGGACCGCCAATTTTGGGCGACAACAAACCCGCCACCTGCAGACATTCGTCACGGACGATTTCCGCTTCGACGCGCAGGCGATTTTGTCGAGCCAGCCACATGTTCTGCGGATCGACGTCGTCCAGTTCCGCCCGGTGCTGCGATGCCTGCCGATAGGTCGACGACATCATGATTCGCTTGATCAACGCCTTGCGTGACCAGGGCCTCCCGATTGGGCTCTTCCCCACACCAATAAACTCGGTGGCAAGCCAGTCGAGCAATTCGGGATGCGTCGGCGGTTCGCCGCGAACACCGAAGTCGTTGGACGTCCTGACGATCCCGGCGCCGAACAGCAGTCGCCAGACGTGGTTCACCGTCACACGTGGAGTCAGCGGGTTGTCGGACGACACCAGCCAGCGAGCCATGTCGAGCCGATCGGCCATCCCGTCGCCGCGTGGTTTCAAAGGTGGTAGCGTCGCCAATCCGGCCGGTTCCACGCTCAGATCCTTCAGCGGATCCAGGAATTCGCCCCGCTTCAGGACGAACGTCTGGCGCGGATCTTTCGTCCGCTGGCCGATCACACGAACGTTCAGTTCCGGCTTGGGAGGCTCCTTCTTCCGGAGTTCTTCCAGCGTGGAAAGCAATTCCCGGGTGGGGGATTCCAGGCTGCTGTAGTAGTCGACCAATTGCTGCTTTTGAGCGTCGTTGCGTTTGTCCGCAGCAATCGCGAACAGCTTCGCAATTGGATCCGGCAGACTGGTTCCGGGTTCAATCCCGGATTGCATCGAAACCTTGAACCGGCCAATCGTGTGCTGGACTCCGTATTGTTGACTCAACTGCACCCGCACATAAGTCGCCGCGGTCACGACGAGTGGCTCCTTCAGACCGAAGACGGCCCAGTGCGGCTTGCCAAACTGCGGCGCGATGGCCCAACCGGTCTCGTCCTTGCCATCGATCACGTTGATGGCCCGCCACGGCTTGTCTGCCTGCTCAAAGTCCGCCTTGGCTCCGGCAAACTCCAGTTTCCGAGCGTCTGAAAACTCGGGGTTCGATGCAGCCTCGACGGTCATCTCGGACAGGACGAAATTCCCATGCGCCACGCGCCCCGGACCGTTGGCGGGCAACGACGGATCCGGCAGTACATCCAGCCGCAGGGCATTGATTTCGGCAACAGAAGTCCTTCCGACGATCGTGTAAACCGCCTTTTCCGGATTATTGCCACTCACCAGCACTGAGCCATCGGCTTGCGGTTGGAAGGACAGTTCGCTGTCGGCCGTGTAGCGAGGTTCCTCCAGCAGATGCTGCTTGACGGGATTCGAGGCCGCGCGCAATTGCTGTTCCTGTGTCTTCGCTTCCCAGGCGGCATACGCGGTCATCTGTCTGGCCTGTTCGGCCTTCAGAACTTTCACCGCTTCCTCCACGGCAGCATCATGAGCCGCCTTCAGTGGACCGTAGGCCGCGATTTCTTCGGGGGATTTGGGAACGATCGTCGACTGTTCATCTCCATTGTTGAAGACTGCAAACAACTGGTAGTACTCACGCTGACTGATGGCGTCGTACTTGTGGGTGTGACATCGGGCACAGCCAATGGTCAAACCGAGCCACGCCGCGCCGGTTGTCTCGGTGCGATCAAAGCAGGCTTCGACGCGAAACTGTTCCTGATCCGTTCCCCCTTCAGTGTTGGTCAGTGTCTGACGATGAAACGCCGTGGCCAGTTTCTGCATTGGAGTCGCATCCGGCAGCAGGTCGCCCGCTAGTTGCTCGATCGTGAACTGGTCAAACGGCATGTCGGCGTTGATCGCATCGATCACCCAATCCCGCCAGCGGTAGGCATCCGGCCGGGGGTTGTCCTTCTCGTAACCATCCGAATCGGCGTAGCGGGCCACGTCGAGCCAGTGTCGCCCCCAGCGCTCACCAAAATGAGGTGATTGCAGCAGACGATCGAGCAATGCTTCATACGCATTGGGCCGGGCGTCATTCACAAACGCATCGACCTCGGCAATCGTCGGGAGCAGACCCAGCAGATCCAGGTACGCCCGTCGAATCAAAGTGTACCGGTCGGCCATCGGCGATGGAGTCAGGTTTCGTTTCTGCAGTTCCGCCAGCACAAACTGATCAATCGGATTCGAGACCCATTCCATCCGATTGACCGCCGGCGGAGCAACATTCTTCAACGGCTGATACGCCCAATGCCCATTTTTCGCCACGGTGGATTCACTGTCCGGCCAGATGCATCCGTGATCAATCCAGGCCCGCAGCACACCGACCGCCTCGGCCGATAGTGGATCCCCTTCCGGCGGCATGACATTCTTCGGATCGACCGCGGCCACATAATGGATCAAACGACTGTCGGCGCTCTTTCCGGGAGTGACGACAATCCCCTGATCGCCCCCTTTGAGCATCGCCGCCCGACTGTCCAGCCGCAGCCCGGATTCCTGTTTCCGAGACCCATGACACGAGGCGCAATGTTTGGTCAGCAGCGGCTTGACATCCTTGGCGAAATCAACCTGGCGATCCACGGACGGAGGAAGCTCGGCAGCCCCTCCCACTGATTCAAATCCCAGGATCAGCCAAACCGCCAGCATCATCCGCATCATTGTTCGCCTCCGGTAAATTGAAGGTCGAGCGTGTCCCAGCCTGCCGCTCGCACACGGTGATTGGAACATTTCGCCACTGAATCCGCCACCGGTGCCTGCGTTTCCGCCCTCTGCGAGAACGCAGACCCAGGTGGGCTCGCTGAGCGGTCCGAACGGCAACCTTGTGAGCGGAAAGACGCACGCGAAAGAGATGGGGGAAAGAAGACCTTACAGGAGGCAACAGAGGAAACAGAGAATGCACAGGCGAGAAAGGGAATCACGGGGAATGGCATGATGGCTCATCGTTGTTATCTCGGCCGGGTTCTCTTTGTGTCTTTGTGCCTCTGTGAGAGAATCCCCAAGCAGACCGCGACAGAACGGTTCCTGGCAGTCGCAGGTCACAGACCAAAGGCGGAGAATACACCCGCGGCTAGCGCCGTGCGGCTCACAAAGTCAGTGCCATTGGGAGAGTGCAGTGTCGCTCACGAAACCGCTTTCTTGAGGTTGTTCACGGGATTGCTTATTCTCGCTCACCCGAGCTCACACGAATTGTTGCCGCGGGTAATGCGGCATATAGAATCGGGATTGCGATCCATGTCCCGTACAAACATTCCCGATTTGCAGAGTCGTCACGACAACCATGGCCGAATCACACGCTAAGTTTCGCCGGGCACTCGACGCTCCAACGACGCCCGTGACCTTGATGACCGCGGAATTGATGGATCGGGCCGTCGAAGGTTCGCGACAGAGTGATCGGCGGCGGATCATTCTGCCGTTGCACAAGTCTGCCGACGATGTCCTGCATCGGATGTTCAATGCCCTGCAGCCAGGGACTTACATCCAACCCCACCGGCACGCGCTTCCGCCGAAGGCCGAATGTATCCTGGTGGTCCGCGGGTCGCTCTGTTTTGTCACGTTTGATGCTGCTGGCGAAATCACCATGATGACCGATCTCGCCGCGGGCTCCGACGTACCCGGCGTCGATCTCGAAGCGGGTGTATTTCACACGTTCTTCGCCCTTGAGCCTGATACCGTTGTCTTTGAGGTCAAATCGGGACCATACCTGGCGACCAATGATAAGGACTTCGCCGCCTGGGCCCCGCGTGAAGGAGATGTCCTGGCAGAGCAATATCTGCAGCAACTGCAGCTCGCTCGACAAGATCGCAGGGCTTCCAAGGACCAGTGATTACATCCGGCCAGGCAGTGGTGGTCGAGGATCCGTGGGGCCGGGCGGGGACGCTGGTGAAGGTGTTTCCGTCCGTTCGCGGCTTGTCCGCTTGTGTGATTTCAAGGACGCCAGCATCTGCCGCAGGCGGTGATCGACACGACCGTGACACGTTGCCTGATCGTCATTGGTACCCGCAGCCAGTCCACTAAACAGTTCCAGAACATTGTCGATGGTCTCCACCGGCCAGATATGGAACTGGCCGCTCGAGATCGCTTCGACGACATCGTGGCGCAACACCAGATTCTTGACGTTTGAGGCAGGAATGCAGACGCCGTGACTCCCGCCAAGTCCCTTCGCTCTACAGATATCGAAAAAGCCCTCAACCTTCTCGTTCACGCCGCCGATCGCCTGGATCTGGCCGCGCTGGTTGATCGATCCGGTCAAGGCAATATCCTGCCGAACCGAGATCTCGCCGAGGGCGCTCAGCAGGCACAGCAATTCGGCGGCCGATGCACTGTCGCCATCGATCCCGCCATAACTTTGTTCCATGGCCAGGCTGGCGGACAGGGCCAGGGGATGTTCCACCGCGTAACGCGATCGCATGTAGCCCTCCAGGATCAACATGCCCTTGTCGAATGTGCGACCGCTCAGGTGACTTTCGCGTTCAATGTTGATCACTCCGGCGGCACCGACCCCCACGCTGGCGGTCAGTCGCATCGGCCAGCCGAAGGCGTAATCGCCGAGATCAGCCACGGCCAGTCCGTTGACCTGCCCAACTTCGGGCGAACCGAGCGAAAT
Source organism: Planctomycetota bacterium (assembly GCA_018242525.1). Lineage (GTDB taxonomy): Bacteria > Planctomycetota > Planctomycetia > Planctomycetales > Planctomycetaceae > Schlesneria. The sequence continues at coordinate 31,356 of JAFEBS010000043.1, read as the reverse complement.
GAGCAACGTACCATCTCCCACCAGTTCACGGATTTTCGCCGCGACCAGATCCGATCGGTAGACCTGTTCATGCAGAGATTGGCGCACGTGATCCGCTGTCACGACGGTGGCACCCGCCTTCCGGGACCAGAAGGCCGCTTCGCGAATCAGATCGATCATGCGACGGAACTGAGCGGTCAGCTTGCGCTGGTCTCCCACCAGCCGCCGACTGACTCGAACCAGTTCCGCCACCGCCGGTGCGTCGAATGCCGGGACATTCTCGTCGCGTCCCAGGCGGCGCACCAATTGAGCATACAGGGCGGGGGCCGGCAGTTCGTCATCCAGTTCGTTGTCGAAATCCGCCTTCACCCTGAATATGTCGCGAAAGTCTTCGTCGTACAGATACAGCATGTGATACAGCAGGGGACTGCCGAGTACGACCAGTTTCACGTCCAGCGGCATCGGTTGGGGCTTGAGGGCAGACACCGAGAAGATTGAAAACGGATCGTAGTCCTCAAACTCCACTTGTCCCGCCTTCAACACCCGTTTCAGCTGTCGCCAGACAAACGGTTCCTGCAGTGCGTCGGCCAGGTGAAAGACCAGGTATCCACCATTGGCCCGATGCAGACTGCCCGCCTTGATCCGTGTGAAGTTGGTAACGACATGCCCCAGTCGGTCCACAATCCGGTCGATGGTCCCAAACAGATTGCGATATGTGGGGGCGGATTCGATCACCACGGGAGCCTGATCGAGGTCGACATTGCTGACCAGGACATTTACCTGATACTCGAAGAATCGCTCCTGGATGTCCGCTTCATTCGGTTCGCCGGTCAGCTTTTCCAGGGCCTGCATCTGCAGTCGGTCGGCGCGCCGTCGAAAGCGGTCCAGGTTCTTCAGAAAATGTGATTTCAGTCGACCCAGCCATTGTGTCACTTTCTCATTCGCATACCGTTCGGTGATTTCGAGGATGAAGGGCTCCAGCAAGCCGTTGGCAAAGGTCCGTTCCACCTGCCGAACTTCGGTATTCAGCTGTCGCTCCAGTTCCGACTGCTTTTCAACAACACGTTCCACGATCGACATCAGGTTCCGCTGCCGCTGGTCAATCTCCTTCAGTTCTTCTGGAGTCAGCTTCAAAGCGTCTTCTTCGGAAATCGGATGGCCATCGCGCAGGGGCGTAAAGACCATCTGGTTATCGGCGACCTGCTGGACGGAAAAATCGTGCTGCCTGGCGGCCGCATTCAATTCCTCAAAAATGGCGTCGCCGCGTTCCTTGTAGGACTGGCGCAGCCGATCCTTTTCGTGGGCGAAGTCTTCCCGTTGGAAGGCCTTGGGGATTTCCTCAAGTAACCGGCTGATGAGCGACGTCATGTCGCGTTGCAATTGAGTCCCCTGGCCGGCGGGAAGCGACAACAGACACGGCTGATCGACTTCATCGAAATTGTTGACGTAGATCCAGTCGGACGGCACAGGTTCCTGTTTGGCGCGGTCCGTCAGAGTCCGGTGGACCAGTTCCATGCGACCGGTGCCACTCATGCCGGACATGTACAGGTGATAGCCGGGTTGCCGCATCCCCAACCCGACATCCACGGCCCGCAAGGCCCGGGGCTGACCGACAATCCCGTCCAGCGGTTGCACTTCGTCGGTGGTTGTGAATCCAAATTCCTGGGGGACCAGCACTGGTCCTGTTTCGCCTGCGGTCAATTCTCGGGGGGACATCAGTTCAGTCACAGTTCAAATCTTTCCGTCAAAGTATCGCTGCCATCTCACGGGAGTGGAGTTCCGTAGTCCCGCCGCTGCTCGCGCGAAGCACTCACAAGGAGTACAGACATCGCCGGGGCCATCGCTGACACGTCGGTCTATTCTTCGGCCCTGCGTTTGGGAACCACGGCCCGCAGGATTCCATTTTCAAACCGCGTCTGTACAGCGGCCGGATTGATCGGCTGGAAGAGCTTGAATTCGCGAGTGAATTCCGCATGCGCGCGTTCGACACACAGGCTGTGGGCCGTCCGACTGACTTCGACCGATTCCCGGCGGCCGCGAAGTACCAGCACGTTGTCCAGAATGCGCAGGTCGACATTTTCCGGCAGAACCCCCGGCAGGTCGGCTTCCAGAATGTAGGCCGTATCGGTTTCGACGACATTGATGGTGGGTTGCCAGGCCGATTTCGGTGGACAATGCCCCCACGGCTGGTGGATCAACTCGTTGAACAACTGCTCGACGCGTTGATCCGGATCAAATGACAGGTGGAGTGGCTTCCAGAGTGACTTGAACATGCCGAGGATTCCTTCAACACGAGCGCAGCATTGATCAACAGGCCCTCAAGAGCAAGCACATCTCATTCCACCAAATACCAGCCCGACTTGCGAGTGTCGGGCCTGGCCAGCCAGGGCGATGGGCCTCTTCAGATTGGGGATCAGGTGCCACGGTTATGGCGTCCTCGACATGGCCGTGCCGATTGAGCACTCGCACGGCCTTCCCGAAGACGGTAAGACCGTGGCACCCCAATTTGAAAACGGCGATGGCCCTGCCTGGTCAGCAGGTCTGATGCTGTCATTTTTTATCCACGTGGACGATTCTGAACCGGAGTTGAGCCGATTCACGCGAGGGCGCGCCGTCGTCCATCAGACAACTGGCACAGCGACGAGGAAGAGTTCGTCCGTAGCGGTTCACGCCACGCGCCGAATTAGCGGGAGCCGATCGCACCCTGCGGCGATCGATCGATGACTGTCCCGTGGATCGGTAATAACAGCCAGCACGCTGCCGCTCCCAGATGCAACAGGGAAATCAGCACGACAACCGCATTCCAGGAGTCTCCGGCACAAAGGTCCAGGAGCGCGGGGGTCGCTTCCAGCCATTTCCGAAATCGCGGAACAAACATCGGGAACAGTCCGGCACCGATGTTTCCCACCATATTCATGGTGGCGAATACCGCGCCCACATGCCGGCCGCCCATGTCCATTGTAACCGCATAGGAACTGGGGCCCGCCAACCCCGCGCAAAAGATCCCCGCGCTGATCACGATCACAGCCAAGGTTGCATCTTGAACAAAATACGCCGCAAAGATCAGGCCCGTGGACAATGTCAGGCTGGCCACCGCGAGCCCCTTGCGCGACCAATCCAGGCGCCCGGTTCGTCGATAGATCAGATCCGCGACGCCACCACCGATCAGGCAGGCGACGGCGGTCGCCAGGTGCGGCAGGATCGAGAGCAGGCCGGATTTCCCCACGCTGATCTGTCGTGATTCCTGCAGGAATGTCGCGAACCAACTGCCGAAGAACACCAGGGCCGCCGCCCGGCAGAATTGCTGTCCGCAGATCATCCACATGGGCCACGAAACAACGAGTCGACTCCAGGGTGTTGGCTCGTCCGGTAGAGTGCTGCCGTGTAAAGTCGATTCGCCATCGTGAATATGACGCAACTCTGCGGAGTTCACCGCAGGGTGACCTTCCGGTCGGTTCCGAAACCAGTAATAAAACCCCAATGCCCACAGCAGCCCCGGTGCCGCATAGAGCATGAACAACGTTTGCCAGGCGATGTATTGAATCAGGACACCCGTCAGACCTGCGCCAATCGCCGCCCCGGCGGACATGAACGCCACCAGGGATCCACTGGCCAACGCTCGTTCAGACTTGGGATACCACTGCGAAATCGTCCGGGTGGCCACGGGAAACGCCCCGGCCTGAGAGAGACCAACGATCATCCAGATGACCAGCAGCAGCGGGTACCAGGCAACCGTTCCAAACAGCGCGGTGGCGATCGACCAGGCACAGGCGAACAGCGGCAGGCTGATGCGCGCCCCCAGGCGTTCCCCCAATCGTGACGACGGAATCTGGGCAAACGCATAAGTCCAGAAAAAAGCCGGACCCAGGATGTTTCCCATCTGCTGCTCGGTCAGCCCGAGGTCCCCCCGGATCGTCTTCTCGGCGACGGAAATACTGAGTCGGCACAAGTAGGCCATCGCGGCCATGGCAGCCAGCCATGTCGAGACGACAATTCGCACACGAGTCGCCGGGGCGGCGTGATCGGCTGAATCGTCCGTCGTGTGAACAAGCCCCATGACAGTTCCGGGTAAAGAGTCAGGTGGTGCACAGTCCCGGTCAGATCACGGTTGCTTGTAAATAACGCCCTCTTTCATGACGAACACGATGTTCTGCATCAGCCGGATGTTTTCCAGCGGGTTTCCCTTGACGGCGACGATGTCCGCCGTCTTATTCGCTTCGACAGTGCCCAGTCGCTCCTCAATTTTCATCAAGCGAGCGGCTTCCAGAGTGGCCGATTGAATCGCCTTCATGGGAGGCATTCCACCTGCCACCATCAGCTCAAATTCGCGGGCGTTCTGGCCGTGGGGCGAGACTCCGGAATCGGTTCCGAAGGCAATCTTGACCCCGGACTGATACGCCTTGGCAAATGTTTCCTTGATAACCGGGCCGATGGCGGCGGCTTTGGGGCGGACGATTTCGGGAAAATACCCCGGTTCGCGGGCCTTTTCGGCGACCCATTCACCAGCCATGTTTGTCGGGACCCAGTAGGTTCCCCGTTCCTTCATCAGTTCCATGGTTTCATCCGTCATGAAGGTGCCATGTTCGATCGAATCCACCCCCGCCAGGACGGCGCGCTTGATCCCCTCGGTCCCGTGCGCGTGTACGGCCACGGTCATGCCGTAGTCGCGCGCGGTCTCGACAATGGCTTTCAATTCGTCGTACGTGAACTGCGGATTCTGGCCGTTGGCCGCCAGGCTCAGGATTCCCCCGGTGGCGGTCAGCTTGATCAGGTCCGCGCCATCCTTGTATCGCTGCCGGACCGCCTTGCGAGCGTCGTCGACTCCATTGATCACCCCTTCCAGCGGGCCTGCATCGCGACGGTATTCGCCGCGCAGTGAATTCGTGGGATCGGCGTGCCCACCCGTCGTGGCGAGGGATTTTCCGGCGGTGAAAATCCGCGGCCCCGGCACCCAGCCCTGGTCGATCGCCTTGCGCAACGCCACCGAATTGACTCCGTTGTCACCCAGGTCGCGAACGGTGGTAAATCCGGCGAGTAAAGTCACGCGGGCATAGACCGTCGAGCGAAGTGCGTAGTCCGCCTGCTCCATGAAGAAACGCTCGGTGTATGTATCTTTGGAATGCTGTGACTGCAGGTGAGTGTGCATATCCATCAGGCCGGGCATGACCGTGTGCTCGGTCAGCGCGATCAGCGTGTCGCCATTCCCGGGAACTTGATATCCCTTGGCGATGGCCGTGATCCGCCCCTCGTCGATCACGATCGTCATCTGCAGTGCCGGTTCGTCATTGCGTCCGTCGATCAACCGGGCCGCATGAATGATAGTGGCCGCGTCGGCAGACGGCACGCCACACCACGCCAGGCTCACCATGACGACGCCCCTCAGCCACTTCAATCCCATCGTTGTCATCCCCTTTTCATTGGATCACTTGTCGTTGGATTTGCTATTACCTGGCTTCGACAGAGCGTTGATTCGGGCAAACACATCTTCTGCCGATTCGTCACGGCCTGCAGGCCGTGATGGCTGGACAACGCTTCCGGCCGGTTTTGACATCCGGGTGCGGAGCGGATCTCCCATCAAAAACAGGACCGTTGCCACCAAAAGAATGATCGAAACCGTTCCGATGGCGATCATCTGCACCTGCTTCGACGGCATCTTCGGCGGCTTGACATTGCCCCGAGCCAGCGGTTCTGGCAGGCTTTGAGCAAAACTGACTTCCGCCAGACCCGGTTCCGGCAACGGAGCCAAAAACTGAGGCAATGGCCCATCGATCGTCAGGACCGGCCGCTCGGGAATCGGGCCCAATTGCGGAAGAATCTCTCCTGGTACCGTCGGTTGACTCGCCATTGGAGCTGTGACGAAACTGGGCTCTGCTCCGGTCGGCATGGCCGCGACTGTGGGGATCGCTACCGAAATGGGGAGCCCCGGCGTGTCTACGGCGGCTCCGAATGCGACTGATGGCTGTGGTAGACCCGTATCTGTCGCTGCAGGGACGGGAATCGCGACGGTCGTCAGCATGACTGGCGATGGATTCGCCGCTGGATTCGCCATCGGAATCGAAGCGACCGCTTCAACCGCCTGCTGCACGACGGCCGGCGCATCGAGCAACTCCGTGGCTGGAGCGGATTCGCAGTGCGCGTTGGATGTTGTCAGGACATCCGTATCCAACGCTCGAGTATCGACGACAGCCACGTCGCCCGGAGTGGTCTCCAGTGAACCGGTCGGCGCACCGATGGAAGCTGCTTCGGCTGCGGAACTCTGCAGATTCCCTGCTGCGGGAACAGGTTCCGGAACAGCGGTCGCAGGCGTGGCAATCGTCGTCGTATCGACCGCAGGCGTCGGAGCCACGAAGACCGTCTGGCACGCAGGGCAACTGATCGGCTGACCGAACAAGGCAGGATCAGCCAGATTCCCCTGAGCCTGACAGTGTGGACATTGGACCATCACGGAGACAGACATACCTCAAACCTCTGGCTGCATTCAGAAAACCCAATCCAATCGGCCGATGCGTTTCGTCATGCTATCCGTCACTGGAAGCAGATACCAGCAGGTGTTTCGGCGACGTGGAATAATGATTGCCATTTCGCCAAACTCAGTGGATGTCCGCGTTCACCATTGGATCTGCAATCTCAACTTTCCGCACGATCCTCGGTCCGTTGCGACGTCATTGTGCTCGGTTCAATCCCGCCTCCAGTGCCGCAGCGATCTTGTCGACGTCATAAACGCAACCAGCCCAAGTGCCGCCACCGGCGCGTTGCAGCATGGCCCATAGTCGTGTGTCGGGGGGCATGTTGGGGTCACACTGGAGTGGTACCGCCGGAGTTCGCTCCGCCAGGATGCGGGCACCTTCTGCGGGAGTGACTGTTTGGTCACTCGTCCCAATGAAGTTGAGAGTGCCCGTCAGATTCCGCGTATCGATTTCAATCTGGATCAAGTCTCCATCCCGTAATTTCCCGATGGGCCCTCCATCGAGCGCTTCCGGTCCGACATGGCCGATACAAGCTCCCGTGGAGACACCCGAGAATCGGGCATCGGTGATCAGCGCCACATGTTTGCCGAATGGCAGATAACGCAATGCAGACGTAATCTGATACGTTTCTTCCATTCCGCAGCCGAGCGGCCCGCGGCACATCAGGACGATGACATCCCCTTCCTGAATCGGTCGGTCGGTCCGGCCCTTGACGGCGGCGATTGCGGCCCGTTCGGACGTGAAGACCCGCGCGGGCCCCTGTTTGCGGTACACGCCATCGGGATCGACGACGGACCGATCGATGGCCGTGCTCTTGATCACGGAGCCTTCCGGTGCAATGTTCCCCAGCGGAAAGGTCACGGTGCTGGTCAAACCCCGCTCTTTGGCAGCAGCGGGCGACATGACGACGGTGTCCGGATCGACGGAATCTCGTGCCACCAGCAGATCCCGCAACCGGACTCGACGTTCCGACGTTTCCCACCATTCCAGGACGTCCCCCAGTGCTCGGCCGGAGACGGTCAGCGCGTCCAGTTTCAGCAGGCCCAGTGTCCGCAGATGCAACATTAATTCCGGAACACCACCCGCCAGGAAGAATCGCACGGTGGGATGGCCGATCGGGCCGTTCGGCAGGCAGTCGACCAGCCGAGGCACCTGTCGATTGATTCGACTCCAGTCATCGACGGTCGGTCGCGTCAGCCCGGCTTCGAAGGCAATGGCGGGGATGTGCAGCAACAGATTTGTGGAACCACCACAGGCGGCATGCACGACCATGGCATTGTGCAAGGCCGCGGGGGTCAGGATATCCCGCATGGATTTGCCCTGGCGTTCGAGTTCCACAACGGCCCGTGCCGAACGGCGGGCCGCATCCAGCCAGATCGGTTGACCGGATGGGGACAATGCCGAATGCGGCAGCGCCATTCCCAATGCTTCGGCAATCACCTGAGCCGTGGCCGCGGTCCCCAGAAACTGGCAACCGCCCCCGGGTGAACCACAGGCCCGACAGCCTGCTTCGGCCGCTTCTTCCAGGGTGATTTCACCGTGGGCAAAACGCGCACCGATCGTCTGGACTTTTCCGGCATCCTCGCCCGTGGCCGGCGGCAAAGTCACCCCACCGGGGACAATCACACACGGAAGATCGTGTTGTGAGGCGAGCGCCATCAACATCGCGGGCAAACCCTTGTCGCAGGTGGCGACGCCGATGACGCCCCGTCGCGTTGGCAGTGACCGGATCAACCGCTTCAGCACGACCGCCGCGTCATTGCGGTAGGCCAGGCTGTCCATCATGCCGATTGTCCCCTGGGTTCGGCCGTCGCAGGGATCGCTGACGTAGGCTGCAAACGGCAGGGCCTGCTGTCGATCCAGTTCCTCGGCGGCAGCCCGCATCAACAGTCCGACTTCGTAATGTCCGGTGTGGTAGCCGAGTGCGATCGGCCGGCCGTCTTCACCACGAATTCCCCCTTGAGTGCTCAGAATCAGAAACTGCTTGCGGAGCAATTGCGAGGGATTCCATCCCATCCCGGCATTCTGCGTGAGACCAAACAGATCGCCGCTGGGGGCATTCAGCAACATCTCTTCGGTCAACGGCAGTTCGCCGGGCGGACCATCTCCCCTGGTGATCACCTCCCACAGAGTTGAGTCCGCGGAATCCAGCAGAGAATCGAGAGTCGAAGGCATGGAACGGCAATCCTTATCGAGACATATCGGGGGCAACACGGTGATCGGCGTTATGGCAGGTGACAACGTCGGCCTTTTAAGCACAGGCAATCAGAACGGTGGATCATCCAGTGACGAATCGTCGGGCGGGGTATCGAAGTCCAGATCCTCGGGAGTAGTGTCTGACTGTTCCGCGCCGTAGCGTTCATCGAAATCGGCCGCGCATTCGGCGCAAAACTCGGAGGTATCAAAACTCATGGTATATCCGATCCGGGGAAGTTCGGGATGGATGCCGTACTCGCGCAGAATCTGATTCACCAGCAACTGGTAGCCGCCGCGAGGTGTGAAGTGCTCGCACATGTGAAAGGCGACGTTGTGCAGTGCCAGTTGCTTCAGAATGACATTGAACAATTCCGCGACCTGCTGATCGCTCAACGCCTCCTCAGGCGGCAACTGGATCGGCGGGTCGAACAGTGACGACAATGGAACGTCCCGGGTTCCTTCAAAGACCTCATCCCATTCCTTCCATTGAGCCAGCGTGGCTTCGTCAGGCTCGGAGGTCCATGGAGGGGATGTCGACTCGCCCAGGCTGGCATTCAAATCAGGTGGGAACAGGCCGAAAGGATCTTCGTCGTCGTGCTCTGCAGCTTCAGAATCGGAATTCCAACTGGAGTCAACATCCATGTCCTCGTCATCGACCGCGTCATCCAGCATCCCGGCGATTTCTTGTTCGGCCTCCTCCAAGTCATCGTAGGTCGGGGTGTCATCGGCGTCATCATCGATATCGTCATCGGCCGGGTCGACAAACTCGATCAAGGGATGCAGCAGATCGATCACTGTGTGGCCGTTCTGGCCATGCCATTCCAGGTACAGCCGGGGGTACTGAGCGATGGTCATTTCACCAGGAACGCCGATTTGCATCCAACCCAGACGCAGTTCGTCCATCTGTTCCTCAGTCACCGGCTCGGGGTCGATGGCGGGATCGGAATAAGCCTCGAATTTCAGGTGACGCCCCACCAGATCCGGGCTGCAGTTACCGGTCAGTTGCAGAACGATGGGGCGATCACAACCGCGCAACGCCACATACCCGTGGATGGAGTTGTTGCGGGTATTGATGATTTCACCACCACTGACATATTTGGAAAGGTGTAGAGTCATGGCAGCATCGGAAACAGGCGTTTCTTGTTGGCAGCAGTCAGGGGGGAACCGTATTCGCACGGCTCGAACGCTTCGATGAAGCGGATTCTGCCTCCCCGTTCCGGACCGTACGTCTGAATGACCAAATCACGGTAGCGATCCGCCAGTGGACCATTGAAGTTGATGTAGAACTGACGCAGGTATTCTCGTTGTGCGGCCGGATCGGTCGGGAACTCGCGTTCCTGACACAACGTATAGGGCAGCCAATCGTAGAACTGGCAGCGATGACATTCCATCTGATCGAGGATCGATTCGAAGACCGGCTCCACATCGATCACGATCGACGGGGCAAACGGTGCCGGACGCTGGAAGTGGTCCGACAGGTACGCAATGACCGGGTTGACGCGCAGGGCCGGGACCTCGGGAACGATATGCGGAACAATCACCATGTAGGCGGCGTCACAGACCAACGTCGAGGTCGCCCGGTGATCTGGATGATAATCGTTGGGCCGATGCGTCAGAATCAGATCGGGATTGTAGTGGCGAATCAGTCCGATCAATTCGAACCGGGCTTCCAGGGTGGGCAGCAGTCGCCCGTCCCGATTTCCCAGGATTTCGTAGTCGATCCCCATCAACCGGGCGACGGAATCCGCTTCCGCCCTGCGGATTGCGGCCAGTTCGGCGGGCGGAAGGCTTTGATGGCCCGCTTCGCCATTTGTGACGCTGACGAATTTCACGTGGTGACCGGCCGCCCGGTACATGGCCGTAATCCCCCCGGCCTTGATTTCGCAGTCGTCGGGATGGGCGCCAATGATCAGAATTCGCAGGGGGTTCGTCGAAGTCATGGCATCTCTTCAGGGGAATTCCAACGAAAATCAGGGTCCAGCCCGCACGGCGGAACCACGACGTCGTTGCATTCTGAGCGTCCCTCGCGAAAATGGAAGTCCAACGAAGCCCTTTCATGAAAGAAGATCATGCAACTGCCAGTCCTGTCGGACACCGCCCCGGCCCCAGCGATTGAAGAAGATCCACTCGACTTGATGGATGAGATCGATCTCCTGAAGAAGGAACAAGATGCGGCAATTCTCGCGCACTTTTACGTCGATGGAGATCTGCAGGATATAGCGGACTTCACGGGTGACAGCTTGAAACTGGCCCGGGATGCCATCCGCGTCCCCAATTCCACAATCGTGTTTTGTGGTGTCCACTTCATGGGGGAATCGGCGAAAATCCTCAGCCCGGAAAAAACGGTTCTGATGCCAGACCTGCAAGCCGGTTGTTCCCTGGCAGAAAGCTGCCCCGCAGACCGCCTGGCGGCATACCAGGCGGAACTGAGGGCGCAAGGGCACGATTTTCAGACCGTGGCGTACATCAACACGTCCGCCGCGGTGAAATCCTTGTGCGACAGGATTGTCACCAGCGGAAATGCCCGGGAAATCATTGACCGGGTCCCCGCCGACAAGGAGATCCTGTTCGTCCCTGACCAGCACCTGGGGCGCTACCTGAGCTCCGTCACTGGTCGTCCGATGATCCTGTGGCCCGGGTCGTGCATGGTCCACGAAGTTTTCAGCATTCAGGATCTGCTGCGGGCCAAACGAAACCATCCCGGCTCAATTGTCATGGCACATCCCGAATGTCCATCCAACATTCTGGAGATTGCCGACGTAATCGGTGGCACCGAGAAGATGCGCAAGTACGTCGCTTCGCTGCCTGACAGGAAAACCTTCCTGGTGGCGACCGAGGCGAACATGATTCATCCCCTGATGAAAATCGCTCCACAGCACGAATATATTCCCGTCCCCGGCATCATGACCTCCACAGGCGAGACCTGCGCCTGCAATCGCTGTCCGCACATGGCCCGCAATACATTGCAGAAGGTTCGAGACTGCCTGAAAAACCGCAGTCCCGAGATCGTCTGGCAACCGTATTTCGCCCAGGCGCAAGACGTGCTGAAGCGAAGTCTGTTGGAGTAGTCAGTTTCGACATCGCGGATCATTTGAAGTTGTCTCCTGCCGCCGGGACGCCCCGACGGACTGAAGTCCCGCGCTTAGATTGTCTGTTGAAAGGTCGGTTTCCATGGACGAAACACCTCAGGGCCGCGCTCCCCGAGCAACGAAGATTCTGCCCGCAGCATTGCTCATCACCGCGGCGGTGCTGGTGGGGATTTTTCTTTTCCGAAACAACGGAGCACCCCGGCCAAAGGAAGGCAGACCTGTAGAAAAGCAGAAGTTGACTCGTGAGCAGTCGCTGGAACTGCTGGTCATGCGTGACCAGGCGGTTGGGTACCTGGAGAATCACGAATTTGCCCAAGCAGAAAAGCTGCTGCAGAAAATCATTCAATTGTTGCCCGAAGATCCGTTTGGATACCGGAATCTGGCGATTTGCCAGGAACTGGCGGTGGAGAAAATCGATCGTCAGGAGATCGAGGCCCGGCAGAAACAATTGTTGAAAGCCCGGCAGACCGCGGAGCAGGACGCCCGCATTGAGCCCAGGTCGGCGGCACCCCACGTGCTGGCAGCACGAATTGCAGAGCGGGAAGAAGACCCTGAGCGGGCAACCGCGTCATTGCGTCGCGCCACCGAACTGGAACCGAAGGCCGCCCAGGTCTGGTATGACCTGTATGTTCTGCGACCGATCGCTCCGGGTGAGACTCCTGACCCCGAAACCGTCGAAGCTCTGCGAAAGGTCCGGGAACTCGAACCGAACAATCTGTTCGTCCTGAAAGACTGGCTGCCGTTGCAGGCGCAATTAAAAGAGCCCGGCTTTGCGGACACCGTCAAGCAGGCCCGCGAAACCCTGGAACCGTTTGCGGATGTCATCAAAGTCAACATTCGAGTCGATATCCGGGATTTGCTGGCCCGCCTGGAAACGGCGATTGCGGATCAGCAGTGGCCCACGGCGACTTCGGTTGCCATTTCCCTGCGAAACGTGATTGCGCCGGAATCCGCCCGCGATGAACGCTATGTCCGCTGGAATTCGCTCGAATATGTCGTGTTTGATTTTGGTCCCACATTCTATGACCGCGCCGATCTGCCGCCAGTGACCGGCGCGGATCCCATTCCTGTGAAATTTGTACCGGGTGTCAATCCAATGACGATTCCCGCGGAGGCTCAAGATCTGGCCACGGCCGATCTGAATCTCGATGGCCGCCTGGATGGCGTCGCACTGCTCGACAAACAAGTCGTGGTGACTGTTCCCCTGTTGCCGAAACCTGGTGAATCTGTTGCGACACTCAGCCTGGATCTGGGCGAGGGCTATCACCGGGTGCTGACGGTCGATCTGGATGGCGACGAAGACAAGAAGCTAAGGGTTTCTCCACTCAAGAACGCTTTGGCGGATCCAGATCTGATCGTCTTCGGGCCCGCCGGACTGAAGTTCGTCGAAAATCGAGTTGCTGCTGATGAATCGAAGCGGGAACTCGTCGATCGTCCTGTGGGGGACTCGCTGAGTGCTTTGCGCGACATCATTGATATCATTCCGGCCGACCTAGACCTCGACGGCGACCTTGATTTCGCGACGCTCACTGCGACGGGAGTGCAACAGTGGTCAAACCGAGGGAATTGGACGTTCGAGGAAATCACCGCACGTTCGCAACTGCCTGCGGCAAACTTTGGGCCAACCGCCGCCGTGGCCGTCGATTGGGACCGTGACGCCGATCTCGACCTGCTGCTGGCGGGGAAAACCGGGTTTGGATTTATGGAAAACCTGCGACACGGACGCTACCGCTGGCGTGATCTGAGTGCGGATTTTGCCAGGGCGACTGCGGCGAAGTCGCTGCTGGTGGAAGATGTCGGGAATGGTTCGTGGAATGTTCTGGCGGCAGGACCGGGCGGGGTCGATTTGATCCTGACACAAACTTCGGCGGCCGGAATGGTCTCCAAGCTCAGCGACGTTCATATTACCGATGAATCCGCGAACGCCGCGATGCCGCTGGATTACGACAACGATGGGCATGGTGACCTGTTGACGATCCACCAGGGAAAGGCCACGTTGCGACGGGGACTACTGGGCGGCCAATTCGAATCGCTGAACGTCGAATTCGCGGGGGATTTGTCGAACATCGCCGCCATGACGATTGCTGACGTGGACGACGACGGCGACGAAGACCTCATCCTGGCCACTGCTGGAAAAACGGAGTGGCGATCCAATGAGGGGGGGAACGCCAATGGCTGGCTGAATGTCACATTGATCGCCGAGCAAGTCAAACCCGGGGAGCAAAACTACAGCAAACGCGTCAACCATTACGGGATTGGATGCACCATTGAGATCAAGTCCGGGCAGAAGTATCTCACGCAAGTGGTTCGGGGACCGGTGACTCACTTTGGGCTCGGTCCTCAGAAAACTGCAAATGTGATGCGCATCCTCTGGACCAACGGGATTCCCAATAACAGCGTTGACCCTGCCACAAACCAGACTGTCTATGAAGAACAAAAGCTGGGAGGGTCCTGCCCGTACCTCTTCACCTGGGACGGCGAGAAATTTGCTTTCTGTACCGACCTGCTCTGGAATGCCCCCCTCGGTTTGAAGTTCGCCGAAGACGTTGTCGCCCCGTGGCGCGAATGGGAATACCTGAAGATCGACGGCGACCGGCTGAAACCGAAGGATGGGGAATACCAGTTGCGAGTCACTGCCGACTTGTGGGAGATCGAGTATTTCGACCAGATCAAACTGTTCGCGGTCGATCATCCGGCCGGGACTCAGATCTTCACTAACGAAAAGGTCGGCCCGGCTTCGCTGGCGGAACACAAGATCCACACAGTGGCGGATCCACGGCCACCGGTGGCTGCCCGGGATACCTTTGGGAATGACATCCTGGATCAGGTCCAAACCTGTGATGGCATCTTTACGAAGACCTATGAACGCAAGATCGCCCAGGGCCTGACGACCGAGCATTTCCTCGAACTCGACCTGGGAGTGTGGAATCACGGCGACACACAGCCCACCGTCACGTTGTTTCTGACGGGTTGGATGTATCCTGGCTGTACTTCGCTCAGCGTCCAGCACTCCCAGAACCCCGAGCAGGCTCGACAACGTCCCCCCGCCCTGCATGCGGTGGACGGACAGGGGCAGTGGCGTGAAGTCCGCCCGTTCATGGGGTTTCCCGGTGGCAAGACGAAGACCATCGCAGTCGATATTTCGGACGTTTTCTCCAGGGATGCCACGGATCATCGCGTGCGGATCGTCACGAACATGGAGTTCTATTGGGACGCGGCGTTTATCACCGTTAACGACCGGCCGGTCGAGTTTGTGCAAGCCGAACTGCCCCTGATCTCTGCCAACCTGATTGATCGCGGCGGCGTCGCATTCCGACAGTGGCCCGTCAGCGGCAATGGCCCTGAGTTATTCACCTATGAGCAACTGGTTCCCGGCGACATGTGGCCCCCGATCGAAGGGAAATTCACTCGACTGGGCTCCGTCCATCCTCTGTTGACGGAACGCGACGACCAACTGGTGGTGATGCACCCGGGCGATGAAATCCAATTGTCATTTGCCGCCCCGACGCAATCCGTTCGCGAAGGCTGGGTACGTGATTTCGTGATTTTCAATGTCGGCTGGGACAAGGATTGTGACATGCACACGGTCTACGGCGAAACATCGGAACCCCTCCCCTTCCGGGCGATGACCGTGTATCCGTTTCGCGATGGTGAACCTCGCCCGATCGATCCTGATTACGCTCGATATTTGCAGACGTACCAGACTCGAACTCGAAACCGGTCCCCGTTCTGGAATCAGGTCCGACGTCAGCAATAGCCGATGGCTCCGCGTCTGACCGGACAGACCCATAGACGGTTGACGACCGTGACGCAGTCATTGACCAACTTCTAACCTTGGAGTCCGGTGGCTCGGCACCGCCCTCCATTCGATGGAAACGACGACCCGCGAATTCCGAGAACCGTCGCTTTCGGATGCGATTCTTCGACCGAACGTTTTTGGGACGATCGACGTGATCGTTCCACATCAATGGAGGGCTGCGTCGAGCCGCAGCACTCCAGGGGGTCGGTGGAGAGCGGAAAGGCAATCGACGTGTACCACTGTAGCTGGCCAGTCGTGCTTCCACCGACACAGGGTCGGTGGAGAGCGGAAAGGCAATCGACGCGCACCACTGTAGCTGGCCAATGCCCTTCCTCCGATCGCACGACTCGGCCATCCTTGTCGATATAGTCGGTTCGCCAATCGCCATTCCCGGTGGAATGGAGGCATGAAACTCTTCGTCCCTGAAAAGGGGGCAGGTCGGTCTGACCCCTTTTTGATGGGCAAAGGCCTCGTCCGATATCAAAGAAAACCACAGCCTCGCCGGTCATGCCGACGAGGCTGTGACAGATGAACAGGTCCGCTTGCCGCGAGCGGCTCGATTAGTATTCGCCGATCACTTCGCCATCCCGGGGATTGGCCAGGCGACGAATCGTATTGTAGTCGGTGTTTTCCGAGATGAACTTGACCGCACCGTCACCCATCAGGGCGTGGCAGCCACCCACATGCAGGCTGAACGGTTCATCGTTCGGACCACAGTTATTGAGACTCCATGGACAAGCGGCGGGACCGCCGGTCGGAGTCTTGTTGTTGTTGATGAACGCTCCACGGTTGGCGGGTGGCCCCGAGATTCCGCTGGCGCTGTCTGGATCAGCCCATCGGCCGGGAACCCCGAAGTTTCCACCGGCGGAGTACGGAGTGGCGTTGGCGGAAGAAGCGAGCTGGCTGCTGTCGTACGGGTGAGCACCGCCCAGGGGACCGGCAGTCACGTCGTAGGAACCGCCGTTGTTGGTGGGCCGACCGGCATCTTCAATGACCAGGAACGTGTTGCTCAGCCCGTCTGTCGCATACGAAATTGGATTGCAGAAGCCCAGGCAGCCCTTCACGTCAACCCCCTGCACCTTGGATTGGCGGGTGCCGGTGCTGTCGTAATCGACATAAGCGATCGGCATGTAGTCGGTCAGACCGTAGCTCAACGCATCCGGTCCAGTGGTCGCATTGCTGGGGCACAGGAACGCGGAGATCTTCGTCTTGCACAACACCTGGTTGGAACCAAGGGTATAGCTGTTGGCGAAGTTAAACGCATTGTACAACGGGGCCTGGTCGGTGTAGGGCAGAATCGCCACAAACATCGAGACCGGGAAGAAACGACGAACACAGGGATTCGTCGAATCGTCCGTCGATTCGCCCGAACTGGGGAACAGCTTGGTGGTGCTTTCGTAGTTGTGGATGGCCAGTCCCATTTGCTTCAGGTTGTTTTTGCACTGTGTCCGGCGAGCCGCTTCGCGGGCCTGCTGCACGGCGGGCAGCAACAGTGCGATCAGAACGGCGATGATCGCGATCACGACCAGCAGTTCGATCAGTGTGAATCCTCGTTTGCGAGCAGACAGTTTTACCATTCGACCAGATTCCTCAATGTGAAAAAAACAAACTCGTTCCCAAACCCCGTGCGATCGAAGTCCGTCTCCAGCGAGTCCATCTGAATCCGCGTGTCGACGTTGTGATCCACCTGGGTCCTCTGGTGCCGTTGCGGCGGTCCCGAGTTGCTTGAGCTCCAGGGGAACATTCCGATCGGGTCACCGAGTTGGGCGAATTGTTGGTGAGGAATATGAAGTTTCTGTGAATGGAATTTGAAGAAATGAGTTTTCTGTGAATGGAGTGTGAATGACCATCTTTTTTCAGGCCACCGGCTACGGGCTTGCCACAAGGCGCAACATATTAGAAATACGTATTTTACGACAGTGCGACAATGCACTTCACGGGGCCGCATCTCAGGTGATCCGACATTTGTGTATTTTGTATGAACTTTCCTCCAGGCTCCAAAAACAATCGACCTCGTCATCCCTTTCGGGACGACGAGGTCGGGTGAAAATCTTGGACGGTGCTGATTCCGTCTGCCGGCTGGAAGGCAAGCTTTAGAACTCGCCGACTTGTTCGCCATCTTTCGGATTGGCCAACCGACGCAGGGTATTGTAGTCCAGGTTATCGGAAAGGAATCGGACGCTACCGTCACCCATCAGCGCGTGAACGCCGCCGACATGCAAACTGGCGGGTTCATCGTTTGGACCACAGTTGTTGATGGCCCATGGGCAAGCCGCGGGGCCGCCGGCCGGCACCTTGTTGTTGTTGATGAACTGGCCGGTGCCGTTGGGCGGGCCGGAGATTCCACTGCCACTGTCCGGATCCGCCCAGCGGGTCGGAACGCCATAGGTCCCGCCAGCGGAGTAAGGTGTCGCGTTCTTGACCGCGGCCAGTTGCGTGGTGTCATAGGTCTGAGTGCCACCCAGGATGGCACCATTGCTGATATCATACGAACCGCCGTTGTTCGTTGGACGTCCCGAGTCTTCGATGACCAGGATGGTATTGCTGGTCCCGTCGGTCAGGGCTGCGATCGGGTTGCAAAAGCCCAGTCCACCTCGGAAGTCGACTCCCTGAACGTTGCTGGTGTAGGAACCAACAACTCCACCACGAGCCCCATTAGCGGCATAATCAACGTAGGCGACTGGCATATAGTCGGTCAGGCCGTAACCGAGCTGATCGGGGCCGGTGAAGGCATTGCTCGGGCAAAGATACGCGGGAACCTTGGTGCGAGCCAGAGCAGCGTTGGTGCCGCTGGTGTAGTGAACGTTGAAATTCCAGGCGGCATAGGCAGCCGCCTGATCAACGTACGGCAGGATCGCAACGGCAGTTGCACAGGGGAAGAACCGACGGGTTGTCGGACTGGTCGACTCGTCCGTCCCTTCACCGGAACTTGGAAAGACTTTGTAAGTACTTTCGTAGTTGTGGCAGGCCAGGCCGTACTGCTTCAAGTTGTTCTTGCATTGCGTGCGACGAGCCGCCTCGCGCGCCTGCTGGACGGCAGGCAGCAGCAGTGCGATCAGAACGGCGATGATCGCGATGACCACCAGCAGTTCGATCAGTGTAAAACCCTTCTTGCGAACAGAAACTTTAGACATGCGAACAAATTCCTTTCAAAGGTACTGAACCAGAACACTCAATTCGTTGTAAATCCCTCGGCGCTTCCTGCGAGAATCCCCATCGTCCCTGAGTTTGCTTGATGCCTGCGTGCAGCCAACCGTCCGGTCGCTGCCACCCCTGTGACGCTCCACCATCACGCCATAGTCAGCCCTCCTGATTGGCCAGCCTGGGTCTTGCCTGTGATCCTGCACCACCAAACTCAGCAGAGATTTCCTCGTTTCATGGATGAGGCAGGTTACGAACTTCCGTGAACTCTCGATGAAGGCCGGGTGAAATCTCCCACGTCACACAAATTGTTGGCGTAGAAGCGATGATTCCAGTGCTTCCACCCTCCTTCCAGAGCGTCTCCAGAACGGGCGGAATTCTGCAGGTTCCGTATGAAGAAAGTGTGGGGCATTTTTTAAGATTTGCGCAATATTTTCACCGTCTCCACGCCCGCCAGGTCCACTCGGATTCGATTGCTTTTCCATGGGGGCCACGGACGTTGGGAAGCAAATGCGTTGTCTGAGTCCCTTTTTTTGTGGGAGTATCAACTCGGATCAGTTCCGCCATGCGGGAACTCTGTGCCTCAGATGTGTATACTCCGCCATTCGCTTTGGCACGTCTTTAGCCACCTTCAGGCGGCCATGCGAATGAGACTGACGAACCACATCATGAGACACGCAGGAACCCAATCATGTCGCGCCGTCCACACTGCAACCGGTCGTTGTTTCGTGTCCCCTTCGCCGCCATCGGACTGCTGTGCCTGTCCGGTTGGCTGCAGGCGGATGACCCGATCTTTCCTGTCGACGCCAAACTGGAAAAGCTGTTTGAAGGTCACGTGCTGACCGAGGGAGTCAGTGTCGCGCCGGATGGCATGGTGTACTTCAGCGAGATCACATTTTCTCACAAGTCGCGTGACGAAAAAGGGGCGATCGAAGCCGGCCATATCTGGAAGTTTGACCCTCACACGGGCAAGACCACGATCTTTCGGTCACCCAGCGGCATGTCCAACGGGATCAAGTTTGACGCAGCCGGAAAAATGCTGGTCGCAGAAGGAGCGGACTACGGAGGACGCAGAGTCACCCGCACCGACATGAAAACCGGAAAGGCTTACATTATCGCCGGCATGTTCGAGGGGCGTCCGTTCAACTCACCCAACGACATTACGATTGATGAACGCGGGCGAATCTACTTCAGCGATCCCCGTTACCTGGGCTACGAATCCCTGGATCAGCCGGTGATGGGTGTTTACCGCATCGACACTGACGGCTCGATTCACCGGATCATCACGGATGCCGGCAAACCAAACGGTGTTGCCGTGTCACCCGATCAGAAGACGCTGTATGTCGTCAGTAACGACAACGGAGCGTCCGGGTTTGAACGACTGAATACGGGCACGGCCATCCAGGCCGACAAGGTGGATGCCCCCTTGCGCAAGGGGCACATGGCGTTGATGGCCTACGATCTGGCGGCGGATGGCTCGGCCAGATTCCGCCAGACGCTGGTCGACTATGCGCCGTTCGATGGCCCCGACGGCCTGGTCGTGGACAAGCAGGGGAACCTGTACGTGGCTGTCCGTGCCGAAAACCGCCCCGGGATCTGTGTTTATTCACCGGCAGGGAAGGAACTCGCCTACCTCAAAACGGAAGTTCCGACCAACGTCGGATTCGGACGCGGGGCGGATGCCAAATTGCTGTACATTACCGCAGGTTCCAGCCTGTATCGGATCCGGCTGAATCGCGAAGGGTACCAGTTGCCGACACGGTGAGGCAGGTTGCCAACGATCCTACGCTTGCAGAACTGGGGGCTGCACCAGGGCCATCGCCTTTCTCAAATTGGGGTGCCACGGTCTTACCGTCTTCGGGAAGGCCGTGCGAACGCTCAATCGGCACGGTCATGTCGAGGAAGTCCATAACCGTGGCACCCGATTCCCAATTTGCAAATGGCGATGCCCCTGGGGGGCTGCGCTTTCCCCGATTGAGTTTTACCAGGAAGTCCGTAGCGGAGTCCGTTTCATGCGCCTGAATTCTCGTTGTCCGGTCTGCTTCCAGTGGTGGGCGCTGCTTGTTGTGATCGTCTCCGGGTATTCAGGAGAACCCGCGGCGTTTGCCCAGGGGTTGGAGCATGTGAAAGCCAACTACACCAAATACGAATATCGCATTCCCGCGCGGGATGGAAAACGACTGTTTACCGCGGTGTATGTCCCGAAGGACTCTTCGAAGACATACCCGCTGCTGTTGACGCGGACTCCGTACAGTTGCAAGCCGTATGGCGTGGATCAGTACCGCGGCGACCTGGGGCCGTCACCGCTGTTTGGCAAGGCGGGATACATCTTCGTCTACCAGGACGTGCGCGGCCGTTGGATGTCGGAAGGTGAGTTCGTGAACATGCGGCCTCATCGGAAGACGAAGACAACTCCACTGGAAATTGATGAAAGCACGGATACTTACGACACCATCGACTGGTTGATCAAGAACGTCCCGGGAAACAATGGCAAAGTGGGTTTAACGGGGATTTCGTATCCGGGGTTCTATACCGCTGCGGGGATGATCGATGCTCATCCTGCTCTGGTCGCCTGTTCGCCCCAGGCACCAATCATGGACTGGTTCATTGGCGACGACTGGCATCACAATGGCGCGTTGCAGTTGCCGCATGCCTTCAATTTCATGGCCACGTTTGGGCGACCTCGTCCTGAACCAACTCGAAAGTTTGAATTCAAATTTGATCACGAAACCCCCGATGGTTACGACTTCTTCCTGCGAATGGGACCGCTTCCCAATGCCGATGCCCTCTACTACAAGGGGGATGTCGCCTACTGGAATGAAGTCATGCAGCACGGGAACTACGACGACTTCTGGAAGTCACGCAACCTGCGGCCGCACCTGGATCAGATTCGCCCGGCGGTGATGACCGTCGGCGGCTGGTTCGACGCCGAAAACCTGTTTGGAGCCCTGGAAACTTACAAACGGATCGAGGCTTCCAGTTCGAAGTCAACCAATCTGCTGGTCATGGGGCCGTGGGTTCATGGGGGCTGGTCACGCGGTGATGGCGACACGCTGGGACACGTCTCCTTCAATTCCAAGACGGCGGAATTCTATCGGGAGCACATTGAGTTTCCGTTTTTTGAATTCCATCTGAAGGGAGCGGGCAAGTCGACCCATCCCGAGGCCTGGGTCTTCGAGACCGGTACGAATGTCTGGCGCCAATACGATGCGTGGCCCCCGAAGAATGTGGCACCACGTTCCTTCTACCTGCGGGAATCGGGACGGTTGTCGACCGAAGCGCCGCGGGAACCGGATGCCGCTGCCGCCTTCGACGAATATCCCAGCGATCCGTCGAAACCGGTCCCCTTCCTGGACAAGATCACGATTGGAATGGTGCCGGAATACATGACGGCCGACCAGCGTCATGCAGCCCGCCGCCCGGATGTGCTGGTTTATCAAACCGAGATCCTGGAGCAGGACACGACTTTCGTCGGCCCGCTGGAAGTGGAATTGCACGTTTCGACGACCGGCACGGATTCCGACTGGGTCGTGAAGCTGATTGATGTCTATCCCAACGACTATCCGGACCCGGCCAACAACCCGACGCAGGTCAAAATGGGGGGCTATCAGCAACTGGTCCGTGGCGACATCTTCCGCGGCAAGTTCCGCAAGAGTTTTGAAAAGCCGGAGCCATTCGTCCCGAACCAGCCGGACCGGGTGAAGTTTACAATTCCCGATATCTGCCACACCTTCCGGCCAGGCCATCGGATCATGGTCCAGGTCCAAAGTAGCTGGTTTCCTCTATTTGATCGGAATCCGCAGACATTTGTGGACATTTACACCGCCAAATCAACAGATTTTAAACTCACCCAGCAACGGGTCTTCCATACGGCGACGACGCCGTCACGGGTGACGGTGATGGTCCAGCAACCCCTAGCGCCAGAAACCGTGAAGTCCGACAAATAAGAATATGTCGCTGGACAGCGTTCACGATTCAAGCTTTACGGACGACAAACGACGAATTGCCGTGCATTGATGCTTGGCGCAGGCAGAGGGTGTCCCTACCGTAGTAGCAGGTTCGATTTTGCACGCATGTCATTTGGGAATGCGTCGTTTCACCAGTTCATGCTGCCTGCCGATGCAGTCGTCGTCAAATCGAGGTGCCACATGTCTACACCAACATGGATTGCCTCCTGTGCCATGGGATTGGTCTTGATGATGACTCCAACCAGCCATGCCGACGACGCGAACATCAGCAAAAGGTTTCGAGTTTACATCGGCACATACACTGGACCGGGCAGCCGAGGAATCTATCAAACCACGCTGGATCTGGCGACGGGCCAGTTGCTGCCGCCCCAGTTGGCTGCCGAAATCGTCAGCCCGTCGTTCGTCGCCATTCACCCCAGCCAGAAGTACCTGTATGCCGTCAGCGAAATCGCAGATTTCGATGGCAAGAAATCCGGTGCCGTCTCAGCCTTCTCAATCGATGAGGTGACTGGATCGCTGCGGGTGCTGAACCAATTCCCTTCCGAGGGAATGCATCCCTGCCATGTGATCGTGGATGCGGCCGGCAAAAACGCTCTCGTGGCCAATTATAGCAGTGGCACGGTGGCCGTCCTGCCAATTGATCCCAATTCGGGCCGTCTGTCAAAAGCGAGTACAGTGATCCAGCATGTGGGTTCCAGCGTGAACCCGCAGCGTCAGGAGGGCCCGCACGCCCATTCGATCAATCTGGACGCCGCCAACAGGTTCGCGTTCGCTGCCGACCTGGGGTTGGACAAAATCCTGATCTACCAGTTCAATCCTGCCAGCGGCGACTTGAAGCCCAATGATCCGCCCGCCGGAATCGTGGCCCCGGGAAGCGGGCCGCGCCATCTGGCCTTTCATCCCTCGGGCAAATACGTTTATGTGAACAACGAACTATCGTCAGGGATCACGACGTTCACCTACGACGCGGCCATGGGACGATTGACGGAACTCCAGACACTTTCCACGTTACCGGCCGGTTTTACCGGCGAGAATTCGACGGCGGAGACAGTGGTTCACCCGTCGGGAAAAATGGTGTATGTCTCCAACCGCGGACACGACAGCATCGCCCTCTTTCAGATCGATCCGGCGACGGGCAAACTGACCGCGCTGGGCCATACGCCGACCGGCGGACGGACTCCCCGAAACTTTAACGTGGACCCGACCGGCACCTTTCTGCTGGTCGCCAATCAATCGTCCAGCGACGTGACCGTCTTCCGGATCGAAGCCACAGGCACGTTGACGCCAACACCTGTCAAGATTGAAGTGGGCAGCCCGGTTTGTCTACGTTTCCAGCCGCTCAAGAATTAGTCTTTTGCTGTGCCAGAGGGATTTCATGCAAACCGAGATTGTAATTATCTCCTGCCCCGTTTGCGGCGCAACGGTCGATCACGCTGTGCGGCATAACGGTTTCCAGGCGGGAGGCACTTCGATCGGCCCGTCTGTCATTGCCTGTCCGGAATGCGGAACCTGGGTTGGCACCAATCAATCCGAATGGGTTGAAAAGTCCTTTTTGCAGCGGGCTTGGTTTGTGCTCCAGCGCCTCGTTTGGCTGATCATCGGTTCAGTCGTTGTCGGTGGCGGAATGGCGATCGTGACTGGAACAGTAGCCGTTGAGAGTCATTGGATCGACAAGTCTCAGCAAGGCACCTGCGTCCTGACGGCATTCTGTGCCGTGTCGATGCTGATCTCAGCCATCCTTGTTCGGAATGCCCGAAGAGAGATTCGCAATTCTCTGGAACGGACCCGTCAGTCGGCAGTGGATCACGCATAGATTCGCCTTGGTGATGCTCAGTTCGGCGCAGGTCTCCCGACCTCGCCGAAACGGCTGACCGCAGGTCTCCGCTTCTGCGGCGAGCGGACTGGGCTTCGCAGGTTAGAAGTTCGAAATTCGCGGGTCGTCGTTTCCATCGAATGGAGGGCGGTGTCGAGCCACCGCACTCCAGGGCGTGCGATTGCCAACGACACGAAGCGCGGAAAGCGCGGATCACTCCGGCAGCGTTTCGCGGAAGAAGCGAATCCAGTTGCCGTGCATTACCCCCTGAATGTCCGCCTCGGAATAGCCGCGTCGATTCAGGATCTCGGGAAGACGCTGCAGATCGGCAATGGTGTTCAGATCGGCCGGGGTTTGTTCGGTGCCATACCCTCCGTCCAGATCCGTGCCGATGCCGATGTTGCGGGCCGAACCGGCCAGTTGGCAGATGTGGTCGATGTTGTCCGCAACACGCTCCAGCGTCACTTCCGGTTTGGTGACGCCCCGGACAAACCCCTCCTGCAGCATGATCGCATCCATCGACATCCCCAGCACGCCGTCGCGGTCGACAACCGCCTTGATCTGGGCGTCCGTGAATTGACGCTGCCAGTTGGCAAATTTGCGGGCGTTCTGATGGCTGGCGAGGACTCGGCCGCCAAACCAGCGGATGGCATCCTCAAATGCCGGATCGGACAAATGCGTCAGGTCCAGCGGCAGCTGGAGTTGTTCGATATTCCGCAGCAGCGCTCTGGCATCCGGGCTCAACCCGACATCGGCGTTGGTTCCGCCTCCGTAGCGATTCACTCCGTAGTGGGTCAGACCAATCGCTCGCAGGCCCCGGTCGTACCATTCAAAAATATGATCCGGGTCCAGCACCATGTCGGCACATTCCATGCTCAACAGGTACCCCAGCGGAGCGGATTGAGGATTCGCATTCCAGTCCGCCAGATGGCTGGCCAGGTCACCGCGAGTCTTGATGGATCGCATCGCTCCCCGACGTTCCATCGCCTGGTAATAGGCCTGGTGGCCAGTCCCAACCGCAAAACAGGCCTCCCGACTCGCACAGCCATAGGGTGACGGAGCCAGTTGACGCAGCCGGGCAAACATCGTCGCCAGGCAGATTCCGACTTCGCCACGTCGCATTTCCGGCAGGGAAACCGTCCCCGTACCACGTCCCAATTCCGTCATCGCGGCTTCCGACGCCCGGATCTCGGCAATGGACAGTTCCAGGTTGCGATTCCAATCGACGGCATTGAAGGCCAGATCCAGATGTGCGTCAAAGATCAACATGCAAGATTCCCCGATATAACTCGCCGCTGCTCAGTTTCATGCAATCTTGAAGTCCAGCAGAAAATGATTCAATGCCGTGCGGTCGAGAAAGTTGTGGTATCCTTGTTGTTCAGCCGGATGGAAATCGCCCTGCCCTGATTCCTGCGTCGGATTCCCCCTGATGTGGCTGCGGATTCACTCGATCGCGATTTGGATGTGGCATCGCCCGGTGTGGATGTTTGCCATCGCGTGCCTGGTTGCGTTTCTGTCGATCAACCTGGTGGCCTATCGACATGCCCGTGCCATGCTCTGGTTTGCCGGCCCCGGCGAACGAACCGCCCGGCCTCAGGACCTATCCACGATCGGAAAAATCGGCGTCTTGCTGACCGGCGTCCGCATCCCGCGTCCCGAGAACGACCGCACCCCCGCTGACATCGGGCTGATCTATCAAACGGAAAGGATTCCTGTCGACGACACAGTCACCCTGGAAGCGTGGTCCATTCCGGCGGGGTCCGCACGAGGGACCGCAATTCTGTTTCACGGCTATTCGGCATCGAAGTCGGACATGCTCAGTGAGGCCGAGGCGTTTCACAACCTGGAATTTGATGTCTGGCTGATCGACTTCCGCGGCAGTGGCGGTTCCAGCGAACGGTATACAACCGTCGGATATCTGGAAGCGGAAGACGTTGTTTCGGCTGTGAAGTACGTCCAGGCAAGATCGGGCTCCAACCCACTGGTTTTGTACGGACAATCCATGGGAGCGGCCGCCATCTTGCGAGGGCTGTCCATTTCGGATATGGCTCCGGATGCCATCGTGCTGGAATCCGTGTTCGACCGGATGTCGACGACCGCCGGGAATCGATTTCGTCAAATGGGTTTGCCTGCGTTTCCAGGCGCAAATCTGCTGCTGTTCTGGGGCGGAGTGTGCGGCGGATTCAACGCCAGTCAGCATAACCCGGTGGACTATGCCGCCGACTGTCAGTGTCCGACAGTGATGCTGCACGGCGAACTTGATCCCAATGCGAGACTCGAAGAAGGCGATCGTGTGCTGAAGAATCTGAGGAGTCGCGATGCGGAAATGGTTGTCTTCCCCAAGGTTGGACATTCACCAACGCTGGCGGCTGATCGAGAACGGTGGCTCGAGGCAATGCAGCGTTTGATCGAAAAAATCAGTGGCTCGGGTCGGCACCCCAGCCGATGAAGTCGGGATATTAATTCTTAATTGGCGGCTTTTTTCTTGCGCACCAGTCCCGGAGTGACATCGACGTCCAGGGGCGCGAACAGGCCCCGGTCGAACAGTTCCCAACCGATCGCTCCCATGGCGGCGTTGTCGGTGCAGTATTCGCGCGGTGCAATATACAACTCGACCTTGCGGCGATCGGACAGTTCCTGCAATTTCTGGCGGAACAAAGTATTGGCCGCGACACCTCCCCCCACCAGCAATGTCGACCGGCCCGTCTGCTGAATGGCCTGGTCACATTTGCCGATCAGCACATCGATGACCGCAGCCTGAAAGCTGGCGGCCAAATCGGCCATGCGCTGTTCGGTCAGCGGAAGCGGTTGTGCTCGCGCTCCAGGAGTGCCGCGCGCGGC
Organism: Planctomycetota bacterium; assembly: GCA_018242525.1. Classification (GTDB taxonomy): domain Bacteria; phylum Planctomycetota; class Planctomycetia; order Planctomycetales; family Planctomycetaceae; genus Schlesneria. The sequence continues at coordinate 4,063 of JAFEBS010000043.1, read as the reverse complement.
ATACAGGACCGCTGTCTTTAGTCCACTGAAGCTGAAGTCCAGGCGAGGATCGTTCAGAAATGTGCGGGGAAACGCGATCGCGGTTGGATTTCCGTTGCGAGCCACCTGCTCGATCCGGGGACCGCCGGGATATTCCAGTCCCAGCACTTGAGCCACTTTATCAAATGCTTCTCCCGCGGCGTCGTCGGTTGTCGAACCGAGCAGTTCAAAATCCACCGGTGAGTGGCAGTCGTACAGATTCGTATGCCCTCCGCTGACAACCAGACCGACGGCCGGAAAAAGGTTGCGCTGAGCAGCGATCTGGCAGGCGTACAAATGGGCTTCGATGTGGTTGACGGCCAGCAGTGGAACATCCAGGACCAGGGCCAGCGTTTTGGCAGCGGTCAATCCGACCAGCAGAGAACCGACCAGACCTGGGTTCGTCGCGACGGCGATCGCTCCGATGTCATCCAGCGTGGCATTCGCCGTTCGCAACGCTTCATCGATCACGGGCAGGATCCGTTCGACATGGGCGCGCGAGGCGATTTCGGGAACGACCCCCCCAAATCGCTCGTGCAATTCGTGCTGAGTCGCCACCACGTTGGAAAGGACGTTTCGCTGGCGGTCGATGACAGCGGCCGCCGTTTCGTCGCACGACGATTCCAAGGCCAACAACAGGCGATGTTTCGGTTCAGGCTGACTCAAGTTCGGATCTCAAAAAGAACAAGGCCGGGATTTGCAGTCCCGGCCCCATTCCCGTGATTGATTTTCGTTACAGGATGACCACAGCCCGAGCGGGCAGCTTCGGCAGCAGTTCCAGGATCGCATCGACAAACTGTCGTGTCACCGGGCGCCGAATCGCCGCACCGTCCGTCTTCAGTTCGGGCTTCGCGTCAGCCTTGTCCTGATCTTTGTCCTTGTCTCCGTTGGCTGGCTTGTCCGCATCCGGCTTGGCCTGGGACAACTGCTCATTCAGGTACGCGATCCCCTTGGCGAGTTGCGGGTCGATGTATTCACCCTTGGAAACGTCCCCTCGATTCAGATCCCGCTCGCGTCGCGCGATGATCATCTTTTCGATGTCGTCGTCCGTCAGCTTGACCTGAAATCCTTCATCGGGCATGACGCCCCATTCGTCCTTTTCAGTCGCTTTTGGCAACCGATGGATGTTCTTTCCACTGGGACGGTGATAGCTGGCCGTTGTCAACTTCAAGGCACTTTTACCACCTTCGAGCTGGATGACGTTCTGCACGCTTCCCTTGCCGTACGTGCGTTCGCCGATAATGACCGCTCGTTTATGATCCTGCAGGCAGGCACTGACGATTTCACTCGCCGAAGCACTGCTGTGATTGACCAGGACCACCATGGGGAATCCACTATAGGTTCCACGCCGGGTGGCCTTGTAGGTCTGCTCTTCAGTATTACGGCCCTTCACGCTGACAATGACACCACTGTCGATGAAGAAGTCAGAAATGGCGGTGGCGGCTCCCAGCAGTCCCCCCGGATTGAACCGCAGATCCAGAATCAGGCCCTTCATCCCGTCTTTTTTCAGGGATTCCAGCGCCGCGTGAACTTCTTCAGTACTGTTCCGGGCGAAGTTGGTCAGACGGATGTAGCCCAGTTTCTCTTCCCCTTCAATCAGGAAGGACCAGTTTCCCATCGCATCGTAATGATCACCCATGACAGTGGGAGACTTGATGACATCCCTGACGATCTCGACGGTTTCCGCCATCGGCGCTCCGGAATGCTGGATCTTGACTTTGACCATCTCGCCCGGTTTGCCACGCATCATCTGGACGGCGGATTCCATTTCGCGACCTGCGGGAAAATCTGCCGTCGGCTTGCCGTCGATTTCAATGATATGATCACCCGCTCGCAATCCTGCCTTGATGGCGGGAGTTCCAGGCATCGGGACCAGAACCATCAGCCGACGGGTCTTGGGTTCGATTGTCACCTGGATCCCGATACCACCGAACTCCTGGTCAACCGCTTCGGTGAACTGCCGGATTTCATTGGTGCCGATGTAGTTCGAATGCGGATCCAGTTTCAGAACCATCCCCCGCATGGCTGCTTCGATCAGTTCCCGGCGATCCACCGGTTCCACGAAGTTGCGATCGATCTCTTCAAATGTATCGACGAACAATTTCATCAGCTCGAAGTACTCGTCTTCCGTCGCCGCCTGGACCGTCTTTGGAGCGGGCAAAGTGAAGCCCAGCATCATCAGCAGCGCCAGAACCCAAACACGCCTTACCATCGTCGTTTCCCTTCGCGAAAGGCTGCAGCGATTGTCGTAACATGCCAGCATGGCTGATTGTAGCGAATCGCCAAATCACTCCGCTGGTTCGTTCAGTTAGTCTACGAGCTTTCCGACATCCGGGCAAGATCCGCAGTACCTGAAGAGAACGGGAGAGTGCATATCAGCTATTGTGTCATCGGTTCTGAAATTGCAGCGAGCGGGTCGCCGAATTTGTGAGAATTCGGGGCTGTCACGACCGACGTCCGAAGTCTCACGACTTCGGCGACAGAAGCTGCACCCGTAGCCGAAGTCGTGAGACTTCGGAGGTCGGTCGCCAACGCCCTCGAATGCAGTCGCGACCGGGTTTCCACTCGTTGACAATTTCGTTCAGCGGATGAGTTCGTAGAATTCACGGCTGTCACCTCCGACGTCCGAAGTCTCACGACTTCGGAGGTCGGTTGCCAATGCCCTCGAATGCAGTCGCAACCCGGCTCCCCACTCGTTGAGGATTTCGTACAGCGGATGAGGTCGTAAAAATTCACGGTTGTCACCTCCAACCTCCGAAGTCTCACGACTTCGGCTACAAAAGCCGCACCCGTAGCCGAAGTCGTGAGACTTCGGAGGTCGGTTGCCAATGCCCTCGAATTCAGTCGCGACCGGGTTTCCACTCGTTGAGGATTACGTTCAGCGGATGAGTTCGTAAAAATTCACGGCGGTCACCACCAACCTCCGAAGTCTCACGACTTCGGCTACGGCGTCTGGCTCGAGCGCCTTCCAGTTGACGCCGGGTGATCGCGCCTGACATCCTGTCTCTCTCAGTCGTATAGGTTTCCGAGGAACCTTTTTCGTTGCCGGAGCGTCGAACCCCGCAGTCGGACAGTCGACTTGTGGCAGTCGGGTGGGTGGACCCGTCATTCATTCATGTCAACCGCCAGATTTAACAACTGATTGTGACTGGAGTTACAGATGCGTCGCCTGTTGCCTGTGGGAGCGTTCCTGCTGACCGTTGCGTCGATCGGTCTGGCTGGCGAAATTCAGTTTCTCGAAGATTTCTCGCTCGCCCCGGACCGGTCGGCGGTCCTGAAACAACTGATTCCCGGGACCGAGGACTACTACTACTTCCATGCCCTGCATTACCTGAACACCGAACAGTTCGAGAAGGCCCGGGAACTGTTTGCCCCGTGGCACCAGCGTCACGGCCAGTCCGGTCGATTGACCGAGATCCAGACTCGCCTGGCCCTGCTCTCCTATGGCACGAACCCGGAGCAGTCCCTCGCTTACTTGCGTCAGAAACTCGGCTTGCATTATCCCCACCAGCGGGAACAACTGGGGGTCGAACCGAACCTGCCGATCGTCCTGGATCCCCAGTGGATCTCGCGCGAACAGTTCGTCCAGCGGGCGGATGGCCAGTCGATCGACAACCTGGACGGATACGAAGATTCGGCCCTGGACTGGGTCGCCGCGGCGGCGATGAACCCCAACCGTCGCCGGAACTTTTTGTCGCGTGTCCAGCGTCCGGATGACGGCACGCTCGTGAAGTTGATCGCCGACGACCTGGCGCATCCCAACTCGGGGGGCTTCGGGTCGCTGCCCATCCACCGCCAGTTGCTGCTGACGCAACTGGAAGACTTGCTCAAGCTGAACGGCGGCCTGCTGAACCAGCAGCACTTTGTCACGACGTACCTGACCAAGCTGCAGCCGGGGGCCGACGAGGACTGGCGGCATGACCGCCAATTGCTGGCGGCCTACCTGGACCGCCTGACCGCCTTCGCCAACCGCCTGGCTCCGGTCCATAACTCGCTGAAGGCCCACGTCCTGTACCACCGGCTGGTGCTGGGCCAGGTCCAGGGG
>JAFEBS010000042.1:9472-119782 GCA_018242525.1 Planctomycetota bacterium | reverse complement strand
AAGTGGGTTTTCTAAACGGCCCTGTTCATCCAATATGGGCGGGTGGCTGAAATCGCGACTACAATGTAATCTGTTGGACGAGGATCGGAGATTGACGACGTCGAGTGATTCTCGCGAAGGGAAGGGTGACGATGCTCGGGCTGCTGATGTGTGCGCTGCTGACGGCCGAAGAACCGGGCGCGGCTGGGTCACCAAATGCCGAACAGAGTCGATTCTTCGAAACCAGCATTCGTCCGCTCCTGGTAGACCACTGTTTCAAATGCCATGGCGAAAAGAAAGAGTGGGGTGGACTGCGGCTGGACTCTCGCGCTGCGATCCTGAAAGGTGGGGACTCCGGACCCGCCGTGGTTCCCGGGAAACCGCGGGAAAGTCTGCTGATTCAAGTCGTACGCCATGAAGTCGACGGCTTGAAGATGCCCAAGGACTCCAAACTTTCCGACCGGCAGATTGCCGACCTTGTCCGCTGGGTGGAAATGGGAGTGCCGTTTTCGACCACTGTCACGTCCAGGACGAAATATCGTGATCCTGCACATTGGTCGTTCCAGCCGGTGAAACTCCCCGACATCCCGGCGGTGAAAGATTCGACGTGGCCCCAATCCGCAGTCGACAACTTCATCCTCGCGCGAATGGAAGCGGCGCAGGTGACTCCGGCACCAGCGGCTGACAAGCGGACTTTGATTCGCCGTGCGACGTTTGATTTGACCGGGTTGCCGCCCACGTCCGAAGAGATTGATGCCTTTCTGGCCGATGAGAGTGCCGGGGCGTTTGCCCAGGTTGTTGACCGATTGCTCGATTCACCACGCTATGGTGAACGCTGGGGGCGGCATTGGCTGGATGTCGCGCGCTATGCCGACTCCAATGGCCTCGATGAAAACGTCGCGCACGGGAATGCGTGGCGCTATCGTGATTATGTCGTGGCGGCGTTCAATCGCGACAAGCCGTTCGACCAGTTCGTGAGGGAGCAGCTGGCGGGTGACCTGCTGCCGTTTGACAACGAGGCGCAGCGACATGAGCAACTGATTGCGACCGGCTTCCTGGGAATCGGCCCCAAGGTTCTGGCCGAGACCGACGAAGCGAAGATGCGGATGGACATCGTCGATGAGCAACTCGACACGACCGGTCGCGCGTTCCTGGGACTGACACTGGGGTGTGCCCGTTGCCACGATCACAAGTTCGATCCGATCGACACCGCCAATTACTACGGGCTGGCCGGAATCTTCAAAAGTACCCGGTCCATGCGAAAATACACCAAGCTGGCTGAATGGCACGAAAACCTGCTGCCGTCCGCCGAATCCGTCACCCTGCAGCAGGAGCACGATGCGAAAGTTGTGGCCCAACAGGCGGCGATCGATCAATTCGTCGCCGCGGCCGACAAACAGGCCCGCGAGGGTCTGACTGCCGATGTCCAGCCTCCCGAAAAGCTGGAAACGATCTATCCGGATGAAACCAAGGCTGCGTTGAAGAGACTGCGCGACGAACTGGCCGCGCTGAAGAAAGGCGCCCCGGAGTTGCCTTCGGCAATGGGAGTGACCGAGGATCATGTCACGAATCTCGCGATCCATGTGCGTGGGAATCCGTTGAAACTCGGGGATGTCGTCGTGCGGCATGTGCCTCCGACGATCCGCGGGGTGACGGGGCCGGCATTCACCGATAAGGAAAGTGGTCGACGTCAACTGGCCGAATGGCTGGTGGATCCGCAGCATCCCCTGACGGCACGCGTGCTGGTCAACCGTGTCTGGAGTTGGCACTTCGGCCAGGGCTTGGTCCGAACGACCGACAATTTCGGTGTCCTGGGAGAAGCCCCCTCGCATCCGCTGCTGCTGGACTGGCTGGCGCAACGTTTCATCGCAGACGGTTGGTCGATCAAATCGCTGCACCGGTTGATCATGAATTCCAGCACGTATCAGCAATCGTGTCGACCAGTGGCCGAAATGGTGACTCGCGATCCCGAAAATCGGCTATTCAGCCGGACCGACGTGCGGCGTCTGGAAGCCGAAGCGGTTCGCGATGCGCTGCTGGCGGTCAGCGGCCAATTGGACCCAACGATCGGTGGATCCTTGCTGAAGTTGAAGAACCGGGACTATTTCTTCGATCACACTTCGAAGGACTTGACGACGTACGAAAGTCGTCGTCGAGCCTTGTACCTGCCAATCGTGCGAAACAATGTGTTCGAGCAGTTTCAGTTGTTCGACTTTCCCGACCCGGCCGTTTCCTCCAGTCACCGGGCCACGACGGTTGTCGCTTCTCAGGCCCTGATGCTGCTCAACAGCGATTTTGTGATGAACTGTGCCACGCAGTGCGCCGACCGGTTGCTCGCGGCGGATCCGCAGGACGACCAGCGGCTGCGGCGACTGTACATCCTGCTATACGGTCGGGAACCGACGGACGACGAGCGTCGGGCCGATCTGACATTTTTGAACGAGTCTGCTCGAACCGTCAGTGGCGGTGATTCGGACACGCGGCAACGCACGGCCTGGGCGGCGCTGTGTCAGGTGTCGTTCGCCGCCAGTGAATTCCTGTATGTGAAATGACGAGTGACCGACATGCCTCACAATTTGCTTGAACCCGCGGTCTCTCGTCGGACTCTGTTACAGCAGTCGGCGGTCGGATTCGGCTCGTTGGCGCTGGCGTCACTGCTGGCACAGGATTCGCCCAGCCACGCGGCGGACGAGAATCCACTGGCTGCGAAACTGCCTCATCTGGTCGCGCGGGCCAAGCGGATCATTTTTCTGTTCATGGTCGGTGGTGTTTCCCAGGTCGACACGTTTGATCCGAAACCATTGCTGACGCGCGACGATGGCAAACCGTTTCCATTCGCGAAGCCGCGGGTACAGTTCAATTCCACGACCAATCTGCTGAAGTCCCCCTGGAAGTTTCAGCAGCACGGGGAAAGCGGCCTGTGGGTCAGCGAACTATTTCCGCACCTGGCCGGACGCGTCGACGACTTGTGCATGGTGCATTCCGTTCACGGGACGAATCCCGCTCATGGCGGTGCCATGATGAAGCTGCATACGGGCAGCGACAACTTCATTCGCCCGAGCATCGGCTCCTGGATCAGCTACGGCCTGGGAACCGACAATGCCAATCTGCCGGCGTTTGTGACGATCTGTCCGACATTGGGGCACGGCGGCATCAACAACTGGAGTTCCGCGTTTCTGCCCGCGGTCAATCATGGGACCCCACTGGGGAACGCCAGCATTCCGTCGGACAAAGCCCGGGTCAAATTCATCCAGAATTCCCGGATGCCCCGCGAACTGCAACGCCTGTTGCTGGATCGTCTGAACGCCAGAAACCGCGACTATCTGACTCAGACCGGCCCCGACGCCGCCCTGGAAGCGAGAATCAATTCGTTCGAACTGGCGTTTCGGATGCAGACCGAATTTCCCAAGGTGGAAGTCCTCTCGCAAGAATCAGCGGCGACTCAGAAGATGTACGGAATGGACAACCCGGTCACAGCCAACTTCGGACGGATGTGCCTGATGGCCCGGCGATTCGCAGAGTCGGGAGTCCGTTTCATCCAGGTCAGTCACAGCGACAGCAACGTCCAGTGGGACCAGCACTCGAACTTGAAAGAAGGACACGAAAAGAACGCCCGGGAAGTCGACCTGCCGATCGCCGGGCTGCTTGCGGATCTGAAACAACGCGGACTGCTGGAAGACACCCTTGTCTGGTGGGGCAGCGAATTCGGCCGTACGCCGACCGCTGAAAGCGGCAATGGTCGCGACCACAATCCTGAAGGGTTCACCATGTGGCTGGCCGGTGGCGGCGTCAAAGGGGGCTTCCGTTATGGAGCGACCGACGACTACGGTTATTACTCGGCCGAAAACAAGGTCCACATCCACGACTTCCACGCCACGTTACTGCACGCCCTGGGCCTCGACCACGAGCGACTCACCTATCGACACGCGGGGCGAGATTTTCGGCTGACGGATGTCGAGGGCAATGTCGTCTCCGACGTGTTCGCGTGACACTGCACCGATTACAGCTCGACCTCCATCGGATTCCCGTGCTTCAATAACAACGTCAGGCTGTAGACGACCACGACCGCCACCAGCGCGGTCGCTCCCTGCAGCAACCAGCGCGCGTACAGAGGCTTTTGCCGGGCGATGATCTGCGCCAGCACGCACACAAAGGCCACCATGCTGAACTTGAAGTAGACCATCCCCCGGGGACCCCATTCCGCAATAAAGTACCGGGCGACGGGGTTGGATTCCATAAAGACGCTGCCCTCCTTGGAAAGCAGGATGTAGGTCATGAACACATCCATGGCGCTGACCACGACGAACAGCAGTGATTCCTGCTGCAGCGTCACCATCCCCACGATCTCGCGGAGGCTGAGCGGCTTTGGATCCTGCGGCACGGCGTCACTCCTGTAAACACTCTTCAAACAGTCCCTCGGGCGTCAGCCGGAAATCAGTTCTCGCAGTGTCTTGAGATGCCCTGGAACGGCAACCAGCGGGTCTTCCTGGGCTTCGTATTCCAGGACCAGGAATCCACGGTAATGGGCATCTTTAAGGATTTTGACGACGCGCGCCAGGTCCGTCGGCTCGGATTTGCCATTCGGTGCCACTTCGACCTTGATCTGGGCATTGATGGCATACGGCGCGATCTTCGCCAAATCGGCGTACGGGTCGGGTGTCCGGAAATTGCCGCCATCGAAGTTCACCCCAAACCACGGCGACGGGGTGACCCCTTCAATGATTTTCAACATCTGCTCGGGCGTGGCTGTAATCCCACCATGATTTTCCAGGGCCAGGCACACACCCTTGGTGGCGGCGTATTCCAGTGATTGATTGATCCCCGCAATGCAGCGTTCACGGGCAACCTCTTCGCTTTCCCCCTTGGGGACGTTGCCTGCAAAAATACGGATGACTGGCGCACCCAGCGTCGCGGAATGATCGATCCAGTCGCGGCACATCTTCAAGCTGCGATCACGGGCTTCCCCTTCCGGCAGACAGAAGTCATTGCCAATTGCCGTTCCCGAAATATCCAGACCCAACCGAAACGTCTGCTCCTTCAGGCTCATCAGGTAGTCATTGGTGATCTCTTTCGGGAAGTAATACGCCGTCAGTTCGCAGCCATCCAGGTTCTGGTCCGCGCAGAAGTCGATGAATTTTTCCAGCGTGAACTTGGCCGTGGCCAGTTGATCCGGAGTCCAGCTCTTGGGAAGTGTTCGATTGAACGAGTACGCGGCCAGACTGAGCTTCATATGCGGCTTGCCATTCCGCTGGAGCGGGTTGGCAGCACGGGCGACGGGGCTTGCCAAAGCCATGGCTGCGGCGGCAGCGGTCATACCGAGTACATCACGGCGAGAAAGGCGAATGTCTGTCGACGAGAGATCCATGGCGACGCAGTCCCGGATGAGGAAGAAGGACAGAACCAACTGATCGCAGATATTCTGCCGAGTTGACGTTCCGCACGGAAGGGACTTTGGAAATGGACGCACCCCCACCAGGGCAGCGTCCAGATTGACGCACCTCAGTCCTGATCATGGCCCTTCAGGACCTGATCGACGAGATGGTTAGCGACCTTCGTTGGCGTCCAGCAACCCAGCCATGCGAAGATCGCGAGAAGCCTGTGGCTCCTCGAATTCGTTATACGTCTTCGCAAGTTCTGTACCGGTCACAATCAACAAGATCACCAATAACAATTCTTCCAAGAGTCATACCTCAAAAACAGAAGGCAGGATTATGCGGCTCGACCGGAAGTTTTGCAAGATGTCTAGCGACTTCTTGCACTTTTGCAATGACACAACGACCACGACACGGGGCTCGGTAAAGACGTCGCATCTGTTGTGCAGTTTCTGATGCCACTACTTTTGCAGGCACGAATGCACGCAACTCGGGCATCTGAAGCCGAAAATAAGCGGACGATCGCTGATCATGGCGCGACTCTGATATTGTTGTCAGGAATGGATTCCACACGCCTTCAGCCCGAATAACTCACTGACTACCACGGATCACACTGATATCACAGATAAATCCAGTGCCGTCAGCAACTCGTACAAAACAATGTGTTGGAATCGATGATTCGTTTTTTTCGCCGTAACTCTCGCTCTGGTATTCTAATCAGTGAAATCCGTGCCATCCGTGGTGAAGAATCCGCGGGAATTGGATTGAGAGGACTCTCTGCATTCTCGCACCCTGCCTCGGAGCGACGGGGCTACCTTCCGTCTACTGAAGAGCGCTAACGCGCCCCAAATCCCAGAACGCGTCCGCTCCTCAGTTTTCTGCAGAGTCGGGGTCGCCGCAACTGTCGCGCAGGCGGTGCGCGAGAGTGCGCAAGATCGCCTCGAGTACCTCATCAAGGTGCCGGCCGACATCTTCAGCCAGGAAACGCAGCACGAAGTAGCCGTGTTGCTGCAGGAGCATGTCTTTGCGGCGGTCAATGCGATACGCCGCAGGGCTTTCGAGATGCTGGGCTCCGTCCAACTCAATGGCGACGCGCGATTCAGCACACAGCAAATCGACTTCCATGCTGCCGTTGCCGTCAAAGGGAATCGGCAGTTCGGCATTCAGACGAAACCGTCCGTTGGTTTGCGGCAGGGTCTGCAAACGACGGTAAAGAAACGCCTCGGTGGCGCTACGGGCACGGTCAATACCATCGGCGTCGGGAGCAACCGTGCGTGTCACGTGAGTGAACAGGTTGGCCAGGTTCGAGTCGACACCATCGCGAATGAGTCGCTGGACGCTGGCAGCATGGTCGCATTTCCACTGGGGATCGACCGGCAGCGAAACGTCCGCCGGCCAACCCGGCACGGCGCTGGCCGGGAGAAGAATGTTGTAGCCCACGGCCTCATAGCCGCGACAGCGCCGGTCGAACATCCGGGCCAGCATCGGGACGTTCAGGTCCGCGTAGTCATACACCCGCACTTCGCGTTTCCGGTGATGCAGCCGATGCAGTCGACCCACGTACTGGGCGATCGTACCCTGCCATGAGACCGGCAGCGTGAGAAACAGTGAATCCAGCCGAGCGTCATCGAAACCTTCGCCGATGTATCGTCCGGTGGCAATGAGGACGCGCGGCTCGTGTTCGGGAATTGTGGAGAGTCTCGCAGCAATTCGACTGATTTCTGTTTTGCTCATGCTCCCGCGCAGGACAACCAGGTGCCGAACCCCCGCCGACAGCCGCTCTGCAAGTAAGTTGAGGTGTTCATTGCGTTCCGTCAAGACGAGTGGCGAGCGTCCCTCTTCAAGGGCTTGCAGCACGTCCTCGCAGATCTGCTGGTTGCGGGCCTGATCAGTCATCAGTTCCGAATACAACTCTTGAAACTGAACTCGCTTGTCTTCGGCAGCGACTCTTAGCGGGCGAAAGTCGGTCGGGCGGACATGGACAGTCTGTTCGAAAGGACGTGCGGCTGCCTGTTCTCTGGCATCAACTCGATGTCGAACCGGACCGCATTGCATGAAGATGATCGGGTGATGGCCATCCTTTCGCGTGACCGTGGCCGACAGGCCGGTGATGAACTTCGCCTTTGCCTGACGAACGACTTGCTCGAAACTGAAGGCGGACAGGTGGTGACATTCATCCACGACGACATGACCATAGTTGTCAACCAGGTCATTGACAATGCCTTTGCGCGACAGGCTTTGAATCAGTGCCACATCGAGTCGCCCTGTCGCCTTTTTGCGTCCGCCACCAATCTGGCCGATGCTGTTGGGTGGGAGATTCAAAAACGTCGCCAGTCGCTGCACCCATTGCTCCAGCAGTTGGCGGCGATGGATGAGAACCAGGGTGTTGACTCTCCGTTGTGCGATCAGCCATGTGGCAACAACGGTCTTTCCAAAGGCGGTCGTGGCAGAGAGAACTCCCAGATCGTGGGGCAACATGGCTTTGGCCGCAGTTTCCTGATCGGAATGCAGGCAACCCTGGAAATCGACCGCCAGCGGTACACCGCATTGACGCTCATCTCGAACACTGACTTCGACGTTCAACTCCGACAGCAACGAAAGCACGTCGCCGAGGCAACCGCGTGGCAGGCCGATCTGTTGCGGGAAAGCTTCCGCGCAAGCGACGATCCGCGGCGTGCCATACGTGGGCAGGCGCATGGCTTGCGCCTTGTAGAATTCGGGATTCTGAAACGCCGCAATTCGAATCAGACGGTTTTGCAAACTGGGAGTCAGTTGGTTCCTGGCAATGGTAATCTGGTTGCTCAGGACCAACTCAACTGCTTTCGGCAACGGTCCGTCGCAGGACCGCTCTTGATATTCCTTCCTTGTGCGATGATCGTGATTTGCTCGCCTGTTTCGGCGAGCGACCAATGGGAGCGGCAGTCGCGATTCTTGAGCAGTCGCTCGAATTGGGTAGAGAGCATTGCCCTCATTACGGTGACGAGAGGGTGGTGCCGGCCACGGTTGAACGTCGTCTTCCGTCGGGAAGAACCGTACACCAACGATTTGACCTGTTCTTTCAGCGTGTGAGACGACCGCCTCGATGGTCGTTCGATCAATGCGACGAATTGCAGAAAGTCTCAGCCATTGGTCGGTATAAGGCTCGAAGTCGTCGTCGAGGAACACGCTGTTGCCCCGTTCGCGCGGCATTTTCTGCAAGGGGAGAGCGATCAGGCTGCCGAAACCGCCTTGCGGAAGCGTGTCCTGATTCGGAAACAAACGGTCGTAAGAGTCGAGCCCGATGCCGGGCTGACGGTCCATCGTCTCGGTCAACAAGTGCGAGCCAAGCTTGCGGGCCAGGGTGGCGGGAATCGCCTCAGCAAAAAACAGCCAAAGATGGCCGCCGTTTCCACTGCGAGATCGCTCCAACGCCGCCGTCAGGCCGAGATGCCGGCACGTCTCCATCACCGCCCGCGCATCCTCTCGCCAGTTCTGCTTGTCCAGGTCGATCGCCAGGAAAAAACAGGTGTCGTCACGAAGCAATGGATAAACCCCCATGACGAAATCGTGTCCCGCATCGTCCTGGCCGGACAGATGCCAGCGAATCACCTCATCGGTCACGGGCAAAAACCGTTGATGAGAACAGGCGGTGCATTTGATCCGCGGCTTGTCGCACACACCGGGAATCCACTCATTGGCGCACGCAGGCGAATACCCCGACTTGCCGGTCTTGCGACTCTCGAACCGGCGGGCATAGACGTCATCCCGACCGCGAAAGAGAGAGCGAAACAGGGCGATCTTGGCCGCAGGAGGGGAATGGCAGTCAACTTCCTGGCATCTCATGGGAACGCTCGGCCAAACGAATTCCACGAACGAGACGAATTGCACCATCTGGTCTCTGACCGCGCCGCCTTCTTCGCCCAGCCCTCGTCAATTCGGCATTCAGGCTGCTCCGCCATCCCTGCCGGTTTCGGACTTTCGCGAACTGATCGAGATGAATGGCCTTCAAGGCTCGCTCATATTACGGAGTGACATTGACGACTTGCAATGCGAATTCTGCCCAGAAGTCAGGCTCCACTTGGCAGGCAATGCCGGCATGGCATCGTTGGGAAGCAAATCAGTCGGACCGGAGATCGCGTTCGTAGTTCGTAGTTCGTGGTTCCTTGTTCTTAGCCCAAGAACCCTCCAAAGGGGCAACGCGTGTTCAGCGTGGATGACCAGATCGGCTTCGATGTGGCATGCACGAAAGAAGCGTCGCTTCAATGGGGCCACGCTTAGAAGAACAACTTCTCCGAAATCTTGGGCGTGCCCTGCGGGACGGGCTCTCCATTGCAAGTCCGATGCTCGCAAAACCTGCGCTTCGGGCTTTCCATTGCGATCCCTCACGCGACTTCGAATATCGAACGTCGCCTGACTAGCCGTCTTTGTCCGTCGCGGCCAGGGGACCCCTTCCACGAGCCCTAACCGCGACGGACAAAGACGGCAGATCGGAACCGACAGGTAGCGACGTACGCCCATCACCTAAAAGGATGGCTACGCCACTGTTTTTGTTTTGCGAAGAAGCCCTTCCGCTCAGGGCTGAATCCGGCAGGGCAAGTTCACCGCAACAATCTTGGGGCAGAGGCGAGCTAACATTTCCTACAATGCCCACGTAAATTTCCAAGTTCTGTGTTGGTGCGTGATTTTTGTGTCATCGTCCTGAATCCAGAGATCATAAAACCCGTCATGACGCTTCTTGACCGTCAGCACTGCCGCATTCACCCGGCTGTCAGAAACATCGGAAACTGCGCCAACGATTTGAATGAACTCGCGAAGTGCCATCTTTTCGGGTTGGCTCAAATCGCGTCCCTCGACACGCAAGCAGCGTTTCGCAACCAGCGATCGCGACAGTTGCTCGCATAAAAATCCCCGGCGGTCACCTCGCGAAATACGCGCGGCTCCTCCTGCCTGATAATCCACGTACGCTTCCATCGAAAACAAATTTGTCGTGGTCGGTGCCGCGCCTGGACGGGAACAGCCAAAAACGGCAGACGCCGCGAAGATCGTTCCACAATTGATCCAGCCTCGAATTTGCCGCATCCAACCCTCTCTCGTAGGCGACTCTAGAATTCACTGATCACGGATTCGCTGCCGGCGCGTGTACCGACCGCACGCCAGACTTTTACATCCACATTATCCGAGACAAACCGTAACGATCCATCCGCAAAGAGGACATTCACTCCCGATTGATGCCGGCTACTCGCCGAGAGGATGTTCGCAAGACCGGACGGCTCCCAACACGCGTTGGTGTTCGGCCGGCTGTAGTGCGAATAGGTGAAGTGCTCGTTCATGTCACCGAGCCATGCGCCGCCTCGATCATCGCTGAATACTGGTCCGTCCTGCGCGTCCGCACTCAAACACTTTTGCAAATACAGATCAACGTCTAAAGGACTTGTTGAGCCGGGAATCAGATTCGAGACCAATGCTCGTGGAACGGACCGATCAAGCGCCCGGCTACTTGCCGGGATCTGTGAACTGCCTGGCCCCTTCAGGAACTCACAGGCCATGGCCGTGTTCGACGTGCCATCCACAATTGAGGCCATTCCAACGGGCGGCGACAGGTAGTATGCGAAACAGCCATTTGGAGCACCGACGCTTCGGTGGTTTTCGATGTGTCCGATGCCATTTCCACCCCAGTTGACGGCGAAATTGGCTCCTTTATTCGACGTCGTGGCATCTGCGGGACATTGCAAACTCGCAGGCCGACAGACGAATTCGGGCAACGTATTTGTGAATCCCCCAGTTCCTGCCGCAATTTCCGCCTCGATCTCCGCGTTGCGTGCAATCACATCATTCAGGTCGCCGGCTGCGAGCGGGGCGGACGGTGAATGTGATCCGGTTGCTTCAATAAGGCAAAATGGAAACGACGCACCATTTTCGTCGAATTGCGATTGACCATCGCATAAGAAAGCTGGATAACCGGTTGTGCGATGATCGCCCCGTCAGACGATGACGCTGGTCCATGATGGATCGCTCGTCAGTCGCCGTTTCGCAATGCACGGTTCAGAAACCGTTGCCAAGGGTCTGGGTCTGTTCGTTGGCCAGGGCCGGACTTGGCCGAGCCGATACGCTGGCATGACAAGAACCTCGGCGGACAAATCGGGTCTGTGAGTTCTTTGACAATTGAATGCCGATTGATACGTACGCAGCAGGATCGCGAGATCCACATTGGGCTCGGCGCAGGTCTCTGTTCGGCGCAGGTCTCCGACCTCGCCGAAACGGCCGACCGCAGGTCTCCAACGGCTGCGCCGAGCGGATGGGGTTTCGTCGGGCGGGCTTTTGCCAACGATCGACCAGCGGCCAGACAGGTTCGCCGGAGGGAGTTTCGTCGGGCAACGTTGTGGCACGAGTGGGAGACCTGGGGTCGGCCGTTTCCGCGAGGTCGGAGACTTGCGCCGAGCGGACGGGGTTTCGTCGGGCGCACTTTTGCCAACGATCGACCAGCGGCCAGACAGGTTCGCCGGAGGGAGTTTCGTCGGGCAACGTTGTGACACGAGTGGGAGACCTGTGGTCGGCCGTTTCGGCGAGGTCGGGAGACCTGCGCCGAGCGGACGGGGATCACCGTTGACAACGTTGACAGCAACCTGGCGACTGGCAAATACGAGAGGAACATCGAATACAGCCGCACCGTGGCCGTTGCCGGCGGACTGCCGCCGCTGATGACGCAGGATGTGGAATTGGCCGCGCACTTCGTCGAACTCTGCGACGGCATCCTGCTGACCGGCGGTGACGATCCAATGGTACTTACTATAGCCATGTCACTCGAAGCGTGAGCGAGGGAGGGCGGGAATTAACGCGATGCCTCGCTGACGCTTTGGGTTGCATTGTGAGCCGCACGGCACTAGCAGCGGGTAGATTCTCACTCTAACCCGAAGAACCCGCGGCTAGCGCCGTGCGGCTCACAAAGTCAGTGCCATTGGGTGACGAAAAGGCGTTGTGACTTGACGGTCAGCAACACGCCTGCTTGCATGCAGTCCCTTTTGCCATGGAGAAGCATTGATGGTCGCGCAATTCTTTCGTTGTCTGCTGGTGTTTGTCACTCTCTGCGTCGTGTCTCATGCTCAGGATAAGCCGGTCTACTTCGAGCAGGATGTGAAGCAGTCGGATCCGTTGCGTGCCGAACAGGCGCGGGAACTGGATGCGTATATCCTGGCGATGAAGTGTGATCACAGTCGGTTGAAGAAACTTCTGGCGGCGGACTATTCCTCACCTGCGGCCTTCGAGAAATCGGTTGAACCGTATCGCCAGGCCTTTTGCGACAGCATCGGCTATCCGCCCCCCGGCGATGCCCCGAAAGCGGCGCCCGGATTCGAGAAAATGGGCGAAGACGGGATTGGCATTTATTACCGGGCGGTGATACCGATCCTTCCCGAAGTTCATGCCGAGGGGATTTATATCGTTCCCGTCGGCCTGAAGGGAAAGGCTCCGCTCATTGTATCGATGCATGGCGGTGGCGGATCGCCAGAAGTCGCGCTGTTTCACGGTGGGGCCAATTACCACGACATGGTCCGCGGCGCCGTCAAACGGGGATACGTCGTGTTCGCTCCGCAACACCTGTTTTCGGCCGAAGGGTTTCCCAAGGATGTCCGCAACCGGACTGATGATCGGCTACGGCTGGTTGGCACAAGTTTGACCGCCGTCGAAATCGCCAAGATTTCACGCAGCCTGGACGTGATCCTGACGCGGCCGGAAGTCGATGCCAGTCGAGTTGGCATGGTTGGACTCTCGTACGGAGGGTACTACGCACTGGTGACTCCGGCGGTCGACACCCGTATCAAGGTTTCAGTCTGCAGTTGCTATTACGGGGTCCAGGAGGCCCGGTACGAACGGGATGAGCTTTCGATCCCCAGCGACTTCAAGTTCAAGGACCGCTTTACCCTGTTCCGCGACTCGGACATCGCGGCATTGATCTGCCCGCGCGCCCTGCAAATCCAGGCGGGATTGAAAGACGGCGTGGATCATCGCGACGGCGGCAAACCACTCGCCCCAATCTCGGCCGGCTATTACGACCAACTGAAATTGTCGGACCGCTTCCAGCACGTGATCTTCGAGGGCGGCCACGAGTTTCACGACAAATCCGCCTGGGAGTTTGTGAAACTGCACCTGTAGCATCTGTTTTGCGGCCCCAACAGCCCCGAATTCTCACGAATTCGGCAACGGGGAAACGTGTCCCGACCGCCCCGAAGTCTAAAGAATTCGGCGACGGGGAAAACTGGGTGCGTTAGCTGGCGATCCAGTCCTGCAGCGCCCGGACTTCAGGAATTGGATGTTCCCGCAGGGCCTTCAGGGCGTGGACGACGGCGATGCAGCCGGGCAACGTGGTCACGCAAGAGACTCCGTTCATCACCGCCGCGGCTCGGATGCGGCCTTCGTCGGTGCGGGCTCCCTTGCCGTTGGGGGTGTTGAAGATGAACGCGACCTGCTTGTTGGCCATGTAATCCAGCAGGTTCGGGCGTCCTTCCTGCAGCTTGCGGACCGTTTCGACTTCCAGACCACAGTCCCGGAAGACGCGTGCCGTGCCGCTGGTACACAGGATGTGAAAGCCCATTTCCTGCAATTGCTTGATTTGCGGGACCAGGGCCTGCTTGTGTCGACCCGCGAGGCTGACGAATACGGTTCCCGTTTGAGGCAGCTTTGTACCGGCGGCGATCTGGCTTTTTGCAAACGCGACCGGGAAACTGGCCGAGATCCCCATTACTTCGCCCGTCGACTTCATCTCGGGCCCCAGGATGATGTCGACGCCCAGGAATCGATTGAACGGGAAGACGCTTTCCTTGACGGACGTGTAGGTTGGCACAACCTCCGTCGTGACTCCCTGCTCTCTCAAGCTGACCCCGGCCATGATCTTGGCCGCGATCTTGGGAAGTGGTACGTTCGTCGCCTTCGAGACGAATGGCGACGTCCGGCTGGCGCGCGGATTCACTTCCAGGATATAGACCACGTGATCGCCATCCGTCTGCTTGACGGCGAACTGAATATTCATCAGGCCGCGAACCTGCAGGGCGGTCGCCAGGGAATAGGTCGCCTGTTTGATTTCCTGAACGACCCTGGCGGGAAGGTTGTACGGTGGCAGCACGCAGGCGGAATCCCCCGAGTGGACTCCCGCTTCTTCGATATGTTCCATCACCCCGCCGACCAGGGTCAACTCCCCGTCGGAGACGGCGTCGACATCGACTTCGACGGCATCTTCCAGGAACTTGTCAACCAGGATCGGCCGATCGGGCGACGCGGTGACCGCATCGGTCATATACCGCGTGATCGTGCTGTCGTCGTAGCAGATTTCCATCGCCCGTCCACCCAGCACGTAGCTCGGGCGGACCAGGACGGGATAACCGATTTCATTGGCGATCCGACGAGCCCCGTGGGCGTCCGTCGCGGTGCCATTCGGTGGCTGGCGCAGGCCGAGTCGATCCAGGATTTCCTGGAATCGCTTGCGGTCTTCGGCCGCGTCGATCATGTCCGGGCTGGTACCGATGATATTGACGCCGGCCGCTTCCAGGCCGCGAGCCAGATTTAACGGTGTCTGACCGCCAAACTGAACGATGACTCCGTCGGGTTGCATCCGGTCACAGATGTTCAGCACGTCTTCCGTCGTCAGCGGCTC
Source organism: Planctomycetota bacterium (assembly GCA_018242525.1). Lineage (GTDB taxonomy): Bacteria > Planctomycetota > Planctomycetia > Planctomycetales > Planctomycetaceae > Schlesneria. The sequence goes on along the minus strand of JAFEBS010000042.1, from coordinate 104,809 downwards.
GAAGAACAGCAGGTCAGACGTGTCGTAGTCCGTCGAAACCGTTTCCGGGTTCGAGTTGACCATGATGCTTTCGATCCCCAGTTCACGCAGCGCGAACGAGGCCTGGCAGCAGCAATAATCGAACTCGATCCCCTGCCCGATTCGATTGGGGCCGCCACCCAGGATGATGATCCGGCGACGATCTCCCTTGGCCGGTGTTTCATCTTCGGATTCGTAGGTCGAGTAGTAGTAGGGCGTGTACGCTTCGAATTCAGCGGCACAGGTATCGACCTGCTTGAAGGTGGCGATGATTCCCAGCGATTTGCGGTGGCTGCGCATGTCGATTTCGGTGGAATCCCACCAGAATGCCAGTTGACGGTCAGAGTATCCGTTCCGCTTGGCTTTCAGGATCAATTCCCGGGGGACATCATCCAGGCGAGCGTGCTGGCGGATTTCCGTTTCCAGTTCAATCAGTTGCTTCAGTTGATCCAGGAACCAGGGGTCGATGTTGGTCAGTTCGTAAATCTGCTCGACCGACATTCCCGACTTCAGGGCGTAGCGAATGTAGAAGATCCGGTCTTCGTTGGGTCGGGCCAGCTTGCTGATGATTTCATCACTGCTGGGCTGCAGGTCCGTGCCCCACAAGTCCTTTTTGCCGCCGCCCAGTCCAAAATGCCCGATTTCCAGGCCGCGCAGGGCCTTTTGCATCGATTCTTTGAACGTGCGGCCGATCGCCATCGTCTCGCCGACCGACTTCATCTGGACCGTCAGTTCGGGATCCGCTTCCGGGAATTTCTCGAAGGTCCACCGGGGAAACTTGGTGACAACATAATCGATCGTCGGCTCGAAGCAGGCGAGAGTTTCGCGAGTGATGTCGTTGGGGATTTCGTTCAGGTGATAGCCGACCGCCAGCTTGGCCGCGATCTTGGCAATCGGAAATCCAGTGGCCTTCGAGGCGAGGGCGCTGGAACGGCTGACGCGGGGGTTCATTTCCACGACGACCATCCGACCGTTGCGGGGATTGATGGCGAACTGAACGTTCGACCCGCCGGTTTCCACGCCGATTTCGCGCATGCAGGCGATCGTAGCATCGCGCATCCGCTGGTATTCCTTGTCGGACAGCGTCTGCGCCGGGGCGACCGTAATCGAATCCCCGGTATGCACACCCATCGGATCGAAGTTTTCGATGGCGCAGATGATGACGACGTTGTCGGCCACGTCGCGCATCACTTCCATCTCAAATTCCTTCCAGCCGATGATGCTTTCTTCCAGCAGCACCTCGTGGACGGGGGACAATTCCAGTCCCTTGCGGACCTTTTCCTCGAATTCTTCGCGGTTGTAGGCGATGCCGCCGCCAACCCCGCCCAGCGTAAAGCTGGCCCGGATGATCATCGGCAGGCCGATTTCGTCCAGGGCCTTGCGGGCCTCGTCCATGTTGTGAACGATTTGACTCCTGCAGACTTCCAGGCCGATCTTGATCATCGCCTGCTTGAAGGAATCGCGTTCTTCCGCCTTGGCAATCACACTGGCCTTGGCCCCGATCATTTCGACGCCGAATTTTTCGAGCACGCCGTTTCGAGCCAGATCCATGCCGACGTTGAGAGCAGTCTGGCCACCCAGCGTCGGCAGGACGGCATCGGGGCGTTCGATCTCAATGATCTTCGCCACGTATTCCCACGTGATTGGTTCGATGTAGGTTCGATCCGCCATCTGCGGATCCGTCATGATGGTCGCCGGGTTGGAATTGACCAACACCACCTCATAGCCCTCTTCACGCAGGGCCTTGCAGGCTTGGGTTCCGGAGTAATCAAATTCGCAGGCCTGACCAATGACGATCGGACCGGAACCAATGATCAGAATCTTACGGAGGTCGTCGCGACGGGGCACGGCGGCAGTCCTTGCGGCGGAGCGAGGAAACGGAGGCAGGACGAATCAGCAACCGTTGCTCCAACGGGGCCAATTCGCGCAAAAAGCACCCGAGGGTACCATGCCGCGCCCCAGATTCAAGGAACGCGGCCAACTCCTTTCGGATTCCTCAGCGCGACACGTCGTAAGTCGTTGAAATACGGCCCGGTGAGCCGGGTGCCGTCAGGCCCCGGACGCATTTTTCGCGCACGATGCCACTCGTCCGGGGCCTGACGGCCACTGGCACTGACTTTGTGAGCCGCACGGCGCTAGCCGCGGGTGCATTCTCACTCGTACTCGAAGAACCCGCGGCTAGCGCCGGGCGGCTCACAACGCAACCCAAAGCGTCAGCGAGGCATCGCGTTAATTCTCGCCCACCGTCGCTCACGCTCCGAGTTACATGGCTAAAGTAAGTGCCATTGGGCTGACGGCCACTGGCTCACCTGATTTAAAAAGTGTGCTCGATTTCCGGGGCACAACCGGGCTGATTTCATGTGCGATCGATCCGATGTCGTTCGATGACGTCCCGGTCGATCTCCACACCCAGGCCGGGGAGATCGGTCAGTGTCGTCAGTGGTCCGGAAATCTGCAACGGATTTCGAGCGATCGAAACTTCGTGGTAATCGGGGCCCAGCAGGTCCCCGGGATATGTGTCCACCTGCATATTCGGAGTGGCCACGATGAAGTGGGCCATGGCAGCCGTGCCGAGGTCCCATTCCAGGTTGGACCCGATTGAGCAGGCGATTCCGTGCTCACCCGCCAGGTCGGCAATTTCCCTGGCCTTGCGGATGCCACCGTTTTTGCCGGGATACAGGCTGATGGCGTCGCAACAGTCGTGACGGATCAGTTCCTGGGCATGAATCAAGTCAAAGCAGCTTTCATCCGCCAGGATTTTTTCACCCGTTTCATGCCGAACTCGCGCCAGCCCCGTGTAATCACCGGGGGGAATCGGTTGTTCAACGATGGTCAGGTTGCAATCCGCCAGTTCACGAATACAGCGGATCGACGTTTCAACATCCCAGCCTCCATTGGCATCAATCGTCAGATCGATCTCGGGACCAATCGTTTCTCGAACGATCCGGACTCGTTCGACGTCGCGATCCGGTTCAATTCCAACCTTGACTTTGATGGTGGTAAACCCCGCCGCCACCAGTTCCGCCGCCCGGCGGCGAGCCCGTTCAGGTTCATACGCCCCCAGTGAGAACCGGCTGCGAATGGTGAGCGGGCGACAGGCTCCACCGAGCAGTTCGTAGACGGGCTTGCCCGCTGCCTTGCCCAGCAGGTCCCAGCAGGCCATTTCAATCGCCGACTTGGCGAACCAGTTTCCGACCGCGAACGCATCCATGCGTCGATCCAGTCCGACGATGTCGTCCACGTCCAAGCCCGCGACCGCCGGAGCCAGCACGCCGTCAATCAGTGCCTTCGCCCCCAGGCATGTTTCACCGCTCCATCGTGGAGTGACCGTCGCCTCGCCCCATCCTTCGGAACCGTCGCTGGCGACGACGCGCACGAGCAGAAAATCAGAGACATCATGTTTGCCGAGCGCTGAAATCATGCGTCGTTCGGGCTTCAGTGGAATCCGCACGGGAATCGTCTCGATCCGTTCAATGTGCATGAGAGTGTAAATTCCTGGCGTGGAGTGGGAAACGTCTCTCCCGTTTGTCTCCTCTCAGGGCTCTGTTTTCAAGGAACTGCGTGCCAGGTTTCGGATGTTCTTCCCTCACTTGGCCCAAGAGAATGCTTCCCGAAACCATGTTTTCTTTTTTCCATTCACGCTTTGCATTCTGTCGTCAACTTCTCAACATTCTGTCCCAACGGACGCAATCGCCGAAGTCCCGTGTTGGAATTTCGCGAAAAAAAAAGCGGTATCACCACCTGTCGGCCTGAGGCGGAATCCGTGCGTCGTGTACCGGTCCCTCGCTGGCGCGTCGGGCTAGTGTCAAGACATTACCGAGGATCTGCTCATGTTGACTGCTGGCGTTGCTCGCACATGCCTGACACCCTTCTGGGGTGTGGAACTGACCGGGTGGGGCTATTACATCCAGCGAACCTGGCAGCGAGTCCACGATGATCTGCACGCCACGGCGCTGGTTGTTGACGATGGGCACCATCAAGCCGTTTTGCTGACACTGGACCTGATGGTGATTGATGTTGAGTTTACGCGGCGGACGCGCGAACGAATTCATCGTGAGACCGGGCTGCCTCCTGATGCCATCCTGTTGACCTGTTCGCACAGCCACAATGCCCCGGCCGCGGGGGGACTGCTGGGCGTCGGTGAATGTGATCGGGACTACGAAGACTGGGCCAGCCGCCAGGCCGCCACAGCCGCGATCCTGGCCTGGAAAAACCGCGCCCCGGCCCGTTTAAGTACCGCGCACGCGGAATTGCATGGCCAATCCTTCAATCGTACGCGTCCCGGGGGCGTGGTTGACCCCACTGTGACAACACTGAAGGTGGAAGACCTGCAAGGCTGCCCGGTGGCATTCGTCGTCAACTTCGGAGCCCATCCCACTGTCACCACGGACTGGCGTCCGTACGATGTTTCAAGGGACCTGCCTGGCGAAGTCTGTGATCTGATCGAGCAAGCTCTTCCCGGAGTCACCGCCCTGTACGTTCAAGGAGCCTGCGGCGACGTCAACTTTCTGCGCGAATTCATTGACGAGGAGCGACATCACGAACCGGCGCGGATGCTCGCCTCGGTCGCACTGGAATGCCAGATCGACGCTCCATCCACCTATTCCGAACAGGTCGCCTGCGCCCGTGAAATTGCCCGCCTGCCGACCCGCCGCTGGACTTTGGACGAAATCCATCAGGATCGCGACGAAGCCGAGCGACGGTTGCAGAGTCGCGATGCCACACACTGGCGCGAATCGTTCGGTCGGTCGATGACGAATCGTCCCGACGACATGGTCAAACGGCACGGTGGCGACGAACTGAAGGCGGTCATGGCGATGGCTCGCTTCAAAATGGAATGGACCGACCGGATCCTGCTCGACCTGGAAACGCGGCCGGAATACCTGGAAACCGAAGTGCAGACGCTGCGCCTGGGCGATTTGTTCATTACCTCCAATTCGTCCGAATTCTTCAGTCCGTTCGCGTTGGATGTTCGACGTCAGTCGCAGGTTCCGGAACTGATGCTTGCCTGCTATTCCAATGGGCGCATCGGTTATCTTCCAGACGCACACGACATTCAGGCTCGCAGTTACGCCGGGTTTCAGTCGCCCAAGTACTGCAACCAGTTTCCGTTCACGGACGAGTCTGGACCCGCCATGTGTACTGCTATGCTGCGAACCGTGGAACGCTGCCAAAACCGTTGATCAACCTCATTCGGGCAATTAGCGTCGCCTGTAGCCCATCCACTTTGGGCATCTGGGCGTCCATCAGGATCAAATCAAACGGTCGTGACTGCGCCTGACCAGGTCTCATCCGCGTGGGGCGACCCTCGCAAAACGCTTCGGCGGAGTGCGGCCAGTTCTGCTTCCGATTGCGGTTCATTCACGTCCTCCGGCCATTGGGACGACGGCGTGACTTATCCCCTTGTCCTGTCGATCCCCTTTTGGGGAGAGCGACGCTGAGCACAACTGCGGATCGCTGCCAACTCCTTGTCGGCCATGGTAAAATCCCACATCGAGCGTCATCGGGAGACGCCCGACCGCATACGGAGTATGCCTGCGACAAACATTGAAAGAGGACGCATTGCGTGGAAGCGGACGACGATTTTGTAACGGTGGCGAAGGTGGGGACGATCGCCGAAGGGGAGGGGCGTGCCTTTCCCGTGAACGGGCGAATGATCGCCGTATTTCTGCGCGACGGTCAGTATTTCGCGATCAACGACTGTTGCCCGCACATGGGGGCGTCACTCGCATCGGGATATGTGGACAATCTCGATGTCGTCTGCCCCTGGCACGCCTGGAAGTTCTGCATCACCAACGGCCTGTGGATGGACAATCCAAAGTCCAAGGTGCGAACGGAATCGTTTGCCGTGCGGGTCGTCGGAAATGACGTTCAGGTTGGCAAGACTGCATTGCCCCCCAGTTGAGTGTTCCCAACGCAGCTTTGCCCGAGAATCCGGGAAGAATGCGAGCCTGTCTGCGGAATCTACTTCGTGAGCTGGTAGACAAACAGATGATCCTGCTCGCGCAGGTACAGCTTTCCACCAACCACGACGGGGTGCGACCAGCTTTCGCGAGCGACTTCGGGAATCTTGAACGATCCATCCAGTTGATAGCCTTTGGCCGAGGCATCAATCAGGGCCATGATGCCGTCCTGGTAGCGGAAGTAGAGCTTACCGTCGGCATAGACCACGGCGGCTGAACCGCTGCCCGGCCCGCGTTGCCTGCCGCCCCAGACCGTTTTGCCAGTCTGCATGTCAATGCAGATCGGGAAGCCGTTGTTGTGACCGTTCCCGCAATAGATATACGGGCCGACGTGAATCATCCCGCCGTGATGATTCTGGAAGTCGTTCCCGTTTAGGAAATAGACTTCACTCGCCTTCACACCACCTCCGTCGGCATGCAGTTCCAGCAAGGCGGCTCCCGTCCCGTAGCCGGACGAACAGAAGACGTAATTGCCATCGACAATGGGAGTGGGAATGCTGGCGGTGCCGTTGCCGACCCGCTCGTACTTCCACAGAAGCTTGCCCGTGGCCGCGTCCACACCGATGCAACCGGTTCCAGCACCGAGCAATTGCACATACTGCCGAACCCCGGCCCCTTCGCTGATCACGACCGAGGAATACCCCGATCCGTTTCCGCCTCCGTTGGGGACCGCCGACTTCCAGATCACGGCACCGGTCTTCTTGTTCAGGGCCACAAGGGTGGCATCGCGGCTGCCGGGACTGCAGATCAACTTGTCCCCGTCAACCAGCGGAGATTCACAATACTTCCACGTGGGGACGGAACCTCCAAAATCGGTGACGTAACTTTTCTTCCACAATTCCTTCCCCGCCACGCTGGCGCAGAGCAGGTCGCCGCGCGTTCCGACCGCGTACACGCGATCTCCATCGACCGTCGGGGTGCTGCTGGGCTCGTCGGCCGCATCGGTCCCCACCTTCAACGACCACAATTCATGGCCATCCTTCGCAGACAGCGCGATCAATTGTTCGGAATTCTTGCGGCGGCCCATCGTGAAGATGCGCCCGTCCGCAATGACAATGCTCGCAAACCCCGCCCCCAGACCCGACGTTTTCCAAGCCATCGGCGGGCCTTCGTCGCCCCATGTCTTCAACAAGCCTTTGTCCATTGAGACCGCATCGCGCTTCGGTCCGCGCCATTGCGGCCAGTCGCTCCTGGCGTCCGCACCGAAAGCGATCCCTGATGCACATCCGAGCAGTGTTGCGACCACCAGCGACAAACTTCGACGAGCATTCATGCGAGACTCCGATTCCCGATCCTGATTTCATCATCCGTTACGAACTGCAAGCGCGAACTATAGTCGTGCGGGGCGAATGCTGGCAAGGGTTGTGTCATCGCCGTTACACTCTGATCCGGTGTGTCCCATGGGGACGTCTTTGAGAGCAGCGGTCTGAATCCTTGAAAATGGCGGCAGCATGACCTCGGAACATCGTTCACGTGCATCCAGTCCCACTCAGGAACATGCGTATCGACGCGGCCCACGGATTGTGGCGATCGAAACACTGATTCCACATGATATCATGGCCGGTCTGATGCTGCTGAGAATTCATACCGACGCGGGAACAGTCGACGGCGAACCGGTCATCGGCCACGGCGAGACTTATTACATTCCGCACGCGGTTGCGGCAACTCTGCACGACTGGATGTCGCGCCGACTACTGGGTGCAGATGCCACGGCGATCGAAAGTCACTGGCGGTTCCTGTACGAACGAGGTTCGGCGTTTGGAGTTCGTGGATGTGAACTGCGGGCCATCTCGGCAATTGACGTGGCGTTGTGGGACATCCTGGGGCAATTGACCCGTCAGCCCGTCTGGAAACTGCTGGGAGGTCCCGTCCGCGACGCCGTGCCCGTCTACAACAGTTGTGGCGGACCGACCTACGGGCGGCGGCCGAAGGATGCCCCGGATGCCCAGGGCTGGCCCGGACACGGGGATCTCGGAAAACCAGGTCCGCTAGAAGACAACTACAACAGCGTGTTTCACGCCGGAGACCTGGCCGAAGAACTGCTGGCCGACGGATACACGGCAATGAAGTTGTGGTCGCTGGACCAGGTCTATCGCGTTTCCGGCGGACATCGAGTTTCCTGGCCCGACTTGCAGCAGGCGTTGCAGCCGATGCATCAGATTCGAGATCGGGTGGGCTTGAAGATGGAACTGATGCTCGACGGACACGGGTTCTTTACCCTGGCCGCGGCCCTGCGAATTGCCGAGGCGATGCGGGACATCAAACCGTTGTGGCTGGAGGACGTGATCCGACCGGACAGTGTCGAGGCCCTGGCCGATTTCCGGGATCGAGCCGGAGTTCCGATTGCCGTCAGTGAAATGCTGGTGAGCCGCGAAGAGTACCGGCAGGTGTTGCAGCAGCGGGCCGCGGATTACACCATGATCGATCCCACGTGGGTGGGTGGAATCAGTGAAACTCGACGTGCCGCGGAACTGGCGCAGGCCTTCAATGTCCCCTCCCTGATGCACGATTGCACCGGGCCGCTGACCCTGTTTTCCGGTCTGCAGATTTCTGCCAGTTGTGCGAACGTCACCTATCAGGAAACCGTGCGGGCTCACATCAAGACGTTGTATCCGCTGCTGATCGATCAGCCGCCGGTCATCACCCGGGGCCAGATCGCAATTCCCGAACGACCGGGGATGGGAGTGCGACTGTTGCCCGAATTGTTTACTCCCGATCACCCCGGTTATCGCATCACGCGACTGTAGGATTTCAGGTCTTCAGATCCCCTGGAAGGAAATCTCCATGCGTCTGGCAATGTTGATCGCGGCGGGCGTTGGGCTGGTTGTTTTGCAGGATCTGCCGGGAAACCTGGCATTCGCGGCGGATGCTCCGACCGTGGAAACAATCGTCAACAAACCCAAAGTCCCGGGGAAGTTCGTGCTGCATCAGCGAGCCCGTGTCGAAATGCCGGCGGGGAGCGGACAATGGACCGAGAGCATTCAGGAAGTTCACTGGAATGCCTGTGAAACCGTCATCATCGTATGCGACATGTGGGACGATCACTATTGCAAGTCCGCCGCGGAACGAGTGGCCGACATGGTCCCGCGCATGAACTCCGTCCTGACGGCCGCGCGGAATCACGGTGCGACGGTGATCCATGCCCCCAGTGGTGTCACCTACCTGTACGCCGACATGCCTCAGCGGAAACGGCTGCAGCAAGCCCGGAAAGTGAAACCCGAGTTGCCTCTGGAACCCTGGTGCCATGTTGATCCGAAGCGGGAACCTGAACTTCCTGTCGATGTTTCCCGACAATCGTGTGACGACCCCACCGTTGGAGCATATGTCCAGAAGTTCACGCGGCAGCATCCGGGATTGACGATCTCCGGCTGGGATGGCATCAGCGACAACGGCGACGAGATCTACAGCTACCTGAAACAGGAGGGGCTGAAGAACGTCGTGCTGATGGGAGTTCACACCAACATGTGCGTCCTGGGCCGGCCGTTTGGAATTCGCCAGATGGTCAAACAGGGTTTCCAAGTCGTGCTGACTCGTGATCTGACCGATGCCATGTACGATCCCCGTGAACGACCGTACGTCAGCCACTCGCGCGGCACGGAGTTGGTGGTCGAGCACATCGAGAAGTTCTGGTGCCCCTCGATCATGGGCCGGGATCTATCGACCGTCTTGGCGGGTTCAGCCGACCCATCGCCCGCGCCATAGTTGATTGATTCTCACTACGCGCCGTGCACTGCGACGACAACTGGAACTCAAACGCCGCAGATTACCTCGCAATAACTTATTCTTGAGTCAATGGCACGAGTCGTCACATTGAAAGTTAAAAACGAGTCGCGTTGACTCAGGGCGAATCGATACGCCGGCTGGGAATCCCTGACCAATGCGTGTTCGGCGGAAGGGTTTCTCCCTTCATGACCAGGGACAGATCATCCACGGACGACCCTGCCTCAAGTTTCGTGTCATACAGCACCAGCGACATCGATCCCAGGTGGCAGCCGTCGCTCAACTTCACCGTCGACATCTTCATCACCCGATCCTCAAACAGGTGCGTCTGCAGGGTGCAGTCGTGATTGATCGCGACATCGTCACCCACGTGCACCAGATCGAATTCGGTCAGTTCCGTTGTGTCCAGGTAAACCCGACGACCAATCTTCGCTCCCAGCAATCGGAAGAACCAGCAGATGAAGGGCGTCCCGGCCAGCAGGTCCAGAAAGAACGGTGCGGCAAAGTTGTCCAGCAACGCAGTCACCACTTCGGTCCGCCAGACAAACCGGCTCCACAAGGGTCGTTCACAGGGACGATAGCGGCCCATCAGCATCCATTTGACCCCCACCATCCCCAGTGCCGCCGACAGGCCCGCCAGGAAATACATCACGGGAAAGATTGCCACAATCTGCCAGGTGTCGATTTCCCCGTACATGACCAGCACTTCCGCCAGCAGCACGTTCGTCACAATGATAAAGAACGTCGATGGCAGCGTAATGCGGAAAAACTCAATGAACAGCCGCTGTGCGACCAGCCATCGCGAGGGACGAAACGTTTCCTGCTCGGTGAATGCATCACTTGTTTGACGATGCGGCAGGAAAAATGACGGCGATCCCAGCCACGACGAGTTCGTCGGCATTTCGTCCGCCGGCGGCAACGACAAGCAGCCGACCAGACAGTTGTCCGGGATTGTCGCTCCCACGGGGATCAAGGAACTGTTCCCTATAAACGTGCGCTTACCGATGACAATGTCATCAATGCGCATCACCCCGTTTTGCACGCGGGCGGCCCCCAGCGACGCAGCATCCGCCACAAAACTTTCCGTGCTGATCTGCAGGCAGTCTGGGGACACGAACGATGCCGTCGAGATTTCCGCCCGTCGCCCGATCCTGGCCCCCAGGAGGCGATACCACGGTGCCAGGTACAGCGTGGAATACAGAGGCCCAATCACATCCAGACTCAGGTCCAGAGTGCGGTCCACGAACCATTTGCGGAAGTAAAACGAGTGATACAGCGGATACGAACCAGGACGGACCCGGCCCAGCACCAGCCATTTAACGACCACGATTTCCAGGCTGATCAGGACGACAAACGAAAACGCGACCAGGGGCGAGTAAATCAGATAGCCGTAGTATTCGTCGTGGTAATTCCAATGGGCCATTGCCACCATGCCTGGGAAGAACGCAGCCATCGGCAGCAGGGGAAAGACGAATACGCCGATCGCAAACATCACTCCATACGCAAACCGGCGGGCAACCGTCGGACGGACAGGACGGACTGGCAGCGACGCCTGACTGTCTCCGTCCGCACGGCAGGCGGGCGAACCGTGCCAGCGTTCGCCCGGGGGGATTGAACCGCCGCGCGGCAACAGCGACAGATCTTCCAGCGTTGCATCGTCGCCCATGCAGCTGCCCGGACCGAGTAGTGCCCGAGTCCCCACGAAACAGCGCTGGCCGATTTCCACGGACCCGATCACCAGCCAGCCATCCGCCACCGTTGCACCTGTAAAGTGCGAATCCGCGCCCAGGCAACTGTCGTCGCCAATCGACAGCGTGTCGAACATGGCTCCACCATCGTTGCCTAGATAAACGTTGGCACCGATGCGCGCTCCCATCAACCGGTAGTACCAGTTCAACAGCGGCGTTCCGATCAGATAGTTCGTCGGAACGATGCTGCGGAACGCCTCCACAAACCACCATCTCAGAAAATACGTTCCCCAGACCGGATACCGCCCCGGCCTGACACGTCCCAGGACCAGCCACTTCACCGCGATCGACAGGAACAACATCACGGGATAAAGCAAAACCAGCGAGCCAAGGGCGCACGAAGCGGCCTCGACCATCGGGTATTCATCATCCATCATGAAAGTGTATGTCAAATACGGAGCCAACCACTGCAGCGAAAAGAACCCGATGACGAAGTACAGGGCGAACAGTTGTACGGTCCCGGAAAGGAAATGTTGCAGGGTCGAGACCTTGTGAATCGCACGCTCCGGAGTCGGCGGCGGTGAGGAACCGGTGACTTCCGCAGCCGTCAGACGCTCACGCAGGACCGCGGCCAGCGTTTCAATCGTCGGCTGCTGATATACATCCAGCATCGACACACCCTGAAAACGCTCCTGACTCCGCAGCGCCGAAACCATCCGGGCGGCCAGCAGCGAATGCCCGCCCAGATCGACAAAGAAGTCATCCCGGGGCCCCACGATGGCCGGAGCAAACACCTCGTTCCAGGTCGCAGCCAGGGTCTCTTCAATCGAGTCCCGGGGAACCCATTTCAGTGCCGACGGATCGTGCTGCAACGTGACTGAGCGACGTGGAGCCGGCAGTTGTTTGCGGTCCACCTTGCCGCTGGTCAACGTGGGCAGCGACTCAATCACTTCAAACAGGACTGGCACCATGTAGACAGGTAACCGCTGACGCAGCACGGCGCGGATCGCGTCGTCGTCGATCGAGATTCCGTGACGTGGCACCAGATAACCAATCAACTGCTGCAGACCGGGAACATCCTCACGCACTGCCGCCGCGGCAGCCAGCACTCCGGGACACTGCAGCAGTACGGCATCGATTTCCGCGAGCTCAACCCGAAACCCGCGAAGCTTCACCTGTCCATCGATGCGACCGAGGAATTCCAACTGACGATCCTCGGTCCAGCGTGCCAGGTCTCCCGTTCGATACAGGCGCGTCGGCGGCCCGTCATTTCCCGCCAGCCGAACTTCAATGAATCGCTCCCGATTCAAATCGTCCCGGCCGACATAGCCCCGTGCCAGACCCGCTCCACCCAGCAGCAATTCTCCAGTTGCCCCGGCTTCCAGGATCCGCCCCTGATCGTCCATGACGCAGGCTGTGTATCCGGGCAATGGTTCGCCAATGGTGACCGGCCGGGCCGGATCACATTCGGTCCAGGTCGCGATGACCGTTGCTTCTGTCGGACCGTACGTGTTGAACATCCGCCGGCCCGGTCGACACCAGCGAGTCACCAGGTCACTGGAACAGGCCTCACCGCCGACGATCAGGATCCGGACGGTCTCCAGGTCCCCTTCCATCATCGCCAGCAGGGTCGGCACACACGAAAGTACCGTGACGCCGGCCGCCGTCAACAGCCGCGGCAAATCCGGGCCGGCGTGAACCATGTCGGGCGTCGCCGCGACCAGGGTCGCGCCCGCGCACCACGCCAGCCATAGTTCTTCGACCGAGGCATCGAATGCAATTGAGAAACCCTGGTAGACACGATCGTCCGGTTGGATGCAGAACCGGGCCGCCTCGGTGCGCACCAGATGAACCACGTTTCTGTGTTCCAGCTGCACTCCCTTGGGCTTGCCGGTCGAACCTGACGTGTAGATGACATAGCACAGGCTGCCGGGACGCTGTACGTCGCTGGGCAGGACACGCGTGACCGGCCGACTCGCGATTTGCGGCCAGTCCTCAACGATCAGGATGACTCGCCCGGGGAACCCGATCAATTTGTCGGCGTAATCGCGCGTCGTGATGACGATTTGAATCCCGCAATCCTGCAGGATGTAACCAACGCGTTCTGCAGGATACTCGGCATCCAGCGGGACATAGGCTCCCCCGGATTTCAAGATCCCCAGCAGGGTCACATAGACCTGCAGGGACCGCGGCAACCAGAACCCGATACACGTTTCCGGTCCAACCTCCAGTTCGCGCAGCAAGTGCGCCAGCCGATTGGCGGCCTGATCCAATTCCAGGTAAGTCAGCGTTTCAGTGCCGCAGTTCACCGCCGGACGCAGGGGCGTCAAATCCACCTGCCGTTCAAACAGGTGATGCAGCAATGTGGATTCAACATGATCGTCTGTGGTCAAGGAGACGACTTCCATGTCGCACAGGTTTTCGCAGCCAGTGGGATGGCCGGAATCGATGATAAGTGTCAAGGAGTACGATTCATGTTGAAAGATGGATTCGTGGGCAGTGCGCTTGATCTGCCGGGTCGTGCGAGCCATTGAACCCCGGCCCTGCCATCAGGTAGCGTTTTCAACCGAGAATAATCCCGCAACGCCCCCCTGCCGGCACGGCGCAAACAATACCATGATTTCCCAGAAATCGACCCGGTTGCCAATGGCGGAACTCGCGAATTCAGGTTTGATTGAGATCCGGGCAGGTTCTGACAGGGACCACGCGGTTTGAATCGCCAGGATGCGGTCGGCCACGATTTTCGACATCAATCTCCGCGAGTTTCCGCGACTCCGTGAGCCGCAAGGCGCTAGCCGCGGGTGCATTCTCACTCGTACCCGAAGAACCCGCGGCTAGCGCCGTGCGGCTCACAAACCAAGTGCCATTGGGCATTATCTATGCGTGAACGCCACTTTCACTTCAGTTAAACCACGCCGCGTAGCCCACAGCCAGGGTATTCTGGAACGCCCGGCCGACTCGCAGGAACGCGCCGATATCAACATCCGGGTGGATGCCATCCAGGTATTTCTCCCGAACCCCCTCGGCCTTCAATCGCTCCCATTCAATGGTTTCTGGCGGTTCATCCAGGAAGACCTGCAGATTCATCCCCTTTTTTGAATCAGAATGGAAAAACGCAATGATCCAGGCCGGAAGCTTCTTCTGGCCGTTGAACGCCCTTTCGACTTCAGCCACCATCTGCAGCCAGGCATCGATCATCTCATCGCTGACGGGCATTCTCAGCACGCCCGTCTGCCGCGGATTCGGCAACCATTCGTGGTCGTTGTCGGTTTCCGCACGAATGTACGCCCAGGTCTCTCGATTCAGTTCACAGACCTTCAAGAAATGCAGACGGAAATGACGCAGACGCGCCGGATCCTTGAAACGGACGACCTGCCACACTTCCGACAGTCGATTCCACCGCTCCTGATCGGGGCCTTCGAAACGACGCTTTGGCTTCGCAAAATGCTGGTCAGCCTGCAGGTCAAAAGCGGCCTCTCCATCCACGGCCAGTTGCAGATCAATCATCCCCATCAGCAGGTGACAATACGCTCGCAGCCACGCGACATCTCCCCGGTCCAGGCAGATCAGGAAATCCGGATTGTCCTTGTCGTCACGAAAATCACGGCCCATCATCTTCCGCAGGATGTCGATCATCCGCTCCTGTGATTGTCCACTCCCGGTCAGGTCCAGTCGCACATCCGCCAACCGTAACGGAAGCTTGACTTCGGTTTCGCGAATTCCCGCCAGGGTCGTTTCCGCCGCGGCCAGATCGGCTTGAAATCCAATCAGAATCCTCCGTAGTGTCGGGTACGTGATCGTCGAAGGATCCGGATTGCGGTGGACCGGAAACCGCAGAAACGGCATGTTGTTCTCTGGCAGGCAACCAAACTCGTACAGCGACTGCCCCAATCGTTCGACTCCTCGAAACAGTTGCAGCACCGCCAGGCTGAAGCGCAACTGATCATCCTCTGGAGCCACTTCCAGAGCCGACTCCAGGACCTGCTCCCCCCGAGCCAATTGCCCCGTATGCAGATACCGCTGGACCAGCGGTTCGTCTCCGGAGACGGGGGCCAGATTCAGACTAACAGAGACCATGACAAGCGCCATCCACCGCATGGGATTCCCCTTCGTGTTGAAAGACCGACTCAGATACGCCCGGAGATATATGTTGCCACCGCCAACATTAGCACTGCAATGTGGCCCATGTCAACATTTGTCGTGAAAACAGCGAGGGCGGCAGATTGCCGAATCGAACGAACCTCACGAGTTGCCCGGGAATCCGATGGGGAGCTTCCGGGGCATCGCGAACGCATTCCGAACCGCTTGAGCCTCGGATACCGTTGGGTGTGAATCCTAAGAAGACTTGCGGGGCTTCAGGAAGTAGTACGCAGCCCCCAGCAGCACCAGCGCGTCCACCACCAGAAACGCGATGAAGGGCAAATCGGATGGTTTGTTTCCGCGGTGACGACTGAGCGCTTTTGTCTTGCGTTCCACCGCACGCAAGGCCGCTTCCTTGGAACGCTGGAATTCCTCGACACTTAACGAACCATTGTGGTCCAAGTCATCCGCCAGGAACCGCGTTTCTGACGCGGCCAACCGCATCTCATACCGCTCCATCCCTGCCTTGTCGACATCGGCCGGCTTCGTCTCAGTGAAGACTTCGCCAAACGCCAGCTTTCCGTCATGGTCCTTGTCCAGCATCCGAAACGCAGTCTCGGGCGTGATCTTGTCGAGATCAACCGAGAACTCCAGTTCGTCAAACGTCAGGCTGCCATCGTGATTCCGGTCGAGCCGCGCAAACATCTCGCGAAACAATCCGATCATGTGCGGGGACTTGCCGTCGTAGAATTCGTCCCACGACAGCCGGGCATCGTGATCGTGGTCCACCCGCAACGCGTACCAGTCCGCGACCGGGTTCCCAAACGGACTGACTTGAAACTCGGGAAACGACAGTCGAGTCCCGTCGTCGCTGAAGGCAACGATCAACCGCGAGCCGAGACTCTTTTGCCAGGTCGCCATCTTGTCGTCGAGTTCCCGTTGATCGATCATCCCGTCCAGGTTGGTGTCGTACCAGGTGAATTGTGCAAAGATGTCGGCCGACATTTCGGGGCTGGCTTCGATCTCATTCCATTCCCACTGGCCGTTCTTGTTCAGGTCACGCTGACTGAAAATGTCTTGATTTTCCTGCGGCGACTTCCAGAACCGCGACACAAATTCCTGCCGTGAGATCTGATTGTCACTGTTCGAGTCATACTGTCGCAGCATGGCAAGGTTGACGACATGCCCGTTTTTCAAATGCAGCCTGGAACCATTTGGCAGCACGATTCCAAACAGATCTTCCAGGGTGACACGGCACTCGGCGGCGCTGATGAACCCGTCGTGATCGCGATCCCAGTCTCGCGCCGCAATCGCCCCGAGATCGGCCGCAATCGCCTTAATGTCAGCCGTCGGCCATTCGCGCAGACTCAGACGCCCGTCCCCGTCTCCATCCTTGCGTCGGACCAGTTCCAGCACCGGTTCCAATTGCTTTTCCATCAGGCTGACGACGGCATCTTTCAGCCCCCCACGTTCCTTGAACGGCCCCATCCCCGGAATACACCTGAATTCCTCCAGCGACAGCCGTGCGTTCGAGTCCTGGTCCGCCAGGCGAAAGTTTCGCCGGAAGTGATCATGCCACTCGGCTCCCGCAAAGACGACGAATTCGTCCATCGTCAATTCGCCGTCGCCATCGTCATCCCGACAGCGAAACTCGCTGGCCATCGAAATCGGGCCTTGTCCCTGACCCAGCCACTCTTCGCGATTCACCAGTCCATCGCCATCGCGGTCAAACCGATGGAACGTCCGGCGGCTCGACGGTTGCTGGTCGGCCCGAATGGTATGCAGATACTCGTTCAGGCTGAGCATCGCATCCTGGTTGGCATCCAGCCCCGCCAACCATTGCTCCAGTGTCGGAGCGGCGCGCGGGGTGATTTGAAACTCCGTCCAACTGAGCCCGCCATCGTCGTTCACATCGAACAGTCGGGCTTCGTCGTTGGCCGCCTGCTCCCACTGCGATCCCAGTGTCGGCCGCACGTAGTCGGCGTAACTCAACCGGCCATGACCGCTGGTGTCAAGCTTCACAAAGGTTTCAAACGCGGTCGGGAAGTAGCCGGTCACCACGACTGCGAATTCTTCCGTCGTCACGAACGCATCATGATTGGCATCTGCCGACGCAAACCATTCATCACGATATTGCCGAATCCGAACATCCCGGGCGACGGCAGCCGCCTCCCCGCTGGCCGGAGCCGGTGGGATCTGCAGTTCTTCGACCGTCAACCGGCTGTCGTGGTTTCGGTCCAGAACGCCAAACCGGATCTGCGGACCGAGCCGATTCAGGTCTAACTTGAATTCCATTTCGTCGAAGCTGACCTGCCCGTCGTGGTTCAGGTCGAACTTGTCAAAATAGAAACGCGCCACGCCAGCCAGTGTGGGCCCCTTGTCAGGGAAGAACTCCTTCCAGGCCAGCAATCCGTCATGATCCAGGTCTCGGGCCTGGTACCAATCCCACGACGTTTCCAGGAACGGCGTCTCGCGGAACTCGGCAAACGACAGATGTCCATCGTGATCGGCATCGAAGGCCGCGATCACGGTGGCCAGCATCGGACGATGCCAGGGTGCCGATCGAATCCCCAGGTCCACCGGATCAATGAAACCATTCTGGTCCGTATCCCACCACAGGAACGCTCCCACCATATCCGGCTGGTATTCGGGGATCTCACTCGCTTCCCGGACGGTCAACCGGCCGTCGCCATCCAGATCCCGCAGTTGGAAAATCTCGGCGTTTTTCTCCGCTCCCATCGAAAAGCTGGCGATGAATTCCTCGCGGGTAATCGCCCCGTTCTTGTCGGCATCCAGCCAGGAGATATTTCGTGTATAGACGCTCAGCCCGTTGGAACGACGGATCACATCACCAGCGGCCGTCGTCAGACCGAAGGCCCGACTGAAAACAGTCGTTCCTTCGTCGTCAGTCACTCGACCATCGTGATTCAAATCCCAGTCCTCGAAGGGGACGTCCGCCAGGCCGACACTGGCTCCAGCCCACTGCAAACTGGGCCAGTCTGTTTTGCGAATTCCCGAATCACCGTTCCTGGCGCGGAGCTGCGTGCGCCAGGTTTCCAGTTCACGCGCCGACAAATCGGCAATCGGATCCGGCACCATTCCTCGTTCCGCCGGTGTTGCTCCCGTCCCTGGCAGCACGGAAAACTCGCCGATTGAAAGATTCTGGTCGGCGTCGAAGTCCGCGACGTGGAAATTGCGAGTTCCCTCGCGCCGATGTTCCGGCCCGTAAATACTCAGAAACTCGTCCAGCGTGACCGCGCCGTCCTGATCCAGATCCCGGGCTCGAAACTCCCGGGTCAGCGATCTCCCCGCTGTGGGTGGGGCAAGGTATTCGGCGAGATCCAGGAATCCGTCGTCGTTAACATCCTGGCGGATATGCTGCAGACGGTTCGCTGCCCGTGACTGTTCGGAGACTATGTGCAGCAACTCTTTCAGAGTCAGTTTTCCGTCTGCGTTGACGTCCAGAACTGAGAAACGAAGCGCGGGTGTCGGCGACTTCGGCGGCAGGATCTGAAACTCCGGCCAGCTCAACAGGCCGTCATCATTGACGTCACCCAGCACGGATTCGATCCGTACGTTCTTTTCCCACTGTCCGCCAATGAACGGTGTGATGTATTCAGTCACGCTCACGCGGCCATCCGCGTCGGCATCGTAACGCACGAAATCCCGATGCATCGCCAGGAGCGGTTCGGGGGCGGCAGCCAGATACTCTGCCAGATTCCATTCCCCGTCGCCGTTCGGGTCGGCCTGCTGAATCAGATTGTGGATGAACGTCTGCCGGATCGCGAACCGTGCCTTCGCGGCAGCGTCGGCATCCGGAGACAAGGTTTCGCCCAGCAGTTCATCCGCCGTCAGTTGCTGATCGTGATCACGATCGCGCACTGCAAACGCCCGGTCGGCAGGTGCCTTCTGAAAATCAACCGTGTAGTCGTATTCGTCGCTGGTCAATTGATCATCGTGATTGAGATCCAGTTTCCTGAAGACCTCAAAGTACTGGCCGATGAACAGTGGCGACGCTTCGTGATAAAACTCCGCGAACGACAGCTTCCCGTCATGATCAATGTCCTGGCGCAACGGGTACCAGTCGGTGGCAACATTGGCAAACGGCGTTGTCCGGTACTCCTGCAGCGACAATTCCCCATCGCTGTCAGCATCAAACGCGGGGATCAAACGCGAACCAAGCCGCTTCTGCCACGGCGCTGCAAACTTCAGGATCTCGTCCCTGTCGAGTTTTCCATTGAAGTTTTGATCCATATGCGCAAACGTTCCGACCACATCAAACACCAGCCCCGGTGCCGCCAGCAGTTCCGGCACGGTGGCTTGGCCGTCGTGGTCCGTATCGATCGCAGTCAAAAGTTGCAGATTCTTTTCCGCCCCGCGCCAATAGCCAGCGACAAACTCGTCCCTGGAGATCTTTCCATCCAGATCCTTGTCCAGCCGTCGCATCG
This sequence comes from Planctomycetota bacterium, assembly GCA_018242525.1. Lineage (GTDB taxonomy): Bacteria > Planctomycetota > Planctomycetia > Planctomycetales > Planctomycetaceae > Schlesneria. The sequence continues at coordinate 84,892 of JAFEBS010000042.1, read as the reverse complement.
TGACATAGTCGAGTAGCAGTCCCGATGGCAACCGGATCATCTCACCATCAGCACGCCGAATTCCGTAGGCGACAGAAATCAACTGCTGTCCCTCGCTTGTTGTGACACCGCCGTCCTTGTCCCGATCCCAATCGGCAAACGGAATCCGACCCATGGGAGTCCAGTCGCCAAATCCCGTCTCCGGCCATTCAGACTCCACAAGCCTGCCATCGGTATTGGCATCTGTCCTGGTGAAGATCTCCTTCCACTCGGCCAGTTTCTGTCGGGCCGATTCCCGAAGCGGATCAGGCACCGGCCCACGATCCGCCAGACCGCCGGCCGGCAGTGCTCGGAATTCATCAAGACTCAACTGGTCATTGCCATCGAAGTCCACCAGTCGAAAGTTTCGAGTGTTGGACGCCAGAGCAGTTTCGGGAGCCCACTGCATGAATTCCTTCAGCGCAATCGTGCCGCTGCGATCGACGTCGCGCCGCAGAAAGTCGCGGACAGGTCGCAAGCCACGCCCACCGGTCCAACCAATGTACTCCGCTTCGGTTAACCGATCGTCGTCGTCCAGATCCGACTCGAAGAACACCCAATGTCGATACACCAAAGCATCGCCTGCACCCGCAATGGATTCCGAGTAGTCCAGGATTCCGTCATGATTTCCGTCGAGGAGGACGAACTGAGCGGACGGCGGGGATTCTGCGGTACAAATGTCCAACGTAGTAAGAGCGAAAATCAGGACTCCGAGCATCCCGCAGCATCTGGAACGCATTGTCTTTCCCCTGGAAATCGTGATCACCACCAGTAATGCGGTGATTCGGCAACGACAATCAGTAAAACAATGCACCCAAAAAATCAATCACGATTTACCCGACCAACAAAAACATGCGTCATTTCACTCAGATTCGCGCGGTGCGAACGATAACTTTCTCACCGTGGCACAATGCCACAGAGTCAGTGAGCCAGGAACGAGAATCACGGAATAGCCCGAGGAACGATGTCTGGCCGCGGTCATCTCTGCTGGACTTTCTCTGCGTCTCCGTGACTCTGTGAGGGAGTCATCACCGTAGGACGGACAATCCTGTCCGTCAACTGCCCGTTCGGACGGACACGATTGTCCGTCCTACCAATGACTGGTACCCACCGAGTTGCGTTCATTCGCATCGAAAAAGTCCCGCAGATGGCAGGCAGATGCTATTCCGCCACGACAGCCGCCTGGGCCGCCTTCCACGCGGCGTGCGCTTCGTGATCTCCGATAATGATCTCAAATCCCAGGTCTTCGACCATCTTGAAATCGTCCTCGGCAGGCTGTCCTTTGGTCGTCAGGTAATCACTGACGAACATTGAGTTCGCCGCATAAAGGCTCATCGCCTGCAGCGAACGCAGATTGACTTCGCGGCCGCCCGAAACCCGCAGTTCGACCGCCGGGTTGGCCAGGCGGAACAGACACAGCGTCTTCAGGCAGTAGCGGGGATTCAGGTCCCACTTGCGTTCCAGCGGAGTTCCGTCGATCGAGTGCAGGAAATTCACGGGGGTCGAGTGAACATCCAGCGATCGCAACTCAAACGCGACTTCGACCAGATCCTGATCCGTTTCCCCCATTCCGACAATCAGACCGCTGCACAATTCCATGCCGGCCTTGCGAGCAACCTGCAGAGTTTTAAGCCGGTCTTCGTAGCTATGAGTGCTGCAGATCTGATCATAGAAGGCCCGACTGGTGTTCAGATTGTGATTGATCCGGTCGACTCCGGCCGCCTTCAACCGTTGCGCCTGGTCTTCGTCCAGCAGGCCCAGGCAACAGCAAATGTGCAGGCCGTACATGTCCTTGATCTTCGCGACCGTGCTGGCAATGTGATCGACTTCGCGGTTACTGGGCCCGCGACCCGATGCAACGATGCAGTAGGTTCGCGCCTGCGACGCCACCGCCCGCTCAGCCCCTTCCATCAGCTTGGCTTCGTTGAGCAGAGCGTAGCGGGGAATCTCGGCTTCAGACAGGATCGACTGCGAGCAATAGCCGCAGTCTTCCGGACACAGGCCGCTCTTGGCGTTCTTCAGGAAATAGAGGTGAACTTTCCGTCCAAAGTGGTGCCGACGAACCCGATAGGTGGCAGCGAGCAGATCGAGCAGTTCATCGTCATCCGACCGCAGGATCGACAACCCCTCGTCGGTCGTCAGTTCATGTCCTGCGAGAATCCGCTCCGCCAGATCGTGCCAGTCGGTCGTACGTTCCGCCAGACAATTCGAATCGTCCATCAACTCTCATTCCTTACCTGAATCGCTCAATTTCAACCACCCCAAAGCAGCAGGGCCTGAAGAGTCTAGCGGGGGATGACAAGAGTGGACAAGTGAGAGCGGAAAGTAGACGCTCTGGAGCACGGGACAAGAATGAAGGAACCGAAAGGCACGTTCATTGGATCGTCTCATCGATGGTCTTGCGAGTCTGGTTCAGACTCGCCACAATCCCACCCGCTTGGATTGCACTCTGCCAGACGGGGATACCAGTTCCCCGTGTCTCCTGGCACATCCAATTCACAAGCATCACCCCTCAGGCCGAGTGGCGAAACAGGCAGACGCATCGGACTTAAAATCCGGTGTCCCGAAAGGGACGTGCGGGTTCGAGCCCCGCCTCGGCCAATGAGTTACGGTGAACTTGCAGCGCTTTTGAAGTCGATCGGATCCTTTGATTCAGTCAGTTGTGGAACTGCATTTTGTGAAGATTGAGCGGATAACGTATTGCGATCGATCCGGCTTCCGAGCATTGCAAACGGTCCGCGTCATTTTCCGCCAAGTCGCGAATGCCAGTCGCTCGAACGATCGGCGATCTTCACGCGGAGCGATGAAGGCCACCTTGCCCCAACCAAGCACCGCCGGAAGCGGCTTCGGACGCTTGCCGAACGGGATCATCGACACGCCCCACGGACGCGCCAGCTTCGTCCCGTACAGGAACCTTAGCCCACACACCGTCTGATTGAAGGCGCTCCAACTCGCTTTTCGCACCTGAATCAGTTGCAGTTGGGTTCGTGAGATTGTTCTGTAGAGATCTCCAAATGCGGTTATAGTCATTTTAGTAGCTTCTGGAATTCTGCCCACGGCAACGCATTCGCCACGTCGGCTTTTGTCAGGCCGGCTCGACGCGCCTGGCCAACTCCGTAGATGACTGCCTCGAAGCCGTTCGTGGCGTGCGAATCCGTGTTGATACAGATCTGGATTCCCAGGGCTTTGGCGGCGGCGGCCTGGATGTCGTCCAGATCCAGTCGGGTCGGGCTGGCGTTGATTTCCAGCATGACCCCGTGGTCCGCCGCCGCTTTCAGAAACGTCGTGTAGTCGATGTCGGCCGGGGGACGACTGCCAATCAATCGTCCCGACGGGTGGCCGATCAGGTCCACATGGGGATTGCGGATGGCATTCAGCAACCGTTGCATGATCTGTTCGCGAGGCTGCTTCAGTCCATAATGAAGAACGGCAATCACCCAGTCGGCTTCACTGAGAACTTCGTCATCCAGGTCCAGCGTCGCGTCTTCGAGAATGTCGCACTCAATCCCCCGCAAAATCTCGATGCCGGAGATCTGTCCGCGTGCCGTTTCGATGTCCCGCCAGTGCTGACGAAGGCGGGTGGCATCCAGGCCATTGGCCATCGTGACCCGTTTGGAGTGGTCTGTGATGGCGATGTACTTCAATCCACGGGCCTTGGCCGCTTCCGCCATTTCCAGGATGGTGGCACTGCCATCGGTGGCGGTCGTGTGCATGTGGAGGTCGCCCTGGATGTCGGCGACTTCGATCAATTCCGGCAGGTGTCCTGCTTCGGCCTGCTCAATCTCACCCCGATTCTCCCGCAGTTCCGGCGGGATCCAGGGGAGTCCCACGGCGGCGTAGACGTCTTCTTCGGTGCGCCCGGCCACGTAGTCTTCGCCCTTGAAGACACCATATTCATTAACCTTTAGTCCCCGCTCGATGGCACGACGACGGATGACAATGTTGTGTTCCTTCGACCCCGTAAAATACTGCATCGCCGCACCATACGATTCGGCGGGGACGACGCGCAGATCCATTTCAATCCGGCTGCGCAATCGCACCCGTTGCTTGGTCTCGCCGCGAGCCAGCACCCGCTCGACCAGGGGATGAGCGGCCAGGCGATCCATGACCTCGGTGGAATCGGCAGAGACCGCCAGCACATCCAGATCGCCACACGTCTCCTTCCGACGTCGGCAACTTCCGGCCACCGAAATCTGTGAAACCGACGGCAGTTGCTTCAGGTCATTCACGATTTCCTCAGCGGACGCACTGGCAATCGAGATCAGAACGCGCTGGCCCGCCTCTTCCACATGAGCGATCCCTTCGAGGATCGTCTGCGCGGTTTTCTTGCCAAATCCTTTCAGTTCCGCGACACGGCCAGATTCGCACGCCGCCTTCAAATCGACCAGGGTCTTGAGCCCCAGTTCGTGAAACAGTGCGGCCACTTTCTTGGGCCCCAGGCCCGGAATGCGCAGCATTTCGGACACCCCGGCAGGGATCTCGGCCCGAAGTTCGTCCAGTTGCGGCAAGGCCCCCGTCTGGACAATCGTTTCGATCTTTCCCGCCAGATCTTTGCCGATCCCTTCCAGGTCAGTCAGGCTGCGACCGGCGGTCGCCATGATTTCCGCTGCCGACTCGGACAGGTTTTCCAGTGTCCGAGCCGCATTGCGATACGCCCGGACTCGGAAGGCATTGGCTCCCTGGATTTCCAGCAAGTCCGCCAGCTCTTCGAACAACGCGGCAATCTGCTGATTCTGCATTTCGGAATTCCTCATGAGGGCAATGCCCTCCACCCGTTTCGAGCAGTCGCTCGAAAACTGCAATCGCCGCTCCCGTTGGTCGCTCGCCAAAACAGGCGTCCAAAACGCGATCATCACAGGATGAAAGGAACCAAACACACTTTTGTCCTGCGGCCATGATACGCGGATCAAAATGCATCTGCCATTTGAAGGCAGCGGATTAGCAGGGCCATCGCCTTTTTCAAATTGGGACTCGTGTGCCACGGTCATGGAGTCCTCGACATGGCCGTGCNNACCGTGGCACCCCAATTTGAAAAAGGTGATGGCCCTGCGTAGATCAGGATTTCCCAATGGGAGAATCCGTCGCCTGAGTCGTGTTCGGCGATCGAAATGACTGTCCTGCGGCAGGCTGCTCATGCTATCCTGAACGCATCTGCGTTCGTCGATTCTTGCGTTGCTGGCAATGAGGCCCGGTTATGAAATGCCTGTCGATCACGATGTTGTTCATCACCATCGCGATTCCCTGTATGGCGCAAGACGCCGTGGATTATGCGAAGCAGATCAAGCCCATACTGCAGGCTCGCTGCTATGCCTGCCACGGGGCTCTCAAGCAGGAAGCAGGATTGCGGCTGGATACCGCTGCCTTTGCCATTCGCGGCGGGGAAGCCGGGGCGGCCATCAAGTCCGGAGATTCCGAGGGAAGTTTGCTGCTGAAGCGAGTCTCCGCGGCGGAAGAATCGGAACGAATGCCCCCCGAAGGGGAACCGCTGAAGCCTGCCGAGATTACCCTGCTGAAAGCCTGGATTGCCCAGGGCACGAAAGCTCCGGCCGATGAAGCGCCCGAACGGGACCCGCGCGATCATTGGGCGTTTCGGGCACCCGTTCGACCCACGGTTCCCGATGTCGCCAATCAGGCCTGGGTCAAAAATCCAATTGATGCGTTCATCGCCGCCGAGCATCAGAATCGCGGACTGCAGCCTCAACCCGCCGCCGACAAACGGGTCTGGTTGCGCCGAGTCTCGCTCGATCTGGTGGGATTGCCACCGACGCGACTGGAACTCGACGCGTTTCTCGCGGACCACTCTGCGGACGCGTATGACCGTGTCGTGACTCGCCTGCTGGACAGTCCGCAATACGGTGAGCGCTGGGGACGGCATTGGATGGACATCTGGCGTTACAGCGACTGGTGGGGCCTGGGGGCGGAAGTTCGCAATTCACAAAAGCACATCTGGCACTGGCGCGACTGGATCATCGAATCGTTGAACGCCGACAAAGGCTATGACCAGATGCTGCGCGAAATGCTCGCGGCCGATGAACTGTATCCGAACGATCTGGAGAAACTGCGCGCCAGCGGTTTTCTGGCCCGACAGTACTTCAAGTTCAATCGTACGAGTTGGCTGGACGAAACCATCGAACACACGTCGAAGGCAATGCTCGGCCTGACGTTTAATTGTGCGAAGTGTCACGATCACAAGTATGACCCGTTCTCACAGCAGGAATACTACCAGCTGCGCGCCATCTTCGAACCGTACCAGGTCCGCACCGACGCCTGGCCCGGCGAAACCGATTTCGAGAAGGATGGAATCCCCCGTGCGTTTGACTGCAACCTGGACGCCCAAACGTTTGTGCACCTGCGGGGTGACGACCGGAACCCCGACAAGAATCGTGTCATGGAGCCAGCCATTCCAGCGTTCCTGTCATTTGACCAATGGCAGGTGGCTTCAGTGACCCTGCCGCCAGAAGCTGTTCAGCCCGGCTTGCGTTCGTTCGTGGAAGAGGCCCATTTGAAGCAGGCTCAACAGCGAATTGCTGAGGCGACTGCCGCGTTGAGTGTTGCTCGAAAGAAACTGGACGAATCGATCGCGGCGAAGCGAGCGGCCATTGCCAAGGTAGATGTGGACGCTCCAGCCGATGCCCTTGCGGTAATCTCACGCCCCATCTTTGCCGACAATTTTGCCGCGGCCCGACCGGACGCCTGGGAAATGTCAGGCGGCATGTGGGTGTATGCAGACGGGCGACTGAAGCAATTGATGTCCGGGACCAGCCGATCGGCCCTGCGACTGAAGGCGACTCCGCCCGCCGATTTTGAGGCACGAGTCAAATATATTCCCACCGGCGGAGACATGTGGAAATCCGTCGGCATCACTTTTGATGCGACCGAGAAGGACAACGAAACACTGGCCTACTTGAGTTCCTACGCAGGGGGAACCAAGGCTCAGGTGTCGTACAAGCAACAGGGCAATTACGTCTATCCCCCCGAAGCGGCCCAGGCTCGTCCCATTGAATTGAACAAGCCGCATGAAATGATCCTGCGAGTGCGTGGAAATCTGGTCAACGTCAGCGTCGATGGGCAGCATTCCATTGCCTATCGGCTGCCGATCCCTCGCCAACCCGGAGCCTTGGAAGTCATCACATTTGACGCCAAGGCGGAATTCCTGGAATTCGAATTGAACGAACTCTCCGCCGCACGGACTCTGGTCGAACCACAGACGCCGGGCGCCAAGCCGGCCGATGGGCCGTTGTCCGTCGACCAGGCTCGGTTGTCGTTGAAGATTGCCGAACAGTCTCTGGCGACTGCGGAATCGCAGCCTGCGTCCATTCGTGCGCGCGTGCTCGCCGATCGAGCCCGGCTTCAGGATCCCCCCGCTGCGGACCTGGCTCAACGAATCTCCGACGCGGTCAGACTGGAACGAGTCGCCCTGGCCGCGAAAGCTGATGAAGATGCCAGTCGTGCCGAACTGGAATTCCTGCGAGCGGCCGCGGACAAGAAAGCCGATTCAGAAAAGAAATGGACTGCGGCCAGGACCGCCGCGGAAGTCGCACGCAAGGCGATCGACGCACCCGGTGACACGTTTGCTTCATTGCCCGGCTCGTTGAAGACTTTAGAGTCCAACATGGAATCCGAAGATTCCCGTCGCAAGCCGTTTCCCAGAACGAGCACAGGCCGTCGTACCGCTTTGGCGAACTGGCTGACGGATGCGCGGCATCCGCTGCCGGCGCGCGTGGCGGTCAATCACATCTGGTCACGACACTTCGGCAAACCGCTCGTTCCCACGGTCTTCGATTTTGGCCGTAAAGGCACCCCGCCCACTCATCCGGAATTGCTCGACTGGCTGGCCGTCGAATTTCGGGAAAATGGCTGGAGCATGAAGCATCTTCATCGCCTGATCGTGACCTCCAACACCTACCGCTTGAGTTCATCGAGCGCGGGCGTGTCTGCGGCGACGGCCGCTGCGGATCTCGACAACCGATATTACTGGCGGGCCAACCCGATCCGCATGGAAGCTCAATTGATTCGGGACAGCCTGCTTTCCATGGCGGGTGACCTGGATCTGACACGCGGCGGGCCGTCCATTCCCGTTGGCAGCGACTCAACACGGCGCAGCCTGTACTACGTGCATTCGCATAACGAACACCAGAAGTTCCTGTCGATGTTCGATGATGCGAGCGTGCTGGAATGCTATCGGCGGGCTGAAAGCATTGTCCCGCAACAGGCTCTGGCCCTGGAAAACAGCCCGCTGGCGATGACCATGTCCGAGAAGATCTTCCAGCGGATCGCGACCGCCATACCGAACGCATCAGACGCAGATTTTATCCAGGCGGCATTCCTGACGGTGTTGTCGGTCGCACCTACGGATCCCGAACTGCAGTTGGTGCTGCAGTCGCTCGAACAATTAAAAGCCGCTGCCAAACTGAAGAACCGGCCAAACCCGGAAATGTCCGCACGAGTCAGCATTATTCACGCACTGCTGAACCACAACGATTTCGTCACGATCCGATGAATTCGATCCTGACTGAAAGGGAAACGGAACATGCACAATCTCGATTCTGACTGCCGTTGTTCGTCGGGCGGCATTCATCGCAGGAGCTTCCTGGCCGACATGGGGATGGGCTTCACCGGATTGGCACTGGGGGCATTGCTGGCCCGAGATGGCGTTGTTCGGGCCGATGCTCCCGTGGATTGGGTGGCACCCAATGGGCAGCCGCATTTCACACCCAAAGCAAAGAGTGTCGTCTGGCTGTTCATGAATGGCGGCGTGTCGCACATGGAAAGCTTTGATCCCAAGCCAGAATTGACGAAGTACGGTGGAAAATCGATCGGGGAAACACCCTACAAAGACGCCCAGAATCCTGAAAAGCTGAAGCTGGCGCGCGTCACCGTCGTCAACGATGCGAATGGCCAGCAACGCAACAAGCTGTATCCCCTGCAGGTCGGCTTCCGGAAATACGGCGAGAGCGGGATCGAACTGAGCGACTGGGTTCCGCATATGGGCAGTTGCATCGATGACATCGCCGTCGTGCGTTCGATGTACACAACCGATGACAACCACGGGGCTCAAACCCAGTTTCATTCCGGACGTCACATGCTGGATGGCGAATACCCGACTCTGGGTGCGTGGGTCCACTACGGCCTGGGGTCGCTGAACGACAATCTGCCCCAATTCATTTCGATGGGAAACCGCGAATACTGGAATGCCCGCGATGGTCATTACCTGGGTCCCGCTCACGACGCGATTCCGATTCGCGTCGATCCCAATAATCCACTCGATTTCGGCAAACCCGCACGGGACCTGGGACACGATGAACAACAGATCAGCTTTGATCTCGTCGGCCGCCTGAACCAATTGAAGGGGATCGAATACCCCAACGATCCGGCACTGGCGGCCCGTATCAAGGCGTACGAACTGGCCTTTCGCATGCAGACATCCGTCCCGGAAACCCTGGCACTTAATACCGAGACCAAGGAGACTCAGGAACTGTATGGGCTCAATGAACCGGCCACACGCGACTTTGGCATGCAGATGCTCGCCACCCGCCGTTTCATCGAACGCGGAGTCCGCTTTATTCAGGTTCAGCATGGAGCAGGCGGAGCCGGGGTGTGGGATGCGCATGGCGGCTTGAAAGCCAATCATGAGCGAAACTTCAAGGCAGTGGACAAACCGATCGCCGGACTGTTGAAGGACCTGAAGCAGAGAGGGTTGCTCGATTCCACGATCGTCCTGTTCGCCAGCGAGTTTGGCCGGACCCCGGGGACGCAAGGTTCCGACGGCCGCGACCATCACATTTACGGCTTCTCTGTCTGGATGGCCGGCGGCGGAATCAAGGGTGGCATCGCCCACGGCGTCACCGACGAAATCGGATTCCACGCCGTTGAAAACCGCCACTACGTGACCGACATCCATGCGACAATTCTGAAGCAGATGGGCCTGGACTCCCGCAAGCTGGAAGTTCCCGGTCGCAAACGACTGGAGATCGATCACGGCAAGCCAATCGACGAGATCCTTGCTTGATGAGGGCAGGGCTCTCAACCCAATTCGAGCTACCGCTCAAGAAACGCAACGCCGCTCCCGTTGGTGGCTCGCCAATGGACCGGTCCCTGGCAGGCACGTGTGCCAAGGCATATCAACACACTCGCCCGCCCGAAAGATTCGCCACGGATTTTCACGGATTTCACACGGATAAAGCCAATAGAATCGATGTTTTGGCTTCTTCACTGTCCCTGTTGATCCGGTATTTTTATCCGTGGAAATCCGTGGCGAATCATCCGGGCGGCACATTTCTGGCTGTGTTTACGCAGCGCGTGACTGGGGTCTCTCGTGGACCAGCAGGGCCGAGATTTGATCGACCGTTCGAGCGGTGGCACCTTGTTGCTCAGCGACAAACGTCCGGGCCGTAGTTCCCAGACGGTGGGCCAACATCGGTTGCTGCAGAAGTTCCCGAAGCGACTGTTTTAATTCCGCAGGGCCGCTCACGACGCGGGCTGCGTCTCGCGACAATAGAGCCTGCGTGATGTCCTTGAAGTTCCAGGTGTTTGGGCCAAACAGCACGGCCGCTCCGTAGCCTGCCGGCTCCAGCATGTTTTGTCCGCCCCGGTTCGTCAGGCTGCCACCGACAAACGCGATGTCGGCCAGACCCCAGCAGGCCGCCAGTTCTCCCAACGTATCCAGCAACAACACGGGAACGGAAGCACCGTTTGCAACGGAATCGGGACTCGCGTGACCGGACTTCAATTCGCTGCGACGCAGCAGTGGGATTCCCTTCTGCTGCACCAGGTCTGCCACTTCGTCGAACCGCTCCTTGTGTCGCGGGACCAGGATCAGCCGCAGGTTTGGAAATTCCGGCAGCAATTCGCGCCAGGCATCCAGAGCGTACAATTCTTCTGGCGATTGGGTGCTGCCCGCGATGAACACAGGCTGATGCGGTTCGATGCCGAACGACTGTCGCAGTTCCCGAGTCGCTGAGTTGCTGCGATCCGCTTCAACGCGATCAAACTTGATGTTTCCGGTCGCCACGACACGTCCGGCTGGCGCTCCCAGGGCCAGCAGCCGATCTCGATACGCGTCGTTCTGCACGGCCAGGACATCCAATGAATTCAGGACCCGACGGATCACCGGCTTCAGGCGCGAGTACCCGCGGAAGCTCTTTTCGCCAATCCGGCCGTTGATCAGCGCGAGCGGAATCCGCTGTCGCCGGCATTCAAAAATGAAGTTCGGCCACAGTTCCAGTTCGACCAGGACCACCAGATCCGGCCGGATCGACGTGAGTGCACGCGCGACCGCCCAGGTGAAGTCGAGTGGAAAATAGGCGACGGTGTGCTGCGGATACTTTTCACAGGCCACGCCATAACCGGTATCCGTTGTCGTGGTGACGAACAGTTCGGCCTCGGGAAACCGGGCCGCCGTTTCATCCAGCACTTTCTTCAGTTGCAGCACTTCGCCGACACTGACCGCGTGGAACCAGATGCACTGACGATCGGGGTGGCGGCGCGCCACTTGTCCTGTCAGCTTCTCGCGCCACCCACCACGATATTTTCCATGGCGCAAGCGACGATAGAGCAGCACCGGCGCCACGGCCAGCAGCAGCAGGCAATAAACAGCGTTCAGCATCCAGCCGAAAAAGGGCATCCATTCCCCCATTCACGCAGTTTCGCGGGACAGGCTGCCGCCTGTCAGTGTGTTCCTACAACCCGGCCCCATGGCACTTCTTGTATTTCTTTCCGCTGCCACACGGGCAGGGGTCATTCCGTCCCGTACGATCGCCAAAGTTCCGGATCGGATCGATCGGCTGGGGATTCTCGCCCGGTTGAGTCCCGGCCAGGGCCGGATGATCATCGGGGATGTCTTCCGTCGGAGACGCGTGTTCTGTCGACGTGATCTGCCAGACATTCGTCGAGGCTTCGGGGACTTCGACTTCGATACGGAAGACGGTGCCGGTGACCTGAGCGGCGATACGGTCCCACATCTGCTCGAAGGCCGCCATCCCTTCGCGTCGATATTCCGTCTTCGGGTCCTTCTGCGCGTAGCCCACCAGGCCGATCCCGGAACGCAGGTGATCCATGAAGTACAGGTGGTCCTTCCAGGCGGTGTCGAGCGTGTCGATGATGACGTTTCGCTCGGTCTGATACAGTTCGGGGCGGTACTTTCGTTCGTATGCCCACCGCACGACGTTGGCCAACGAACGTCGATTCGATTGTTGGAATTCCGCCGGATCGAGTTCCGTCTGAAACTCGCGATTGGTCCATTCGATCAGTTCGGTCACTGCGGCTGGATTGGTGACCGGGTCGGTTTCCACCAGACCCGCTGCCATCACCGCATGACCGTTCGTGGCTGGAGCACACGCCTTGTCCAGGCGTGCATCCAGTTCGCGGATTGATTTGCCATGTGCCAGGTACTGGCTGCTGATGTCCATCAGGATTCGCACGATGTCCGCCCGGGACCGCTGTTCAAGGTCCTCCAGCGAAACTGCCGTGTTGAACCGATTGGCGATCCAATGGACGAGCCCTTCCCGGTTGTAGCGTCCTTCCGCCATGAAGTGCGACAGTCCGACCGACACCGGGAACTCGACTTCCTTCAATTGATACAACTGCACGATTTGTGTCTTGATCAATTGAGCCGCGTCTTCGGGGTTCTGGCCTTCAAACGCTGTTGCTGGAATCTCAAGGGCGTATTGCTGACGAACCCAACCGGACAGCGACTGGCGTCCCCAATCATCACTCAGGAAGGCGATGCACGGGGAAAAATCGAACCTTTGAATCGCTTCGACGGCGCGGGTGTAGAGTGCCTGGTGAATGTCATCCAGGCCGATCTTCTTCAATTCGCGATCGTTGGTGTTCAACCCGAACCGGCGATTGATCCACATCGACATCGCCTGCCAGTTCCGCTCGCGATCGTCTTCGACGTCGTTCGGCAGGTTCTCCTCGATCTTTTCCTGGATCTGGATATCGGCCTGTCGTTCTGCGGTCGATTTCAGGTATTCGATCAGATCGTCCGGTTCCATACCCCGCACGTCCCGGATTTCCAGCTCGATTTCGCACTTCTGTCGCGCCCATTCAACGATGGTTTCCCAGCGGTAGGTCTGCTTCAGGAACTGGTTTGTCCAGCGATCCAGTTGCTTGTCGATCATCGCCAGGATCAGCGTCCGGCAGTCAGCTCCTTCCAGGACGACCTGGCGGTACGAGTAGACCCGCTTGCGCTGCTCGTCCATGACTTCGTCGTATTCGAGCAGGTTTTTGCGCTGCTCGAAGTGTCGTTCTTCGACCTTTTTCTGCGAGCTTTCAATCTGACGGGTGACCATCTTGCTTTCGATGCGTTCGCCTTCCTGCATGCCGAGTGCGGCGAGCCACTCCTTGACCCATTCGCCGCCGAACTTGCGCATCAGATCGTCTTCCAGAGACAGGAAGAAACGACTGGATCCGTTGTCCCCCTGGCGTCCGGCACGACCGCGCAACTGCAGGTCGATTCGGCGGGATTCATGCCGCTCGGTCCCAATGACGTGCAGTCCCCCCAACTCCGCGACTTTACGGCCCTGTTCGGCCATCCCTTCGCGTTCGGCGATCGCCTTCGTCGCTGCGTCCCATTCGGATTTGGGGACATCCAGCCGGGATTCGTATTTCAGTTTCAGCTCGTCCCAGGCCAGGTACTCGGGATTCCCCCCGAGGATAATGTCGGTCCCACGACCAGCCATGTTGGTGGCGATGGTCACGCCGCTCATGCGACCGGCCTGGGCGATGATTTCGGCTTCACGTTCGTGGTACTTCGCATTCAGCACGGCATGCTGAATGCCGTTGCGCGTCAGCATGTTGCTGAGTTTTTCCGAGTTCTCGATGGAGACAGTTCCGACGAGGACAGGACGATCCGTGGCATGAACCTCCTTGATCTCTTCGACCACGGCATTCCACTTCTCCTTTTCCGTACGATAGATCGCGTCCGGATAGTTGATCCGCTTCAGAGGGCGATTGGTGGGAACGGTGACGACATCCAGGTTGTAAATCTTGACGAATTCCGCCGCTTCGGTCATGGCCGTCCCGGTCATCCCGGACAGCTTCTTGTACAGCTTGAAGAAGTTCTGCAGGGTGACGGTCGCCAGGGTCTGGGTTTCTTCCTTGATCTTCACCCCTTCCTTGGCTTCCACGGCCTGGTGCAGGCCATCGCTCCACTGCCGTCCTTCCATCATGCGCCCGGTGTGATCATCAATAATGATGACTTCGCCATTGCGGACAATGTAATTCACGTCGCGCTTGTACAGGTGGTGAGCCCGTAGTGAATTGTCGATCAGGTGCGGCCATTCCATGTTGCCGGGGGTGTAAAAGCTTTCGACGCCCGCGATTTCCTCGGCACGACGAATCCCCGCTTCGGTCAGGTGGCAGGTATGTTCCTTTTCCTTCAACTCGAAGTGGACATCGCGTTGCAACTGCCGCGCCAGCTTGTCGGCGACCGGATACTTGGAAACATCGTCGTGAGCGCGGCCGGAAATGATCAGCGGCGTTCGCGCTTCGTCGATCAGGATGTTGTCGATTTCATCGATGATCGCGTAGACGAGCGGGCCCTGAACCTGCTCTTCCTTCCAGCTTTTCATGTTGTCACGCAGGTAATCGAACCCGAATTCGTTATTCGTCCCATACGTGATGTCGCAGGCATACGCCTTGCGCTTTTCCTCGTGACTGGTATTGGACTGGATCGCACCGATGGTCAGCCCGAGCCCCATATGCAGCGGCCCCATCCATTCCATGTCGCGTTTTGCCAGGTAGTCGTTCACCGTGATCACGTGAACTGAACCGGCCACGCCGTTCAGGAATGCCGGCAGCGACGCGACCAGCGTCTTCCCTTCCCCGGTCACCATTTCGGCGATCATGCCCTTGTGCAGGATGTACCCCCCGACCATCTGGACGTCGTAATGACGCATCTTCAGATAGCGTTTGCCCGCTTCACGGACGGCGGCAAAGGCGTCAGGCAACAGGTCATCCAGCGTCTTACCATCGGCGAGTTGCCGACGTAGTTTCGATGCGGTTTCACGCAGTTCACTGTCCGACAGCGTTTCGTACGTCGGTTCCAGTTGATTGATCCGGTCCAGGGTCGAGCCGGGGACGATCGACGAATTCCCCTGCTTGTCACGGACATAACCAATTCCGCGAACACGCCGTTCGTTCGATGAGCCAAACATCCGGGTGATGAATCGCTCTGTGCCGCCCAGAACAACGTTGAACGCGTCACCAAACTTATCCAGGATTTCCATTTTTCGTCCGTTGAAATGACGCGTGGGCGTCGTGCTTCCCTCTGCCGCGCGACCATCCGTCACTTTCGCGCGGGAAATTTCGATCGTCTGCCGATCCGACAGTCTTCCAGGTCGCATCGCAACCAGAAGCCCGACGTGCCCCCGGGACGCCGATGGTGGCTGCCCGCAGACTGAACGACGTAACTTGCTCTCCGGCAAGTCTATTGGCGTTGCGAAACCCGGTCAATGGCGGGTCGTAAGTCCGTCTCCCTCGTTTCACAATGAGTTCACAGCGGCAATCATCGTGCCGCTCGCAGTTTTGGCGGACGCGGTTACAATCGGCCTGGTCAAAACCGCGATTTTTACAGTCGGAATTCACCCAAAACACTGCCAATCCGAAGGCTGGACCATGTCGCTGCAAGACGATTCGAAGTACCAATCCGGCGAGCCAACCACTCCCGACCAATTTGCCGAAGGGTTCATCGTCAGTCCGGACACCCGGCGGGCGAATCGGATTCCGCCCGGCCAGTCCCGTACGCGAAAATGGCCCGTTCTGGACGCGTTCGGTCCGCCCCTGATCGATTTGCGTCAATGGCAACTGAAAATCTTCGGCTTGGTGAACACCCCGCTTTCGTTCTCACTGGAGGAATTCCAGGCACTGCCCCGCGTCAAAGTCTTTGCGGATTTTCATTGTGTGACCAAGTGGTCGCGATTGGGAAACGTCTGGGAAGGAGTCAGCACGCGTGAACTGCTGAACCGGGCCGGCATTCAACCGGCAGCCAGATACGTCGTCTGCCACGGCTACGACAACGGGTGGAGCACCAACCTGCCGCTGGCGGATTTTCTGCAGGACGACTGTCTGTTATCCGACCGGCACGACGGCGAGGCCATTTCGGAGGAACACGGCGGCCCTGTGCGAGGCATGGTCCCTCAGTTGTACGCGTGGAAGAGTGCCAAGTGGATCTGCGGGATCGAACTGGTCGCCGAAGACCGCGCCGGATACTGGGAGCAGGGGGGCTACCACATGCACGGCGACCCGTGGACCGAAGAACGGTTTCGTAGCGAAAGCATTCCCCCGGGTTTCTCGGACGATGGCGGAGCGTATTGAGCGTTCGTACGCACAACCGGATCTCGCGTCTTACCCATTGTTCTGCTGGCAAACTGCTTCAATTGCCACGATGTCAAGACCCGCCGACTCAACGAGAACCTCATGGCACATCAACTTGTCAATCGGCGTCAATTCCTGGTCAGCACCGCTGCTGCATCCACGGTCACGAGATTGTTCGAGACTCCTGTGTTGTGCGCGGAAGGGCGTCCGAAACTGCCCGTGGCGGCGGTCGTGACCGTCTATCGAAAGTGGAGTCATTCGGACGTCCTGATCGGGAAAATCCTGGAAGGATGGCAACAAGACGGAGGACTTGGACCTGACCTGAAGCTGGTTTCCCTCTACGTCGATCAAGTGGGCTCCGGTGATCTCAGTCATTCGATGTCAGAGCGATTCCAATTCCGGATCGCGAAGACCATCGACGAAGCGATTACGCTGGGAACCGATCAGGTTCAAGTGGCTGGAGTGATCAGCATTGGTGAGCATGGCGACTATCCCCATACGCCGGACACTCACCAGCACCTGTATCCGCGACGACGGTTCTTCGAAGAGATTGCTGCGGCGCTGCAGCGTGGGGGCAAGTCGGTTCCCGTGTTCAACGACAAACATCTTGCGCATTCATGGGCAGACGCCAGCTTCATGTACGCGTTGGCGAGGGAGCGAAAAATCCCGTTTCTGGCCGGTTCGTCGGTTCCACTCGCCTGGCGGTTCCCGCCGTTGGAACTGGATCGCAACCAGGAACTGGAGGAAGCGGTCACTGTCGGCTACAGTGGACTGGAGGTGTATGGGATCCATGCCCTGGAAGCACACCAGGCGATGGTTGAACGTCGACGCGGGGGCGAGTCGGGAATCGTCTCGGTGCAGGCGTTGCGCGGTGAGGCGATCTATCGGGCAGCCACCGAGAAGCGCTGGTCACTGGAATTGTTCGAGGCGGCCCTCGGCACGCTCCCCAGGAATCCGTCCGCCGGGCCCGAATGGACGAAGCAAAAGGATGCGGCGCTGTTTCTGTGCGAACATCGCGACGGCCTCAGATCCGCCGTCGCCATGACAGACGCACTGACTCCCGAATTCGCGTTCGCCGCGAAAATCAAAGGGCAAGACAAGCCCTCGGCAACCTGGATTCGATTGCAGAATGAACCTCCGTTCGGACACTTCGCGCAACTGCTGCGGGCCATCGAAGAAACGATTCACACCGGCAAGCCGGTCTATCCCGTCGAGAGAACGCTGTTAACAACCGGCGTCCTGGACCGCCTGATGCACAGCCTCACCAATGACTACCAGCGCTATGACACTCCGGAATTTGCGATTGCCTACCAGCCGACGGACTGGCCATTCGCCAACCATCCTCAAACTCGGCTGAAACTGGCCGGACTGATGGACGTTGAGTAAGTTATTGTCAGCCGGTGGAGTTGGTCTTTTCCGTGTGACATCCGTGTTTGATCCGTGGCCGTCATTTATTCCGCCTGGGCCCGAAGCGCCAGCAAATTGGACAGACAATTCTGCCGACTTTGCCGATGTCGTGCAGGGGACTGGTCTGGTACACCAAATGGACAAATTCGTCGTCAACGCGGTCCGCGAACTTGGGCATGTCCGCCAATTCCTGGGCCAGCTATCGGGAGTAATCTTGGACGCGTCCCAAGTGCTTCCCCGTTTCTTTCAATACGGGCTGATCACTTGTTCTGGCGTTTGGGCCAGAAGACCGGCAATTTCAGCCCGGCACGCTTCGATTTCCTCAAGCAGTTCCGTTTCAAGTTGCGTACAGTCCTCGGAACTTCCTGCCCGCGCCGAGGCTTCCAGCGAAGCCGCCACGCGCTGGACTCGCCCGGCCGACACGTTGGCCGCCATCCCCTTGATCGAATGCGCCGCATAAGTCGCAGGTTCGATCTGACCTTCGGCCAGGTGTCTCGACAAGGTCGTCATCCGCTCATCAATGGCTTCGGTAAACATCAGCAGCAGGTCTCGAACAAGTCGTGGCTTGCCCATGCAGCGGTCTGTAAACTCGGCAATGTTGAGACACGGATCTTCGACTTCAGCCGGTGGACTTGCCGCAGAGCCTTCCATGGATTCAGCGGATGAAGGCGAACCCTGCACTTCCGCGCGATTTGTCGAACGGGCAGAGACGCATGCGTTCAACGTGGCGCAAAGTTCATGTCGGTTGATCGGCTTCGTCACATATTCATTCATGCCTGCATCCAGGCACTTTTGCCGATCCCCCTGAATGGCCTGTGCGGTGAGCGCGATGATCGGCAACGGGCAATCGGGCGTCGACGAAAGCTCGCCGCACGCTTCCAATCGTCGGATCTCGCGCGAGGCGGCAAATCCGTCCATTTCGGGCATTTCGCAATCCATCAGCACCGCCTCAAAGCGCGTCTGACGAACCGCCTTCAACGCCTCGAATCCGTTGGCCACCAGGCAAGTACGGAAGCCTGTCGCACTGACGATTTCAGTTGCGACCAGGCGATTGATTTCATTGTCATCCACGATCAGGACATTTCCCCGACGTGGTTGAGTACCGCTGGGACTGAACTCCTCGACTTGCTTCGGCTCGGGGATCCGATCAAAGGCGGCTGACACAATCGCGTCAAACAGCCGGGACTGGCGAACGGGCTTCGACAGCACGGTGACTCGCTGACGGGCGGCCCAACCCGAGTCCAGGCCATTGTCCAGCGAAGTCAGCATCATCAACCGGGTGTTACACAGTAACGGTTCGCGGCGAATCTGCTCCGTCAACGCGATTCCATCCAGTTCCGGCATCACTCGATCCAGGATCACCAGGCCGTACGGTTTTCCAGAATCACGTTGGTGGCGAATCCGTCGTTGGACATCATTGGAGTCCGAGCACGTTTCGACCGTCAATCCCCAACTGCTGAGCTGATCCTGCAGGATGACCAGGTTCGTTTCATTGTCATCGACGACCAGGATCGACGACTCGCGAAACGCTTTCGGCAAGGTGACGCACCGTTCTGCGTTCTCTTCCACAATCTCCAGCGGCAGATCAAACCAGAACGTCGAACCCTGGCCCGCAGTACTGTCGACGCCAATCTGACCACCCATCGCCTCCACCAACTGCTTGCAAATTGCCAGGCCCAGTCCGGTTCCACCGTAGCGGCGCGTGGTCGACGCATCAACCTGCGAGAACGAGCCGAACAGGCGATTCAATCGTTCTGCGGGAATTCCAATCCCCGTATCGCACACGGAGAAACGCAGGATGGCCGCCTGGTCGTCATCTCGGTCGGATCGCTCAATGCGAATGGTAATTTCACCATCCTCCGTGAATTTGATGGCATTGCTGACCAGATTGACCAAAACCTGCCGTAGCCTTTCGGGATCGCCGAGCACGCGTCTGGGGGTGCCTGGCAGTATGTGACAGTTCAGTTCAATCCGCTTTTCCACGGCGCGGTGCAGGAACATCTCGGGGATGTCTTCAGCCAACTGCTGCAAATCAAATGGGATGTGTTCCAGTTCCAGCTTGCCCGCTTCCACCTTGGAGAAATCCAGGATGTCGTTGATCACGCTGAGCAGGACGTCGGCTGACGAACGCGCGATCGACGAATATCGCTTCTGCTGCTCCGAAAGCTGAGTGGTGGAGAGCAGGTCGAGCATGCCGATGACGCCGTTGAGCGGCGTGCGGATTTCATGACTCATGTTCGCCAGGAAGGTGCTCTTGGCCTTGTTGGCCGCCTCGGCCTCCTGCTTTTCCCGCAACAGGGTCTCGGACTGCCGGCGTTCCGTGATGTCTTCGACGGTTCCTTCGTAGTAGACGATCGTGCCGGACTCATCACGGTGAACCCGCGCATTTTCACGGATCCAGATCACCTTGCCATCGGCGCGGAAGACTTCGGATTCAAAGTCCGTGATCACATCATGAGCCGCCAGGAGTCGAGCGAACTCGAGTCGCCTTTGCGGATCAACGTACAATTGATCGGCGATGTTGGTCACCCGGTTCATCAGTTCATCGACGGTCTGGAAGCCATAGATGCGGGCCAGCGCCGGATTGGCGCTCAGGTACTTTCCGTCCGGCGTGGTCTGGAAAATCCCTTCGATCGCGTTGTCGAAGATGCTGCGAAACTTCTTTTCCGCCGCGTCTCGATCCAGCATCTCGTGACTGACCCGCTGCAATACCTGATTGTATTCGGCCGCGATCAGCCCGACTTCGGTATGCGGTTCGACGGCAACCAGTCGCGAGAAGTCACCGCGATTACGGTGGTTCTGCATGTCTCCCAGCAGGTCGATCAGGTCGGTGGTGGCCCCGTGTTCCGAGATATTCAAGCCCGCCTGCTCCTGCCTGGCTGTCACTCGCAGCGGTGACACTTTGTTAATCAACCACAGGCAGACCAACGATCCACCAAACGCCCAGACGCAGCAGACGGCAACTCCTTCAGTCTGAACGGCCAGTTGCTGCCAGCGTGTCAAACCGGTTCCCCACTTGCTGGCATCGCCCAGCAGGGCCACGGCGAGTGTTCCCCAGACACCGCCGACCCCGTGGACAGGGAATGCCCCAACGACGTCGTCAATATGACAGCGTGCGAGCAGATACGTGGTGCCGCAACAGAGTGCTCCACCGACAATGCCGACCACGGCGGCGGCCCACGGTTGCAGGACGTGGCAACCCGCCGTCACGGCGACCAGCCCCGCGAGCACTCCGTTCATCACATGTTCCACAGACGCCCGTCGCTCGATCCACCGCGACACCAGCAACGCGGTGACCCCGCCGCAGGCTGCCGCCAGGTTGGTATTGAGCAGGACCAGGGGAATCTGGTGATTTACAGCCAGCGTGCTGCCGCCATTGAATCCAAACCATCCGAACCACAAGACCAGCACGCCCACAGTTGCCGACGGAAGGTCGTGTCCGTGAATCGGTCTGCCGTTCTTGCCGAATCGTCCCATCCGCGGGCCGAGGACCAGGACCGCAGCGAGTGCCACCCAGCCCCCCAGCGAGTGCACGACCGTCGAACCGGCGAAGTCAATAAAGCCCCGGCTGTTGAGCCATCCTCCAAATTGCCCGGAGTCGGCACCATTCCAGGCCCAGTGACCGAAGATCGGATAGATGAATCCGGACACCAGGACGCTGATGATCAGATAGGAGCGGAAGCGAATCCGCTCCGCGACGGCTCCCGAGATAATCGTCGTGGCCGTGCCGCAAAAGACCAGTTGAAAAACGAAGAACGACAGCAGCCAGGGGCCCGCGTCTTCACCGATTCCAAAGTGGGACAACCCGATCAGCCCCCAGCGGCTGTCCCCAAACATCAAGGCGAATCCGAAGCCCCAGTAGACAACTGCCGCCACGCAGAAATCGATCAGATTCTTGATCGCGACATTGGTACTGTTCTTGGCGCGAGACAGTCCGCTTTCCAGAAAGCAGAAGCCTCCCTGCATCGTCATGACCAGGGCGGCGCTCATCAGCACCCAAGCGATGTCATGCAACTCGTGTGAGGGATTCACGGGTATGCTCCACGTTCAAAGGCCGCTCGTCGCACGAACTGCTTCGCACGAATCGAGTTTGGTGGTAGAACGCTTCGACGGAGCACACGGCGAGCGCGGGTAAGCACCTGCTTCCCACCCCGAGCCTAGCTCAAGAAAACCACGTCGCGTGGCGTTTTGGCAACATTTTCGCGAATTCCCGGATTTTCGACGCACAGGTGCGGTTTTGAGGCGATTTGTCCTTCAGGGCCATCCGTGGTGAATCATCCCGGCAGTGTGCCAAGACAAACACTAGCCCGACGCGCCAGTTCACTCATGACGAATCATGCGGCCGACTCGAATGCCCGGATGACGTCCTGGCTCAATAGCACGATCAAGCACCAGATGCCGACCGGTGCCCCCAGCACACAGCAACAGGTACCGACATTCACGATCGCAAATACAGACGCGACGATCGCGAAGACGCGCGATTGGAACCGCATCATCTGGACGCCGCCACCGATGATGACGCCGTTGAACACAACGAATGCCGCCTGGACAACAATGGCGAGCGGGCCGACAGACGCCTGTTGAATGTTCCGCAGGAATTCCGGGGCATTCGGATCCACGATCGCCGGACCGCTGAAAACCGCGAGCACCACATTTACAATCGACATCATCAGGCCAAGTGACCCGACAATGACCAGCGCAATCGCAGGGGCCATGACCTTTCCCTTGACCCGCTCAATGGGAGATTTCTTGCGTCGGGAGCCGGAACCATCCAGATCGGATTCGGGGGGAGAATACGGATTGTCCTCGTCATCATCACGGTTCTGCGACATCGCGGTTTTCCTCGAAGAGTGGAGACAGGGACCGCATCATAACGACCGAATTCCATCGTGCAAATCGTCGAGGCGATTCCCTTGAATTCGGAATGTCTCGCTGTGGCCGCGAATTCCATGGTCGTCGTCTCGCACCAGTTTCGTTATGTCGCTCCTGCCACTCGTCTGCGGTCAGCAATTCTGACTCGTTCCGAAGACTGCCGAGGCTGACAGAAATCCGTTTAAACTCCCGATCTGGTCGACAGCAGTAGGGCGACTTCGTCGAACAGTCTCTTCATCTCGAACGGACGCTGGAGACAGCGGACGACAGGGTCGCTGACGTTATGCATTCGGGAAAGCGGATCTGTGACCAGAATCACGGGTATCCGTGAAAAGACCGGATACGAGCGCATGCAAGCCAGCACCCCGTCACCACCGCCCCAGGGAAGATTTGCATCAAGGATCAAGATGGACGGAGACATTCGACGGAGTTTCTCCCAGCATTGCAATCCGTCGTTGGCGCAATCCACCCGATAACCCCGCTTGACGAAGTACTGTCGCATCCGATCAGTCGTAAAGCTGTCCGGATTCGCGATCAGCAGATTCCCAGCCATTCGAGAAGCCCTCCAACCATCGTTGAATGTCACGCGTCGTCCTGGATCCAGGCCCGTGCCTGCTCCAGATTCGTGCGGTCAAAATACTTCATTTTGGCAGTCGTAAACGGACGGCAGAAGATGGCCATCCCGTGTTCCCACTTGGTTTCTCCCACGATCGCCAGACGTTCAATGTGGGTGAAATGTTTCAGATCGAACTTCAGATCTTCCCACACCGCCCCGGCATCCCAGCCATGAAAGTCGTGCATGATGAACAGGATGCGAACTTTTCCGTACTTCTGTATGGCCGCTTCAGTGATGGGCACAAATTCTTCATACGCCTCCTTGGTCAGTTTCCCGGTCACTTGGACTTCGATCAGTTTACCATCCAGCTTTTCCGACAATACAAAAGACATGTGGCCTCCGATCTGAGAGAGATACTCCTGGAGTTCGTCCAAAACAGGCTATGCCCGCTTCGCGAATCCAGTGTTGATTACATCCACGTCAGCCATGATCGTGGCAATCCGCATTTGACGGGAATCCCGAATTGTCCCATTGTAGGTGAAGGTCAAGTCGAGTGAAGCGGACAGAGTCGGTCCGCTCAAATTCGTTCGCCAGGCACCCTCTCACACCAGCGCTCGACTCTTGCCAATCGAGATTCAACGATTTGTCGCTGAATTGTTTTTGTCCGCTCGACGGCGAGTTCTGGCACTGCCGCCAGAATCGCTTTGCTGGCTTTGCCGAGCTTCGTTGTTCCCACCACCTGTTGCAGAAACAGACGGGTATCGGCATCGACGGCCGACCTGGATTCGGCCACAAGTTCCTTCAACAGTTCTACCAGGGCATGTAAATCCTTCGGCATTGACTTGGGATTTCCCCGCAGGCTCCCTGAGATCGCATCACGAACAACTTCGACATGAAGCGCCGATGCCTTGCTGATAGCCTGCAATGTTTTTGCCCAACGAGCGGACTTAATGAGTCCAGTTGGAAGCAGACTGGCCATGGTGGAACCCAACCGGGAACCATCCAGGCGTCCATCGCTGATGGCACTGATCGCGACATCGGTGGCCAGGCCGCTCTCACCCGGTTCGCGCGCGGCCAGTCCCAGTACCAACATCAGCAGCGCCATCGGTTTCAAGGGCAAGTCAGGATCGAGAAGTGGTGTCAGGTAACCTCGGTTGTGCCATTCAGCCTCGGACCAGTCAAGATTTCTGCCCAAGACTGTCGCTCCCTGGGCACAGGCCGACTCCTGTGCCAACGGCCAGATCTGGAACAACTGAGCGACCGCCGTCGCCGAAACAAATTCGGGCCCAAGATTTGTGGGGCCGGCAGTCCACATCTGGACGGTCAGCAATCGAAGGTCGGTTGCAGTCGGCATCGGTAAGACAGCGACAGACAGTTCGTGAAACGTATACTTTCCAGATGTCCTGGAAGTCACAGACGCGGAAGGCCGCGCTGCCGTCGCGGCATCCGGTCCCAGATCCGGATGTGCCTGTTCTACCAGCAGGTCGTCGGCAAAGGGAGTTCGCCCCCTGGCGGCCGCCACCCACAACCAACTGGTGGGGCCAATTCTGTTGACCTTGCCACCCAGAGCATAGCGGAGCGCGTCTACGAATTCGTCTTTCGCACTGGGCAACCGCGACAACGCAACATCTCGCCTGTCGGGAGCCAATCGCAACAGAGCCAGGACCTTTTCCAAATCTGAGGCCTGCGCCAAAACATGCGGATCGGCGGCCCGTTCGACCAGGGCGATTGGATCCACCCAACCGCCGGCGTGGGTGGGGGCACACAATGTGCGCGAGGCCACCTGCTGGGCAACTCGATCTGCCAACTGCTGCATTCGCAGCGACATCGCTCCACCCAGGAACTGCAGATTCGGCGCGGGAAACAAGTACGTGCTTCCGTGAAATGTATGCTCCATCGTCGGACGGCCGTGATGCTGGATCAACCGGCTGGTTCCGTACGTCCCTGTTAACCAGGCTGCGATCACCCCCACGATATCGCTCGCCGGTGCGTGTCCGGTGAATGGAATCAGAGCGTGTCGCTGCTTGAGATCACAAACCCGCTTCAGCAGGGGGCCAGTCCGCTTGTCGAAATCTGCCGGACGTTGATCGCACAGGCGCGAAATCCCTTCCAGCAACCGCTCATTCTGATCCGCATCATCGGACTGTTCGATGACCTGGGCCGCCAGGTCGATCAATTCGTCCAGTGTTTCGACGGGCGGGATTCGTCTGGCCGCATCAAGTCGAGGAATCTCAGTCCCCGTGAAATCAATGGCGGTGCATTCGCAACGCCCTGACCGCAATGCGTCGAACGCTTCGTCGAGATGAACCAGCGTCCGCCACCGCTGCGGGATCGCTTCGATCCGTTGCGCCAGTTGCTCAAGCTGTTCCGGTCCCACGACGTCTTCCGACGGGAATGCCTTCCGGCCTTCTGAGACTTTGGGAACAGCACCGCGAGGCACGTCAGACTCCATAGCCGACAGCCAGTCGTGCAGGCTCTTTCGCAAGGAAGCCGCAACTTGCTCTTTCGCGTTGCTGACCGCCTCCAACAGCGCCTGTTCCGCAGGACTTCCATGGGCGGTCATCACCTTAAAGGCGGCGGACTGCACATCTGTGGCGACATGAGTCAGGGCTTCGGCCGCCATCAACGCAACTCGCGATCGCTGCGTGGAATCCCGTTTGGCGATCGTATCCAGGACCTTCAGGGCCGACTTCACGGTTCCGCGAGTACTGGCCAGCATCAATGGACGGAGCGATTCCAGATAGGACGAACTGTCAATGGGGTGCCCCGTGTCGATGATCGCCAATGCCTGTAACGCAAAGCTGATCGTGGGGGAAATCGGGCTGGCCAGTAATCGCAGGTACCGCTCACATCGAACCTGCCGCTCTTCGAGCGTCGGTTGTAATTGTTCATGGAATGCCGAAAACCAGCCGGCTCGGAATTGCGCGAACCCGCGATCCAGTGCGTCCAGACTGGCATCCAGCAGTCGATCACGCGGCAAGACTCCCTGATGGGACAATTGCACGAGTGTGTGATCCCATCGCCGTTCGGGAGTGTGGCTGTATTTGTCGTGGGCCGCGAGGCTGAATTCGCCGAATCCCTCGATTTCAAATAAACGCCAGATCTCATTCAGCAAGTCGGGCTCCGCATGCAGGTGCGTCGCGATGTTCCAATGGCTGCTGGTTCGACCTTTCGCGGGGGTGGGATCCGTGGTTGATCCGCCGACTCCCGTGAAAAGATGAGTCATCCCCAGCAGATAATTCTCATGTTGCGGGCGTGCTACGAGGCCCGCTTTCATCATTTGCCGGGCGACCGTCCAGTAAAACGGCTCCCGTTCGAGCAGTCGCTCGGCAAACTCCTGCAGCCAATCCGGGCGACGATCACTCAGGACTTGTATCGACGCAGCGTCGCCCAGAGGCACGCGCCAATCGAGCGAGATTAACGTGGAGAGTGAACAGGTCGCGAGCGCGGCCAGGCGCGCGGCATCCTTCTGCTGGGCCGGCGGAACGGCAGACTTCGCCACATCTTGATCCTTTGTCAAAGCCTTGATCAGCTTTTCTGACATGGAAGCCAACGACCGCCGCTCGGCATCCGTCGCGCCCTGAAAGAATTCGATGACTTTGGGGCTGGCGCCACGTTTGATCAACGCTTCCAGTTCCTGGCTTTCGCGCGGCATTGGTGCTCATCCCATGGGTTCACTTGAGAACTGCGGCTCCGTCGCCGCTTCCAACAGGCCCCAATTGCGGACGCGGTCCACCCGAGCTTGCAGGGCTGCCAGATGGAGTTCGCGTAACTGTTCGGGTTTCGTCACTGGACTGGCTGCCAGGATCGATTTCACCGCCTTCGCCCCCTTGCCGGTCCCCACATATCGTTCCAACCAGTCCCGGGTGGCGGCGGGAATTCCCAGCCCGGTTTGAAGTGTCAATTCATGGAGCAGTTCCAGCAACAGGGCGAGATCGCGAGTACCGCAGGCGGTGTCGCCCGTAAAGACCCGGGCCAGTGCGGTGCTCACGGTGTGAGCGTGCAGAACGGTCGGCCCAGCGATCTCTTTCAAGGCCTTCGCCCAGCGGGCGACTTTGAAGTTTCCTGTCAACAAGACATTGCGCAGCATCTCCCCAAGATCAAGGCCATTCAATCGGCCATCCGCGATGGCGGTGATCGCGACATCCACGGCGATCCCCGATTCCTCAGAGTCTTTCGCAGCCAGTCCAACGACCAGCACCAGTCGAGCGAGCGGAGAAACTGGTGTATTCGCAGGAAGCAGGCACTGCAGATAAACGCGGTTTGCCCAGAGTTTTGTCTCCCAATCAATGTTCGACTTCAGATGGAACAATCCGTGTGCCAGCAGCGGATCGGGATTGGCAGGCCAGACCGTCAAAGCCCAGCGGACGGCGAGCGGCCCACCGGGGCAGAGCCAGAACCGGCACAACCCGTCATGAAGCAGCCAGATCGGATTTGGATTCGCGAATTCACGATCCGGCAGTTTGAAGTCATCGCGCAGCCTGCCCGCCGGCAGCAGCGGGGGCCCCGGACGAGCTGGCAGGGAGACTCGTTGAGGCTTCACGGTCAGGATGATCTTGCCGGGATGTTCATCCGCAGGGTGGAACTTCAATTGAACATCGGCCGCCTGGCCGGCATCGGGACCGGCCGCACGATGCTGGGCCATCACCAGGGGATCATTCGTCCAGGCCCCTCGAGCACGTGCAGCGGCACACCACAAGGACACCGTCGGCCCGACGACCGTCTGCTCGGCTCCCAGTGCATGACTGAGCGCCCGGTGAAACTCGCAGTCGCGATCGACAGCGGGGGTGGCCTGCCAGGCCGTGAGCGCAGCCGCTCTGTGATCGGGAGCCAATCGCAGCAACGCCAGAGCCTGATCGAATTCGGGAATGGAGTTCAGGCGATCTCCCAGTTCTTCGACTCGGGCAACGAGGGTCACAGGGTCGATCCAACCGCCGGAGTGCGTTGGCGCACTCAGCAGGCTGAGGGATTCTCGTCGGGCAGCCCGCCGGGCGATCGCCAACGCGCGTTGTGAAAATGCATCTCGCAGCCAGCTTGTATCCCCGGGAGGAAACGTGATCCATGTTTCGCCACCGGCGGTTGACCCCCAGAGATTTTGAACATTGTGAGTCATGATCACTTGATGACTGACTTCTCCGGTCAGCCAGGCCCAGATCGTGGCATTCAGATCGGCAATCACGCAGTCGCCCATAAACGTGCCGCCATGTCCCTTCAACTTGGCCAGCGTCCGCTTTTTTAATGGTCCGGTCCGCTGATCGAAGTCGTCCGGCCGGACATCGCAAAGCTGCGAGATTCCGGCCAGAATCCGTTCGACCTCATCCGCCGACTCAATCGATTCCAGAGCGGCAGCGCAGGTGTCGATTAACTCCTCCAGTGATGAAATCGGGACAATCGGATCCACCAGCCTAGGGAAGTCCCATGACCGCAAATCGACCGCGGGCACGCTGCTGCTGCCATTCGCGATCGCTTCGAGCAACGCGGGGATCCCCGCCACAGTCGCCAGATGCTGCGGCAGTGCACGCGCGCACTGTATCCAATTGTCCAATACCTTCTGCGTTTCTTCCGCTGAGACCGCTTCCCCGGCCAAGTCCGTTGCGGAAGAACCGTCGCCAAATCTCCTCAGCCACTGCTGCACTCGCTCCTGCATCGACGCAGCGATATACGGGGACATTCCATGAACGGCATCGATCAGGTCTTGAGCAGGTGCGGTCCCTAATCGGTCAATCACCTTCCAGGCGGCCTCCTGAACGTCGGCCGCAGCATGGGACAAGGCCGGGCAGATGGCGAGCGCGACGTCATTGGCGAGCCGAGGACTGCGTTTGGAAACGCGTTCGAGCAGCTTGAGTCCCAATTTGGCGCGCGACTTCGATTTGTCATGGAGGATGACTGGCAGGTGATGGATCAAATCTTCGTCAGCGAGTTTGCCGGCGGCGTCAAGTTTCTGCAAAACGTCCAACGCGAATGTCACCGTGCTGGTATTCGCGTTCCTCAGAAATTCCCAATACCGGGGAAGAAACTCCAGTCGCTCTTCCAGGCTCGGCTGCAACGCCTCGTGCAACTTGGGAAACCAGCGGGCGAACGAGTCTGAGAATCCACATTCCAGCGCGTTCAAACTACAGTCCAGCAGGCGCTCTCGCGGCAGTTCATCCGCATTGGCCATGAGTACAAACGATTCGAGCCATCCCGCCTGCGATCCCTGCCGGAATTCGTCGCGCGCTGCAAAATTCAGGCTGTTGGGGCGTTGAACTTCAAACAGGCGCCAGATCTCATGGTCCAGCAATTCGGGATCGTCCAGCAGGCGCTGGCGAATCCCACGCAAATCGTGACGAATGACGTCATCAATCCCGGCGATCATTCCCGAGATCATGGCATCACTGTCCGAACGCGAGCAGATGCCGGCGCGGACCAACCGGCGAACGACGTGCCAGTTCCTGGGATCCTGGGTGACGAACGCCTCGGCCCATTCATCGATCCACTCCGGCTTTCTCGCGGACAACACATTGAAGGCAACGTCCGGATCGATCGTGGTATCGATGGAATTCCAGTCCGGCAACTTCCGCATTTCGTTCCAGGTCGCCGTTGCCAGGACGGCGGCCATGATTCCGTTCATCAAGAACCCGGCATCGTCGGGGCAGGGGAGCGTGATTTCCGGCTTCTGGTTTCGCCCCATCCAGGCGGCATAGGCCGTCCGGTACCACGCCAGTGCGACCGGTGCCAATGCGCGACGATTGGCTTCTGTTGCCTCTGCCAATAGCTCAACGCAAACGCTCTGGTTGTCGGACTTCGAAAGGCATTGTTCCAATTGCTCACGGGTGATCGTCATCGACATCTACGGGGCTACCTTTGAGGTGAGGCCGAATCCAGGAACATCTGGGCCGCGAGAACATGTTTGCAGGGTCCCCGGTCCCCCTGGTGCTTCGAATACCATGGACAGGTACATTTGGAACCGGCTGCAGAAACTCGGACCCGGTGTTCGACATCGGTGCCGGCGACGAACAGTTCCTGTTGATCGTCGGTCAAAGTTCCCAGGCGGACCTTGTTCTCGGCGATCAGTTTGCGCGCTCCTTTCAGACGGGGTTGGTGTTCGTCCAGAAGTGACAGATCAAACGGAAGTTCGCGGTGAAAGTACGACTGAGCCTCCAGGTCGTAACCGACCAGACCGCGCGCTCCCAAGGCCGACAAAGCGCCCCGCACGATTTCTGGCGTCAGTCCTGACTTGCGCACGATCGCTTCTGCATCAATCGTCGCATCCCACTTGAGCGTCTTACGAACGATTGGAATCGCCTGTTCCCAGTCTCCCGCAGCCAACGACGTCAGGACCTGTCCCTCGCCGGAAAACCCGCGCCAGACATCGGGGCTCAGGACCAGATGAAACCGCGCTTCGTCCAGGACAAGTTCAAAGCCCGCCGTCCCCGTGGAACTGTCTCCAAAAATGCGCAACTGCCGTGCCAGCGGAGCCAGATTCTCCAGGATGCGAACTCGTTCCAATCCCGCGACCTGAACACCATCGCGGGAGGCCACCTGACTCAATCGCAGCCCGCGGCCTGAAGGCACGATCCACGAGGCATGCTTGCTCGCCGTCCGTGGAATGGACCGCAAAAACCGGAGTGCGTCGACGCCTCCCACGTCATGGACCAGTTGCATCCGGGACTGGTACGCCTGCACCTCGACAAATCCCTTCAGCCACCGGACCGGCAACGCCACTTTCTTTTCGATGACTGCGTTGTCGCCATGATCCAGCCTGACTTCCCCGGTGCCGACGGAAAGAGCCACAGTGTCCGAATCACGAATGCGGGCCAGCGCGGTCAACATCGGAGCGTTGAAGTCAACGTTTGTCGTTCCCCGACCAAACGCTTCGCCATCCACAGCTTCCGGCAGCAAGTCCACTCGCGCATAGGCGCTGCAGCAGCCAGAAAATCCCTCAAAGCGCAATCGGTTTTCGCTGCTGGTCACGACCGGATCCGCCAGCGCCTTGATGCGGGCCAGCATGGCGGCGGGGATATGAAACCGTGAATGGACAATTTCCATCAACGCGCGCAGCAAGTCTGCAGTGCGGCGTGGTCGAATCAGCCGTCCTTCAAAAAAGTACGGGTTCACCACGTGACCGCCAAAAGTCGCCAGCTTCAGTCGCGACCGTCCGGCGGAGCCGATGAATTCCGACGCGTATTGGTACCGATAGGAGTAATCCAGGGCGAGCGCGGACATGTCTGCACCTTCGGTCACAGGCTACTTCTGAGTCAGTTCCTTGTAGACGTGTTCGATGTTCTCTTCGCGTTCCTTCACATCGACTCCCGCCCATTCCTTGTACCAGGGAAGGCTGATCGTTTTCTTGATGGAGTCCAATGACTCCCCGGCATTGATGGCTTCCTGGATCGCCATTCGCAACTCCACGAAGTACCGCCGCTGCTTGTCGATCAGCAGGTTGTCGCTCTGGTCGCCATGACCGGGACACAGGATCTTCACCGGCAACTTCGACATCTCCGTCAGCACGGCAATCCAACTGCTGGTATTGCTTTCACCGGTGTAGTTGAACGGACCATTCACACAACTGTCGCCGGTGAACAGGATCCCGTGCCTGGGTAACCACGCCACGGCATCGCCCGGTGTGTGTCCATGGCCAAAGTGGATCAATTCGACGCGTTGAGTGGCATCTTCAATAACCATCTTCTTCGGGAAATACAGTGACGGGATTCCATATTTCAATTTCCCGTATTCGTCCGGCTTTTCCTGCTTCTGCGTTTCGTAATACGGAATCCCCTTGTTGACGAACTGCTCGCGCGCCTGTTCGGACGCAATCGCACTGGCCCCCTGAGCGATGAAGATTGGATTTCCATCGGCATGGTCCCCGTGCCAATGAGTGTCGAAGACATACTTGATTGGCTTGTCGGTTGTCTTGCGAATCTCCTTGACCAGTTCTTCCGCCTGATTGGGAAAGCTGGCTTCGATGACCAGGACGAAATCCTCAAAAATGATCCAGCCCTGGTTGCAGCCAATAAACTTCGGCTGCCATTCCATTTTTCGGAAGTAAACTCCGGGGGCGATTTGGGTGACGGTGGTTTCCGTCGGCTTGAACAGCCCCATGGCATGTCCGCAGACACCGGCCAGTACGACCAACGTCAGCACCGTGACGATCCAGGCGCGACGTCGTGACGTTGCATCGAACCTCGCCGCCGTAGAGTTGGTTTGCTGCTGAGTGGAAACGAAGTCCGGCACCATGTTTTGTCATTACATCGAATGGGAGGGAGAACGGATCAATCGGCGACGGAAACTGTACCGAGCGACAGACGAAATTGGCAATTCACGGGACTCGCGTCAGACACGTCCCAAGCCAATGCCCCCAGGTTCATGCATCGCTGTTTTCTCGTTCCCAAGCTCCCGCTTGGGAACGCCCGTCTTCGAAGCTCCGCTTCGCGGTCCGTATTCGGCAGAAGATCACTCCCTGTCGCTCCAGAGCGACGAAATGATGTGGACGTCACAGGAATATACGCACAACAATCAGGTTGCACGCGGCGGTGTTGACTATCCAGTACATTGGAAATACTCAAGCGCCCGCAACTGTGCTCGCCACCCAGGACGGGTTGACGTGGTGACTGACTGGATGCAGGGGTGTGCTTGGGAACATGAAGCGGAGCTTCAAAGACGCGCGTTCCCAAGCTGGAGCTTGGGAACGATGAAAGTTGGCCTGGCGATCGATTTATGTCGACTGTGACGATTGCAACAATCAGAACACGTCGAAAAGACGGGGATGAAGCAGATGCCGATTGCAGTTGGTGGTGGAACTTCCGGATGCTGGTGAGACGTCATCCCGGCCTCTCACCGCACTGGATTCTCCATGTTGTCGCCCGCCATGCCAGCACCCGTTACAACGGCGGTTGAAGTACGGCGTGAAACCATCCTGATCGACGCCCTGACAGTCAAGTATGGCGCGTTCACGGCTGTGGACCGCTTGTCGCTGAGTGTCCGTGCCGGGGAATTATTTGGATTCCTGGGACCAAACGGTGCCGGAAAAAGCACCACGATTCGCGTCTTGATCGGCGCGCGTGCGCCGTCCTACGGCCGGGTGGAAATCGCCGGGCATCGACTTCCCCGTGACTTTGCGAAGGTCAAACCTCTGTTCGGATATGTCCCGGATACAGAAAATCACGTCGAAGAGTTCTCCGGCCGCGAAAATCTGAGGTTGTTCGCCAAGCTGTACGGAATTCCACTCACTGCCGTCGAAGTCGCCCTGGCGCGACTGGAACTGTCAGAGGCGGCGGATCTGCCAGTCCGAGCCTATTCCAAGGGGATGCGAAAGAAACTGCTGATCGCCCGCGAGATTCTGCATCGACCTCAGATCCTGTACTTGGACGAACCGACCGCCAACCTGGATCGGCATTCGACGGATGTCGTCCGAAAACTATTGCAGGAACTGGCCGCGAACGGAACGACCGTGTTTCTCACGACGCATGACATGGAAGAGGTCGAACAGATTTGCGACCGGGTCGCCATCCTCTGCCGGGGTCGTCTGGTGGAGTGTGATACTCCCGTCAACTTCATGACGCGGCATGCCGAACGGAAAGTCCTGGTGCAATACGAACGTGATGCAGTCGTGCAACGGGAAACATTGGATCTGGATGACGACCATGAACGGGATCGGCTGGCAAACATCGTCCGCGACGAATCCTGCGTCCGACTGCATTCTCAAGAATTTCAGTTTGAAGATGTGTTCCTCAAGCTGACCGGTCAGGCGTACTCGTAATCGACGTCACAGAATTCGACACGAACTGTTCGCCAAAGAGGATCACATGCCCCGCATCAACAAGTTGTATCCGCTGGTCGAGCGCGAAGTGATGCGCCTGGTCAAGAACCCGTCGGCACTGATGCTGATCGGATTGCTGGTTGCATTCTCGATTCTGCTGGTGCTGAGTCGCAGTGACAAGAAGCCGAAAATGGCTTGCTGGATCGTCTACCCCGACCAGGTCCTGGCCGCGCCGCCTCAAGGCAGTCAGGCGCTGTTTATTCGCCAACTGACCACACGCGCGGACCAGACTCAAAACATTCGGGTCGTCCCTTTCAGTCAGGTGGCTCAGTACCGACGACAGAGAGTCTACCCGGCGATGACCTGCGCCATCGAACTGCTGGACTTGCCAACCGAAGACCGCTCGGGACTGGGGGTCGGCTATCGATATCCCGGCGGAAAGTCCGAAGTGCTGGAACCGTTCCTGCGCTGGTTCTGGCCGATTGCGATGGAACATTTTAGTCAGGTGACCGTCGCCGAACGCGCTCCCTCGATCAGTCGCCCGACGACAGCGGCGGCCATGGTCATGGAAAAGCTTCAGTCTGGTTCCATCAGTGAACTGATGAACGAGGATCTGGCTGCCGCGATCCTGCTGCTGATCATCCAGTTTGTGACTTGCTGCCAGTTGATCGTGTCGTTCACCAGCCAGGATCGTGAGCGGGGAACGTTGACCGCGCTGGCATTGTCACCGATCACCATGACCGAGTTACTTCAGGCGAAGATCCTGTTTCACCTGGGTTTGTCCGCCATCGGGTCGGCAGCCATCATCGCTGTGCTGAAACCCGCGGCACTGATGAATCTCAGCTTGTGGGTGACGTTGATGCTGCTCGGACTGGGCCTGGCGAGCGTGGGGATGGTGATTGCCTCGCTGACCAGGTCCCAAAGTTCGGCCAGCCTGCTGGCGCTGTGTTACATGCTGGTGGGCGGTGTGGTGTTTTATCTGGCGACCAAGTTTTCTGCATTCGCACTGGTCAAGCTGTTGTCGTTCGAACACTACAGCTTCGGGATGGTCTACGTTTCATTGCAGCGTCCAATGCCGATCGGACGCGCGCTGGAACTGGGACCGATGCTGCTGCTCGTGGTCCTGTGGCTGACGACCGCCACGGTGCTGTTCCGCCGCCGCGGATGGCGATGACGAACTGATACAATTGCTACCACTCCGACAGTCCACGCAACTTCGCCATTTCCTCAGGGGCTGAGCATGGATTCGTGGATTCGGTGAGACGCATCGACCGATGTTGACAGGGCGTGCCATGCAAGTTGACGGACCGTCGGCGGGACAGGGAGGTCATGGGTCAGGTGCGACCATTCGTTGGGTTGGCCTCTTCCTCCGCACCCGGATTTCAAAACCCGTCAGTCATCGACCGCTTCGAACACGGCGGCCACAGCGTTTCCTCCGCCCAGGCAGAGGGCGGCGACGCCCCGACGCGCCTGGCGTTGACGCATGGCATGCAACAACGTCACAGCAACCCTGGCTCCGCTGCAGCCCAGTGGATGCCCCAGCGCGATCGCGCCTCCGTTGACATTCACTCGATCCAGCGACAATCCCAACTGTCGAATGCAGGCGAGAACTTGAACGGCAAACGCTTCGTTGATTTCGAACAAATCAATGTCGTCGGTGGTCAATCCAGCACGCTGCAACGCCAGCCTTACGGCGGGGACGGGGGCAACGAACAGGTCAGTTGGTTCCAGCCCGGCAGTTGCCGACGCCGAGATCCGTGCGAGGGCAGGCAGACCGTGCTCCAGTTGGAATCGCCGTGACGTGACGATCACTGCCGCCGCACCATCGCTGATCATGGAAGCGTTGCCGGCGGTGACGGAACCGTTGCGCGAAAAGGCCGGCGCCAGTCTGGCCAGGCGTTCCAGCGCCGCATCGGCTCGTGGGCCCTCATCCTGATTCACAATCTGGTCACCGGACCGCTGTGTGATGGTGATCGGTGCAATTTCCGACGTGAACAGTCCGCCCGTCGTCGCCGCGACCGCCCGGCGATGACTTTCCAGTGAAAACTGGTCCTGATCTTCGCGTGAAATCGCGGCGGATTCCGCCAACGACTCTGCGATCGATCCCATCGAGCGTTCGCAGATGCCACACGTCAATCCCTCATGCAACAGGCTGTCGACCAGCGTGCGATCACCAAGCGGTGGTCCATTTCGATCCACCAGGAATGGAGCCCGACTCATCGATTCCAATCCGCCGGCGATCACGACATCCGCATCACCGGCACGGATGGCTTGAGCGGCGAGCATGATTGCCTTCAGACCGGATCCGCAGACCTTGTTGATGGTCAAGGCGGCCACGGACGGTGGAAGCCCCGCCCGCAGCGCCGCCTGTCGGGCCGGGGCCTGACCAATTCCCGCCGCCAGCACGTTTCCCATGATGACTTCGTTCACCTGCGATGGCGCGACGCACGATTGTGCCAATACGGCACGGATGGCAATCGCACCCAATTCCGGCGACGGGATTCCTGACAAAACTCCCTGAAACTTCCCAATGGGGGTTCGGGACGCAGCGACGATGACGGCTTCGTTCATGAGTTTCTCCGGTTGAGCCCTCTGGCAAATTCTACGGGCGAAGTCCAGTGGCGCGCATCAACCGATCCGTCTCACGGTACGCTTCGGCAACCCAGGCTTCGATCTGATCGGGCTGAGGGCTGTACTCCAGTTCAATCGACATCGCACCATCGATCTCCAATGCGGCGATCTCGCGTAGATAGGGCTCGAACTTCACGACGCCGCGACCGGGAGGAAGATCGCCGTGGACCTTTCCGTCGCAGTCCGAAATATGGACGTGGATTGCTTTGCCTTTCAGCCGGCGCAATTCGTGTGGTTCGACATTTGCCAGGCACAGGTGGGAAACGTCAATGTTCGCCTGCACGGCCGGATGGTGAACATCATCGAGGAACCGGACCATGCTGTCGACATTGTTGAGCAGCGACAGCGGAAACGGCTCCAGTTCCAGAGCGATCTGAACGCCCAGTTCGGCGGCATAGTCGCCGAGTCGCGAGCAACTCTCGACGGCAAACGCCCATTGATCCTCCGGCCGGATCACTTCGCGATTCCAGAGGTATTCTCCCAGCACCAGCAGGACGTTTTTCGCCGAGAATTCGCAGGCCAGGTCCAGGTACCGGGCGACGCGGTCGACATGAAACCGCTGAACGCTGGGGTTGAAGTCGATCAATCCGGTGGCGACGCAACAGATCGACATGATCGGCAATCCCACTCGCTCGCATTCGCGTCGAATCAACAGCCGCTCCCGGACGTCGATGTCGAGAGGATCGGCGAAGATGTCAATGGTGTCGAATCCCAAGTCCCTGGTCTTTTGAATCCCCCAGGCCGTTTCGCGGCCCGCCTGAGCCCATGCCGAGTTGATCAATCCAAGTTTCATGGTGAAATCCAATGAGCCACACAGTGCGGTGGCGTGTTGCAAGACCAGTCCGTCAATACGACCTGACCGAGAATGTACCGAATTGGAATACCGAAAGGTAACCGTTTAGTCCACCCCTTTGCAGGCAGGCGTTGCGTGGATTATTGGCTTCGGGTAGATCCTTGGCCCCCATTCGGAACGGATGCCGATGTCGTTTGTGTCCTACCCGAAACACGAGCATGGATGCCCGCATATCAATCGTTGCCCACATCCGGGCAGTGCCAGACTCGGTATCCGCCCAAGACCCTGGCCTCAAAAACAAAAACCGCTCGAACATCGAAGGATTCGACGTTCGAGCGGTTGTTTGTTTCGCTGGGGAGGCGAATTCAGTTCTGGCTCGAGGCGATGCGGGGGGCCAGTGTGACTGCCAGGTACCCATACCGGGTTTCCTGACCGCGAATCACATAGAATTTCATGGAAATCTGACCATCCGTCAATTGTGGCTGCTGCTGGGACAGGATCCAGTTGACGTTGTCGGTCGAGAGTGTTTCCCACTTGTCGAGGCCAACCAGGATGTCGCCCTTCTGGATGCCATTGGCAGCGGCGGGGCCGTCGGTACGCACGTCTGAAACTCGCATTCCACCCCGATACTTGGGAGCGACCAGATTCTTCTGATTGGTCGGCAGCACCGACATCTTCAGACCGAGCTGCTGCCAGAACCGATCATCGTCGGCGGTACCGGAGGCACGCGGGGTGACGGCGACTTCTGGATTGACGCTGATCCGGCCGCCAGTGTACGCCGCCAGGGAAATCGTGGCGGTTTCCAGCTTCTCGTTGCGTTTCAGGCTGACTTCGATCTTGTCACCCACCGGATGTCCGAGAAAGGCTCGTTCCCAATCCACCCCATCAACAACTTCAACGTTGCCAGCCTTGACGATCACGTCCCCGGTTTTCAGTCCCGCCAGCGACGCGGGACTGTCCGGTTGAGCACCATCGACGACCAGCATCCGTGTGGCACCGACTTTGACGTCTTTGGCGATCAGGCCGTGATAGGTCCGGTCGATCTGTTCAATGTTCATCAGCTTGGCGATCGATCGTCGGGCATCATCAATGGGAATTGCGAAGCCGATCTTCTGGGCTCCCTGGCGGATGGCGACATTGATCCCGATCACTTCACCGAGCAGGTTGACCAGCGGGCCACCGCTGTTACCGGGATTGATGGCGGCATCCGTCTGGATCAGGTTTCGATAGAACTGGGTTTCGTTGGCTTCGACGTCGCGGGATAGCGAACTGATGTAGCCGACGGTGACGGTGCTCTGGTAGCCAAAGGCGTTGCCGATGGCGATGCATTTTTCACACAGCATCAGATCGGAGGAGGTTCCGTGGGGCATCACCTTCAAGGGATGCAACGGATCAATCTTGATCAGTGCGAGGTCGTTTTCACGATCCACGTTGATCCGGCGAGCCAGGTAGCTGCTTTTATCATGGAAATCGACGCGAATCGTGTCGACGTCTGCGATGACATGGTAATTCGTCACCATGTAGCCGCGTTCGTCGACGACGATGCCGGTTCCCATTCCATTGATCTTCCGCCCCTTGTCGGTGGCGAAGATGTTGTTCTGCGAATTGAGATTCGCGGATTTTTCGGTGTGGATGTTACCCACTGACGGGAGAGCGCGTCGAACAGCGCAGACCTCGGGCGTCTCACGTTCGGACGCCTGCAGTGTTGCCGCGCCTGCAAACAGGATCGCGACGCTCCACAAACTGATCATCTGATACCACTGTGTCATGGGGAAGGTCTACTCGTGGGCCGCTCAGGTTCGATCAAAGGGTGTACGGACTTCGCGCTTGCCACATTCCTTCGCTGCTTTCGGAGAGAATCCATCCGGGCTCCGCAAGCCTTTGGATCGTCGATTTGACCGGAGGCGCTTGAAATGGGGAGTCTGAGTGGCGCATAGCTTGCCTAACCCGACCGTCCAACAGTTTGGGTTGAGATTGAGAGTTACAGGGGCGGCGATTCCCAGGTTTTCGAGATTTCCACCGACATTTTGTCATGCCGCCAACCGCCCGGCCGTAATGTGCGCAACATCAGGCGGCGAAATGCAATTACGATCTGAATGCAGGTTCATTCCGCTTCCCGGTGCGATTGCGCGTACGAGGTACGAACCTTGTTGCGGACGGCTGTGCCCAACATACGGTGTCTGCCCAGCTCCCAATGTGGTTTCTGCTCAAATCAGATACCTGTCGCAGGGGTCAGCCGCCTTTGTCGGGCGAAGCCGGTCTGACCTCTTTGTTGGGCAAAAGCTCCTTCGGCCAATCCACGAAACGCGAATCTGAGGCGCGAGCGGGGCAGATTGCGAGTAAAATCCCGAATCCTGACAGAAGCCATCCCTGAGACGTGGCTTCGGACAGAATCCGTTTCTTTGGAAAGCAGTAACGTGTCGCGACGAATTCGACTGGAAGAAATGCTGGCTTCTGATCCCGATGATCCGTTTTTGCACTATGCGCTGGCCTTGGAAGAGGTCAAGGAAGATCCACAGATCGGATTGCGGCGACTGGAAAGCATGAATGAAACGTTTCCAGATCACGTGGCTGCGTATTTTCGCCGGGGGCAGATCCTGGCCGAAGCCGGAGAGGTGATCGCGGCCACGCAAGTCTTGAACACGGGGGTTCAGGTCGCGCGCCGAATCGGTGATGATCACGCAGTCGCAGAAATGCAGGGTCTGCTGGAATCGTTATAGTGAATGACAGGGACCGGCGGGTTCTGCGGGTCGGGTGAGCGTTTGGCGGACACTGCAGCACCGTGATCGGCGAACCTTTTCCAGGGATGGGTGTCTGCGAGAACAATGCAGACAGACTGATTCAACCGGACGGCTCACATGAATACGACTCAACTTCGCAAACTCGGCGTTCCCGATGACTGCCTGACGGCAGCCATTCAGGGAGTGCAGCGGGCCGCGGCTGCTGATTTGCGTGGGCGACAGATCAAGGACCGCATCGCCAGCACCCTGGAACTTCCCGCCGACTATGTGGCCGATCCCTATTTTGGGGAACTGGCCCGACAGTTGGTGGACGCCGCCAGTTTTGTGCGCCCGGCTCCGATTTCTTACGAACAATGGGGAACCGACATCGACCCTGCCTGTCAGTCCCAGATGCGCCAGGCGTGTTCTTTGCCGATGGCCGTTGGAGCGGCGTTGATGCCGGATGCGCACGTGGGCTATGGGATCCCGATCGGCGGAGTCCTGGCCCTGGAAAATGCCGTCGTCCCCTATGCCGTCGGCGTCGATATCGCCTGCCGCATGAAATTGTCGGTCCTGGATGTCGCCACCGATCAACTGGAGGTGAACTTTCACCGATTCAAAACCGCTCTGCTCAACGGGACCCGGTTTGGGATCGGATCCGTCCACGAAAAGCCACAAGGCCATCCGGTCATGGACCAGGACTGGAGCGTCAGTCGCGTCACCCGGGAATACCGGGACAAAGCCTGGCGACAACTGGGGACGTCGGGGTCCGGCAACCATTTTGTCGAGTTCGGAGTCTTAACACTGCCGCAACGTGAGCAGGACCTGAATCTGGACGCGGGGGAATACGTGGCCCTGCTCAGTCACAGTGGCAGCCGCGGGACCGGAGCCGCCGTGTGCGACACTTACAGCAACATCGCCCGCAGTCGATTGCCGAAACAGTATGAGGACGTCGGTCGACTTGCCTGGCTGAGTCTGGATGAAGACGCGGGCCAGGAATACTGGGCGGCCATGAACCTGATGGGCGATTACGCGGCGGCCAATCACGACGTCATTCACCGTCTGGTTTCCAAACTGCTCGGGGCGCGGATCATCGCGGGGGTTGAAAATCACCACAACTTCGCCTGGAAGGAACAACACGGCGGAAAGGATGTGATCGTTCATCGCAAGGGAGCGACTCCGGCCGGAGCCGGAGTCCTGGGCGTCATCCCCGGTTCGATGGCCGATCCGGCGTTCATCGTCCGGGGCAAAGGAAACGAAGCGTCGTTGCTGTCTGCCGCGCACGGCGCCGGACGCCGGATGAGTCGCACGGCCGCGCGCGAAAAGTACAATTTCCGCGCGGTTCAGAAGGATCTGGAAAACAAGGGAATTCGAGTCTTGTCGGCGGGTGCCGACGAAGTCCCGTACGTCTACAAGAACATCATCGAGGTGATGGCCGCCCAGGATGATCTCGTTGAAATCGTCGCACGGTTTGATCCCAGGATTGTCAAGATGAGTGATGACGGGAAAAACGAGGACTGAGATGCCGCCACAGATCGTCGTCGTTGGCTCCATGAACATGGACCTGGTGGCCCATATGACGCGGCTGCCGCGTCCTGGCGAAACTTTGCACGGAAGCGATTTTCAGACGATTCCCGGTGGAAAGGGAGCCAACCAGGCGGTTGCAGCGGCGCGTCTGGGGGCGCGCGTGACTCTGATCGGCAGGGTCGGCAATGACTCGTTTGGGAACACGCTGCGACAGACCCTCAGTGAATCTGGTGTGGAGGTCAAACATGTCCTGATCTCGCCGGATTGCTCCAGCGGAGTTGCTCTGATCAGCGTGGATGCCACGGGGGCGAACTCAATTGTCGTCGTCGCGGGAGCCAACGGTCAGTTGAGTCCGGCCGATATTCACGAACGAGCGGATGTCATCCGTGCGGCCGACGCGTTGATGATTCAGTTGGAAACCCCCGTCGAAACAATCGCGGCCGCCATTGAAATTGCGAGGGGCTCGGGGGTGCGGACAATCCTCGATCCCGCGCCGGCTCCCTCAACCGGATTGCCCCCCGAATTGATGTCCGTGGACCTGATCAGTCCGAATCAGACTGAAGCGGAAGCATTGACCGGAATCGCCGTAAAAGACCTTCCGTCCGCCGAATTGGCGGCTCGTCAACTGCAGCAGAATGGTGCCGCGGAAGTCGTCCTCAAACTCGGTGAACTGGGGTCACTGGTCTGTGATGCGGCCGGACGGGTCCAGCATGTTCCGGCGAGGTCAGCGACGATCGTCGATACAACGGCTGCGGGTGACGCGTTCACTGCCGGACTGGCGGTGGCACTGTCGGAAGGCCAACCGTTGGCCGAGGCGGCTCGATTCGGCGGCGCGGCCGGAACGCTGGCGTGTACGGTCTTCGGTGCTCAGCCCGCCATGCCGACGCGGGCGGCGGTGGAACAGT
This sequence comes from Planctomycetota bacterium, assembly GCA_018242525.1. GTDB lineage: Bacteria > Planctomycetota > Planctomycetia > Planctomycetales > Planctomycetaceae > Schlesneria. Next base: position 42,408 of record JAFEBS010000042.1, on the reverse strand, counting down.
TCCTCCAGTAATCAAAAAACGCCTCAAGCCCATCCACTCGAAAGTGGCGGGCTTGAGGACGGTTGAGGCGTCGCAAGTTTTTCGCGGAATGGAATCCTGATTCAACGGCTCACTTCATGAAGAAATCCGTGGGGCCACGCAAGGTGTAATAGGGGTACTGCACCATCCCTGCGGGAACTTCGTTGGCAGGATAAACACTGTTCTGTGGCCAATTGAACTGGTAAGTCTGATAGTGCTGAGGGCATCCGCCGGGGCCGCACCCCTGGCAACCGCAGTGAGGGCACCCCCCTTGAGGGCACCCGCTGCCGTATTCGCACGCGGGACAGCCAGCACCGCCACCACCGCCGGTCGTGTACGTTCGATCACGATCGGTGTAGTAGCCCTGAGGCCCGGCATAGTAGCCGCCTTCGTATCCGAAGTTGTTATCACGGAAGCCGTTGTAGGCTTTGAAGTCGTGATGAGTATGCATCGACTTCTTCAGTTTGACGTTTTCGGCGTACCCGGGGGCAGACCCGATGATCGGTCCCATCGATTCAGCCGTCGTCGGGGATCCTGACGGTGATTGTCCGCGAACCATTTGCTTGGACTGACCACATCCCACCAGGGCGCAGGCAGTCAGCAGAACTGTCAATCCCCAGCTTGCTTTGATACTCATTGAAATCTTCCCCTGAGAACTGTTCGGCCCGTGGGCGGCATCCGGCAATTCGGCGACCCGATCGCTTGTTCAGATTTATCGGCGTTTCCACCCGCAAAACACGAACATTCCGCAACCCGATTACAATCATTGTGCCGGGAACATCCGAAGGTTCTTGCAGAATCTGCGCAATCGGATTAACTTACCAGCGATCGTTCTGGAGCGATCACCAGTGGACGGGTGCTGTATTGGCCGTCCAGTTCGATGCGATGCATCCGATCAAGGGAGTGTGGAGTGTTTGTCGCAGCCTCATCACGATGTTTTGAAGATCTCAGCCTCGCCGAGGCCTGCCAGCAGATTACCGATCTGGGATACGACAAGATCGAAATCTGGATGGATGAAAAATCCGAACACCTGAAGCCGTCGCATGTTGCAGCCAGCCCGGAACGGTTTTTCACCCAATTTCGAGAATGGACCCGGCTGACTCCCATCGCTTTGTGCATGGAAGACGACGTCTCGGCCACGGCGTTTGACGCGTTGTGTCGGCTGGCCAAGATGATGAAGATCACGCAGATCACCATCCCGGCCGCCCCGCTGGGGACACCCTTTAATGAAGAAATCGACCGGCTGCGCAGCCGATTGGCCGCGGCCAACTTTTCCGGAATCCGGGTTTCCTTGAAAACGAAGGCAGGTTTTCTGACAGAAGACCCTCAGACCGCGGTCGAGCTTTGTCAGGCCGTTCCGGGCCTCGGGCTGACTCTGGACCCCAGCTACTACATGACCGGCCGCTACGCCAACCAGTCCCACGATCAGGTCTATCCGTACGTCTACCATACGCATCTGCGCGACACGTCGCCGACAGAGATTCAGGTTTCGGTCGGTCTGGGTGAAATCGACTACGGTCGTATCATCAGCCACCTGCGCCGCTACAAGTATACCCGGGCGCTGTCCGTCGAGATTCTGCCATCACTGCTGAACGGTCAGGACCGGTCTCTGGAACTGCGCAAGATTCGGATGTTGCTGGAATCGTTGCTGTAAGCGGTCAAATGATTATTCGACGACACGAAATGCGTCGTTGCGTTTGAACACTTTAGTCCCGCCGCGACCGGCTCCTTCGAATTCCACGTGGCAATCCAGCCACACCCCGACAGCCGAGTCCGCGGGAATGTCGATTTCAATCTTCAGGATGTTGGCGCTGCGTTCGATCTTCGTCGCTTCAAATGGGCCGATTTGAGCCCAGGCGGGCTTGCCTGAGGGAACGCCAAACCGAGAGTTGGCCGGGGTGAGTTCGATTTGAATCGTATGCTTTTTGCCGCGGCTGGCGGTACCGGGCTTCACGGCGGTAATGACCTGTTCCAACCGACTGACTCCGGAGGCGTTGTTGGTGATCGCTCCGGCTTCGCCACGGCCCAGCCCCCGACCATTGGCGGGATCTGGAGTCCCGGCATAGCCGCCAATCACATACGGAAATCGGCCTGGCGTGACATGATAGTGGTAGCCACGCTGCTTGTCCGAATGCCCATTGCAGACATCCAGGGCGACGGTACCCTTCAAATCTCGGGCCATGACACCCGCGTCTTGATACGGACCATAGATCGGGAAGCCATCCCAGGCAAAACCAATCACTGGTGAGTGCTGTTTGCCGTCGTCCGGGAAGGGCGACTTCACGCAACTGGGGTACTTGTGATAGTGATAAACGCCCGTTTGCTGAGGGTGCCCGCAGCAGGAATCGAGCCAGACTTCGGAATAACCTTCGACGGCGTTCATTCCTCCCGCTTCGAACGGGTTGAAGAAGACCACGCCATTCAGTGCCATGCCAATCGGTCCCATGGGAACTCGAGTAATCCTCGGAGCGACTTTCGGCTCCAATGGCAATCGAAAATGAAAGTTCTGAACCCGGATTGAATTCGGGTTGCCGCTGTTGGGAAAACTGGCGGTTGGATGGTTCGGATATCCCTGGCTCTGAATGATCAGACTCCGGGAATCGTGGCTCAGCCGAACATTGTCGATCCCATCCTTGTTCGAGTCCTGGATGTGATACGAGAACAAGTCCACGTAGCGGCCTGCATCCAGATAGAAATAGACCGGCTTGACTCCGGACTGGACGTACCATTTGCCGCCAATCGGAGTCAGGTCGCGTGGCGGATCCTCTGCGGCAGCGAGTGACGCGGTTCCCAGGATGGCGACCGCCAGAACCAGCTTTGACAGAAAATCCATGGTTTTCCAAGTCCCATTCGCGGCGGTGTAAATCTTTGGTCGGCAGGCCACAGTGATGAGTATTTCCCGATAAGTCGGTAAACACCACTGTCCGGCAAACGTTTCTGCCAAATATCATGCAACGATCCTAGTGGTGTCTTGGCGGTCGCCAATAACGCAAACCGGTGCGCTGAGTGCCGTCAGGCCTCGGACTTACTTTGTGAGCCGCACGGCGCTAGCCGCGGGTGCATTCTCACTCGTACCCGAAGAACCCGCGGCTAGCGCCGTGCGGCTCACAAACTCAGTCGCTGCGGTTCGTGGCAACGTCATAACCGCTACCAGCGACCGGAATCTTGTCCGAACAGCAAAATCGCCGTTTGACAACGGTCGGTTCATCATTTTAGCGTGGAAGGAGACAGCGATACCTCCGCGATTGGCGGGAAATCAGTTGTCGGCGATCTGAAGGAGGATGCGATGAACGGACGATTGTTGAGTTGGGGAATGGCCGCGGGACTGTTGTGTACGTCGGCAACGGCCAGTTTTGGTGCGGATGTGCTGGTCCAGGAATTCGACGGATGGAAAATCACAATTCGTCCGGGAGCGTCCAGTCTGCCGGATCCGGTTCCACCGTCGCCGCGGATTTACGAAACGACCGCCGAGAGTTCCCAGGGAAGAATTCAACTGGTCTCACTTCGCCAAGAGGCTGTCGTCCCCGCTCCGGTCACGGCCTCGCCACCATCCGAAACTGCGGCGGCCAAGGACGGATTGCCGGTGATCATCCCCGGCGAATCCAGCCAGTGCTGCGACACAACTCCGACTGTGCATCCTCCCGAAGGAACTGTGGATCCCCGGTACCTGTCCCAGATGTACACCGAGATTTACCGTTCAATCCCCTTTAATCGGGCGGAATACAACGCGAATCCCAGTTACCGTCACGACACGGCCGTTGAATTCCTGTTTGGCAAGATGCGCCCCACGGTGATTCATCGCGGGACGACAACTGTGAATCACCATTACCCGAGCGGATACGGGATGCCGTTCGGCTATGGCGGACGGGGCTATGCGTACCCACTGCAACTGATCGTACCGGGAGTCGGACTGCAGATTTCGCGGTCCTATTACTCGAATTGATTGACCCGCGGCTAGCGCTTTGCGGCTCACATTGCGAACCCGGAGCGTCAGCGACGCAGCTATCGGGTTGCCGTGCGATCCGGTGGTGCGTGTTGGCGGAGGAGTGCGGCGACCTGCGAGTGCATTCCCTGTTCGGCATATTTGAGGGCCGTCCATCCGGCTGGTGTCGTCTGGTTCGCATCGGCACCACGTTCCAGCAGGAGTTTCACGACGGACTCCTGACCTTTGGAGGCGGCCCACATCAGGGGTGTGCGACCGACACTGTCAGTCGCATTCACGTTGGCATTCGCGTCGAGCAGTACCCGTACCGCCTGCACAAAACCACCGGTCGCTGCGTATTGCAGCGGTGTGGCCTGGACGTTTGCATTCGGAACATTCACGTCCGCCCCGGCCTGCAGCAGGATTTCAACCACCCGGTCTTGCCCTTTGTCTGCTGCCAGATGGAGCGGAGTCATCCCGAAATCATTGGATCGATGCAGTGCCTCAGGGTCGCGTCGCAAATGGAACTTCACGTCATTGAGATTCCCCTCGCTGGCCGCCTGCATCAGACTGGTGGTCTTCGGTTGCTCCAGTTCTTCGACGGGATCCGATTTGACTGGCGACGCAGCGACGGTCGGCACGGACTGCGGCGGAGCCTGCGATTCCTCAATCCGGTGCGGATTCTGAACGGCGTCGTGCCGACCGCAGCCCAGTGCGAGCAACAGTCCACAGATCATCAGCCCGCGGTTCAACAAAGTGCACCGAGCATCCGTCATCGAAACCTCCGCATGTAATCGGGGTGGTCGTGCAGTGCCAGTGGAGCAGTACGCGGATCCCTGACAACGGACCTGCCGATAAAGCGATCGTCCCAATTTGGACGCGCCTGAGGTCAAGTTTTCTGGTGAAAAATCCGCCGTTTCCGTGGATTCCAGCAAATCAGGCCGGCGGCGAGCGGGGTCAGGGGCATGACAAGAAACCAGGCGGAAATCCGCCAGCGCCGGTAATCCCTGGCGGGGGCGATTTGTGCCAGCGTGAAAAAGATGGCGAAGTCATTGGGTTCGGTCAGGCGACGGCGTTTCCCTGGGATTCTGGTGACGGGGAAAATACCAGTAATAGCCCCACACACAAATGGACAACCAGGTCACACCACAGACAACCAAAAGGGTGATGGCAATTGCCTGCCACATATCAGGCCTACTTTCTTAGTGGCTTCCAGACAATCAGGTACGCCGATAATACGCTCAACGTCAGAACTGCTGGCCAGAAAGGGACAGCGGATGACTTGAAGTCGTGATCGAAATCGCGTTCCTCAATAATTAGATTGGGAAAGTGAAATTGAGAGCTATTCCACCCCCATTCGTGAATTCCGCGGCCAACCTTCCAACTCATCCTGACACAGTGCCCCTTGGACGACTCGAATTGGTACTGTCTCTGAGCGAAGAAGAACAGAATGGAGTCATTCTCAAATTGGCTCCTGCACCACAGGCCAGTCATCGCCAATGTCACGACCAGCAAGACGAACCCCGTCCTTCTTTGCCATCCGTGGAAGAACTCACGCATGGGCGACCTCATTCACCACCGGTGGACTCTGCTTGCGTGCGCGCCCGAGAAGAAGGCAGGTGGCCAGCAGGGTCGGTACTGTGGTCAGAGGCCAGAACGGGATGACCCAGGAACCATAATAGACGAATGTGGCTGAGCCAAAGTGACCAATCTCCGACTGAAACCCGCACAACTTCCAGTTCGACTTCGTGCCGTAGACGGAATAGATCCCTCGCAGCGTGTCGAACGAATTGGACCGAAACGACGTCACCGGATGCGAGATCCAGTTAGAACGAGCGGACGGCGGAAAATCCGGTGCACGAATGGCTCTCATTCGTTCCCATTTGAAGCCGCGTGACGTCGTCGAAATCCGATCCAGTGTCCTGGTGCTGCGAATTGTCACGAGGTCTACGACCGCTCGACTGCGAAACCAGATTCCTGTGAACAGGAGCGCCACCAGCAGCAGGACACAGCCCCACTTGCGTCGCCATCCGTGAAAAAATCTCCTCATGGATTTGCCCCGAGTCGAGCGGTGGGACCGACGACCGAACCGCGTCAGATTTCGACCTCAAACCCTTTGCGGTTTTCTCGCGACAGGAACGAATTTGCCTGAGCGTCATCGATGATTTCCCGCTTGACCGGATCCCACTTCAGGTCGCGGCCCAGACGCATGGCGATGTTGGACAGATGACAGATCTCCAGCATCCGGTTGTGCGACCAGACATCCGAGATCGGTTGCTTGCGCGCCTTGATCCCCTCGATGAAGTTCGCGGTATGGTTGGCACTCACCTTGCCCCCATAAATCGCTTCGATCGCTCCGTCCGGCAACGGCTTTTCCTTCATTTCTTCCACCGGCTTGCCGGTCAGCTTGCCGCGATTGACGAAGAACCGGCCTTCCGTCCCTTCGAACAGAATGCCGTTGTCCCCTTCGCTCGTAATGATCAGTTCGACGTCGTTGGGCATGTCCACGCGAATGGTGAATTCTGTCGCCGCGTTGTACTGATCGTCCACCACGGGATTCCCGTCCTTATACGCGACCGGCAACTTGTAGCTGACCGGCGAGACTTTGCTGGGACCGGTCTCGGTCGCTCCAAGTGCCCAGCAGGCGATGTCGACGTGATGCGCGCCCCAGTCGGTGAGCTTGCCGCCGGAGTATTCATGCCAGTTCCGGAAGGAATAATGGCAGTTGCTGTAGAGCGGCACGCCACCGCCGTATCCCTGCCGCATCTCGGGGAGTGCGCGATACGGAACCTTCGGAGCGGGACCGAGCCAGAAGTCCCAATCGATCGATTCGGGAACAGCCACCGCCGGGATGACCGGCGAGGCTTCCATGCGGTCGATGCCGCAGGTCACTTTCTTAACCGTCCCGATGCGACCATCTCGGATCAGGGCGATCGCCTTCAGGAATCGCTGATCGATCTCGGTGCGCTGCATCGTGCCGACCTGAAAGACGCGTCCAGTCTCCTTGACGACTTTCTCAATCAGCTTCCCTTCGTCGATCGTGAGCGTGAGCGGCTTTTCGCAGTAAACGTCTTTGCCAGCCTTCATCGCCTCCACGGCGATCTTCGTGTGCCAGTGATCCGGCGTGGCGATCATGACGGCGTCAATATCTTTACGATCCAGAACCTTGCGGTAATCTTTGTACCCGTCGGGCTTTTTCCCCTGGCTCTTGGCCACCTTTTCCACGTTTTCACCGAGCACCTGCGAATCCACATCGGCCAGAGCGGCGAAATCGGCGAAGCCAAACGACTTGCTGGTGATCGCCCAACCTTGATTGCGCAGGCCAATTGTCGCAAACACGGGACGGTCGCTCGGTGCCTGATAACCGATGGCTCGAGCCGATGGAAGCAGGATTCCGGCCCCCGCCACGGCGACTCCCTGAAGAAACTGACGACGCGAGGTGTGAATCAAGGCTGCCATCTGTGATGTCCTTCTGAAGAGTGCGACCGAATGTCCCGGCGGAGGCGACCGAGTTCGAGAATACCCGATTTCCGGTCGAAAATCCGGCCAAAATGCCAGAATTGTTAAGTGGTGACCATCGGCAGAATTGCGATTGCGGCGGGGTGGCTGGTGTCGAGCGCTTCGCTCGCCCCCAGTGAATGTTGCATAAAAATCGTAGTCGAGCTCAAGGGCGTTGAGGCGATCAAGGGAATTCGCGAAGCGATTGTGGCGTACACTGCACGCCAGTCGCTTCCCATTCGCTGTGGGCGACGAAGCGTCGACCACAGCCACCCTGCCGCATGACGAACTTCTTTGAGAATCTGCTGCAACTGCACCGGGGCGATCGGAGTCGCATGACGCCAGGATTCGTTCATTCGTCGAGTCGATACTTCATTCCTGATCGCAAAACGTGAATGGTCATATTCCGCACGGCGGCAGGTTCACCCTTGACCAGTTTTTCGTGATTGGCCTTCCTGGCATCGACCACGGTGACGTTGCCGTTTCCCAGTACTTCGAATTCGTCCCCCTGAACGATGACCGCCGTTTCTTCATCGATCCCGATCCCCACCAGCTTGGGATGATCCAGTACCGCCAGGGCCAGGCGATTGAAACGCCCCTTCTGGAGAAAGTGCTGATCCACGATCACTTCCGGCCACAGGCCGAGTCCGTCCATCAGAAACGGAGTGGAACCGGCGCGCAGGGAATCCAGATCCGACCGGCCGCCGATCATCGTTTTGGACATCACGGCCGCTCCGGCGCTGGTGCCGCCGACAATGGCACCAGCCCGATAGCGATCGCGAACTGCCTCGGCGATCCCGGTCCCTTGAATCGAGTTCATGAACACCCCCTGCAATCCACCCGGCATCCAGATCAGGTTGGAATCACGAATCAGCCGGACCGCCTCCGTTGGCTGGCGGGGATTGATCAGCGAGACCTTCGCGGCGTCCGTACGCTTCCATTGCGCCAGCGACCCGGGACCGTTTTCAGGGTTGGCTTCGGCAATGATCGCGACTTTCGCGGCTTTGCCTCCCGCCATTTCCAGCGATCGGTCCACGACCGCGTTCAGCGTGGTTCCCCCACCGACGACCACCAATCGCCCCTTGACGGCGTTCGAGCCGGGGTCGCCCATTAAAGCTGCTGCCACCAACATTGACCACATCAAACCATCTCCCTTGGTGTGACGGATAGCCCTGACAGGCGAGTTTGTTCTGGTGGAACACCACCGCATGCAGGTGTTTACCTCTTGCGGCTGAACAACATATCGCGACGTCAGCAAGATCGTCAAATGTCTCAGGCTTACTCCGTGCGACTGACATTTCGCACGCGCTGTGCGTGCGAATTCCTTTGGGATTCCATTGTTGTCGCCAGCCCCGCACAAAAAAATCCAGATCACCTGAAATGTCCGTGATCCGATTCTCAAAACGTGCGTTGCAAACCGTGTGGACAGAGTTCCGCAGTCGGTTTCGGAGCCGTTCTGGTCGCAGTACCATGGTTTGGCGACCGAGGGCGAGTTTCGGCGGACACCCGCGGTTGAGAAAGTCAGAAATGAAACCCGCGGCTAGCGCCTTGCGGCTCACAAAGTCAAAAATCATTTCCCGTTTTACCATCCCAGAATGTCGTGCATGATGGCTTCGCGAGCGAACCCAGATTCTGCTGCCGCCCCATTTTCTGCACGTGGTCTCGTGCCACAGGTGGCCGAGCGATTGCCGTCACTCGATCCGGCAGATCCGAATTACGTGGGCGATGTCATCTCCGCAATTCTGAAAGTTGCCTGCGAAGTCCGCTCCAGCGACGTCCATTTTACGCCCAATGAGACCGAGTTAAACGTCTCCTGGCGAATTGACGGCGTCCTGCAGCCGGTGGCCGTGATTCCGCGCCGTCTGGCCCCGAATGTGGCCGCCCGGTTGAAAGTGCTGGCGGACCTGCTGACCTATCGCACCGATGTCCCTCAGGAAGGCCGATTGCGGGACTGTGAGCCGGATGTCGAAATGCGATTGAGCACGTTTCCGACTCTGTATGGCGAAAAGGCGGTCGTCCGCCTGTTTGCGGGATCCGGCCGGTACCAATGGCCGGCGGATCTGGGCCTGCCAGACGACCTTCAGCAGCGATTACTGAACCTGTTGCTGGAAACCGCGGGCGCGCTGGTGATCACCGGACCGGCCGGTAGCGGCAAAACCACGACCGCCTACGCCTGCCTGCGCGAACTGCAGCGACAGGTGGGGGCGGGCAAGAGTGTCGTCACGCTGGAAGACCCGATTGAAACTGTGCTGAGCGGCGTGTCGCAGTCCCAGGTGAATCGGGCCGCCGGGTTTGATTACGCGTTGGGACTGCGATCCCTGCTGCGTCAGGATCCCGATGCGATCCTGGTGGGGGAAGTCCGAGACCGTGAAACCGCCGAAACGGTCTTTCAAGCGTGCCTCACCGGCCATCTGGTGCTGACCACATTCCATGCCGGCAGCGCGGCCGAAGCGGTCAGCCGTCTCGGTGACATGGGCGTGGAACCGTATCTGCTTCGGGCGGGGCTATTGGGAATTGTCTGCCAGCGGTTGTTCCGTGCCCTGTGCGACTGCGCCCGCTGGACCGATGACGAAGCCTGTCGGCTTGGATATCCGGTCTCGCAAGTCCGGGTTCCCGCTGGGTGCGTCAACTGCAATGGCACGGGGTATCGTGGCCGACTGCTGCTCGCGGAGCTGCTGATCCCCAATGACCCGACGGTGGGGCGGGCCATCCTGGATCGGGTTGATGCCACGCAACTGCAGGCGCTGGCGGTGAATTCCGGAATGAACAGTATCAGCCGGCGAGTCCAGGATGCCGTCGAGTCGGGGAAGACCAGTCCCGCAGAGGCGCGTCGAGTGTTGGGTTTTCGGGATGTGATCCAATCGCCAGGCGAATCACATCCGCCCGCGTCGTGAGTGAGGGATGACACGTTGGACACTCGTTCGTCGGGCGACCGTAACGACCAGAGTACGAGTTCGAGACCAGGTAGAACCAGGGAAGCGAAGGCCCGCGAATGACAAATCCGCCGCTCATCAATCCAGCACCGGCAACACTGGAAGACTTGATCGCGATCAATCGCGAGATCGCTGCATTGGCGCGTGCGGGGATTCCTCTGGAATTGGGCCTGCGCAGCTTTGCGGGTGGGTTGTCCAGTCGGCTCGGACGCCTGGCGGATCGAATTGCGGATCGGCTGACTCGGGGAGAATCTCTGGCGGCGGCGATTGAGGCGGAAGGTTCCGGCCTGTACCCGGTCTATTCGGCGGTAATCAGTGCGGGAATCCAGTCCGGGCAATTGCCGGAGGCATTGGAATCAGTCGCCCGATCGGCAGAACTGGTGAAAGACACCCGGCAGCACCTGCGACTATCGATGATTTATCCCGCCGCAGTCTGCGTCCTGGGCTTCGTGCTGTTCACCGGGTTTGCAGGCTTGATTATCCCACGGTACCTCGCCGCGGCCGACGAATTCGGATTTGGTGGAGACCCGATGTTTCGGTTTCTACGCAGGGTGGATGCCGCGGCACCGATCTGGATCTGGCTGACACCGGTTCTGGTTGTGGCGGTGCTGATCATCAGCAAACTGTTTTTTCGCGGATCGCTGAACCCGTTTGAATTGGGGTACCTGCTGAGACGGGCCCAATTTGCCGAACTGCTGCAGATCCAGGTCGCGCACGGCTTGCCGATCGGTCCTTCATTCCGACGGGCGGCCGAAGGGACGGGCGACGACAGGCTATGCCAGATCGCGGACCATGTCTGCGCGGACATGGAGCGTGGCGTTTCCTTTTCCAAAGCGGTGACGGACGAAAAGCGACTGCCGCCGCTGATGTCCTGGATGCTGGCGACCGGGGCCACCCAGGGGACGCTGGCAAAGTCCTTGGGACTGATTCGCGATTCGTGTCATCGGCGAGTGGCCCGTCGCTCTCATTTTTTGAGAGTCTGGCTACCCGCCCTGATCACGGTGGTTGTGGGGGGCGGAGTGACCCTGCTGTACAGCCTGATCATGTTCCTTCCGCTGCGTGCCTTCTGGGAAGGGATCATGCGGGAATAAAGCGAGGTGGGATCGATTTGCACGCGCCCGGCCACCGTCTGCTCCACGTCATCGGCTGTCCATGCGCCCTATTCCAGCTTCACGCGATCGGCGTATCCGGCTGCTTCGTACAGTTTTGCCGTCCTGTCGAACGACGCATCTTTGGCGTTGACCAGAGTCAGGTGACGTGGGGCCAGCAGGCCCAGGGCGTCGGGGATGTCCAGGACTTTCAGGATGTTGAGCAGGATCGGCCCGGTTCGGTGCGATGCCGGGGGATCGACAGCGATCACCTGGGCAATGCTGGTTTCGCTCAACGCCGCATAGGCCGCCAGGATTCCTGCGACTCCCTGGCCAGCAACTCCGATGGTCAGTTCATTTCCTTCGGCCTCATGCAGCATCCGCGCGACCGCCTGGATATCCCACACCCGACCTCCGTCGATGGTCCGGCCGAGCAGCGCGTGGGCTCGGGCGACATAGTTCGGGGGATTCTTTTCGGTCCACTTCGACGTTGCACCGCAGCCACGGGGACTCAGCAGCACCATCGCCTGGCCGTGGGGGATCGCCGTTTCGACCCAGGCGGGCACTTTTTCTTCTGCATCGTTCGGATTCAGGATCACCAGCCAGATCCGTTCGGGATGTTCCGGGCTTCGCTGAACTTTCGTTTCGGACTTGGTTTTTCGGGCGATCACGACGATTTCGTCCTCAGTCTGCAGCATCATTGAGCCGCTGTCGTCGTCGTGATGTCGAACTGTGGCCGGGGGTACCTGATCAGGCCATTCGTGAAAGACGCGTTGTGACAATTCGGCCCGCAACTCTTCCGACCACTTGGCAAATTCGTCGCGAGTCTTCGGCGTTCGCGGCTTCGCCAGGGTGACGAATGTTTCGTCGATGGTGGCATTCAGCCGGTCGGCGGGAAAATCGGTGTCCGCGGGAAAGACCCGCAGGTCTTTGCCGTCGATCTTGGGCAGCGGTGGTTCCGCGACCTCGCTGTTATCGTTTTTCAGATGCTTGTTGATCCAGCGATAGGCCATCAGGCGCAATTCGACATTGTCGCTGTGTCCCCCCGGAGTGACACCAATATCAAACAGTTCGCCCGGCGACTTTTCGTACCAGCGGTACAGGTACGCCAGTCGGTCGCGAATGCGTTCGTTGGCGGGCATCGGAAAAATGCTGTCGTAGCCAGAGTTTTCAAACAGCATCGCTCGCGGAGCGATCAGAGCGGCAATCGTGGTCCATTCCCAGCGGTATATGTTGTAAAAGAACATGCAATCGCAGTGGCCATTGCAGACCTTGTCGACGACGTAACTTTCCAGGTCGCTCATTCCGCTGACGGGAACGCACACTTTCACCCGTTCGTCGGCAGCGGCGATCCAGAACGTCGCGGCACCACCGCCGCTGATTCCCGTCACGGCCAGTTTCTCAGGATCGACTTCCGGGCGGCTGACCAGGTAATCCAGCGCACGGACACCATTCCAGCATTCGACGCCGGCCGGAGTATACCCCGCGGATTGCCACCACCAGCGGTTCTCGCGATACGTTCCGTGGTGGATGCCAGCGATCTCACCCAGTTGCAATGTATCGATGACCAGACAGACATATCCATGCGTGGCGAACCACTGGCCATGATGCTGGAACGCGGTCTTGTTTCCGTCGCGTCCCCGACCGGCGTGACCACAGACATACAGTACCGCCGGCAGTTTTCCGTCGACTCTGGCGGGAAGATACAGGTTCCCGGTGACATATAGCCCCGGCTTGCTTTGAAAATGCAGGTTTTCGACGCGATAGCCATCCCGGGCCAGCGTGCCGGTGATCTTGGCGTTCAGCGGCGTCCGTTCGGGTAGAGGCCACAGGCCGAGCATGTCGAAGAATTCCCGCTTCAGTTCGGGGCGTCCGGCCTCCCACTCCTGCCTGGTATCCGCTCCTTCCAGAACGTGTTCACTGAGCTTGGCCGCTTCGATTGTCAGGTGCGATTCAATCACCGCATCGCCATAGGGGACTTCGGCCTGCTGAGCCTGCAGGCCAGCACCGCAACACAGAACCAGGAACAGGGATCTCAGGACGGGCATGGGTGTCTCTCCGAGGTTTGGCGGACGTGCCAGCGAGGGATGATCGAAATGAACACGCAGCGACGAATCCCTCGCTCGCGCGTCGGGCTAGTGTTCCAGGTTCATGCAACGCGATTTAATCGAGTATCAGCATCTGATGAATTTCCAACGGAAGCAACTCTATCACCCGTCCGTCGTCGTCAACCATCTTCGGAACCTGGTGCCCGGGTTCCACGAACAGTTGCCGGTTCGGACCCTTGCCGAGATGAACTTTTATTCCATGGATTGGCACGGTTTCTTCGCGGAGCGGCACATCGACGGCGGGTAGCCCGTGGTTGGCGGTCGTGTTCAGGCCGTTAAAGAAATGAATGATGGTTTGCGTGCCGCTTGGGCCCCGCCTGGACCAGAACGTCGTCTGCACGCATTTCGGGGCTTCGATCCGGATGGGAAAGGCACCATCACCCGCTGCCCATTGGATCAATCGGGTCAGCATTCGCCGTTGATAGGGGTACGAATAACTCCACATCGCGGCGTCCAGCCCCGCGGGCAGGTACGCCACGCGTCCGGCTCCAAATGTCCGGGCGATCACTGCCGGGATGGCGGGCTGCGTGGAACCGGCAGGAACCATGCGGGCAATCACTTCGCTATCCTGAGGCTCTGTCACCAGGACTTGCGGCCCCTTGAACGTGGCGGAGCGCGAGGGGACGAGTTCCTTCAATGTCGGATCGTCCCAGACGGAGGAATCGGTCCAGGTGAGTGTGGCGGCTCCGACTCGCTGTCGCCAATAGGCTTCGTCAACGGTAATCGCGAAATTGGCATCCAGAGTCTCACGTTGGTTCGGAGCGGCGGGTCGCCCGCGATAGGAAACTCCGAACAGATCCGCCAGCGCGAAATCCGGGCGTGGTCGGCCCAGTTCGTCGCACAGTGACGATTCGCCCGTAGCGACCAGTCCGCCCCCCGCGCGGACGAATTCGCGAATCGCCATGACTTGTTGATCCGACAATGCTGCGGCCGCGGGCAGGATCAGCACTTTGAAATTCGTCAGTGCCGCGGCACCTGTGGAATCGGCGATGTCCCAATCATTGATCAATGTCAGTGGAAAATGCTCTTCTATCGCCACGCGAAACGTCCCGAACACGTGCGGGAGGAACCGATCCGCGATGTCTCGATAGGCATAGAATTGCCGGGTCTGCTCGCTGACCAGCATGGCCGCCCACGGCAGCGGCGATGCGCCGATGATCGACTTTTCCCGCAGCTTGATTTCGTCGAAGACCGATTGGATCGAGGCTTGATGCCCGGGCCAGCCGAGCGATTCCGCACTGACGCTGCCATTGGTCAACCCGAGCAGCGAGCGGGTGATCCGTTCGTGCTTTGGAAAACTGTCTGTTCCGTACGGATTGCCGCGTGACATCAGGTAGGCTTCGGAAGCCGCAGGGCGGTCACCCGCGACGGCACGTGAATACGCAGCACCGAATGCGGGAGCGACACTGGCCCCGAAATTCGTTTCGTCCAGCCACCATTCCTGCATCGGCAGGTCAAACAGTTGATTCATCCGCGTCGGCATCGCACGCGGGGAATGCAGATAGTGTCCATACCGTCCGGCATTCACCGTCCACGACATCACCACGGCGTCAGGATTCTGAGCCTTGAGCCGTTGCTGCAGACGGGAGTAATGTTGCTCCAACCGTTCGCCACGCCAGGCGAGATATTCGCGGTATGGAATATCATCCAGGTTCACTCGGGATGGAAGCGGTTGACCACGATCCTGTTGGTAACTGGCCTGGCACGCCGCACAATAACAGATCGAAGGATGGTAGTTTCCATCGAAGGAATAGCCATCGATCCCGAAGTCTTCGACCAGTTCCACACAGACGTCGATCAGGTAGTCTCCCCACGGACCGTTGTTGCAGCCCAACCGGGTTCCCAGATTGTCTTCGAGCGGTTCCACTTTCAGTGAAGCGTCCGTCAAATCCGGTCGAGTCCGCCATTCCGGATGAGCTTTCACACAGGCGACGGACGGAAACGGAGGCAATCCCAGGCAGTACTTCATCCCCTGCCGATGACATCGCTCGACGATCTCTTTCATCAGTTTCCGGTCGGCGGGCGACAATCCGCCACCATCACGACGCAGCGGGAAATACGGCCAGACCGCGTTTCCATGACAGACCTGAACGCCCAGTTCCGCCGCGTGGTCGATTTCGCCGGGCGTGACGAATGCCATCCGGGTGACCGATCGAACCCAGTCGGGAATTTTGACCGGGACAAAAGTTGCGGGCGGTTTGGCCTCTGCCGCCGCCGCGGAGATTGGACGGAGTAGAACCGCAGTCGTCAGGCCTGCCCCTGCGGTCACCAGAAAGTCTCGACGCGTCACGCTCGTGGATTCGTTCATTGGACTACCCGTGGATTCGCAAGAGAAGTGGCGAATCGACGTTACCCAGAAACGACACCATTGACAATCAACGTGAGACCGGGCCAGTCCAGGAGGGACAACGCTTGACATTGCTGGCGAGGGGCATTTCAATGGTGAAATCGATTCCGCCCGTGAAATCTCTGGGAAGGCGAGCAGATGAATCCCGCACCGACTCTGGCCCGTTCGGAAGTGACCAGCCTGCAACGGGGGCTGGCGGTCCTGCAAATGCTGGCCAGTCGGCCTGCCGGGGCGACGCTGCGGGACATCACCGAAGAACTGGGGTTGCCGGGGGCGTCCGTCCTGCGGATTTCCCGGACCCTGGTCGAACTCGGTTACCTGTCCCGCGAAGAGGGAACCAAGCGGTACTTCCTGACCAATCGGCTGCTGATGCTGGGGCAACCCAGTATGCCCGCACGAGGGCTCTCGGAATGCTCGATTGCCGCGATGCGGAAAATCCGTCAGGCCACGGGTGAGACCACTCAACTCTGTTGCCTGGTCGGCACCGAGATGGTCGTCCTGGACCAGATGCTGTCCGTACACCCCTTCAAATACTCGGCCGACCTGGGGGCTCGCTGCCCATGTTACAGTTGTGCGCCGGGAAAGGTCCTGATTGCCTTCCTGCCGCCCGAACAACAGGACGACACGATCAATCGCATTCAGTTCAAGCGGTTTACGGAAACGACGATCACAACAAAACGGGCATTTCGCACGGAGGTCGAGCAGGTGCGGGAACGCGGGTATGCCGTGGACCGTGCGGAAGGGTTGGTGGGGGTGCACTGTGTCGCCGCTCCGATCCTGGATCGTCACCTGTTTCCCGTCGGAGCCATCACGATCACCGGGCCGGCCCATCGAATTCCCGAAGCCGACTTCGCCACGATCGGTCAGATTCTGCAGGATGGCGCGAAGCAGGCGTCGGATGAGTTCAATCGCCACTAAGTGACAACTTGAGATTTCACCACACCGTTGGGGCCGAACCGATGAACGACAAACAGACCAAGACGCGGCCTGATTCCGGTTGGGTGCCGTGGTCTCCGGGGCCAGCCGTACTACTCCTGGTAATCGCACTGGTCGCACCGTTGTCGATCGGTGCCGCCGAGCCGACGGCCGCCCAACTCGAATTCTTTGAATCACGAATTCGTCCAGTCTTGATCGACCAGTGCTACGAGTGCCACAACACCGCCAAGTCGGCGGAAGGGGGACTGGCCGTCGACCAGCGGTCCGCTCTGATCAAGGGGGGCGATGGGGGCGTGATCATTGTTCCTGGCAAACCCGCGGAAAGCCGGTTGCTGGCGATCCTGCGGCACGAGATCGAACAGATCAAGATGCCGCAGGGAGGAGCCAAGCTGGATGCCCAGGTGATCGCCGACTTCGAACGCTGGATTGCCATGGGAGCACCCGATCCGCGCGACAAACCACCCACGGCCGAAGAGCTGACCAGGGCCACGTCCTGGGAAACCGTTCGCGAAAAGCGCAAGAAATGGTGGAGTTTCCAACCGATTCGACCGCAACCGTTGCCCAAGGTTCAACACCAGGACTGGTCCGCTCACCCGATCGATCAATTTGTGCTCGCCAGGCTGGAACAGCAGGGATTGGAACCAAATCCCCCCGCAGATGCTCGGACGCTTGTCCGACGGTTGTTCGTCGTCCTGATCGGACTGCCCCCCTCGGCCGAAGATGTCCAGACCTGGTCCGCCAGATTGCAATTGCCGGGAGGTGACCGGCAATTGGTCGATCATCTGCTGGCCAGCCCCCGGTTTGGTGAACGATGGGCTCGACATTGGATGGACTGGACACGCTACGCCGATTCCCACGGGTCCGAAGGGGATCCGGCAATCGACAATGGCTGGCTGTATAGAGACTACCTGATCCGCGCCCTGAACGCAGACGTCCCGTTCAATCAGTTGCTGCGCGAAGTCATCGCTGGCGACCTGCTCGAACACCCCCGGCTCAACGAGGCACTCGGGATCAACGAATCGATGATCGGCCCCGCGCATTGGCGGATGGTCTTTCACGGGTTTGCCCCGACCGACGCGCTGGATGAAAAGGTCCGCTTCACCGATGACGCGATCAACACCTTTACCAAGGCGTTTCTCGGCATGACCGTATCGTGTGCCCGGTGCCACGATCACAAATTCGATCCGATCAGCCAGAAGGATTATTACGCCCTGTTCGGAATCCTGGGCTCCTGCCGACCCGGTCGCACTCCCATTGACCAGGCCGCGCGGCTGGACACGAACCGCGACAAACTGACGCTGTTGAAGCCTCAGATTCGGGCGGCGATTGCCGAGGCCTGGCAGGAATCACAAGCGAATCTCAAAGTCTCGCTGCTGAGCGCCGACGGGCCTTCCAAGTCAGCCGACAAGCCCAACCTGATCCTGAATCCGCTGTTTGTCGTGCGGCAGGAAATGAACAAAGGCGTTTCCTTCTCGGACGCGTGGCAACGACAACTGACCGCCTGGAAGTCAGATCGACTGCAGCGGGACGAACACGCCAAACGAGATTTCTGGAAACGCTGGTCGCTGACGGACGACGCCACGTATGCAACATGGTTTCGTACAGGCAACGGTCTGCCGGACAAACCACAGCGACCGGGTGGCTTTTCGATCGCCACATCAGGAGGCGACGCGCTTGCCGGGATCTATCCCGGTGGCGTCTATTCGCACAGTCTGTCGACCAGGCACGCGGCCCGCTTGTCGTCGGGAAAGATTCGATTGGACGACAACTACAACCTGTGGGTTCGTGTGATCGGTGACGGCGGGGCCATGGCCCGGTATGTCGTGGACGACTATCCCCGCGACGGGACGGTGTTTCCCGTCGCCACGCTCGCCAATGACTGGCAGTGGCGAATGTTCGATCTGACCTACTGGAACGGCGACGAAATCCACGTCGAACTGACACACGGCCGCGACGCTCCGCTGATGGTCAAGGGAGATCCCCGTGCCTGGTTTGGCATTCGCGAGGTGGTTATCGTCCGCAAGGGAGATCCTGGTCCCCCGGCGGCCCCGCGCGAATCCCTGGATCCCGTGTTTGATCTGGCCGCCGGCACGCCACCGCAATCGATCGAGGATCTGGCGGATCGATACTCTCAGGCGGTGGCGGCAGCGGTCGCGGCCTGGCGTGCCGATTCCGCCACCGATGCCCAGGCAAGCCTGTTGGATGCCTGCCTCAAACAGGGGGTGCTCACCAACACGCTTGAGGGACTGGTCACGGCCAGACCGTTGATCAACGAGTATCGTCGGCTGGAAGACGAAGTCGTGGTGCCAACACGCGTGCCGGGACTGGAAGAAACCGTCGGTCGCGATCAGGCGTTGTTTGAACGCGGCAACCATAAGCAACCGGGGCCGATCGTCCCGCGTCGATTCCTGGAAGCCATCGATGCCACTCCGTACGACACACCGATCAGCGGCCGGCGTCAACTCGCGGAGGACATGCTCCGTCCAGATAACCCGCTGACCCGACGCGTGATCGTGAATCGCATCTGGCACCACCTGTTTGGCCGGGGGATCGTCCAGACCCCCGACAACTTTGGTCGACTCGGATCGGAGCCGACGCATCCGGAATTGCTCGATTATCTGGCCCTGCGGTTTGAAGAACAGGGCTGGTCCATCAAGTCGGCGATCCGCGACATTGTTCTCTCAAAGACGTGGCAAATGAGTTCGCGTCCGTCCCCCCAATCCCTTCAGCGGGATGCCGACAACCGACTGCTGTCGCATGCGATGGTCCGCCGCATGGAAGCGGAAACCATTCGTGATCTGTTGCTGTCTGTTTCGGGAAGCCTCAGCCCCGACATGTACGGCGGCCCGACGGACGGCAATTCGAACCGGCGCGGCGTCTATGTGCGAGTCACCCGGAATGCCCTCGACCCATTCTTACGTGCGTTTGATTTCCCCGAACCATTCAGTGCAGTCGGACGACGCGACGTGACGAACGTTCCGGCCCAGTCACTGACGCTGATGAACGACGAGCGCGTCGCCAGCCTGGCCGCCAACTGGGCCACCCGGTTGCTCGCGGATCCCCGATCCCCGTCTGATACGGCCCGCATCCAGTCCATGTTCCTCACCGCGCTGGGCCGACCAGCGGAACCGGACGAGGTTCATCGTTTCACCACGTTCCTGGCCGAGATAAAAGCACGGCATGGGGAACTGGTAAATCAGGTGGCCCTGCTGCGAAAACAAGTCGACGAACAACAGACAACTGTTCAGAAACGGCTCGAACCAGTCCGGACTCGACTGTTGGAGCAAACCAGGTCTCGGACCGCAGCGAGTGAACAGGTGGTCCCCAAGCCCATCGGTCGCTGGGAATTTGAAACCGATTTGCAGGACATCGCCGGACCCGCACACGGTGAGGCTCGGTCTGGCGCCAAACTCGACGGCGGTGCACTTGTCGTGAAACAGGACGGTCACGTCATCACCGCACCGTTGAAGCAATCCCTCAAGGCGAAGACACTGGAAGCGTGGGTTCAACTGGACAACCTGGACCAGCGTGGCGGCGGAGTCATCACGATTCAAACACCCGACGGTGTCGTGTTTGATGCCATCGTTTTCGGCGAACAGAATCCGCGGCAATGGATGGCGGGCAGCAACGGATTTGTACGAACTCAATCGTTCAACGCACCTCAGGAACAGGATGCGGTCGGTCGAGCGGTCCATGTCGCGATTGCCTACCACGCAGATGGAACCATCGTCGGCTATCGCGATGGGCAACCGTATGGCAAGCCTTACAAGAGCAACGGGCCTGTGGAATACGTCGCGGGAAATGCCGTCGTCGGGTTCGGCATCCGGCATCTTCCTGCGGGAGGCAACCGGATGCTGGCCGGGAAGATCCTGCGGGCCCAACTGTATGACCGGGCTCTGTCGGCCGATGAGATCCAGGCAACCTCACAATCGGCCCCGTACTTTGTTTCCGAAGCCCAGGTCCTGGCGGCGCTCGACGCGGCCGATCGCGAGCAGGTCGAACAATCCCGGAAACGGATTCGCGAGTTGCAGACAGAACTTGAAGCTCTCGGCCCCGTTCCAGATTCGTTCAACGACAAATCGGTCTGGACTGAACTGGCCCATGCGATGTTTACCTTCCAAGAGTTCATTTACGTGAAGTAAGGCAGGGATCCCGATGGACCATTTGAATCGATCACATTCGCTCTCACGCCGTCGCCTGCTGCAATCGTGTTCCACGGGCTTCGGTGCCGTCGCACTCGCGGGGTTGATCGGGAATCGCGCGTACTCGGCCACCGTCACACTTCCCCCGGGAGCCGCGCTGCCGAAGACACATCACCTGCCGAAGGCGAAACATGTGATCTTCTGCTTCATGTCGGGCGGAGTCTCGCACGTCGATTCGTTTGACCCGAAGCCCCGACTGCAGCGTGATCACGGGAAGCCGATGCCGGTGAAGGTCGAACGCACGATGTTCAACAATAACGGGAACATCATGGGGAGCCCGTTCACGTTCACTCCGTCCGGCCAGAGTGGCATTCCCGTCAGCAGCATGTTCCCCCAGATTGCGGAGGTTGTGGATGAACTGGCGATCGTACGATCGATGACGTCACCCCTGAATGAGCATGCTCAAGCCAACTTCTTCATACACACTGGATTCCCGACGATGGGGTATCCGAGTGCCGGGGCGTGGGCCGCCTATGGTCTGGGGACTGAAAATCGCGATTTGCCCGGATACGTGGTGCTGCAGAGTGGCAGCGCGGTCGCTCCGCACGGCGGCGTCAGCCTGTTCAGCAACGGTTTCCTGCCCGGACAGCACCAGGGTTCAATTCTGAAGGCCGACCAGCGCGAAGCGATCCGCAACATTCGGCCTCACGATCCTCGATCCGTGCAACAGAGACGACTCGACTTCGTCCGCCAGTTCGATCAGCCGTTCCTGGCCGATACCGCGGCCGATGCCCAGATCGAAGCTGCCATCCAGAACTATGAAACCGCGTTTCGGATGCAGTCGGTTGTTCCCGACCTCTGCGACATTTCGGGTGAATCGAAGGAGACTCACGAAATGTACGGCCTGAATTCCAGCGACGCCGAGAAATCGGCCTACGCCCGGCAATGCCTGCTGGCCCGGCGAATGGTGGAACGGGGAGTGCGGTTCATTGAATTGAGTTGCCTGACCAAGAACATCGGCGCGGGTGGCGCCCCGAATCCCTGGGATCAGCATGGGGCCTTGAAAGAGGGGCACGGAGCGATGGCGTTTCAGGTCGATCAACCGATTGCGGCCTTGATCAAGGACCTGAAAAGTCGCGGGTTGCTGGACGAAACCCTGATCGTCTGGTCGGGTGAATTCGGTCGGACCCCGTTTTCACAAGGGAGCGATGGCCGGGATCACAATCCCTATGGGTTCAGCGTCTGGCTGGCCGGAGGGGGAATCAAAGGGGGCACGATCTACGGAGCCACCGACGACCTGGGCTACTATGCGATCGAAAGCAAGGTCACGATCTACGACATGTGGGCCACGGTTCTGCACCAGTTGGGAGTCAATCACGAAGACTTGACCTACCGCTACGGCGGCCGCGACTTCCGCCTGACCGATGTTCATGGACATGTGATGCACGACATTATCGCCTGACGCATCGCAGATTGAAACGGCGTGTACCCCTGACCGGCGACTGTGACTGAACTCCTTCACTGCCCAACACCCCGTCATTCGAGCGGACGGAGGCCACGGATGCGACGCTGTTCATTGAGCTGCTGGAATGCTCGAGGTTCGAGCTTCAGGAACTAGATTAACTGGGATGCCGTGATCTGCAGTTGCAAGGCGGCTCCCGGGACATGTCCGTTGTGAGCGACAAGAACATCAAGAGCCTCGGCCAGCAGCGGCGCAAAATCGTCGTGGTCGTGGTTGCAGCCGATCCGCTCGCCGTGACACCGTGACTGCCACAGTTCCGTGGGGGCCGCGTCGGCCAGTTCCGTCGTGCGAATCCGCAGCGCCAGGTTCACCCGCAACCGCTTGAGTGCCACTCGCAGATTGTCGAACTGACTGCGTCGTTCGGTCGCCTCGCTCTCCACGCCCGACGGGATGTGTTTCAGTTCCACGGCGGATTCGGTCTTGTTGCGATGCTGCCCGCCAGGTCCGCGCCGGCGCGAATGCCGCACTTCACAATCGCGTTGCAATTGTTCGGCGGAGGCCTGCGCGGGGTGAAGGACGTTGTCGGTCATGGACTGACAGTAGACGCTCGCTCGGATTGGCACAATCGTGAAACGATCGGAAGAGGATGTAGGTCGGGCAATCCTGCCCGACGAAACGAGCGAGACGAGCAACGATGACGCGAAGTATGTCAGCAAAAAGGCAAAGACAAGACGGGCAGGATTGCCCGTCCTACATCCGCCCGATCACTGTGTCATCTCAGCCACGATTTTGAAGTCGTGCGTGTTACCAGTGGGATCCACCTTTACCTTCATGTTTGAACTGGTGTTGTAATCCGGGGGGATTGGCACTTCGGCCACTGCGCCAGCACCGCCCGCCGGGCCACCGCCGCTGGCGGAAACGATCCGGACAAGGTGCTCGCCAACAACGGCACCTTTGGTCCGGCCGTCGTTATAGACCAGTTCATATTTGCCTTCGGCATCGGTCACACCCGTCGACGCTCCGCCGATCATCCCGTTTGTGTCGGATCCCGCCAACTGCGGCTCGAACGTCACAGTCACCGCCGGCAGCGGCTTGTCGTTCATGGTGACGACTCCCTTGACCGCTGCAAGTTTCGGTTTGAAGTCGCTTGAACCACAACCGGTCATCATCAGCAATCCAAACGGTACCACACACAGCCACTGTGTGGACCGTGACAGAAACATGTCTTTCATTTCATTTGTTCCAGAAAATGAACTCGAAAATATGTGCTCGTGAATCACGGCGTGTGAACAAGCTCATTGGCCTGAACACAGGAGTGGGAACGTTAACAACCATTGAGCCAGTCGCGGCCTGCTGCCAACGGATTGGCTGAGTTCACCGGCGTCTAGAATTCGCCGAGAAGCTCGCCGCCCGTGATCGTGACCAGTCCCTGCACGATCGAGAACGCAATGTTTTCGGAGACGAACGCCACCGCCCCGTCGGCCTTCAGCATGTGCATTCCACCCGTGTGAGCACTGCCCCCGCCCCAGGCGTACGGACAACCATTTGAGCCGCCGCCGCAGGCGACGCGGGAGTTGATCTGCTGTCCGAACGTGACACCGGTCGTATAGTTCCATGCAGTCCAGTACGGGCCGTAGACGGTGGCATTCTTTCGGAACGGAGTCTCAGACAACATCATCGTATTGCTCGTACCATCCTTAACATCGCTGAGCGTACAGCCGGCGTTGATACCGAACATGCCCCGCGTGTTATACGTTTCCGACTTGTAGAATCCGAGACTCTCCATGATGGTGAGGGCCGGGAACCAGTAACTGGAGCGACGACCATTGGTAATCGCATAGTGGGCTTGTCCACCCTGCTGGAACGGATCGAAGTACGTGACGTCCGATGGACAGGCGAAGGCCGCCAGCTTGACGTTTGCAAACAGAGCTCCCTGGTCGGTTGACGGGCCGGTTCCGCTTCGCTGAGCCTTGCCCATCGGAAGCGAGAAATTGATCGCGTTGTACAACGGCGCTTGATCAATTTGTGGCAGGATCATCAGGGTCCACGGGGCGTTGCGGCATTGATTGGCGCAGTCCGACGTGTAAGGCAGCGACGCCTTGGCATCCACCCCCGGATTGATGGCACCGGGTGGCAGGACGCCGAACGAGTCGTGGTAATTGTGCAGAGCCAAACCCAGCTGCTTGAGATTGTTCCGGCACTGCGTCCGGCGGGCCGCTTCGCGAGCTTGCTGGACTGCGGGAAGCAGCAACGCGATCAAGACTGCGATAATCGCGATCACAACCAGCAATTCAATCAAAGTAAAGGCAGTACGACGACTCCGAACAGGTAGCATTCGAGTTCCTTTTCCAACGAGGGGAATGACAAACCATCGCACACAACTGTGAAAAACTGCGAATGCGGTGTCATGGGAACGTCAGAGCGACAGTTCGGCTCGTCATGCAGGCCGCAGTGTGGAATCACAACGCAATTGGTGTTCCGTTTCTCAGGAAGTTGCTTTCGGCTGGATTTGCCATAAAACGAAGGACTCCGCAGCATCTGCTCAATGAAAGTGCATGCCGCTTCCGCGAGAATAGCGCGCAGTCTTGGCGAAACCATTGGCATTCTTATTTCCGAACCTGAGTGGAACCTGAATTCGAATCCAGCTGGCGGCGATATTTCCAGAGTGCCTGCAGTCGCCGATCATCAGTGGGAGTCACGGACGCCGGATCGCCTCTGCGGCGCAATTCGAGAAACTGCTCCAGATACCGGGGACGATCTGGAGCGGCACGGGTCGCTCGTTCCGCGGCAGCGACGGCACCGCCAGTATCCCCCTTTGCGAGCAGACAATCGCTGAACATCATCCACAGGTCTGCTGTCGGCCTCACTTTAAGCGCGCGTTCAATCCACGGTGACGCCATCTCCGGTGCATTTCGAGAGTAGTACGTTGTGCCGAGGATATAGCAGGCCGTGGCATACCCTTCGGGGGACAGGCGCGGATCGTCCAGCGCCGCCGCCGCGTGACGTAACGCTGCCGCCGATGATTCCGCTGTGCCGCCCCAATTCAGTCGCGCGAGTGCCGCTTCCACTTCAGCGTCTTTTAAGCCCTGGCTGCAGGCCTCGTTTAACAATTTGTGAGCGAGCTGGCGATGCGCCATCGCGCGAGTACTTTCCCCCGGTGCATCGGAAAGCTGAAGGTACGCCAGGCCGAGATTGCGGAGTCGATCCAATTCGTGCAGCTGAGGTGACTCGGACAAGACCACCAGCGGAAGTCTCGCCAGTGCCGTTTGGGCAGTTGGCGATCCGGCCTTGTGAATCCCGATGCGGTGATGCGTGAAGGCAAAGTGCGGAATTTCTGTCGGCGCTCGAGGCATGTGGCAGGCCAGGCAATCGTCCTCGGGTTCCGCTCGCTGGCGCGTCTCAACAGGAAGTTTGCATCCGGCCTCAGAGTGACATTTCAGGCAACTGTCTCGATATGCCTGCCGCTTCGACACGGCATCCGCTTCCGTGTGCAACTGGTGACATGTCAGGCAGGTCAGCGACGAATCAGACTGGTAACAACGGCTGCTTCGCAACTGCTCCACATGCCCGACGACCTCCATTTGCTGCTTCGTCTGCTGTTTCGCGAAGTGCGACAAGTAATTCGACAGCGGCTCACCGGGACGAAACTCCAGCACATTGCGACCGCGCAGTTCCACTGTGGCGGCACTGTGCAAATGACACTGCGCACAGATGTCTTCACTTCGTGACCGATCCAGTGCGGCCGGATTCGTGATCGTCGAATCATGTTCACTCAGGTCGGGCGAGGAGGGGCGAGGCTCCTTTGACCATTTTTCGGCGTGCGCTCCGCCCGGGCCGTGGCACCGTTCGCAATCGATCGAGAGGGCGTGAAATGTCACGCGCTGCGGACTGCGATCCTGCGCTTCAATCCGACCGGCGTGACAGACCAGACATCGGAGTTCCACCGGTCGTTGAAACCCGGCATTCACCTGATCGTAACCCGGCGACAACCCCCACTGCGAAGCTGCGGAATACCACGTCACAGGCGATTCGAACAGGCATTCATCCCGTTCGACAAGGTAGCTGCGAGAGTATCGGCCGGATCCGATGACATAGCGCACCGGCTGATCTTCCAGGAGGATCGTTTCGTCCGCCGCGGTTTGAATCGATTCTGCATGGTGCAGTTTTCCATCCTGCCGGTAAACGCGATAGCGACGCTGTGTCTGCGGGTCCGTGAATTCACCGTCGGGTGGCTCCATCGCGAGATCAATTTCCGCGAGCGCGCGGCTGTGGCCCGTCTTGGAAAAGCTGGCATGTGCCGCGGGATGACACTCGGCACACCGGGACGCACCGATGTACCGTTCCGAGTCGCGAATGGGAATCGGTGTTGCAGCGTGCTGTGGCAACGTCGAAACACCCGGGGCGGGGCTTCGCCCGCATCCAACCACCAGCACGCTTCCCACCAGGCTGCAGAGGGTGAACAATCCAATCGAGGCGTGCAGATGTCTCATGGAGTTCGCTGCCGATAGAGAGTCGGATCGACGACCGCCAACATCGCTTCCATTCGCAGTGGTGCCTTCAGAAAGCGTGCAATCGCCGTCGCCTGCTCTCGAGGTGACTGAATCAGGTCTGCATAATTGCAATTGAGGACCGACATATTGGCTTGCCGCGGCAACCAGGCATCAAGATGTTTCAGGTGACGATCAAAATCGGCCCGCAGATCTCCCTCGTCAACGGGGGCCGTGGCAGATCGCCGACGCAGCATCGCGACTTGCGACTGCTGGACTTCATCGAGTGAACGACGCAGGAACAGGATTCGGTATTCAAACTGCGGTGGCAGCGCGGACAGTAATGGCGACACGACCTTCACGGCCCGTCCTTCTGCTTCCGTCATCCACGAAGTATCGCGTTCGATACTACGGACTTTGGCATATTCAAGATATCCTCGCGGATTGCTTTCGTCGGCGACGCGGCGATCGTCGCACAGGATCGGATAGCCACCCGCGTCGAGCATCTGCATCATCAGGGACGTTCCGGATCTGGGAAGACCGGACACAATGACAACCATCGAAGATCTCAATTAAAAGAGGCTTAGCCCGAGCATGCGTGCTCCAAGCAGGCTCAACGCGCCTGTCAGGACGATGCCGACAAAGGAAGCACTGCATTCCCACTGACCAACGAAGACGGTGCGCTTCGGGTAGTGCGTGACAATCCGAACGACCGGTCCTGTGACACTCAATGGCCTGTCGGCTGGGTGCATCAACTGCAGCCACGGACGATCGCGTTCGATGACTGGTGACAGACGGACCAGACGTTCATCAATGGGAACCAGTTGACGATACTCTTCCGTTCCTACGCGTAGGGTGATTTCGGCATTGTTCACATTGGCGGTGGTCAGGCGGAAGCAGAGTTGGTTACAGGCCGGGATTCTGACTGGCCCCACAATGTTGTCAAATCCTTCGGCGCGGACAACTTCGACCGGAGTGCTCAGCACGGGGAACTCATCCGCGAGTTGCAGTTCCAGAACCGTCAGATGACCTTGCCCGGCAGGTCGATGTTCGAACCAGGCCAGCGCGTGCATCCACAGGACGGTCAGCGGCAGTGCACTGACTAGCGCCGGCCAGAACAACTGACTGATGTACACCGCATTCGCAGCCAGGATCCGACCGCACGCGGTGCAGAGGACACGGACGTCATGACGGAAGAGTAACAACTCCAGTGTCCGTGCCTGGAAGCGATTCCGGGACGCTCGGACCGCCTGCGGCCGGCCGCAAATCAGGACGACGCCCACCAGCAGGCTGCTGACGAGCGCTGCGGCGAGAATCAGCGCGAGCCAGATCGACCCGAATGCCAACGCACCGAACAGCCAATCTTCCAGAAGTTGCAACGCGCGATTCATCGAGCTCATGACGATTCGAGATACCCCAATCCCTGTAAGCGGTTGCGAATGTCCTTTTCCGATTGTGCCACTTCGATGTCAGCGACGGCCTTTTCAAGCACATGCTGTGCCAGTTCTTCCACGGAAGAGTACCCGGATTTGGCGGCGGCACGCTGCAGCCGTTCGTACAGGTCACGAGTAAGTTTCAGCTTGGGGCCGAACATGGCAGGAACTCGATGCAGGGTGGAAAGTTCTCAAATCAGCGGGGTACCAGTCATTTCATCCGGAATTGAAACGCCAAAGCCACGGAGAATCGTCGGAGCCAAGTCCTCCAATTTCGCGGCTGAGGAACGCAGCGGCCGACTGCTCAGCAAGACCCCCGGGACAAACATTGGAGCCACGCAATGGTCACCGCTCCAGGGATCGCGATTGTCGACAACATGTTGTCGTGGGATTCCCCCAAGGACGGTATCCCATGAGGCCCGATAGTTCGGTCGGTAGCCCACAATCAAGTCCGGTCCAGCTTCGGCGTATGGCCCCGAATACACGTCGCGGGCGACAAACACGCGCTCGATCACCCGTTCTCCGGTTTCCGGATCGCGGACGGCTTCGAGTCCCGACACCAGTTCCTGAATCAATCGGTCCGCGTCGCCGGAGCCCACTGTCCCGTAGACTTCCCGCCCCTTGCGATTGACATACAAGCCGTTGATCCCCAGTCCATAGGCCCGCGTGCGCGACCAGTCGACATCCGGAAATCCAGTCAGGACTGCGGCACGTTGCGCCGGCCCCGTCGTTTGCAGGTATCCGTGGTCAAGCAACCAGGAATTCAGGTTGAACTGCCGCCGGAACGACGTGAAGCCGTGATCCGACACCACCATCAGCCACGACTGCTCGTCGAGTGTGGCCAGCGTTTCACCGATCGCCTGATCGACACGTTCGTACAACGACCCGATAAAATCGCCGTGCGCCTGCGCCAGTTCGGCGGTGAATTGCGGATGCCCGGGATCCAGCGCGCGCCAGAACATGTGCGAACTGAGATCGAGCGTTGAGAAGTAGTAGAACAGAAAGCCCTGTTGAAATCGTTGCAGTTCGTGCTGGTAAAACCGCAACCGCTCGTCGTGAACAAACAGAGCCTGCTGGCGATACTCGGCGGCGGTCAAGACTCCAGCCGACAGGGCGTGCGTGTCTTCTACCATTCCCTGCGTGTAGAAATATCCAATCTCGCGGACCAACTGCCGGGCATAGTCGGGCGGCGTCGAGATTTGTGCGGACGGTTCCGCGGGATTGATGTTGACTGACGAAACGTACAGGCCGAACGGTTCATGCACACCTTTGAGCAGCACCCGACAGATTCCGCTGACTTCCACCGCATAGGGCATCAATGAGAACCGAACGACAATCCAGTCGCTCCATTCGCCCTCGGCGAGCACCAGCGTCGTGTTCTGCACAACAAGCCTGGCCACGCGCGACACGGGGTCTCGGTCGACTTCCAGCGTCACTTCCACCGACGGATTGTCGGCCAGGAACTCGTTTGCCGGTCCACGAATCTGGCAACGGACGTGATGCTGGTCCAAGACGACTTTCTCAATGCGACCGCCCGAAACTTCGCGCGAGCGGTGTTTGGGATCGTCCGTGAAGTAAGTAAACGTGCCGTAGTTCCCCTGCAGATCGGGGGTTCCCATCCCAGACAACGTGACCGCATCGGTCTTTGTCGGTGGAAAATTCGCCGGGACGCGCAGCACGGTACAATCCACACCGTGGAGTTCCAATTCCTCCCAGAACGTCACGCCGCGACGGAGGTTCTGCGGAGCAGCGGCCCCCAGTGGAATCCGCCAGTTGCCGAGGGGCATCGCGCTGGAAGTGCCGGTCAACCGCGAGACCGAATGATAGGGCTGCATCGTCAGTGGATCACGGGCGATGAAATCGAAAATGCCGTGACCGCCGGGATTACAACCGGACACAAAGTTCGACCACGCGACCGGACTTTGAGGTGGGCAACTCGTTCCGAGCGGCAGAAAACTACCGCGTTCGATCAATCGCTGGCAATTCGGCAAGCGACCTTCGTCGATGAATCTCCGCATGAGTTGCGGGTCCATGCCGTCGATGCCGAGCACAATCATCCGCTGGACGCCGCTGGCAGCTGATGGTGCCGGCGGCTTCGCACACCCCGCAGCCAGCAGTGCGCCGGTCGCGGCTTTCAAAAATGTCCGCCGCGGCATTTGCCGGCAAGTTCTTCCAGCTTCGGCGTTCATGCCAGCGACTCCGCCATTGTCCGTTCGGGCTCCGTCACGCATGGTGTCTGCGTCGCCGGTATTAGTTCACGTGCAATGCCATCCATATACTCCGGAGGCTTGATGCCGAAGAGGCAGAGAATCGTCGGGGCCAGATCCATGATCGACATCGCCCCCGCGGAAAAGACCCGATTCGAGAGAAACACTCCCGGCACCAGGTCGGGATCGACACAATGATCACCACTCCATAGGCGTGTGTTGTCCTGAAGCGCGGCACCATCCGTGCGACCGACTGCGCAATCCCACGCAGCACGGTACCCCCGTTCGTAACCGACAATGACATCCGGTCCGTTCGACTTGTACGGTCCGCTGTAGGACGTGTGAGCATCGTAGGCCCGGCTGACGACGCGACCGCCGTCCTGTGGATCGCGCCACATTTGCAGCTTCCCGGCAATCTCCTGACGCAACCGGGCCGCGTCTTCCGGGGGAACTATGCCCCGCGATTCGCGTCCCTGTAGATTCAGGTAAATGCCGCTCAATCCGAACGCATACGCACGGGTTTGCGTCCAATCCACATCGGAGAGATAGTCGCCTGCAGCAACGTCCGTCCGTCGAGTCAGATATCCTTCTGCGATCAGCCACGCGTTGAGATTGGCTCCGCGGCGAAAGGAGCAGAAGCCATGATCGGACAAGACCATCAAGGTGGCATCGGGCAGTATTGCGGCCGCAACTCGCCCGACAAGGGCATCCATCCGGTCATACATGTCATCGATCACGTCGGCGTGTTCCGTCACATTTCGTCCGGCGTTGGCCGGATGGTGGGGGTCGTCATGTCGCATGAACATGTGCTGGATGCGATCAGGACCATCGAAGACGCAGACCGTCAATCCGCGGCGCATCCGATGCAGAGCATCCATCAGCATCCGTTCCCGCTCATCGTGAATCCGATAGGTCTGCTCCAGAAACGCTGCCTCACTGATCGCACCCGAGTTCAGTCCCCAGGTATCTTCCGCCAGTCCCGCCGTGGCAAAGGCTCCGTGCAGCTTTGCCAGATAGATGGAATAGACCTGCGGGTGCGAGATCGGCATGGCCGGTCGTTCCGGGTCGAGGTGAATCGGTGAGACATACAACCGGACGTGCGGCGTCAACGATTCCAGTCGGAACTGACATAAACCGCCGACCTGCCTCAACAGTCCCGAACGAAATGTCACCGGAATCCAGCCCGTCGACTGTGCCAGCTCAAGTGAAAAAGACTCGCTGCCACAGCGAATGTATACCTCGAACTTTTTGGGATGGATTTGAATCGTGAGCCGGGCGCGCAGATCGGTGTGGCTTCCGCCCCGGGAATCAGCCGGCCCCGGCAACCAGGTCTCAATTCGCGGACGGCGTTCAATCGGAATGCACAGCCCGCCGGTGACCATGGCGCGGGCCTGCGGGTCACTGCTGAACATGGTAAACGTGCCCTGCGTGCCCCGCAGGTCCGGTGTACACATGGCAGAGAGCGACAGTCCGAAGAACGGTTCCGGAGGGTAGGTAATCGGGACCCGCAACACGGTGCTGAAGATGCCGTAATTGCCGAGAATCCTCCAGAACGGCTGGCTCTTGCGGAGCATCTGGACACGCGTCCCGAATCTTCGCCACCAGGGTTGACCGTCTGCAGAGATCGTGCGCACCGAGGAAAGTTCCGGCAGGCACGTGCGCAGATCACGGTTCAAGAAATCAAAGATATTGTGTTTGCCGGGATTCACCCCGGTTTGAAACGAAGACCATGCCACAGGAGAAATCGGGGGCAGGGTCGTCTGCAACGTGGTACAGGTGCCGACCCCGGCCAAGCGTTGCAGATGCGGCAACCGACCGAGTGCGAACAACCGCTGCATGCGATCGGGATCGAAGCCATCAAGGCCAACGACCACCACCTGGGGAACACGGCCCCGCAAACCCGCCGCCCGCCGGCGTCTCCAGATCAGGAATAAGCGGCAGGGAAGGGTGAGTAAGGAAAAGGCAAGCAACCCCACCGCCGTCAGCAGCACGAAGAATGAACCAACCACGGTCATTCCCGCACCTGGACCGACGTAGGTGAGTAGCCAAATCACGTTCAACGCTCCTTTTAGAACTCAACTGGGATCGCACCGCTGACGAATCAGTGCGTCTTGATCATCACCGTCCCGGTATGCGAATTGCGGTACTCAAGGTTTGTGCCGCAAGAAGCATGCCGCAAGGACGGACTGAACAACCGCCCGCAAATGGGGGGAAGACTTTTGAATCAGGTGAGCCGGGTGCCGTCAGGCCAATGGTACTTACTTTTTCGATGTAACTCGAAGCGTGAGCGAGGGAGGGAGGGCGGGAATTAACGCGATGCCTCGCTGACGCTTTGGGTTGCATTGTGAGCCGCAC
>JAFEBS010000042.1:0-9457 GCA_018242525.1 Planctomycetota bacterium | reverse complement strand
CGTACCCGAAGAACCCGCGGCTAGCGCCGTGCGGCTCACAATGTAAGTGCCATCGGCCTGGAACTGTTTCCGTTTGGACGTGGGGTCGAGGCGAAAATTCGGGGAAGGATTGCGACGAAACTGTGAAGAGTCTTCAGAATCAATTTGTCGTAGCGTCGGTGGGATTGTCCCTATTGATGGCGGTCATCGTGGGTCTCAACCTGGGATTGAAACCGCCTCAGACGACGAACATTCTCATCATCACACTGGACACGACGCGGGCTGATCGGCTGGGTTGTTACGGTTACCGGGGGGCGGACACGCCCACGCTGGATCAGATTGCGGCAAATGGCGTCCGGTTCGCGTCGGCGACCTCACCGGCTCCGCTGACTCTGCCGGTTCACGCGTCGCTGTTCACGGGTTTGTATCCGCCAGAGCATGGATTGCGAACGAACGGTCGCGGCCGGTTGCCGGAGACGCTTCCCACGTTGCCGGAACGTTTGGTGGCCGTGGGTTACGACACGGCGGCATTTGTCTCGTCGTTCGTTCTGGATTCCCGGTTCGGCGTGAATCGCGGCTGGAAAACGTACAACGACGCGATGGCCCTCAATCCTGACGCACCGGAAGCACTCCAACGTCAACGGGGCGGAGCAGCGGTGGTCGATGCCGCCCTGGAATGGTTGAAAACTCCCAAGTCAGCACCGATCTGCCTGTGGGTTCATTTCTACGATCCGCATTTCCCGTACGACGACCACGCCGATGAATTCGGGGAACAATTCCACGGCCACCCGTACGACGCCGAAATCGCCTCGGTGGACCGGCAAATTGCCCGCTTGCTCGCAGGGCTGAAAGCGGCGGGACGTGCTGAGGATTTACTCATCATCGTCGCCGGAGATCACGGAGAAGGGTTGGGGGAGCACGTCGAACGCACACACGGGTATACGCTGTATGAGTCAACGCAACATGTTCCGCTACTGTTTTCGTGCCCGCAGAAGATCCAGTCGGGTCACGCGGTGGAGGCAACAGTCTCGCTGGTCGACGTCTTTCCCACGGTTCTGGCATTCCTCAAGTTGCCGCTGCCGCCGAAGCTGAGTGGTCGCAGCCTTTTGCCGGCCCTTCATGGGGAAACGATTGCGGATTCGGTCTCGTACGCAATGACGGATGATCCCTTCCTGCAGAACGGCTGGTCGCCCCTCCGCAGCATTATCATCGATCGGTGGAAGTACATCCGCACCCGTCAGCCGGAACTCTACGACTTGAAATCCGATCCTGGTGAAACTCGGAATCGATTCGCGACGGACCGTGAACGGGCCGGGGATCTGATGCGCCAACTTGCAGAACTTGAGCAACGCATGACCGTCCGCACGGCACCGGCCGTGCAACTCTCCGCCCGTGAACGAACCGCCTTGCAAAGCCTGGGCTACCTGGGAGGTCTGACCACTGAACCCGAGGCATCGGAAGCCGGCAGTGCTCCTGACGTCAAAGAGATGCTCCGATTCGATGTCGCTGCACAGGAGGGGCTTGATCGGCTCCGGGCGGGCGATATCGAGGGCGCTGTTGATCGACTGCGCTCCATCGTCGCCGAATCGCCCACGCACAGCGCATCGCGGCTTTTCCTGGGGGAAGCTCTGGAACTGCAGGGGCACGTGGATCAGGCACTTGGATTTTATGCCGATGTGCTGAAATTCAAGCCGGACCATCTGGATGCCCACGTCCACATGGGTTCGGCATTAGCGCAACAGCATCAATTTGATCAGGCCCTGTTCCACCTCGATGAAGCCCTGCGAATCAGCCCGGACTCCGCCTCGGCACGCTACAACCTGGCGCTCACCCTGGGGCGAATGGGACGTGACTTTGAAGCCCGCCAGCAACTCGAAGAAGTGCTGAAACAAGATGACGCTTTTCCCAATGCTCGCACGGCGTTGGCGGGGATCCTGCTGCAGCAAGGACATCGTGAAGATGCGTTACGGCAGTATGAACTCGAAATGGCCCAGAACCCGCGTGGTTGGGAAGCGCGCCTGAATCTGGCCACATTGATTGCCGAAAGCGACCCCGTCCGAGCCGAAAAGCTGCTGGTCGAAGCGGATTCGGCGAGTCCGAACAATCCCTCAATCCTCTACAACCGCGGCGCGTTTCTGCTGCTGGACCATCGTCCCCAGGAAGCGGTCCTCTTCCTGGAGCGTGCCGTCAAACGGTTTCAGCCACCCAACCCGCGTGCCGAGCAGGAGTTGGCTCGGGCCAGGCGGCTGGCAGCCGAGTCACCACCGCCGAAATGAGCGGTCGACATCAGCGTGAATTCAAACGGGTCAACGCGTCCGCCGCACGAGCAAACGCCGGGTCACGCCGCAACGCTTCCTGATACGACTCGCGTGCGGACTCAAGCTGTCCCCGATGTTCGCGAATCAATCCCAGGTTGAACACCGCATCGGCATGTTCCGGATCGATTCGGCTGGCCTCCAGGAAATCGTGTTCCGCCAGGTCCAGTTGACCATTCATGCCAAAGTAGGCCCCGCGTCGTACCCACGCGTCGGCGTGCTGTGAGTCCAACCGGATCGATTCGTGAAAGTGACTGGCTGCGGACTGTTGCCGCCCCAGTTCCCACTCCAAAACACCCAGATTGTAATGCGCTAATGCATAGTCCGGCTTGAGTCGAAGTGCCGCGGAATAATGGACAGCGGCCCGATCTGACTCGCCGCGTTCCTGTCTGGCGATTCCCGCGTTCAAGTGAGCGAACGGGTTCTCGGCATTGACGGCCAGCGCCTGTTCAAACAAGGTGAGGCTATCGCGCCAGGTTGCCACTTGATTCCACGTGCGAAATGCCAGCGCGAGCACCAACAGGCTGTACGCCGCTGCTGCAAGCCGTTTGGACCAAGTCCGCTGACAAATCCAATCCCAAGGCAGCGATGTCGTCAGTGCCAGCAGCAACCCCAACATCGGCAGGTACAGATAACGATCGGCTCGCTGCTGGACGCCCACTTGCACCAGCCCAATCATGGGAACGAGCGTGCCCAGAAACCAGAGCCAACCGAACAGCAACCATGGACGCGCGCGACGATCGATATAACTCAACACGGTGATCGTGATCAGAAAGGTGGCTCCAATGCAGGCGGAAAAGACCTGAGCCGCCGGGTCGCGCACATTCATGATGGCGGGATGCGGGTAGAAAACGCACAACTGAACAGGCCAGACAAAATCTCGCAAATAATCGCCATAAGCAGCTAATGCGTTCTCCATCCGCGCCCCGAACGGCAACAGTTTCAGTGAGCTCACGACCCCGGCCGCTTGCTGACACTCCACGGTCAGAACGCACGAAATGACCGACAGCAGCAGCAATGGCAGTTTGTCGACGATGGCACCGATCCAGCCATTGCGCACGATTCCTGTGGAGGAAGCGTCCACTGGCAAAGCTTCACGGCGTGAAAAGCGACGCAGCGGCCAGACATCGAGCATCCATAACACACAGGGAAGCGTCACGGCCAGCGGTTTGGCCATCAGTGCGGCGGCATGCAGAATGCAGAGAATCAGGTAATTCCCGCGGCCTCCGTGGTGAACGTAGCGCCAATACGCGCGAATCGACATCAAATAGAAACCCAGGCACAAAACATTCCGACGTTCCGAGATCCAGGCCACCGATTCCACATTCAACGGATGCAATCCAAAGGCTGCCGCCGACAGCAAAGCCGGAATTGTCTGTCCCGTGATGTCGCGAAAGCAGAGAAAAACCAGAACGACATTGAACAGATGCAACAGAACATTGATCGCATGATGCCCGCTGGCCGACGAATCACCGGTATTCGCACCGAAGACGGCCGCGTCTGTCTGATGCGACAACCACGCCAGAGGATGCCATTGGCTGGGTCCATGGATCCCAAATGCCCAGCGCACGTTGTCCGCCGTCCAACCCGTTCGAACATGGACATTGCGGAAAACATGCGCGTCATCATCGAAATTCACGAATTCAAAACCCAACGTTTGCCCGTAGACGACGGCTGTCAGTCCGACGATCACCGCCAGGACGATCACCTCGCGACGTCGATTGCGGCGAGTTGTCGTCGCCAGTGGGCTCGATGGATGACGATTGGTCGACACTTTGTAAGGACTTTGCGAGGTCTGAATTCGATTTTCATCGATTGGCAACTCTCCAGCCGCTCGATGGATGCTCAACTTCCATGCACTGACGATCACGAATTGGGCAGGAATCTCCCGCATGTGGAAAACCGTCGATTGCTTCCACTGGTGATCACCACTGATTCGATCATGCCCGCAAACGGCAAGCCCATCAGCGGGAACTCAGTGCAGAGAAGTCACTGTCCGCATGTCGTTGATTTTCGGAATCCCCATTTTTCTCTATGACTCATCACTGGCAGGAGACAAAGATGCCTCTGGCGTCAATTCCGGATTCGGAAGTGTCTGTGGGGCCATTCACTCAGCCCACCACCAGCATCACTGTCCTCATGTCGGTGATTGTCACAACGTTGAACGAAGAAGCAGCCATTGAGCGCTGCCTTCGGCGGATTGTTGCCGTACTTCCCGCAAACGCCGAAGTCGTGGTGGTCGATGGTGGCCACGACGACACCGGCAGAATCGTGAAGTCCCTCGTCACGGAGTTTCCGGCGATTCGCTATATCAGGAATGAAAACGACCGGGGAAAGGGGCACGCTGTCCACGTTGGCTTGCAGGCGGCCCGCGGTGAGTATCTGCTGCAAATCGACGCCGATCTTCAATTTCTACCAGAAGAAATGGAATTGCTGCTGGAACCGCTGCTGGCGAATCGAGCCGATCTGGTTCTGGGAAGTCGCTTCAAGTCGGGCGCGACGCGTCGGCCGGGTAGCACGCCGGCCGTGAGGTCATTTGGCAATTGGGTCGTCAGTTGGTACGCGACGCTGTTGTTCGGCCAGCGGATGACGGATGTACTCGCCGGGATGAAGGCGTGGCGACATACGGTGACAAAGGAGATCCATCTCACGACGGAGACTTGCTCCTACGATGCGGAACTTCCCGTCAAGGCAGTCGCGGCGGGGTTTCGCGTCATTGACGTCGCCATCACCACGGACGCCCGGCAGGGAGGCGTGTCTGCGATTCATGTCGTGCGTGACGGTCGCCGAATCCTCTGGGATTTGACCTGCTTCCGACTGGGCTGGAAATGATCGCCCACCAGGCGTCAGGGATATTCGCTCGATGAAACCAGGACCGTCCCCGCCCGCAACGTACGCACGGCCGCCGATTTCCGCGACAGTCGTATTGGTTGTCGGCGTTTACTTGTCGGCATTCGCCGGTCTCGTTGCGCTCGCCGGCGGAGCGGTC
Source organism: Planctomycetota bacterium (assembly GCA_018242525.1). Taxonomy (GTDB): domain Bacteria; phylum Planctomycetota; class Planctomycetia; order Planctomycetales; family Planctomycetaceae; genus Schlesneria. Next base: position 4,174 of record JAFEBS010000042.1, on the reverse strand, counting down.
ATTCGATGGACTGAGGTACCGGCCCCCGGTCCGGGCGATCAGGACGAACTGCATTTGCTGCTTGGACTGCTGGTCGCAGCTGCCGGATGTACTCTCCTGTCCGGACTTTGGCTGGGCCTTCAGTGGCCCAAATGGACAGCATTCACATCGACCTTGTTTGCCATGGTCACTGTTGCCACGTTGGTCACCGCTGAAATCGTCGAACGAAGATTCACCCCGCCGTGGCCAGCGGCCGCTCTGCATGGCGTAACGCCGGATGCGAACCACCAGCCGTGGGGACTGCTTGGCCGGCGTCCCGATCAGGTGGGCTTTAATACCTGGGGACAACGTGACCGCGAACGGACGCTGCAACCGGCGGAATCGGTTTACCGGATCGCCTTCATTGGAGATTCCTTTCTGGACGAGACGGTTTCGGAACCAATCTCGCTCATCACCGAACGTCTGATGAATTCCCCGAAGATCGAGATCATCAATCTGGGTGTCTCGGCGACGTCCCCGGACGAGTACTACTTTCGACTGGCCAACGTCGCGCTGCCGCTGGGAGTCGATGCCTGTGTGATGTTTCTGTACCTGGGAAATGACCTTGCCGCCGGACCTCGCACGCTGCACGGATCGTTGGGGATTACTGCTGTCAGCCCGCGTGGTTCATTGCTCGACGCCTTGCAACTGCGAAGCTTGAACCATCTCGCGACGAATCGCCAGCGGCCCGTCTTGCAAGCCTGGGGTGTTGCAGGCGAACTTGCCGATCGGGAGCGAAGACTGCATCAGCGTTTCCAGAATGCCACGGATGAGGGTGCCATTGAAATCCTGTTGTCACTGGAGCCGTTCCCACCGCCCGTTGCGGCCGCGCTGGTTCAACGACTTCGACGTCCAGAAGCATCGGCCTTTCTGGAAATGTTGCGTCATCCCGACGCAGGACTTTTTCGTTCCTATTTTCTTGTCGACAGCCTGTGGCTGGCGGGTCTTGGCCAGGCACCGCTTACGATTGATGACATTAATTCGGCGCGGCACTGGGTCAAGTTGTCTCACGAACACTGCCAGCAGCGAGGATTGCCGTTTCTATTGGTTGTGATTCCCCAGGGATTCGCTGTGGACCAGCGGTTGCAGGAAATGTGGTCGCCTCTGGCTGATGTCGCCGGTCTCACCGACAAGACCGAGGTCGCTGCCATGCAACTTCTTCAACAACTTACAATCGATGGCGTGGAACTGCTTGATCTGCACACGACACTGCGATCCGCTCCTGGTTCTTACTTGAATCTGGACGGCCACTGGTCCGAATCCGGAATCCACTGTGTTGCCGCAGAGGTCGAAAAACGGATCCGCGGCTGGACTGATCCGCGACTCGTGAGCGGCAAGGCGCTAGCCGCCGGTTCTTCAAGGACCGATGCGCATTCACCAGTCACGAAACAACATTGCCTGAAGCAGTGATTCTAACCAGGATGATTCATCGAAGATTACTCTCCCGACAGGTGGCCAAAGAACGTCTTGTCCGGCCAATTGGGTCTCCCTAAAGTGAATGATGAACGTCATCCGGCTCTGGAATTGTCCAGAGGCGGTGAAGCTTTGGGCCACTCCACCGCGGAGGTCATGTCGACCTGCCCAGTGCCTGGCGAGTTTTTGAAAAAGGGGAAGGGGCGGAATCATGACACGTTTCAAGCTTGCGTCCTGTATCGCGTTGATGGCCTGTCTTGTCGGAAGCTCGATGAGCCAACCGGTCTTTGCGCATGGGCATGGTGGCGGTGGCGGTGGACATATGGGGGGTGGCCACATGGGTGGCGGGCATATGGGAGGGGGACACCACATGGGTGGTGGAGGTCATCACTACGGAGGCGGCGGGTACTACGGCGGCAGCGGTTTCTACGGTGGCGGACTCGGCTTTTACGGCCTCGGATTTGGCAGTGGGTACTACGGTAGCCGTTACTACGGCAGCGGGTATGGTTACAGCAATCCGTACTATTACAACAACAACCAGTACTACTACTCTCAGCCAGTTTATTCGACTCCGCAGTACGTCGCTCCGACCCCGTCACTTCCGGCGCCGGATGGTGGGCAAGTCGTGTTGTTCGTCCCCGCCGACGCGGCCAATGGTGTGCAGTACACGATCAATGGCGAATCCTTTGCACTGAAGCCGGGAGAATCGCAGACGATCACCAATGATCGCCGACTGACCATTGAGTTTCCCCCGACCAGCGGCGGGCAGATTGCGCTGAGATACACGCTGCTGACGGGACGCTACAAGTTTAAACCGTCTGGCACCGGCATGGGGTTGTTCCAGACTCAGGATGCAGTGCCGACCGCGCAGGTTGCTCCGCCGCCAGTGCCGCAGCCACCGACGAAGTGATCCTCAACGCATTGTTGGTCTGGCAGGCCCGCCTGGCCCCAACCGGGAGCCACCGACACCACGGCCCGAGTGTCCAAGTCCACGACCAGCGTGACGAACTTATGCAACTTCCCCAAGTAGACTTCATCAATGGCCAGACGCCTCAGTCATGCCAGCCCCGGTCGCGACGGCTTCTTCAGCCGCTGAATGTCGATCTCGCAGACGGTATTCCACGACACGCCGAAGACCTCCAGCGCGTCTTTGATGGTCAATCGTGACAGTGTCGACATCCACAGTTCCCCCCAAGTAGTCGGATGAACCCATTTTCCACGGGTTGCCAGGGGACGATGTCCAATTCATTAGCCGATCAATAGCCGCCCCGGCTGTGGCACAAACTGCCGATGTCGGCGGATGTCGGGTCTCACAACGTGAATCAATGAACCCGGATGTGGCGGAGTGCCGATTTTGCAACGTACCGTGCCGGACAAACAATGCTTGGAACTCCACGATTCCCGGTCTGCGAGCCGTGTGAAACTTCCCGAAGGGTATCCCAACCATGATTCAGATTCTCGCGGTCATCCTGGCCACAGTGGCCTACGCGTGGTGTCAGGCGCGACTTGTGCGACTGTTGCGAGACCGCTATGCGACCCCGTCCGCCAATTGGCCCGACGGTCAAGCGTGGCCCAAGGCTGCAATCGTACTCTCGTTACGTGGCAACGATCCCTTTCTGATTCAATGCCTGCAGAATCTCGTTTGTCAGGACTACCCGAATTTTTCGATTCATCTGATCGTCGACTCGGAATCCGATCCCGCCTGGATTGCGATCAGGACAGTACGTGAGGAATTTGGTGAGGATTGCCTGAACGCTTCAGTTCTGCGCGAACGCCTGCCAACCTGCGGACTTAAAAACAGTTCACTCATTCAGGCTATCGAAGAACTGTCGGACGATTGCGAAGTCGTGGCGTTTGTCGATGCCGATGCGATCACACCGCCTTCATGGCTCCGTCACCTCGTGACACCGCTGGCAGACCCCAAGGTCGGTGGGACCACGGGAGTCCGCTGGTTTGCCTCACAGCATCAGGGGTTTGGGACTCGATTGCGCTGTTTCTGGAATCAATTCGCTGCAGCAACAATCTTTCGATCGGAAACCCCCTGGGGAGGATCGATGGTTCTGCGCCGAAGCGTCCTGGATTCAGGCCTGACGGACAGGTGGTCACGGACGTTGTCGGATGACGTCTCGACCAGTCGTCACCTGAAGCGATCTGGACTTTCACTCGTCTGTGTTCCCGAAGTCACAGTAGTGAATCACGAATCGATTTCGATCAGGGATTGCATTCATTTTGTCTGCCGCCAGACGCTGATGCTGAAGCTCTACCATCCCGACTGGCATTACGTGATGGCGATGACGCTCGGTGGAACAGCGTTGCGCGTCTGGTTACTCGTGCTGTTGGCCCGTTCGATGTGGCAGATGGACCTGGTTGCGACCGCCAGCCTGATCGCAGTCCTCCCCCTGTCGCGACACATCATGCGATTCCAAGTCACTCGATTGGACCGCGCTGTTCGCGCCAAGGTCCAGGAAACAGGTCGGGAGATTCCCGTGAATCCGCTGCCCAGTGCGATTGAATTCCTCTGCACTGAAATCCTGTTTCTGACGTCAGTCCTGTTCGCACTGACGGCGAGATCGATTCTGTGGCGTGGAATCCGTTACCAGATTGATGGGCCGGAAGGGATTTACATGCAGAACTACCAACCCTATCAGCGTATCTCTACGGATGCAGATGCCACGGTGATTTGATTGGGCCCATACTCTGTGAGCCGCAAGGCGCTAGCCGCGGGTTCTTCGGGTACGAGTGA
>JAFEBS010000041.1 GCA_018242525.1 Planctomycetota bacterium | reverse complement strand
AAGCGACGACTGGCCAGCTACAAAGCCCACTCCCCACCTTTGACGGCGCCTGCCCCTGCCAGTAGCATCGGCTACCGTTTGGTCACCCTCACACTCAGTCATGCGAAAGTTTTTGCCGATGTCTGCCGTACGCCGTGCGTTGATCAGCCTCAGTGACAAACAAGGTCTGGTTCCGTTTGCCCAGGGGCTGGTTCGATTGGGGTTTGAGTTGCTGTCCACGGGTGGCACCCGCAAGGCTCTGGAAACCGCAGGGGTTCCCGTCCTGGATGTCGCTGAGTACACCGGCTTCCCCGAGATGATGGATGGCCGCGTGAAGACGCTGCATCCGCGAATCCATGGCGGTTTGCTCGGCCGACCTGACCTGAGTGAAGACGCGTCGTCCATGCGGGAACACGGGATCACTCCGTTTGAACTGGTTGTCGTCAACCTGTACCCGTTCGTGGAGACGATCGCGAAACCAAACGTCACTGCTGAAGAAGCGATTGAACAGATCGATATCGGCGGACCGAGCATGCTGCGATCGGCGGCCAAGAATCATAAATATGTCGGTGTCGTGACCAGTCCCTCGCAATACGAACAGGTGCTGGCCGAGTTGGAACAGGGGGCGTTGTCATTTGAGTTTCGTCGGAAGCTGGCTGCTGCCGCGTTTGAGATGACCGCGCGCTATGACCGGGCCATCGCGGACTACATGGCCGGTTTGATGAATCCCGACTCCGCGACCACCAGCCCCGAGTTCCCCAGTGCGTTGACACTGCAGTTCGAACGACGCGCGTCGCTGCGATACGGCGAAAACCCGCATCAACGAGCCGCGTTCTACGTCGAGACCAATCCTCCTTCGTCTACGCTGGCGGCGGCGAAAACGTTGCATGGCAAGGAACTCTCATATAACAACCTGCTGGACCTGGATTCCGCGATGCAGATCGTCCGTGAATTCCGCCGCCCCGCGGTGTGCGTCATCAAGCACAACAATCCCTGCGGCTGCGCCGTCAGCGACAATCTGGCCGAAGCCTATGTCAAGGCCGATGGAGGCGACCCGGTCAGCGCGTTCGGCTCCATCCTGGGCTTCAATCGCCCGGTCGACGCCGAAACGGCGGATCAATTGAGTGTCCCCGGACGATTCATCGAAGCGATCATTGCCCCGTCCTTCGAGCCCGCAGCCTTCAAGATTCTGACGACAGTTCCCAAGTGGAAGTCCAACGTGCGACTGCTCGAATGCCCGGAAATGCTGGCCGAGCGTCCCATCAGCCAGGAATTTCGCCGGGTGACCGGCGGACTGCTGGTCCAGGACCGCGACGAAGTGGCCGAGGAATCCAGCACCTGGAAGGTGGTGACCACCCGCAGTCCCACATCCGCCGAATTCGCCGACCTGGAATTCGCCTGGCTGGTCAGCAAGCACGTCAAATCAAACGCGATCCTGTTTGCCAGGAACGAACATGTGGTCGGCGTGGGGGCGGGGCAGATGAGTCGTCTGGACTCGGCCTATATCGCCGCCTACAAGGCCGGCGAACGAGCCCGCGGTGCCGTCTGTGCCTCGGACGCGTTTTTCCCGTTCCGCGATGGAATCGATCAGATCCACGAAGCGGGGATCACGGCCGTGATTCAGCCTGGCGGCAGCAAACGCGATGAAGATGTGATTGCCGCCTGTAATGAGTACGGCATCGCGATGCTGTTCACCGGCCGACGCCATTTCCGGCATTAGTCCTGGTTGCTGGATGGGGGGTTGTAGCTGGCCAGTCGTGTCTTCCACCGACGCGGGGTCGGTGGAGAGCGGTTGGGCGGCGGATGGACTTCGGTGGCTGGGTGTCAGCGACTGGCGTAGGCGGAACCGGCCAGGTGGCTGCCGTTGGCTTGGGCGAGGTCGGTTTCCATCGCTTCGCGAACCATGTCGGCGGCCTGCAGGACGTCGGCTCGGGTGACGTCCAGGTGCGTGCAGGCTCGCAGGCGGTACGGGCCGCTCGGATTAATCCGGACTCCCCGTTCCATCAGGCGGGCGGACAGTTGAGCCGATGTGCCGCGGGCGGGATCGATCTCGAAGAAGACCAGGTTGGACTCGACGTTTTCGACGATAATCCGCAGGCCGCAAACGGTCGAAATGGCTTCTGCAAACGCCCGGGCGTTGTCGTGGTCTGTCTGCAGACGCTCGACGTTGTGTTCCAGCGCGTAGATCGCTGCGGCGGCCATCATGCCTGCCTGACGCAGGGCTCCACCGAACAGTTTGCGGGCGCGGCGAGCCTTGTAGATCGTGGCCGCGTCTCCCACCAGGATCGAACCCATCGGGCAGCCCAGTCCCTTGGAAAAGCAGATCGAAATCGTATCGGCGTACCGGGCGAAGTCGCGGACACTGTATTTCTGTGCGGTCGCTGCGTTGAACAGGCGGGCTCCATCGACGTGAACCTTCAGGCCGTGATCGTGAGCCCAATTTCCGACGCGGGCCATCTGTGCCAGCGGCCAGGCACGACCTCCACCGTGGTTGGTGGTGTTTTCCACACAGACCAGGCGTGTCACACAGTAATGCTGATTGTCGGGGCGAACTTTTCCGTCCAGATCTTCGACGTCAAAAATCCCGAATGGCCCCCGCAGCAACCGGGCGGAGACGCCACTGAGTGCTGCCGCAGCCCCCGCTTCATAATTGACGATGTGTCCCGATTCGTCGATCAGGATTTCATCACCCTGCTGGCAGTGGGCGCGGACTGCCATCTGGTTGGATTGAGTTCCAGAGCAGTTGTAGACGGCCGCTTCTTTGCCAAGCAGATCGGCAACGATCTTTTCCAGCCGATTGACGGTGGGGTCTTCGCCGGACATGTCGTCGCCGACTTCGGCGTCAAAAATGGCCTGTCGCATTCCCACGGAGGGTTTCGTCACGGTATCGCTGCGCAGGTCAATGATGTCAGCCGTCATCGTCAGACTCTCCCGTCAAATCAGATCAAACTTATGGAATCAGCTGGGCGGCTGGGGTGTCAGGCCGCTTTATGCACCTAAACGGGTCGAACCGTGTTCGCCAGCGGTCGTTCGGTCGAATTCTCGCCATCTGGCGGTACACTCTAACGGGCCGATGTGTCAAACTTCAAAGCCAAGGGCCGCGTTGCGGCTTTCCGATTTCAAAATCATCGAAGCAAAGTACCATCGTGACGCTGAGTATTCCGACGATCGACTGTTCCATTCAAGACCCGCTGGCCGCTCTGGCCGAATTGCGTCGCAAGTTAGGTCCGCAGGGAGACATCGTTTCGGAAGCGGGCCGGCAGCGCACCATCGACCTGTTTGGTGAACCCCTGGCGCCGCGGCAGGTAGTCCAGCGGATTTGTGCGGACGTTCACCACCGAGGATTGGCGGCGGTCCTGGAATACACCGCGAAACTGGATCAGAAGCAACTGACGCAGCAGACGATGCGCGTGACGGCCGATGAACTGGCCGCGGCCCACGCGGCCGCCGATTCGAAGTTCCTGCGGACATTGCGGACGATCATCGGCAACATCTCTGAATTCCAAAGTCGGATTCTGAATGAGGACGTGCGACTGATTCGGCAGGATGGGACCAGTCGTGTCGAACTGCGGCAGCGGTATCTGCCTCTGAAGCGAGTTGGCATTTGTGTTCCCGGGGGGGCGGCGGCCTACCCGTCCACGGTGTTGATGACGGCGGTCCCCGCGAAGACGGCAGGAGTTAAGGAAATTGTTGTCGTGGTCCCGCCGACGGATTTCGGCGGATACAACTCGTCCCTGCTGGCGACCTGTGCCGAAGTGGGAATTACCGAGGTTTATCGAATCGGCGGGGCTCAGGCCGTGGCGGCGATGGCGTACGGTGTGGAAGGGCTGCCGCGTGTCGACAAGATTGTCGGGCCCGGAAACCTGTTCGTAGCCCTGGCCAAACAGCATGTGTTTGGAGAAGTCGACATCGACAGCATTGCCGGACCCAGCGAAGTTGTGCTGCTGGCCGATGAAACTGCCGACCCGCGGTTTGTCGCTGCCGACTTGATTTCACAGGCGGAGCATAGCCCCGGATCGGGGGTCTTGATCACCTGGCACGCGCCGCTGATCGAAGCGGTGCGAAACGAACTGGCCACTCAGGTCGCGAAGTTGCCACGCGGTGACCTGGCCGTGGCCAGTTTGAACGAGTACGGGGCGTTGATCTTGGCGCGAGATGCCCTGCAGGCGGCCGAGTTGACGGATATGCTGGCTCCCGAGCACCTGCATATCTCGACGCGTGATCCGGAAGAGCAATTGGCGGTGATTCAGAATGCCGGGGCCATTTTTATGGGTCACTATACACCCGTGGCGGTCGGGGATTACTTTGCAGGACCGTCTCATGTGCTGCCGACGGGTGGAACCGCACGGTTCGCCAACGGTCTGTGCGCGAATGATTTTCTAAAGCGAAGCAGCGTGATCTGGTACAATCACGACGCGTTGGACGAGGCGGCAGAGGATATACGCCGGCTGGCCTCCGTGGAAGGGTTGACGGCGCACAGTGCGAGCGTGGATGTCCGATTCGAAGACTGATCACATTAGAACGCTGATCACAAACCCGGGCCATCATTATGAAAGCTCAATGTTTGCAACGATGGAACTGCAGTCGAACCTGGCGGGTGCTGGCGTTGCTGACGCTGGGGGCGTGGACTTCATTGCCGGTTCACGGCCAGGCACCGAGCAAGAAAGTGACTGGAGAACTGTATGAAAACTCGCCGGTGGATGCGATTGCGGCCAGGATTCGGACCGAGTTGAAGTCGCTGTCGCCGATTCAACCTGAGGCACCGACGAAGCCGACCCCCGAGAAGCCGACGAAAGCACCGCCTGCAGTGGCCCGGCCGGTGACGTCATCCAAGGTGAAAGTGCTGGAGGCAAACGCCTTGAAATGTCAGTCCGCCGAAGAGGCACTGACGTTGTACAAGTTCTTCATGTCTGATCCGGGTACGACTGCGGATGAGAAGGAGCAGGCCCAGACGCGATTTGAGTATTGGGAACAGGCGGCAGTCGACCAACTGGTCCGTGTCGGGACCAAATGGATGACCCGCGACGAAGCGGAGGCACTGCGCAAGGAAGCGGACAAGCTGGTTGAAGAAGCCCTGGAAATGCTGAACATCGACAATTTTGCCGTCGCTCAGGCGAAGTTGGAAAAAGCGGGAAAAGTCTATCCGGACCATCTGGAGTCGTTGTTTCTGCTGGCGGTCGGATCGTTCCTGGGACGGGATTTCAAGCTGGCGGAAACCCGGTTTGCCGCCTGTTTGAATCGGGCACCCAACAACGTCGCGCTGTTGAGTAACATGGCCGTCAGCGAAGTGCATAACAAGCACTTTGCCGCCGCAGTGAAGCACTGGGAGAAGGCGGGTTCTGTGGATCCGGACAACAAAAACGTGGCCCAGAATGTGGGGACATTTGTGTCGGATGTCGGTCAGAAGCGATTCGCCAATGTCGACAAACGGATTGTGAACGATGCGACCGAACTGTATTCCAGGATGCTGGGCAGGGATGGGAAAAACCGGGCCAATCCCGCCAAGGGATACGTCCTGATGCGAATCATGCGAACCAAACCCGATGAGCAACCGACTGAGGAGAGTCAAGTCGTCGGCAACGGAACGGGTTTTGTGATTGCCGATGGAATTGTGATTACGAATCGTCACGTGGTGGAGGATGCCGATTCGCTGGTGATCCAGGATCCTTCCCAGCGGGACGGCCTGCCACTGGCCGCCAAGGTCATTGCCTCGTCGAAGGATCTGGATGTGGCCTTGATCGAATGCAAGCAATTGAAGGTACCGCCGGTCCCGCTGAGTCTGACTCCTGTCACCCGCAGCATGGAAGTCATGGCCCTGGGGTATCCCATTGCGACGGTTGTCGGCAAGGGGTTAAAGTCAACCCGGGGGATTGTCACCGGTCTGCCATCGACCGAGACGGAAAACATGCTGGTTCTGGATGTCCAGGTGAACCCCGGTAACAGTGGCGGCCCCCTGTGCGACCGATCGGGCCGGGTGGTGGGAATTGTCGCCGCCAAGACCTATACCACAACGTTCATTCAAGGGTACGGTCTGGCAATTCCAATGAATGATGCCATGCCGTTCATCAAATTGCATTTGAAAGGATTTTCACCCACCACGGCCGAGGACAAGCCGGTTGAATGGACCGAGGTGGATTCGCGGATCAGTCCGTCGACAGTGATGATATTAATCCAGAAGAAACGGTGACGCGATTGGCGCTGCGTGAGACGCCTGATCCCGACGGAAGGGTGCAACCCCCCCCCATGTTGGGCACCGCTTCGTTTGTTCCGATGATTGACGACAAACCCCGCCGAGTACCAGTATGCCCGCCTCGACACCCATTGGAATTGACCTGGGGACGACCTTTTCGGTTGTCGCCTATCTCGATTCGACCGGCCGCCCCTGTACCATTACCAATTCCGAGGGCGACTTGATCACCCCCAGCGTGGTGTTGCTGGATGGAACTTCCTCAGTGGTGGGGAAGGAAGCCGTCAAAGCGGCGGGCATGGAACCCGATCGAATTGCCGACTTCGCCAAACGCGACATGGGCAGCATGTTTTATTCGAAGAAGGTGGGTGGCGAGCAACTTCCGCCGGAAGTGATACAGTCGCTGATCCTGGAAAAGCTGAAGCGGGATGCCGAGTTAAAACTGGGGCCGATCGACAAGGCGGTGGTGACGGTCCCCGCGTTCTTCAATGAACCGCGCCGCAAGGCAACACAGGATGCCGCCCAACTTGCCGGATTGCAGATCCTGGACATCATCAATGAACCGACGGCTGCCGCCATTGCATTCGGGTATCAGGTCGGATTCCTGGATGCGAAGGGTGAAGCCCGTCAGAAGGAAACGATCCTGGTCTACGATCTGGGCGGCGGCACATTCGACGTCACGCTGATGGAGATTGAGGGATCGGATTTCACCGCGATCGCGACCGGAGGGGACGTTTATCTGGGGGGGATCGACTGGGATCGCCGGTTGGCGGACCATATTGCAGACAAGTTCCGTGACAAGCATCACGGGTTTGATCCTCGCCAGGACGCTGCCGGAATCCAGCGTTTACTGAAGGAGGCGGAGGACGCCAAGCGTAGCTTGTCGGCGCGTGATTCTGTCACGATCACGTTTGAGCATGTCGGCCAGGGAATCCGGTTGCCGATCACCCGGGCTGAGTTTGAAGAAATGACCGCAGATCTGCTGGAGCGGACTCGCTTCACGATTCGCAGCCTGCTGAAGGAAGCCAGGCTGCAATGGTCCGACCTGACGCGACTGTTGCTGGTCGGCGGTTCCAGCCGGATGCCGATGGTGCAGAAGATGCTGGAGGAAGAGTCGGGCTTGAAGGTCGATCGTTCCCTGTCACCGGATGAAGCGGTGGCTCATGGCGCGGCACTGTATGCTGGATTGCTGATGGCACGCGACGTTCCCACAGCGGCGGGGAAACCTGCGGCGAAACCGGCCATGCGTGTTCGCAATGTCAGTTCGCATGATCTGGGAGTTCTTTCCAAGGATCCCGCCACCGGCCGCTCAGTCAACTCTGTCATCATCCCGCGAAACACGGTCTTGCCTGTCACCAAGGGAAAGCGATATCGCACGGCCAAGGTGGGGCAGAAAAGCATCGTGATCAATGTCATTGAGGGGGGAGACGGGGCCGGACGAAATTCAACCCCGATCGGTCGCTGCACCATTCGCGAACTGCCGTCCGACTTTCCGGCGGGATCGATCGTCGAAGTGTACTTTACGTATGGTGAGAATGGTCGATTGAAGGTGGAGGGACGACTGCCCGAACTCCGTCGCAAGGCGACTCTGTCGATTGAGCGGGCCAGCGGACTGAATGACGACAAGTTGAACGAATGGGGTGACCGGTTGAAGGCGGGGCGCGGACGCTGAGTGCGGAGATTTCAAAATGGATGCGAATCGACCAGGCCTGGCGCGACGGACTGGTTTCGCGGAGTGCGGAAGTAGAAGGTTAGCATGAGCATCCGATTGGAAGTTGACGGGAAGGTTGTTGAGATCAACGAGGACACCGTCGTACTTGGCAGTGATCCTGGTTGTTCGATATCACTTCCCCAAGTCGGTGAGATGACACCCAGGCACGCGGTGATCCGCAAGATCGCCGGCCGCTGGATTGTTGAAGTCCGTGAGGCGGCATTCATTCGTGTCGGCGATCAGCCATCGGCACGAATGCATTGGCTGAACCCCGGTGATGTGATCTATTTGACGGATACCGCTCCAGAGATCGTGTTTGAACCGGATGCCGCGTCCAGGCGAACGGTTTCCGTCCGGGCCACCCTGGATGCCGATCCGCCGACATCAGAATCGCGGCCTCGTTCCCAGCCGAAATCGATGGTCGTGCCGTCGCTGAAGAACGTGGTTGAATTGGACGACGTCGCTTCTGCGGGGAAATCCGAGGACGGATCTGTGGGAGTGCGACCACTGCCGCGATTGGGGACCAGCAGTTACGGTGGGGATTTGCCGCGGCCCCGTCGGTCCGGGCTGCCGAGGGGGTTGGTACTCAAGATCGTCCTCGGAGTGGTTTTGTTGATTGTTGCTGTCGGAGGTTGGCAGCTTGGACGACCGCGTCGTGTGCCGCTGCTGCCATCGAACCCTGATCCCGTCCCGGCGACGACTCTTGTCCAGCCCCCCGCTACAGTGGCTGGCGGTGTGGGTGATCCGAATCCAACCAGCAAACCGGATCCCGTGCCCGAATCGATTGGTCCACCCCGGACGAAACCGGCACCGAAACCCACGGAGACAAAGGTTGCCAGCAAGCCCCCGGAGACCACGTCGCCCGCGATTCCACCAGTCAGTCCCGCCACTCCCAACGACGCTACTGAAACACCACAGGCGGTGCGCGATGCCGTGTACGCCGTCTTTGCGAAGCACCCGGAAGCCGACCACTATTTCCGGCTGGGGACAGCGTGGGCGGCATCACGACGATCCCTGGTGACCAGCGGTGCCGTGGCGTTGGCGGTGGAGGAATTGCAAGGGAAAGGATTGACGGTTGTCGTTTCCAACCCGTCGCTGAAACAGCCGGTCTCCATCAAGGGGGCACGCGTCCACGCTGCCTATCGACAGGCGAAAGAGCGTGAAATGCTGGCCCACGAACAATTGGACGCTGCTGCCGCCGGCAAGCCCCTCAAAACGAATGAAGAAGATGTGGTTCCTCCGGAAGAAAAGCTGGTCCGTTCCAATTCGGCCCAGTCGCGGTTTGATGTCGGCGTCCTGGATGTTGCGTCTGGAGAGCGATTACCATCGACCCTGGACATGGATTCCGGTGATCTGCCGGATGTCTCCAGGATTGAGTACGTCATGGTTGGATTTCCCTTTCCCGAGAGCGACTATCAAGCCAGTTCGACGACGCTTGCCGGTCCTCCCGGCGAGCGACGTTGTCCACAGGGTGGGGCGGTGAAGTCGGACAGCACGCTGATGTTGACGATGACGTTCCCTGACGGTCTTGCTGCCGAGAACTGGTCGGGCAGTCCCGTGTGTGACGGCAGCCATCGCGTGATCGGCGTCTACTCACGCGTATCCAAGGCAGGAAAGCCACCGGAAAAGCACGCCGTGATCTGGCTGGGGCGGCTGCGTGAATTCGCTCCGGACCTGGAATGAGCCGACACTGGTTACTTGGGAAGCAGCGTGTCTTTGTCCTTCAAGTGGACCTTCGCCGGCGTAAACGGTCCATCGTAGCGGACGGTTTTTGAGATCCGGATTCCGCCAAATCTCCCTGCGAGTGACGGGCGATTGTGTGAGATTCCCAGCCTCCAGGGATCGGCCGAGTCCATGTTGGTGGGCTCATCGGTCTGAACCGTCTGACGACCGTCCACAAACAACGTCGCGGTCTGGCCGCGTTTTACCAGGGCCAGATGATGCCAGTTCCCATCGTTGATGGCTGCTCCCCCTCCACTACCCCGTTCCCCGCCGCCGATGGCTACACTCAGGTTGGGAACTCCATTGGGGAGATGCAGGATAAAGCTGGGATCTCCTCCGATCCGCTTGGAGAGGAGGGGACCGTTGAAACGGGTTGAAACCCAGAATTCAATCGTAAAGGCATCGGTCGGCGAATACGGTTCGCTCGCGGCCACAGTTGCTCCCATCGAACGCTCGGTGGTCACCACAAATGAATCGCCAAACAACTTGATCGTTCGCAGATTCACCTGTTGTTCAATGTCCTGAAGACGTGCGGCAGTGGTGATTGCCAGGGCCTGCTGCCACGCTTTGTCGGCCTGCAGGGATGTGAGAATGCGAATGCGATGCGATTTGGCCACACCCGCGTCATACCACGCATCGCCGTGTGCCAGCCATTCGTCGTCGGTCGTGGGACGCGCCAGTTCGCGCAGCGCGAGCGGTTCCCAGACCGGGTCATTGGATTTGGCCAGCAAAGGCAATCCGCTGGCCCAGTCCTGCTTGTAGAAGCAGACAAACAGGCCCCAGGCCAGATTGGCGGCGGGATCATCGGGGTTCGTCTGCAGCTTGTCGCGTGCATTCCGAGCCAAAGCGAAGGCGTCGCGTATTTCCATGAACTGCCGGGCCAGAAACTCAGCATCCTCCTGCTGCACCTTGCAGTTCAGGTCGCGAAATCGTATCGCGGCCGCGGTCATCACTTCGGCCGCACTGCCAGGGTTCTCGTTCGTGACGGCCTCGTTGGCGATCTGAATGAGTGTCTCAAGCAGGTTTTGTGCATCTGTCGGCGCCAGGGGAGGTCTGGCATTGTCGAGTGCCATTTGCGCTCGGGGGTCCAGGCGAGGTTGCTCATGAACCGGTGGTGCGTCAGATGTCTGCGGCTCGGCGATTGGAGTTTGGGAATGGACCGACTCGCTGGGGATTGGATGGACCGGTTGGCCTTTCGAAGTGCCGAGCCAACCCGACAGGAATGGGAGGCCGATGGCACACAGCAGGATCGCGGAAATCCCAAGGATCATTCCCGGCGGTCGTTTTTGCCTTACGGCAGCGGCCGTGGTTTGAGGGGATTTGGGTGGTTGACGTTTCTTCGGCTGCGAACGACGAACCTGCACAGCAGTGACAGGCGGCACCGTTTCGGAGACGTTCGGTGTGGGTTCGCTCAGCGGGACCGGAATCATCGAATACTCAATCCGCTGTGCCTCGTTGAGGTTCGCCTTCAAGTCAGCGTCATAGGCTTGTTTCCTGGCGGGAACCAGCAGGCACACCCGGGCTGTCGACAGTTCGTTCAACAACTTCTGGGAGAGCGCAAGATAGTTGCCGGTTGCGCACTGAGAAACGTACTTCATCTGGCGATCAGCCGCCGCTTCAATGACTTCGGGGTCGGCTTCAAAGAGCGTAATCCCCAGCAGGCGGTAGTGATTCGGTGGTTGTTCGGCGCTGGGGATTCCCAGCCATTTGTGATACGGATCGAATTGGTCCATTTCCAAACGATTCCCATCAAAGTGCATTTCGTACAAGGGCTTCGACGGTAAGGAATACTGTGGAGATCCCAGGGTGGCAAGCCTCTTGATGACGGCTGCAAACTTGGTCTGAAATTGTTCGGAACGTTCGCGGTACGATTGAGCCACGCAGGCACTCACGTCACAATTTCGTCGAAATTCTGACACGTTGTCTGGGCCACGCATTTGTTGGGAAATCCATGACGATTCGTTTTGACTGCCAGTTTTGCGGGAAGACGTTAAAGGCGGACGATTCCAAGGCCGGCAAAAAGGTGAAGTGTCCTGAGTGCGAGGGACTGCTGACGATTCCAGAACCGCAGAATGAACCCGAGGTTTATGATTCTGGGGATGACGCATCCGACGATGATGGAGCCGAGGAGCGGGAGTCAGAACCGCGGTCAAAGATGGTCGCGTGCGCGATGTGCGGAGAGCCAAAGCCCCGCCGGGCCAAGGTCTGCCCGTACTGTGGCGATGGACCGAAAGCCAAAAAGAAAAAGTATCCGCTGGCGACACCCGTCAAGCGACTGCTGGGAGCAATTGCCGACTCTGTTGCAGCGATTGTTGTTGTGGGGCCGGGGCTCGGTTTGTTGATCGCCTCGGGTGATGGCGATGATTCCACGCTGGCTGGCATTGGTGTTCTGCTGCTGCTGGTGGGAATCATGGCACTTGTCGTCCTGCAGATCTATTTGTTGTTGACGCGCAGCCAATCGATTGGCAAGTTTCTGGTGAAAACTCAGATTTTTGACTACGAAGAACGAGTACCGGCGGGATTCGTCAAGACATTTCTGCTGCGTGGCGTGGTCAATCAAATACTGGGCACGATTTGCAGTCTGTACTCGCTGATCGATGTCCTGATGGTGTTTGGTGACGAGCATCGGTGTTTGCATGATCGGATCGCTGGAACCTATGTCGTTGACATTTCCTAGCCACCTGTGGAAAAGGGGGGCTGACCCTCTGCGGTTTGCAAGGTGTATCCATTGCCCTTCCAAGGGTCAGACCTCGTTTTCCACGGCCCCCAGTTCATCGTCCGGTAATCTCTGAGGGAAGAATCAATGACAATTCGGTTCGAATGTGAGTTCTGTGGCAAGACGCTGAAAGCGGACGACTCCAAGGCAGGTAAGAAGGTGAAGTGTCCGGGATGTGAAGGCCTGCTGACCATCCCCGCGCCACCGAGTGAACCCGAATTCTATGACGATGCCGCGAAAGACGATGATGCGGAAGACTGGGACGCGGCGGATTCAGGCACGGTCACGTGCCCTGCCTGCGGAGAGGAAAAGCCCGCCAATAAGATCAAGTGCCCCTACTGTGGTGAGGGGGGCAGCAAGAAGAAGAAAAAGGGCGGTCGACGAAGTTCCGGCGCGCGCGACCGGGTCCAGGGGCCCGCGATTGGTCTGCTCGTTTGTGCGATCATTGGTGGATTAATCCAGGCTGTGGCGTTTGTGTTTCAGCTTGCCGCGGGGGACAAAGGACCTGCCGAGATGGCTGGAGTCGTGGTGGCCGGTCTGTTGGTGGCTGGCTCGACGACCCTGGTCGCGATTGGCGCGCTGAAAATGAAGAATCTGACGAATTATGGACTGGCAATGACCGCGTCCATTCTGGCGATGATCCCGTGCTTTTCACCCTGTTGCCTGATCGGCCTGCCGATCGGCATCTGGTCGCTGGTGGTTCTGGGCGATGCGTCGGTGAAGTCAAAATTCGATTGAACGCATCGGAGTGTTTGCAAACGAAACGAGCGGCCAATCCTGCCGGACTGGAAAGGTGGGTCAAGCGGAACTCCGAATTGTCAAACTGTGACGAAGTTTCCGATTGTGCCAGTTGGTTCGCTGGTTCCCGCCGTGACGACCCCACTCAGACCGAACTCGATCCCCCCTGACAGCCGATCCGATATAGGATCACACGCAAACGTGCCGCCAAGAGTGCTGTCAGGTTCGATCGGCTGTTGCTGATTGAGGGCAGGAGTTGTCACCAGTGCAAGGTGGGACCGGGTCGTACCTGGGCTCACCGCCATCGGATCCCACATGAGTTCCAACGATGTTCCCAGCGGTTGTGCGAATGTCCCGGCACCCCGGGTTTCTTCGCGACGACTGCTGATCCTGTGCGCAGCGTCACTGGCCGCCGGAATCGGCGCTGCCAAACTGCTGGATGGTCGCGGTTCAGTCTCTTACAGCGGAACGTTGCGGTCCCTGACCACGACCATCACCGCGGAACGGGCAACTCGAATTCAAGAAGTGGTGCTGATTCCTGGTCAGCGTGTTGTTCCGGGTGACAAGCTGGCGCAATTGACGGACGACCAGTTGCTGGCACAAATCGCCAATCAGCGACGGGAATTGGTCGAGTTGACTGCGGATCTGAAGCGGGTGCAGGCGAAAGCCGATGTGGAACTGGAATGGCGGAAGCGTGAACTGAATGGCGAGATCTTTCAGACGCAAATGAAGGTTTCCACCGTCACTCAAGAGCGGACTTCCAGGCAGGTCGAACAGTTGGCATGGCAGGACTATCTCAAGAATCTGCAGGGATCGTCCGAGCTGACCGAGGCCATCCTGCCGGTTCGATCAGTTGCCGTTGATTCGCCGTTCGCGGACGAACGCCGTCTGCAGGCCATCCTGAAAGAGGACGCCGCTGCAGTGGCGGCGGAGGCATTGACGGCTCAACTGGCATTGTGCGAACAGCAATTGGACCGCCTGAGGAAACTGGAGCAGGAACTTCCCGACAAAGTCAGGGTGTCCGCTGGAGTGAACCTGGTGGAGACCCGGATTGAACGTGCCCGTGAGGAGTTGTCTGGTCTGGAAAGACAGTGCGAAGCCCTGAGCGTTGTCAGCCCGGCTCATGGGATCGTGGGAACAATCCACCATCGTCCAGGCGACATGGTTCAACCGGGCGATCCCCTGGTCGAATTGCTGGACGATGAACGCCGTCATTTGATCGCGTACATTCCGTCGTCCGCAGCCACAAAACTGCAGCCGGGTACACGGGTGGAACTGGTGTTTCCCGGAAATCAGCGCCGCATCGGCCTGGTGTCGGAGATTCCACCCCATGCGATCCCCGCGGATCAGCGGATTCCACTGACCGATTCGCAGGTCGAAGTGAAGGTTGAACCCGCCGGGAAACTGTGGCCCAAGTTGCCCGTTGGATCGCGGGTTCAAGTCCAGGTACTGCAGTAATCCGCGATCGCCAATCCGCCTGTGGTAAAAGGGGCAGACCCGGTCAGGCCCTTCTTTTACCACGGGCTGCTATGTCAGTGCGATACGTCGAATACTCGCGATTTGTTCGATCGAGAATGGACCCAATTCACGCGGTTCCAGCGACGGGGATTCATTGCCCCAGAGGACCAGTTGTCCCTGCAGGCTGGCTCGCGAATCGGGATATCCACGAACCATTCGGCCGTCATTCAGATTGACTTCGACCTGTGTGGTTTCTTCGATCCCCAGTGTCTCGTGCACGAGTTCCGGGAACCGTGACCACGCCCAGGGCCAGAGAGTTTTTTCCGGGGCGACCTTGCCGGCTATATCCAGCCATTCCTGCTCGGCCTGTTTCAGCGCGATCAGCGTCGCCGACCGACACCAGGGTTGCAGAAACTCGGCAATCCATGCTTTGCGCGACGCCACCAACTGTTCAAAGTCCGCCATTGTTCAATTCCTTGGAAGCATCCATTCGACGTGCGAGGGGGGAATTGGAATACGCATGTCCAACGTGGAAATCTTTCCATTTGCGGGCCCAGATTGTGAGACCGCAATCTTAGAACGGATTGCTGCACACGGCCCGGCGGACTTCGTCGGCGATTTCATCCATCGACTTGATTTGTCCGTCCCTCAGGCAATCAATCCGCGACCACCCTGCCCCGTCTGCGGCCAGCTGGCGGTACACATCGTGGACTTTCTGCAGGTATTCCGAGTCCGCCTCCTGCAGGTCAGCGGCCTGGTTGGTGTAAGTTCGACGAGCCTTCTTGGCGATCAGTTGCGTCGCGTACTGGACTGGCAGGTCCAGGAAGATTGTTTGATCGGCGTGCGGCAGTTCATACAGGCTGTGTTCAACGTATTGGACCCACCGGATCAATTCCTGCCGTTCGGCACCTGTTAACTTCGCCGCCTGATGCGCGATATTGGAGGCCACGTAGCGATCACACAGAACAACATCATGATCGACGATGGCCTGCAGCAGGTCCCTGCGAGATTCAAATCGGTCGCCAGCAAACAGCAGCGAGACCAGGAACGGACTGACCTGATCCAACTGGCCAAATCGTCCGTTCAAAAAATCCGCAATCTTGGACCCAAACTGGGTTTGCTGGTAACGTGGAAAGCTGAACAAGTGGCAGCGCATTCCGGTTGCCTGCAACGTGTCATACAGGCGTGCCGCTTGAGTCCCCTTGCCGGATCCATCAATCCCTTCGATGACCACCAACCGTCCCACGACTCAACCTTCCAGAATTCAGCCTGCCGCGTTTTCCAGAAGAGCCACGGCTTCATCGGTCGTCGTCGCCATTGAGAAATAGTCCGTCAAACGGGCCGTTCTGAGAACATCTTCGACCATGCCACTGACACCGCACACGACCAGTCGCCCGTCGCGACGATGCAGGTTTCGATGCAGGGAAATCAGTTTTCCCAATGCGGCGCTCGTGATCAGGCTGACAGCCTGCATATCGACGGCCAGCAACCGGCAACTGAAGTGTTCGACCAGCATCGAGAACTCCTGGCCCAACTCTTCGATATTCTCCTCCTCGGACAGATTCTGACGGGTGATATGCGCTACGACGATGGGACCTCGAATTTCCAATGTCATGAATGCCGGTTTGAAATCAGCGAGTGACGTCATTCACTTATCTCCCGTTCCGCCTCCAGGCAGTGTTCGACGGCCCGTACGCCGCGTCCGCGAATCATTCGCGCCAGATCCGTGGAGTTTCCCGGGATTTCCACCGGCACATAGCGTCGATCGGTTCCGTGGACCCACCCAGGACGGTTTTCCAGCAGCCCCTCAATCAGAACTTCGGTATCACTTCCCACCCGCGACGCATAATACTGTCGCGCCAGTTCGCGCTCCAGTCGTTCGAGCGTTTGCATGCGGACTTCTCGAACCGTTCCATGGACCTGATCTGGCAGGGTTGCTGCGGGAGTCCCCCGGCGGGGGCTGAACGGAAAGATGTGAATCTTCATAAATCCAGCATCGCGGCAGGCCTGCAATGTTTCCGCGAATTCGCTGTCGGTTTCGCCGGGAAACCCCACGATGACATCCGTTGTGAATGCGGGATTGTCGAGTCTCGCCCGCATTTTTTCGACTGTCTTCAGGAATCTCTCGATCGTATAGCGGCGACGCATGCGCTGCAGGACAGTATTGGATCCGCTCTGCAGAGCCGGGTGAAACTGAGGACACAGGTGTTCACAGTCAGCCGCAGCGGCGATGAAATCGTCGTCGATTTCCGCCGCTTCGATGCTCGACAGTCGCATTCGCCACTGACCGGGAATTCGGTCCAGGCGTTGGAAAAGATGGGCCAGGCGAAACGGCGGCAATCCCGAC
This sequence comes from Planctomycetota bacterium, assembly GCA_018242525.1. Taxonomy (GTDB): domain Bacteria; phylum Planctomycetota; class Planctomycetia; order Planctomycetales; family Planctomycetaceae; genus Schlesneria. Next base: position 40,851 of record JAFEBS010000041.1, on the reverse strand, counting down.
CGGCCGCGCGTGGTGTCGACGCCGAAATGCCCGATGTGAATTCCCGTCAGGACGATTTCCTGATGGCCGTTGTCGATCAACCGGCGGACTTCGTCTTCGATGTCGTCCGGAGGCCTGCTGCGGAGCCCGGGCCGCACTTGAGGAATGATGCAGTACGTACATTTCAGGATACATCCGTCCTGAACTTTGACGTACGCCCGCTTGCGTCCTTCAAAGCGGCTGATTCCGGTCGGCATGTCGTGGATCCCGTGCCGTTCCAGGATATCGGGTAGCTCGCGCTTGTCGGTGACGACCTCAAACACGGACGGCAACCGGCTGACGCTCTGCGGATCGCGCGTGGCATAGCAACCCATCACCAGGGTGCGCGTCCCCGGATTCTGACGTGCCAACTGGCGAATGACCTGCCGGGAACGCGAATCGCCGTTGGCCGTCACCGTACAGGTGTTCACGACACACAGATCGGCTGGTTCGTCCCTGATGGCCTCACGGAAACCGTTGCGTTCCAAGGTCTCCAGTACGAGTTGCGTTTCGTACTGGTTGACCTTGCAACCGAGTGTGACCAGTCGGCACGTTTTCAGGCCGGCCGAATTGTCCGTCATGGCATCACCGTCGGTGCGGACCACCACGTCCCCGCGGTGCCCCCTCGCCACGCTGGCGTGGGTCACGCGGTCGTCGTTGCAAGTACGAGATGGCTTCTTCCCATGACGGAATTCCCTCGTAACTGACCGGAACAGGAGCTTCTTCGTCGTCCTCCTCAAACCCGGCCCGCTCTGAAGGTTCGTCGTCGTCCAGTTCCAACTCAATAGAATCGCTGGAGTCTGCGTTCTCTTCGGCTTCAACTTCGACGGGTGGAGTCGTCTCTTCAGAACGGCGTCGAACACGACGCCGGCGTCGTCGCGGCCGTCGAGCTTCCTGGTCGGTTTCGGATTCGTCCGTCGCGGCTTCTGAGGTCAATTCCGGTACAAATTCATCATCGACACTTTCTGCCGATTCGTCCGCGTCAGCAGGGCTCTCGACGCCGTCCGATTCGCGAACAGGTTCTTCGCGTCGCGAGCGACCACCACGTCGTCGTCGGCGGCGGCGACGGCGGGGTTCGCCAGAAGTGGATTCTTCGCCTGCTTCCGCGCTTTCTGCAGGCTCGGCATCGATTGATGCTTCGTCGATTTCTGCGTCCTCGAACAGATCTCCATCGAATTCGTCGAGCGCTTCGCGCGCTGGTGGAAGCGGCTTTCGACGTGGCGGTGTCGTCGGCCGGCCGCGTTCTGGAACCGGTGGCTTTCGTGCGACGGTTGATTCATCCAAACCCGAGGCGAATTCATCGTCAGATCGGGCGGGCGAGGGGCGGTCTGCCGATCGTGGCGGGCGACGTTCGCCCTGCTCAGACCGCGCTGGCCGTGGTTCCGCTGGCGGGCGTTCGGATCGCTGCCTGTCCCGGTCAGCGGACTCGGCGCGTCGCGGACGTTCTTCACGCCGTGGCGGTCGGATCTCGCGGGCTTCGCTTTCCTGAGGCGCAGGTGCAGCGGCTGCGGATTCACGCGGGCGTGGTGGACGGTCTGAACTACGATCACCGCCCTGGTCGCGAGTTCGTTCGCGACGCGGTCCGCGATCGTCACGACGCCCTCCCGATCGTCCGCCGCTCGAACGCGGCATGGATGATTGCGAATCGTCTGCAGATCGGGAACGCGACGATTCACGATTCGGTTCGTCCCAGTTCCAGCTTTCCAGCAGATCCCAGATGTCCTTTTCGGAATCGTCTCGCTTGTCGGTTCGGTCATTCGCGACTTCACGCTCGTCGTCAACCGGTTCTTCGATCTTCGCTTTGGCAACCGGTGTTGGTGCTGGAGCCGGCGCGGGCCGCTCGGTGCGCCTGACAGGTGCCACGACGACTTCATCATCGTCCTCGGGGAACGACAAATCCGGTTCGTCACTTGGCACGGCGGAGATCGGCTCGACAGCCGCAAGTCCCGTAGGAGCAGGTGATACAGGAGCAGCCGTCGCGGGCTCGTCTTCTGTCAGGTCGAAATCGTCGTCATCCGACGCACCACCAAACTGGATGCCAAACAAATCTGAGGCGAGCTTACCCCAGGAGTCGTCATCCTTATCCTTCGATCCCGAACGCGGAGGTTGATTGGCCATTTACACTCAGTAATCAGCGAGAACTCGATCAAAAGTGGGCGAGGGCTTCAAACGGACTTTCCCCGTCGCCACGACAAGCCCAGACTATGGCGTTTTGGAAGTCTTTCTGCAACAGAAACTTGAGAATCGGAGCGGTCGAAGGGCGGCCGGCGGTTGATTCGTCATCGAAATCCTGAAGTGGGCGTCAAATCCATCGTCCCTGTCAGACTTTCGGAGTCGCAATGACCCTGTCAGACTCCGCATTCCGCGAACGCTTCGTGGCGGTCGTCGGTGTCTTGATTCGACAGTCGTGGATAATGCCAGTGTCTGATTACCTTCCCACCGCCAGCCTGTTGACGTTGCGACACCGTGCCCTGTTGCTCTCGGCGATTCGCCGTTTTTTCGAAGAAGCGGGATACTTTGAAGTCGAAACGCCACTCCTGTCGGCAGACATCGTTGTGGATGCCTGGCTGGAGCCGTTTGTGACCGATTTTCTTCCCCTGCCACGACAATGGGCTCAGGGCGGTGAACCACGATATCTGCAGACATCGCCAGAATCTGCCATGAAGCGATTACTGGCGGCTGGAGCGACCGCAATTTATCAATTGGGAAAAGTCTTTCGAAACGGCGAAATCGGACAACAGCATAATCCCGAATTCACAATGGTCGAATGGTATCGCGTGGGAGTCGATCATCACGCACAAATGAAGTTCACAGAATCGCTGGTGCAAACCGTTTTCGCGACCGCGAACCAACTCCTTGCGGCGAGTTCAAGTGACAAATCTGGTCTGGACCGTATGTTCGCCCGCGTTGCCAGCGCCCAGGGGTTTGAACGACTTTCCTATGATGACGCATTTGAGCGGTATACAGGGCGAAAGGTTCTGGACGCTCCGCTGGAGTTGCTGTGGGGACTGGCCCGGGAACGAGAATTGACTCCGCCACCGGCGTTGGACGCGCAGGATCGCGATGGCTGGCTGAATTGGCTGCTGGCAGAACTTGTTGAGCCACACCTGGGGCGCGATCGACCGACGTTTCTGTATCACTACCCCGGCAGTCAGGCTGCCTTGTCCAGGACAACCGTCGTGTACCCCGGTGGCCCGGTCGTTGCCGAGCGATTCGAGCTCTATATCGATGGAGTGGAACTTTGCAACGGCTATCACGAACTGACGGATCCGGCCGTTCTCCGTGAACGCATTTGCGAGCAGTCGGCCTTGCGATCAGCCTCTGGACTACGTTCATTACCATCGGAAAGCCGCCTGCTGGAAGCGATGGATCATGGACTGCCCGCGTCGTCCGGAAACGCACTGGGAGTCGACCGGCTGATCATGCTTGCCCTGGGAAAGACGTGCCTGGCCGATGTCATCGCCTTCCCATTCGATCGGGCATAAGCTCAATCGATCGTACCGATCGAGTCCGTCAATGAACCTGGGATTGAGCTCAGTCCTGCCAGCATTGGAATGTCGGAAGGCAGTCCCATCGCGGGATCGCGATGCTGATTGCCCAATTCACCGAGCAACTTTCGAATGACCTGCTCTGCTTCGGCCTTTTCCTGCATCCAGCGATTCCGTGCGGACTGCCAGGCGGAATCGCGATTGGCCGCATCGGCGGCAGCCAGTCGCAGTCGTTCTTCGCCGACCCGCAATTCTTGATCTCGGGTGGAAATCCACTCCATCAACTTCTGCCGTTCGTCGTGGAAGTCAGCCCGCAAACGCTCGAACTTGGACTGTGATTCCAGGTGTTCGCGGCGTTGTTCCACCAGGCCTTCGTGCAACTGGCGATAGTATCCCACCAGGGTGTTTCGAACCTGCTCGACGCGTTCGCGAGCAGCTTCCTGGCCCGCGGCCTGAGTCAGTTCGACCCAGGCCTCTTCAACGGCCAGTCGCATTTCCAGTGTTGATCGATGCGTGTCTTCCAGCTCTGTCCGAAGTTTTTCCAATCGGATCCGACGGCTTTCCAGGCTCTCGGCGTGAGTGCTGTAGAGTTCCTGCTGTTTCAGCAGTTCGGACTGCTGGATCTGGCGTTCGGCCTGCCAGGCACTCTGTTCCCGCTGCAGGTTCAGGCGGTCGAGATCGACGCTGCTGGAGAACGCACGGCGTGATTTTTCCAGAACTTCCCGCTCGCGCTCCAGGGACTTTTCCCGTTCGTCGATCGACGAGCGATACAGGTCAATTTGACGCATCCGACGGATGATCTGGCGGCTGTCGTCTTCCATCCTCTGTCGTTCGACCTGGCGATCTTTTCGATGTTCGTTTTGAGCCCGTTCCAGGTCCGCACGCAGCTTCTCAAGATGCTCCTGCTGGAAGCGAATTCGATTCTCCAGCACCGCCCGCTCGCCCTGGAGTTCCGCAAGCTGCGCGGAACGGGCTTTGTTCCATTCGTCCTGCTCGATTTGCAGATCGGCCCGGACGGATTCCAGGGACTCCACCAGACGATCACGCTCAAGTTGCAGGGCCGAGGATTCATCCGCGTAGGCCGCCCGCAACTGGGCCTGCTGTTCCGCCAGCGTTCGTTCCCAGTCCTGTTTTTCCGCCCGAATGGCCTCCTGCAACTGGGCTCGTTCCGCCTGCAGTGCGGCAATCTGTTCCTCGCGCAACGATTGCAATTCCGCGTCCTGGGCGAGCCGGGCGGCGGCGAAGTCCGTTTCGGCGTTGCGGACTGCCGCTTCGTAAAAGGCCTTTTCCCGCTCGATTTCGACCTTTTCCGCCTGTACTGTGGCCAGCCAGGAATCGTGGTCGCGCTGGAACTGAACGCGGCGTTCTTCCCATTCCAGGATCAATGTTTGCCACAGCCGCTCACGCTCACCCTGGATTAGCTTTTCGGCCTCGGCCGTCGTCAGTCGCAGTTGTTCCTCCAGCGATGCACTCAGGGCTCGAGCCCGCTCATGCTCCAGCGCCAGTTCCTGGCGGTCGTGCTGCAGTTCGTCCAGCAGTTCCTGTCGCAGCGTTGTGCGCTGATGATCGACACTGATTCGGTCCTGCTCGACGGCGCTTCGAGCGGCCTCGATCTGGGCCAGCAACTCCTGAGTTTCCGCCAAACGCTGCCTGAGGTCGGCTTCGTCGGCTGCCAGCGTCCGGCGTCGTTCTTCGAGCAAACCTTCGTCGGCAGCGCGTCGTTCCTGGAAGGATTGCCGTTCCGCTTCGAATGCGGCGATCTGTTCCTCCAGATTCGCCTGCCGCTGGTTCAGATCCGCGTCCTGAATCTGCAGTTGTTCGAGGATTCGGCCCGCTTCCAACAAGAGTTGCGAGTTGGCACGCGGAGTTGGTGCGGCGAACGGCGCAGGGGCTGTCACCTGCGTTGGCGCAACTCCCCCGATATTGGTGGAAACATGCGGCGGATCGATCCTCAGTTCGCTTCCGTTCAACGAAAGGGATCGAGATGAATCCGAATACGGATGTTCCTGAGGCGCAACCGACTGCAGCGGCGGGGCATCGATCTTCCGCTCGTCCATGAGGGGAATCCTTCCCTGTCGGCACGCGAATCCTTGCGTGCCTGGTCGATTTTTCCCAAACATTCGCAGCTCGGCGGATCACCGCCGAGCTGACTTCAAATGCTGACTACAACAGAAGTTCGAGCGCTTGTGCGAGCTTCGGCTTCTGCGTCAGTCCGACGAAACGCTGAACTTCCCGGCCTCCCTTGAACAGGATCACGGTCGGGATACCACTGATCCGGTACTCGCTGGGAGTTCCGGGATTGTCGTCCGTATTCACCTTGCCGATGCGAGCACGACCCGAGAAATCGTTTGCCAATTCTTCGATCGCCGGGGCGATCATTTTGCACGGACCGCACCAGGGAGCCCAGAAGTCAACCAGCACAGGGTCTTGGCAGGTAAGAACTTCCGTCTGAAAATTGGCGTCCGTGAATTCTAACACCTTTCCGGCCATGTCGTGTCCTTTGCAATCAAACCGCGAATCCCCGAACCATCTGCGCGGCATTCGGCACCAGACAGCGGGGTTCAAATAGTGTGGCGAATTATAGAGATAGGGCGAAAAGTGTCAATTCGGACAGGCGAATCGGTGTCGGCCTGTGGCTTCAGCGGAATGGGCTGGGCGGTCGTTTTGGCGGGATTTCGAGTCGATTTTCATTGTCAAATCAACGATTGTGAATCTGATCGGTCGGTGGACATTGCCTGAATTCGTATGGACTTGCGATCCGCATCGCGTCAAAGTATCCCGTGGAAACTTGGTTTGGTTCCCTGAGGACGAAATGCGTCATGGATGGTTGGTCGACGAAATCTGGGTTTGTGCGGTGGCGCGCCTGCTGGATCGCGGTTCTGGCGATTGTCGCCGTCAGCCTGATGGGGTTGGCAATTGCCGCGCAGTTGAAGAAGAGCGAGCCGACCGTTGCCTCGTTCCGTCTGGTTGCCGAGTACCCGCATGATCCCAATGCCTTTACCCAGGGACTGGTGGTAGTCGGCGGTCAGATGTATGAAGGGACGGGCAAGAAAGGCGAATCGACCCTGCGGAAAGTCAACTTGAAGACCGGCAAGGTCGAGTTGTTCGTTCCACTGGATCCGTCCTACTTTGGCGAAGGGATCACGATTCTGGAGGATCGGATCTACCAACTGACCTGGCAGAACCGGATCGGATTGGTGTACGACGCCAAAACACTGGAAAGGGTTTCGACGTTTCGCTACGCGGGCGAAGGCTGGGGACTGACGCACGACGGCAAGCGACTGATCATGAGTGACGGTTCGGCGACGCTCCGCTTCATCGACCCGAAAACCTCCGCAGTTGTGAAGCGACTGCGGGTCCGGGGGCCTCAGGGCCCGATTGACAAGCTGAATGAACTGGAATATGTGAAAGGCGAAATCCTCGCCAACATCTGGTACCTGGATCACATTGCCCGAATTTCGCCCGAAACGGGTGAATTGCTGGGCTGGATCGACCTGTCGACGCTTTACCCCGCCCCCCTTCGTCCGAGTAAGGAAGACGTCCTGAACGGGATCGCCTACGACGAATCGAGTGATCGCCTGTTCGTTACCGGCAAGAACTGGCCAAAGATCTACGAGATCGAACTCACAAAGTAGACTCGATGCCAACGGGTTGCTTGGCGGGTGCGCCAGCGACTTCACGGACATACTGCGGGACACCATAGCCCGGCAATTGCCGCTGCAATGCTTCGATCAGAGACAACCCCGTGGCTTCGTCCACTTCAAAGTGCGCGGCCCCCTGGACTCGGTCCAGTTGATGCAGGTAATAGGGGATTACCCCCAGGTTGATCAGTCGTTCGCTCAGTTTCTTCAGGGTGTCAACCGAATCATTGATTCCCCGCAGCAGGACTGACTGATTCAGAGTCGTCATTCCTGACCGAACCAGACGTCGCAGCGCGTCGGCACAATCGCCGGTGATTTCACGCGGATGGTTCGCATGGACGACCATTAGCGGAGTCAGACGAGTCGCTGTCAGCAGATCCAGCAATTCGTCTGTCACTCGATTCGGCAGAACGATCGGCAATCGACTATGAATCCGCAGTCGTTGAATGTGCGGAATCTGCTCCAACCGGTCGCACAGTTCCTTCAACCGCAGATCCGTCACCATCAACGGATCTCCTCCACTCAACAGCACTTCGTGGATTGTGGTGTCTGCCGTCAGCGCCTGAATCGCAGGCTCCCAGTCCGGCAGCCGTCGGGGTTCGTTAGCGTACGGATAATGACGGCGGAAGCAGTAGCGGCAATGGACGGCACAAGCTCCCGTGAGGATCATCAGGGCGCGGCCGGCGTACTTCTTCAGTAGACCAGGCGCGATCCGTGACGCTTCGTCATCAACCGCGTCACGGACGAATCCAGGGGTTTCCAAAAGCTCGTCACCCAGTGGCAAGACCTGGCGCAGTAACGGGTCGTTGATGTCTCCGGGCCGCATTCGGGCGAGGTAGCTTTCCGGAACCATGACCGGAAACTGATGGGCTGCCAGATCCGCTGACTCCAGCAGTGACGTGGACAAGTACAGCCGCTGCAGTAACGTTGCCGGGTTGCGGATCGCGCTGGCCAGGGACTCGTGCCAGGAAGGTAACGGTGGTTCACATTGTGGAGGGACATTCCGCCTCGGGGCGGACGCTGTTGGATTCCCCGCTGCGCGAGCAGGCCAATTTGCCATGTCCGATGAATCGATCACATTTTCTCCACCTGCCGCGAACTGCCAAAGTTGTTGACTACAAAGGCGTTAGCAGTCACGATTCCAACGCGGGTTCGCTTGTGGTATCCTCTGGGGCTCGCAATTTTACGAGGTTCATTCGACATTTGCCCAACTCAGGTCCGACCCTCTCTGTTGGAGCATCCGTTAGCAAGACGGCCGGTTGACCGAATGTGCGCTCAATTTATCGAAAGGCAGAGAGAAAGACCAATGGCTCAGTTGAACACCAGTGACTTTCGCAAGGGCTCCAAAGTCATCCTGGATGGTGAACCTTATGATATGCTGGAAGTCAATTTCGTGAAACCGGGCAAGGGTCAGGCACTGTACAAATGCCGGATGAAGAACCTGCAGAAGGGGACCATCCTGGATCGCACCTATAAAAGCGGTGACAGTCTGGAAGCCGCGGATGTTCGCAACGGCGAAGCCCAGTTCCTGTACAAGGATCCCATGGGGCTGGTCTTCATGGAACAACAGTCGTTTGAGCAATTCACCATTCCCCTGGAAGTGGCTGGTGATCAGGCGCGATTTCTGCAGGACAATGCCATCTGTGGCATCCTGTTTTGGGGCGAACTGCCGATCGGTCTGACGGCCCCGGCCCAGGCCGTGATGAAGGTCACCTATACGGAATCCGTTGCCCGTGGAAATACAACCTCGAACCTGACCAAGCCCGCCACTGTCGAAAATGGGGAAACCGTCCAGGTTCCCGCGTTCGTAGAAATGGGGGAAATGATCCGTATCAACGCCCAGACAGGCGAGTACATTGAACGCGTCCGCTGATCGAGACTTTCCAATTCAAGCTGGTGATTGATATGACCGCATCCCACAACGGCAAATTGTTCATCGAAACCGTCGGCTGCCAGATGAACATGCTGGACAGCGAACTGGTGGTCGGAGCTCTGCGCAAACAGGGATACAACCTGACCGACGACATCCGCGAAGCCGATACGGTCCTGTTCAACACCTGCAGTGTGCGCGAACATGCCGAGCACAAGATTTACTCCGCACTCGGACGATTGAAGTTCAGCAAGCAGGCACGTCCCAACCAGGTAATTGGTGTGCTGGGCTGCATGGCCCAGAAGGACCAGGAGTTGGTCTTCCAGCGCGCTCCCCATGTCGATCTGGTGGTGGGGACCGGTCAACTGGCTGAGGTTCCCCGCCTGATCGATGCGGCCCGCGAAAGCCGGGAACGATCGTTGGCCGTCAGCCTGGATCGCAAGGAGGGTGGCCGGGCTGCCGTCAGTGACAGCTTCCAAAGTTATGACCCGCTGCGTGAACCCGAAATGCGACCAACTCCGCACCAGGCGTTTGTCCGCATCGTGATCGGCTGCGACAAATTCTGCACGTACTGCGTCGTCCCGATGACGCGCGGTCCCGAACAAAGCCGGCCCCCGCGTGACATCCGTCACGAAGTCCAGGTGCTGGCGGATCAGGGTGTCAAGGAAGTCACGCTGCTGGGGCAGACAGTCAACAGTTATAAGCACACCCAGGACGGACGCCTGTTCCGCCTGTCTGACCTGCTGGAGCATATTCACGATGTCGACGGCATCCTGCGCCTGAAGTTCGTTACCAACTTCCCGAAGGATATGACGGACGACTTGCTGCAGGCCGTACGAGATCTCCCCAAGTGTGCCCAATACCTGCACGTGCCCCTGCAATCCGGCTGCAATGAGATGTTGAAGCGGATGAAGCGAGGTTACACGGTGGAAGACTATCGTGAAATGATGTCGCGGATCCGCACGACCTTGCCCAACGCGGCCATTTCGAGTGATTTTATTGTCGGGTTCTGCGGCGAAACGGAAGAGTCGCACCAGAAAAGTCTGGATCTGATCCGCGAATGCCGGTTCAAGAACAGCTTCATCTTCAAATACAGCCCGCGTCCGGGAACCAAGGCATTTGAACTGCATGCCGACGACGTTCCCGAAGAAATCAAGAAGCATCGCAACAATGAAATGCTGGCGCTGCAGAACCAGATCAGTGCCGAGGACAATGCCCAGTTTATTGGACGTGATGTCGAAGTGCTGGTGGAAGGTCCCAGTCGCAACGAACTGAAGCGTGGCGATCCCACGACCACCGGTCCTGTTCAACTGACGGGACGCACCACGTGTGATCGGATCGTGGTCTTCGATGGCAATCCGCGTCTGGCAGGCTCGCTGGCTCAGATCCAGATCGATGACTGTACACCCACGACGTTGCTCGGACAGATTGTCACGCGCGAAGTCCAGCATGGATCATCGTCGCTGTTGCCGATCCTGGTGTAGCCGTCATCAGCAATTCCGCGACACAGCGCCATCGGAATCGTTACCAGGCGGCACGCAAGCCACGTGAACCATGATCCTCTGCTGGAGTTCCCCATGTTGATTTGCCGATTCCTTCCCGTGATACTGATCGTAGGCACACTCTGGAATGGAGCCTTGGGAGCGGACGAACCGGTTTATGACGTCGTCGTTTATGGAGGAACGTCCGGCGGCGTAACCGCCGCGATTCAAGCGGCCCGAATGGGAAAATCGGTGGTCCTGATCGAACCGACTGCCCATATCGGCGGTCTGACATCCGGCGGACTGGGGGCGACCGACATCGGCAATAAAGCCGCCATCGGCGGACTGTCGCGGGACTTCTATCGCAAAGTCGGCGCTTACTACCGCCAGGCCAGTGCGTGGAAGCATGGTTCGCTGGAGACCTATGAGCGCAAAGCGACCGAAGACGAACTCTGGATGTTTGAACCGCATGTCGCTGAACAGATCTTCCGCGAATGGCTGGCCGAATACAAAGTCCCGATTGTTCGTGAACGGTTTGAACTGAACAACGGCGTCAAAAAGGAGGGCCCGCGGATCACGGCCATCCAGATGGAAAGTGGAAAATGGATTTCCGGCCGGATGTTCATCGACGCCACCTATGAAGGAGACGTCATGGCCAAAGCAGGGTGTCGCTACCATATCGGGCGCGAAGCCAACTCTGTCTATGGCGAAACGCTCAACGGAGTCCAGGTGGCTCGGGCACACAGTCACCAGTTCATCAAGGATGTCGATCCCTACGTGAAACCCGGTGATCCGGCAAGTGGACTGTTGCCGCTGATCCAACCCGGGCCACTCGGCAAGGACGGTGACGGGGACAGTCACGTCCAGGCGTACAACTTCCGGATGTGTACCACAGACGTTGCGGAAAACCGACGTCCCTGGCCCAAACCGGACGGATACGATCCCGCCCGGTACGAATTGCTGTTGCGCAATTGCGAGGCGGGCGATCATCGCGTTCCCTGGAACCCGATCTTCATGCCCAATCGCAAGACGGATACGAACAACAACTTCGCCATCTCCACGGACTACATCGGGGCCAACTATGAATATCCGGACGGAGACTACCAGACTCGAGATCGCATTTATCGGGAGCATGTCCTTTACCAGCAGGGGTTGATGTACACGCTGGCCAACAACCCGCGCGTCCCCGAATCGGTCCGCGCCCAGTTTCAGAAGCTGGGACTGGCCAGGGATGAGTTCCAGGACAATGACAACTGGCCGCATCAGATGTATGTCCGCGAAGCGCGCCGACTGATCAGCGAATACGTGATGACCCAGCACCACTGCCAGCGAAAAGTCGTCTGTGAAGACCCGGTTGGAATGGGTGCCTACAACATGGATTCACACAACGTTCATCGCTATGTCACCGCGGACGGAAAGGTGAGGAACGAAGGGGATATTCAGGTTGGGGTTTCCCCCTATCCGATTTCATACCAGTCGATTCGTCCCCGCCGGGAAGAATGCGAAAACCTGCTGGTCCCGGTTTGCCTGGCGGCCTCGCATATTGCCTACGGATCGATCCGGATGGAACCGGTCTTCATGGTCCTGGGCCAGAGCGCCGCGACGGCCGCCTGTCAGGCGATTGATGCCAAAGTCGCCGTCCAGGCGATCGATTACTCGAAACTGAAAGCTCGACTCGTGGACGAGAAGCAGGTGTTGGAGTGGACCGGTCCCCGCAAGTCGGAAGGTGGCATTGATCCCAAGACGCTCCCCGGCATCGTGATCGACAACACCGCAGCCGAGTTAAAAGGCGAATGGTCCCGGAGTTCGTCCATCCCCGGATACATCGGGACCGAGTACCTGCACGACGCCGACACCGCCAAGGGAACCAAATCGGCGACGTTCTCCACGAAGATCCCGACCGCGGGCAAGTACGATATCCGCATTGCGTACACGGCGAATCCCAATCGCGCTACGAATATTCCTGTGTCCATTACGACCAGTGCCGGTACCGCCGATCGGACGCTCAACCAGCGTGAAGTCCCAAATCAGAATGGTTTTCAGACAATCGAAACCCGGACCGTGGATGCGGGCGACGCGCTGACGGTGACGATTTCCACTGCCGGAACAAACGGTCACGTGATTGTCGACGCGATTCAGATTGTGCCGGCCAGTGCGAAGAAATAGCACAGCAAGTCAGGCCGCTGACCGCCCAAAGGCACGCACTTTGTGAGCCGCAAGGCGCTAGCCGCGGGTGTCTTCGAGTACGAGTGAGAATACACCCGCGGCTAGCGCCTTGCGGCTCACAGCGTCAGTGCCGTTGGCCTATTGCCACAGCTCACACAGTTTCTCGTGCTGGACTAGTGGCGATTCGGTTTTTCCAATCGTGACCGTCAACGGGGTGGTGTTCACTCCGCACCAATCGAGTAACGTCGCAGTCAATTCCGCGGGCGACACCGGACGATCGATTGGCCGTGCGGCCGAGGCATCGCTGGCACCAATCACGTTTCCGCCGGTCACACGCCCACCCGCAACCAGTGCGGACCAGCATTCGGTCCAGTGATCGCGGCCGAACCGATCGTTGACCTGCGGCGTCCGTCCGAATTCTCCCGTGGCGATCACCAGCGTATCGTCCAACAATCCCCGCTGACCGAGGTCATCCAGCAAGCCGGAGACGGCTCGATCGAAGTCCGGGCACAAGTGGCTTTGATAATCGTGCAATGTGGCGGGACCACAATGCGAGTCGCCGTGGCAATCCCAAGTGATCCGATCGTGCAGCGAATCGAACAAATTGACGGTCACGCATCGGGTGCCTTGTTCGATCAATTGCCGCGACTTCAGCAATAGCCGACCAAAATCTGTCTCGCCGTACATCCGACGGATCGTTTCAGGCTCGGGATCGATGGTAGAGGAAACCTGTGCTGGTTCCCAGTCGCTTCCCAGCAGCCCCGCTTCCTGTCCGCGATACGCGTTCACGCCGGTTCCCGTCAGCACTGCCGGGACAATCGCATTCGCGGGGATTCCCGTGCGCGAAGCCGACTGGCTGGCGACGATGCAGCCCCAATTGGGAAACCGGAGATCCCCGTTGGCCAGTCGGCCGGTCTGCAGCAACTGCTGTCCCGTTTCATGAATGGGAGCGGCGTCGTGATGCAGCGACCGGACAATGGCCAGTCGATTGGCTCGTTGTGCGAGGAGCGGCAACGTTTCGCTGAATCGGATGCCAGGGATGGCGGTTTCGATCGACTTGAAGGGACCTCGGATCGAGGACGGGGCGTCTGGTTTCGGGTCGAACGTTTCCAATTGGCTGGGACCACCGGCCATCACGATCAGTATGGCACGGCGATGTGCAAACGCCGCTGCGGCACGCACCAGCGCCGACTGGGACAGTCCCACAACGGTCAGCCCGCCGACGCGAAGGAAATCGCGACGTGACACTCCATCCCCCCGTTCCAAACCCCCATCGGTTCCGGACATCTCACCGTCCCTCTTCCACCATCCCATGTTCCAGACCGCCATGACTTTACCGCCGTTCTCACAAGAAGGGAATCCGGTGTCCCTGTCGCGGATTCCCAGCTCCGCCATTCGCTATTGCCAAATCACGGATCGCACCTGCAACATCGACAACCTGCCGGAGCCCCAACAGGAGTGTTCGGTTCGCGCGATCTGCGTGGAAGAGGTCACTGGGCAATCGTGCCGGTTCTGCTTATCCTGCTGCCTGGGCAAGACTTGCCGGTTGGGCGGACCCTGCGTTGACGACGACATTGCTGAGGATGGATCAATGATTCTGGACCTGTTCAAACTCGACGGCCGCGTGGCCCTGGTTACCGGAGCCAGCCGGGGGCTGGGCCAGTCGATGGCTCTGGGACTGGCGGAAGCGGGAGCCGACATTGTCGGTCTCAGCAGTTCCGGAGATTGCCAGGAGATTGAAGCCCTGGTTGTCGAAACCGGCCGCCGATTCTGGCCGTTTCGGTGCGATTTGAGCCAACCGGCCGATCGAGTTGGCTTGGTGGACCGGATCCTGGAGCAAACGGGGCATCTGGACATCCTCGTCAACAACGCCGGAATCTCGCATCGGCATCCACCGGAAGAGTATCCCCTGTCCGAATGGCATCAATTGATGGAAGTTCACCTGCACGCGTCGTTCGACCTGTCGCAGCAGGCGGCGCGACACATGCTCGTCCGTGGTCGGGGCAAGGTGATCAACATCGGATCGGTGATGTCGTATGAAGGGGGATTGAACATCCCGGCGTACGCGGCTGCCAAGCATGCACTGGCCGGGTTGACCAAATCGCTGGCCAATTCGTGGGGCAGGCAGGGGATCAATGTGAATTGCATCTGTCCCGGCTACTTCGAAACCACGATGTCGCACGTTCTGCAGGATGACCCTGTCCGGGGGCCCCAGATTCTGGACCGGATCCCCGTCGGCCGCTGGGGCCAGCCAGACGAACTGGCAGGACTCTGCGTCTTCCTCGCGTCGGATGCCGCGAATTACCTGCATGGAAGTTGCATCGCGATCGACGGCGGATGGCTGTCGCGGTGAGACTGACCCGAAATGCGGATCTCGATCATCATTCCGACATTGAACGAAGCGGCCAACATCGCGACGTTGATAGCACAGGTGCGCGCTCTGGGGGAATGTGAGATCCTCGTCGTGGATGGCGGTTCCACCGATGAGACTGTCGAATGCGCCGGCGCGGCGGACATGGTTCTCTCGTCGGATCCAGGCCGGGCTCGACAGCAGAATCTGGGGGCGGAACGCTGTCGAGGTGACGTCCTGCTGTTTCTGCATGCCGATTGCCGATTGCCGGTGACTACGCTGGAATCGGTAAGGAACGCTCTTAACGATCAACACGTTGTCGGTGGATGTTTTCAGCAACGCATTGATGCGACGGGTTGGCGATACCGGCTGATCGAGTCGGGCAACGCGTGGCGGGTGCGGCTGTTCAAACTGGCCTACGGCGATCAGGCCATTTTTGTCCGCCGGTCCGTGTTTGAAAGCCTCGGTCGGTTCCCCGAACTGAAGCTGATGGAAGACGTGTTCCTGATGAAACGCCTTAAACACGCCGGCCGGTTCGTCCTGTTGCAAGATCGTCTGACCGTTTCGGCCCGTCGCTGGCAACGACACGGAATCATCCGCCAAACGCTGCGAAACTGGACGCTGTTGTCGCTGGCACTGTGCGGAGTCTCCCCGGATCGCCTGGCGCGGTTCTATCCGAATACGCGTTAAGGTTTTCTTTCCTTCGTGGACCTTCGCGTCCGCCGTGGTGAATCTCTACCGCATCGTAGGGGTGTGCTTGGGACTGTGAAGCGGAGCTTCAAAGACGGGCGTTCCCAAGCTGGAGCTTGGGAACGATGAAACATGAATTGCTGATGGCACTCGATTTATCCGTGTCTCATCCGTGTTTCATCCGTGGCTGTCAGTGCATCATTCGGGCCAATGCTGGCTAATGTCGGAATGCCGCTCGCAGCGCCTGACCGGTCAGGCTGGACTCGCAATCCGCGATGGCCTGCGGCGGGCCTTCCGCGACAATCCGGCCGCCGGAGGCGCCCGCTCCGGGGCCCAGATCGATGACCCAGTCGCTGGCCGCGATTAAATCGAGGTGATGTTCAATCACGACCACAGAATTTCCCGAGTCGACCAATCGGCGCAGCGCCTGCAGCATCTGTACAACGTCGGCGGGGTGCAGGCCCGACGTTGGTTCGTCGAGTATGAACATGGTCGGCAACGAGGCGTCGGACTTCCAAAGCTCTGTCGCGAGTTTCACCCGTTGGGCTTCGCCGCCGGAAAGCGTCGTGGCGGGTTGTCCCAGTTGCAAGTAGCCCAGACCCAGCTCTTGAAACAAATGCAGCGGGCGCTCCAGTCGATGGAAATTCGCGAAGAATTCTGCGGCCTGATCGATCGTCATCTCCATGACGTCTGCCACGGAAACTCCGCGATAGTGTACGGCCAGCGTCTGCGGATTGAAGCGACGGCCAGCACATTCCGGGCAGCGAATCGGCCATTCGACCAGTTGCTTGCGATCCAGGTCCACCGTTCCCCGCCCGGCACAGCGCGGGCAGCGGCCTTCCGCGTGCTGCGGACTGAAGCGTCGTGGCGAGTAGCCGCGAATTCGAGATTCCCTGGTCTTGGCGAACACCTTGCGAACTTCATCCCAGACCCCGGAATACGTCGCGGGCGTGGACCGCTCGGACCGCCCCAGCGGTCGCTGATCGATCTGGATCAGCCGCGCGATCTGGTCTGCTCCCTGCAGTTCTCGAAAGGGGCCGGGTGACGATCGACCGACGCCCCGCGCTTGTTGCAGCGCCGGGACCAGCGTGTGCATGATCAGTGAAGTCTTGCCGGAACCGCTGACGCCCGTCAGGCAGACCATTCTGTGAAGCGGGAGATTCAAGGAAACCTGTTGCAGATTGTGCAGTGTCGCTCCCTCCAGTCGGATCCAATGGCTCGGTTGAAATGAGCCGGCCCCTGGCGGTAGACCCGCCGTCCGACGGCGCAGTTCGCGACCGGTGACCGAGACCTCACAGGCGATGAGGTCATCCGGAGGACAGGCGGCGATCAGGTGGCCGCCGAGTGATCCGGCACCGGGGCCGACTTCGATCGTATAATCCGATCGGCGAATCATCTCCAGATCGTGTTCGACGACGACCAGCGTATTTCCCTGGTCGCGCAGTTGGAACAAGGTCTGCAGCAGTCGCTGAGTATCACACGCATGCAGACCGGCTGTCGGTTCGTCGATCACATAGCAGACGCCGGTCAACTGGTTGCCCAGGCAGGCGGTCAGTCGTGCGCGCTGAAATTCTCCGGCCGAGAGTGTGTCACCGGCGCGATCCAGCGCCAGATAGTCCAGGCCCAGATTGATCAGTACCGTCAGGCGGCTGATGATTTCGGGGATCAGATGACGCACAAGATGCTCCGCGGCACTCCCCTGCCCTGTGGTTGCCATCCAGCCTGTGACAATTCTCAAGACCTCAGGGGCCGTCATCGCCGCGAGTTGACCAATGGACGTGCCGTCGATCCAGACTGACAGCGGCAGCAGCGACAGCCGATGTCCATGGCAGTCGGGACATTGAACGGCTTCATCAGGAGTCTCCGGATTGGCGACCGATCCGAGTCCGTGACAGGTGGGGCAGGCACCGCGCGGGCTGTTGAAGCTGAAGTCGCCGGGTTCGACGGAGGGAAAGCTGACTCCGCAGGGCGTGCAGGCCAGTCGGCTGCTGTACAGGCGATCGATCCACGATCCGTCGGCATCGTGGCTTAGAATGCACTGTCCCTGGCCAATTTGCAGAGCCAGGTCAACCGATTCCTCGACTCGACTCCGAATCCCCTCCTTGATGACCAAACGGTCCACGACGACTTCGATACTGTGAGGCTGACTGGACACGAGATCGGGTGGCGACGACAGATCGACCAATTCGCCATCAATCCGGGCACGGACGAAACCATCCCGGCCGATGCGTGCCAGAGTTTCGGCGTGTGCTCCCGCCTGAGCCCGCACGACCGGTGCCAGGACCAGGACTTTGCGGCGTTCTTCCAGTTTCAGAACTTGATCGACGATCGCTTCCCGGGACTGCGATGTCACCGGTTGATGACACGTGGGGCAATGCAGGTGCCCGACGCGGGCATAAAGCAGTCGAAAGTAGTCATACAGATCGGTGATCGTCGCCAGTGTGGTGCGGCGACGCGGCCCGCGGAATCGTTGCTCGAGCCCCAACGTCGGCGGCAGTCCATCAATCAGATCGACATCGGGGCGATCGATCCGGGCCAGCAGTTCGCGTGTGTGCGGTGAGACCGTCGCCAGGTATCGATGCAGTCCCTCGGCGTGAATGGTGTCAAAGGCGAGTGAACTTTTGCCGCTGCCACTGACACCGGAAATCGTTGTGAATCGTCCCAGCGGCAGATCCACATCCAGATTCTGCAGATTGTGTGTTCTCGCACCTCGAACGCAGATCGCATCGGTCGGCAGGGTCGGGGACGGAACGGTGGTCACGGCGCTCTATTTCCTCGGCGGCGAAACTCGGTGAATTTGGATCATCAGCGGGAAACGAAGGCCATTTGCGGGCGACTTCCGCCTGCCGACGGTACTCTGGTCTCCACTCCACCTCAAGAGGCCGCTAGAATGCGTGAATGATGCCAGATCCGATCTGCCTTGTGAATCCTGCTTAAAGACCGAGATTTTCCTGATGTTTTCACTTCCCAAAGAACTGACAACGGATCTGTTGTCGAAGCTGTCAGGACTTTCCACGCCGGTAATCGCCGCCGTGGCGCTGTTGCATTTTCTGGCGTTCTTATGGCTGCGAGCCTGGGCTCGACGCGACCTGCGGCGGATGGCCACCGACTTTGATTCGTTCACCCGGGAATTAAAGCAACGCAGTTTGTTCGAGCGGGGAACCAATCTGTCAGACCAGATCGAAGCGTTCCTGGCCGATATCCGGGATGTTCTGGACGACCCGGCCAAGAAGACCGAACGTCAGAACCTGTGGCATCGGATGCGGATCCTGGATGAAGAACGGCGGTACCTGCAATCGCACGCGTTTGAAACGTGCTACAACGTCTGCCGGTCGATGATCGAGGCCTATCCGCTGGCGGGAGTCCTGGGGACGATCCTGGCCATCGGGGCGGCTCTCCAGGGGGGACAGGCAAATTCCCAGCAAACCGTGTCGGACATTGTTCGCTTTTTCGGGGACGCCATCTGGTCCACGTTTGCCGGGCTGATTGCGGCGATGGTCCTGATGTTCATCAACAGCGTCGTGGAAACCCAGTTTCGCCGGCTGACGGAAAACCGTGAACACGTGCGCGAAACTGTGGCCCGTGCGAAGCGGGAACTGGCCGTCGCTGCGGGAGAGGGCGCGTGATGAACCTGCGCAAGCTCAATCTGCAGTTGACGCCACTGCTGGACCTGCTGCTGATTGTCATCTTTGCCCAGTACATGGAAGTTCAAACGGTCGCCCGACAGCAGACGGAACAGGCGACGATTGAACGCGAAACGGCACGTTCGGACCTGGAATCGGTCCAACAGCAATTGGCGGACCTGCAGCAGCAACTTGCCGAATGGGACCAGAAACGTCGCGAGACGGAACGAGCTGAATACGCCAACCGGGAACAACTTGGGCAGTTGTTTGGCGAACTGTTCCGCATCCCGGAATCGACAATCCAGAAGATTGCCAATCGGCGCAGTTCCGACGAAGCCGTGTTGTCGCCTGCTGAGATTGCCGCGTTGAAGGCGGAATTCAAGTCGTTGTCGACGGCACGGGCCGATCAGGTGGTGGATCACCTGTTGACGTTCACCGAAATGAAAAAGCGGTTCGACGTCTGGGAATTGTATATTCAACAGGACGATGCCCTGATCATCACGGCGAGCGGAAATCGAAAGCGACTGCAACCGGACGACATTGCATCCCCCGAGTTGTTTTCTGACGAGTTCTTCAAGCTGTATAAGTCGTTCCCGCAGACGAAGAGCGTGGTGTTGATCCTGGTCAGCTACGGCGACGCTCAATTGAAGTATCGCTGGGCGGTGACGAAGGGACTACCGGCGGTGGCGGAACGGATGCGACTGGACAGCAACGGCACTGTGAAGTTTGAATATGCGGTCCTGGGGTTTCGCCCCGAGGGACCCGCGCGACCGTAGTTTATCGGATCTTGTTTCCTGAAATTGCCCGAACCGATCGATCAAGGATGAAACCCGATGGACCAGAAGTCAAAATGGCGCCTGCTGAGCAAGCGGAACATCCTGGGGACGGTCCTGGCCATCGGGATCGCCGTGGGGGTTTACCTGGGGGACCTGTGGAAGGGGTTTGGAACAGGTCAATCCGGCAGTGACGCCGCCAGGAAAGCCACGACGGAAACCACGGACGGGGATGCGGTCGCCGAGACCAGCACGACGCTGGCGACGGTCGATGGTGCCTCCGCAGGAAAGACCGCCTCAACGTCGCCGACCGGATCGGACAAAGTTTCGCAGGTGGTGAAAGTCATCGTGTCTGATCGATCGTATTTCGTGCGGACGGACGACGGCGATGAACCATCCGAACTCAAGAAGGTTGTCGCTCTGGCCAAGTCCGCGACCGGGGACGTGGACGGAATCCGAATTCGGATCTATCGTCGCCTGTCCTCGCGCACTGCCTCTGAAATCGCCCTGGCAGAAGCACTGACCGCTGCCGGCATCACCGAAGAGCAAACGGTCTGGGTCGTCAATCCGATCGATGATTGAATGGAAGTGTCGAATTCAGGCGAGTGGCCATCGCGAGGCCGTGGCACCAATCCCTTTCCCCGCTGGTTACCAGGCGAGCCTTCCCGAAGATCTCGCGCAGTCGTCGAACGCTCATGGGATCGTTGCATCTGGTGCGGAGTAATCGACATACAACGTCGCGCGTCCATTATGGGATTATCCGCGATGATCGTACCTTCTGGTTGAAAACACGCGATGATCGCGGATAATCCCTCCAGGCGCGGAATATCCGCGATTATTGTGCTAAAAAGTAGTTCGGCAGGGATCATGGCTGCGAATCTCTGGTATGGCCGATGGCAATGAATGGCTCGCGGAGTGAAACTGACATTGGGCGTGATTTGCTGCTAAAGAGCGGCAGCACATGGATCGATGCAATTTCAGGTGTGCTAGGCTCGCTTCACCTAGAGGTTTCACGATGGTTCGCCTTTGACCGTGGCGAAGAAATCACGTTGCGGCAAGGAAATGACGGAGATTGCATTCGTCTCGCGGCGAGGCAATGGGGTTTATTCGTCAGGCTTGGCAACGACTTCTACGTCTCACATCTTGAAGGCGGGGTCATCAACGCCCTTGGAATCATTGCGAAAGCTTCGCCCAGCGAATGGCACCGGTTGCCGGATCGTTTGAATCTCGAACAAATAGACCTTTGGGAATTCCAGCGCCTTGGGGATAGTCACAGGCAGCGAGCGTTGTTCCAAGACGGTTGGGAACAGATGGATGACGATCAGTACTTCGATTTGACGCGCCGTTACAATCTCACTTTCCACAGCTTCGAGTCTGTACCGATCAACCTTGACGCCGTTCTTCCCAACTGCGAGTACGTGCGAGGATCGATCCGTTCGACGCAGAATCTATTCACTTCTGATCGATCATTGTTTTGGCACTACGAGAATCATGCACGCCGAAGCTTTGCCGATGCACTGATGCACTGTCGCAATCAAGATTCAACGGTATTGTGCTTTTGCGTGAACCACGGTTCGTACGTGTTGCGAACACCCATTGGACGATTGAATCTCCTTGCTGACGCCACATGGCCATGTCACCTCACGGACCCCGGTGGGCGAGTTCTCTTGTTTGTGCCTGAACTCCAGGAGGCAATGGTCACAGATGAAACACAAGGGAGCTTGGTCGGTTACGGCCGCGAGATTTCGACACAATTCAAGTCCCTTTTCGCAGAGAATCCATCTGTGTGGGGACGGCAATGAGTTCCACCTGAAAACGTGGGTCGCGCCCGAGATCGCCGAACAAGTCGGTCAACTTGACCCGCAGTCGCTGGCGGCTCAAAGTGTTGGCGTGTCGAATGGAAGCCTGTCGTTGATCGCGGGCAAGTTACCTTGATCGTTCGCCCTTTGAATTTGTGCGCCCTGATTTTCCTGGTTCAAGCTTTGATCTTCGCAAATGTCCACTGAGACCCTGATTCATTGTCCAGGATGCGATGCCGTCGTCGATGCGACGATTGCTGTTTGTCCCGGCTGTGGTAGTTGTCTTGGCTGTGGGAATAAGCGAGGTCTGGATCAGGCAAATTGTCGGACCTGTGAAGTCCCGTTTTGTGCATGTTGCGGACGTTGTCCGCAGTGCCATTGCGTCCGATACCCGGAGATTGTAACTCCATGCGAATGCGGCCATCCCAACGACCTCGAATGCATTCAACGTCTCGTGCGGGATCAGGGCGTTAAGAGGACGAGTCATCGGCGCTGGTGGCAACTTTGGTAAATGCCTACGATCTGCGTCGCGGATAAAATCAAAGGAATGGGTGAGGACTCTTTGTTTCGTCATTTAAACGCAAATCGGTCGATTCATGATTGGGATCGCGTTTCAATTCGGGCCGAACACGGCGGTCAAGCTGACATTTTGTTGGCTGACGCGCCAACAAAATGCACCTTACGGGCGCGAGGATGATTGAGCAGATCCAGCAGAATGCCGAACTCGTTCGATCCGTTGCGCGTCAGCAACTCTCGGTCGATGTCGGATACGACCGCGCTGGAGTTGAATGGCTAGCAGTCCGTGGTAAATGGGGTCAGACCCACTCCGGGCAGTGGATTTTTAAGGTAAATCGACTGCCCTCCAAAGGGTCAGACCCCATTTACCACGGACTGCTAGACGGATTCGTGACACGGCAGCATGAACAAGGTGATCCAAACAATGTCAAAGGGCTCGCCAATACTCTTGGCTCATTTTTCGGAGAGTGCATTGTCCAAACATACGGTGGCGAATGGTCCGAGGATGAAAACGGTTGGTGTGTCCAGTTCAACGAAAAGAACGCTGTCTACCCGTTTGCAAAGACCGCAAAGCACCTTCGGAATGGGCCTGAGGATTCTGTGCTGAGCATGTTTGATACAATTCCACTCGTCTTCAAAGACATTGGCCTCTGAGACGGCAGTCAGACTGACTTTTTGTTTCGTGAGGTTCGCTGTGTGCGGGCAAGTTCACGTTGATTTGATTGAAACTTCAGTTCTCGTGGATCTCATCTGCACGTTCGAGCGTGAAGGATTCCGTACCGAAATCATCGTGGCCGAGTAAGCTGACAAAAGGTGTTGAAGAATGCAGTTCGTCAACTTCGTCTACGAAGAGAGCGAAGATCCCACGCTGTACACCGGCCCGGTTCCAGATGGTGACGCTGCATACCTGCGTCAGGCGGCTGCTCATCTCAAGCCGCTGACGGATGACGAATACATGACCGGCCCGGCTGGCGTTCTGAGTACGATGGCGAAGTACAGCTACGTCTTTGATGGCGATGTGCTTTACTGGTGTATCGAATGGGCTCCGGGTCTCGTGATCGTCAAAATGGCACCCGACACGGAATTGCAATGGGTCGCAGTTCGCTCGCCGGTTCCCGATTTTGGCGGCCGCGAACCATTGCCTGAAGATGGTGATCCCGATGCACACGATGAGGACAACAATCCGCAATACAATTTGATATTCACTCCCTGGGATGCTCAGTATGACGAGCAATGCAGGGAATCGGGATCGTTCATCCCTGTTGACAAGCAGGTTCAAACTCGATTTGAAAATGCTTTGGCTCGCGTGAACGCACTCAGCGGCGTCATTGAATCTCGGTTCGATGACAACCACAATTGGGTCGAACTGTGCAAGGAGAATCTTAAAAAATGGTGCGGCGAAGGCATACGATTGAAACCCGCTAACTAACAAAACAATGTTCCAAGTTGCCGACTACGGGCTTTTGAAATCGACGCTCGTACGGGGCAGCAGGGTTTGGTCGGTCGGCCAATGCACCATTGCGCGAAGCGGTTAAGGCACACGCATGATTGACCACGCGAGGACTTGCAAGGGTTTCGTGGAACATTATCTGGGGCGGTCGTGGACTTCGGACGATGGTCTTCCAGAAAGCGAGACGTTGAAAGCGGAATCGCGTCTTGGCGTCAACCTGCCGGACGCACTCCGGACTTTTTACCTTTCCGTGGGTGCCGTCAGCGTGTGGGCACTGTCATGACAACTCAAGACATCCGACCAATCCAACTTCGGGGTCGAATCAATCGTCCGTTCGAGGCATTTTGGTAAACGAGTCCCAGGTTTCACGCGGCCCGTTTCGAGGTGACTGCCAAACCTCAGTTCCGTCGAGTCGGACATGCACTTCGGCAATCGTCATCTTGACAATGGCGTATTTCCATTCTGCTTTCGCGAGTGTGGCACCCTGCGATTCAATGACGATCAACATGTCCGGGTTCGTGCCGTTCGTCGTCAGACCGAAAATCGTGCCGTCCTGCAACCCTTTCGATTCTTCCGCGTACCTGTGGATGGGAGTCACCAGCAGTCGCATTTCCTGGGGGTCGGGCTTTTTCGTATCGGGGTGAGTATTCACAATCGTTGCGGCAAACCTCGCCACCAGTTCCTTCATTTGTCGTTGGCGAGGAAGTGGTTTGTCCGCCGTTGCCGGCGCGCGTGGAATGGTATGGAACGAGACTCCGGGTTTGGTCGACTTCATTCTGCGGCTACCTTCAAAATCCGCAGACACAAGTTGATCTGCCAGCGATGTGACGCAGAAGTGCCAATACGGGACACGCGCCGGTGTGATTGCGGCTTCGACCTTGGCAATGACGGCAGGCCTGCCCGTTGAACCAGCGGGATTCCATGACCACAGTGTCGCGTCTTCAAATCCGCGAGGTTGATCGCTGTACCGAAAGATCGGCTCGGGTCGCAACTCGAATGTCGCGTCGCCAGTACTGCCGGAGGCTTTCATTTCAAACTGCCTGGCCAGTTCCCGCATGCTGACAAGCCGTGCCGAACGTTTGGCGTTCGCGCCATCTGCCTCATCGTTCTTGTCTCCATCGGCAAAAGTCGTCGAATCGTTTCCAGCCAGAATTGCGACAAACAATAAAACCAGGTATGGGACAACGGAAACTGCTCGACCGCGATTCATGATCAGGCTCCACACCGAGTTGAATTGGCGATTCAGGGGGGGGCACCAACAGTGGATCGACGAGCCCCTCGCCGAATTATAGACATTGCGACTTTAGTTTTTCAACGTCACAGTCTCAATCCGTCCAAACCTGGACGGCCGCTTCGTCGTGACTTTCTATCACTCTCAACAGACGCAGTGGATTTCTTGGCGCAACTGCAAAACGCGCGACCGAGGGATTTGTCGATGTGTGTCCTCCCTACCCCTATCTTGCAAAAGCGAACGTGCGCCAAAAGCTCGGTTGACCCGGAATTCTGCCACGCGATTCAGAACTGAATTCGGTACCCGCAGAAACGAAGGAACACCGCCCAGGCGATCACTTCCGACAAGATTCCGAGGTTCAAGATGATCATCCAGAGGCTACCGCGGAGGTGAAAGCCGAATGCATGGATCACAGCGCACTCGGCGCCGACCAGAATGACCGCGTAGATGCCAAAACGACGAATGCGCCGTGCGAATTCCGAAGTGTTCAACCAGGCCCAGGCCGCAGGGATTGCCAATAGAGCACACAGCGTTGCCCACAGCGTTATCCACAGTGAAAGTCCGATCCAGTCTCCACCCGAGTCCCGGTTCAGATGCTTCCAGACCTCGCGCGTGATCTTGGACTGCAGGACGACAACCAGCAGTGTGGCAACGGCACTCCAGGTGAACCGCTCCAGAAGGCGTGAGTGGGGCCATGGCGCGAGGGCCGTGCGTGGATCAAACGGCAGTGCCTCCAGCCGAAGGCGGCAGATGGCCCGGATCCCCCAGTATGGTATGGAAACGAACAGGCACGATGCGACGACGACCACGGCCAGGAATGCCTCGATCGAACCGATCTCGAACGAGTCCTGGCAACTCAGAGTGCCGAGAGTGATTGCCGCCCAGATCAGGATCACGAGGCTGCAGGACTTCAATCCTCGGAACACCGATCGCTCCGTGCCCCAGGCCAGATACTGTGCCAGAACGGAAATCTGTCCCAGCAGGAAACCGGACAACAGGATCACAGGGAATTCCGATCCCTTACTCAGGGCGTAACTGACCGGGATCACCGCCAGATCGAAATTGAGTTGCAGCGACACCGCCAGCAGAAGCAGGATCTGGCGTGCCGGCGGACTCATCGCTCTTTGACTCGGCGACCGTCCCTCGTGGGTGTCGGAGTCTGTTTGAGTGGGGGCTGAGGTCATCATCGGTCCTGCAGGATTCACGCGCCTGCCGGATGTGACCGGTACCACGTGTCGACAACATCACATACGAGTGCGAATGCTTCGCGTTCGCGTGGCCCCGCCGTCTTATCGACGGGGATGGCCAGAGAGTTCAACTGGTTGCGGACATCTTGTTCGGCAAGCAGATGCAGGCGCGTGGCCAGGATCGTCGCCTCCAGAACGGCATGGCGGGCGCGGTGGAAGCCGAACATGTCGCGGATGCGGCCGGTGTGGACGACGTTGGCTTCCAAACGTGTTCGTTCATTCGAATCGTCGCAGGTGACGATCTCGAATTCGTACCAGCGGCAACAATCCTGCAGTACGCGGCCCTCGATCCGGGCGGCGGGGAACGTTTCGGGGATCGCTGCCAGACGGTGCAATGCGGCCTGGGCGATCAGCAGGACATCGTCCACGACGTGAAAGACTCCCTGTGGGTTCTGGCGCAGATTCTGGTAGGTCGTCGATGTCTGGAATGGCCGCAGAATCAGAGTCGTCATCGATTCGTCCACAATTGGACCCATCGGTGCCAGGTTGATGTCCCCGGCCGCATTCCGACTTGTGACCAGTCCTTCCAGAATCATGACCACTCACAGTCACGTCAGCGGTTCACGCCGATGTAGAAGCTGAACAGTTGTGTCTTGTCCGTGTCCTGCTTGAGGACGGGAACGGCCCAGTCGAGTGCGATGGGGGTGGGTCCCATCATCGGGACGGTGACTCGCAGACCGGCACCGACAGACAGACGGAAATCGTTCAACGAGGCCCGATCGGTGACGGTACCGAAGTCGGTGAAGGTGACCACCTTGACCATTTCGTTGGCCAGGACGGGAACCTGGTATTCGGCACTTCCCAGGACCATCCAGTCGCCCCCGACATAGACGCCGTTCTGTTGCGGACTGACACCACGGAAGTAGAACCCGCGGAAGGACTGGAAGCCCCCGGCGAAGAAGCGTTCGAAGATCGGGGTGTTGTCACCCGTCCAGGCGACTTCCCCCCGCAGACTCAGGATATGCTTGCCGCCGCCGTCCGCTCGCTGGTAGACCGTAAAGTACTGGCGGGCTTCCGCGTCGACTCGCGAATAGACATACGTCCCGAAGGCCTGTTCAAAGGTGACTTCCGCATGGTGGCCAGTGGACGGCATGAATGCGGAGTCTCGCGTATCGTGGGCGATCGAGAACACGCCGGTCGACAGCAGGTGGGATCCGAGTGCGTCTTTCAACAATTGCGGCGGATTGGACGTGGACGGATTGTAAACGTTGACATCTTCCAGTCGCAGCGACGCTGAACCGGACCAGAAGGAGGTGAACTGACGGCCGACGCGCAGTCGACCACCCATGCGCTGTTCACTCCAGTTCAGATAATACCGGTTGAAGTAGAATCCGCTGACACCCAGGCTGTTGTTGGTGTCCATGAAATACGGATCCGTCCAGTCCACCAGGTATCGGCTGAGCTGAGTCCCGGGCATCGCTTCGATGCGGAATTTCTCACCGGCACCGCGCCAGGCCGTTCCGTTCCAGACGTCGTCCCAACTGGTCGGAGGTCGGCGAATGTCGAAGTTCTGTTCGCTCAGGACGATGTTGCCGACCAGCCCCGAGTTGCTGTTGACGCCGACGCCGAACATCAATCGGCCGGTGCGGGCTTCACTCAGGTAGGTGTCGATGTCGATCCATTCGGGCGGCGGTTGCCGTTCGAAGTCAAACGGATCGGGATTCTGAATGGCTTTGCCCCACGGATCCCCCTGCGGGCTGACGTCATAGATGTAGTTGGCCGGAGGTTTCAGCGGATCCTTGCTCTGGCCGCGAAAGACCGGGGTGAGCGGCACGATCTTGGACAGGCTGTCATTGGGGTCGCGAGTGACTGTTTCTTCTTCGTCATTGAAGCCCGGGAAAGGAATCAGATAGGGAACTTCCTTGGGCTCGGCGGCAGGCGTGGTCGACTTGGGAGTCGCCTGCCGGGGGGGGGCAGGCCGCGGTTCCGGCGTCGTCACCGTATGCCCGACGGGCAGCAGATTGGTACGCGGCACCGGTGCGCTTTGGCCACGGGCGACATCCATCTGAGGTGCCTTCAGCCAGTCATTGTTCTTCACGATGCTGGTTTCGAGACGCGGCCCGCCATTTTCCTGCTCAAAATAGCCGGACCCGGCCAGACGCTGTTTGAACAAGGCCAGCTTCTTGGGGTCTGCCAGGTCTCCCGGCTGGATCGTGGCGATGTTGTGAATCAGGGCCGTGCGGGTATGCGGATAATCGCCCGCGATATGAACGCCGATGTTGCGGACCCGGTACGGTTTGTCTTCATTGATCTTGATGACCAGATCCAGGACGCCGGGTTCTTCGGACCAGCGGCGGACCGGAGCCACCTGGGCGAACAGTCGCCCCTGGGATCCGTACTTTGCCATGACCGTATCGACATCCTTGGCAATGTGCCGCTCGTTGTAAGCTTCGCCGGATTTGACCTTCAACATGCCGCGAATGGTCTCTTCGTCGAGGACCTCATTCCCCATGATCGTGATTTCGTTGATTCGGTAACGAACCCCCTCATCGATCTTGTAATGCAGCTTCACCTTGGATTTGTCGGCTGAGAACTGCGGATCAGGAGTAATCTGGACATCGAAGTAGCCCAGACTGTAGTAGTAGTTTCGAACACCTTCGATGTCGTCGTTGATCGTGGCGGGATCGTACTTGCCGCCGAACAGCCATAACAGCTGCGGCTTGGAGCGGGTCTTGGTTTTCAAAAGCTGATCATAGAAGGACGAGTTTCCTTCGAAGTCGACTCCGGTAATCTTGGTCTTTGGACCTTCATTGATCACGAAGACGACATGGCGATCCGGATCGGTGCGCACATCGCCACGTTCCAGTTCCACGGTGGCGTAAGGAAAGCCCTTATCCTTGTACATCTGCTCGATGCGGCGGGCGCATTCCTTGTTGACGCTGACATCGTACGGCTGGCCCGGTTTGAGTTGCGTCAGTCGATCAAACTCTTTCGTTTTGATCTTCTTGTTGCCGATGTATTCGACCTTACGGACGATTGGCCGCTCCAGAACGCGAAAAACCAGCACGTTGCCGGCATCCGTGCGTCGAATTGTCGGTTCCACCGTGGCAAACCAGCGGGTGCGCACCAGCGAATCGACATCGTCCTTGATTTGCTTGGCGGTGACAGTGCGACCTGGTCGGGTCTTGATGTGCTTGCCGATTTCGCTGTTGGGAATCGTCGTGTTTCCCTCGATCAGGACTTCGACCATCGGTTCGCTCAGGACGAACGGCGTGTCGGCGTTAGCGTCTCGTTCGAGGGTTTCGGCAGACAGGCGGCCTTGTTTGGGGCGAATTCCCTGCGGCAGAGTGATGCCACGTCCCGATTCCGGGACAGTTTCATACGGGTTCGCTTCCTTGCCGGAAAATTGTCCCCAGGCACCAGGACTGCAAAGCAGCAATCCACATCCCACCATCAGGGCGCGCGGCAGCGACCAGAGTCGGATCGCTCTGTCGCAAGTTGCGTGCTGCATGGGTCTGGTTTCCTCGCGCTACGGTTCGGGGTCTGCTCGCAGCGGCGCGTTGTTTCAGGTTTGGACGTGGAATTGGACGTGACGAATGCCTGTTCGGTGAGCCGCCGAAGGAGGCACCTTTGGCGCGACGCGATGGATAGCCGATTCTGAAATTCCCGACAAGACGAATTGTCCAGTCGAAACGGCTGCCAAGGCCACGATTGCGGAAAGTCGGTGACAGCGAGCTCTGAAATCGGCCGCAATTGCCCAGTTTGGGGGGATTGGCGGAATCCCTCCCTGGCTCGCTCCCGGTTGTCCGATAAGGTAGAATGCATGTAACCCGCCCGTTGAGCGACTTTCGCTTCCCGCCATTGCTGAGGTCAATTTCATGATCAATCCACAGTATCATCTGGGTCGACGCGGTTTCCTGCAGGCTGCGGCCGCAGGGGTTGTTGCCGCCGGACTGCCCGGGGCCGGACAAACTGTGCTGGCCAACAGCGGATCAGGTGCCGGTCGAGCGAAGTCGGTGATCTTCGTGCTGATGAGTGGCGGATTGAGTCAACTTGATTCACTGGATCCCAAGCCCCAGGCACCGCCGGAGATTCGGGGCGAGTTCTCGACGATCCAGACGACAATTCCCGGCGTGACGATCAGCGAACATCTGCCGCTCACTGCTCAACAGGCGGATCGCTGGTCGATTGTCCGGTCCATGTCTCACACGGAACACAATCACCTGCTGGCGACTCACGTGGCGCTCACCGGTCGTCCGACGCCAGTGCCCCGTGGGGCCAGTGATCTGGATCGTGTCCAGTCACGGACCGATTTCCCGAACATGGCTGCGGCACTCGACTATGTCCGGCCCAGCCGCAATGGCGTTCCGACGGGGGTGTCGTTGCCCAACTATTACATCGAAGGCCCGTTGACATGGCCGGGGCAATACGCCGGTTTTCTGGGGCCAAAGCACGATCCGTGGCAGATCAACCAGGATCCGAACAGCCCCAACTTCAAGGTGGATGCGCTGTCGCTGCAGTCCGGAATGACGCCACAGCGACTGCAATTCCGGCGCGAACTGCTGGATCAGATCAATCATCCCGTCCAACTGGAATCCGATCGTCCGACGAATTCGTTCGTACAGCAGCAGGACGTGGCCTTCTCGTTGCTGACGTCGGCCAAGGTCACGTCGGCGTTCCAGATTGACCAAGAGACGGCAGAAACGCGCGAACGGTACGGCCGCAACGCCTTCGGACAATCGATCCTGTTGGCTCGTCGACTGGTGGAAGCCGGTGTTCCGGTCATTCAGGCATCGATGGGGATTGTGCAGACTTGGGATACGCACGTGGACAACTGGGGACGACTGAAGAATACACTGCTGCCACAGGTGGATCGCGGCCTGGCGGCACTGATGGACGATCTTACGGCCAGTGGATTGCTGGATCAGACGATGGTGGTGGTGATGAGTGAATTCGGGCGCACCCCGAAGGTTTCGAACCTGGCCGGAGAATCACGTCCGGGCCGCGATCACTGGGCGGCGGTGTATTCGTTGCTGGCGGCAGGCGCGGGAGTTCGCGGCGGTCAGGTGATTGGTCAATCAGACGCGATCGCGGCATATCCGATTTCGCGGGCGTGGTCACCCGCCGATCTGTGTACGACAGTCTACAACGCCTTGGGAGTCAGCGAAGACGCTCACTTGATGGATCCACTGGGGCGTCCCAACGCGCTGCTGAACGGTGTGGTGATCGAGCCGTTGTACTCGGGGCGGGAAGGGTAGTGTTCATTTTACCGGATGGACTTTTGGCGAGAAGATCCGGTACATGACTGGGACCACGAACAGTGTCAGCAGGACGGCACTGACCAATCCCCAAACGATGACGGTGGCCAGGGGGCGCTGCACATCCGAACCCAGGCCGCGGGCGATCGAGGCGGGCAGCAGGCCAAGGATGGCAACCGAGGATGTCATCAGAATGGGGCGCAGCCGGCCCTGCGCGCCTTCGATGATCGCATCGTCCAGCGATCGACCCCGCTGACGCAGCGCAGTGATCCATTCCACCATCAGAACTCCGTCCATGATGGCGACGCCGAATAATGCGGTGAAGCCGACGCAACTGGAGACATTCAACGTCATCCCGCGGATGTACAGTGCGATGGCTCCGCCGATGAACGCGAACGGGACCGCCAGCAAGACCAGCAAGGCCTCCTTCTGCGATCCGAACGTGACCAGCAGCAGGATGTAAATGATGAAAATCGTGGCGGGAACGACGATCATCATGTGCATTGTGGCCCGTTCCAGGTTCTGAAACATCCCGATCCAGCGGATCTGGTACCCGGCGGGGGCGCTGACTCGCGTCTTGAACAATGCCTGAGCTTCCGCAACGAAACCTCCCTGATCGCGTCCGACGATGTCACACCGTACCGTGATGCGGCGACGATTGCTGTCGCGCGCGATCATGGTCTGTCCGTCGGTCAACGAGAAATCAGCGACCTGTGACAATGGGATCGGAACATTTGACCGCGTGTAAACGGGCAGGCGTCCGATGGATTCGGGCGATGTCAGGAGCTCGCGATCAAAGCGGGCCACAATGTTGAATCGGCGTTCCCCTTCGTACAGCGTTCCGACGGGTTCGCCGCCCAGGGCCGTATTGATCAGTTCATTGACGTCGGAGATGTGGATATCGTAGCGGGCACATCGTTCACGGTCGGACTGAATCACCAACTGCGGCTGTGGTCCTTCCTGTTCAATGTTCACGTCGACGGCCCCGCGGATTTCGCGCAGCACATCGACAGTTTTGCGGGCCATTTCCAGCAGCGTGTCCGAGTCCGCACCGGAGAATTCGACCGCCAGGTTGGCGGATGTGCCGTTCGTGTCTTCGGTCACGCTGTCGATGATCGGCTGAGTGAAATTGAATCGCGTCGTCGGGAACTCAGACCGCAGCTTGTTGCCAATTCCAGCAATCAGTGACTGCTTGCTCGGCTCGACCCATTCATTCATCGGTTTCAGTCCGACCATCATTTCGACGCGGCTGGGGACGAACGGGTCGGTCCCGCTGTCATTCCGGCCTGCCTGGGAGGTCACAAATGTGACATCGGGAAACTCGCGAATCAGGCCGCGCATCCGATTGGCATATGTGGCTGTCTGTTCCAGCGATGTCCCCTCCGGAAAATTGGCGCGCACCCAGATCACACCTTCATCCAGATAGGGCAGGAAGTCGAAGCCAAGCCGGGGAACGATGGCGACGCAGACCCAGGCGACGATTCCGAACGCACTCAAAGCGACCAGCCAGCGCATCCGCAGCAACAGTCGGACCAGCCGGGCGTAGATCCCACGCGACCAGGTCAGCAGCGGATTCTCGAAATCCTGGAATCCATGTCGAAACAGGAACGTCCCCAGGCTGGGAATCACAAACAGTGCAAACAGGACTGCTCCGAGCAGCGCATAGACGACGGTCAGTGCCATCGGTCGAAAGAGCAGCCCTTCGATGCTGGTCAGTGTCAGCAGGGGAAGATAGGCACAGATGATCATCAGCATGGAAAAGAAAATCGGTCGCTCGACTTCGATCGCGGAACTGAGCACTGCTCCGTCGACCGTTTCCGCAGACTCAGAGACCTGGCTGCGGCTGCGAATTGTCAGGTGATGCGCTATGTTGTCGACCATGACCACGGCTCCATCGACCAGGATGCCGAAATCGATCGCACCGATTGACAGCAGTCCGATCGGGATGTTGGTCAGGTACATCAGGACCAGCGCGAACAGCAGCGAAAACGGAATCGTCAACACGACCAGCAGGGCCAGTCGGGGACTGCCGGTGAAAATCAGCAGTACCAGCAGCACCAGCATGATTCCCGTTCCCACGCTGTGTCCGACCGTGTACAGCGTGCTGTCGACCAGGTACTGGCGGTCATAGAATGGGACAATCCGGACCCCCTCGGGAAGGACGGTTGAGTTCAGGACTTCCACTTCTTCTTTAACGCGATTCAATGTTTTCGATGGATTCTCACCGCGACGCATCAGGACGATTCCCTCGACCGAGTCGCTGACGTCGTCCTTGCCAAAAATCCCGTCCGGCAGTCGCGAATCATAGTCGACAGTACCGACGTCGCGCAGGTAAATCGGCGTTCCGTCGATGGTATTCACAACGGTGGATTCCAGATCCTGTTTGTCCAGGAATGATCCCCGGCCGCGGATGGCGAAGGACATGTCCCCGCGCCGCAGGACACTGCCGCCGGCATTGGCGTTATTCGTCTTGATGGCGTCGACAATGTCGCCCAGCGACATGCTGAAATGTTCCAACTGGTGAGGTTCCAGCTTCACGGCGTACTGCTTTTCCAGGCCTCCGAAGTTGGCGACTTCCGCGACACCGGGTGTTCGCATCAACTGGTTGATCACGACCCAGTCGTTCAGGGTTCGCAGATCGACCAGGCTGTGTCCGCGATCCGATTTCAATTCGTAGCGATAGATTTCGCCGTAGGCGGTGGCGAGCGGCCCCAGTTCCGGGGTCACTCCCGTCGGCAGGGTGACTGTCGAGAGCTTTTCCTGGACTCGCTGCCGCGCGAAGTACTTGTCGGTACCTTCATTGAACACCAGCGAAACGACACTCAGTCCGAAGATCGTGCGGGAACGCACGACCTGCAGGTTGGGAACGCTGCCCATGGCCAGTTCGATGGGGATCGTGACCTGCCGCTCAATCTCTTCGGGGGCCCGTCCGGGGAACGGGGCGATGATCAGGACCTGTTGAGCGGAAATATCGGGATAGGCATCGATTGGCTGCTGCCGGAACGACCAGACACCGCCGACGCAGATCATCACGCAGATCACCGCCACCAGCAGCCGTTGCGAAAGTGCCTGGCGGATCAGACGGGCAATCATGGAGACACCTTCGCAGGAAGGGCCAGCGATTGCGCCGCCAGCGACTTCAACAGGATGGCCCCGCGACTGAGGATCTGTTCACCGGCCTTCAGCCCGCTCAGGCATTCGCATTCGCCCAGTTCGACTTCGCCGACTTTCACGGCGCGAACTCGAAAGTTTTCCGTCCCTTCGGCGACCAGGACATAGTCGCTGCGGCCGATATGCAGCACTGCCGTGGCCGGAATCAGGAGCGCTTCCCGTTCCTCGTTGCCGAGTCCGACTTCGCCGAACATCCCCGGTTTTAACAATTGCATTTCGTCGGTCAGGTCGAACAAGACACGTAATGTCCGGCGCTCGGGGGTCAGCATGGAGCTGACCGCTTCCACGTGTCCTGGAAACCGGCGTTCGGGGTAGCCATAGAAGTGGACATCACAGGACTGGCCTTCAAAGACCTGGGCCACCTTGGCTTCAGGAACGTGCGCTGCGACCAGGACCATCCGTTCCGCCGCGCGCGAAAATACAATCGGCTCGATTCCTCCGCGCGACAGGCTCCGTTCGATCGCCGATCGTTGTTTCTCCGTGGCACGGAGCGCGGACTCGGCGCCAAAGATGTCCTTTTCTGCCTGGATCTGTGCCTTCAACAATGCGGATTTTGCCTGTCGCAGATCCTTTTCGGGGACGGTCCCACCCGTGACTTGTTCCAGCCTGGCAAGGTTTGTTTTCAGATACTCGGTTTCCGCACCAGCCAGTTCGCGGGTCCTGTTGAGCTGGCTGGTGTTGAATTCAATTTCGTTCTTGATCCGCAGCCAGTCGGCGTAGGAGGCCGACAATTCGGGAGAACTGAACTGCCAACGATCCTCGATTGGCTCGGTTCCATCGCGGATGCGCGCCAGGACAACTCCAGTGACGCTCAGAACGGGCCGGGTAATTATCTGTGACGTCAGGTCCAGACGGGTCATTTCCTTTTGGAGTGGCGTCTCGGTGGAGACGGTCAACAGCGAATTTCCCACAACTCGAACCGCGTCTGGTCGTTTCACAGGCGTGACGCGTTCCACAGCACTCGGTGTTGAATGGTGCAGCAGAAATGCCACCACCATGGCTGTCGTCAGGGTAGCCAGTACCATCCAGATCCCGCGGATGGCTTTTGTCTTCCACGTCAGTGGATCGGCCTGACGGACAACCGCAGCAGTACCAGTCATTGTTCAGCATCCGGGAATGTGACTAACCAGCGGTCGACCGTGAAAACCATTTGGTCACAGAGGGATGTTATAGCCAGTCCACACCGGAGGATAGCCCCCCAGGGCTGCTGGATTTCCTGACAGGTAGTTTTGTCACGGCGTTTCCATCGGCACTTTCCGCCGCGACTTCGCATCATGTCGAGACTCTGGAATCGGAATAATCGGACCTTTCCGCACACTTGGTGCGGGATGGCAGGCCTGGGTTCGGGAAAACCGTTGAGCGCTATCTTGGGCATCGTCGATACCTTTGGCGTTGGAGGAATAATGCTTCCAACCGTCATCCTTGGAATCCGGCAGTGAAGTGGTCCTTCTGTGTGAGCCGACGTTGGCGCTGACAGCGTCATTGATGGCTGCAGTCGGACGCTGTCGGCTGAGTACGCTTGGATATCCTTTTCAGCAGGCGGTCACGTGAGAGACGAAATCCAGTGGTGGTTCGGCGTCGGTGGAATCGTGCTGGGGCTGTTGACCGGCTGCCAATCCAGTCGCATTTCGCAGTTCGCCAAGTCCGATACTTCGAAGCTGGGTGTGGCGAAATCCGCCGAACGAATGTCATCTCGACAGGTCGTTAAGTCGAGCACGGATGTTGCCGAGGCGGACGATGCCCCCGGATTCAAACGCCTGTCGACGGTTCACGTGGGACCGCTTCAAACGCGACGTCCCGATACAACGCCAGCGGACTCGGAAGACATCGTTCAAGTCTCCTCCGAGGATTTGGATGTCGGTGGTGAAACAGTGGCTCGCTTCCAGGTTCCGGAGACGCCAGAGGCCGCCGCGCGACGGCGGACGCATTTGGAAATCCCCACGGCCTTGCCCGGAGCGGACGCTGAGCCCATCAATCTGACCGCCGAAGGGAATCAGCGTTCGGCGGAAATCGAGAAGATCTTTGGAACTCTGCCGGACGTTGATCCAACGCGTGTCAAGGACTCGATTGAGGGACGGCATTACTCCTTGAACGAACTGCAGACTCTGGCGCTGACCAATAACCCGGTCGTCGCCCAGGCCGAAGCCCAGATCACGATCATGCGTGGAACGGCCGTGCAGGCGGGACTGCATCCCAACCCCGTGATCGGATACGAAGCGGACACCGTCGGGTCGGGGGGAACTCCCAACTACCACGGTGGCTTTGCCAGCACGGTCATCAAGACACCAGGCAAGCTCGAACTGGCAGAATCGGCGGCCAACGTGGATGTCTGGAATGCCGAACTGATGCGGAAAAAGACCCATATCGAATTGATCACGCAGGTGCGCGGTGCCTACTTTGCCGCCCTGATCGCCCGTGAAAACGTCAAGATCACCGAGGCCCTGGTCGCGTTCACGGACAATGTGTACCGCAATCAGGTGGAACAATTGAAAGGCGGGCTGGCATCGACGTCGGAATCCGCGCAACTACGAGCCCTGGCATTCCAGGCACGGACTGCCCTGGTGCAGTCGCGCAATCGCCATGACGCCGCCTGGCGTCAACTGGTGGCGACCGTCGGAGTTCACGATCTTCCCACCGGCTACCTGGATGGTGCTGCCGATGTTTTGATTTCGTCGATCGATTACGAAACGGCCCTGTCGTACATGGTTGCCAATCACACGGACGTTCTGGCGGCTCAGAATTCCGAAGTGCAGGCCCGAACGAACCTCCGATTGCAGGAATTGAATGTCACGCCGGACCTGCAGCTATACATGGCCCTGCAGAAGGACTACACCACCGGCCCGGTTTATCGGGCGACCTACAACATCCAGGTGGGCGTTCCCGTCCCGATCTTCGACCGGAACCAGGGAAACATCCTGGGGGCTCACGGGACACTGTTGAAAACGGCACGGGAGGCGAGCCGGGTGCAGAATGATCTGGCTGCGCGACTGGCCGATGCCGTGGAGCGCTACGAAAACGCTCGCAATCAGACGGAACTGTACCGGAACAACATCCTGCCCGATCAGGCCCGTGCCTTCCGCGGACTGTACGAACGCCGCCAGCAGCAACCGGACCAGGTGGGATTTGTTGACGTCGTCAACGCCCAGCAAACATTGCTGGCCTCGATCAACATCTACATCAGCACGTTGTCGCAGCGCTGGTCGGCGCTCACCGATGTTGGCGCACTGCTGCAGATCGAGACGCTGGAAGGGATCCAGGCGCTGTTGGACACGGGAGTGCCGATCGAGGTCATTGCCCCCGAAGGGGAGGATTCGCCGACGATGCTGCCACCGAGTCCCGATGTGCGAAAAGAATAGCTTCGCAGCAATTCAGGCTGGCCGTTTGTCCTGGCGAACGCGACAATTCCTGTTGCCATGACAATCGTCACGCGGGAGTTGTCCATGTCTGTTGTTCTCACGTCCTTTCGACGCCTGAAGCGGAATGCGCTTGCGTTCCTGTTCCTGTTGGGAGTGATGCATGGCAGCGGAGCCCCCGCGGTGGCGGATCTGTTCACGGTCCAGGAGGACGATGGCAACAAGGTGACGATCGAAGCCCGCCTGGCGGGTGAAGGACAAGGTGTCGTCGCGCTGGAGCGAACCGATGGACGAATCGAAGTAGTGCCGCTCGGCCAGATCCTGAAGCGTCAGCCCGCCCCCGATCCTGACCCGATGACGCCGGCGGCCGTGATGGAGCGACTGGCAGCTCGCTTCGGTCGCGACAAGTTTCGCGGGCATGCGGATTCAACCTACGTCATTGGTCTGGTTCTTTCCGAGCCCCTGCCCAAGAAATACGAGGCGAAAGCGGCATTGATGCTGAAAACGGGTACGGACTTCATGAAACTCGTCGAAAAGGAGTTTTTGGAATTCATCGACGATGTGAAAGTTGAAATCGTCAAGCCACGCTACCCGTTGGTGCTGCTGATCTTCGAAACCGACGATGATTTCATCAAATATACGGAAGAGGAATCTGGAGGGCGCGGACTGTCCGCCACAAACATCCTCGGATACTACAGCGGGTTGACCAATCATCTGGTTGTGCGAATGAGCGAGTGTTCGTCATTTTCGACGCCGTTGCACGAGGCGATCCACCAGCAGGTTTACAATCGAGGCGTCCTGCACCGCCTGTCTCCCGCGCCCGCGTGGTTCAATGAAGGAATCGCCACCGGGTTTGAAGGGGGCGAGCGGATCAACACGGGCCCCCTGAAGGTCAATGCCCGTTACGCCAGGAAAGCAGTGCTCGCCCGCAACGTGAACTGGGACGATGTCGTGGCGGATGATCGAGCTTTTCACGGAGACGTGCTGGCGGGCGAAGCCTATGCGAATGCCTGGAGTATTCACTGGTTCTTGTTGACCAGGTATCGCAAGCAATACATCGAATACCTGCAGTTGCTGGGGCAAAAGCAGACTTTGCAAAAGGATGACGCCCAGACGCGGATCGATGACTTCGAGCGGGTTTTTGGCAAGCGCATTGGAAAACTACAATCGGAGTTTCCCCAGGCTCTGGAGGTTGCCGCCAACAAGCAAAAAGTGTCGCTGGAGCCTGCGGCTGCGCCGGGCTACCTGGTCACGGTCTCAAACCTGGCGGAAGTGGGAATCGCCGCCGCGCGCGCCGGAAATGGCCCCATGCAGGCCGAAGGGTGGATGCGGAATCTGTCGCACCTGCGTCCGATGTCGTTTCATATCACCGTTGAGACGGATTCCGGGCAGTACGCCGAGTGGTTTCTGCCGAATGTCGCGCCGTCCAAGAACAAGATTCCCTTGGGCAAGCAGGTGGCCCAGAAGCAGATGGCAAATTCACCCGGAGGGCCATCGTCAACATTTGTCATCCGCGTCAGCGCGGTCGTCCCCGACAGCGAATCCGGACAAAAATGGAAACGCGGCCAGCTACCCGTCCCGGACTTCCAACAATAGCCCGACGCGCCAGCGAGGGACCGGTCAACGGGTATCCAACGTGCTCTCCTTCGCTCTCTCGCACTTCTGGCCTCCGCTGGATCGAACACTCAAGAAACCTGGATGAATGCTCCATTCATGGAACCAACCGCCTATCACGAAGCGGGTCATGCGTTCATGGCCGTCTACCTGGGAGCTCGCGTTCGTTCGGTCACCATTGAACCCGACAACGACGATGGTCCCGAGCGGTTTGGCGACACACAAATCGTCTGGCGCCGCAGTCGGTTGTCGGAACGGGAATTTCGAGAACGGGCGATCCAGGTCTCACTCGCGGGCCCCGTGGCCGAAATGCTTTACACCGGCGACCCGTACCATCCCGGGCTGGTCGCCGAATGGGCCAACGACTGGCAATCCGCCTGGGAAATGGCGGACCTGCTGTTCGTCGATCACCGAAAGCGGCTGGAGTACCTCGAAACGGTCACCGGACAGTTGTATCGAATGCTGGATGCGGAGCCACACTGGTCCGCCGTCGCGGCTCTGGCCGACCACCTCCTGGCCCACGAGACGCTGGAATCGGACGACGTGAAGGATATTGTCCATGAATGGATCCGATGATCGATTGGCAGCAATGCCAAGTCGTCACCGCTTTCTGATGTCATTTCCTGAGGAGTTTGGAATAGCTGCCATCATCCGTAAACGATGTCATTTTCTGGATCAGTAATCCGAAATGATTTCTGAGCTGGCTCCTGTTGCCAGCGCGCGGAAGGTGGTTTGCGAGATCGAATAACTTACAAATTGGACCCGGCCATCGCCAAACAGAAAATGCACGCCACCCGGATGGTGGCTCCAGAAATGCCCTCGCGACGATGGGTCGACTGCCGATGCCGGGGTGAGTGCCACGGTACGCAGCCAAGACTCCATTTCGTTCATCCCGCACAAGTCGGGTGAGTATGCCGGTAATTCACCGTCCGATGGTCGAAACACCCCGCGCTCTCCGACGAACAGAGTACTTGAAGTTCCGTCCGTCACGTCGCCAAGCCGCACACGGCTGACGAGAGAAAGCATTCCGCTACCCGTCGTTCGCACAGTCCGGCCAGGAAACACGAACGGATATGTTGCCGGCAATTGAGCATCAAAATCCCCCCCAACTCCGAGATAGCTTCCAACGCGTCTGCCAGGGCCATGAGTCAGGGCCAGCGCGCACTCTGCGG
>JAFEBS010000040.1 GCA_018242525.1 Planctomycetota bacterium | reverse complement strand
GGCTATCGACTACAAAAATGGATATAAATCATCAAGCTGGATGTCGCTGCTTAATGATCGTCTGCGCATCTCCCGTCCATGTTTGACTGAGGACGGAGTGCTCATAGCCGCAATTGACGACGAGCAGCAACGTGAATTGAGCTTTCTTCTTTCTGATTGCTTCGACGGCAATCTGCTCGGCACGATTTGTGTGCGTGCAAATCCTTCTGGCAGACCAACAAAAACAGGATACTCCGTTTCCCACGAGTATCTCCTGTTCGCGGGTCAGTCATCATCGTCGGGCATTGGAAGGTTGCCACCGACAGAGCAGCAGCAGGCCAGGTTCAACCAGACGGATGAGTTGGGAGCCTTTGAATGGCGGAACCTGCGAAGAGAAGGTTCAAACTCAGATCGTTCAGCTCGACGGGCACTTTACTATCCCATCTACATTTCTGGCGAAAGAATTCGCGTGCCCGAAATGACCTGGAACGATTCGGATGAGGAGTGGATAGTTCACGAAGAACCAGATGCCGGTGAACAGGTCGTATGGCCGAACAACGAAGAAGGTGCTGAAAAGACATGGCGTTGGGAATGGTCAACTGTCATGGCATCCTTGCCGCAGCTAGCCGTTCGCCCTGACCGAAGCGGTCGCGACTACATCTATTACAAACGGCGCCCTCATGATGAGGGGGTGGTTTCCGTATCGTCGTGGTTTGATGCCAAGTATTCAGCGACAGAGCACGGAACGGCTGTGCTTAAATCGCAGTTCGGGGTGTCTCCATTCTCTTATCCAAAGTCGATTCATGCCGTAGTTGATTCCATCTACATCGCTGGAGCATCACGTCGAGATTCTTGGATTCTGGACTATTTTGGAGGATCGGGCACTACCGCGCAGGCAGTTATTCGTCTTAACCGCGAGGATGGAGGGCATCGTAAGTTTCTTCTGATCGAAATGGGCAGGCACTTCGACGCAGTAATGATTCCGCGAATCAAGAAGGTGTCCTACTGCCCTGAGTGGAACGATGGAAAGCCTGTTCTTACGTCAGCAAATGACGGACAGGCCACCGCTCCAAGGATATTGAAATACATCCGCCTCGAATCCTACGAAGACGCCCTCAACAACCTGCAACTGCGTCGCTCCAAGGCTCAGCAAACGTTGCTTGATGCCGCCCAGAACACGGAGGCCTCGCGGCTCAAAGAGCAGTATATGCTCGGCTACATGCTGAATGTCGAGACCGAGGGAAGCCAGTCGCTGCTGAACGTTCAGGCTTTCACCGACCCCACCGCGTACAAGCTGAAGGTCAAACGCCCCGGCTCAGACGAAACCCGCGAAGTCAATGTCGATCTGCTGGAAACCTTCAACTGGCTGATCGGCCTGACCGTCCAGCACATCGCCGCCCCGCAGTGCTTCTCAGTGAAGTTTGAACGGGACAGCGAAGGTCGGCTGCAACTCAAAGGCCGCCTCAAGCAGGACGACGAAGGCTCCTTTTGGTTCCGCACCGTCACCGGCACCACTCCGGATGGTCGGAAGACGCTGGTCATCTGGCGAAAGCGTCCCGGCGGCGAAACGCCCGAAGGGGTCGAGCAGGACAATCTCGTGCTCGACGAATGGTTCACCAAGCAGGGCTATTCCAGCAAGGACAGCGAGTTCGGCCTGATCTACGTCAACGGCACGAACAATCTGGAGAACCTTCGCACGCCCGAAGATCAATGGAAAGTCCGGCTGATCGAGGAAGACTTCCACCGCCTGATGTTCGCAGCGGAGGGCGTGTAATGGCAAAAGCGGCGAAGAAGCTGGACCCGTTGTACCGGGAAATCCGCGAGGTTCTCGACGCAGCCCGGCGGAACGCCTACCGGGCAGTCAATTTTGCGATGGTGCAATCGTACTGGCATGTGGGCCGGTTGATCGTGGAGCACGAGCAAGGTGGGAAGAAACGGGCAGATTACGGCGACAAGCTCATCGCCGATCTGGCGGAACGCCTCACGGCGGATTTCGGCAAAGGGTTCGACCAGCGGAATCTCCGTTACATGCGGCTGTTTTTTCAGACCTTTCCAATTCGGAACGCACTGCGTTCCAAATCTGAATCGGCCTCTGAAAACAAGGCCAAAACAACGAAATCCGGTGAACTCTCGCCCATTGTGAACGCACTGCGTCCGGAATCCGGCCCCAGTCTACGCGCCGAGCTGTCGTGGACGCATTACCGCCTGTTGCTTCGAGTGGATTCAGTCGAGGCCCGCGAGTGGTACATGCACGAGGCGGCGGAAGAGCATTGGTCCACGCGGCAACTCGAACGACAGATTGCAACGCAGTATTACGATCGCCTGCTGGCGAGCCGGAAGAAAGCTCCGGTGAAGAAGGAAGCAAAAAACAAACTGGCCAAACTGGAACCGGAACAGTTCATCCGCGATCCCTACGTGCTGGAGTTCCTTGATTTGAAGGAGTACCCGGCACTGCGGGAATCGACGGTCGAGCAAGCGATCATTGATAATCTGCAAGACTTTCTGCTGGAACTGGGCAAGGGTTTCTGTTTCGTCGCCCGGCAGAAGCGAATCCGCTTCGAGGACGAGGATTTTTACATCGACCTCGTCTTTTACAACTACCTGCTCAAGT
Source organism: Planctomycetota bacterium (assembly GCA_018242525.1). GTDB lineage: Bacteria > Planctomycetota > Planctomycetia > Planctomycetales > Planctomycetaceae > Schlesneria. The sequence goes on along the minus strand of JAFEBS010000040.1, from coordinate 11,073 downwards.
GCTTTGTGCTGATCGACCTGAAGGTCGGCAAGTTGACGCATCAGGACATCGGGCAGATGGATAGCTACGTTCGCGTCTTCGATGACCAAATGCGGCCCGAAGGAGACAACCCGACGATCGGCCTGATCCTCTGTTCGACGAAGAACGAGGCGATGGCGAAGTATTCGGTGTTAAGCGAGGGACGACAGATTTTCGCGTCCAAGTACGTGCAGGTGCTGCCGAGTGAGGAAATGTTGAAACGAGAGATCGAACGCGAGCGCCGATTGATCGAAAGCCGCGCGTCCCATCAGGAGGATGAATAATGGCACGCAAAGGGACCGGCCAGACGGCACGAACAACTACAACGACCGCAACGCGACGCCGATCCAGCAATCGTCCAGTCGTTCCGTTTCCTTATAAGCTGATCCTCAATCAGTGGCTGTTGTCGCTGTTCAATGTGGACAAGTTCGAGAAGCTGGCCGAGCATCTGAAGAACGAAGCCTTGGAAGGGATGGATGAAAACAACATCCACCGCTTTCATCACGCGCTCACGGCTCAGCTTTTCAACCTGACGGAACTGCCCACCGAACTCCTGCTGGAGTACGACCAGAATATCGTTCGGCACACGCAGCAACTCAACGAGCAGCGGATCACGCGGGGCGATGAGCCAATTGTCTGGAAGTATTTTCAGTACCTATCGCTGCTGTTCACCGAGATCTATCTGGACCGCTATTTCCGCGATCCCGAAGGGCTGCGAAAGGAAATCAACCAACAGGTCGAAGCATACAACGCCGACAAGCCGGACCCGGACAAGATCACGCCGCTCGATGAAACGGCGGAAGCCTGGCCGCAACTCAACAAGCTGGCCTACTGGATGGCGACCGGCAGCGGCAAAACACTGTTGATGCACGCCAACATCCTCCAGCATCATTTCTACCTGCACAAACACAACCGCTCGCGGGACATGAACCGCATCCTGCTGCTGACCCCCAACGAAGGGTTGAGTTTGCAGCATTTGCGGGAGTTCGAGGCTGCGGGCATCACGGCAGAACTGTTCGACAAGAACAGCGGTTCCAAGTCTGCCCAGCAAACCTTCTCGTTTGAGAAAACCACCCGCACTCCGCTTCCACTCGTGGAGATCATCGAGGTCACGCGGCTGCGCGACGAGATGGGCGAGAAGACCGTGGCCGTCGATGCGTTTGAAGGCAACAACCTCGTGCTGGTCGATGAAGGCCATCGCGGCACCAGCGGCGGCGAAGACGGAGCCTGGCTGAAGGGTCGCGCCAAACTATGTGAAAAAGGATTCTCCTTTGAGTATTCCGCCACGTTCCAGCAGGCGGTCACCGGCAACGCGAGCCTGACGAACCTTTATGCCAAGAACATCCTGTTCAACTATTCGTACCGCTATTTCTACGGCGACGGATTCGGCAAGGATTACCAGATTCTGAACCTCGATGAGGGAACGCAGGACAACCATCTTGACGTGTACCTGACGGCCTGCCTGCTCACCTTCTACCAGCAACAGCGATTGTTCCAGAATCACGACGTGGCCTACCGCCCCTTCAACATCGAAAAACCACTCTGGATTTTTGTGGGCGGCAGCGTGACCAAGACACTCGCCAGCCGCGATGCGTCCGACATCGTGGAAATCCTGCGATTCCTGGCACGGTATGTCGCCAATCGGACCGAAAGTATCAGCCGCATCGAACGCGTTCTCAATCAGGGACTGGTGACCGCGACCGGCAAGAATCTGTTCAACAATCGTTTTAACTGGCTGAACACCGCCGGACTCTCGCCAGCGCAGATTTTCGATGAGACGCTGAGCACGCTGTTCAATGCCCCCGGCGGCGGGCAGCTCTATGTTGAGAACCTCAAGGGAGCGACCGGCGAAGTCGCATTGAGACTCGGTGCCGACAACGAACCGTTTGGCGTCATCAATGTCGGCGACGATGCCAAACTGGTCAAACTTTGCGACGAACACGGACTGGCGACCGGCGAACTCGAATTCTCCGGTTCGCTGTTCCACGGGATCAACAAGCAGGACTCGCCCATCAACGTGCTGATCGGATCCAAGAAGTTCACCGAGGGCTGGAGCAGTTGGCGCGTCAGCACGATGGGCCTGATGAATATCGGTCGCGGCGAAGGGGCACAGATCATCCAGTTGTTCGGACGCGGCGTGCGTTTGAAGGGCTACAACGTCAGCCTGAAACGTAGCGGCAAAACACAGGTGCCGGAGGACATTGAGCGTCCCCGCCACATTACCGCAATGGAGACGCTGAACATCTTCGGTATCCGCGCTGACTACATGGCGGAATTCCGCAAGCACCTGGAAGAAGAAGGACTCCCCAGCAACGACGATCCCATCGAGATTTTCCTGCCGGTGATCAAAAACCTCGGCTCACGGCCACTCAAAATGATCCGCCTCAAAAAGGAGATCAATGGCGTCAGCACCGAGTTCGGCGACGCTTTCCGCAGACTGGGACCGATTCCCACGGTTGGAAAGCCCGATCCTGACCAGGATCAAGGCACCGTCTATCTCCAGAAAAACCAGGTGGTTCTGAACTGGTATCCTAAGATCAAAGCCCTGCACTCAGCGGGACTACGCGGCGGGGACGATGAGGCCAGTCCCAATCAGGCCCACCTTTCGGCATCACATGTTGCGTTCGTCAACCTTGACCGGCTGTACTTCGAGTTAGAACGGTTCAAGGCCGAGCGAGGCTGGTTCAACCTGAACCTCACTCGCTCAGGGATTGCTGAACTTCTCGCCGATCAAAGCTGGTATCAGTTGCTAATTCCGCCCGAGGAACTGTCGCTCGACTCATTTGAGAAGGTCGCCCTTTGGGAAGAAATCGCCCTCGCTCTGCTCAAGAAATATACCGAGCGTTACTACACCTATCGCAAACGGGAGTGGGAACTGCCACACTTGGAATACCGCGATTTGAGTCCGACCGACCCGAACCTGCTCGGCGTCGGCGAAGACCCGAACGACAACTACTACCGCATCCTGATTGACCAATCACAGGAAGAGATCGTCGGCAAGCTGGAGGAACTCAAAGGCCTGATCGATCGAAAAGAGATGAAGTCCTGGGAATTCCGAACCATGAAGGCCATCTGGTTCGGCCAGCATCTCTATCAACCGCTCCTGCACATGCAGGACAAGATCGTGGAAATCAGCCCCGTCCCACTCAACCGGGGCGAACGGACATTCATCGAAGATCTAAAAGCCTTTCACGACAATGACGGCGGCTTCTTCGAAGGCAAGGAACTCTATCTGCTGCGAAACCTCAGCAAGGGAAAAGGCGTCGGCTTTTTCGAGGCGGGCAACTTCCACCCCGACTTCATCCTCTGGCTGCTAGAGGGTGATACGCAGCACATCATCTTCGTGGACCCCAAAGGCATCCGTCAGGTCGGGATTGCCGATCCCAAAGTCCAGTTTTATAAGACCATTAAAGAGATCGAAGAACGCCTTGGCGATCCGGCAGTCCACCTGCACTCGTTCCTCGTCTCCGGCACGCCGTCCCACACAATGCGGCTGCTCTGGGGCGTGACCAAGACACAGATGCAGGAATGGCACATTGTGTTTCAGGAAGAGGATAAGGAGACGTACGTTCGATCCGTTCTTGAAAATTCCCTGGCGATCACAGGAACAACGACATGACACTATCACCAGCAATCGCCAATGCAATTGCTCTTCCTTCAGGAGCACGGTTCTTCAGATGTGCCTTTCAGGTAAATCCGCCGCATTATGCAGGGACATACCGAGGTTCAGACCACGGAATGTCTGAAGAAGAGTACATCGACGCTTTGATTGATAAATGCCTTGCCGTAGGCGTGCAGGTTCTGGCTGTGACAGACCACAATCATGTTGGCTCGATTGATGCGATTCGTCAAAAGGCAATAGCAAGCGGCATCGCGGTTTTCCCGGGATTCGAAGCGGCATCCGCCGAGGGTGTCCACATCCTTTGCGTTTACCCGCCCGACACTTCGGTCGAGTCACTCGGGCGTTACCTTGGCCAGTTGGGAATTCACGATACAAGTACGCAGTCAGACCTGTCTGACAAGCCGTTCTGCGAACTCCTTGAAACCGTGCGAAAGCAAGGCGGCATAGCAATCGCAGCTCACATTACACACAACTCCGGGCTACTCAACCAACTTCATGGGAAGGCCCGGATCAATGCATGGAAAGACACAAATCTTCTCGTGGTACAGATTCCTGGGGAAGTTGCTTCGGTTCCTCAGGACAAACTTCAAATCGTTAGAAACAAGAATCCGGAATACAAACGCGAACCGGGCGCATCGGACAACTTGGCACTGGCAGTAATCAATGCCAGCGATGTTGCCGAACCAAACGATCTGGATGATCCAGGTACCACTACCTATATCAAAATGTGTCAGGTCACAATTGATGGTCTCCGCCAAGCATTTCTCGATCCAGCATCCCGTATTCGGTTGAATAGTGATCCTGTTCCGGATCAACACACGGAGTTTGTTGCGATCTCATGGCTTTCCGGATTTCTTGGCGATGCCGCAATCCATTTCAATGAGAATCTGAACGTTCTGATTGGTGGCAGAGGTACCGGCAAGTCCACTGTCATCGAGAGTTTGCGATATGTGCTTGGCCTTGAGCCAATGGGGCCGGATGCCACAAAGATTTCGCAGGGAATAATCAAGAATGTCTTGGGCAATGGAACGAAAGTGTCCCTCCTTGTGAGGTCATATTCGCCATCCCGGCGCGAGTACCTCATCGAACGCACGATTCCGAATCCGCCCGTCGTCAAGGACGAGGCCGGCAACGTCTTAAACTTGACTCCCAAAGACATCGTCCCCGGAGCAGAGGTCTACGGACAGCACGAGATTTCCGAAATAGCGAAAAGCCCCGAAAAGCGGACGCTTCTGCTTGAGCGGTTCATCGAACGCGATCCAACGTTGCCTCAAAAAAAATCGGATCTAAGACTCGACCTGGAACGTTCAAGGCTTCGACACCTCGAATTAAGACGCGATGAAAAGGCAGTAGAGGAGAGGCTTGCGACGTTGCCAGCTTTGGAGGAAACACTGAAGAGATTCCAAGAAGCCAGCCTAGATGACAAGCTGAAGGGAAAAAGTCAGCTTGTTCAAGAGGAGCGTGTCCTAACGACAGTCAAAGATCGAGTTCAGCCATTCCGAGTCATCACGGAGTCGCTGTCGGAGTCGCTCCCAATTGACCGGGACTTTCTGGCAGATGAAGAGATAGATGAATTGCCGGGGAAGCCGATTCTCGATAAGGCTGGCGATATATTGGAGCGGCTCGACATCGCATTGAAGGTTCACCTTGATGCAATCGAGGCGACTCTTCAAAAGGCTGACGAAGAAGTTGCAGCTGTTTTGGAAGAGTGGGGAGTTCGAAAGAAGGAAGTAGAAGAAGATTACTCACGCATTCTCCGCGAGCTTCAACAAAGCAAAATCGATGGAACGCAGTTCATTGCGGTAAAGGAACAAATCGAAGCACTTCGACCGTTGCGGGAGCAGCAATCAAAGGTGAGGACGGAATTGCGAGACACCGCAGATAAGCGCAAGAATCAGCTCGCGAAATGGGAAGACTTGAAAGCTGATGAATTCAACCGGTTAGAAAAAGCTGCCAAACGGGTAAGTAAGCAGCTTTCAAACCGTGTCCGTGTAAGGGTGGCGTTTGCGGGAAATCGCGATCCACTTGTAAAGCTATTACAGGATTCCATTTCCGGCCGTTTCTCAGAGGCCGTAACCATTCTGCGCGAAAAAGAAGCCCTCTCTCTTACAGAGCTTGCCAAAGCGTGCAGAGAGGGAAAAGAATCACTCGTGTCTGGATTTGGTCTATCTGCTGCACAGGCTGAAAAACTTGCAGAGGCCGGACCAGAACTGTTCATGAAACTTGAAGAGCTTGAACTCAGTGCGACTACATCGATCGAACTGAACGTTGCTGCAGAGGGCGACCCCTCAGAGTGGCGCGCACTTGACGATCTTTCTACGGGTCAAAAAGCAACGGCAATCCTGCTTCTATTGCTCTTGCGAGCGGATGCCCCGCTCATAGTCGATCAGCCTGAAGACGATCTAGACAATCGCTTCATTACTGAAGGCATCGTGCCAAAGATGCGTGAGGAAAAGCGACAGCGACAGTTCATATTTTCGACACACAACGCCAACATTCCTGTGTTGGGTGACGCGGAACTCATTGTCGGCATGACGGCTGCCGGTGAGGCCTCATCCGGGCAGGTCCGAATAGCGAAAGAACACATGGGATCGATTGACGACCCCAACGTTCGACGCCTCGTTGAAGAGGTACTTGAAGGGGGAAGAACGGCCTTCGAGCTTCGACGCCTCAAATACGGGTTTTGATGGAAAAGAAAGTATTTCACAGGAGTCAATCGCATCAAGGATTAGCCACCATGACCATGTTTCCCCTTCGCCACATATCGATTCGCGTTCCCTGGCATGACAATGGCTGGAATGGCACGGTGTGCGCCAATCCCGCTGGGAACATGGCTTGCCTTGTACTCAAGGGTATCGGAGCCAATCGGGATGATGCCCTGGAGGTGGCGAACGCCGGGAAGTCGCTTGAAATCCTCGCCGAGGATCAGCTCCCGTGCTGCATGAGCGAACGGGGCTTCTTCATGGCACCGTTTGACATGCACCGCACGAAGAACCATCCCTATGCGGTAACTTCGCCCAATACGCACGGCCATTTTCGCCCGACGCCATTCCGTCAGCCACGATTCTCTGCCGATGCGATTCCCTTTCGCTGGATGCAAAGGCCGGATCGATGGATGAACTCCAAGAAGCCCAATGCCCCGGACTTCCGAGACCGCTATAACCTTGATCTTGACGAAACTCGCGAACCGGAACTGAACTTCGACACAAGCTGGATTCAGCAACGTGACAATCACCAGTCGTTGCTGAACACGTTCTTTGGGCACATCAAGCCCCGAGAATCGCTTTGCTTCTTTTATGCCAAGCAGACGCCGCTGGTCGAAGACTCTCGCCGCGTGATCGTCGCCGTTGGGCGCGTCAGCCACATCGGGGACAACCACGAATACAAGTATGCCTGCCCGGAAAGCAAAGCGCCTCTGCGGGCGTTGCTCTGGGAGCGGATTATTCAGCATTCGATCCGTCCCGATGAGGACGGCGGGTTCAACGATGGATTCCTGCTTCCGTACCATCAGGCATTGGCCTACGCCGAGCAAAACCCCGACTTCGATCCGGCGAAGCTGATTGCGTTTGCTCCCGAGGACCGCCGGGACGAGTTTTCCTACGTCACCGAGCATGTCACGCATGACGGTGCCATTGGCTCGCTTCTTTCCTGTGCCGCTGCGCTGCGTGAGGCGGCCACGGTCCTGGATGGCCCCTGGGAGCGATACCAGAAATGGATCGACACTGAGTTGGGCCGTTTGTGGAAACTCAGGGGACCATGTCCCGGCCTTGGAGCGGCCTTGGCTGCCTTCGGCATTCCGTTCGGCGTGCTGGTCGCCTATGACCTGGCACGGCATGTGGGCGAAAACGAAGACCCGTGGCCGGTTGTTGACAAGTTGTTCCGCAACCCGAAGTCCGTGCTGTCCGAAGCTACCAGAGGGTATATTGGAAATGAACACCAGGAAGTCTGGAAACAGTTGCCGGACGAACGACGGGCTTTGCTCAAACTACTCAGCCGTTTTGAGATTACGCCCGACGATGCGACGCTGGTGTATGTCGAGGAGGAGCGACAAGCGACCAACATCGAATGCAGCGATACGGAGATTCTCGCCAATCCGTACCGTCTCTTCGAGATTACCCGGAAGACGGCGCAGCCGATCAGCGTCCAGACCATCGACCGAGGCCTGTTTCCTCCGCCAAGCATCCGTGACAAGCACCCGCTGCCCGAGCCTTCTCGCGTCGCGACGGCTACCGATGTTCGGCGCATTCGCGCCTGGACCATCCAAACGCTTGAGGATGCCGCCGACGACGGCGATACATTGCTGCCGCGTGCAGATGTGATCCTGGGCATCCGGGAGATGGACCATCAGCCGGAATGTCCGGTAACGGGCGACCTGATGTCGGTCGCCGAGAAGAACTTCTCCCCGGAAATTGAAGCCGTGCCGCTGGAAGGCAACAAACCGGCCTTCCAGCTATCCCGGCTTGCGGCCTGCTCCAAACTCATTCGCTCGGAAGTCACCAAGCGGATCAATGGTAAGCCACACAACGTGAGCGCCGACTGGCTCGCCCTACTCGCCGAGAAGAATGCTCTTGGCCAGGTAAAGCCGGGCGACGAACGCGAGCAGCGGTCCCGCACCGAGAAAGCGGCGGCACTCAAGGTGCTGGCTGAATCACGGTTCTCCGTTCTCATTGGCTCTGCCGGAACGGGAAAGACCACCCTCCTTGCAGTCCTTTGCGGGCATGAGGCCGTCGCGGCTGGCGGCGTGCTGCTGCTCGCCCCCACGGGCAAGGCCCGTGTTCGCATGGAGCAGGCAGCGAAAAAGAAGAAGCTGAACCTGACCGGGAAGACCGTTGCCAGCTACCTTCTGGAATCGGATCGCTATGTTGCTGAGACCGGACAATACCGAATGCTTGGGCCGGGCAGTCCGAAAGGCAAGATTCTCGACACGGTGATTATCGACGAAACCTCGATGATGACCGAAGAGATGCTTGCCGCTTTGCTCGAAGCGGTCGGCGGAGCAAAACGAATCATCCTGGTTGGCGACCACCGCCAGCTTCCGCCGATTGGTGCCGGTCGCCCATTCGCGGATATTGTCCGCTACCTCCAGCCGGATCGCGTCGAATCCCTATTCCCCAAGGTTGGCAAGGGCTATGCCGAACTGACCTTCAATTGGAGGCAAGACCCATCCGCCCCCGATTCGCGTCTTGCCGCCTGGTACTCCGGCACCGATCCCGGCCCCGGCGAGGAAGGCATCTTCGACGAGTTGACGACTTTCGGACCGAAGGATCGTCTTCAGGTGCTTTCGTGGAACACCGCTGATGAATGCCACGCATTGCTGCAACAGGTGCTTCAGACGGAGCTGGATCTTACATCCCCGGAAGACGTGATCGCATTTGACAAGAGTTTGGGCGGAACCGAATCCAAGGGAAACAGCTATTTCAACCGAACCTGGGATAAGGGCGGCGTTGGCGACGCAGCGGAGAACTGGCAGATTCTCAGCCCGGTGAAGCCCATGCCCCACGGCGTGATCGGTCTGAACCGGCTCATCCACCGACTCTTTCGCTCAAAATCCGTGGAATGGGCACGGAAACGCTACCGCAAGACGCCCGAGCCGCTTGGTCCCGAGGAAATCGTCTATGGGGACAAGGTTATCAACGTCCGTAATCAGCGACGTTGGTGGGAAATCTACCCCGAAGAAGATTGTGCGAAATACGTCGCCAACGGTGAGATCGGCATCGCTGTCGGCCAGTTCAAAGGCCCGCAGGCCAAGTACAAATCACTACCCTGGAAACTGGAGGTCGAGTTCACCTCCCAGCCAGCCTTTACCTATGGGTTTACCAAACGCGACTTCGGCGAGGAAGGCGATGCCCCATTGGAACTTGCCTACGCGCTGACGGTTCACAAAGCCCAGGGCAGCGAGTTTTCGACGGTCATTTTAGTGCTTCCGAATCCCTGCCGCCTGCTTACCCGTGAGATGCTTTACACCGCGCTCACACGGCAGAGGAACCGAATCGTCGTCATGTTCCAGGGCGAGCCAGCACTTCTACGAAGTTATATCGGAAGCGAACACTCGGAGACTGCCCGTCGTTTGACGAATCTGTTCACGGCACCGGAACCGGTTGTTATCAAGGAACGCCGGTATGACGGCAAACATATCCACCGGACCAAGCGCGGCGAACTCGTCATATCGAAGTCCGAGGTCATCATCGCCAACGAGCTATTCCACCGAGGCATTGATTACGCCTACGAAAAAAAGCTTCGCTTCGGGCAAGGCCGCACATGCAAACCCGACTTCACCATTGAGGACGCAGCAACTGGACTCACGGTCTTTTGGGAGCATTGCGGAATGCTCTTGGATGCCGAGTACAAGCGACGCTGGGAATTGAAGCAACAATGGTATCGGGACAACGGTGTGCTTCCGCTTGCCGAAGGCGGCGGTGAGAACGGCATACTGGTCGCCACCAGCGACGATTCACAAACCGGGTTCGACACCACCGAGATTGGCAAGATCATCGACAAGTTGTTCGGCAATGCGTAGCTCTCGGGACGATGCAGAGTGGCAACATGAGAGGATACCTGCTGGACAAGCAGGGAAGGCAACCGGCTATGTGCTGGAACAAGCGGAGGCGATATGTTCAGCAAAGAGTTGATTCAGGCAATTAGCAATTGGCAACGAGGCGGTGATGCCAAGCTAAAGCAAAAGCGAGGAGCGACCCTGAAGGTTGAGGCTGAGAAATTGCCGAACGAGTTTCGGCAACCTGCAAAATGCTTTCGGAAGATCGCTCTTGATGGACGTTCTTTAATGCACATGGGAAACCATTTTGAACTGTCTGAGACGGTTTCCTCTTGGACAAAAAGCGTTGATGTGGTCAAGGCGTTCAAGCGCGGTGTACCAGCAACTCCGTGGCAAGGTGTGATCTTCTCGACGACGCCTGAAGCCGAGTCTGTAATTCTAGATCTCACCTCCTTATTTGCGAATTCCGATTTCTGCACTGCTGTGGAAAAGCACAAGTCCACCATTGACGGTTTCGACAACGGGATGGGACGGTATGGAAACTCCCAGCAGGAGGTCGTACTGGAGCTTGCAACGCTGCCGCTTGATTCACTCGTTGCCTGGGGTGGTTACACCAGCCCGGAGCACCACCTTGCCGAGATGTACTTCGGACAAGAGCCTTCAGAGGCCCAACTTGAAGAGTTTCGCGAACTCATGAAGAAAGCAGGCCACCAGGTTGGAGCCTACTGGATGTTTACTCCTGACGCGGTTATGCGGATTTCCGAGAAGTTAAAGCACCACGCGGCAAGACTCTCGGATGGGAATCCCAAACCCTAATCTCCCCCTACCCCCTCTTATTTCCCTGGGAAATATCGCCGAATCCCGGTGTCCCAGCCCCGAACTCCGGCGATGAAAAGTTCAATTGGCGTCTTGTCATCCCGATTAGAGTTACGGCGATTTT
>JAFEBS010000003.1:75792-120830 GCA_018242525.1 Planctomycetota bacterium | reverse complement strand
GCATCCCGGCAAGCAAAGCATCGCTATGAAGAGGCGAAGTTGCGGTTGGAACGATAACTTCCTCCTCGAAGTGCTCTGCGGCAAAAAGACTTAGTGGGCACTGGCCCTGGACGATCCCCCGACACACGTCGGATACGGACCAGTGTTTGCCGCTGAATGCGACAGTGGTATAAAACATTGCATCGGAGGAAGGCAAATCGTGCTCGGCGGGCACACGATTGTCGTTGCTGGATCACATTTCTGGTTTGGACCATATCCAGCTGCAATAGCGGCAAACAGTCCGCAGGAGACTACGGAAACAACGGCAGTGATGGAGTTCGGTGCTGACATGATTGCGTCCTTGTGTTTCTGCGGTGAATTGGGGTGTGATGTTGCATGTTAGAGTGTTGTGTATGTGCCTTGAAAAGTCTATGAGTGTTTAAAAAAACTGCATTTTCCGGGCGCGCGAGTTGAAACATGTTGCTGAACGACGGATCGGGGGATCGATTGGCAGCAATCCGCGACCTCCCTATCATTCCTGGTGTTTGATCGTTTCGTAATCGCAACCCAGAAGGTTCGGTGGTCCCGATGGATTCCAATCCGTTTGCCGTGCTGTCGTTAATCGTGGCACCGGCCATCCTGACGAATGCGTCCTCGGTGCTGATCATGAGTACCAGCAATCGACTGGCCCGCGGTGTTGACCGGGCTCGGGAACTGTCCAAGCAGTTGGAGGAGACAGTCAACTTCGACTTGCCGGAACCGCGCCGCCGATTGCGGGAACTGGCGGCCGCCGAGCAGCGGACGTTACTATTGCTCAGATCGCTGCGCAGCTTCTACGTCGCCTTGGGGGCCTTTGCCTTCGCCGCCTTCGCGTCGTTGCTGGGAGCGGTCCTGTCACCGCTTGCCATACCGCACCTGGTTTATCCGCTGGAATTGCTGGGAGTCGCGGCCGGGCTGGTGGCCGTGAGCGCGCTGGTTTATGGATCGGTCCTGTTGCTGCGGGAAACCCGGATTGCCGTCCAGGTGATTTCCGAACGAGCGGCGACCGTGCGTGAGCGTGTCGAAGCGGGCCTGGCCTTGTCGCCCGCCGCCGACAAGCATCTCTAATAGAAATCTTGAATAAAGCAGCGGTACCGTGGCACGGAATCTCAGAAGCCTCAAGGCATGAATGCGGAGAATGTGGGTTGTCGGGACTCGCGGGGACAATCAACCGTGGTCGTGATCATGTCCGCAATCGTGATCATGTGAATGATCGTGGTCATGGTCATGCTGGCAATCATGATCATGGTCATGCCCACAATCGTGGTCGTGATCATGGTCATCGCACTCATCGTCTTCGTCGTGATCTTCCAGCAGGAAGGCGACTTTGGCAGCCATGTACACGTCCTGCAGCGGCAGGTCGTTGGCTTTGGCGATTTCCGCGCAGTCTTCGTACTCAGGAGTGAAGATCGCCGGCTCGTCCGGTCGCCAGCCGAGTTTTCCCTTGACCGGACCAAAGTCTGTTTCGACGGTGTACACCATGCGCTGGCGCACCGACCGTTGAATCCGCTGGCGACGAATGCCGAATGTACTGGTTTCGTTGAACAGGATCGTTTCGAGTGTATTCACATCGTCGGGATTACAAAGGACACTCAGGATGACTCCGGGGCGGTCTTTCTTCATTTGAATCGACGTCGTGTACACATCCAGGGCTCCGGCGGCCAGCAGAGCGCGTTTGGTGTACCCGATGACTTCGCCGGTGGCATCGTCCAGATTCGTCTCCAGCAGCATCACGCTCTCTGTGGTTCCAGCCGTCGATCGTGATTCGCCGACCAGCAATCGCAGTAGGTTGGCTCGATCCTCAAAATCGCGGGTACCGGCACCGTAACCGATGGCATCGACTGTCATGTCGGGCAGGCTGTCCGCGAACCGGTCCACGACGGTCTTGAGGATGGCCGCGCCGGTCGGGGTCGTCAGTTCCGCTTCGACAGGAACATCGACGAGTGGAATTCCCTTCAGCAATTCGGCTGTTCCGGGTGTCGGAACGGCACAAACGCCGTGCGCGATTTTTACGCTTCCCCGCCCTGTGGGAACGGCGCTGCAAACGATTTCGTCGACTCCCAGCAAATCGAAGCCAATCGCGGCCGCGGTAATATCGACGATCGAGTCGATGGCACCCACTTCGTGAAAATGAATCTTTTCGATCGTGGTCCCGTGGACGGTCGCTTCGGCGTGTGCGACCGCGCTGAAAATCCGCAGCGCCAGGTCACGCTGATTGTCCGTCAACCCTTCCGACTGGTTGATGATCCGCTGGATGTCGGAAAGGTGGCGATGGGCATGCTGCTCGGGATGCTCGACGCGAAAATGCCGGGCTCGAAACCCGCCCCGCATGACTTCTTCCAGATGGATTTTGACACCGGGGAGCTTGAGCGAACTGATTCCTGCATGGATGGCGTCGGCGTCGACACCGGCATCAATCAGAGCGGCGACCGTCATATCTCCACTGATTCCCGAGGCACAGTCCAGGTAAGCGATACGCACTTGATGAATCCTTCGATGACTTGTTTTTGCAATAATGGGTTGAGGGCCATTTCGGTCAGGTCGCCGTCATGGGAACTCGGAATGTTGAACGGGCTGAGCGGTGGAATTACTAAACACGCCCATGGAACACGGCTTCCGCAATCTTTCGGACCCTGGCCATGGTGATTCCTGTTCGCTGTTCCACGGCCAGTGGATGGTCGGTTGGTTCCAATTCAACGAATGGTCGCCTGCCGACCGGGCGAATGTGGACATTCGTTTTCAGTAGCAGGGTCTCGGGATAAGTGGGCAATGATGTGCAAAGCCAGCCAAAGCAGGGTGGTTCCTGTTCCCGGCCCGGAAGCTGCCACAGTTCACCGATCCGTTTCAGACTCGACTTGCTGACGGAAACCCACACCCCCCACACGAACGGTTGTGGTCCATCCAAAACGGGGATTTCCAGGCAGCCCCGTATGAAGAACTCCTGTCCATCAATCATGCAGACTTCGTCCGTCAAATCGCAGCGCGATTCCCGTTCGTCGTCCGGAATTGAATAAAATGCGGCTGGAGCATCCGTTCCGTAGTCCATGGGAAGTTCTGCATGAAACTGACCGCAGCACCCGCAGATGAAGCCTTCATTCATTGCCGGCATCCAATCATACTGGACTTCCCGGACACCGGTGCAAAGCCGACCGGGCAATGACCGCCTTGTCAGGACTTCTTCGCACCCTGCATGCGGATCAAATCGAGCTTGCTGAGCGGCTTCCCATCCGGGCCGGTGGTTGGCAACGCAGGCTTTGCGGCGGGAACTTCAGCAGGTGCCGGGGCCGCTTCCGCTGCGGCAGCGGGGGCCGCAGCCGATTCGACTGGCGGTGCGGTCTCTCCTTCGGACTTCTTGGCCGCGCCCATTTTACGGATCATGTCGAGTGGCGATGGCTTGGCTCCGCCTGCCGCCGGTGCCGCCGTACCACCCGCTTTGGCGGCCTGCTGAGCCCGGATTGCATCCAGGGGACTCTTGCCGGCGGCAGCAGGTTTGGCAGCAGCGGGCTTGGCGGCCGCGGGGGTTGCCGGAGCGTGAGCCTTGGCTGCGGCCTTGGGACGGGGTCCGTCGACGATGGTCAGGTAGTCCGGATTGATGTCATACCAACCGATGTCGACCGGTCCATCGAATTCGACCAGTGCACGGCAACTCATGTTCACGGTCTTGACTTTGCCGGTCCAATTGGCGAACCGACGCAACTCGGGGATGGACTGGTCCACCACCACGTATTTGTCCGTCAGTTTTTCTTTCAGCTCTTCCGCACGATCTATCGACATCGGACCGCAACTCCGCGACGTAGCCAAACTTCCGAATGCGGGGCATCCTCGCCCCGCAGACCTCGATCCTGATTCTGCGATAACAGGCCTGTGAAATCAAGCGGGGTTGGTGACGGTGACACCTTTTTAACCCTGATTCGCTGCGAAAATGGCCCGGATTCTCAGATTTCAGAAACACTCGTGGACACCTGAAATCCTGTCACGTCGGCCGTACGCGTTGCCCGGCTCCGCCAAACAGATGTTACCGCTGATAGATCGGCAAATACTCATATTCGACTGTCAGCGCCAGAACCGACATGGCTGTGCAGTAAGTGCGACCGAAGTTTGCTTCGTTCTGATTTCCGGACTGCCAACTGCCGTCGGGCAATTGATGATTCAGAAGTTCCTGAAACAGTTGTGGTCGGGCACGCTTCCAGTCATCGCCTCCCCGTTTGTACATGGCGATCGTCGTGTAATACACGCCGTAATTGAACCAACTGTCACGAAATCGCAACGGACGCGTCTGCAGGAACTCTGCGGCCCGCTGAACTTCGATGCTCTCTTCTTCCCCGCAGACCTGCAACGCCAGCAGCCCAGTTCCGGTCAGGACCGGAGTGGCACCGTTGCGTGGTTGATAACCAAATCCCCGACCATCGCGCGGCGTACACCGTTTGACGTAATCGATGGCCAGATCAATATTCTCGGCGGGAACGTCACAACCGATATCCTTGGCGGCACGCAGCGCCATCAGCTGCCAGCCGGTCACGCTGAGATCGCTTTCAGTTGTGTTGGGCGTATAGCGCCAACCGCCGCGCTGGTCGGGGGGCTTGGCCACCATTTGCGAAGCCAGGATCAGGCGAATCGCCTGTTCCAGGGCCTTGCGAGTGGCAGCGGCCTGACGCTCGGGAACCATTCCGCTCGCCTCCGCCAGCATCAGCGTGCTGATGCCGTGATCGTACATGGGGCCGTGCCCATGACGATGGATCAGCATTCCATTGGCGTCCTGGTGATCGATCACGAATTGAACACCGCGGTTGATCGATTCACCATACGGTCCTTCGCCCGGCGTATGCCCGGCCCCCAGAAATGACATGACCGCCAGGGAGGTGGCTGATGTGGCTTCCCCACCGAATGCATCCACGTTCCAACCGCCCGAGGGTTGCTGCTGCAGAGACAAATATCTCAATGCGCGGACGATGGCATCGTCTACCTCGCGCTCCGCGGGGTCGGCTGCCATCGCGGGGACGCACACTGCAGAAACGATGGCAACGATCCAGCCAGAACGAATCATGGGGCGGCTTCACGAGTGGCGGGCTTGGCGATTTCCTCGAAGTACGACTTGATCTGCCTGGCGTATTCGGGGCGGGGCTTCTTGTTGGAGCCCTGCAGGATTTCGGTTTGCAATTGACCGGGAAGTCGTCCCCAGTTGCGTTGACGAAGCTTATTGAATTCGGCGTCCAGCTGTTTGGCATCCGCCTCGGTTGTGATTCCTCCGCCGCCACTTGGCCCCTCTCCACCGGGCTGGCCAGGCTCATCCGATTGGTTTTGGGACATGGACTGAGCCTGCTGAGTACCGCCGGTCGCGGCCGCTCCATTTGCTGGTTGACCGTGGCCCTGCATCACCCGTCGCATGGCGGCAGCAGCCTTGCGGTACTGTTCCGCGGCTTGAGCGAGTTCGGACGGTTGTCCCTGTCCCGGCTGTCCCTGTCCCGGCTGTCCCTGTCCCGGCTGTCCCTGTCCCGGCTGACCCTGTCCCGGCTGACCCTGTCCCGGCTGACCCTGTCCCGGTTGACCCTGTCCTGGCTGACCCTGCTCCGGCTGTCCCTGTCCCGGTTGTCCCTGTCCCGGTTGTCCCTGTCCCGGTTGACCCTGTCCCGGCTGACCCTGTCCCGGTTGACCCTGTCCCGGTTGACCCTGTCCCGGCTGACCCTGTCCCGGCTGGCTTTCCGGGGTCATTGGCTTTGCTGAGCTCAATTGTTGTTGAGCCTTCTGCAATTGCTGCGCGGCCTGAGTAACCTTGGTGGCCAACTCTTCGGGAATGGATTTGCCGGACTGGGGTGAGGCAGGGCCTTCCTGGGCTTGTTGAGCGGCTTGTTGGAGCTTTTCTGCAGCCCGAGTCGCTTGTTCGGCCGCCCCCTGAGCATCCTCCGACTGGGCGGCCTGAGCCGCATGTTTCATGGCTTGTTGTGCGTCCCGGGCGGCCTCCTGGGCTTTGGATGCGGCTTCCGCACCGGGCTTTGAATCCAGCGGTGATGATCCAAGATTCTTCGCGGCTTGCTCCAACCGATCCGCCAGTGACTCGGTCGCGTCCGCGAGCTGCTGTTGTCCCTGTTGCTGCGCTCCCTGTTGAGCAGCCTTGGAACCTGCCAATTGCTGCATTTGCTCGGCCACCTGTTGCTGGCGTTGTGCCAGATCCGCGGCCTGTTCGGATTGTTTGCTCGTGGGCTGGCCGGCGGGGCTTAATTCCCGTGCGGCTTCGTTCGCAGTGTTGGCCGCCTGCTCGGCCTGTTGGGAGGCCTTGTCCAGGTTTCCGCTTTGCGCCTGTTGAGCGGCTGCCGCTGCCTGTTTGGCGAACTCTGCGGCAGCCTGAGTCGCCTTGGAGTCCGCACCCTCTTGCTGAGCCAGTTCCAGTGCCTGTCGAGTTGCCTCTTGTGCCAACTGCTGTTGATCCTTGACGGCTTGAGCTCCCGCTTTCGCCTCGGCGGACCTGGTGTTGGATTCTGGAGACGGTTCATTCTGCGGGCGGCTTCCGTCAGGGTTGCCATTCTGCACAGGTGTCGCGGGGGCAGAATCAGGCGTCGAAGCAGGATCGTCGGCCTTTGCTGGATCGTTGGCGCTGGCCGGTTCTGCGGTTGGAGTGGCATTGTTTGCCGGGCGTTCCGCCGATGCAGGGGCCTCGACGGCCGAATCCTGAAAGGCCCTGGCCAACTGTTCCTGAGGCTTGGCCAATTGGGCCGCCTGATCGGCGAGCTTCTCCAGACGTTGCAACTGGTCACGGCGAGCCGCATCCAGTAGTTCCGGGTGTTTGCGAAGCAAGTCGTTCAGCTCGTCCGACAACTTCTGGCCTTCAGCCTGCAGCTTCTGTCGCTCGTCTTCGACCGCCCCGGGATCATTCGGTTTGGCTGCGAGGTTGTCCGGTTGCTGATCTGGCTGGCTGACTGGGTCCGAATTGGCGGTCGAGGCAGCCTGATTGCCCGGCTCCGGCTTCTTGGCAGGTTGCGAGTCTGTCGGCGAAGTGTCCGGCATGGGGCGTGACTGTTGATCCAGTTTTTCGAGGTTCTCGGCCAGGCGATCCGTATTGCGGGCGAGTTGTTCCAACCGCTCCAGATCCTGTTCCAGGCGATTCAACTCGGACAACTGCTGGTCCAGTGACTGCAGTTGCTTGTCGACGGACGCCAGTCGATCAATGGATTCGCTGATCGGTTGCAATTGATCTCGAGATTCACCCTGCTTGGCCTGTTCCAATCGTCCTCGCGCTTCGGCCAGTTCACGATCTGCCAATTGTTGAGCTCGTTCGCCGAGCTTTTCGGTCAATGGCCGGTCCGACAATTCCGCCGCCAGTTGCTGCAACCGTTCTGCGATCTCGGCCTGCTGCTGTTCGAGTTTCGTCAATTGCTCTGCCTTGTCGCTGTTCTGTCCCTTGAGAGATTCGTCCTCGGTCTGGCGATGAAGCTTTTCCAACTCTTGTTTGGTTTCGGCAATCTCCTGGCGGAGGTCGGCGACCTGCTTCCTGGTGTCCTGTTCCTGCTGTGCCAGTTCCTTGTCGAGGGGTGCCGAGGAACGGGTTTCGATCATCAGGGTTCGTGGCTTGGTCCACGTTTCCTGCGGTCTAGGAACGGGGCGATTGTCCACGGCGTGAACGCGATAGGTCAGTGCCTGGCCGGGCGTCAGTTTAAAGTCGCCAACATCAATGGGGAATTCGTGAGTCAGCGACCGCTCTTGCAGATCTGCGGCCGGGATCGATTCCATTCGCTTCGTCCCGGTGGAGGATTCGAGATGCAGTTCCACGGCTGTCAGCCCGAAGTCATCCTTGACCTGGACGGAGATCAGATAACGATCATCAGGACGAACCGACACCGGTTGTTCGCTGCCGCCCAATGAAATGGCCGGAGGCAGGTCCGGCTCAACAACCAGCGAACGCGGCGGTTCCTCATTGGACAGTCCGGAACTGTTTTTCAAGCGAATCGCAAACGGGCCGGAATGGACAGCCAGAGCCTCGACTGTGGCGGTTCGTTTGTCGGCGGACAACTGAATGGGGACCTTGTGCTCGGTAAAGCGATCAGTCGGCATCGTCTCATTCGTGGATTCGGCGGGGACCGGCCAGGCAAGTTCCCCGACGGTGATTGGCTCGCTGAAATCCAGTTTCATGGCGATCCGACTGCGTTCAACGGCATGCACTTCACCCTGTGCGCCGTCCAGGCTGCGGGCTGGAAGTCCAGTATACGGCGGTGGTGAAACATCCAACGTCAAGCGGGTAATCGTCGGCGGATCGGCAACATCGATGCGATGCTCTTCGGACTGTGCCCCTGTCGTGGTCGCTCGAAACTTCAGGCTTTTGGCAACACGGGGCAAGAGCGTGGCAAATCGCCGGGAGTCCGAGTCCCATTCCAGACGACGGGAGTCCTTGATTCCCACGGCATCGATCCAGTGCAGCCAGACAACGGTTTGCGTTTCATCGGTCTCTGGCCGCCGGCGCGGCTGGCGCAATTCGATCTGGATCGGAACGTCGCTGCCGCGGGCGACGACGCGGTCGCCATCCACGACGATCAGTTCCGTGGCACCCCAATGGAAATTGCCCCAGGGAGCAAACAAACGAGCCCACAGGAGTCCATAGTCGGCGGGGCGCAGGGCAAATGGAACCAGCAGCAACAGGCAGGCGAGAAACGCCAGTACGGATGTTCCCGGCGAACGAATTGCCGGGGCGGCATCGGTCAGATCAAGACGTTCCACCGCCCTGGCGGTTTGCCGGGCCAGCAACTCCCGCATCAAGGGGGAGGCACCGTGAACGTCATGTTCACCCAATTCGACCAGGGACGACAGACGTTCCTTCAGCTCTGGATGCTGGCGCTCAACCAGTGCCGCCAATTCTGAAAATGACGGCGGTCGCCAGACGTGGCGCAGGACTTCTCGCCAGGTGACTGCGACAGTGAGCAACACCCAGCCGACGAGCAGCATCAAGCGCGATCCGCTTCCCAGGGCCAGCATCCAGTCGATGGCCAGGCAGAGTCCCAGGGCGATCGGGACGATCAGTCCCAATCGGCTGATGCCGCGCGCAAAGGTGGCGTCCCGGACCTGTCGATCCAGTGCGAACAACTGCCGCTCAATACTGTCGGGCAGGTCGATTGTTGCCATTTGGCACCTTGTACGGCATCCCACCGTGGGTGAACGCAATCAGCGATGACCCCAAAACGTAAACACCGGAAAGGGCTCAACGGGTCGGTTGCGTCAAACGCCTGAAATTCCACGAATTGTCGGAATAAGTATGCGTTGACGGCACCAATCATGCAATCTGAAGTTCTGCGCCGAGGGGATTTAGGAAGAGATCCCGATGGCTTTGCCCGCCCAAGGGGGGCAGACCGGTCAGCCCCCTTTTGGCGGGCAAACCCGGTCCTGGTGGAATCACGTTCCTTCGTCAGTGGCAAGTGCCAAGATGAAGAACACGATGCTCGCAATCGTGCATTCTGCAAGTCCGAACAGCATCAGTCCTGTTTCCGGGGATTCTCGCTTCCCGGCGACATACAGTCCAATCAACGCGACAAATGCTGCCGCGGACGCAATCACACTCAATTTGAACCCCATTTGCAGGAATTCATGACGCATGATTGGCTCCGCCGGGTGAAAACCTCAAATCAGTTCGGTAATCAGTTGGCGATTGTCCGCCAGGAACTGCGGCCGTCCGTTGGGGTCGGTCAGCGTGGTGGTGTTCGCGTCGATTCCCAGTTGATGGTAGATCGTGTGGAACACACTTTGGATGTGAATTGGCCGTTCGATCGGCTCTTCACCGTTGCGGTTGGTCTTGCCGATCATTTGACCGTGCCGGAGTCCGCCGCCTGCGATGAAGAAGAACGAGGCTCGTGCCCAGTGATCCCGGCCCGCAGTGCCGTTAATACGCGGGGTTCGGCCGAATTCACCCGACATCATGATCATCGTTTGATCCAGCAGGTTGTGGGCCTCCAGATCGTCGATCAGGGCACTCAAGGCCTGATCGAGCGGGGGCAGTTGCCGGCGCATTTCCCCGAAGTTGTTGCCGTGTGTGTCCCACCCGCCCCAGGACAGGGCAACGCAGCGGACGCCCGCCTGAACCAATCGTCGAGCGAGGACAAATCGCTCATTCCCCATGCCGTTCTCGGTGCCATATCGTTTCAGCAGACGCGGATCTTCGTTCCGCAGGTCCAGCGATTTGGCCAAGTCACCCGACGTGACGATACCGACCGCTCGTTCGGTGAAACTGTCGATGGCAGTCAGCATTCCATGGCTGTCGACATCGCGACGCAGGCGATCCAGGCCCGTCAGCAGTTCTTTGCGGTCATCCAGGCGATTCAGGCTGATTTGCTGATTCAGGGTCAGATTCTGACGTCCCTCGCCGTCGGGACGGAAACCCGCGTTGATCTGGCCGACGAAACCTGTCTTGGTCCAGCCCGTCAGGTCAACAAACGTTGGAGCGGTCCCGTGATTGGTCGACTGCGACGGGCCCCACAGCTTTGACATGACCGACCCAATGCCGGGTCGACCACCCATGTTACGCAACGACGATTCGCTCCAACCGGAATCACTTTGCTGGGGAGCATGTTCGTCACGCAGTCCCGAGATCGAGCGAATCACCGAGAATTTGTCGCCTCGGCTGGCCAATCGGGGCATCAACTCACAGATTTCCATGCCAGAAACGTTGGTGGAAATCGGCATGAACTCACCACGGAACTCCTTCGCAGCCGTGGGCTTCAGGTCGAAGGTGTCCATGTGAGTTGGACCACCTGGAAGATAGATGTTGATAATCGACTTGCCTGTGGCCCGTGACCCGGCGGCCTGTTCGGCACGCAGCAAATCGGGCAGACTGAGTCCGGCAGCAGCCAATCCGCCAACTCGCAGGAAGTCCCGCCGCGAAACCCCGTCACAAAACCCGCGCTTCTGCCCGAGGAAAGTCAGCATGGCATGCTCCGCAATTCTTGAGGCCCGGTTTCGCGTGATGCATTGGCTATTTGCCAAGACATCCAGCAACTGTTGAGGACTGCATTTTTAAAAATTGTACCCAGGAATCACCGAACAAATCAACATCTTCCGATTTTTCGGCAGGTCGCGGGTCGTCTCCACAATATCAAGTGGTAAAAACCGGTCGAAAGTTACGATCTATTTGCAGCAACACGATCGACGTCTCATCCGTTTGGTGCCTCCCGGCATTGGCTCGCCCGGTCACGCTGCTCCTCGGCGGCACTCGGCCGAATGTAGAACGGGATCGACTTCCAAAAATCAAAATCGGGATCATCAGAGCGATGAGTCGTCAGCAGACGACGCTCCCCAAGAAATGCGGCGACCTCGGCCCGGGGGCGGGTGAAACTTTCTTCGACCAGGCACCGGCAGGACAATTCGCTGTGGTCATGTCTCAACAATCCGCGTCCGCAAACGGTCTCGAGTTTCGTACGTTGTGGCAGCCAGCTGTCTGACGCCACGACGACGACGGGACTGACCTGCTCCCAATGATTCTCGGAGGATCGCTGATACCGCCCCGCGAACAGATCACCCCGTTGCGCGTCTTCAACGACCCATGTGTCGTTAATGTCTGGCGGGCAGTTTTCTGCGATGACGGCCAACGTATCGACCGCCACGAACTGGCAACCCGTGGCGTACGCAAAGGTCTTTGCGCAGACCAACCCCACGCGCAAGCCGGTGAAACTGCCCGGACCCCGACTGACGGCGATCACTTGAACGTCTTGGGGCGTTGCCTGATGGTCGCGCAGTAATTGACGCAGTTCCAGGGTGAGTGATTGTGCATGTCGTCGTCCGGCCTGGTCCAGTCGGCGGGATTCCAGGCATTGGCCATCTCGATTCAGGGCGACGCTGCCATTCAAACCACTCGTTTCAATTCCGATGACAAGCATTCCATTTCCCCATTCCGTCTCGTCTTCCATACGTACGGATCAGTTTTCTTTTGTGTGGTTTTTTTCTTTTCGGCTGGTTACAAATAATACAGCGAGCCAGTGCGGGCTGGCTTTGCAGGAAGATGACAAGCGAAACTTGTGATGCGGTTGCCGACTGGCGGCATGCATCACGTCGGACAGCGTCGAGGTTTTGAGAGGGCTGAGCGACATTTGTCGCGGAAATGTCGGTCGGCAGGAATTGAACGTCGAAATGGCCTGGTTTGCGATTCGTCCCTTCTTCCTTTGCCCATTCGGGCATGTTCATTTCAATCGGGTCTTGTGGAGAGCCGTTCGGCTCGCGAAGGGTGATTATGGTGAAGAATCTGTACGTCGGCAATCTGCCATACAGCACAACCGCAGATGACCTGCGGGAGGCGTTTTCCACTCACGGGACAGTCACGCGTGCTCAGGTGGTATCGGATCGTGAGACTGGACGCTCACGCGGCTTCGGGTTTGTGGAAATGTCGGATGGGGGCGAAACCGCGATTGAAGCCATGAATGGCGCGCCATTTCAGGGTCGAACCCTGACGGTCAATGAAGCCAGGCCGCGTGAAGAACGCGGACCAGGTGGGGGTGGGGGTGGCGCCCGCCGAACGGGTGGGTACGGTGGCGGTGGCGGTGGATTTGGCGGCGGCGGCGGCGGTGGCGGACGCTACTAAGCCGATCTGCCCTGAATGATCGATTTGAATCGCGCCCCGGTTGCCCGACCTTCCGGGGCGTGATTGTTGATGATCCGCGAAACTGGTGAGCAATTCCGCGAACATTCCGGGGAATCGAGCATCCTTGGTTGCGATCCCTGCGCGCCATGGAATATAAGCACAGGGCGCGCCAGATTTGTCTGCAGACGGAAATGATACTCCTTCGATGAGAGCGGAGGCGGCCAATTGGACTTGGGCGAACTTGTCAGTGCGATCCGCATCGTGGAAATGACAGCCAAGTCGCGCCCGGCGGCGATCCGTTCACTGGTCCAGGCTGCCAACTGGGAAGACGAGGGGATCGCGTCGGATGTAGTCCTGGGGGCGATCGAAGAGCGTGAAGCCGCCGCTCAGACGCTGGTCTCCAGCGACTTTGCCCTGCCCCACGCTTTCATCGATTGGGATGGCGACTTTCGAGTTGTCATGGGGCGCAGTCGGCAGGGTGTCGACTATGGCGTTCCCACGGGACAAAAAGTCCAGTTGATCGTCCTGCTTGTCATTGGTCGCAAATTACAGCAGACGCATGTGGAAGTCCTGGCCGCGCTGGCGGAATTGCTGAAGCAGCAGGAGTTCCGTGCGCAACTGATCGAAGCCAAGGACTCGAGGTCAATCGATGTCCTGCTGCTGGCCAAAGCCGGGCTGCAGCCCGACCAGCGTCGACAGCGTGCCCCCAGCATTCCCCGGCTGACTCAGATGCTGGTCAAGCAAGCGATGCAACTGGTCGAATCGGTCGGGGCGCAAGCGTTGTTGCTGGCGGTCGACCGTTTGGAAGGAGTGCCTTGGGAACTTCTGTCCAATTGGAAGGGGCGACTGCTGCTTGTCACCACTGAACACAGCGAAGATTTCGAGATCGAGCGCGATGATACTCACGTGTTCGACGGACTGCATGCCACGCTGTCTCGTCTGGATCGTTCCAACCTGGGGCTGCTGCTGGCTGCCTCGCAGGGGTTGCTGAACGAGAAGCACAGTGTGGTATGCGTCACCGGTGCCGATGGACGTCGCCTGGACAGCATTTCGATTACGAAGCCGGAAGCGCACTTTCGCGCCATGCTTTCCGAAAAGAATCGTCGCGGGGTCGACGTGGTGCGGCCAGCCGTGATGCTGCGGATTCTGTCGCTGGCCGTCGAGATCGCCGCCGAGGGGCGCGAGGCTCACCCGGTGGGAACCATGTTCATTGTCGGCGATGCCCGGAATGTGTTGAGGCACGCTCAACAACTGGTCCTGAATCCGTTCCACGGTTATTCGAAGAACCTGCGCAACGTGCTGGACCCCAGTCTGGCCGAGACCATGAAAGAGTACGCGCTGATTGACGGTGCGTTTGTCATCCAGGGTGATGGGACTGTGTTGAGCGCCGGAACGTATCTGATGCCCAAGTCCGCACCACCCGGCCTGCCATCTGGATTGGGGGCTCGACATACAACCGCTGCCGCCATCACGGCGCACACGCTTTGCATGGCAATCACGGTCAGCCAGTCAACAGGCACGGTCACGGTGTTCCGCAACGGAACAACCGTCTTCACGCTTGAGCGGGCCGCTGCGACGAAGTGGTAAGACTCGGGACCGTTTGGAAGTGCGCGAACCGAGTTGGATCTCGTCAAGTCAAAAACCCGTTTTTGCCGCATATCGAAATCTTTGGCGACTTCATCAGGCCATGGTCAAAGGGTTGTTCCGGCCTGCCAATTCGAGTAGTCTAAACATGAACTTAACAAATCTGTATTGCGGCGATGGCCGGGTCAGGACGACCGATCTTCGCCGCCTGTTGTTTTACTACCTGCCGAGCGGTGATTGACGACCGACCGTTTCCATGACGCTTGTTCTACGTCGTGTCGTCGAACTTCAAGGCAAATAGGAAGGAGTTGGGACTGTGGCATCTGTTCGTGCCGAGAACGTGGCGGAGGTGCTGTGGGAGTTGAAGCGCATCGACAAGGTGGCAACCTTCACTGAAGTGGCAACTCGGGCCGGTTTCAAACCCGGCGCTGGTGGCCGGACCATGTTGACCTGCCTGACAACAGTGCAGCGCGACTGGCCGCACCTGCAGTGGTGGCGTGCGATTCCGGACGATGGCTTCATTGCTCATGATTCACCACACGCCGAACAATTGCGGAGCGTGGGCTTCGAATTGGAGCCTGCCGGTGGACGCAAAGGTTTTGTCACGATCGCAGATCTGGCTACACGCTTGTTCACGTGGGACGTTGAACCGGCCGCGACGGTCGTCTGATCCCGTCTGGTCACAAATCTGGTAACAACAGCGAGCCCGGTTGAACCCTCAACCGGGCTCGTTCATTTGTCTTCTGACAACTCATGGTCGCTACGGTGAGCGGCTGCCATTAAACGACGATCAATCCCGTTGAATCCAGGCTCCGCGGTTCAGTGGTTTCGCCAACTGAAACTCACATCCCTCCCAGCGACCATCCGTCACCAGATCGGCAATCAGACGCCTGGCCGATGCCTCACCATCGCACAGAATACACGTAGAAGGACCCCACGATGTTTGAGCCACGCCCGAGAAACCGCGCCGCCGGACCACATCCGCCAGCAGACTCATCCGGGGATGCGCAAACACTCCCCCCTGGACCGGTTCAAAAAAGCGACCGACATTCAGTCCGAATTCGTACATCGCATCCGACACTCGAGAAAAGTCTGCTTCAATCAGACCGGGCAGCCAGTCCATCAGTGCGATCCGGCAAAGTTCGGCTGTCAGTGCATCGGGCATCGCAGGCTGCGAAGCGAACGCATGCTGCTCTTCCTCGCCCGACAGTCCTTGAGTTTTGGGAGGCGTGATCAGGATCAACCGCCAATCCTCAGGAAATTCGATGCGTGCGACGAGAGTACCCAGCTGACCCGATCCAGTGCGGCCGCCATCCACCAGGAATCCTCCCTGAGCGAATCCGTGCAATCCGATTGCGGACCGCAATCCCCGTCCTGCCCTTTGGGCCAGCATTTCCACCGGGACATCCTGTTCGCCCGATAGCTCGCTCAAGGCACGTGCAACCGCCAGGCCCAACTGAGTTCCGGAGCCAAGTCCGGCATGCGATGGAATGAACTTCGAAATCTCCAACCGGACTGGTTGGCAGTCAAAGCCAGGCTTTGACTGTATCCGTTGGACAAATTCGAAGGCGCGAGCGCAGACGGATTCGTCACCCAGGAATTCCGTCGTGGACGCGAATTGCGCGGACACGACGTAACCCGGCGCGGAGACCATCATCCCCACTCCACCGAATCTGCCGCCTGTTGTTCCGGATGCAGCCAGCGGGCCGAAATGTAGCCTGGCACCGGTTGTGATTGTGACTGACTGTGACATAACCAGCAGGATGCCGACTGAGACGCCGATTCGCAATCGAAAGAGGATGTTCCATCGAGGGGGGCTGGATATGGCGGATACCCGGCCAAGGCGGTCGCGCGCGGACCGCGCGCATCCCAACCTGTCAGATGGCCGGACGCCAGAGATCAATGGGACGCGCCGCCGTCGTGTGAAACGGCAATTCCACCCTTCGACCGAGCCGGGCAGATTCGTAAGCGGCAAAGAGGACTTCCAGAACCACGCGTGCATCCTCACCGGTCACCAGCGGTGTCTTGTCGTTCTGGACGCAGTCCACAAAATGAGCCATTTCCTGGTGAAAGCCGTAGTTCCACGCTTCTTCATAAATTGTGAAACTCCAGCCCCGAGTCGAGCCCGCCTTTTCGACCGCGTAGTCGTATCCGCCGGAACTGTAGGTCTCAATGGCATTGCCATGCAGCAGGTCGGCGTAAGCGACACCCCCGGTGCCGTGCACTTCGGCCCGGTCGTCCATCCCACCCAACTTGGTCCAGCTTTCCTCCGCCATCGCAATGACCCCGTTGGCAAACTCCAGGATCAGGATGGCGTTGTCATCGCCCCGGGTCTTGTCGCCGTGGACCTGGGTACTCATTTGAGCGTAGACCGATTTGATCGGCGGGCGGCCGAGCATCCAGCGGAAGAATTCGATGGCGTGGCACCCCATGTCCATGGTGACGCCCCCGCCCGACCGCTCGACATCCCAGAAGTGAGCGGCGTGGGGTCCGTCGTGCTTTTCCGATTGCTTCAGCAGGGTGGGAGTACCGAGCGCTCCAGAGTCAAGCAGTTGCTTCAGGCGGACATACTTGGGAGCGAAGCAAAGCTCTTCGGCGTACATCAGCTTGACGTTGGCCTGGCGGCAGGCATCAATCATCCGATCCGCTTCGGCCAGGTTCAGGCAGAATGGCTTTTCGATGACGACGTGCTTGCCGGCCCTGGCTGCGTCCAGCACGATCTGGCAGTGCAGATGATTGGGGACGCCGATGACGATCATCTGGATTTCCGGAACTGCCAGCAGTTCGCGATAGTCTGTAAAGATACGCGGAATCCCAAACCGTTCCGCCAGCCTGGCGGCATTCCCGAGAGTTGGCGAAGCGACCGCCGCCAATCGGGCCTGCGGACAGGCGAGCAATGATTCGGCATGAATCGTGGAAATGAACTGGGAACCAATCAGGCCGACTTGAACCGGAGTTTTCATCAGTGGACGCCTCAGATGCAGGGTGCGTGAAGTCCGCATCATACAGATTGGCGGCGTTCGTCAGGGAGTCCAGCACATCCAGGTCAGGGGTCAAGTGGTTCAAAGTTCAATTTTCGCGGGTCATGTTTCACTCGAAGCATCACGCTGAGGATCCCGCGAGAATTGAACTTTGAACCACTTGACCCCGATGTCCGTGCAAAATCGAAGAGTCCGAGGCCTGCCGGCACTCGGCACATAAGTTTGCATTGGGACCGTCTGCTACTTCTGGCGTCCGATATTCGTCGTCGGGTTGGCAGTGTAGGCGGGCTTGGCGCTGGAGGTGCTTTTGCTGGTTTTGCTCTTCGCCTTGCGCGGTCCCCGACCCCGCGTTACGGGCGTGATGCGACTGCCGCTGATTCGATTGGCTCCATCCATGCAGGGGCCTTCCAATGGTCCCAAACGCGGCACCTGCACTTGACTCTGCAAAGCCTGCATCTGCTGCAGGCTGATTGCTCCGGTGCTGCGGGGCGTGCGACTGGCTGCGGAAGCCGAGATTGAAACTCCCAGCAGTATCGCGGCCGCAAGAATTGGTGCTCTCCGCGACGATGCAACGTTCAGAAACCTGGGAAGGACCATCACAGTCTCCTGATTGAGGGTGATTTGTTCTAACCGGTTTCTGGTAAAAACGTCAAATACATTTTTACCACCCGGTGTGGTCCCACGAAGAGACCAGCACGACACTCGACTTTGATGCTCCGCCGATCGCTTCGGTTACGGCAATCCGTTGACTTTTCGAAGAATCCATTCGGTGGTCATCAGGGCACACAGCAGAACCAGCCAGGGCCAGCGGTCCCACAATGGGGTTTCTTCGTAATAGGACACGTTGCCGTCGAACGTTTTGAATTGCCTGGGCAGGTCACGCAATTCGTCGGCCATGAACAGCCGCCCACCACTGGAATCGGCGATCTGTGTCAGCAGGTCGCGATTGGCCGACAGTTCGCTCAGTTCCTGGCTAGGACGGTCGTGGACATACAACGTCGCTTCCACCGGCTTGGGACCGAGGTCCGCGTTTTCGGTTGTCAGGGCGACTCGGTATTCGCCAGCGGGCAACGAGACTGCCTTGCCGGAGTGCTGCAGCGGGTTGCCCACCGCGGGGGATAATTCGACCGTCGTAAAGGACTTCCCTGGCGGATCCGTCGACCGAAAAAACTCCGCGTGCGCTTTCAACTTGGGATACTTCTGCAGGAACGGAGCCATCCAGCGGGCTCGGACGACGGCGTCCTGTCCCAGTTCCAGATCCGGCCGTTCGGGCCCGAACCGCACGAATTCATTGCCGGCAGTCACCTTGTTGGCCGCGGCCCAGCGGGCCAGTTGGCCCCAGAACCGATGGTGATAGGTGTCCCCCACGCGCTGACGCCAGCGCCACGTTCCATCGAAGCCGATCCACAACACCTGCCCCGAACCGAGGTGCTGGTGGATGATCAATCCATGCTTGCGATCGGCCGCCAGCGGATCGGCCTGCCCTTGAGGCATCACCGTGGTGGCCCAGACCGTGGCGGCGGGCTTGGGATCCCCCAGGATCGCCGACATCTGGCCTGGCAATCCCTTCCAGATCGATTGGTTTTCCACGGGATCGGCCGAAAACTGCAGCATGGATTGTTGCTCACCATCGACCGTCAACTGAACCGGAAGTCCTCTCAAAGACGGGGCGGCCTCACCAGACCGGTCCATGAGCTGGATCGACCGCGGGTTGGTGAGTGGCAGTAGCTGATCCAGGATCGGCGATCGATATCCCAGCGGCATCCAGCGTTTTCCGGCAGAGATAACCAGAGTCCCCCCGTCCGTGACGAACTCGCGCAGGATCTGGAGCAATTGATCATTCAAGTCCAACGGCGAAACGTCGCCCAGGACCACCAGGTCGATGTTGGCAAAGGGCGATTTTGCGGTGTCCGAGACGTCCTCGGGAACTACCACTGTGCGGGGGAAAAATGGCTCAGGCAGTATGCCCAGATAGGGCTGCTGGAACAGCACGCGCTGCAGGTCAACTCGTTCGTCCCGCGACATCGCGGCTTCCAGGTAACGGAATTCCCACCGGGCATCCCCATCCAGGACAAACACCTTGGCCCGATCGTCGACGACGGTGAACGCAAACGAGCGGCTGTTGTTGTCGTCCCGAGTCTCCCCTTCCAGCACCGGGGTTCGCACGACGAACGCTTTGCGTCCGACCTCCGTTGCGTCCAGATCGAATTCCAGGGTGACGGCGGGCCCCGTGACTTTGACCGTTTTCTTGAGTGGCTGAGCGTCGGGAATATCAGGAACCAGTTCGACATCCAATGTCTGTCCCTCGAAGCCTACGGTCGTGAGTGTGACTTTCAGTTGCGGATGGTCACTCTTGTAAACGGCCTGCGGATACTCCAGTGACCCGATCGACAGATCCTTCGGTCGAAATGTGGAACCGAGCATCACGGGGTAGACCGGGATATTCGAGGCTTTCAGCGAAGTGGCCAGGGGAGCCAACGCCTTGCCGGAAAGATCGCGTCCTTCCGTGAACAGGATCACCCCCATCACTTCTCCGCTGGTGGATCCACCGGCGACGAGGGCCTGGGATAAATCCGTTGTTCCGGTCACCAGGCTGGCGGAGGGGTTGGCGACGAGCTGTTCCAGTTGCTCGCGTTCAGCGGCTTCGGTCTTTCCGGCGAACGCGAACAGCTCGATTTTGGCGAGGGGTTTCAGTTCGTCGAGCAGCGGATTCGGGACAGTTGTGAGCAGTCGTCGGGCGATTTCTTTCCTGGACAGTCCGTCCAGTTCGCGGAAGATGGCCAGAAGCTGGTTGCGCCGCGACTGTTCCAGGGCCGCCCTGCGATCATCGTCTGTGGATTCATCCGGGTCGACCCATTCTGGTTCGCGATGTTCCTCGAACGCCTGCTGCCAGCGATCCAGGCGCGCATCGATCGACGGATTGCCAATCATGCCCAACCCCCGAGCCCAGCGAAGCTTTTCCGCACGCATCGCGTGGACATCGGTGGTTCCCATGCTGTCGGACAAGTCGATACCCACCAGGATTCGACCGGTTCGTTTCTGGTCCAGTGTCCAACTGAGCACCGGCTGCAGCAGCGTCATCAGGACGACGGCCAGGACCGAGATTCTCAGGACCAGCAACCAGTTGCCGATCGTCGCAGAAACCAGTTGCCGCTCGTATCGCAGCAACAGCACGATCAGCAGAAGCGTCAACCCGATCGCGCCCAGGTGGCAGCACAGCACCAGAACGGAGTCTGCTCCCTGAAAAACGAGATGTCGGGTCATGGGCGGCATTACAACGCACCGGGTGGCGGTCTGCGGGAAACAACGAAGTACGCGAGATACCGATTGTAGCGACCTTTCCTGAAAAGACGCCTGACCGCGTCGCGGAAAAGCCACGCTCGGTCCAAACAGGGGCCGTTTATGACGTAGAGTGCAGTACGGGATGGCCCGACCAGGGCAGACCGGACAGTGTTCCGAAGAGAATTGAGGTCTTTACGTCATGAGTCAAGCCGCGTCCATCGAATGGTGGAACAAGTCCCTGGACGAAGTCGGGATTCACAGCATGGACAAGCTGGTTTCCGCCGACGCGAACTGGTCCACAGTCTTGCAGTCTGGTCGTGACGATCTTGCGAGAGCGATTTCGATCACGGGAATGACCTGCGGCATGGATCGAACCGCAGTGGAAGTCGGTTGCGGACTGGGACGAATGTCCACGGCGCTGGCCGAACATTTCGGTCGTGTCGTTGGAGTCGACATCGCGCCGCGACTGATCGAAGAAGCCTGTCGCAGGAACGAATTGCCCCAGGTCACATTTGAGGTGGCGGATGGAGTTCATTTACGTCCCCAGGCGATCACCGAGTGTGACACCATCTTCTCATACGAAGTCTTTTACTACATCAATCCAGATGGATTGACGACCTATTTTCGAGATGCCTTTCAACTGTTGCGGTCCGGCGGCCAGTTCGTGTTCCAACTAAACATGGAACCTGTTCGCTGGAAGACGCGACTGAGCTTTCTGTTCCGCCGGGTGCTGTACACATGTGGCATCAAGCATTGGCGGGGATGGCCGACCGGCGCTGGTTACCGCCGCTACCACCATTCACCGGAATGGCTTTCGAGAACCCTGACGGAGATCGGGTTCCGTGTCGACAAGATTGCGGGGCCGACCGCTCGTCAGCAGTGGGTCGTGGCCTCCAAATCCTGACGTCTCTGGTTTCCCTCCTGCTTAAAAGCCGCTTGCCAATGTCTTCCATCGGTTCTGTCACACGCAACGTCCTGGCCAGTTGGGGCACTCACGCTTCGAACCTGGTCATTGGATTTTTCCTGACCCGGTACACACTGGATGTGCTGGGCGTGTCGACTTATGGAAGTTGGCTGCTGATCAATTCGATCGCCAGTTACTCGGCACTGCTGTACTGCGGACTGGGCGAAACGATTTCGCGTTACGTGGCCAAGTACCATTCGGAAGGAAACTGGCTGCGGATCAATCAGGTTGTCACTCTCGTCCTGTCGATTTACCTGGGGATGGGGGCGGTGGCATTTCTGCTGGCATGCGTCCTGTGTCTTTCGGCCGGCTGGTGGGGTGGTTGGGTGGGCGACGACTTGATCGAAGCCCAGTTCACGATCCTGATCCTGGGCGTCAACGTCGCGGTGGGAATGGCCGGCAGCGTGTTTGGCGGAGTCCTGCATGGGCTGCGTCGGTTCGACCTGGAACGCGGCATCGGCTTTTCCTTTGATCTCGTTCGACTCGTGTTGTTTCTGGCGTTTCTGAGCGACCGGTACGGATTGGTGACGATCGCCTTGATTTACCTGGTGGTCGCAGTGGGAGAAAACCTGGCATACATCGTTTTGGCCCGGCGAATCCTGCCAACGCTGGCCGTGGGACCCCGTTTGCTGAACCGCGAGGTATTCCGTGAATGTGGCCAATTCAGTTCGATGGTCTTCGTGAGTGTGGTGGCCAGCCAGTTAATCAATGCAACTGATACGATTACGATCGGGCTGTTACTCGGCAAGGAAGCGATCGTCCCCTATTACTTCGGGTTGCGGTTGACCCAGTTCGCCAAGCAGCCGATCGACAAGATCGCCCACATCTGCATGCCAACGGCTGGTGCTTTGCAGGGAGCCCTGGACACGGGGAAGCGAAACCGATTCCTGATCAAGACGTTGGGGATCGTGTTGTTGCTGGTGGGTGGCGCGTTTATTGGCGCCTGGTTCTTCGCGACCGATGTGCTGTCGTTGTGGGTTGGATCGAAACTGACTGTCCAGGATTTGACGCAATCCCATCGGATCCTGATGGTTTTGCTGGGGGCTCAGTTGATCGCCCTTCCCTGTGGGATCCTGCGTGCATTCCTGTTTGGCAGCGGCCATGTGAAAGTCCCCGCGCTCATTTACCTGGGTGAGGCCTGTACGAATCTGGCATTGAGTATCACCCTGTGCCTGTTCTGGGGGATTGAAGGTGTGGCATGGGGAACCACGATTCCCGTGGTCGTGTTCGAACTTTGCGTCCTGGTACCGTATGCCTTGTCGAAACTGCAGATCAATCTGCTGCGGATTCTCGATGAGGCCGTGTTGCCGCAGTGCGTGCCGCTGCTGGCGTTGCTGGCCTATTCGTTCCTGGTGTCCAATCATCCGTGGAGCCACGGCGATTGGCGCGCCCTGTTCGCTGTCTCCATTTGCGGAGCAGGGATTCTGGGTGGCGCCCTGTGGATTCGTCGCAAGCTTGACCGTAGTGGATTGGCCGCGGCATAGGATTTCGCCCCAGAAACAAGCGAACAGTTCCCGGCTCACCTGATTCAAAAGTGTTCCCAGTTGCGGGCAGGACTACTGTGCCACTGCACCGGAACCACTTTTGACCGGGTCGGTCGCTCCCCGCAGCATCCTGCGGGTCATCCACGCTTCCACCGACATCATTGCCAGGAACCCATAAATCAACAGCCACCACAATTCCGTGCGCGAGGAATCGGCAAACATCTGCTGTTGAAGTTCGGACAGGTCACTGGCGAAGACGAGTCGATCCTCCCCGGAAAGAGCCGTTCGTTGCGCTTCGGTCAGGATCGTCAGATCGGATTCGCCGCGATCAAAGTTCACCACGAAATGCTCATCATCGACGGCGGGCTTGCCGTCAGACTCCTTGCGGGCGAAGCGATAAATCCCAGGCAGGTTGACCCCGGTCAGGATTGCTCCTGGCTGCAGTTCATCGGGAATTCGATCCGCCGGAAATCGCCTGTTGCCGGGGCCGACAAACTCGTACTGGTCGATCTTCAGTTCCGGCGGAATGTTCAAAACCAGCGGAGATCCCACGTCGACATTGCGGTTGGTTGAGGTGGATGCCAGCGAGAACAGCATTTCATGCAACCACGGTACAAAATCGGTTTTGGCGGGCAATGTGTTCCAGTCGGCGTCGATGGTTGACGTCAACACGGCAGTCATGCCACGTTCATAGCGTCTCGTCACGATCCACGGAGCCCCGTTCGACAGCTTGGCGATCACAAGAGGCGTCCCGACGGTCACTTCGGGGGTCTTGGACGGCTTGGTGTTTTCCTCCTCCAGCAACTCCGATTTCGTGGCTGGGACCGGGCGTACTTCTTTGACTTTCCACCACTGGGGAAACCGTGCGTCGGTCAGTGTCCCTCCCTTGTCGGCTCGAAACTGGCGCAGCCACGGAAGTTCCAGACTGCTCCCGGCCACGCGGATCCCCACTGAGTCCGCCTCGGAATCGCTGGCAATCTCGTCGAGTCGGACGGGAAACAGCAGGGCAAACGGCGAATCTGGATCCAGTGCGAATCCGTTTTTGGGTGTCTTGTCACCCAGCGTAAACAACAGACCCCGACCGCTGGCGACCGATCGTTCCAGCAGAGCCTGCTGCTGTTCCGTGAGAGCGGCCACATTGGCCAGCACGATGACCGCCGCATTCCGCAGTGTATCTGCATTCAACGCGTCTGGCGTCACCACGCTGGGCTTGATCCAACTGACATCGTCGCCAGTGGCCGCCAGGGCGGCCCGGGCAAAAAACGTTTCGCTGCGTGTCGGATCCAGTTTCTTGTCGCCGTCGACCAGCACGACCGGCAATGACTCTGCCACGACGATCACGGCATCGGAGCGGTTGTCACCCGGCAGGACATCGCTGTCGAGGATCACGCTGATCAGGTGCGATCCTGGCTCGTGAAACTGCCGCTCGAATTCGACGCTGGCTTCACCATCGGGTGCCAGATTCAGGCGCAGGGTCTGGTCCGCCAATCGCTGGCCATTCACTTCCACGATGACACTGCGAGCGATTGCCGCATCGCCGCCACGATATCGGACCTTGCTGCTGAATCGAATCGGAACTCCGGGAACGGCCAATTCTCGCGAGACCTGCAGTCGTTCGATTGTGAAGTTCGAAGCTTTGCCCAATTCCCCGCCAGCGGCGTCCATCACCCAGATGCGCGGGGGGACAGTTGACTGGGCTTTCAGATCATCCAGTCGGGCCCACAAGGTGTCGTCGTCGGGCTGCCAGCTCAAGGCCTGATAGTCGGTGAGTACAAACAGTTCCCGTTGAACGTTGGTTCCCGTCGCCAGGATCTGCACCGCCTTGGTAATCGCCTCGTGCAGGTTGGCCGTCCCTCCGGGAGCGGGCAGGTCGTCCAGCGCCTGGCGAATCCGGACTCGATCACGCGTGGGACCCGTGAGTGCCATCCGTGGTTGTTCGCGGGCATCCAGGAGCATCACGGTGTCGCCGGACCGCAGGTCATTGACGAATTGACGAGCCAGTCGCACGGCGGCCGCCTGAGGCGTCCCGAGGGGCCCTTCCCATCCCATGCTGTATGACCCGTCAATGATGATGACCACATCGCGCGACGTGGTCGACGCCCACCGTCCCAGCCAGGATCCGTTGAACCACGGCCGCGCCAGGGCAATGGCCAGCAATGCGATCAAAAGCATCCGCACCAACAGGAGCAGCAAATCTTCCAGTCGCAGGTTCCGTCGCGCACTCGGGTCCAATTCCAGGAACTGCATCGCTCCCCAGTCGACGGTGTCGTATCGTTTTCGACTGAGCAAATGGGCCAACACAGGCAGCAACACGCCCGCCAGTCCAGCCAGCATCCAGGGATTCAGAAAAAAATGAAGCACGGGTCACAAGTCAGCAAGTATCGTGAACGGGAATGATCGGATGACGCTGTCCTGAAACACCAGCCCGACGCACGGGCGAGGGATTGGTCGATGCACGTCCAATTTCAGAATCCCCTGCTCGCGCGGCGGGATCGTGTTCAAGGACCGCAATTCAGTCTGCGGCGGCGTGTTCCATTCGTCAACCACGTCCCGTCGATTGCCGCTGCCCTGTACAATCGCAAGATTCTCCCGTCCGTGGTACGCTTTGTCGAGATGTGCTCCGGTAAATACCTCGCTCAACTTGAAGGACCGCGCTGATGATGAAGTTGATTGGAGTTCGACTGTTGCTCGCCACTTTCCTCTTGGGATTTTCTGCAAGTCAGATCCGTGCCGATGACCGGTGGATTGGCTTTGAAGGCGGTGAGGGGCCCGGCAAGGGAAAGCATGTCGTCCTGATCAGTGGCGACGAAGAATACCGTTCGGAAGAAGCCCTGCCTCAACTGGCCAAGATCCTGTCGAAGCATCACGGCTTCAAGACGACTGTCCTGTTCGCGATCGATCCGGCCACCGGTGAAATCAATCCGAATCAGGGTGACAACATTCCCGGCCTGGAAGCTCTCAAGACGGCCGACCTGATGATTATCGCCACCCGTTTTCGTCATTTGCCCGATGACCAGATGAAATACATCGCGGACTACGTGGAAGCGGGCAAGCCGGTGATCGGCCTGCGCACGGCGACGCATGCCTTCAATGGTGGGGGAAACTATGCCCGGTATAGCAACGGCAGCAATGTGGAAGGCTGGAAGGGTGGATTCGGCAAGCAGGTCCTGGGTGAACAGTGGGTCAATCACCACGGTCATCATGGCAAGGAAGGGACGCGTGGGATTGTCGTCGCTGGACAGGAACAGAATCCGATCCTGCGCGGGATCGACAAGGGGAGCGTGTTCGGCCCCACGGATGTTTACACGGTAGTGATTGATGATGTCTCCAAGTCGTGCACGCCGCTGCTGCTGGGCGAAGTCACGGAAACCCTGGAGTCGACGTCGAAGGGCGTGGTGGGCAAGAAAAACGATCCGATGATGCCGGTCGCCTGGACCAGGATGTACAAGAGCCCCTCAGGCAAGGAAGCACGCGTCTTTTGTACAACCATGGGTGCGGCCACCGATCTGGAAGCCGAAGGAACCAGGCGCCTGGTGATCAACGCCGTTTATTGGGCGCTGGGCATGCAAGACCAGATTCCCGAGAAATCTAACGTCGCGATTGTCGGCGAATTCAAGCCGACGAAGTTCGGCTTCAATGGCTTCATCAAGGGAAAGAAGCCTGCGGATTACGCCCGGTAATCGCTGCTGCCTGCCCGGTCGAAGCTGTTTGATTTCGGAAGCGGAACGAACAGTTCAGTGAGCTGTTTCTTTGCAGGAATCGGCGTGATAGTCAGTGAGAGTTCCATTACGGTTCCAGGAGAAGCTTCAGCGTCGGCTGGCTGGTCGCCCGTTCAAAAGCGGCGACCGCATTGGCGAGCGGATACGTCGCCTCGATCAGGGGTTCGACTTGTATTGTGCCGTCGCGCAGAGCCGTCAGTGCGGGCTCGAAGGGTCCGCAGCGGGAACCGACGACGGTGATTTCATCGATGACAATCGGGGCCAATGACAGAGTTTGCGTGCCGGCCACCGTCGTCTTGAGGACCAGGGTTCCACGGGGCTTCAGGAGTCGTAATGCGGTTTCTACACCACTGGCAGACCCCGTGCAGTCGACGACAACATCGGCTTGGCGGGTTCCATCGAATTCGCCGACTTGGGCCGTCTCGATTCCCAACCGGGCGATCCGTTCCAGTTTCGTCGCATGCTTGCCGACAACCGTCAATCGGCAACCGGACTGAGCGATCACCTGCGCACAGAGGTTTCCCAGCCGACCATCCCCCAGTACGATGACGCGTTGCGTCGGTTTCAGTTCGACCTGAGCCGGAATCTGAAACGCGGCCGCCAGCGGTTCAGTGAAGACGGCCTGCTCATCGGTCACTTCGTCCGGCACTCGATGCAGATTCCGTGCGGGAACGGCCACGAAGTCGGCAAACGCTCCGTCATGGTTCAGGATTCCCAGGACCGTGCGATGCGGACAGTGTGTCCGCAGGCCGGTCCAGCAGTAATCGCACTGATCGCAGGCGCAATTGATTTCCCCGACGACCCGCTGACCGCTCAGGGGACCGGTCTCGGCAATTCCCACAAATTCATGTCCCAGGACCCCGCGAAAACCCATGTAACCGCGGACCAGTTGCAGGTCCGTTTCGCACAAGCCTGCCTTCAGGACCCGGACCAGAACTTCACCCGGACCCGGGGTTGGAATTGGCCGATCGGCGACGTTTAAGCCATGTTCGTCGAGGACAACCGCGCGCATGAGATTGGGGCCCGGAGTGAGGTGGTTCAAAGCTCAGTTTGCTGCCAGCGATTTGACGACTATCGCAGTACAGAGCAGAGTTGCGCCCTGCGGGCGGTTTGTCAACCACATCTCCTGAATCAGTGCGGCAGTCGTGTTTGAACCGGCCAACCTGACACAATCGCCTGTTTACGTCGGCCGCGATTCCCGGCTGACCGACGCTTTTTGGAAATGTCGTCGCAGGCATTATCGCCTGGTACTTCAACACTGCGCAGACGGGTTGACACTTGCCCACACAGATCGCGTCAACGATGATTGAATGTCAATGAGTCAACCAACCAGGACGAACTTCACGACAAGCGCCGGACAAGCTCCGGGCAATCGTGCGGAAGGATGGGCCATGAGCGGGTACCAGGCCACGCGATTCATGATTCTGCTGCTGGCAACCCCTGTCTGGAATTCAGCAATCCTGGCATCAGAGCCAACCGCCGAAGAGCACTTCGAACAGAAGGTACGGCCACTGCTGATCACACGCTGCCACAAGTGCCACGCCGCCAGCATGGCCAAGGGGGGCCTGCGACTCGATTCGCGTGCAGCCACGCTGCGTGGTGGTGAAACGGGGCCTGCGGTCACCGCCGGAAAGCCTGACGAGAGCCTGCTGATTCAGGCCGTACGACACCAGAACGGTCTGGCCATGCCACCCGATGGGAAACTGACGGATGCTCAGGTCATGGACCTGGCGACCTGGATCAGGTCGGGGGCTCACTGGCCGGGGGCGGCTGTCACGGCGGTCACTTCACCCGCACCAACCGAGGTGGCGATTTCCGCGCCCAACTCCGGAGAGCTTGCCAAGTCACTGCAACTCTGGCTGCGAGCCGATTCGTTGACATTGAATGATGGTGAACTGGTCCACGTCTGGCCGGATCAAAGCGGTCAAGGCCGCGACGTCAGTGCCACCAAAGGAGCCCGCAAGGATGGTGTGGGACTGCCGGGTAAATTCGCGAAGCAAAGTAGGCTGCTGAAACGACCGGGTGTCCGCTTCGAGACCACGACCGGATTCGCCTCATCGCCCGACCGGCCTGTCGACATTCGCGGTGACGCTCCGCTATCAATCATGCTGGTGATGAACCTGCAACCGCATGATGCCCAGCCTCCCTATGACGGTGTGTTTGGATTCGGCAATCCCGCCAATCCCGGCGGAGATCCCGGCCGCCCACTGGCGGCTCTGGTCCAGATCAATCGGGGCGAAGACCACGCCCTACACTTCGCGGGCGGTTGGAATCACGATGCCTCACTGGGAAGTAGCACCTACAAGCCATACTTCGGCAAGACCGTGCTGTTGACCGTGACGAAACAACCCGGACCCATGCGCACGACGACAAGGATGTTCATCAACGGCGAAGCTGCGGTCCGTCCCAACGGTGAACCGCTGGAAGGGCGAGATACCGTCCCCGACATTCAGCATCGTACCGACATCGGGGCCTACCTCGGCAAGGCGGTCAGTTGGGCCGGATCCATTCAGGGGGATGTCGGGGAAGTCGTCGTCTACAACAAAGTACTGACCGAAGAGGAACGGCTGTCGGTCGAAGGGTACCTGGCCGACAAGTACGGACTGACGCTCCGTCCACTGCAAAACGTCGCACCACCGGCCACGTTTACCACTGCGGAAACGGCATTCTGGGCCTACCAACCCGTCCGCGATTCCAATCCACCTGCCGTCAAGAATGATGCCTGGGCTCAATCGGCCGTAGATCGATTTGTCCTCGCCAGACTGGAATCGATGGGGCTGGCACCCGCGCCAGCGACCGACAAACGAACTCTGCTGCGTCGAGTCACCTTTGACTTGACAGGGTTACCTCCGACTGAAGACGAAGCCGTGGCTTTCCTGGCCGATTCGTCACCGGAAGCGTTTGCCAAGGTTGTAAACCGACTGCTTGACTCGCCCCATTACGGCGAGCGTTGGGGACGACACTGGCTCGACGTTGTCCGGTACGCGGAATCGACCGCCAACGACGCGAACGCCGTCATGCGCTTCGCCTGGCGCTATCGCAATTATGTCATCGACGCCTTCAATCACGATCTGTCCTATGACCAGTTCCTGATCGAGCAACTGGCCGGGGACTTGTTGCCCGCAACCGATTCGCCCGAATTGAATGCGCGGCGAATCATCGCCACTGGATACCTCATGATTGGCCCCAAGGCCCTCGCGGAAACCGACAAGGAACAGTCCCGACTGGACATCGTCGATGATCAGATCGACGTGACCGGTCGAGCCATGCTCGGCCTGACTATCGCCTGCGCCCGCTGCCATGACCACAAGTTCGACGCCATCCGCACGACCGACTATTACGCTCTGGCGGGAATCTTCCGCAGTACGGAACCGTTTCAGAACGAAATCCGTAACGCGACGATGTGGTGGGAGTTTCCCATACCGCCAGCCACCGGGAAGGAACCGATTGTCGTAATGGCCCCCCGGGAAGCCCTGCCGCGCAATCTGCGAATTCACCTGCGCGGCAACCGCTTCACTCTCGGAGCGACGGTCCCCCGCGGAACCCTTCAAGTCATCCATGCGGCAGACTCCAAAGCCGGCAATTCCAGGATCCTCACGGAAAACAGTGGGCGCCTGGAACTGGCTCAATGGATCGCCAGTCGGCAGAACCCACTGACGGCGCGAGTGATGGTCAATCGCATCTGGCAACATCACTTTGGTCGCGGGCTTGTCGTCACGAGCGACAACTTTGGCACTCGGGGAGAAGCTCCCTCCCATCCCGATTTGCTCGACTGGCTGGCAACACGTTTCATGGAATCGGGTTGGAGTGTCAAGTCGATGCACCGACTGCTCGTCTTGTCGAACGCGTATCAACAAAGTACGCACACTTCCGAACTGGCGCAACTTAAGGACCCGGATCGACGCTGGCTCAGCGCATTCCCGCGCCGTCGACTGTCCGCCGAAGAACTGCGTGATGCCCTGCTGGCGATCAGCGGAAAGCTTGATCCGGTTCCTGGCACCAATGAAAGTGCCGAATACATGGTGAGCAAGGCCGAAAACATCGGGGCGATGATCATGCCCAACCGACTGGCGACCGATGATCCGATTTACACGACGTTCACCAAGCGCAGCATTTATCTGCCAATCGTCCGCAACATGCTTCCGGACGTCCTGGCCCTGTTTGATGCCGCCGATCCGAACGGAGTGACCGCAGTTCGAAATGAAACCACGGTCGCTTCGCAATCCTTGTTCCTGTTGAACAGCCCCTTCGTCCTCGAACAGTCCAAGGCCCTGGCAGAACGTCTCCTGGCGAACACGGCTGCAACCGATGAAGTTCGTCTGACTCAAGCTCATCGGCGGATCCTGGGACGCAGCCCCACCGCAGACGAGTTGGCACAGGGCCAGCAGTTCCTCGCGGATTACCTGCAGGCCTCCGCTGCTCAAGCCAGACCGGACGATGTCCGACGGCTGACCGCCTTGCAAAGTTACTGCCAGACCCTGTTTTGCTCGAATGAATTCGTGTTTGTGGAATAACCGATTTCGCCAGTGATCCCGTACTCTGCACATCGAGGCGCACCATGACTTTGATTTCTCGTCGCCAGGCTCTTTGTCAGTCCGCCTGCGGGTTTGGCCAGATTGCGTTGTCAGGCCTGCTGGCGTCCACGGCATCCGCGGCCCCATCGTCCGCATCGACCAGTCCGCTCGCGCCGCAGGCCTCGCATTTTTCCGCCACGGCCCGGCGAGTCGTCTTTCTGTTCATGCACGGCGGCGTGTCCCATGTGGATTCGTTCGACCCCAAGCCCAGGCTGATCGAAATGAATGGCCAGCCGCTGCCGATCGACAAGCCGAAGTTTGAATTTGCTCCGACCGGCAATCTGCTGGCATCCCCTTGGAAGTTTCAACATTACGGAGAAAGTGGGATTGAAGTCAGTGACCTGTTTCCACAGATCGGTTCCTGCATTGACGACATCTGCGTGATTCGATCGATGAATGGGGGCGACCAGGTGTCACATGGCCCGGCGCTGCTGAACATCAACACTGGAAGTGGCGTCTTCGCGCGTCCGAGTCTTGGAGCCTGGACACTGTACGGATTGGGGACCGAGAACCAGAATCTACCGGGATTCATCAGCCTCAGCCCGTCGCTGTATCACGGGGGCACTCAAAACTACGGCTCGGCATTTCTGCCCGCCAGCTTCCAGGGTACGCGCATCGGCGATGGCAGCACGAACTTCAAGGATACGCGGCTTTCCAATCTGACTCCGGGCGACTCGACTGATTTACAGCGACTGCAACTGGAGCTGCTGGCACGTCGCAATCGACAGCACCTGGAACGGGTCGGCGACGATCCCCGCCTGGAAGCACGCATCGCGGCGTTCGAAATGAGCTTCCGGATGCAGGCCGAAGCTCCCGGTGTCCTGGACCTGGGACGCGAGTCTGCCGCCACCCAGGTCCAGTACGGAGTGGGCACTGAACCGACGGATGAATTCGCCCGGCAGTGTTTGCTGGCACGGCGATGTCTGGAAGCGGGCGTGCGCTTCGTCCAGGTCAATTTCAGTTACCCCCGGAATTACTGGGATGCGCACGGCGACCTGCGGAACAACCATACGACCAACGCGAAGAAGGTGGATCAGCCGATCGCCGCGTTGTTGAAGGACTTGAAATCACGCGGACTATTGGAGGACACGCTGGTGATCTTCGGGACGGAATTTGGTCGTACACCGGCCGCTCAGGGAACGGATGGCCGCGACCATCATCCACACGCCTTCAGTGTCTGGATGGCCGGTGGCGGCATTCGCGGCGGGATGACCTACGGGGCCACCGATGAGTTCGGGTACTACGTTGCCGAGAACAAAGTCACGATGCCCGACTTCCATGCCACGATTCTGCATCTATTGGGTCTGAACCACGAACGACTGACGTATCGACATGCCGGGCGTGACTATCGACTGACGGATGTGCATGGCCAGGTCGTGCAGGAGATACTGGCATAGTGTTTTCGCTTTCTGGCTCATCCGGCACGCAGCGGGGTTCGTAGCCGAAGTCGTGAGACTTCGGTCGTCGGTTGCAGCAGCCCCGATTTTTCACGAATTCAGCGACGGGTAAGTCGTGCCAATTCATTTATCTCACAACGATTTGACGACCCTCGCGGACGACGACACCAAATGATGAAGGTAATTCAGTCCATCAACGAACTCGATCAGGCTCTGAGCGAACCAACTCCGGGTGTCCTGCAGACACTCCAGAAGATACGTGGAGACATCCTTGTGCTGGGGGCCGGTGGCAAGATGGGGCCGACGCTGGCCCGGATGATTCGACGCGGCTGTGATGCCATTGGCGATTCACGGCGTGTTGTGGCG
Source organism: Planctomycetota bacterium (assembly GCA_018242525.1). Lineage (GTDB taxonomy): Bacteria > Planctomycetota > Planctomycetia > Planctomycetales > Planctomycetaceae > Schlesneria. Next base: position 87,917 of record JAFEBS010000003.1, on the reverse strand, counting down.
GTTTCGCGATTCTCATCTCCGGCGGCAGCCCGCAGCTTGCAACAGTCCGGCGTGGAGACGGTGGCGGCGGACCTGATGGACAGACAGCAAATTCAGAAACTTCCAGACGCACCCAATGTGATTTCACTGGTCGGACAGAAATTCGGCACCAGCGACACCCCCGAACTGACCTGGATCACAAACACATTCATCCCTGCCCTGATTTCCGAACGGTATGCGACATCGCGGATCGTTGCGCTGTCGACAGGTTGCGTTTATCCACTCGTTCCCTCCGAGGGGCCGGGCTGCACTGAGGACGATCCCCTGGGGCCGCCTGGGGAATATGCCAACTCCTGCGTCGGCCGGGAGCGCGTGTATGAATACTTCTCCAAACGAAATCAGACGCCTATGGTACTGGTCCGACTGTGCTATGCGATCGATCTGCGCTACGGAGTGCTGTTGGACATTGCCCAAAAAGTCTTCTCGCAACAGCCGGTCGACCTGACGATGGGAGCAACCCACGTCATCTGGCAGGGAGATGCCAACGCCCGGATCATTCAATGTTTCGATCACGCCGCGGTTCCGCCGGTCGCTGTCAACATCACGGGGCGCGATCGACTGTCGATTCGGTCGATTGCCACGCGTCTGGAGCAATTGCTGAACCGCGACGTTCGATTTGCCGGCGTCCAGGCACCGACTGCGTGGTTGTGGGATGCTCAACGTTCCTATGACTGGTTCGGACCGCCGACTGTCACGCTCGAAGATATGCTCAAGGCCGTCGCCCAATGGGTTCAATCTGGCGGTGAGACGCTGAATCGCCCGACTCATTTCGAGGTCCGCGATGGCACGTTTTGAGTTCGCCAGCGATCCGCCGGTTGAACAGCACGCGAGCATTTGGTCCTCAGCGCCGTCCGCGCTGACACTCTGCAGAAGGCAACCCACCGTCCGTCGGCGTTGAATCTGTCTGCTTCGGTTTGCGGGAGGATATCCCGGCGCAGTATCTTGATGAGTTGGCTCGTCTGTCTTTCGTGTCACGATCGACTTCAGGCCATCCACCAGAGATCCCCCAGGGAATGACACGTATGGTTTCCCGTATTGCAGCCGCGCCACAAACCATGGCTGCCCTGTTGACAGGGTTGTTGCTGATTACGACCGATGGTTTCGCGGCCGAGAGAATCTCGTTCAATCGCGACATCCGACCGATCCTGTCGGACAACTGCTTTCAGTGCCACGGCCCTGATGAACACAAACGGCAGGCTGGACTGCGTCTGGATCTGAAAGACAGCGCCACGAAGGCTGGCGAATCCGGACACATTGCCATCACTCCCGGGAAGTCCGACGCCAGCGAACTGGTGCGGCGAATTGTGAGTACCGACAGCGATTCGGTGATGCCACCCGCCGACTCGGGCAAGAAACTGACGCAGCGTCAGATCGAACTCCTGCAACAATGGATCACCGAAGGGGCCGAGTACCAGGGGCATTGGGCGTTTCTTCCGGTTCATCGCCCGGAAGTGCCCGATGTCCGGGATCAAAGTTGGCCCCAGAATCCGATCGATCAGTTTGTGCTGGCCCGACTCAAACACGAAGGACTGACGCCTGCGCCCGAGGCCTCGCGGGAAACACTGATCCGCCGAGTTTCTCTGGATCTGACCGGATTGCCGCCGACTCCCGCGGAAGTCGACGCGTATCTGGCTGACACGTCGCCCGGGGCCTACGAACGAGTGGTCGATCGTCTGCTGCAATCGCGTCACTACGGCGAACGCATGGCGATGCAATGGCTCGACTTCGCTCGCTATGCCGACAGCAACGGGTACCAGACCGATGGTAGCCGGTACCAGTGGCCCTGGCGCGACTGGGTGATCAATGCGTTCAACCAGAATCAGCCGTTCGATCAATTCACCATCGAACAACTGGCGGGCGACCTGCTACCGAATGCCACTTCAACTCAGAAGGTCGCCACGGGATTCAATCGTAATCACCGGCTGAACGGCGAAGGGGGGATCATTGCCGAGGAATGGCGGGTCGAAACGGTGATCGATCGTGTCGAAACCACCGGCATGACCTGGATGGCACTGACACTGAACTGCTGCCGCTGCCATGATCACAAGTACGATCCGATCACGCAGCGCGACTTCTATCAGTTGTTCTCGTATTTCAACAACATCCAGGAAAGCGGTACCCTGCAGGGGGACTCCAAGAACACCGACCCCGTCATCAACGTTCCCAGCGCCGAGCAGGATGCCGAACTGGCCCGTTTACAAGCGGAGATCGCTGCCGCCGAACTTAAAGCGACGGAAGCGGCCCGGAACCTGCCACAATACATCGCCGCCTGGGAGCCGGGCTTCAAAACAAAACTCGCGGAAGCCGGTGCCGTCGTCTGGCAAACGCTGCAGCCGAACGACGTCAAGTCGCAAGGAGGCTCGAAGCTCACCCGCCAGGCCGACGGATCGTACCTGGCCAGTGGGAACAATCCCGCTCATGATGTCTATACCATCACAGCGCCGGTGCCCGAGGGGACTTTCAGCGGCCTGTTGCTGGAATGTCTGCCGGATCCCAGCCTGCCACAGCAAAGCCTGGGGCGTTATCCGAACGGCAACTTTGTGCTGTCATCTGTCGAGGCTGAAGTGACTGCTCCCGGCCTGTCGGTTCCATTGCAGGCCAAGTTCAACCGCGCGGAGGCGACTTATTCCCAAAACGGATGGGCCATCGGCTTGATTCTGGATGGCAATCCCGCGAACGGCTGGGCCGTTGATGGGCCGACGCGACGTGACCAGACAAATGCCATGTTCCTGGTCGAATCGCCACTGTCGGTCCCCAGGGATGCCACTCTGACAGTTCGATTGAAGCACGAGGCCTTGAATCAACACAACATCGGTCGCTTCCGGTTGTCCCTGACGTCGTTGCCACCGAGCACGGTTAAACTGGATGGAGCCAAGTTTCCGGAATCGCTGAAGCAGATCCTGGCAACTGAAGCCGACAAGCGATCGCCCGAGGCAAAGGCCGAGTTGGAAAAGTTCTTCAGGGCGAATGTCGACAGTCCCTTGAAGCAGGCCGAGACGGCCGTTGCCGGGCTGAAGCAGCAGCACGCGAAAGTTGTCGCTGCAGCCCCCAACGTCATGGTGATGCTGGAACTGCCGCAACCGCGTGACGCGTTCATCCTGATCCGCGGTGAATACGACAAACGCGGCGACAAGGTCACGGCCGGTTTACCCTCCGCATTCCCCGCCCTGCCCGCCAATGCCCCTCAGAATCGACTGGGGCTGGCAAAGTGGCTCGTGGATCCGGCACATCCACTGACCTCGCGCGTCTGGATCAACCGGGCCTGGGAACGTTTTTTCGGGACGGGAATCGTCAAGACATCCGAGAATTTCGGATCGCAATCCGAATTCCCGTCGCACCCGGAATTACTCGACTGGCTCGCTGCGGAATTCATGCAGCCCACCGTGACCCCGGCGGTCGGCGACAATAAGGCACCGCTCGCTCAACCCTGGGATATGAAGGCGATCCAGAAGTTGATCGTGATGAGCGCCACGTACCGGCAGTCCTCACGTGTGACGCCCGAACTGGCCGAGCGGGATCCGGAAAACCGGTTGTTGGCGCGTGGACCTCGATTCCGCCTGTCCGGCGAAACCCTGCGCGATCAGGCTCTGGCCGTCAGCGGGCTGCTGGTCGACAAAGTCGGTGGCCCCAGCGTTCGGCCTTACATGCCCGAAGGGGTCTGGGATGAAACCAGTCGCTATGGCGACTTGCGCGGCTACAAACACGACCAGGGCGAAGGGCTGTATCGCCGTACGATGTACACGATCTGGAAACGAACGGCGGCTCCACCGTCCATGCTGCTGTTCGACGCACCCAATCGCGAAGTCTGTACCGTCAAACGATCCCGGACCAACACGCCGCTGCAGGCGTTGTCATTGCTCAACGAAATCACGTACGTCGAAGCGGCTCGAAAACTGGCCGAACGGATGCTGATCGATCCCGGCACCCCGAACGAACGGCTGTCGCGCGGATTCCAACTCGCGACATCGCGACGGCCGTCCGCCGACGAGTTGAAGGTCCTGACGGCCGGTCTGAGCGATGATCTGGTACGCCTACAGCAAAGCCGCGATTCCGCTGTGAAATTGAATGCGTTCGGGGATTCCCGGGCCTCGGCCAACGTCGATCCCGTGGAACTGGCCGCGTACACTCTGACCGCCAATATTCTGCTCAACCTGGACGAAGTCATCACGCGCGAATAACCGCCATCGACAATCTGGTTACCGTTCAATCACTGAGACTCACGACGATGACTGACACACTTCTCAACATTCAAGACGCCCTCAATCGTCGCGCCTTTCTTCAGCGGACTTCGGCCGGTGTGGGATCGGCCGCCTTGGGAACTTTGCTGGGTCGCACCGCACTGGCCGCAATCGGAGACGGTTCGCATGCCGCATTGCCGGGATTTCCGAACTTTTCCCCCAAGGCCAAGCGAGTCATTTACCTGTTTCAGTCCGGCGCTCCGTCGCAAATGGACCTGTTTGATCCCAAGCCCGGGCTGAAAGAGCGACACGGCGAAGATTTGCCGGAATCCATCCGCAAGGGGCAGCGGTTGACGACGATGACGTCTGGACAGTCCAAGTTCCCGGTTGCTCCGTCGATCTTCAAATTCGCCCAGCATGGCCAGGGCGGGATGTGGATGAGCGAACTGATGCCCCACATGTCAGGAATCGCTGACGAATTCTGCATGATTCGCACGATGAACACCGAGGCGATTAATCACGATCCGGCAATTACGTTCTGCCAGACCGGACATCAACTGGCGGGCCGTCCGAGCATCGGCTCCTGGCTCAGCTATGGGTTGGGAAGTGAAAACCAGGACTTGCCAGCGTATGTCGTGCTGACGTCGTTCGGTAGTGGTCGCCCCGACGATCAACCGTTGTACGACCGACTGTGGGGTGCGGGGTTCCTTCCGTCCAGGCACCAGGGAGTCAAGTTCCGCAACAAGGGTGACGCAGTTCTGTACCTGTCGAACCCGCCTGGCGTTGATCAGGCGACCCGACGCGGAACCCTGGATCGACTGGCGGCACTCAACAAGCAGCATTTCGACCAGGTCGGTGACCCGGAAATCCAAACACGCATTTCCCAGTACGAGATGGCATTTCGAATGCAGACCAGCGTGCCGGAGCTGCTGGATATTTCACAGGAGCCTCAGCATGTCCTGGACCAGTATGGTCCCGATGTGAAACGCCCCGGCAGTTATGCGGCCAACTGCCTGCTGGCACGACGACTGGCCGAGCGGGACGTCCGGTTTATTCAACTGTTCCACATGGGCTGGGACCACCACGGCGGATTGCCAAACGCCATTCGTGGACAGTGCAGGGACACCGATCAGGCGACGGCCGCGTTGATCAAGGATCTGAAACAGCGGGATCTGTTGAAGGACACCCTGATTGTCTGGGGCGGAGAATTTGGGCGCACGATTTATTCCCAGGGAGGACTGACGGCAACCGATTACGGCCGGGATCATCACCCCCGTTGCTTTACAATCCTGCTCGCCGGTGCCGGCATCAAGGCGGGAACCACTTACGGTGAAACGGACGACTATTGCTACAACATCGTCCGCGACCCCGTTCATGTTCACGATTTGAACACGACGATTCTGCATCTGCTAGGAATCGACCACACCCGCCTGACTTATCGATACCAAGGCCGTGACTTCCGACTGACAGACATCCACGGGGAACTGGTCAAGGGAGTTCTGGCCTGATGCAGCGGCTTTCCACCTACGCGACACCTTCCTCTGTGTGAAACACCGGCAACCGTAACTTCCACCGAATCGCAGCCAGGCGCAGGATCAGCGTCACTGCTGCACCGATGACGAGGTTGGTTGGTTGTCCTGGCCAGAGTGTTGCAGCCGCCAGGTAGGTCAGGCTGCCGAGAAACGCGGCCGTCGCGTACAGGTTAATGTGGGGACGGAAGACGAGCGGGATTTCTCCCAGCAACACATCACGAAAGATCCCGCCCGCCACTCCGGTCACCACGCCGAACAGGACACAGATCGTTCCCGGATGATGCAGGCTGAAGGTTTTTTGAGTTCCCACCATCGCCACAAAAGCCAGGAAGATTGCGTCCGTGATCAGGAACACTCGAGACGACGGATCCAGGAATCGTCCCATCCCGATTGTCAGCGTGACTGCCACGATTCCAGAGATGAGAAACGAATGGTCCTCGACCCAGAACACAGGGACGTCGAGAACCACGTCCCGCAACGTGCCGCCGCCGACCGCCGTGACCAGACCCAGGACGACAACTCCAAACCAGTCGATCCCCTTCCCGCGAGCCGCCAGGGCCCCCGTCGCCGCCCCAAAAATGACGGCCAGATGTTCCAGGAGATAGCGCACAGCGGACACTCAGTTTCAGCGGGATCGTCGGTTTGGACCGGCAGTTTTGAATTCTCACGGCACCGCACGCTGGTTTATCGCCGGGATGTGTCAATTGCAATCCCGTGGTCACGCTTTCGGCAGGCTGGACTTTGAAATCAAGCTGTTGACATCGAGGTTGAGTGCCCTGAGATTGCAAATGACACTTCCCGGCGATAAACCGGGGTCAGGGCATTGACGGGGAGCAGGATATGGGCAGCTTCTTCCGCGGCTGGCGACGAAAAGCAGGGTGCTTCACCCTGGTGATCGCGTGTGCTTTCTGGGGCCTGTGGACCAGAAGTTTTCGCGAAGTGGATCAGATTCATTTTGTGCGGGACAGTCAGACATTGTATGCCCTCTATTCGTGCCCGGCGGGTCTTGGCTGGAGCCGACTTGCCTTTAAGAAGACGCGGTTCCTGCCACCTTACAACGATTTGTCGTTCACGACCTTTCATTACACCAACCACAACGCAGTTTACCCGTATGGGTGGTCCCGAGATAATTGGGGCGACAATTGGTACGGGTACCGGTTTGGAACCTCGTATTCGGATTTCGATGAGACCCAGGTCAGGATCATCCGGCACTGGCAGATCGTCATCCCGCTGACGTTGCTCTCGACCGGCTTGATTCTCTGGACGCCACGGCCTGTGCCACCACAAACTCACGAGAGACTGCCGAACCGGAATCCAGATGAAGTACGACGATCAATGTAGATGCAGTCGATTGCGTCCCATCGGCGACTCTGCGACAACTTTCGTCAGAATTTCCATTTTCAAAATGACAAAGAGGCCGTCGAAATGTACGCGCTGTTCCTATCCTGCCTGCTGCTGAGCACTCCTGATGCCATCCCGGCTGGCAAGTCGGAGATCCAGGTCAAATTCGACGATGTCACGATGACGTTGTTTACCTATAAGCCGGACAACTTCCGGGACGGTCCGCTACTGATGGTGTTTCACGGCGTACTGCGGAATGCGGATGAATACCGGGACCATTCGATCCCGATGGGAAATCGATTCGGGGCTCTCATCGTCGCCCCATTGTTTGACGCGGACTCGTTTCCCAAGCCGAAATACCAGTTCGGCGGCATCGTCCGTGACGGCAAGGCTGTCCGTGCCGAGGAACGCACAGGCGAATATGTGAACCGGATCGCACGCGAAATCCGTCGGCGGGAAGGTCGCACAGAACTGCCATACGCCTTGATCGGACATTCAGGCGGCGGCCAGTTCCTGGGGCGTCTGGCGTCCTTCGTCAATACGGATGCCACGAGGATTGTGATTGCCAATCCCAGCAGTTACACCCTGCCCACGCTCGACCAGGATTTCCCCTATGGATTCGGCGGCCTGCCCGCGGAACTGCAGAATGAGGAGATGTTCAAAGCGTACCTGGCCCGTCCCGTCACGATTTACGTCGGTTCGAACGACACCATTCGCGACGAGTACTTCGATGATTCCGCTCAGGCCGACAGGCAGGGAAAATCTCGATTTGAACGGGGCAAAAATGCCTACGAATTCGCGGAGCGTCTGGCCAGAGAAAAGAACTGGCCATTCCAGTGGAAGCTGGTCATCGCCCACGACGTTGAACACGATCATGAAAAGATGTTCAACCACCCCGAATGCGCCACGGCATTGGGGTGGAAGCAGAAGGTCAAGGATTAGCAACCCGTGGAAAGGACAGCGAACGCCTTAAAACACGAGCCGGACGCGCCATCGAGGCAATGCGGTCAGACGACGATGGCCGACTTGCTGCGTGCCAGTTCCTCCATGAATCGCAGCGATCGGGATGTGGTGTCTTCGACATCGGGGATCAAGCCGTCCAGGATTTGAGCGTTGGCGTACAACTGGCGGCCACAGTCGCGGATGAATTCGTCGTTGTCCGAATTCGCACTCAGGGCACACAACCGTTCGACCAGCGCTGCGTGCGGATTGACTTCCATCACGCGCTTCGTCTGCTCGAACTCACGAATCGTCTGGCCCAGCACCTGCTGCAACCGGCTGCTCATGTGGCTGCGGGGATTGATCAGGCAACAGGGACTGTCGGTCAGTCGGGACGATTCCTTCACGTCGGACACCTTGTCGTCCAGGGCTCCCCGAAACAGTTCGACCACCCGGGTGAAGTTGGCCGGAGCCTTCTTGGCGTCTGGATCGTCGGCCGGATTGGTGGATTCGGGGAATTTCACATCGGCCCCGTCGATCGACATCACATCCTTGCCTTCGTACGACCGCAGTTGAATCAGGGCGTACTCGTCGATGGCGTCGTCCAGGAACAGCACCTCCAGGTTGCGCTTGCGGAAAATCTCCAGGTGCGGATGCTTCTGCATGGCGTCCAGGTTCGGACCGCTCAGGTAGTAAATCTGCGACTGACCTTCCGGCGCTCGTTTCAAATAATCGTCAAGTGAGACCGAAGGAGTCGGTGCATTCGCCTCAAGCCCTCCGGTCAGCAGGCTGCTTTCCCCGGAAGAAAACGTCGAATGGAATCGCATCAACTTGGCGATCCTCTCGCGATTCTCGAAGTCCGATCCGATCCCTGTTCGCAGGATCGATCCAAACTGTGTCGCAAACGTCTTGAAGGTTTCGGGCTGTTCCTGGGACAGATCGGCCAGGTGATCCAGTACCTTTTTGGTCAGCACCTTTTTCAACTTGGGCAGCAGCTTGTGATCCTGCAGCGTTTCTCGCGAAACATTCAACGGCAGGTCCGCCGAATCGACCACGCCATACAGGAACCGCAGGTAATCGGGCAGCAGGTCCTGGGAATCATCCTGGACCAGGACTCGCTTGGCACACAGGTTGACACCGTGTTGAATCTGACCGAATCCGAGCAGTTCGAAATTCGACGGAGGACAGTACAGGATCGAATGGAACTGGATTGGCGAGTCGGTCGACAGATGCATGTGCCACAACGGCTTTTCTTCCGAGTGGTGTGTCAGCCACTGGTAAAAGCCCTCGTATTGTTCCGCAGTGACCTGGGTCTTCGGTTCGACCCAGATCGGCTTTTGTTCGTTCAGGGTTTCGTCCGCCAGCTTGATGGCGTGCGGGACGAACGTGGAGTATTTGCGGATGATGAACTTCAACCGTTCTGGTTCGGTGAATTCCTCCATCTCCTCCTTCAGATGCAGACGGATCTGAGCCCCGCGGGGGACATCTCCTTCGACGGCCGTGATCGTGAAGCGACCGGTTCCGTCCGATTCCCAGCGCCAGCCGTGGGTCTCGCGATAGCTGCGTGTCACCACTTCGACTTTTTCCGCCAGCATGAACGCCGAGTAGAAGCCGACACCGAACTGCCCGATCAACGACAGGTCCGGAGACCCTTCCGGCTTTTCCTTGGCAGCGATCGACCGGAGAAACTCCTTCGAACCGCTATGCGCAATCGTGCCGAGATTCTGCACCAGTTCGTCATGGGTCAGGCCGATGCCGCTATCGCGGATGACCAGCACCTTGGCGTCCTTGTCCGGTTCCAGCGTGATCTGCAAGGGCACATCATCGCGGTACTGTTCTTCAGAGAGTTGAATGTGTCGCAGCTTGTTGAGCGAGTCGGACGCATTGGAAATCAACTCGCGAATCGCAATCTCGCGGTTCTGATAGAGCGAATGCGACAGGATGTTCAGCAGTTGCTTGATCTCAGTCTGAAACGTGAATTCCTGCTTGTCAGACACGGGATGACTCCGGCGGCAAAGTGACTCTGGAAGCCCGACCCGGGGTCAGGCAGAAATATGCGGGATCTCAAAATGGCAGACGAGCCGCCAATCTTGGTTCAAAAAGCAACAAGCGCGCCAGAAGGTGCTGGATGTTCGCCTGATTGCCAAACCCCGCAGAAATCAGGGGATGTGCATCATTGGCCGGAGCTTTTCGACGATCAGTCTGTCATGTTGGCAGGTCCGTTCTGCTTGCCGACGCTGGCAGCGTCGGCAACGTCACTGGTAAATCACCACGAGAAAAACCGTCGCCTCACCCTTGCCGAGGTTTTCAATCGCATGCGACACATCCGCCCGATAAGTGGTCGAGTCTCCTTTATTCAATTCGGCGGAATCGTTGGCGGATTGGATGCGGATCCGGCCCTGCTCAACGGTCAGGAACTCACGAGTTCCCTGGAAGTGAGGGGCACTGCGCAGGATTCCGCCGGCTTTCAGTCGGACCTGGTAGAACTCCACGTCCTTCTCCAGATTCAGCGGAGACAACGTGCGGATCTCGACGAATTCGTCAGACCGATACAGATGCTCACGATCATCGCTGCGGATCACGTGGATCGAGGTTGATGCGGCGGGAATTTCGACAAACTCTGCCAGTGACATACCGAAGGCCTGGGCGATCTTGCACGTCACGGCCAGCGTCGGATTCGCCTGGTTGCGTTCGATCTGGCTGAGCATCGACCGGCTGACGCCGGACGCGGTCGCCAGTTGTTCCAGCGACCAGGTCCGTTGCCCGCGCATCTGCTTGACGCGTTGCGATATCTGCCCGTTGATCGGGTCAATCGACTCCGCGGCCTTCGTCTCGATAGCCGCCACCTTTTTACCAGCCATACGAATTTCCATGATAATGGATTTTGTGTCTTGCAAACAAAACATGCGGATTCTAGTATACCGCACAGGCGATCCCGGATACAGGACACTTTCCTCGAAAGAGAACTCGTCTCATGAAAGCTCTCGTCAAGCGTCACGCGGCTGTTGGATTATGGCTGGAAGATATCCCGGAACCGACGATCGGCATCAATGATGTCCTGATCCGGATCAAGAAGACCGGCATCTGCGGAACGGATGTCCACATCTATAAATGGGACGCGTGGGCTCAGAAGACGATTCCGGTTCCGATGGCAGTCGGGCACGAATTTGTCGGAGAAGTCGTCGAAGTTGGTTCGAACGTCACCGACTTCCATCCGGGGGAAATCGTCAGTGGCGAAGGACACGTCGTGTGTGGCACCTGCCGCAACTGCCTGGCAGGGCGTCGGCATCTGTGTGCCCATACCAGGGGAGTCGGCGTTAATCGCGACGGAGCCTTTGCCGAATACCTGTCACTACCGATGACGAATGTCTGGCATCATGCTCCCGACATCGATCAGGAAGTGGCGTCGATCTTCGATCCGTTCGGCAACGCCGTCCACACGGCATTGAGTTTCAACGTCCTGGGCGAGGACGTACTGATTACCGGTGCCGGCCCCATCGGAGTGATGGCGGCTGCCGTCGTTCGTCACGCGGGGGCGCGGCATGTTGTCATCACGGACCTGAACCCGTACCGCCTGGAACTGGCACGAAAAATGGGGGCGACCCGGGCCATCGATCCTCGGGAAACGACACTGGCGGATGTCCAGCGGGAACTGGGCATGAAAGAAGGATTCGATGTCGGTCTGGAGATGTCCGGCAACCCGTCCGCCTTCAACAGTCTGATCGCCAACATGGCCCACGGCGGCAAGATCGCCATGTTGGGGATCCCCGAAAAGGAGATCGCGATCGACTGGAATGTGGTCGTCTTCAACATGCTGACGATCAAGGGGATTTACGGTCGTGAAATGTACGAAACCTGGTACAAGATGACCGTGATGCTGCAGAGCGGTTTGAACATCGCGCCGGTGATCACTCACCGGTATCATTATACGGAATTCCAGCAGGGGTTTGACGCCATGTTGTCCGGTCAATGCGGCAAGGTTGTACTCGACTGGACGGTTTAGTTAGGTGCCGCACCGCTCTCCACCGACCCTGTGTCGGTGGAAGCCCCGACTGGTCAGCTAAGTCAACTACGGAAGATGTTTCATCAGCTCTCC
>JAFEBS010000003.1:0-75599 GCA_018242525.1 Planctomycetota bacterium | reverse complement strand
GGAAGCCACGACTGGTCAGCTACGGATGCCGTCCAGACTCAGTTCAAGTCAAGGCGTTTGCAGTGTGTCAATTATGGCTACGGTGCGTATGATAGCCAGTCAGTCGTTGCTTCCACCGACACGGGGTCGGTGGAGAGCCGGAAGGGGTTGGTTGCCGCTGCCTTTAGCCAGTCAGTCGTTGCTTCCACCGACACGGGGTCGGTGGAGAGCCAGTAGGGGTTGTTTGTCGCTGCCTTTAGCCTGTCAGTCGTTGCTTCCACCGACACGAGGTCGGTGGAGAGCCGGAAGGGGTTGGTTGCCGCTGCCTTTAGCCAGTCAGTCGTTGCTTCCACCGACGCGGGGTCGGCGGAGAGCTGGGAGGAGTTGGTTGCCGGTGTTTTTAGCCAGTCAGTCGCTGCTTTCACCGACGCGGGGTCGGTGGAGAGCGAGCTGGAAATTGAAGTTTGAACCACCGGACAACTGTCTTACGGCGGAGAGATTGCACAATGACTGAAACTGTCTATCAACCCCATCGCCCCCGCGCGGCCGCCGTGTTGTCACTGATCGGCAATACGCCCCTGGTGCCGCTGGTGTTTCAGGACGAGGGGGTGACGATTCATGCCAAGTGTGAATTCCTCAATCCCAGCGGCAGCATCAAGGATCGTCTCGCCAAAACGGTCCTCGTTGACGCCGAGCAACGCGGGTTGTTGACGCCGGATTCCATCATCCTGGAATGTTCCAGCGGGAACACCGGGATCGCCTTGTCGATGCTGGGGGCAGCGATGGGATACCGGGTCTCGATCCTGATGTCTGAGGGAGCCAGCGTCGAGCGACGGCATCTGATTCGACAATTGGGAGCCGAATTGATCCTGTTTCAAAGCGAAGGCCGCTATCAGACCGGGATCGACATGTCCCGTGAAATGGCTGCGAAGGACAGCCGGTACTTTCTGCCACGACAGTTTGAAAACGAACTGAACGTTGCCGATCATGAACACACCACCGGCCAGGAAATCCTTCGCCAACTCGGGCAACCGGTTGCTGCGTTTGTCACGGGCTATGGAACAGGCGGAACATTGGCGGGAATCGGCAAGGCCCTCAAGGCGCACGATCCGGCCACGAAAGTGTATGCGATGGAGCCTGCCGAAGCCGCGTTGCTGGCTGGTGAGTGTCCCTGTTGCCACATGATCGAAGGGGTGGCCGATGGATTCCTGCCGCCCCTGCTGCAGGGGGCTCCATTGGATGGTGAAGTCAAAGTCAGCAGTCGCGATGCGATGGCGATGACCAAGCGGTTGCATCGGGAATTCGGCCTGCTCGTCGGCACATCCTCCGGCGCGAACGTGACAGCCGCCTTGCAACTGGCCCGGGAACTGGGGCCGGACCGACGGGTCGTGACGCTCTTGTGTGACCGCGCCGAACGCTATTTCAGCACCGCACTGTTCGCACACGAATAGAGGGAGATTGATCGATGTATGGCGACTACCAGGCTCACATCACGACTCAACTGGATGAGATTCGACGGAACGGCTTGTACAAGTCGGAACGAGTGATCTCGACACCACAGGGAACGCATGTCCGGGTGGCGGACGGCCAGCCCGTCTTGAACCTGTGTGCCAACAACTATCTGGGACTGGCCCAGCACCCCGAAATCCGCGCGGCCGCTCACAAGGCCCTGGACGAATGGGGTTACGGCTGCGCGTCAGTGCGGTTCATCTGCGGAACACAAGGTGTGCACAAGCAACTGGAAGCACGACTGTCTTCGTTCCTCGGAACCGATGACACAATTCTGTATTCAAGCTGTTTCGACGCGAACGGCGGGCTGTTTGAAACCCTGCTGGGAGCCGAGGATGCCGTAATCTCCGACGAACTGAATCACGCCAGCATCATTGATGGAGTTCGACTGTGTAAGGCTCAGCGGTACCGTTACAAGAACAATGACATGTCCGATCTGGAGTCGAAGCTCAAAGAGGCCGAGGCCGCCAAGGCCCGGTTCAAGCTGATTGCAACAGATGGCGTCTTTTCGATGGACGGGTATATCGCCAACCTGCCGGCGATCTGTGAACTGGCTGACAAATACCGGGCAATGGTGATGGTGGACGATTCGCATGCAGTCGGCTTTACAGGAACCACCGGACGGGGGACTCATGAGTTGCACGGCGTCATGGGACGGATCGACATTTTGACCGGTACCTTGGGAAAAGCGCTCGGTGGTGCCAGCGGCGGCTATACCAGTGGTCGACGCGAAATCGTGGAATACCTGCGTCAGCGTTCACGACCGTATCTGTTTTCCAACACGATCCCGCCAGCAATCGCCGGCGGTTCCATCGCCGCACTGGATCTGCTGACTCGTTCGACCGAATTGCGGGATAAGCTGGAGGCGAATACGCGATTCTTCCGAGAGGCCATGTCGTCATTGGGTTATGTGATCCTGCCAGGAACTCATCCGATCTCACCCATCATGCTTGGTGACGCGGCACTGGCAGCTCGAGTCGCGGAAGCGATGTTGGCCCGCGGGGTCTACGTCATCGGCTTCAGCTATCCGGTGGTCCCGCAAGGGAAGGCACGAATCCGGACTCAGATTTCCGCCGCGCATTCTCGTCAGGATCTGGAATTCGCAGTCCAGTGCTTCGCGGACGTCAAACGGGATCTGGGGATTTAAGCGGAATCTGTGAACCGAAGACGGTTTCGTGCGTTTCTCTAAGGGGAATGGATGGAGTTGTTCGCAAAACAATCACCAGCCTGACGTGCGAGCGACGGTTTGGTCTTCGAGTGTCCGACGTGGAGTACGCTGGCTCGTGCGACGGGGTGGTGTACCAATGCGGTCTCCGCCGGACCGTCGCACTCGTTCCCTCATTCAGAAGGGCCAATCCAATGACTCAAGAAAAGCCGATTCAACCGCCCAGCGGCTGGATCCTGCTGCCAATGAATCTGCTGGCCGTGGTGGTGGCGGTGATGTTGTTCATCGCCGGCTTGGCAATCACGGCGGGGCCCGTCCCCGTGGTCGGCGTCGTCCTGGCGTTCTTCAGCGTACTCAGCCTGATCTGTGGCATCATCTGTCTGAACGGTTTTTTCACGCTGCAGCCAAACGAAGCATGCGTGGTCAGTCTGTTCGGACCGTACCAGGGGACGGTTCGTGAGAGTGGCTTCTACTGGGTGAACCCGTTTTCGACGCGAGTCAAGATTTCGTTGCGTTCGCGGAACTTCGAGGGAGGCAAGCTGAAGGTGAACGACAAGCAGGGGAACCCCATTGAAATCGCCGCCGTGACCGTCTGGCATGTCACCAACGCCGCTCAGGCCACGTTTGACGTGGACGACTATGTCAACTACGTGCGCATTCAGAGTGAAACCGCATTGCGACACCTGGCCAACAGCTTTGCCTACGATCACGGGGAAGAGCATGAGATCACGCTGCGCAGCGGCGTGGATGAAATCTCACTCGCCCTGAAGAATGAACTTCAGGAACGCCTGATCCTGGCTGGAGTGGTGGTGGACGAAGCCCGCCTGACCCATCTGGCGTACGCGTCTGAAATTGCCGGTGTGATGCTGCGTCGCCAGCAGGCGGAGGCGATCATTGCCGCCCGTCAGAAGATCGTCCATGGAGCGGTCAGCATGGTTGAGATGGCGTTGCGCGAACTAGATGAAAAGCAGATCGTCACTTTCGATTCCAGCCAGAAGGCTGCGCTCGCCAGCAACCTGCTGGTCGTTTTGTGCAGCGAAGCGGAAGCACAACCTGTAATCAATACAGGGTCGGCATCGTAGTGGCGATCGCTGCCACGCAAGGTCGCGGCGGCATGGCCCAACAAATGGGGTCAGACCCCTACCACAGGTACCGATTTGCGAGGAAGCCACAGCGGGAGGGGGTCTGACCCCATTTGTTGGGCCATGCTGGCGGGGGCTCACTTCAAGCCAAAGCAATACAAGGCCTTCGCCGTGCGGATGTAAACCCGTCCATCGACAATCGCCGGGGTCGCGTAGACGTCTTCCTTGAAATCGGCCGTGTGCAATACGTCCGCCGTATCGGTGGCGGCCAGGACCGTCAACCGGCCAGCCTCGTCGAGCAGATAGATCTTGCCGTCACCGGAAACCGGGGATGCGTAATAACTGTCACTCGCTTCCAGCCGCAGTTGCTTCAGAGATTTGCCCGTTTTGGCATCCAAGCATTGCAGGATACCGCCGTCCTTGACGGTGTACAGCAGACCGTTGACATAGATGGGTGAGGCACAGAACGGGACCAGCTTCGCGTGACGCCAGACAACGTTGGTCTCGGTCGCATCTCCCTTTGCGCCTGGCTTGATACTCAGGACCAGGTTCTTGCCGACGGAAAACAGGCCGCGGAAGTATTCGTATTCGGCAGGAGTGATCTTGCCATCCTTGTTGCGGTCCACTTGAGAAAACCGCTGGTGGATCGGTCCCTCCTGGAGTTCCGATTCTTCCAATGTGCCGCTCTTGTCCCTGTCCCTGTACGCCACGGATTCGTACGGATCGACTCCGATCCGTTCGTTATCGTCGCCACCAGCGGCCCAGCCCGCCACATACAGATTACCATCGTCGCCGACGGTCGGGGAACACGAGACCATGCGTGAGATTCCCCGGACGGTCCAGGCTTCCTTCCCCGTTTCCAGGTCGTAGCCGACGACTCGCAATGTCGCCGCGATCACGATCTGTTGCTGGCCCGCATTGTCCCACAGGATGGGAGAACAATAGTTCCGGGGGAATTCGGACCGGTCGGTCTTCCAGATCGTCTGCCCGGTTTTCTTGTCGATCGCCATGAGGAAAGAGTCCAAATCATGGTCCTGGCACAAGATGACACGGTCGCCGACGATCATCGGTGAACTGCCGGCCCCGAAATCGTTGTTGAATGGGCCCATCGGCAGTGTCCATAACTGCTTGCCACTGTGGTCGTAGCAATACAGACCGCTCGACCCGAAGAAACTGATCACGACATCGGCATCCGCGCAGGGGCTGCTTTGGGCGTGGCTGCCAATCTTGTGAATCGATTCCAGTTTTTCAAACGGGGCTTTGGCCTCCCATTGGATCTTGCCCGTGGCGCGATCCAGCGCGAATGTGAATAACTCCCGGTTCGTAACCGAGCCATCTTCCCCTTTTTCCCCGCCGCGAACCCCGGTCACAAAGATTCGGTTTCCGACGATCGCCGGCGACGAATGGCCAGGGGGTAACTCGGATCTCCAGATCAGGTGTTTCTCCGGGCCGATTTCCGTTGGCAGCTTTTCATCAGTCGCGGCCAGACTGTTTCCCTGCGAACCCCGGAACCGGGACCAGTCCCCGGCGATCGCCAGTGGCGAGGCTTGGACGACGGCGACGGCGACCATCAGTGCGATCCAGCGGGACGTGATCCATCTGAGCATGATTCAGACTCCGGTCGGTGAGGGAATATCTTTCCAGCAGGCATGATATCCAGCCGGTCAGAGTCTGTCATTTGTAGGGGTAAGGTCAGGGCGATCGCCTTTTTCACGTTGGGGTGCCACGGTCTTAACGTCTTCGGTTAGGCCGTGCGAGTGCTCAATCGGCACGGCCATGTCGAGGACACCATAACCGAGGCACCCGATTCCCAGTTTGAAAAAGGCGATGGCCCCGGGGGGGGTAAGATGGATTTCTCTGTCACAAAACCAGGAATTCGACTAGGATTCCTGCCGGTTGACCGCGGCGTGTTGGATCGGAATCATGTCGCGCGGAATCACAATTGGTTGGCTGAAACTGGGGCGAGTCATGCCACGGATGGCAGGTCTGGTGGGGCTGTTGCTGCTGCTGTACGCGGGAGGTTGCCGATCGAACCCCGGGTTCGATCCCTTCTCGGCGCCGACAGCTGCACCCTCGCCCACGTTTGTGCCACCGGGAAGTCAGCCGGTACACCCTGCGCTTCCGCCAACATCGCAAGTCCCGATCATCGTTCCCACGGACGGCACCATCCTGCCGACGTCGAACAACACAACGAATCCGTCTGCGGGAAATGCGGCACCGACGACGGAATCGTCCCGGCCGAAACTTGGCGACATCTATGATCGGATCGCGCAGTCCCCCGACCAGTTGCGGAATCCGCTGATCGTCATCCCGGGGGTACTCGGTTCACGTCTGGTGGACGATGACACGCAACGGATTGTCTGGGGGGAATTTGGCGGAGACGGGATCGATCCGAGTGCCCCCAGCGGTGCCCGCCTGCTGGCGTTGCCGATGGCCGAGGGAAAGTCCTTGCACGAGTTGACCGACAACGTCCACGTTCGTGGCGTGCTGGACGCGCTGGAAATCCGCGTGTTTGGCGTGCCGTTTGAAATGGGGGCCTATCGAGACATCCTGGTGGCACTGGGGGTGGGTGGCTACCGCGATGCGGCAGGGCCGGACATCAATTACAGCGGGCGCAATCATCATTCCTTCCAGTTCGCCTACGACTGGCGGCGCGATAATGTCGAGAACGCACATCGCTTGCATCAGTTCATCATTGGCAAAAAGGCGGAAGTGGAAGCTGCCCGGCGAAAGCAATTCGGCGATCAGGCTCCCCCCGTCAAATTTGACATTGTTGCCCATTCGATGGGAGGGTTGATTGCCCGCTACTACTTGCAGTATGGCGACGTCGACCTGCCGCCGGACGGGTCTCCGCCACAACTGACCTGGGCCGGTACGCAAAACGTCGAACGTGTGGTCCTGGTGGGAACCCCGAGTGCCGGTTCGATTGATGCCGTCGAGAATATGGTCAAGGGAGTTGTGTTTTCTCAGGCCTTGCCGCGCTACCAGGCGGCGATCCTGGGGACCATGCCTGGCCTGTACCAGTTGCTGCCCCGGACGCGGCATCGCCCCGTCATCAGGCAGGAAGACGGACGGACCATCGATCTGATGGATCCGCAAAACTGGGTTCGATACCGCTGGGGATTGCTCAATCCAAACCAGCAGTACGTGGTCCGCCAGTTGCTGCCAAATGTCCCGGATCCTGCGATGCAGCAGCGGATTGCGTATGATCACGTGACGAAATGCCTGCAGCGGGCCAAGGCGTTTCACGCCGCCCTGGATGTCAAGTCGAAGCCGCCGCCAGGGGCCACGATTCACCTGATTGCCGGAGATGCCTACCCAACGTCGGCTCAGTCGATCGTCCGCGCGGATGGACACACAACAGTCAAGCACACGCTGCCGGGCGATGGCAAAGTCACCCGCGCCAGCGCCCTGATGGACGAACGATTCACCGAAGGGAGCAAGTGGTCACCCCGACTGGTCACTCCAATCACCTGGTCGAGCGTGAACTTCCTGTTCACCGATCATCTGGGCCTGACAAAGGACCCGGCGTTTACGGACAACGTGTTGTATCTGCTGCTGGAAGCACCGCGATAGACGGACTGCCGGTTCAGCAATCTGTTTCAAGTCTTCAGTCCCAACAGGACTGTGGATGATTTCGGTCTGCCGCACCCAGTGCACAACCCGGTCCTGCGCGGATTGCCGAATCGGAATTGAACCGACATCATGTTCGCATTCGGCAGAATTACTACCGGCGAATATTCATGATTGGGACAGGGATTGATTGGCGTTCACTTGTGCGGCGCGGCTTTGCCGTTGTGGTGATCATTTGCCTGGCCGTCAGCTGGTGGGTCATGGTGTTGCCGGGAACCGAGCCCGTGACAACTCATTTCTCTAACGGACATCCGCCCGTTTCCCCAGACCGCTGTGCTGTGTGTCACGTTCAGCAATCGCAATCATTGCAGCAAGCCCCTCATACGATCACTCTGCAACGCGGATCAGACGATCTGGTCGCGCAGTCATTTGGTGGGCAAACCTTTCAGGATCCCCAAGCCAACGGTGTCGTTGATCGATTTGAGATTCGCGATCACCAGTTGTGGAGGCACAGCCCCGCGCTCCCTGATCCGGTTCCGATCGATTGGGTCTTCGGGTCGGGACAACATGCGCGTACGCCAGTGACTGTGCTGCCCGATCCCAGTGGTCGGATTGAAGTCGTGGAACATCGGCTGTCGTGGTATCCAGGCGTCGGTATCGATTTGACACTCGGAATGTCGGACAAATCTCCTCCGAAACCTGGCTGGCACGGTGTCGGCAAGCGGTTGAATGCCGACGATGCGGCCGATTGCTTCGGCTGTCATTCTGCCTGGCTGCCGTCGCCGGACGGACGACTTGATCTGGCCCGCATTCAACCGGGTGTCCGCTGTTCGCGCTGCCACCAGGAAGGGGACGCACACCTGCAGTCGGCAAATGCCGGTCAGCCCGAATTCTCGCAGCCTCGCTGGAAGGAGTTGTCGCCGCTGGAATCGATTCGCCGCTGTGGCGAATGTCATCGTCGTGACGATCAGATGACACCCTATGAGTTGCGGACGACGAATCCGCTGCTGGTTCGATTTGCCCCCGTCGGGATCTCGCAAAGTCCATGTTTCACCCGCCAGGATCGGCTCGCGCCGACAGAAACTGGTGGCAAACTGCGACTGGACTGCCTCACCTGCCATGACCCGCATCGCGCGGCCGAAACCAGGTCCGAGTACTACACGGCGCGATGCATTACGTGTCATACCGGACAGGCAGGTCGAGCCGTCCATTGCTCAGACAAGGACGCGTCGCAGAATTGCCTGGAGTGTCACATGCCCAAGATCGAGGTTCAACCGCATTTGCGTTTCACGGATCACTGGATTCGAGCGAGGGAGTGATCAGGGTACATCTCGTTTCCGTCGCATCAGGCCGACGGGCTGCCATCAGTTTCAGCGCTGGACGCCGGAATCGGAAGACTGATTCTTCACCTGCCGGATGGCGGCACGTTGCTCCATGGAGGCCTGCAGGATCTTGACGTAGCCCGTGTAGTCCGCGAAGCCCTCGGATTTCTGCAGCAAATCTGCTTCAGGGCTGAGGATCACGGTACAGGGAAGACGTTCGACTTCCAGGATTTTCGCCACCTTCTTATCGTGGTCGAAGTCCAGCAGGACTGGAATGAAATCGCGTTCGATCAATGCGACCATGCGTTCATCACCCAGCGTTTCCCGTTCCAGCTTGTGGCAGTAGTGACACCACGTCGCACCAAACACAATCAGCATCGGCTTGTCGGACTCGATGGCCAACTTGTGAGCGGGCTTCAGAGTTTTGTGCCACTTGAGCTTTTTACTGATTCCGGCAGTTTCTGCCGATGCCAGTGTGCCCAGGCTTTCCAGTACCAATCCGGAACCCAACAGTTTCAGGCAAAATCCACGGCGATCCATTCCGAGTCCCTCGAAGTTCTAAACGAACAGGCGCGAGCTACTCAGTTATCGGCTGCGGATCCCCCACAACTGTTCGAGTTTTGCCAACCGGCTGTTTCGGAAGAACAGGTAAACGAGGTCGAGTTCGAAATGCTCTGACGGCCACCATGCAATGGTGCTTACTTTAGCCATGTCACTCGAAAGCGTGAGCGCGGGAGGGCGGGGATTAACGCGATGCCTCGCACACGCTTTGGGTTGCATTGCGAGCCGCACGGCGCTAGCCGCGGGTTCTTCGGGTACGAGCGAGAATGCACCCGCGGCTAGCGCCGTGCGGCTCACAATGCAGGTGCCATTGGGCCACCATCGGCCGTCAGTCCGGGTTGACACAGATTCAAACCACGCGTGGTTTTCAGTTATTACCGGGCGGCAGCTGGATTCCCGGCGGTAATCCCGGGATCCCGGGATTACCAGGATTTCCGGGAGCGTTGGCTCCCTTCTCCTTGACCAGCGTCTTTCGACCCTGACGGAGATTCTCAAAGCTGTCGCCGGAAACCACGTAGTACCAGTCCGCAAACCGGGCATTCAATTCCTTGACCAGCTTTTCTCCAGCCTTGACCTTTTCGTCGTACGCGTTGCCATCCGACTCAAACTTCTTCACGTCTAGTTCGTACTTGGCCAGTGCCGCTTCGTAGACCTGCTTGGGATCCGGTGCGGTGTTCGTGGGGGCTACGGCGTCAGCCGGACCTTCGACCTCGGGCGCATTCTCTTCAGGCGGGGTCGGCTTGACGGGCTTTTCCGGCTTCGGTCCCAGGCCATCGGCGTCAAAGTGGACCATCACAAACAGGTAGCGGCTCTTCTGCAGAGACTTGCCAGCATCCTTCTTCTCTTCGTCTTTCTTCTCTTCATCCTTCTTTTCGGCATCCTTGGTTTCGCCTTCTTTGCCTTCTTCCTTGGCCGCGAAACCAACTTCGACCTGTTCTTCAGTCCCGTTGAAGATCTCGCCGAACTTCAGATCATAGGTGACTCCCTGATCTGTCGTGGCGATCACGTTTCCTTCCTTCGGGATCAGGCGATAACCACCTCCCTTTTGCGACCGCACCAGGAAGAAGCCCTTGGTGTCCAGGTCCAGGACGGTGATCTGATCCAGTTGCAGACCTTCGCCATCACGCAATCCCTGCATCAATCGATTCGGCTTCTTACGGACACCGACGATCTTCAATTCATCCAGGGACGACACCAGTTTGCGGATTTCGTCCTGGTTCGGCTCTTCGGTTTCTTCATTCAGCCCTTCGATTTTCCAGGGATCCGTCGACGACTTGCGGGACAGACGATTCAAATCGCCGTCGATGACCGCCCGCTGTCCGGCATCCACGCTGGTGGTGTCGATGGCGATCGCGTTCAGTCGGCTGCCATCGATCTTCAGCAGATCCGCTTCAATCCAGTCGGCGAACTTCGTGGAAACCTGGATGTCGATTTTGGCGATGTACGTTGCCTTTTCATCAGGCCGGCGAATGTAACGCATTCCGGCGCGGCCTTTGACTTCCTTGCCGATGATGTAATCGGCAAGGACGGTGCCATTTCCATCCTTCAGAGTGATTCGGTTGCCAATCCCCTTCAGGTCGGTGGCTCCTTCGGACTTGGGATCGAGAACACCGAAATCGGCATGTTCGTTCTCGCGGCGACCGGCAAACCCCTCGCGTTTGATGCCAATCATGGACGCGGCCGTCTTGGCCAACCGATCCTTGCCGTCGGCGGGGTAGTTGTGAGCGTAGGGGATTCGCCACAGTCCCGATTTGTCCTGCACTACGGCAAACGGCTTGACGGATGCTGTATCTGGATTGTAGACGGTGACTTCCAGGGACTTCGCCGCCTCGGCATCTTTAAAATCGGGAAAGAACGGCTCGCCGATTCCCGAGATTTCCGCGGTCGGCTTCGGACTGGACGGACCGGCAAAGCGTGCTCCCACAACGGAAACAGCAGCGAGAACGACGAAGATCAACGTTCGCTGGGATTCGTTCACGACGAAGCTCCTGCGTAATAATTCAGTGGATCGGACAAATAAACACTCAACACACGATCGATTTGGCAGGGTCAGCCGACCCCGCTGAATCGAACTATTTCTGTCTGCGCCGGGTGGGGGAGATCGTCTTGTTCTCACCCGCCTTCCGCAGTAACAACATGATCAATCCCAGCAGGACCGCAGGAATCGGTGAAACAATCAAAGCACCGGCATAGTACATCCGCTCGACCGCCCGCACATTGCTTTCGGATTCAACCTTGCTGCGTTCAATGCTCTTCTCTTTGCGCTGATTGATGATGGTTTCTTCGACTTCGATGCGGCGCTGTTCTTCCTGTTGGGCGATCGCCAGTTGGATCTGCTTGGTCTGGTCATCCAGCGTCGCATCATTCTTGATCTTGTCGACCTTCTCGGCGAATCGCTTCTTGGCCTCTTCCAGCGCCGTCTTGGCTTCATCGGCGGCCTTTTGGCGATCCTTTGTCGCAGCGTCAATAAACTTCGCGGTTTGCTCTTCCACCTTGATCAGTGTGCGGTGCTTGGGGCGTCGCTTGCGCAGCTCGATGTACGAGCTGTCACCTGCCAGGTGGTCCACGGCATTCAACACGAACGTCACATTGTCCAGGTTCAGGTGGAACTGTTTTCTTTCGCGAACGAAGAAAAACCAGTCCGAGATAATGTCCGAGTCGGCGACATAGATCACATTGATCTTCGCGTCCGCGGTCTTGGGCGAGACGATTTCGGCGGCAATCACATGAATGTCGTCGTCGATCACGCGCACGGGATCATCTTCGATCTGCACTCCCATGAAGCTGTTTTTGACCAGGTCATCCCACGCCAGCAGGCCGGATGATTTGCCGGTAATCAGCAGCGGAGTAAACTCCAGCTTGCTTCCTTCACGCGGACGGATGGTTCCGGAAAAGAACAGGAACAGTTCCTGCAGTCCGGAAGTGATCTCGCTTTTGTTATTGAAGGCTGCCTCGACGCCACTTTGTCGACTGATGGAAACAATTTCCGGCCGCAACAGTTCGCCGTACTCGGGATGCAGTTTCATGGCGGTGAAGTCGAACACAACCTGATCGTAGTTCCACTGGATTCCCAGGGAATTGACCAGCGACGTCGCCTTGCCTCCTTCTGCCTTCTGCTCGTTGGGCTGCCCCATCTGCATCATCGGGTTCCCGCCAGCGCGCGGCTTGGGTTGTCGCGGTGCCAGCGATGGATTGGTGGCGGGCAGCGGATCATCGAAGATCAGTACGGGTTTCCCCTTCTTCACATAGTCGACAAAGTTCTGCATGTCGTTCTGAGTGAGCGACGACGGAAGTACGGCAAGCACGACATCGTACTTGGATTCATCAATCGGTGATGCCGCGGACACGGTCTCAACGTTGTATTGCTTCTTGAGCTCGGTCACGATCCGCCATTCGGGGCTGCTGCGGAAGGAACTCATGTCGAATCCGCCGTTCAGCTTGGCATCGGTCTCCAGGATACCAACTGTGCGTCGCTTTTCCGCAGCGGCCGTCCAGACAGAGCGAGTCAACTCGTATTCCACGGGCAGACCGACGTCGAAGAACGGAACAACCACTTCGTTCGCTCCGCTGTTGATCACGACCCCCAGGTAGACTTCGTCCACCTGAACACGACCGGCACGTTCCGATTGAACTTTCCGGCCTTCGATACCGAACTTCTTGGCTTCTTCGGCCTGCGGAGTGGCGGGATCGATGGTGACGATTCGCACCGAGACATTGTGATTGCTGACCTGCTCATATTGACCGAGCAATCCCAGCAGGGTGGTCTTGATCGGCACATAGTCGCGCGGGACGTCACGGCTGACGAACGCTTGAATCGTCACGGGGCGCTTGTCGGTCACCTTGGACAGCAGATCCCGGGTCGTCTTGGAAACGCTGTAAACGCTTTCTGCCGTCAGATCGATGCTGCGATTGAGGTTGGCAGCCAGTACGTTGACACTGATCAGGATCAGGCCCAGGGATACGGCACGGGCAAAGTACTGGACCCCCATGGACGTTCCACGCACGCCACCCCGCCAATGTCGCTGACCGATCAGAACCAGGTTCAGGTACAGCATGAAGATCGCAATCGATGCAAAGTACAGGATGCTGCTGGGGGGGATCAGTCCCATCCCCAACGGTTCCAATTGCCGCGCCACTGACATCTGGTCAAAGAACTGATCACTGCCAAGGATGTAGGCCAGAAAACCGGGAATCGGAATCATGCCGATGAACACCGGGACCATGCAGATGACCAGCCCCAGGATGAAGGCCACGGTGGCGCTGTTGGTCAGATACGAGGCCATCATCCCGGCACTCAGCAGGGCGCACCCGGCCAGCCAGTAACCAAAATAGGTCGTAGCGAGCTGACCGGCGTCGGGGTGGCCAATGAAAGCCAGCACGAGGGCGTGTGTCAGAGAAAAGAGCAACGCGACGCTGTAGACAGAGATCACTGCCAGGTACTTGCCGATCATGACTTCCAGGTCAGAGACCGGCAGCGTAAAGAGCAGTTCTTCCGTTCCCAGCTTGCGTTCTTCCGACCAGACGCTCATGGTGATTGCCGGCACGATGAACAGCAGCAGTTGCGGGAACAGCTTGTTCAACTGGTCCAAGCTGGCGACGTTGTTCGTGAAAAACGCTTCCTGGAACGCCGCGAAGGCCCCCAGCATGACGAACACGACGATAAACAGGTAACCGATGACTCCGGAGAAGTAACTCCAGAAGTTCCGCTGGAATACGGCGAATACAACATGACTTCGCATCTGGCTGGAAACCTCGAAGAAATCTCGATGTAGAAATCAAAACCTGGTAAACAACACTGAATGCTCCTGTTCCTGCAGGGAACAGGACGCAACGACAACATCCCAAGTCAGCGACAAACTGCGGAACGGCTGTCGCCCACTTATTTCTTGCCGGCACCGGTCAGCTCGCGGAATCGAGCTTCCATGCCATGGCCACCCTGCTGCATGTCTTCGACCGTTCCATCCAGCACCAGGCGCCCTTCATTGATCAGGATCACGCGGCTGCAGACAGCGCTGACTTCCTGCAGGATGTGGGTCGAGAGCAGGATCGTCTTCGTCTTGGCCAGACTCAGAATCAGCTCGCGGACGTCGTGCGTCTGGTTCGGGTCCAGGCCGCTGGTCGGTTCGTCCAGGATCAGAACCTGAGGATCGTGCAGCAGGGCCTGGGCCATCCCCACGCGCTGACGATATCCCTTGGAAAGCTTGCCAATGGGCTTGCCCCAGACCCCTTCCAATGAACACTTGCCAGCCACGAAGTCCAATCTTTCCCGTAGGTGGTTTCCCGACATTCCACGGGCGCTCCCCAGGAACTTCAGGATTTCGCTGGGAGTCATTTCCAAATACAGGGGACCGTTTTCAGGCAGGTAACCGAGGATTTCCGCAGCCTTGAGACGATCGGTGGAAACGTCAAACCCGCCGATCCTGGCAACCCCGGTCGTGGGGGCCAGAAAACCGGTCAGCAGCTTCATCGTCGTCGATTTGCCTGCACCGTTAGGCCCCAGAAAAGCAGCCACCTGGCCGCGCGGTACGGTAAAACTAATGTTTTGGGTCGCGGCGAACAGTCCGTAATCTTTACTCAGACCAATCGCTTCAATCATCGCACCCGACGAGTCACTCATGGAGTCGCATCTCACGAAAGCAGGTCAGGAAATGTCAGCCACACACTTTGCAGAATACGGAATTCTGATGGCCGATGTTGGATCTTGCAAGTAACTATTCCTCGATGGAATCATTGAAACTGGATTCGAACACGATTCCAAACCGCTTGTTGAACTCCTGACGCCAGGCGCTGTCCAGCGACTGCTGGACACCAGTCGCCATAAAGTCGTACGGGGTCGGGATGAAGCTGGTAAATCGCTCCTTCAGGAATTGTTGCTGCAATTCCTGAAGACCGAGTCCACCGTCGGTGGCGATCCCGGAGGCATCACGATCATGAACTCGAACGACATAATAGGCGGTGCGGGGTTGATTCAATCCGATGCCCACATCGCCATCCGCCAGTTGTTCAAACACCAGCTTCATGAAATCAGGTCCCGGTTGATCTACTCCATCAATAAAGGACTCCACGGGGAACGCCAAACCCATCGTGGGGACGCTTTGCGAAACCCGCATCCACGTGAATTTCGGAGTTTCCCGAATCGTGACCGCGGGGGATTCATTCGTTCCGTTGATCGTCTGGCCAGAGAGTGCTGCGGGGATATCGGCAGGTGCCTTCTTGACCAGTTCCTGCAGTTCCACTGCACGTTTCTCAGCAAGCTGCCGTGCCTTTTCGAATTTCCAGGATTCAACCACCAGTTGGCGCGTCGCTTCGTCCTTCAATTCCGGAACTCGTGAGGGGATGTCCGCGATCTTCCAGTACGCATACTTCGACTTGGGCGAATCCGCCCGCTGCGGCGAATAGATCCCGACTCGATAACGGCTGCCATCCATTTCAAACAGCACATCGGCCACGGAACGCGCGTTTTGCCGTGAGACGGCTTCGACGGCACTCCCAATCTGTTCATCCAGGGCAGTGGCTAGTTCGCGGTGCGTCATTTCCTTGGTTTCCTGATACTCGAAACCATTTTCCTTGGCGAACGCCCGGCACTTATCCGCGAAGGTGGCCGCCAGTTTGGCCTGGTTCGACTTCTCGGCCTGGTTGTATTCGAGGCTCAATTCCGTCAGGAACTGGAAGGCGGAATCCCGAGCATCCCCCATCTTCTCGAACGCCTTTTCCAGCAGGATCTTTTCCCGGATCTGCAGTTTCAGTTCGTCATCCAGTTCGCGATACCTGGGCTTGCCAAAATCCTTCGGCATCGGCCGCGCCGGAAAATCGGACAGGCCTGGCAATGCAGATTCGCCATCGGTCGGCAATGCGGGTGCTGGCGGAGTCGGATCGCCTACAGCCGCTGGCTTGGGTAGTTCGGCTTCCGTGGCAGGCTTGCCTGCTGGCGTTTCCGCGGCGGGCTTGTCGGCGTCGGCAGTCCCTTTCTGCGGAGTCTCGTCGTCACCACACTTGGGCTCCTGGGGAGATTCTTCCTTGGGCTGTTCGCCTTCCGTCTTAGGCGTGTTGTCGCCCTTCGGTGCGGGAGATTTCTTTTCCGTCGCGGATTCGGTGGAGGGCGATTCCACCGCTGGCGGATCTGTGGGAACCGCTGGTTGCTCGGCATTGGTTGGCGCAGCGGCGTCCGCCGGAGCATCAGGGTCGATCACTTCCTGGCTGCCATTCAAGTCGGGCAGTTTCAGGTCCGGGTAATCGGGAAACTCCGTAATCCGGTATTCTTCCTGATGCTTCAGGTAATAGTCGACCACTTCCTGATCTGTGGCACCAGGCAACCCTTTTTCATAGGCTTCCAGGTCCGTGGCGACCAGATAACCAATTTGAACCTTGGGGAATTCGCGGAAGCCGGGATTGCCGCGGTCATCGCCGTACCGGGCCTTGCGCTCTTCAAAGTAATCACGCAATTCCGATTCGGCCGGTTCCGGAACCAGCTTGACGAACTCGGTCACTGGAATCGCCACGGTCGTCAGCGCCTGGCGAACATGCAGCTTGCGGAAGTCCTCCCACAATTGCTCGGGAGCCAGCAGCGCAGTGCGTCCCGATAACTGGCCACGGGTGAATTGAGCCATCAATTGCTGAACATTGGCCGGCGGCGACATCAGGCGACCCACCAGTTGGGCCTCCAGTTCTTCGCGAATAATTTCAAACAGTTCGGCTTCTCCGATTTGGACCTTTCGCAGTGCGGAGACATAGTCCTGTTCGCTCAGCTTGTCCTGAGTGGCATCCTTGAGGAACCGGTTGACGGCCTCGTCTGAGACTGTGACACCCAGACGACGAGCTTCGTGTTGCAGGACGAACGCTGCCACCATTGAGCTTTCGCTGTAATCGCCGAAATTCGCAGCCGGACCAGGCCGCTTGACGAGTTCTGCAGCGACCGCCAGAAATCGATTCGCTTTCTGGCGTCGATTTTGAAGTTGGCCAATTTTCTCCCGCGACAGATTTCCAACGCTGGTTCGGACCAGGGGCTTGTTGCCTGCGTATGTCGATCCAATCAGTGCAGCACTGCCACCTGCCAGGAATCCAATCGCCGCAAACAACACCGTATGTTGCCGCTGATACCCGACGATGGCCATCCCACCCGCACACATCACCGCGAAAACCAGTGCCACGGCATTCGGGGTCAGGCTGTTGAGATTATTCACAACGCCATCGAAACAAAACGCGAACACCGCAAGGATGGTCACGACGACCATCCACTGCTTCTGATTGCGTCGAACCGAAGCCAGAAACTGCATTGTCATGAAAGGCATCCTTTACCCGGACGTCGGTAGTGGCGAGCGTTTCCAGAGGCGAACGATTGTCCCCTCCCAGTTGGCAACGCTTGACAGACCGGCGCACAATCCCTTATTGGAATTCCCCGCACAGCCAATTCGCATTGTAGCTTTGCTGTCTGACCGCACAAGAGAAGCAGCAGGGGCAGGTTGACAATGTCCTGCTAAAAAACAACTGTTTTGCGTGACGCTACAGCGTGCCGCAGCCGGTCTGTTCAACGGAGCGGGTCGTTTGATCCGGGCCGACGGGATCGAGGCTGCCCGGGGTTTTGGGCTCTTTTTCGTTCTTGAATTCGTGACTTTTCCTGGAATTTCATGGTGGCAGGTAAAACAACGCACAAATTGGTCATCGTCGAATCCCCAGCCAAGGCGAGGAAGATTGGCGGGTATCTCGGCTCGGACTATACCGTCATGGCCTGTGTGGGCCATGTACGCGACCTGCCCGAAAGCGCGGCCGACATCCCGGCCGAGATCAAGAAGACCAAGTCCAACCTCGCCAAGTATGGAGTCGACATCGAAAACAACTTCGAACCACTCTACATCGTCCCCAAGGAAAAGAAGAAACTGGTGGGGGAGCTGAAGTCGGCTTTGAAGGACGCCGATGAACTGATTCTGGCGACGGACGAAGACCGCGAAGGGGAAAGTATCGGGTGGCATCTTTCCGAGATCCTGAAGCCGAAGGTGCCCGTCCGGCGCATGGTGTTCTCGGAAATCACCAAAGAAGCAATCCGCGAAGCGGTTCTGCACACCCGCGACCTGGATACGAACCTGGTCGCCGCCCAGGAAACCCGTCGCGTCATCGATCGTCTGTATGGATACCGCCTCAGTCCCCTGCTGTGGAAAAAAGTGGCCCCCGGCCTGTCTGCGGGCCGAGTCCAGTCGGTTGCTGTCCGAATCCTGGTTAAGCGGGAACTGGAACGGCTGGCCTTTCGGTCCGGTACTTATTGGGACTTGAAGTCGACGCTCGGTACCACAGGCGGAGCCACCTTCGAGGCCTGGCTGAGTGCCGTGGCAGGCAAGCGCGTTGCCAGCGGCAAGGATTTCGACGAACACACCGGTCAGCTCAAGCCGGGAGTCGAAGTGACTTTGCTGGATGAAGCGACGGCTCGTGAACTGGAGCAGCGACTGCAGACGCAGCCGTGGAAAGTCACCGCCGTCGAAACCCGGATGCAGACCCGCAAGCCGTATGCTCCGTTCACCACCAGTACCTTGCAGCAGGAATCCAACCGCAAGCTGAACATGTCTGCCCGGGAAACGATGCAGACCGCTCAGCGCCTGTACGAAGATGGACTGATCACCTACATGCGAACGGACAGCGTCAACCTGTCGCAGGAAGCGATCAACGCCGCCCGCAATTGCGTCAAAGACCGCTACGGCGACGAATACCTCAGTCCGGAACCCCGACAGTACACGAACAAAACCAAGAATGCCCAGGAGGCACACGAGGCGATTCGTCCCGCCGGGACGGAAATGAAGACGGCCGAAGAACATGGGCTGTCCGGACGCGAAGCCGCTCTGTATGGCATGATCTGGAAGCGAACCGTCGCGACCCAGATGGCGGAAGCTCAACTCCGATTCCAGACAGCGATCATCAATGTTGACGATGCGGAATTCCGGGCTACTGGCCGCCACGTCGAGTTTCCGGGCTTCTTCCGTGCGTACGTGGAAGGGGTCGACGATCCGGATGCCGCACTCGACGACACCGAATCGGCGCTCCCGCCGCTGACCGAAGGGGACAGCCTGGGCTGCAACACACTTGATGCCGTCAGCCACGAAACCAAGCCGCCGGCGCGATACACAGAAGCGACGCTGGTGCGGGCACTGGAAGCTGACGGGATTGGCCGCCCCAGTACGTACGCGTCGATTATCGGCACCATTCAGGATCGAAAGTACGTGGTGAAGTCTGGGAATCAATTGATTCCGACGTTTACCGCATTCGCAGTGACGAAGCTGCTCGAAAACTACTTCCCGAATCTGGTCGATCTCGGCTTCACCGCCAAGATGGAACAGGATCTGGATGACATTGCCAATGGCGAAGGGCATCGTCAGCAGTACCTGACCCAGTTTTATCTGGGGGAAAGCGGTCTCGACGAGCAGGTGAAGACCAAGGAAGAATCGATCGATCCGCGCGTCGCGTGTACTTTGGAGTTCGCCGGTCTGGCACCCCGAATTCGCGTCGGGAAGTACGGTCCGTACCTGGAGACCGAACGGGATGGCCAACCGATTACCGCGTCCATCCCGTCCGACATGGCCCCAGGCGATATCACCAATGATGTGGCCGAGCGATTGATCGAACTGAAACAGCGCGGCCCCCAGTCATTGGGGACCCACCCCGAAACCGGTCTGCCGATTTTTCTGCTGGTCGGTCCGTTTGGTCCCTATCTGCAACTGGGTGAGGTCGGTGAGGATGGGGCCAAGCCCAAGCGAGTATCGATCCCCAAAGGGAAGGATCCACAATCGCTGTCGTTTGAGGAAGCGATGGCTTACCTGAGCCTGCCTCGGCAATTGGGCCTGCACCCGGAGACCAATCACGTGGTGAACGCGGGGATCGGCATGTACGGCCCGTATGTCAAACACGAAAAAGTGTTTGCTTCTCTCGGGAAAACGGACGACGTGCTGACGGTTGATCTTCCGCGAGCACTCGAACTGATCGCTGCGAAGAAAACGAAGGCTCCCGTCCTGCCGATGAAGGAACTGGGCAACCATCCGGAAGACAACGAGCCGGTCGCGATCTATGAGGGCCGTTATGGCGCCTACATCAAGCATGGCAAAACCAATGCGACCATCCCCAAGGAGCGGGACCCGATGACGGTGACGCTGGAAGAGGCAATCCCCCTGCTGGCAGAACGGGCGGCTCGTGGCCCTGCCAAGAAAGGTCGCGGCCGCGGTACCAAGGCCGCCCCTGCTGCCGGCAAAAAGGCTGTCAAGAAAACCGCCAAGAAGAAAGCGGTCAAGAAGTCCAAGAAAACAGGCGACGAAGAATAGGTCAAATGTGGCCCAAGGCCTTGCATCGTGAATCGGGAACGCAATCCAGCGGGGCATTGAAACTCCCGTTGATTTGCAATCTCCCGATGCTACGATGGCACTAGCAGCCCGTGGTAAAAGGGGGCTGACCCGGGTCTGACCCCTTTTACCACGGGTTGCTAAAGGTTCTGGCGAAAGGCTGCTGCCCATGGGTTCCCGACCATCTCACATGATTGTTGCACTGATGACGGCCGTCGCCGTCGTGGCAGCAGAATTGGGACAGGTGGGTTGTCATTCTGCGTGTTACGCAGCAATGCTGGGAGCGAGTTCGCCTTGTCTCATGTCGTGTTGCTCCCATGGAACGGCTGCCGCACCGCGGTGTTGTTCGCCCCGCCCTCCCGTGTCGAGCGACTGCGGAAGCGATGGCTCTCATTGCCCGATTTGTCTGGCTCCCACCCGGGCAATTACCAGTTCCAGGACCGTCCTGCACGTTCCGCTGACTGTCGATTTCTTTATCCCCACTCTCGCAGACGCCGTGGCGTCGCTTTCGATGGAGCGCCTGGATCGACAGTTGAATGCCATCGTTGCTGCGGCGCACCCACCGTTGCGAGAACTCTATTGCATCTGGCGGAATTGATCTCCCGGCCGCCCACTTTTACCACCGGCTGCCAGCGGATCCAACCGCTCGCAATTGAGTCCGTGACGGATCGCGCGGGATCTTGGCGAAATACGCCGGGGTCCGTTTCCCAGGTTCGTCTTTGACCCGATGGATCAAGATGCGCCTGAACAGTTTTCTCAATTGAACCCTTACCATAAAGGTTGAATCATGAATCGACGACAATTTGCCCTGGGATCGATGTTTGGAAGCCTGGCCACAGTGATCGGCTTTCGCGCCGAAGCGGCCGACAAGCCAAAGCCGAAAGCCGCTGAAGCGACCTGCGTGAAGGCCTGCACGGACTGTGCGGCATCGTGCAAGGAATGTAGTACGTGCTGTAAGGACGACAAGCCGGAATGCTCCCGGATGTGTCAGACCTGCCATCACATGTGCCTGACCTGCGCCAACCTTTGTGAAGCAGGATCACCGCTCCACGCAGACGCCTGCAAGCTGTGTGAAAAGATTTGCATGGCGTGCGCCAAGTCCTGTCGTGAATGCGGCAAGGATTGCTGCAAGAAATGCGCAGAGATCTGCGACAAGTGC
The DNA here is from genome assembly GCA_018242525.1 of Planctomycetota bacterium. GTDB lineage: Bacteria > Planctomycetota > Planctomycetia > Planctomycetales > Planctomycetaceae > Schlesneria. The sequence goes on along the minus strand of JAFEBS010000003.1, from coordinate 53,937 downwards.
GCTGCCGCCTGCAAGGCCTGTCACGGCTGATCAGCGGCGTTGACCGAAGCGGTTCGGGGGCTGAATTTATCAGCCCCCGGATCATTCGTGAATGCCATCAACGGCACGTTCACCCCCCCGCGTCCTTTTTACGGTGCGGCGCGGAACCTGGTGGTGGATCGCGGCATTCAGCGCGTCCCCGTTCGCCGAGATGCATGAGGCAATTCAAAGGGAATATGCCGCATCACGCGATGCCGGGGGCTCATCCGCGACTGGTTTGGCCGACCAGTAATTCGCCAGAAACGTCGCCGTAAAGACGCATCCGAACGTGTACGCCGCGGTTGGAATGGCCGCAGCCGCGTACTCTTCAGCCGGGAACAACTGCAGTACGAGGGTCGTTCCCAAGCCACAGTTCTGCATTCCAACTTCCAGCGTCAGAGCACGCCGCATCGAATCCTTCAGTCCTGCCAGCCAACCTGACACGTAGCCGGACGCGTAACCCAAGACGTTGATCAGCAGCAGTGCGGTAATTAACTTCAGTTCGCTGAACATCAGACCGCCATCGCGAAACCCAAGCACGGACGCCAGTCGCGGCCGGTTCAAGCCAACGACCGCGGCGATGATCCAGAGAATGACCAGATTCGCCACCACCGATCCCCAGCGTTCAGCCATGCGCTCAAACGTCCCGGACAGCCGTCGCAACCCGAACCCCGCCAGGACCGGTAAGACGACCTGGATCAGCAACTGCTGAGATACGCCCCAAAAACTAAACTCCCCTTTCAACTCGCCACGAACATCCAGAGTCAACCACAGCGCCACTGGAACTGCGATCGGTGACAACATGGTTGCCAAAGTCGTCAACGCCACAGAATAGCTGACGTTTCCACGACTGGTGATCGTCAGAACGTTGGAAGCCATGGCCCCGGGCACACAGCCCACCATGATGACTCCCAACAGCGTCACCTTGTCGAATCCAAATGCATGGCCAATCAAATAGGCCAGCAAAGGCATGCAGGCGTACTGGACCGATGTTCCAAACACGACCGCGGGCCAGCGTCGCCCCACCTCCTGAACTTCCTGCAGCTTCAACATGCTGCCCACGGAAAACATCACCAGGGAAATCAGGGGAGTCAAAATCGCTTTGGAATTCACAAACGGATCGAACATGCCGGGAACGACCGTCGGCCAGAAGTAGGCAACTCCCGACGACAGGACCAACCACAGCATCAAGAACCGTTGTAGCATGACAATTCGCCCCTCTGCCCCGCGACAAACACTCAATCCCAGCGCCGCACCATCCCGACTAGTGGACGAGAGATCGGTTTGCACCCATCCAACCCTGCCCCGAAACGCGGATTCCATGGAAAAAAGCGTGGTTGATGGACGTTAACGCCCCCGAGTGGAAGTGCCAAGGGCTGTGGCCTTGCTATAATCCGGCGCAAACATTTGCGAACCCGTTCTTCACGACCAATGCTATGCCGCACGAATTCCTCAGCGACTTTCTCTCGAAATTGCAAGACGCCGGGGAGTTGATCCGGATTGCGCCAACGGTTGAAACAGCGTTGGAAGTGGCGGCAATCACGGATCGGGCCTGTCGGCAAACAGACGGCGGCCCGGCCCTGTTGTTCGAGAATCCCAAAGGGAGTTCCATCCCAATCCTGACAAATCTGTTGGGTAGCCGGCGACGCCTGTGTCTTGCGCTGGGAATTGATTCGCTGGATCAACTCATCGAAAAGATGGAGCGCATGCTACGACCGGAATCGGGAGGGTGGCTGGAAGCCCTGAAGCTGGCCCCATCAATGGCGGGTTTGTCCAAGTTTACACCCCGAGTCATCAAGACGGCCGTCTGTCAGCAGGTCGTCAAGCTGGGGCGTGACGTTAACCTCTGGGACCTGCCGATTCCACGCTGCTGGCCCGAAGAAGCCAATCCCGCGATCACTGCTGGTCAGGTGTTGACCCAGGATGCCGCCACGGGCGAACGCAGCGTGGCTCGATTCCCCGTTCAGGTCTTCAGCCAGCAGCAACTGATTCCCCACTGGCACCGTCAACACGCCAGCCATCATCAATGGCTGAAGGCCGTTCGTGAGCAACGTCAATTGCCGATCGCGGTCGCGCTCGGTGGAGATCCCCTCAACATTCTGATGACGGGCGCCGCCCAAGCCCTGACGGTTCCCGCTGACACGTTGCTGTTCGGCGGATTTCTGCGCGGGACTGCCATCGACCTGGTGAGAGCCCGGTCCATCGAACTTGAAGTCCCCGCTGCTTCTGAAATCGTCGTGGAAGGCTATCTCGACTATGCCGCGCCAATGGTCGAGGCCCCGCCCATTGCCAGCGCGTCCGGGCACTACGTTCCCGCCGAACCGCTGCCCGTAATCCAGGTCACCGCAATTACACATCGAGCAAATCCGATGCTCCCCGCCATCGTTCCCGGGATGCCGCCGACCGAGGAATCCTGGATCGCACTGGCGATGGAACGGCTGAGTCTCGCGATGGTCAAGGCGACCATTCCGGACATCGTCGACATCCACCTGCCGTTTGCCGGGGCGTCCCGTAACCTGTTGTTCGTCAGTTTGCAGAAAACTTATCCGTCACACGCCCGGCAGGTGTTAAGCGCACTGTGGGGTTCGCGGTTACTGGGCTTGAACAAGGTCATTGTCCTGGTGGATGCCGATGTCGACGTCCAGAGTGAAGACGACGTCTGGTTTGCAGTCGGTGCGAACGTCAATCCTGGTCGAGACCTGATTGTTGCCGACGGCCCGACTCACATGGACGATCACACCAACGAATTCCGCGGTACCGGCCAGAAGCTGGGGATCGATGCCACCCGAAAACACCCGGAAGAAGTCCATTCCCGCAACTGGCCGAACGCCCTGACGATGCCTGCCGAATTGATCGCCCAACTGCGTCTTCGGGCGGCAGAATTGGGAATCGACCACTGGCAATGATCGCTGATTTTCGTTCTCCGATTGAGTTTTCCCTCCGCTAGCCGCCAGACTCATGACCACAACCGCTGTCGATAAATCTGAAGCCCGGGTTCGCCAGATGTTTGGCGAGATCTCCGGCCGATACGACCTGATGAACCACGTCTTGTCAGGCGGCGTTGACGTCTACTGGCGGTGGCGAACCGTCCGTGCCGTCGCACCACAAGGGACCGCCCCCATCCTGGACGTCTGTACTGGAACCGGCGATCTGGCCATTGCGTACTGGAGAAAGGGAAAAGGGCTGATTCGAGTCGAGGCGACCGACTTCACCCCCGAAATGCTCCGAATCGCCGAGATCAAACGGGATCGGCGGTTCGCACAGCAATTGTCGGCCGGAGCGGCGACACTGACCTTTCAGGAAGCGGACACTCAGCAACTGCCGTTCGACGACAACCAGTTCCAGATCGTCTCCGTCGCCTTCGGTTTGCGCAACGTCACCGACACCGAACGCGGGTTGAAGGAAATGATCCGGGTCTGCCAGCCGGGGGGCCGGGTCGCGGTGCTGGAATTCTCGATGCCGACGAACCCGCTGTTCAACTGGGTTTACAGGACCTACTTCAAATATGTGCTGCCTCGCATTGGCCAGTTGTTCGCCCGCAACCGTCAGGAAGCGTACAACTATCTGCCGCAATCGGTGTCCCAGTTTCCCTATGGCAGGGCACTCGCGGAAAAAATGGAAGCGTGCGGGTTGACCAGCGTCAAATGGACGCCGTTGACATTCGGAATCGCTACACTGTACGTCGGTCAGAAACCGGTTTCTGGCTGAGGACTCCATTCATCGATTGATCCTACAACCATGCGTGATCTTGTCATCGCCATGACGGGTGCCAGTGGAGCGGCCTATTGCCTGCGTCTGCTGGAGGTACTGGTGGCTGCCGGCCGCACCGTCCACCTGACGATCAGTCCGGCCGCCACCCAGGTGCTGCGCCACGAACTGGATTTGCAGGTCGACCTAAATGCATTCGATCCGCAGCAACTGCTCCCTGCCGATGGCCAGGTTTCGTCGGACAGCAAGCTGAAATTGCTGAAGCCGGACGGCGGCGGCGGCTATGCGGCCAGTTCGATCTTCAGCGACAGCGAGGTATTCACCGGCAAGATCGTCTATCATCATTACCGTGATTACTCCTCGGGAATCGCCAGCGGTTCATTCCTGACGGGCGGGATGGTGATCTGTCCCTGTTCCATGGGTACGTTGGCCAGCATCGCGACCGGGCAATCGCAGAATCTGATCCATCGCGCCGCCGATGTCCATTTGAAGGAACGCCGCAAGCTGGTTGTCGTTCCGCGTGAAACTCCGTTGAGCGTCATTGCACTCGACAACATGAAACGACTGGCCGAAGCCGGAGCCACGATCCTGCCGGCGATGCCCGGTTTCTATCATTCCCCGAAGTCCATCCACGATCTCATCGACTTTGTTGTCGCCCGTATCTGCGACCAATTGGGTGTCCAGAATGAATTGATCCAACGCTGGGGCGCGGACTCGTCCCGCGGCTAATACGACCCCAGGCTTATTTCTCAATTGCGTCGACCGCGACTTCCGCGATCCTTCCTGCCAGCGGATTCACCAAACCCTTGCCATTCGGGTGGACTCGATTGCTGAGGAACACGACGTACAGTTTCGTTCCCGGGTCGATCCAGAGGACGGTTCCCGTAAATCCACCATGTCCAAAGGCCGCCGGGGAAAACTTCGTGCCGCGGTTGGATGAGTATCTTGACTGCATGTCCCAGCCAAGACCACGGATGTCCTGAGTCGGCAGGCCCTTGGAATCGGGGCCAGCAATGGTGACCGGGGTCGTCATCGCCTGCCAGGTTTGCTGTTTCAGGATGCGGCTCTTGTCGTTGGTGATTCCCGCGAGAGCATCGGTGGCGTACCGGGCCAGGTCGCGGGCGGTGCCGAACAATCCGGCATGACCAGCGACTCCTTCCAGTCGATAGGCACGTGGGTCATGGACTTCCCCTTGAATCCATTGGCCGTTCCGCTTTTCGGTCGGGGCGCTGCGGGATTGCTGACCCTTGTCTGGAAGATATGTCGTGTCCGTCATATCCAAGGGAGCAAATAGTTGATCGTGAGCGAATTCGTTCAGCGGCACTCCAGACACTTTGGCGACCACTTCGCCCAGGATCATGAAGTTCACGTCGGAATACTTAAACGAAGTGCCGACGGGTGCGATCGGCTTCAGTGACAGCAACCGTTCCCGGGCTTTCTGCGGACCGTCCAGGTAATCGGCAATGGCATTGTCCGGGATCAGTCCGCTGCGATGAACCAGCAGGTCTCGGAGCGTGATTGCGTCTTTGCCTTCGACGGCAAAGTCCGGCAGGTACTTGATGACTGGATCGTCCACCGACAGTTTCCCTTGCTCGGCCAGCTTCATGATCGACGTGGCTGTGGCGAGTGGTTTGGTCAATGATGCGAGGTCAAACACCGTGTCGTCGGTCATGACATTGCGTTCGGGTTCCACCCGCTTGTCGCCGTACGCCTTCAGGAACGCGATCCCCTCCGGCCGACCGATCAGAACCACGCATCCCGGCATTTTCTTTTCTGCGATCGCGGTTGCGACCAGGCCGTCAATGTCCGCGAGTTTTTCAGAACTGAGGCCGGATTGGGGTGACGACAACAGCGGCAGATCAGCGGCGCACAGGGGGTAGCCACTGGCGAGACTCAGGACCAGGAGGAATCGGGAAATCATACGTGCCTCGTTAGCAGTCTGACGGGAACCGCGGAATCGGGAAGTTTTCGAGGGGAGTCCGGTGAATTGGGAGACTAAGTCTACCGCCGGGAAGCCGTTTCACCTTTTCACCTCCATCGACCTGATCCACTCCGTCAACATCTGGACAGCCGGCTTGTCCACCAGTGACGTGGCGAGTTGCGGCATCTGTCCACGGCCTCTCAGAGCGACCCGATGCAAGAGCACAGATCGCTCGGGATGCCCGGGGGCGATCAGGCGGGCGTCGGGAAGTCCGAATTTGTCGTGATGCGGGACTTCGTCGATGATCTTCATCTTGTCGATCGCGGTCGCGAATTCCAGTTGCATCTGAGCATTGCCGCCACCGGCTTCCACGTGGCAGATCGCACAGTTGCTTTGCAGGTATGACCGGGCGCGCGAATCCAGTTTCTGTTGCGGATCATAAGGATTCGCCAGCCGCTCGAATTTCTCGATGGCGGCGGCTTTCGATCCTTCGCGAATGCGCTTGCGATCGTCTTCGCCCAGGCCGGGAAACAGGCCGAGTCTCTCCAGCAGACTCAACTGGTTTTCGATCGTACCGCCATAGTCGTGGATCCGATTCATTTGTGCCGTGCTCAGTCCCAACACGAATGCGGCGGCCCGGCTGTGGCAGACCATGCATTCGGTCCGGCTCGGATAGTGCCACGGAAGTTTGCGGGATCCATCGGCAGTCTTAATCGAGAATTCCCGATCCAGGCCCTCCTTCGCCACCAGCGTGGCGTCAGATTGTTCGTCGTTCCAGGCGTACGTGTAGCCGACCCATTCGTTCTGCTGCTTCGTCAGGAATCGAGTTTCAATCCAGCGCTGTGACGCCGGGTCACCTTCCACCAGCTCCAAGCCAAAGGATTTGACGAGCACCGTGTCGTTGGGAAATCCCCAGGCCTTGGATGGCGAGAAGTCGATTTTGGGGGTGTCGCCCGGGATGGCGATGAACCGGGCCTTGATCGAACCGTCTGACCACAATGGTGAGTTCACGGAATACGGGACCAGCGATGGCTGCGTGACGTGTCCTGGAACCGATTGAAACAATCCGCTTTCGCTGAGCGTCCTGGGAAACGACTGCGTGGCCTCTCCCGCGGGGGCTTTGCCGAGTCGATGAAAGCCGCCATCACCGTTGCCGGCGTGGTCGCAAACCAGCAGTTCTCCCTGGGAGTCTGTGCCGAAACCGGTGATGTGGAATGGGGTGTCGACCAGTTCCTGGTGCCAGACGACCTTTTGTCCGTTATGACGAGCCCCCCAGATCTTGCCGGTTGAATGATCACCGTAGATGTAGGCACCGACCAGATCGGGCAAATCCTTCCCGTAGTAGACGATACCGCCGGTGAGTGATCTGGATTCGGAATGATGATGTTCGAGCGCCGGTTTGACATGGGCAGTCGGCCCCATCTTCCGTGCCAGATAGAACGGATGACTCCCTTCGTAAACGCTCCATCCGTAATTGTCTCCTTTCCGGACAAAGTAGACCTGCTCCCACAGATCCTGCCCGTTGTTACCGACCCAGATATGTCCTGTTTGGCGGTCAGTCGTCATTCGCCACGGATTCCGCAGACCGTACGCCCATGTTTCGGGGACAACATCCGCCTGTCCAACGAACGGGTTGTCGGCGGGGACGGAATACATCTTGCCGGGGGCGGGATGATCCACGTCGATTCGCAAGACCTTGGCGGTCAGCTTCGACAGATCCTGGCCGCGCAGATTGGTATCACTGTCAGACGTACCATCCCCAGTGGTGATGTACATCATCCCATCCAGTCCGAACGTGATCGCCGATCCATTATGGCCGTCGGATGGCCATTCGAGGATGACGGTTTCGCTCTGCACATCGAACTCATACGGTGGCTTGGGATTCACTTTGAAGCGGGATACGACCGAAAACTTCTCCTCTTTGCCTGCCTCGGACTTTGGACGGTTGTGTCCAACGTAGACATAGCCGTTATTCAGGAATTCCGGGTGAAAGCAGACGTCATAAGCGACACGTTTGTCGGTCGGCAGCAGGACTTCGGTGTCGACTGAATCTGCGGAGTCGACAAACCGGCGGATGGAGGTGACCGAGTACGATTTATCCTGCGTGATCGTCCAGATTCGGTCACTGCCAGGTTGATGCACGACACAAACCGGGTAATCCGCCTTCAACTTGGGATAGCGTCGTTCTGTCCGGTAGTGGGCGGGCGGTTCGGGTGATCCGATCACTCGCGATGTGGTCAGCCTGGGCAGCGGCGCGTGCGGGTCAAACGATTTGTGGGAATCGGCCGCGATGGCGACCGCGGCCACGAGTGAACACCACACGAGTACAGCCAGACGGGTCTGAAACACAGTAACCCCCTTGGGAAACGGCGGAGAAATATGGCACGACGCCCAGAAGGAATAGTCTATTCCCAACGTCCGTCACTCGAAAGGAGTCACGGTTGAAAGTTCGAGTCATATCCGTCGCTTAACGGTAAGCCGAAGGCGGCTTACTCCATGGGGACCTGGATCGCGATCGTGATTGCATCGCCCGAAATGGACTTGCCGTTGTCGATCGTCGCCAAGGGTTTCAGCGAGACGATTCCGAATCCCAGTTCCCTCGGTTGCAGTATGAGTTTCCCGTGATCGCCAGCGATCGTGGCGACGACTCGACCGAGATGTGTCACCGAAATCTCGGTGGCACCGGGGCACGAGGCTTCCATAACCAATGGTTGCTCGAACGGATGAGTCGATGGTGGCGATACGAGTTTCGGTCGGAGGTTCGTCTCCGCATTGACGACTGAGACCATGCTTGTCCAGCGACCGATTGATTCGACCGCATCGTTGCCGGAAGCGAGCACCGTGATCTGGTGATTTCCATCCGTCAGCCGGGTTGTGTCCAGTTGCAGGATTCCGTCGGGTCCGGCCGACGCATTGCGTTGGCCGTCGATATACATCACGACCTCAGACAGACCCAGGCCAACCGGGAGTTCTACTTTGGGTTGCAGCTTGACGCTTCCTTTCCAGGGTGAGTCCATCGCGGGAGCATCCACCGCAACCTTGATTTCACGCCGCCAGGGATTGCAGAGTGGATCGCCGACGATCAACAACTGATATGGCCCCGTCACCGACAAATAAAATGCCTCGGCCAGCGAACTGCCTCTGGCGTAGTGGACGTGAATGAAGGGGCTGGGAAACTTGGCTTGCAGGGCGTACGGTTCGGTGACGGTCCCCGAGGAACCGGCGGCACCATTCCGCAGGAATTCGGTCAACGGAGTCTGGCCCGCTCCCCTGGTCATGACTCCGCCAAAACTCGTCAGGTGTTCGACAATCGCTCCCGGAAGTATCGTGCTTTCGCTCTTGGGCCAGTCAAAGTCGGCAATGCCGATCATGGCCCCGGCGACCTGTCCTTTCTTTTGCGGCAGGACTCCGTCTTCGATCACGGCGTCGACTCCGAGTGCCTTCAGTTGGCCGACGGCAGATGCAAATCCCCATTCGCGCGTGGTCGACCGGACGTCGCCATTTCGCACGTAGTAAATCGTCCCACGAGGGCGCGTCCCATCGGCGGACGCACTGCGTCGAAGTCCGGCCAGAACCTCGGGAACAGTGGTGCCTCGTCCGGCGGTGACTCCCAGCACAGTCGACAGCAAATACCGTGGCACTTCCGGACGAGCGGACGACTCACCATTGGGCTGCCAGCCGACGTCGCTGCGAAAGCCCCGTGCGGGAAGGACTTCCAGTTTGACGGCCTTCATCTCTTCCACGAGAACTCTGAATTCGTCTTTGCCTTTCAGAGATCTCAGATCGGGATCACGTTGAGCATGCACAAAATCGAACCAGCCCGCAGCAACAGCGGCTTTCAGCACGGTACAGGCTTGCTCGGTACGACCCGTGGAGGCCAGGGCACAGGCCAGATTGTACTGCAGTTCCGCGGACTGCGGATGCGATTGACTCAGCTGCTGCAACGCTTCGACCGCATCCAGTAATGCGGGATCATTCTCGGGCAGCAGGGCGCTGGGCGGCTGTTCATCGCGACTTGGGGACCGCGGTCGCTCCTGTCGTTCAAGGCGTTGCATCGCTTCTGCGTAGCGTTTCAGTTCCTCCGGTTGCCAGGCAGTATCAGTGGATCGAACTCCAAAACGGCGGGCGTAGAAATTGACGTTCAAATCCAGGTACTGAATGTTCTTCGCCATCGTCAGTTGATGCAGAAACGTCAGACCGTTGATGGAAGCGACGGGAGTCAGGATCTTCGGGAGCTTTTGTGAACCGACATCGCCACCCACATGGATCGCGGTTGGCAGGTCCACCGAGTACGTGATACATCGGATCTGCGATGGCAGGCCTCGTGCCTGGAGTGCTTTCAGGACCGGCGACAGGATCTGCTGGCGAAAATCATCCACCGACAACTGTTCGACATTTGTTATCCCCTTCAGAACGAGGATGTTGCGAGAGGGAATGTCGCGCAAGTGGACATATTCGTTGGCCACAGCCAGTGATGCGACGCTGTCTCCATTGACGACGAGCAACACCGATTCCGGTGCCAATCCGGCCGAACCCGTAGAAGCGGTCATCACAAACACGCATGTCCACAGAAACAGGCGGCAGGCCGTTCTCATCAGTCGTACCGTGGGGTCTGGAGGAATCTCAGCAGATTAAAGGCCTCAGATATCTTGCCAATTCCCGTCGACTGATGCACGCATGGGACACGACTGAGCTTTCGCAAACGTCGAATCTGGCGGCGTCCCGCATGCGGCCATCGACCAGAGATGAAGCTGCGGTTCCGGTACGGATCTGCTCAGAAGTCGCTGGCAATCCTGATGATCGCCGTGTCGCCGGGGTTGAAATTCCCCAGTCCCGACGTGTATTCGACGGCACGATTAAAGATCCAGCCGAATTCGATCCGGCTGGCGTGGCGCTTGGTGCCGCGGGATTCCAGACCCGCCATCAGGCGGTAATCGCGCAGGGTTACGATGTCGTGAACCGCGCCGGTGCGCTGGATCGAGAACGATCCGCCGCCGAGTTCACCGGAGACATACACCCATTGCGACGAAGTTCCGTCACGCGTCAGGCACCATGCCGCTTTTGGACGGGGAAAGACCATGTTGTATTCTGCGCTACCGTCTTCCGGTGCGTAAATCCAGCCTGCCACGGGAAGGAATTGAATGTCCTCACGGTCCAGGTCGGTGACACCCAGAACCACCTTCAATTCACTTCCCAGCTTGAAGGTGTTCACCGCCTGCCACGGCAGGCGGAACAGTTGATAGCTCTTGTTCGCAAAGTCGGTATTCCAGCTGGGACTGATGACCGTGTCGATCGACCAGTTTTCACTCAGTTTGAACCCCGTGCCCACGTCAATGAAAATACTGAACAGGTATGGGGGAAGATCTGTCGTATCAGGTCCCGTCAGCCAGCGCATTGCGTACCCGGAATCGACGCTGAACCGGCCCCGGTCCGTAAAGCTGTAATCCATGACGGCCAGATCACGATTGACCCATTCCAGCATCCCCAACTGGTTTCCCGTCCCGGCAATCCAGGCGAACGAGGATTGTGAGTCGGCCAGCTTGGTTTTGTCTTTCTTCGCGGTCGCCTTTTCTTCCGCCTCTTCCGCCGCACCATCCAGGGGAACTGGTTGCTGATTTAGTGACGCAGGGGGAATTTCGAACTTGTCGTCGGGAGCGTCCGGTGCCAGCAATTCCTGAGTTTCCAGTTCGGGTTCCACATGCGAACCGGATCCGAGATAGACATAACCCGCATCGTCGTCATTGACCAGTCGCACGAACGCGCGGGTCGATCCCAGGGAGGATCGCAGTGCGAATACCGGCGATCCACGTTGAGGGCGAGGTTGAGTGCCGAACAGAACCGACTCGGTACCCACCACGGGATCTGACACGAGCCAGTCAGGTCGGAATCGGGTGGTTGACGCATGTGGCGGCTGGGCACATTTCGCAGCTGATGCCACAGAATGAATCATGAAAACGACGAGCAGGCATGGGCGCATGGACGCTGCACTCGTTGCGGGTTTCGGAAACGAAATCAGGACGGAGGCAAATAGCAGTTCAACCCGAATTGGTCAAGACGCGATGTCTGGGAATTGGCCAGGTTTCCTGACCTGTCGGTTGGACGTGGGCCGTGTACCCCACGGACGTTTCGTCGATTCCCCGGAGTCAAACCGTTTCGATGGGAATCTGTGTAAAAACTGCACTCTGCAGTCGGGTTTTGCAATTTCTGCCAAAACCACACCCTGTCTGGAAACTTGCGCACGAAATCTGCTGAGTAGGCTCAACCCGGGCAGCTTGCCTGACCGATACTCTTTGGTGTCGGGCAGTTGCCCCGACGGATGATCCAGAGACGGATCTCACTCATCTTCGATGCCAATGTCGGGAAAAAAGACGTTCCCTCATTTTGCAATCACGCGGCTCATCGCTCGGAAACGGGAGCCACGAAGGGAACGGATCATGCTTGAACAATCACAGCCCCTGTTGAACCGTCTGGCATTTGTCGGCTATTATCTCGATACGCGAGTTGATGTTTGGCCGCATTCACGGATCAACATCGCCGACGCATTGAAAAGGAGGGTGGACATGGACGTCTCTGGCATGGGTTCGGTACATGGGAGTGGCCCGGTACGATCGGCGGTTCCTGCCGCTGCGTCGGGACTCGCTCAGCCGACAGCGCCAAATGCGGCTCAATCTCCTCTCAAGTCCTCCCAGGACGAACTCGAAATCTCGGCGGCCGGACACATGCTCGATCGACTCAGCGAAACCCCGGAATTGCGTGCCGAACGGATCGCTCAAATCAAGGAAGCGATCGAAAATGGCGACTATGACACCGACGAAAAACTCGAAGCTGCCCTCGCGCGGATGTTTGAGGTCCACGGGTTTGATCTGGATGACTGAGCCAGACGGTCGCAGGACCCCTGTCTGTTCCTCCAAATCAGACTCGACTGATTTGTTGGGGCGGAGCGGAATTGTCGGGAACCGTTGGAAAATCCGGCGGCAAAAGCGCAGAATCGTGGCGAAGGCAGACTGACGACGCTCTTCCATCTGCCTGTTCAATCCCCGTTTCATCCCTACGCCTCTTCGTCCGACCGTGATGCGGTCCAGGAGTTGTTCCGGTGTCCGAGTTGTCCGCCATGCCTGTCGCCGTTCCACCGGTCGACAAGTTTCGAGAATTCCTGCTGACCAAGGGAATGCGGCTGACGCCGGAACGCGAGGCGATTGTGACAGCCGTCTATGCCTCGCACGAACATTTCGACGCCGATGTGTGGATCGAAAAGTTGGAACGCCGGAAAGGGGGAGCCAGCCGCAGTACCGTCTATCGGACCCTGAGTCTGCTGGAAGAGGCTGGGTTGATCCGCAAGGTCGCCCGATCCAATGACCGTGAAGTTTACGAGCATGATTATGGCTACCCCCAGCACGATCACCTGATCTGCAAGAAGTGCGGTGAAATGATCGAATTCCCGAACGAAGTCATCGCCGAAGTGCTGGAAGAGATCGCCGCCCGGCACGGATTCCGAATGTCCGGTCACCGACTGGAAGTCGATGGGATTTGCGCCGATTGTTCGCGTCCGCCGGAACGGATGCATCGCAAGCTCGACATGATCTGAGTGGGACACTTGCTTGTTGCAGACGGTGTCGCTGGTCGACGACAAGTCACTGTGGAGGATTAGCCACCACATGAGCAGGTGAGGAGTCATTCACGGCGGCGTCCGTTGAGGAGGTTCAGGACCGCGACAAACAAAGCGGCACCGATGATTGACCAGACGATCGGGAACGAATGTCCGCCAACTTGGATGGCCAGTATCTCTGCCAACCCCATTTGATGGCTCAACCACGTCCCCACGACGGCACCAACAAAGCCCAGGGCGATTGAGACCAGGCAGCCTCCGCGCGAATAACCGACCAGTGCTTGGGCCAGGCTGCCACAGACGCCTGCGACCAGTAACAGGACGAGTAATCCGCCAGGTGTCATGGTGAGCCAACCTTTGTTCGCCATTCCCCGGAATTTGTTAACGCAACCGCCGGCCGAGTCACACTGACGGCCTGAGGCATCAACCTGGGAGGACGCGGTCGTCGATGTCCATTCAGGAATTCTCCAATCCAGGTATCACGGACGAAGAGATCATAAGTCAACAAGGCCAGGAACAATCCGGTCATCCCCGCGATGAGGAACTTACCAAGTGCAGGGATCGAAAGTTGAGCAACGGCGATCTGAGTCAGTACGACAAACGGCAAATGAATGAGGTAAATCCAGTACGACGCCTCTGACAGATACCGTACGAGGGGGTGATTTCCAAAGTTACTCCGCAAAGCGACGGCAATGAGCCCAAACGTGGCAAACCAGGCAAACAGGGCCAGGAGAAAAGCCAAAAGGGCCAGGATCGGCATTCCGAGCGGCCCCTCTGTGAATTCGTGAATCAGGGGAAGCGCGGCACCGAACAGAGCCACTGCAAACACAAGGTAGGTTCTTCCAAACTGCGCGTGCTTCAGCATCTGCTGACGTTGCCGATGCATCGCGACTCCGACGAAAAAACAGATTCCGAAGAAGATCAGCTTCGAAAGTACGGGGATAAAACCTTGATAGAACCCGAGCACAATCCGTGGATCCCAATATAAAAGCAACGCACATGGGATTGCTGGAACGAAAGGTTTCCAAACCGAAAGCAGTGCGTGATCTAGAACTCGATCAACGTGGGCTAGTAAATCCATCGAGCGCAGCGACAGTTGGTGTGACAGGGGTCGCGACCCGTCCGAACGTCCGGTGACGAGACTCCATTTGCTTCTCCACTTTGAAAGCCAGCTCACTCCATAAAGGATCAGGCAATAGATGTACAGATTCTGCAGAAACCAGATGTGCCCGACACCGTACAACTCGGCCTCCAGGTCCGGTCGTAAGCTGTCGGTCAGAAAGCTGTGTGGAGCATACAGGCCATCTGCCATCCACCCCAGGCACCAGATGACCAGGCAGACTGGAAGAATGGTCAAGCCCGCAACCCAACTTGCCCACCAGACTCGCTGTGTGCGATCGGCGAGGAACTGGCGATCACCACGCGCAATCAGCAACCCGCGCGAGCAGAATCCTGCCACTGCAAAAAACAGCGCCATCAGGAATCCATCTGAACACCAGGTAATGGCATCCACGATGGCTGACGGATGGGTATCTCGCGACGGCCAGACAAGATGCGGCAGTGGATATGTCATGTACGGGATGCCAGCATGAACGAAGACAACCAATACCGCGGCAAGGCCTCTCAACATGTCGATACCGCAAATGCGATTGGGCGAGACAAGTGGAACAGGCCGTGAGTCGGAAACGGCAAAAGGCATCGCTACCTCCAGTGTTACCGAGTGCATTACGGTCAGGATCCATCCATCCGCCACCAAGTGCGCATGTGAATTCACGAAAACGTGAAGACTCGCAGAAGTTTCATCGAAATAAGGAGACGAACCTTAGCCAAGCGAATGCCGTTCCGTAACCGTTGAGTTTTGAGATCCAGCCAGTATTCATGGTCGACATGACAAAATGGACAGGCTTCAAACAGGTTTGACCGGATTCCAGCCACGAAAACGATACGGTTGCGCCATCAATCCGGGCCGCTGTCATAACAATCCTGCGAACACGCTGACGCAGTGGCTATCGAACGAGCAACGACAGAAACTCGAATGCCAGATTCGCTGCCAGGATTGACGTGATTCCAGAATGGTCGTACGGAGGAGATACCTCCACCAGATCAAATCCGATCGTGTTGACACCGCGCAGTCCGCGGATCAGTTGCAGGATTTCATAACTGGTCAGGCCACCCACTTCCGGTGTCCCCGTTCCCGGCGCGAACGCCGGGTCGACGACATCGATGTCGAGTGACACGTAGGTGGGGCGAGTCCCCAGCGTCGTCCGCATTTCACGAATGACGTCCGGGATGGTTCGCCCACGGAATTCTTCGAGAGTGATCATCCGACACCCCAAATCGATCGCATCCGTGTAATCCTGCGGACCATTCGTCGGACCGCGAATCCCCAGTTGCAGGCAGGCCGACTTGTCGATCAACCCTTCCTCAAATGCCCGCTTGAACGGAGTGCCATGGCTGTACGGTTGATTCGGATACTCGGAATCCCACGTGTCTGGATGGGCATCGAAATGCACGAGTGCCAGCGGCCCGTATTTGCGGGCATGAGCCCGCAGCAGCGGCAGGGAAATCGAATGATCTCCCCCCAGCGTCAGCAATTTGGCATCCGTTGACAGGATCCGGTCGGCGGCGAGCTCGATTTGCAGGTGCGTGGCGCGGATATCGGGTGGGACGACATCAACATCCCCACAGTCCACCAACTCCAGACTGCGAAACGGAGCCACCTGCTGGACATTGTTGTATCCCCACAGCAGCAGCGATTGCTCTCGGATCGCCCGGGGCCCGAACCGCGCTCCTGCTCGATACGACGTCGAACTGTCATACGGAACCCCCAGGATGGCGACATCCGCACCGGACGGATCGATCCTATGCGGCGCCCGTCCAAATGTGGCGATCCCCGCATAGGGCTGTCCGGCAAACACGGGTTCCGCCATCGGTGCGTTCTCGTTGAAAGTCTGGACGACCGGGATTACTTCGCTGGGACGATTTCAAAATGGCGCTTCACCGGTTGAGCCAGTTTGTAAACTTCGGCCTGCTGCGCGGCGATCTGTTCGGTACGCTTCGCCAATTCCTTTGGCTTGCGTTCCGCGGCGATGTCTGCCAGCCAGTCCGGGGCGTTGAACATCACGACTCCACGGAATCGCTGATGTACCATGCCGTTCTTGTGATTGATTGCCTGAAAGACCTTTTGCCCCTGATCATACACGGGCCCCTTCGTCACGTTGCCCAAGTTGACGCCGTTGGCAAGTTCCTCGGCCGAATGCGTGGCGACTTCGACGCCATCGATCAGGACCGCGTATTTTCCGGCCGCCAATCCGCTGACCGCCAGTTCATACCTGTTCAAATCCTGCAGGTTGTTGACATAGGGCAGCAGCGAAACCCAATCGTTCTGGATCGGCAGCGGAAGTGCCTGATCCAACCGGTCGAATTCGACCCCGGTTTCCGTCTTCTTTTCACCGCTGATGTTACAGCCCTGGACCTTGGAACCGGCTCCGGGACCGAACGAATTGCGATCGATTCCAACGTGGCTGACCAGTGAAGGAGCATTCAGCCCTGTCAGGATGGCATGAGCCATGAACAGGCCGCCGTTGGGCGACGTATGGAATCCATCGCCGAAAGGAATTACGGGCGATTTGTCGGCGGCCATCTTTTCGAGTGCCGATCGAGTCGTCGCGTATTGATCGGCAAAGCGGAATCCATGCTTGGCAGCCAGGTCTTTCAAGGGAGCGTAGAATTCCTTTTGAGTTTCCAGGTACAGCTTAAATCGTTCCTGAACACGAGGATCGACGGCATTGGGGGAAACCAGTCCAACGCGGATGCCCGCCGCCCTGGCCATGGTCAGCATCGCTTCAGTTCCTTCCAGAAACTGCTTCTGACGGTTGGGATCGAAGTTTCCGTAACCGCCATCGTTCATCCCGAAATTAATGGTCATGACGGTTGGCTGTTCGGCCAGCACATGATCCTTGAATCGGTTCTTGCCTCCCTGCGCCGTGTCCCCACTGATCCCTGCGTTGATGAATGTCATGTTCCCCCGGGGAAACCGGGTTGTCAGGTAAAGCTCGATGTCCGTCGAGTATTGATACTGCTCGGTGATGCTGTCCCCCAGGAACAGGACTCGATCATTCGGCTTGAAAAAGAATTCTTCGGCGGTCGCGGTTGCCACCGCTCCCAGCATCAGCATGCAGGCAAACAGGCATCGAACACGAGACAACATGGTGAATCCTCAGGATGAGTGGTGGAAACTTCGAAAACGACTCGTCGGGTGCACCACTTTACGGTCAGGTGGATTCAGATGCCATCGACATTCCCAGCGTGGCCGATCTCGTGAGAGATCGGATGTCGAGCGACAAACATTTGAATTCTCACAAATACAGCGACAAAAGATCGTTGCTCGCGTTGAGTGGCACCCGATTCCCAATTTGAAAAACGCGATAGCCCAAGGCATCACCCCGGCAGCGCTACCCAAACAGGTGGCACCTCCTGTCACGAAAACGCAGAGAGACCGGTCAGGTGTTCTCCCAGGATCAGCAGATGCATGTCATCCGTCCCTTCGTAGGTTTGGACGCTTTCCAGGTTGCACATGTGCCGAAAGCACACGTGCTCATCAAGGATCCCGACTCCGCCGAGGATCTCCCTCGCCATCCGGGCCACATTGAGAGCGGTCGCCACGTTGTTGCGTTTGGCGAGTGAAATCTGAACGAACGTCGCTTTTCCGGCGTCCTTCAATTGAGCCAGTCGATGCGCGACCAGTTGGGCACTGGTAATCTCCGTCGCCATCAGGGCCAGTTTGCGCTGGATCAACTGAAAGGACCCCAGTGGCTTGCCGAATTGCTGGCGGTGCAAGACATAATCACGTGCTTCTTCGAAACAGGCCTGGGCCGCGCCGAGCACTCCCCACGCGATCCCGTAACGTGCATGATTCAGACACTGCAACGGAGATTTCAGCCCGTTCGATCCGGGCAGGAGTGCCGAGTGAGGCAGGCGGCAATGTTCGAATTCCAGGCGACAGGTAATCCCAATCCGCAGGGAATACTTCCCTTCGATGACCGACGCCTGAAATCCGGGTGTGCCGCGCTCCACCAGGAACCCGCGGATTGCGGCCGGACTGTTGGAGTCCAGTCCGGGCTCACCCTCGACTTTGGCCCAGACGACCGCCACGTCCGCCAGCGTACCACCACCAATCCACATCTTGGAACCGGTCAACTCATACCCATCGGACGTCTTGATGGCTCGCGTTTCCATGCCGCCGGGATTGGAACCATGATTCGGTTCAGTCAAACCAAAGCAACCCAGCGTGTCGCCGCGAGCCATCCCTGGCAGCCACCGGCTTTTTTGTTCGTCACTGCCGAACATGTGAATCGCATTCATCGCCAGGGCTCCCTGTACGGATGCGAACGTCCGCAGACCAGTATCACCCCGTTCCAACTCCTGCAAGGCGACTCCGTAAGTCAGCGCATTCCAACCCGAGCAGCCATACCCCTGGATATTGCCGCCAAACACTCCCAGAGCCGCGATCTCCGGGACGAGTTCGAGCGGGAATGTGCCAACGTTCCAGCACCGATTGATTTCCGGTACGAAGCGCGTACGAACCCAGGCTCGAATTCGATCTCGCAACTGGAGATCCTCATCGGTCAGCAAATCATCCAGACGGAATAGATCCAGGGGTTCGGTCATGAAGTGGACTCCTTGGGCTAACAGGTTATGCTTCAGCATAACGAATTCGGGCAAGGGTGCAGGTGGTACAAAGTTCAGTTTTTGCGAACTACGGACCTGACCATTTTCGAGAATTGTGCATGCGATCAGTACGACGACTGTAGGACTGGCCAGCGAACGCACTGTCCGCATCGCGCTTCTGGCGTCGCACAGTCCTGGGAATCTTCAACCATAACGAAGCGTTTGCCGAATTCGTGGTCATCGCTGAACGGAATCTTCATCGAGTTCCTGAGGAAGTGACAGATGAGCAGCCCATCTTCAGCAAACCGCTGGGGTCGCGTTCAGATTCCGGCTCAGGTCGAACTGAAGGCGAAGCAATGCGTTGTTATGTATCTTTCTGTGTTGTTTGTGATTGTGGCGGAATGAGTTGCGTTTCGACGACTGTGTTTGTGGAGGCTGTGCAATGCTGAAGCGATGGATCGTGATGGTCCTGCTGATGGTTGGATGTCAACCTCAGCCCCGTACGGTCGAAGTTTCGGCACCCCAAGTCGGATCGGTCAGTAAAACCGTCGCGCCAGTATCGTCCGTGATCAGTTTTCTGGACCGAACGAAGTCGGCAGGTGTTCATTTCGCATATCGAAATGACGAGGATCACTCGGACTTCGCGATCCTGGAGTCGCTCGGCGGCGGAGTTGCCATTCTTGATTTCGATCGGGACAACGTCCTCGATCTGTTTCTTCCAGGGGGTGGAGTCTTCCACTCGCCCGCGATCGTCGGCAATTCGTCGGCACTACTGCGAGGTTCCACGAATTGGCGTTTCGCGGATGTGGCTGCCGAAGCCGGAGTCGTCCGATCGAAATACTACAATCACGGTGCTGCCGTGGCGGACTATAACGAAGATGGTTTTGACGACATCTTGATTACTGGCTACGGCGGCACAACCTTTTATCAGAATCAGGGCGATGGAAGTTTTCGTGATGTTGAGCTGCTGGACGATCGGATGTGGAGCAGCAGCGCGGCTTGGGGGGATTTTAATGGGGACGGGGTGCTGGATGTCTACGTTGCGCATTACGTGGACTGGTCCCTCGACAATCATCCACTCTGTGCCGGACCACAGGGGCATCCCCGTGAAGTTTGTCCGCCGCGTCAATTTGAAGGAGTGACGGATGTGATCTACTTCGGCAATGGAGATGGAGCCATGCGGAATGCGACAACCGAAGCGGGGCTAAAACCGCAAGGCAAGGGACTGGGGGTTGTTGCGGCTGACCTGGATCTGGATGGCGACCTGGATCTCTATGTGACCAACGACACCGTGCCGAACTTCCTGTACATGAACACTGGGAACGGTGCATTCGACGAACTCGCGCTGATCAGTGGCACGGCAGTCAGTGATCTGGGGACTTCAGACGGAAGCATGGGGGTCGACGTGGGGGACTACAATCAGGATGGATTGCCGGACCTCTGGGTGACCAACTACGAACGAGAGAACAATGCCATGTATCGAAATCTGGGCAAGGGATTGTTTCGGCATGTCAGTCGTCCCATCGGAATTGCTGCGCTCGGTGCCAGGTACGTGGGGTGGGGAACTCGATTTCTGGATGTGGATCTGGATGGCGACGAGGATCTGATCGTCGCCAACGGACATGTCATCCGGTTTCCGCAGAACACTCCCCGACTGCAACGTCCGCTCGTCTTGGAAAACATTGATGGCGCTCGGTATGGCAATGTCACGGATCAGGCTGGCGAATATCTGTCCGCAGCTCACTGCGGACGGGGATTGGCCACGGGTGATCTGGATGACGATGGGGACGAGGATGTTGTGATCTCGAATCTGAATGAGCCCGTGGCCATCCTTTCCAACGAGACCAATTCGCATCACAATTGGTTGACGCTCCGCGTTATCGGACGCCATTCAACGCGTACAGCCATTGGAACCGTGGCCGTGGCCAAGCTGGGAAAGGTGTCGCTGCTGCGTCAGATTCGCGGAGGTTCCAGCTTTGCGTCAACGAGCGACTCAAAACTTCATTTTGGATGCGGTCCTGTCACGCGGATTGACGAACTGACGGTGACATGGATTTCCGGGGCTTGCACCATCTTGAAGGATGTCGCCTGCAATCAGGTGTTGACGATTGTCGAACCCGCCACCGCTTCAAATTGAAAGGGTGGCATTGAGTTTGGGGACCGCTCCGAGGATAAGCTGTGTCATGCTCAAACCACGCCCGACGCGCGGACGAGTGCTGTTCGAGTTGGACTCGCATCGAGGAATCCGTCGGTCACGCGTCAGATTACTAAGACTTCCCATGCGTTATCAGGTCGGATGTCATGACTGTCAGCACTGAGCCGTCCAGTAGCCATCACCCGCCCAGACCGTACTGGCCGGTTGTGATTGTTGTCCTTCTGACTCTGGGGATCGCTGCGGCCGCAGTCTGGCCCCGATACTTTGGGCCGATGGCCCGCTATCAACGTGGCCGCGACGCATTGATTTCTGGCGATCGGGTTGCCGTGGAACACATTTCTGAGTCGCTGATTCACACCGCTGGTTACGAGGCCCATGGCTGGCTGCTGAGGGGGCTGTTGCTGATGCGGTCGGGCAAACTGCAGGAGGCAACTGGTTGTCTGGGAAATGCTGTGGAAGACGAATCCTTGGCGGTTGAAGCGAACTATACCGCTGCCCAATGCTTTTATCGGGCCGGAATGTATCCACAAACGGTCCAGGCCGCTCAGTTGGCATTGGAGCGTGATCCCGACTGCCTGGAGGCCCGCCGCTGGCTGGCGTCGGCCTATTACGATCTGGGAAACCTGACCCATGCAACCGTTGAACTGGCCCGAATTTCCGCGGCGGCTCCCGACGATCCGCGTCCAGATCGATTGTTGGGCTTGATTGCCAAGGACAGCGAGCAATTTGCCAAGGCGATCGAATACTACCGCGAATCTCTGCGGCGGGCTCCGAATCAGCCCGAGGCCGATGCCATTCGGACTGAGATGGCCGAATCGCATCTTAAACTGGGGCAATTCGCTGAGGCATTGGCGGCACTCCGCCCCTGTCCTCGCTCGGCCGCCGTGCTGACATTGGAAGCGGAGTGTTTCAACAGCACCGGGGACGTGGAGCAATCGCAAGCACGACTTCGTGCGGCGTTAGCCGTGGATCCCAAATACTTTCCCGCCAAATTGATGCAAGGCAAGGTGCTGTTGGACGAAGGAAAATCGGACGAAGCCGAAAAGGTGCTGAAAGAGGCTGTCCAACTGGAACCACAGAACAGCCAGGCACACTTCCAATTGTCACAGGCTCTGCGCCGCAGCGAGAAAATCACGGAGGCCGATGAGGAACTGCAGAAAATGCAGTCGATTCAGGCGATCCATCGTGAATTCAGCGATCTGCACGAGGACGCTGATGCACGCCCGGGAGATGTTGAGGTCCGTTATCGAATTGGCGATCTGGCCCAGAAACTCGGCAAGCCGAAACTCGCCATCCTCTGGTATCGCGCGGCACTTTCAATCGATCCCAACCATGCCAAATCGCGCGCCGCACTGCAGGAATTGTCCGCCGCTCGCTGAACAATCGTATGGGAACGATCGCTTGTCGGCAGTCAGACGAACCTGCATTTGCAAAGCACCGTCATGACCGATGCCGGTTCCAGGCGACGGCCAATGGTGCAGCCGCGACAGGGGCGACGACCCAGGCGGCCGCGCCGATCAACATGACAATAAATGGCGGGTTCACGGTCGGAATCCCGGACGCTTCGACGACGATCATCGTGCTGACTGCGAGCCAGACGACGACGGCTGTGGCCAATTGCCAGGACTCGATCTGCGAGCGACGTCGGGACACGAGCAGCACGCCAACGGCAATCAGTCCGATGATGATGCCAATGACGTATTGTGTGACGGACTGGACCAGCATTTTGGCTTCGCGACTGATGAAAATCGAAACCATCATATCGATGACGATGGTGATCAACGTCGGAAAAATGATCCTGGCCCACATCAGGCCGTGGCCGGACAGGCAGACCACACAGATTGTGGCTGCCAGGGCCCAGCAACCAAGCAGCGTGGCTGGAAAAAACCACCATTTGACTCCGTTGGGAAGTATTGGTTCGGGGCATGAGCCGGTGGCGACCAAGATTCCCAGGATCAGCAGGAATGTCGCCAACCAGATTGTCCAGGAGATCAATACGGTTCCTGAGGCGGTCTGCAGGATTGCTCGAGCCATGTCGCGGTCCGTCAGCGGACGTGTTCCCCGGAATGGGCCCATCGGCATGTCGGAATCGGTTTTTCCACAGTTCCCCACGATCAGCCCGCCGATCCACGCCAGCGCAGACAGGATTCCTCCCCCAAACACCAACCCCTCGACCAGCAGCTTTGGCTCGCGACTGAAAATGACCCAGATCACGATTCCCGCGATGAGCGAGGTGGCGACGACTCCAGGCAGTTTCCATCCCTTTTCATGCCACTCGAACCAGAATTGCGCCGCGGCCGGGGTCGCGAAACGGGGACGGTCCGAAATCCCTGTCGTTGGACTCTGCTGCAACGGGGATCCCACCGAGGTGAGCGCTGGCAGGCTCAATTGAACACCACGCCGACTGCGCGACAGGCCGACGACGGCGACGAAGTACGCGGCCACTGCGAACGCCAGCAGCGTGACCAGTTCCAGTGGAGTCACGATCTGCCACATGTGCTGCGGCTGAGAAAACAGGGCGCCGTGACGCGACTTGAACCACAGCCCGATGATCGCTGCTGCGATTCCAATGCAGACGGGCTGCCAGGAAGACTTGTCCGAGATCCACAGGGCTGCGACGACCACGGCGTAGGCAACGGGAGCAAACAGCACCGGACTTAACAACGGCCAATCCAGGCGAAACGTGGCGTTCAGGATCGCGGTACTGACCAGTTGCTGCAGGGCCATCAGGATCATTGCCGGAAACATCTCGCCCGCCACCAGTGCGGCATTGGTCACGGGCATTGTAAACATTTGACGGGAGAAATCGTGCATGAACAGCAGGGCCGCTCCAAATGCAAAGATCTGCAACTGGATGAAGACGATCTGGATCGTGACAAATGCCGACTCGGTGGGATCAATGTCTCCGTGACTCCGCAACGCGGCAAGCAGAAACACGGGAAACCAGTTGGCACCCAGGATGGCCAGCAATAATTGCCAGCGGCAGCGTTTGTAGAGTGCCCAGGACATTGCGAATGGGATGGAACGCATGATACGGTCTCGCGGGTGAAATCGAGTTCCAAGCAGGGATTCACACCCCCGCTCAGAAACACCTGTTGCCTGGAATCAGATTCTTAGCCTTGAATTCGTGACACGAAAATCTCATCCAATGTGAGCGAGGCGTCGTCGACGACGGTCGCACCCAGTGCCTCGGCCGCGAGTCGCAATTGCCGGCTTTCGCCACTGCAGATGTACGTCCACTCGGTACCGGCCCCTTCAAACGAAAGCGCGCCGACCAGTGCGGGAGGACGGTCTACGGACTCGGTGAAACGCAACGTCAGGCGGCGATGCCGATCCTTGATTTCATCCATCGACGCCGTCAGCAGGATCCGACCCTCGTGGATGATTGCCACCCAGTCGGCAACGCGTTCGACTTCGTCCAGCAGATGCGACGAAAACAGAACGGTGCGACCTTCTTCGGCGATGGTGCGGATGATCGCCCCCAGGATGTCGCGCCGAACGACGGGATCCAGGCCTGACGACGGTTCGTCCAGGACCAGCAGGTCCGGCCGATGAGCGAGCGCGACCAGCAATCCCGCACGGGCACGCTGGCCACGCGACAGGTTCCTGACGACCGCTTTGGCATCCAGGTCAAACGTCTGACGCAGTTCTTCGGCAAACGCCTCATCCCAGTTCGGGTAGAACGCCTGCGTGTAACGAATCAGTTCCCTGACCTGCATCCAGTCCGGCAGATCTCTCTCTTCGGACAGATAGCCGATTCGTCCCAGAGTTTCCACAGGGTGCTGGATCGGGTCCAGGCCGAAGACCCGGACGGAACCCTGCTGAGCTTTCAGCAGTCCCATCATGTGTTTGATCAACGTTGTCTTGCCGGCACCGTTGCCGCCAATCAATCCAAACACACCGCCCCGGGGAACGGCCAGCGAAACGTCGTTCAGTGCAGTTCTGCTCCCGAATTGTCGAGTGACGCGGCTGATCTCGATGAGGGGCGGAGCGGTCGACGGAAGGGGATCATACAT
This sequence comes from Planctomycetota bacterium, assembly GCA_018242525.1. Lineage (GTDB taxonomy): Bacteria > Planctomycetota > Planctomycetia > Planctomycetales > Planctomycetaceae > Schlesneria. The sequence continues at coordinate 28,843 of JAFEBS010000003.1, read as the reverse complement.
CGCAATTACTCCTTGGTCTCGGTGATTTGCAGTGCGGCATGACGTTGCTGGACCAGTTTGACGACGTCGTTCAGATCAACATTCATCTGCATCGCCTCGGCAACCAGGGCGTCAATGCGGTCGGTGAGGATTTTCAAACGCTCGCGGCGGGCCAGTGGCGAACCCTGGTCGGAAACATACGTTCCCGCCGTCCGCCGCTTTTCGACAATTCCCGCGGCTTCCAGTTCCCGGTAAGCCCGGGCAATGGTGTTGGGATTCACCAGCAATTGCTCGGCCAGGCCGCGAATCGGCGGCAATTCTTCCCCGGCCGTCAGGCGTCCGGCGGCGACGAGGTACTTGATCTGGTTGACGACCTGCAGATAGATCGGCACGCCGTCTTTGGTGGAAATATGGATCAACACGTTTCGATCCTCCCGGGACAGTCGAGGCGACTGCGCTGCACGTTTGTATTAATTCAATAATACAATTGTGTGCAGAGGAGTCAAGCAGAATCCGGGGGAATTGTGTGGACGACCGTACCGGTGGTGATCGGCTTGGCGTTTCGGGATTGGACACTTTGAGTCAAGCTTTGAATTTCGCGAAGTGAGGAAATCAGTATCACACTGGTCTGAGCCGAAGTCCGCGCGTGATGTATCGGTCCCTCGCTCGCGTTTTGAGAGTGGTAGAGAGTCACCACGATGCGGTGGAGATTCACCACGAAGAGCACGAAGATCCGCGAAGGGAAAAAAGCAAGATCTCCTTGTATTCCTTCGTGGACCTTCGTGCCCTTCGTGGTGCATATCTGTCGGACTTGGCCGACCAATGAACGGCGGCATCCGTTTGCGAATCAGTTCCGCACGTCGCGTTGAAATGAATTGTGGCTTTCCGCTATCCTTCCGGGGCTTGGCGTTCAAGGATGTTCTGACCAATCCCGTTTCCATTGAAGTGAACATGGCCCCGAAAACCGCGATTACACCGACCCGTCAGGAAAATTACGCTGAATGGTATCAGCAAGTTGTCAAGGCGGCCGATCTGGCCGAGGTCTCGCCGGTTCGCGGATGCATGGTGATCAAGCCGTGGGGGTGCGCCCTGTGGGAAAACATTCATCGGGTCCTGGACGGAATGTTTCAGGAAACGGGTCACGAAAACGCCTATTTTCCGCTGTTCATTCCGATGAGTTTTCTGCAGTCGGAAGCGGAACACGTGGATGGCTTTGCCAAGGAGTGTGCGGTCGTCACGCATCATCGGCTTACCATGAATTCCGAGGGAAAACTGGTTCCCGACGGACTGCTGGAAGAGCCTTTGATCGTTCGTCCCACCAGTGAAACGATTATCGGAGCGACATATGCCAAGTGGGTGCAGTCGTACCGGGATTTGCCCATCAAGATCAATCAGTGGGCCAACGTCGTTCGCTGGGAAATGCGTCCGCGTGTGTTCCTGCGGACTGCCGAATTCCTCTGGCAGGAAGGGCATACCGCTCACGCGACCGAAGAAGAAGCGCGTGAAGAGACGCATACGATGCTGAAGACGTACGAGCGGTTCGCGCGGGATTACATGGCGATGCCTGTGGTCTGCGGGGAAAAGCCCAGTGGCGAACGGTTCCCCGGTGCGGTGGCGACATATTCCATCGAAGCCATGATGCAGGATCGCAAGGCTCTGCAGGCCGGGACGTCACATTTCCTGGGCCAGAACTTCGCCAAGGCCCAGGGGATCAAGTTCCAGGATCGCGACACGCAGGAAAAGTTCGCCTGGACCACGTCCTGGGGCGTTTCGACCCGGTTGATCGGTGCGTTAATCATGACGCACAGTGATGACAACGGCCTCGTCCTGCCGCCACGGCTGGCACCGAAGCATGTTGCGATTGTTCCGATCTTCAAGAACGACGAAGAACGAGCGACGGTCGTCGCCTATGCAAACCGGATTCGCAGTCAGTTGATGGAGCAGCGTTACGAAGGAGACCCCGTGCGGGTGCTGATCGACGATCGCGATCTGCGTTTTGGTGACCGGGCCTGGTACCAGGTCAAGCACGGTGTGCCGCTGCGGGTCGAAGTGGGTCCGAAGGAAATGGAAGCGGGGACGGCCACCGTCATCCGCCGCAATACGCTGGCCAAGGAAAGCCAGACCATCGAGCAACTGGTCGCCACCGTCAGCACTCAATTGCAGGCAATCCAGCGCGAATTGTTCGAGACGGCCGAACGCTTTTTGAAGGCGAACTCGGTCCGGGTGAAATCGCGCGAAGAACTGCTGTCATTCCTGGGTGACTCCGAAGACGGAATGGACAACGGCGGTTTCGCGTACGCTCATTTCTGCGATGTGCCCGCAATGTACGAATGGCTCAAGCAGCATCGCCTGACCGTGCGCTGTGCGCCACTGGTCGAACCCAGGACGCCGGGGACATGTGTCTTTACGGGTGAACCCACTGACACCGTCGGTGTCTTCGCGAAGTCGTACTGATGTACGTAGGCACGGCCTCAATATGTTTGACCCGTATCGCAAATGGCTGGGGATACTGCCCAAGGATCAACCTCCGAATTACTATCGGTTGTTAAGTATCGAGCTGTTCGAAAGCGATCTGGATGTGATCGAAGGGGCGGCAGATCGACTGATGGGCTTTGTCAGGCATTACCAATCGGGTGAGCATGCGGCCGACGCGGCGAGAATCTTGAACGAACTATCGGTGGCCCGCCTCTGTCTATTGAAGGAATCGGCGAAGGCGGCTTATGACGAGAAGCTGCGCAAGGAACTGGTGGCCGCGAATCCCGAACCAGAACCGTCGTCGGTGTCACAGTATTTTTCAAGCGTGGACGTCGGTCCAGAGATCCCGTCGAGATCACGGCGGAAAAAGGTGCCGCCCAAAGCGCACAGTGAAAGGTTCCGGCTCGTAATCGGCGGTGGAATCGCTGTCCTGGGGTGCCTGGTCGTGGCTGTGTTCTTAATGAGCGGTCGTGGTCGGACCACAGCCGAAACAGGCGAGCAGGTTCCCGTGACTGAGGTCACTCCGTCCACACCTGCTGGCGCGCCGACGGCAACTCAGAAACACACGACTTCAGAAGACGCGATGAATTCGACGAGTCCAGTGGAATCGGTTCCAGAAACCGGTGAATCCGCGACGGCGGCCAGACCCGAGGTTAATCTCAAGTCGCAGGAATCGAAGGTGGCGCGGCTGGAGCAGAAGGTTGATTTGCTTTCCAGGCTGGATCTGGGAAGTGATGTTCATCGCGAATACTACGGCCGAAAGTTTTACTATCTTCCCACTGCTGCACCCGATGAATACACGTTGTCGATGACTGTCGAACTGGGAAAAGAAGAACACTACGGATTGGTCGTAGGGCTGGTGACAGGGGCCACCAGTTCGCAGATCTGGTTCGAACCCCCCGGTGTGGGACTCGAATTGATCGATGGCAAAGGCTGGGACCAGAACGCAACCTCGAAGCTCCAACCGCTGATCAAGCCGGGTGTTCCCGCCCGCATCGACTGCACGGTCACCAGGAATCGCGTTCGATTGGATATTGACGGCCAGACCGTGTTTGATTGGCAGGGAGATTTCCAGCGGCTTTCCCCTCACGATCCGTGGGCGTTGCCGGATCGGAAAAGGCTGTCGTTGGGGATTTCGGAATCACTCAAGTTATTCACGCTTGAACTGGGGCCAGCATTGGCACCTCCCGGGACACCGACACCCGATCAGCCCGAGATGGCCTGGCTGCAAAAGCGGACGCCAAATGCAAAGGCGCTGCTGATCATTCCTCCCAGTCCCGAAGAACGGGACGCTGCGATGGACGGGTGCCGGGCTGCCAGGCTTCCGTTTGATCTGGTGGCCGATTTTCCGGGACCGGGATTCGATTACAAGGAGTACTCGTTGATCGTGACGGGAACAAATGTCATGGAGTATTGGGCGCGCGAGGAGAGTCGCAAAGCTCCAGCCGCATTTCAATCGATCATCGACTTCGTTTCAGCGGGAGGACATCTGCTGGTCTTCAATTCCTGGAATGGCAATCACATGGAGCACCTTCGGCCATTTGGAATTCACGCAAGCTACTATCATACGAACGAGTACAGGGCCGTCCCCGGTGCCACAGAGATTCTCTTCAACGGTGTTGAATCACTGGTTCCCGAAGGAACCTACTTGAAGCAATCCGGCAATTTCAGAGTCGAAGTTCCCCATAAAATCCTGATGCGCCGTGGCATCGGGTCGCTGGAAAATGAACCAACAATTGCCACGCTACGACATGGTGCTGGCCGAGTCACCTATACGAGCGTCGAGCCGGGTTTTGGAGAGCCTTGTGGGTTTTGGATGGTGCATGTCCTGACCCGTTGGGCCGGACGCGGTGGACCGCTCACCACAAAAGATCTGGCGGAAGCGAATGCGGAATTTGACAAGCTGCCCAAACCCAAGGGCTCCAGGCGCCTCATCATTCAAGAAGCGAAGCACCATGTGAATGGTCAGTTACTGGATTTGACCCCTGCAATTACTGCGGCGACACGTTCCGGGTTGCTGGCAATTGCGGTCGATACCACACTGCCCGGCGGCAATCAAGGAGGGCCGCGACACCTCTATTTACGATACAAGTTGGACGACGTCGAAGAATCACAAGTCGTCGGCGAGAATCGCGGCATCGTCGTCGACGGCCGGGCCCCCGTCTTCGAATACACCTTCGCGGGAATTCAAACTGTTAGAAGTCCGGCGTGGATCTGGCATCTATCAGACTTCAACCTGGCAGGAAGTCACCCGCGGGTTCCGTAGATTTGCCAACGAACATGAACTGACACTGACCCCTGAAGAACAAGCCAGGATCCTGTCTGAGTTCCCGGACCCCAACCCCGGCATCTCAAAGTCGCTGCTGATCCACTACCAGGTCCTTGGCAAGGACCTCTTCAAATTGGTTTCACCGGGAACTCCCATCAGGCTTGGCGACAAACCGCCGAACTGTGGGAACTAGGGCCGAGATAAGAGGGGACTGCAAAGGCCCGATTTTGAGTCTGACCCGATTGGCGTCAGGTCGAGCCAACCAATTCGCGAATCGGTTCGCCGTTTTCGACAAGATACAACGGGCGACCAGCACGATCCGGGAACGCGACGGCACGGCCGTCGATGCCCAGATGATGGTACACCGTGGCCGCGATGTCTTCCGGTGACAGTGGGCGTTCGGCGACATAGGCCCCCTGCCCGTCTGAGGCTCCCACGACGATGCCCTGCTGCAATTTTCCGCCACCCATCAACACGCTGAAGGTGTGGCCCCAATGGTCGCGACCGGCGGCATCGTTCATGCGTGGGGTGCGACCGAATTCACCCATCGCCACGATCATGGTCTTCTCGTACAGGCCGCGATCGACCAGATCGCGCACCAGAGCCGCCAGGGCGCAGTCAAACGGGGGCAGCAGCAGCTTTGCTCCTTCTGCCGTGGCGTAACGGTTCGCGGTGCCGTGATGATCCCAGGGTTGAGTGTTCACTGTGACAAACGTGACACCCCGCTCCACCAGTCGTCGTGCCAGCAGCGCACTCTGGCCGAATTCATGCCGGCCATAAGAATCGCGAACGGCTGCGGACTCGGCGGAAATATCAAAGGCTTCCCGGACGCGCGAACTGGTCAACAGATCGAACGCCGCGTGGTAATGGGAATCCATGTCGCGCATGTTCGGCTCCACCTGGCGCAACTGGTTGTCCATGGCCGTCAACAGCGACTGGCGATCCCGCAGCCGATCGAACGTCAGGCCACCCGACAGGGTCAGATCCCGGACCCGGTACTTCTCCGAATTCGGATCTGAATTCACAACGAACGGATTCGCGGCACCGCCCAGGTAGGTGGCGTAATGGAACAGGTTGTCTGTTCCGCCGCGTAAATGCGGTGCGGCCGCGTAGGCGGGCATGCCCGAGGCATTCGGGCCCCGTAAACGTGACACGGCGGATCCGATGGACGGACGTCGCTGGATTTCGTTGTCGGGCTTGTTGAAATCGGGACCTTCAAACCCGGTCAACATCCAGTGGTTTCCCTTGGTGTGGTCACCGCTGCCATGTCGGACACTGCGCACAATCGCCAGTTTGTCCATGACTTGAGCCGACTTGGGAAGTCTGTCGCTGAACAGCACTCCGGGTACACCGGTCGGGATCGCTCCGAACGGGCCCCGATATTGATCGACCGCCTTGGGCTTGGGATCCCACGTCTCATGGTGTCCCGGCCCGCCGCTCATCCAAAGCAGGATGACGCTGGTTCCTTCCGCTCCAGGGCGAATCGGTCCGGAACCGGTGGCGGCCTGTGCCTGTCCTGCCAGAAACCTTGGCAGCGACAGTCCGCCCAGTCCCAGGACCCCGGCCTGGACAAAATTCCGGCGCGACCACCCCTCGCAGTCCGTTCCCGATTCTCCAGTGACCCTGAACATCGAATTTCCTGTTTCTGCGAAGTGCCAAAGTCCAGCTGCTGAGCGGGCTTCAGCATATCGTCCATCGCCGTCAGATATCAACAACGGTTTATCGCAATTTCTGGATCGAAAGCCGGGGGAGAAACGTCATTAGAAGCATGGCATCTGGCGATAAAAAAGAGCTGGAGGAATCATCCTCCAGCTCTTGAGTCGTTCTCGCCATGATTTCCGGGATTACGTTGCCGTTCGTTCGGGAATCCGCATGGCGTAGAACGACCGCCAGACGAAAACCAGTGCTACCAGCAGCATGGCCGCACCGAAGTATGGAGTGGAGTCGAATCCCTTGCCCGCTTCGTGCTTCATCTTGACGGCGATTTCCACCGCCAGCATGCCGAACAGCGTCGAAAACTTGATGATCGGATTCAGCGCCACCGAGGTTGTGTCCTTGAACGGGTCACCGACGGTGTCACCAATCACCGTGGCAGCATGCAATGGAGTGCCCTTTTCACGCAGATCGACTTCCACCAGCTTCTTGGCGTTGTCCCAGGCCCCACCCCCGTTGGCCATGTAGATCGCCTGGAACAGCCCGAAGACGGCGATGGAAATCAGGTAGGCGACGAAGAAGTTGGGGTCGAAGAAGGCAAACGCCAGGGTGATGGTCATCAAGGCGATAAAGATGTTCCACATGCCGGCCTGAGCGTATTCCGTACAGATCCTGACAACGGTTTTGGAATCTTCAATATCCGCTTCGGTCTTGTCGAGTCGCATGTTTTGTTTGATGTACTCAACAGCGCGATAGGCGCCCGTGGTCACGGCCTGCATCGATGCCCCGGAAAACCAGAAGATCACCGCCCCGCCGCAGATGAAGCCCAGCAAAACGGGTGCGTCGGTCAGGCTCAGGCTCAGCAGGCCCGCCTTGTCCAGCAGCAGGATAATCGAGAAAATCATCGTCGTTGCGCCGACGACCGCTGTCCCGATCAGCACCGGTTTGGCGGTGGCTTTAAACGTGTTGCCCGCAGAATCGTTCGCTTCCAGGTAATGCTTGCCCAACTCGAAGTCGGGATCAAAGCCAAAATCCCGCTTGATTTCGTCGCGAATTCCGGGAATGTGCTCGGTCTGAGCGAGTTCGAACACGGATTGGGCGTTGTCGGTCACGGGCCCATAGCTGTCCACTGCAATGGTGACTGGTCCCATGCACAGGAATCCGAAGGCGACCAGACCGAACGCGAAAATCGAGGCATGTGTTCCCATCACAGCACCCAGGCCCAGTGTGCTGACGAAGAAGGCTCCCCCCATCAGACCGGCGATCAGCATCCCCATCCAGAACGCGCTGAAATTCCCGGCGACCAACCCCGACAGAATTGTCAGCGAGGCCCCCCCTTCGCGCGACGCAGTGACGATTTCGTGAACATGTTTCGAATGGGAACTGGTAAAGACCTTGGTGAATTCCGGGATCAACACGGCGGCGAGTGTTCCCAGGCTGATGATCGAGGCGAGTTGCCACCAAAGGTGCGGCATGGCGGTTCCGCCGACGCCCAGATTGCTCAACAGCAGCCAGCTCATGAGGTACGACGTGGAAATACACAGTATCGAGGCGATCCAGATCAGACGCGTCAGTGGTTCTTCAAAGTCAAATTCCTTCAGGCCCGAATACTTCGCCTTGGAAATGGCCTGATTCAGGAAGTACGACACCCCGGACATGAAGTCCATCAGGAATCGCATGGCGAAGATCCAGACGATCAGCTTTGCCTGCAGGTCGGTATCCTTCACGGCCAGCGTGATGAAGCTGATCAACGCCACGCCAGTGACCCCGTAGGTTTCAAAACCGTCCGCCGTTGGGCCAACCGAATCACCGGCGTTGTCGCCGGTGCAGTCGGCAATCACGCCGGGATTGCGCGGATCGTCTTCCTTCACATTGAAGACGATCTTCATCAGGTCCGAACCAATGTCCGCGATCTTTGTAAAAATCCCGCCGGCGATGCGCAGCGCGGATGCTCCGAGCGATTCGCCAATTGCGAAGCCCAGAAAGCAAATCCCGACGATTTCCCGAGGAACAAACAACAGGATGATGACCATCATCACCAGTTCCAGTGAGATCAGGAACAGGCCGATCGACATCCCCGCCTGCAACGGAATATTAACGACATCCCACGGCTGGCCGCGTAATGACGCAAATGCAGTACGTGCGTTCGCGTACGTGTTGACGCGAATGCCGTAATAGGCCACCCAGTAGGAACCGCCCATGCCGACCACGGAGAACAGCAGGACCTGCACGACTGTGGCGAAGCTCTTTTGTTCCAGGACAAGGAAGTAATACGTCATCGCTGCGCCGATCATCGCAAACAGCATCAGCAGAAACTTTCCCTGTTGAATCAGATAAGTTTTGCAGGTTTGGAAAATGATTTCTGCGACGTCGAGCATCGACTTGTGTGCGGGCAGTCGTTGAACCTGATTCTTCAGATAGAGACTGATCCCCAAGGTGCCGGTAATCACAAAGGCACCGTAGAAAAGCAAATTCCAACCGGAGATCAGTGTGCCGCCGAAGGAGAATTTCCCCTCGTGCAAGTCGGGGATCGCCAGGTCTGCTTCGCCTGCGAAGGCTGCTGACGCGGTTGTCAGCAGGACGAGTGCCAGAGCGAGTGGTAATGGCACAGTGGCCGTCAACCGCCTGGCAGACCCATAGACCGAAGCAATCAGGAACCCCACACCAGTTCGCAGCATGCTACCACTCCGTGATCGATGTTTCGGAAACCCACCTGGACGATTCAGAGCGATGACTCTGTGTCCGTTTCGAAACCCCGGCAGCCCCGAGCGAGCCCCGAGCGTGGCGGAATTCTAAAGTCATCGTAAGCTGCGAGCAACGCAACACTGTTCAATGATTTGATTCTGCCCGATTTCCCGGGCTACTGGCAAACTGCGGGATCAACGCGAGTTTGGGTACGCAAAAGTTGTCGTCACGCTGAAAAAGTCACATCGAAGTTGCCACAATGAGTCGAAGATAAATGCCACGACGACCGGTAGAGACCCGGCCACAACGCCCGGAAACGGGCCGACGACGAACGTCCAGCGACGGAATCATTCGATCACGCAAACTGAGTAATTCGGAGACAGTTGTTATTGCGGCTCGTGCATGTTTACAATGCTGCAATGGGTGAGATTGATCAGTCGATGCTCTCGAATCGAGGGCAATCGTTTTGATGGAAAGTGACAGGATTGCGCCGTCGGTGCGTTGGCCCGCAGTTCCGGCGGGGGCCCTGTCTCGGTTGTGCGGGGGAGCGCAAGCTCCCCCGCACGCCATTTTTGCGTCGCAGAATGCGATGACATTCCCCTCTCTGGTTCGCGTTTCCCTCCACGGAAAATCTTCGACTTTTTGGGGCAGCTTCACCGGACTCACGTTGACCTTCGCAAGTCATTCCCGGTACACCGCAGGCTGGACTTCCATCGTGATCACGGAGAGATCGCGCCATGCCACTGGATCCACTGCGTTTCGCCTTCTACACGTTTCGTCCACGCCCTGATCAACCGGATCGAGATGACGAGCAGACGGCGTTTCTGCATTCGCAGCACCCCGGAGTCACGTTTCTGCTGGGTGGCAACGGTTCCGGAACCTCGACCGTGGCCCTGCGCAAGGTGGTTGATTTTCTGCTCACGACACCTCCCCCGCGCCGCGATACTCCCTTCTGGATCATCGCGGAAAGTTACGAGCAGACCATGAACGTCTGCTGGAAGGAAAAGTTGGATCAGTTGGGGCACCTGCCACCTCAAGAAGTCGAATGGGAACGGATCCGCTGGTACAAGCCGGGTAACAACTGGCCGTTTTCGGTTCCCTTGAAATCCTGGCCGCAGTCACCGGGTCGCAACTGGCAACTGGTGTTCAAGTCTTATGATCAGGGACGCTCGCGCATGCAGGGGGAATCGATTGGCGGGTTTCTGTTCGTGGAACAGTTTCCGTGGGAAATCCTGGAAGAAGTCCTGCGTGGCTGCCGTGAGTATTCGTTTGTGGGAAACAAACTCGCCGAATTCACACCGGTCGACCCGGCCCTTTCCTTTCGCCTGCAGGAGATGGAAGAAGACAACTGCCTGCCCGAGGGGTGGGCGATCTATCGGGCGAATACGGAATGTGCCGTCGAAGCAGGACATGTCTCACAGCAATGGTTCGATCAATTCTTTGGCATGATTCCCGATGCCATGCGCGGAGTCCGCATGCGTGGTTTGTGGGGGGGATTTGAAGGGGCGATCTACCCCGAGTTTGATCCGGCAATTCACTGTCTGCCATCAGGGTGGGTTGCCGAACCGGGCTGTCATCACCGCCGGATGATTGACTGGGGATTCGGAGTCGACAATGCCTTTTGCTGCCTGTATGCCTGTCGCAACGGCGTCGGGCAGTGGTTTGTGTACGATGAATACTATTCCAATCAAACGCTGTTCAGCGTCATCGACCATTTGCGAGCGGTGAGTGATCGGCATCCGTGGCCGCGAGGAAGTTCGTTTTATGGAGCCACCTGGGCAGACCCCTCCAACTCGAATTGTCTCCGGATCGCCAGCACGTTCAAGAGTCACGCACCGGGATACGACAGCTTTGATTGTCAGCAGGCCGCGAATTCCGTGGAGGAAGGGATCCAGTACATCAAGTGGCTGTTGAAGCCCGATCCGGCATTGGCTCTCGAAGACGGTCGGCCGCGCCCGCGGTTGTTCATCCTGCGGGAAAAGTGCCCGAACCTGATGCGGCAAATGCGGACCTATCGACGCCTGCGGAGTGACAAGTCCGGCGTCAATCCACGCGACGCCCCCGATGCTGTCTTGAAGGCCGACGACCATGCTGTGGATGCCCTGCGTTATGGCCTGTTCTCGGAAGCGAAACAGTCGGGACTGACACCGTCCACGCTGCGTCGTCAGCACACCCCGGCCCGACATGGGGTTCTCGTTCAAAGCGACCGGTTGTCGGGCCGGCGGTAGGCGAAGTTTTTATGGGAACTTTTCGAATCCTGTGAGGATTCCTCTGGGATGTCGTATGACAGATCTGTAGACTTTCCGCCCGACAGCAGACGGCGTGTCCCCGACGCTGACCGTTTTCACAATTCAAGTTCAATTCGCCCAGAGAACCACTCAGGCTGCAGTCCGCGTGTGACGGATTGCAGCCTGTTTTCATTCCTGCTTCGTGGGAGCTCTCAATGGAAACTCGCCAGCCAAATCTGATTCCTGGTGTTACGCTCGGCAGGCGCATGGCCGATGGTCGCGTCGACTGGAAAACAGGGGCAGACGTTCCGTATCCAGTGCGACATGCGGATACGTTTCTGAATCGGTTTACGTCCCTGGCGTCGGTCTACCGCGACTCGGACGAAGCGTTGATCAACTCACGCGACAACTCGCGCTTCATGCGCAGCGACATTGGAATTCGTGAATGCCTGGACACGCGGCAGCGTTCGGTGGCCATGCTGAACTGGCATATTGAACCGGAAGCGGACTCGTCAGCGTCGCAACGCGACTTCTGTGATTTGCTGGAACAAATCTGTCGACGAATCAGCCATTTCACGGAGTATCGCCGGAACTGTCAGCATGCGATCTGGTACGGCAAGTACGGCATTCAGCATCGGTGGGGAACCCAGATCGTAGCGGGTCGCAGCGTCTGCATGCCCACTCCCCGGCATCAGGACGACTGGGGCTGGCAGCCACTGAATGGCGACAAGCTCGTTTTTCGGCAGCACCGTCCGGGTCCGTCGGCGGTTCCCGGTGCCTATGAGGGACAACTGGGGATTCGGGTCGGGAGTCTATACAAGTCCGGCGACGTCGTGGGCGGTCGCTGGAGGGTGGAGCCGACGGACTTTGGCATGGGATATTTCCTGTCACCCGCCGAACGCCGGTTACTATTGGTTCACAAGCATCAAATTGAGGACGCAGCCTACGAAGATGGCGCGCGTGCCGGTTCGATCTACGGCGTCGGAATCCGGTCGGTTATCTATTGGGAATGGGTGCAGAAGCAGGAGACCCTGTCGTTCCTGATGGAGTACATGGAGCGGATGGCCGGGGGAATCCAGGTGTGGAAGTATCCCCAGGGGAACACCCAGGCCCACGACGAAACGCGTGCCGCTGCGGAATCTTACAACAGCGGTCAGGAGCACATTCTCCTGGTCCCGGTGCCGCCGGCCGATGGTGGTCAGTACGGGGTCGAAGTGATCGCACCAGGATTTCAAGGTGTCGAAACGTTGCATGCGCTGTTGACCGAGTTCTTCGGGCATCGCATCAAACGGTACATCCTCGGTCAGATTCTGTCGTCCGAGTCGGAGGCGACCGGCCTGGGTTCTGGCGTTGCCAGCCTGCATTCACAGACTCTGTTGCAGATCCTGAAGAGCGATGCCACCGCGCTGGAGGAAACGATGACCAGCGACTTGCTGGATTCGATCATCCAGATCAACATTCAGAAGGGGAATTGGGCCGCTCCCGGATTCCGCCCTCGATTTGTCATCGAAACGGATGAACCGGACGCGGCACAGAAGTTGGAAGCCTGGACCAAACTGATTGATCGTGGAGTAAAATTCCGCCTGTCAGACCTGTATGGATTGGTTGGAGCGGCCGTTCCTGGTCACGATGATGCGGTGCTTGACACGTTCCCTTCACGGTCGCAAGATGCGGCGGTCCACCCCACCGCCAGCCGGGCGGATGTCGTACAGAACCCACAGAGATCAGCGGTCGTGCCCATGTGAATCAGGGGGGCATTCACTCTTTCAGAAATGCGGCCTTCAGTTCATCGATGACGTCACCGGTCATGGGGGTGATGTCACCCACCAGGCGGCTGTTGATGATTGCTTCCGAGGTGGTTTCCAGGACTTCCAGTCGATCGAACGCATCGAGAATGCTTGTCCCAACGACCACAACGCCGTCGTTTTCCAGCAGTGCCGCCGGAGAACGGGCGGAAAGGTATTCCGCGATCGGACCGTCTGGTTGATATTGAATGCCATACGGAACACGCGCGACGTCACGCAGGAAGATATAACTTTCGGGAATAGTGCGGGCGTCCAGAGTGGCGTTTGTCACACTGAAGGCAGTGGCATTGACTGGATGAGCAAATACCACCGCCTTGATATCGGGATGACGGCGGTAGATTTCCCGGTGTGCCAGTGTCGCCCGACTCGGCCGACTGTCACCCGAGCATGTGTCGCCGCGAACCAGGACCAGATCATTCACATCCAGAGTGAAACGATCCTGTTGCGAGGGAGTGATCAGAAACGAATCTTCATCCAGGCGGGCGGAAAAACTTCCTTCGGTGCTGATCAGCAGACGCTGTCGACAGCCGCGACGGACAAACTCGCACAATTGCCGGCGCAGCTCTCGCTCTGTACTGGACGCTGATGGTGCTTCGCTGGCGGTCAGGTTCACGCTGCGACGTTCAGCAAGTGCCAGTTGCGTATCGGTCAGGTAGCGGACATCGCCCAGCAGCCGCGCCTTGATGATCGTCTTCGCCGCGAATTCCAGGGCTTCGAATCGCTGATACGCGTGAGACAGGGAGTCACCTCCCACGACGACGCCGTGGTTTTCCAGGATCACGCAATTCAGTCCGCTGGCAAACGCCGTGGCAATATGGTCAGCCAGTCGCTCACTTCCCGGCAGCGCATACGGCGCGAATCCGGTTTCGCCGCAGACGGAGTGCGCCTGATGGAACAACCGGGTGTTTGGCAGCGCGCGACAGATGCTGAAGGCGACCAGTGCCACCGGATGGGCATGGACGATGCCGCGCAGGTCGGGACGACAGGCATAGATCGCCCGGTGAAAGGGAAACTCGGACGATGGGCGATGGGTTCCGTTGACGGAACCGTCCGCATGGACGCAGACGATGTCATTGCGGGTGAGATTTCCCTTGTCGATCCGGGCGGGCGAGATCCAGGTGTCGCCGTCGGCTTCACGGATCGAAAGATTGCCGCCTGACGTGGTTGTCATGCGGTAACGGTAAATCCGTTCCATGGTCTGCATGATCTCGTCGCGAGGATGAGTCAGGTCGGTGTTCTTCGGCATCGGAGTTCCATGCAATTCGGGAATCCTGGATCAAAACAAATCAGTACCGGTCATCGAGCTCCGCGATCCCATCAGGTCAGCCGGTTGCCGTATTGCTGTTCGTAGTACGAGCGGTATTCGCCGGACTTGATGTTGGCGATCCAGTCCGGATTGGCGAGGTACCAGTCGATCGTCTGTCGCAGTCCTGCCGCGAAAACAGCCTGGGGCTCCCAGCCAAGTTCGCGTCGAGCCTTGGTGGCATCAATCGCATAGCGATGGTCGTGTCCGGGCCGATCGGCCACATACCGGATCAATGTGCGCGGCTTGCCCAGTGCATCCAGCAAGGCGTAAGTCAGATCCAGGTTGGTCAGTTCCGAGTTCCCGCCAAAATTGTAAACCTCGCCCACGCGACCCCGGCGCAGTGCGGCGTCGATTCCCCGGCAATGGTCCAGCACATGGATCCAGTCTCGAATGTTGAGCCCCGTTCCATAGACCGGCAGTGACTGATCCTTGAGGGCGTTCGAGATGAACAACGGAATCAGCTTTTCAGGGAACTGATAAGGGCCATAGTTGTTGGAGCAGCGGGTAATGACCGCCGGGAAATCGAACGTATGCACGTAAGCGCGCACCAGCAAGTCGGCCGACGCTTTGGACGCCGAATACGGGCTGTTCGGTGCCAGGGGAGTCTCTTCCGTAAACTTTCCATCATCGCCCAGGCTTCCATAGACTTCGTCGGTTGAGACCTGAACGTAGCGGCCGATCTTGTGCAGACGGCAGCAATCCAGCAGTGTCTGGGTGCCAATGATGTTTGTCTGCACGAACGGCGAGGAATCCAGGATGCTGCGATCGACATGACTTTCTGCGGCAAAATTGACAACCGCGTCGATGTCGCCACTCCGCAGGACTGACGTGACGAAGTCCTTGTCGCAGATATCACCCCGCGCAAACTGATAACGGGCGTTTCCCTGCAGGTCCGCCAGATTCGCCAGGTTTCCGGCATAGGTCAGTTTGTCGATATTCACGATCGACAATTCGGGATCCAACTCCAACTCCAGACGAATGAAGTTGGATCCAATGAAGCCGCAACCACCGGTGACTACGATCCGCCGCATGAAATCTGTTCCTCTTGTTCCTGATTTGAAATCCGGGCACCGGGCGGCCGCGTGACTGATCTGTCCAACTCGTTGCTGTTCTACAGTCTGCCGCTGCGGAAGATACCAAACACCAGCCAGATCGCCAGCAGGCTGGAACTGACATACATCGGCACGCTGATCCAGGGAGAACTGACTTTTCCCGCCAGGATCAAGGCGGATGCCACGATCAAGGCCGCAACGACCATCCCCACGACCAGGCGGTTGCTGGATCGTTCCATTTCCATGATAAAGTGATCCAGGTTTCGATGTTCCAGCTGAATTCGTAAATCGTTTTCACTGATTTTCTTCATCGTGCGATTCACGTACAGCGGCATTTCGTGGGCCAGTTCTACCATCTTCCGGGCTTCCTCAAGCATCCGCTCGGCAATCTTTGTCGGCTGGAATCGCTGTCGAACCATCCGTTCGACGAACGGCTGCAGATGCGTAGCCAGATTAAAATCGGGATCCAGTTCGCGTCCGATCCCTTCCAGCGTGACCAGGGACCGGATCAGCAGCATCAGGCTGCCGGGGCATCGAATCCCGTGGTTGGCCAGGATGCCAACGAAATCTGACAGCAGCCGCCCCACATTCATCCGCTCCAGCGGTATTCCGTAGTAGTTCGCGATGAAATCCCGCATGTCAACCTGCAGCAGTACTCGGTCGATTTCCGTGTAGGCCTCGCCGATCAGCAGGACCAGCTTGACCGCCGCGTCGACGTTTTGTCGGCTGATCGCCACCAGCAGATCGATCAATTGCTCACGCGTCTTTTCATCGAGCATGCCGATCATGCCGTAGTCGAGCAGGCAGATGGTTCCGTCTCGCTTGATCCGGATGTTGCCGGGGTGCGGATCCCCGTGAAACACGCCAAATTCAAAGGCCTGTTTCATAAAGATGCGAGCCCCGTTGGCGGCCACCTGTGCAGGATCGATGCGAATGGCCGCCGGGACGTCGGTCGTTGAACCGGGAACTGCTGGTACTCGAAATAATTCCGCCTGTTGAGGGAGTTCATCGATGCGGAGGCCATCAATGTATTCCATCGTCAACACGGCTTCGGTGGTCAGGTCCCAGTAGACCGTCGGAACGTACAACGTCGCGTCCTGCCGGAACAGCCGGCGGAACTCGTCCATCGTACGGCCTTCACGGGCAAAGTTCAGTTCCCGGCGGATCGATCTGGCGAAGTGGTTGACCAGTCCGACCGGATCAAAAATACGGGCCTCGGCAATGTTCCGATCGATCAGGACGGCGATTTCGTACATCAGCGCCAGATCGCGTTCGACGTTTCGGACCGCTCCGGGGCGGCGAATCTTGACGGCCAGCGGCGTGCCGTCAAAGTGGACCGCGCGATGCACCTGGCCCAGGGAGCCTGCCGCCAGCGGAGTTTCGTCGAAGTTGGCAAACAATTCGGAAACAGGTGCCCCCAATTCCGTTTCCAGTCGTTCCACGGCTTCCCTGGAGGGAAACGGCGGGACCCGCTCCTGCAGCTTTTTCAACTCCTTCAGCATTTCCTGTGGGACCAGGTCGGGTCGGGTGCTCATCACCTGCCCGAACTTGATGTAGGTCGGCCCCAGGCTTTCGAGGGCCACCCGGATCCGTTCGACCATCTTCACATGCCGGGCTGGCTCGTGCGGCTTCCGCGAAAAGATCTGCCGTGATCGATACCAGACCGAACGCAGGCCGATACGATCGACCAGGTCGCTGAATCCGTGATTCAGCAGCACGGTCACGATTTCACTGGTGCGTCCGATGTTCCGGATCAGGCGAAACGGATGACTTTCCAAGTGCGGCTCCGCAGCAAAGGTCAAGACGTGGATCTGGAATTCTGGAACTGAAAAGTGGAGGCGACAACCGACGTGCGGATTGTAGACGCTCACTGCGATTCAGGGAAACCACGCTTGACGGTGTGCCGTGGCATTAAAGCACCGAGAAATAATTGGCGACCGCGAAGTCGAATGCTTCCGGGGTCATATGTCGGGTCTGCTGCTTGTACGTGCAGTAGTTGCGGACCTGCTGCAGCAGGTCGCGCGGCTGGCACGAACGGAACGGCCGCTGGACCGCGTGGTAATGCTTCTGGATCAGGTGATCCACGGCACTTTCATCGAGTTGAAATCCCATGCGGGGAGAAAGCCGCCGAATGATCTCGCGGAATTCCTCCTCTGTGGGATCAGGGACCTGGATCTTGTACGGAATCCGGCGCAGGAAGGCCCCATCCACCAGGTCCCGCGGTTCCAGGTTTGTCGAAAAGATGATCAACTGGTCGAACGGCACCTGAATCTTCTTCCCGCTGGGCAGGCTCAGGAAGTCGTAGCGTTTTTCCAGCGGTACGATCCAACGGTTCAACAGTTCGCTGACGGGCATCCGCTGGCGTCCGAAGTCATCAATTACCAGCGTTCCGCAGTTGCTCTTCAACTGCAGAGGGGCTTCGCAGACCTTGGTCTGCTGATTCTGGCAGACTTCCAGTTCCTCCATCGTCAATTCGCCACCAGCGATCACCGTGGGGCGGACGATCCGAATCCAGCGTGGGTCGACTCCGGTCAGATCGAACAGTCCTTCCCCGGCTTCAATGGGAACTTCCTCGTGAATCCCGGGGTCGTACAGCCGAATCAAATCGCCATCGATCCCCAACGCGCGAGGGATCCAGATCGTGCTGCCGAAACACTTGGTGATCCGCTCGGCGATACTGGTTTTGCCATTCCCGGGGGAGCCGAACAGGAACATGCCGCGGCCGGAATTGATGGCAGGACCCAGGCTGTCCAGCAGGTCGGGGCCGATCAACAGGTCCGAGAAGGCTTCTTTCAGATCCCGTTCGGTCACCTGCTGCAAACCGATGCTCTGGACTTCCATCGCCTTCAGGTACTCGCGCAGTCCCACAGGAGCGGCGCCGAAGTACGTGCATTCTTCAACATACCGTCTGGCGCGTTCGCGGCCCATCTCTGTGATCGCGTATTCGTAATCCCCCATTTCGGCGGTGCCGACGAATGAGAGCAACTGATCGTACTTCAGCGCCCGCAGGATGGGATCGATAATTCCAAACGACAGGCGCGTCTGCTGGGCGACCGTGCGACCGGTGGCAGAACCACGCGCCAGCAGGAATTTGAGGATCAGTCGCTCGATATCGCCGGCGCTCAGTCCGGTTTCCTCCAGTCGCTCGGGAACACGAGGAAACCAGGGTTCTTCCGACGAGGCTGTCGGAGCGCCCAGCAGCGCTTCCACGCGATCAAACAGGGCGACCAGTTGCGAATCACCCCGCGCCGCGTCCGGCACGTGTCGTTTCGGAAGCCAGGAAGTGATCCCGGGGGGATTCGAGGGTGCGGAACCACTGCGTTCCGACGGCGAATGCGCCGGGACTTCAACCGAGGCAGATTCATTCCTGGTCGATGGACTTGGCTGGATGCCAAACTCGGCCAGCAACTGGCTCAGGTCGCGCAGCGGCGCTCCACCCGAATCCGTCGTCGATCCTGGAGATTTCATTGTCATAATCGAATACACATCCTGTGAGCACAGTCAGGCACATGAACGGGACTGACTTCTGTCGTGTCGCCTGTTTCATCGAACACCACTCCGCAAACCTAGTCCAACACGGTGCAAAGGCAAGTGGCATTCGCGCGGCCTGCAGTCGATTTACTCGGCACCGTCGACACAATCGTGCGAACCGGCCGAGCCGTGTCTTAATCGTTCCACGAACTCCTGAGACATCCCCGCCGCCAACCGGGGTTCCAGGTGAAAGACGTCTCCGATCGATTTGTCGGGACGCAGTGGGTAGTGCAGATGTGCGACGTACGCATCCCATTCAGACTGGTCTTGCGGCTTCAACTTGCGGAGCCATTCCAGCCCGAATGCCACATGGGAAATCTCGTCTCGATGAATCGCCTTCATGATGGCGGCACTCTTGGGGTCGCCCGCCTTCAGAAAGTACTCTTCAAATTCCAGCGTGTGATCGAGGTTTCGGCCTTCAAATGTCAGCGGTAATCCGGCCAGGTATTCCAGAACAGACTGAAACGAAAGTGCCTTTTTCCAGATGTAGCAATTGACGGGAAGTTCCCCAAACTTTAATCCCAGCGCGGCGGAGCGCTCCATGTGCATCAGCGTATGACGCTGTTCATCCTGCATGACGTGCGCCACCCCCAGGCGGAATTCGCGTGGTGCCTGCGGAAACGCGAGCAGCACCCATGCCATCACTTCCAGCGCCTGAAGCTCGTGATTCGCCATGATGTGGTGAGCGATCGCCCGGCGCCGCGGATCCGTGAACGTGTCGGGATGCGGCATCGCAGGTGCTGCCCGCCGGGGCGCAAACTTCAATTCAGCGGGCCGGACGGGTTCTTGAAGTCGCAATTCAGCCCCGGGAGAATCGTCCGTGAATTCGTCCCGAACTCGCTCCAGCTTCAGGTCCAGGGAATCCGACAGAAGAACTCGTTCGGCAAATGCGCGTAATTCCATGATGACTGACGATGCGGGGGAGTTTGTGAGATCGACTCTGTCCTCCCACTTCCTGAATCCATCCTCGGCACACTGGCAGGGTTCACAGTTCCTGTCGCAGACGATACCTTCGAGTCCATTCTCATGCAAACAGTTTGGGTGGCGTATTCCCTGTGCCCCGTGACTCCGTGGTGCAGGTTTATTCTCCGACGAGGTTTCACCACGGAGTCACGGAGGGCACTGAGGAGGAGAAGGACTTGTTTATTGGACTGATTCTCACGTCGCCTGCATCGACCGCAAACGACACTCCTGAGCCCTCCCGAGCCTCACCAAATTGACGAATGCCGCGTGTCGTTGATAGCATCCTCGCCATGCCTACACTCACTCCCCCGTCATCGACCGCGCCCTTGGTTTGGAATCGTCGGCATTTGCTGGGATTACAGGGGCTTTCAGCCGCAGAATTGAACCTGATTCTCGACCGCGCCGCGGAATTCAAGCGATTGCACGCCGCCGGTCACACGAAACTGGACCACCTGAAAGGGGTCACCGTCGGAAATCTGTTTTTTGAGCCGTCCACCCGGACAAAAACCAGTTTCAGCCTGGCGGCGAAACGACTGTCGGCCGACACCGTCGATTTTACCGCCTCTGGCAGCAGCCTTTCCAAGGGCGAGACCTTCATCGACACCGCTCGAAACATCGAAGCGATGGGGGTCAGCCAGATGGTTGTGCGACATAGTTCGTCCGGAGCACCGCATCATCTGGCCAGGCACCTGAACGCCGGGATTATCAATGCTGGCGATGGAACGCACGAACATCCGACACAAGGATTGCTCGACATCTATACCATTCGCGAGCACCGAGGCCGGATTGCGGGCCTGACGGTGGCACTGGTGGGCGACATCCTGCACAGCCGGGTGGCTCGATCCAATATCTGGGGACTGACGACCCTGGGGGCGCGCGTCATCGTCTGCGGACCCGCCACGCTGATTCCGCCTGAAATCGAACGGTTGGGGGTGGAGGTCAGTCACAATCTGGATGACGTCGTTCCGCGGACCGATGTGATCAACCTGTTGCGAATCCAGGCGGAACGGCAACGCAGCGCGTTCTTCCCGTCGATTTACGAGTACGCTCACTTTTTCGGAATGAATGGCGATCGAGTCCGGCGGGCACGCAAGGATGTGCTGATCCTTGCTCCCGGCCCGATCAATCGCGGAGTCGAATTGACGCCGGATGTGGCCGACGGGGACCGCAGCGTGATCCTGGATCAGGTCACCAACGGACTGTTCATCCGGATGGCCGGCCTGGCACTGTTGCACGAGGCCAGCCAGACTTGAAGATCAGCTGGACGTGACCCACGGGAATTGAGAGACTGAAATTGGCTTGCTTGTTGATTCGTGGCGGACGGGTAATCGATGCCAGCCGGAACCTGGACCAGACCGGTGATGTTCTGGTGCGCGATGGCCGGATTGTCGAGATTGGCTCCGGGTTCAACGACGCCGACGAGGTGCTCGATGCTGCGGGGTGCATCGTCTGCGCGGGCTTCATCGATACGCATGTCGGAGTCCGTGACCCGGGGTACGAAGAAGACGAAACGACAGCGACTGTGACCGCAGCCGCGCTGGCGGGCGGATTCACACGAATTGCCGCCCTGCCCGACACCCTGCCGATCGTCGACAATGCCACCGCCGCTGAATACGTTGTCTTGCAGGCCAAGCGAGCGGCGAATTGCCGTGTCCACCCGCTCGGTGCCGTCACGCGTGGTCACGCGGGCGAGGAACTGGCGGACCTGGGCCAGCTGGCGCGCAGCGGAGCCCTGGCGTTCACAGATTCCAAATCGGCCATCGGCAGTGCCGAGATCATGCGGCGGGCCTTGGAGTACGCCCGCATGTTCAACCGGCCAATCTTCGTCCATCCCCAGGATCCCACACTGACCGCCGGCGGCGTGATGCATGAAGGCTACTATTCGACATTGCTCGGACTGCGCGGGATGCCGGCGGCGGCCGAGGAAATCATTGTGGGCCGTGATATCGCCCTGGCCGAACTCACGGGGGGCCGAATTCACTTGATGTCGTTGTCCACGCGCGGAGCCGTGGAACAGGTGCGACGGGCGAAACAGCGAGGGATTGCCGTGACGTGCGATGTCACGCCGCATCATCTGGCTCTGACCGACGCCGACATGCAGAACTACGATTCCAACTTCAAGGTGCGCCCCCCGCTGCGCAGCCCCGACCACGTCGCGGCCTTGATCGAGGGCCTGGTCGATGGGACGGTCGATGCGATCTCATCGGATCATCAGCCGTGGGCGTCCGAAAAGAAAGATCGGGAACTGGACCTGGTCCCGTTCGGTATCGCGGGACTGGAAACACTGCTTCCGCTGTGCGTGAAGACTTTGATCGAACCAGGGCGATTGACGTGGCCGCAACTGATCAGCCGCCTGACGACGGGGCCGGCTCGAATCCTGGGATTGAGTGACATTGGAACACTGGCGATTGGGGCAGCGGCCGATGTGACCGTGATTGATCCCCAGCGAACCTGGACCATCGATCCATCCAGATTTCGGTCCAAGAGTCGCAACAATCCCTTCGCGGGCTGGACTGTGCAGGGCCAGGTGCGGGCCGTGGCGTATAATGGCGAAGTGCGATATCGCGCGGGTGCCGACTGATCGCGGAAACGGTCGCTGCTGCAGCCCTGCGGATTTGGCGGATGGAAAGTCTCCGAAATGGCCGCGTTGTTTCTGATCATTGACGGCTACAACCTGATGCACGCGGCCGGGTTGTCGCAGGCGCGATATGCCCCCGGCGACCTGCAACGGCAGCGGCATCGATTGCTGGTCCGGTTGGCCAACGCCTTGACCGCCGAAGAACGACTGCGGTGTACTGTGGTCTTCGATGCAATGGAAGCCCCGTCCGGGTTGGAGCGGCATTACCGGCATGCTGAAATCCGCATTCAGTTCGCCGAACCGGGCCATGATGCGGATTCGCTGATCGAGGCGCTGATTGATGCTCATACGGCACCGAGTCAGTTGTTGATTGTTTCCAGTGATCATCGATTGCAGAAAGCGGCCAGGCAGCGCCGGGCGGAAAGCGTTGACAGCGAAGTCTATTTGCAGCAACTGGCAGCACGCGCGCGGACTGCCGCAGTTGAAAAAACCGGCCCAGCGCCCTCGAAGCCGACAGCGGCGGGCTCTGGCGAAGATGTGACCTATTGGATGGGTGAATTCGGAGCCATCGACGTCGACGCAATCGCCAAAAGTGAAGATTCTGGCGCCGAGAGCGCGGCCGGTGATCCCTGGCAGAAGTCGATTGACGAGTTACAGCAGCATCTGAATCAGGGGGCAGATCTGGACGATTGGCTGAATCGTCCCCCGGATCGAAAGGGGGAGCCTCCCGATCGACCTGGTCGGAAGCGCAAGTAGTTCCTCCAAAGTGAACGAGGTCAAACATTCCCCCCGATTGACCTCAAGCGCCGGTTTGGGGACAATTCTCCGCCTGCCGAACGGGACGAGCCACCCGTCAGCATCGGTTCTTCAATCCAGGAATTCTCAGCATGCTGTTGTTTCAATCGTCCGCGTCGATACGAGGGATGGGACTCTGTTCCCTGCTGATCCTGGGCGTCCTCGGGTGCGGTGCTGATCAGTACGAAGCACGATTGAAGCAGTCCCGGGATTATTACAGCTACCTGGACCGGATCGAACAGAATCTGGCTCCGAAGTGGTCGGACGGCCGGATCGTCGAATCGATGCGGGTACCCAGGCAATTTCAGCAGATTCCGAATCCAGTTCCCGTCAAGTTGGAAGATGGTACGGTCGAGATGCCGGCGGTTGATCCCCGCCAGCCGACGTACATGAATCTATTGTTCCCCCACGATGAACTCGTCGCAGCCTGGGAAGCCCCGTTCAACGTTTCGGTTTCTGACGGTTCGACGGAAAGTCGAAAGGCATACATTTACATCCTGACAAACTACTGGAAATTTCTGGGTGAGAACCCGGCCGAAGCGCTGGAGTACAAGACGTCGATCCTCACTCTGATGGGCGACGCTCTGGAAAACCACATCCCTCCGGAAAAGCTCGAAAACCCGGATATTGAATTGCATCCGAAACCGGGGGGATATCTGCCCGCCTCCCAGTATGAAGTTTACACCTTTCCGCCAAAGCCGATCACTCTGCCGGGTACGGAACGCGAATCAACCGTGAATTACACCTTCACGATGTTCGGCAAACAGAATGGCAACATCCAGGCCTACGTTCTGGTCGTGCTGCCGGAAAACATCTCAGCACAGGAAAAGATGGTCGAGCGGATTCCGATGATGCTGGAACATTTTCAAATCACAAAAACAGAACCCAAGGCAAGTGCAGCTCAACAAGGTGGTACAGCACCGCCGCCGACCAGCGGGTTTTGACCGTGCATCACCACTTACGCGGCATCCAGCTGAGACTCGAGTTGAACCAGTGCCGTAGAGTGGACGGTTCGCGGCTGATCCTGAGATTCGAATCAACCGTGATGTGGTATCCCCATTCGACAAGGGTTGATATCCGCGGGTTACTGATTTCACTCAGGATGAAATTGGACGAGTCCTTTGCATCAGGAACCTGCTGAAGTATGCCGATCGATGAGTGCAGGGCCTTCGTGTGAATCGTGCGGTAGGTCGTACTGATTTGGCGTTCTGGTGGAAGTTTCACGTCATTGAACAAGGTCACTGCTGGCGGCACCATGGCTGGCATTTCCGCGCGGCCACCTTGCAGATTGGCATCGACATAAGAATGCTTGATCCAAAGAGGTGTTGACGAGTCATTGCTGAAGGTAATCCGCACGCTGATTTGGTCGTACACCACATAAACTGCCGCGGCGCCAAGAACAGCGACCACCGTCAGCAGCGCGCGCCGGATTCGAGCGGCACCTGGGTGAACGGACTCGTTTGCAGCTTCCATGGTCGTATCCCGGGTGTTGTCAGCCCAGCTTACCCAATGCCCTGTCAATCCGGCTGACGCAGCGGTCCCGGCCCAGGATCGCCATTGCGTCGAACAAGCCCACTCCCACCGTACGACCTGTCGTCGCGATGCGCAGGGCATGGACGATCTGGCCGATCTTGATGCCGTTCGTCTCCACGAACGTATGGACAAGCCGATCCAACGTCGCCGAGTCAAACGGTTCCACAGTCAGCAACTGTTCACGCAATGATCTCAACAGCCCCGGTGCCTCGGTCGCATCCGCCAACCGCTGTTTAAATCCCTTTTCATCGTAGACCAGATCCTGGTCGGCGACAAAGAATTCCTTGTAATCCAGGATGTCGCTGAACACGCGCAACCGGTCCGCGACGGCGGCAATGACCTGGCCGATCACAATACGAGTCGCTGCGTCGACCGTTTCGGGGACCTGCTTTGTCTGTTGCAGATACGGCAGGCACCCGTCGATCTTGTCGTCCAGAGGTAACTGGTTCATCCAGTACTGCTGGTAACTTTGCAGCTTTTCCGGATCCAGTCCGGCCGGCGCCTTCACTATGCGATCCAGGGTGAAGTTCTGGATCACGGTGTCCAGTGACAGGAATTCGGTCTTGTCGTCCAGTGACCAGCCCAGGCGTGACAGCGTGTTCAGGATACCAGCAGGTAGATAGCCCATGCGTTCGTAGTACTCGACCATCACGGGATTCAGCGTTTTCGAATCCCCCAGACCCAATTGAGGGAAGACTTCGTCCGCACGTTCAAAGAACTTCTTCAATTGGGGGCTGGTTCGCATCTTGTCGATATCGCGTTTGGAGAGTTTCTTCGTGGATCCGGGTGCCGTGATAAAAGGGATATGAGCGAAAACGGGGGGCGTGTGCCCCAGTGCCTGGTGCAGCAGTGTTTGAGCGGCAGTGTTGGTCAGGTGCTCCTCGGCACGGATCACATGCGTGATCTGCATCTGCGCATCGTCGACGACGGTCGCGAAGTTGTACAGGAAGGTCCCGTTGCTCCGCATGATCACGGGGTCGACCATCAACGCTCCATCCCATTCGACGTGTCCGCGCACGGCATCGTCGATTGCCACCTTCTGATCGCGGGGGACCAGGAACCGTACAACATGGGGCCGGCCCTCGGTGTCCAGCGCGGCGCGTTGAGCGTCGGTCAGATCGAGTGATCGACGGATGTTGACGAACTGCTGTTTCGCCGCCTCAGCCGACGCGCGATCGGCAGCAATCTGCTCGGGCGTGTCATAGTCACGGTACGCCTTGCCTTCGGCAATCAACTTGTCGACGGCGGACTGATACAGGTGAGTTCGCTGGGACTGGTAATACGGCCCGAACGGCCCGCCAACTTCCGGACCCTCGTCCCAATTCAGCCCCAGCCACCGAAACGCCCGGAAAATCGGGGCCAGGGCTGCTTCAACGTTGCGCTGCTGATCGGTGTCGTCGATCCGCAGAATGAACGTTCCATTGTTATGCCGAGCCCACAGCCAGACAAACAGGGCCGTTCGCATGCCGCCAATATGCATGTACCCCGTGGGGCTGGGAGCAAATCGGGTCCGTACCGGCGCAGTCATAATCCACCTCAAGAATTCAGTTCAAACGAGGCGGGATGATAACGGCCCAACCGCAGCTTTTGTAGAGTGTGACCACCTGCTCCCGACGCTGGCAGCGTCGGAGTCAGTTAGAACACGCTGTAGAGGATCACCTGGAACATCAGAGCCACCCAGGCCCAGATGCGCAGGTCTTCGTACCATTCGCAGCGACGGCCCGGTGGCGTGGCCGCCGACGCCGGCAGTTGCACGACCCAGCCCATCATCAACAGCAGCAGGCCGATGAACAGCCAGCGGGCTCCCCACAGCGGGACGCGCATCAATTGTTCGCGGATCGTGTCACCGAACCAGTGTAGGAACGTCATGGCGTCCCCTCCTCAAGCGGTTTCCATTCCCACAGGGAATAACGCCGCTTTTCAGGAGCATCCGGCTTGGCGAAATAGCTGAATAACCAGGTCAGCAGGACGGTCGCCAGAAAGGCCCAGATCGAATAGTACAGGTAGGCCTGTCCGATCCGGAACAGCGGGTGGACGCCCAGCCAGGTGGCGATGAACTGCTGATTCAACAGGAACAGCGTGATCGAGGTCATGACGCCACCGATGAAGCCGACCACGGCCCCTTCGGCCGTATTTCGCGAGGACAGCATGCCGAGCAGAATCACCGCCAGTGTGGGCCCCGTGACGAAAGACATCAGCGTCTGGAAGATTGTGTAAATCCCTTCGCCGAACGACATCAACTGAAAGGCAAAATACACCGCCCACAGGACGAAGCCGATTGTCGTCCACCGTCCCACCTCCAGCATCAATCCCTCGTCTGCGTTTGGACGGTAGAAGCGACGGTAAAAATCATTCACGTAAATCGTCGTGGCCGCGTTCAGATACGAATCGACACTGGACATCAGTGCTGCCAGGAAGGCGGCCACGAAGATCCCGCGCAGCCCCTCGGGCAACAGACTTCCGACCAGCAGTGGCAACGCCTTGTCGGCATGTTCGTGACCCAGGTTGGGGAATTTGACCATGGCGATCAGTCCCGGAATCGCCACCAGGAACGGGATCATGTTCTTCAGAACTGCGCCATAGACGTACGATGCTTTCGCTTCGTACTCCGACTTCGCTCCCAACGATCGTTGAACGATACACTGGTTCCCAATCCAATAGCCCGGGCTGACAATCAGGGCCAGTCCAAACAGGATGGCGGGCCAGGGGCCGGGCGAGGAACTGTCGATCGGCTGCACCAATGACAGATGGTGCGACTTTTGATCCTTCGGGCGTCGAGTCGGCGTCGCGTTCGAGTCCACTCCATCGGCGGCCAGACGTTCGCGCCGCTCCCGGGCATGGACGGCATCGTGGACCTTGTCGACAAACGGTTCCACACCACCCAGGTCGGCGATCCCGATGAACAGGACCAGCAGGCAACCGCCGATCATCACGATTCCCTGCAGCAGATCCGTATAGACGACAGCCCGCAGCCCTCCCGACCAGGTATAGGTTCCCACCAGCAGGGCGGTGACCAGGATCGACACGGTCATGTCCCAGTTGGCAAGCGTATGCATGAACTTCGCCGCCGCCAGCAGCATCACTCCCAGGTTGCAGGCCATCAGCAGCAGCCAGCAGGCGGCGACGACCGTCCGCAACTGATTACTGAAACGCCGCTCCAAATATTCAGGAACCGTCGTGACGCCACAGCGCCACAAGTGCGGGATAAAGACAAATGCGGCGACCAGCATCGCCGGGATGCAGCCGATCCACTCGAAATTCCCCATCACCAGACCATAGCGGTAGGAATCCCCACCGACGCCAACCAGATCCGTCCCGCCGATATCCGTGGCGACCAGGGACATCCCAATCGCCCACCACGGCAGGGATCGCCCGGCCAAGAAGAAGTCGGACCCGCTGCGAACGTAACTTCCGACCCAAAACCCAATCACCATCGTCGCGCTCAGATACGCGATGACGACCAGATAATCGACGGGACCGAGAAAGTTCGTCATGAATTGGGTAGACTGGGGAAGATGAGTTCGTGACTGGAAACGCATTTTCCAACTGAGGCAGCCCGTACAAGCTCTCCAACTCACCGACTCTGCCTCGTCTGCGGCGACGGGAGCTTACCAACGATGGCCCGCCACGGCTACTGATCTTTGGGAAACTGTTGAGCGATCCTGCGGATACTTTTCGATCCAGGGGATACAGGACTTCTCAAGGATGGGGTGGTTGAATTTCGGCTGATGACGCGATTTGTGGTTCGGCAGTCAACACTGCTCCGTAATTTGAGGGTGACTGTACAGTTCGTCTGTTTCAGCAATCACTGGAAGCCACAATCGCACAAACGGGCCGGCACGAGAATTCCGGTCGCTCGGCATTGCTGAAAAGGGCTGGAGATTTGAAAGGCGGGTCCGAGCAACTGTGGTGGCGTCTGAGGGTTGAAGGAGTGAATGATGTCAGGCCGTTCGTCGGGGGGGCTTCGGCCCGTCAGTAATCATTCTGCATC